>CAVPZP010000015.1:0-214026 GCA_963710215.1 Lewinellaceae bacterium | reverse complement strand
GTCGGTTCGGCTATACGCCTCACCGTCGGTCCCTTCCCGGCGCGGCTGTCGCCTTGGCCCTGCGGGCTGCCCGGCCGGGCGGGGGCAAGCCCCGCCCCGGCCGGATCACCGTCCAGGCACCTCACGCAACGGGCTATTCCACCGGCCCGTCTTGTCACTCCACCGAACCACCCCGCAAATTGACTCCTCCCATCACCGTCCCTTACCTCGCCATTGAAGGAAACATCGGGGCGGGCAAGACCACCCTCAGCAGCATGATCGCCCGCGATTACGGGCGGCGGCTCATCCTGGAGCAATTCGACGACAATCCTTTCCTGCCGCACTTCTACCGCGAACCCGAGCGCTACGCTTTCCCGGTGAGACTGTTCTTCATGACCGAACGGCACAAGCAACTCCAGCGCGAGTTGGGGCAGGCAACGCTTTTCGAACAGGGTGGGGTAGTGTCCGATTACTTCTTCGACAAAACCACCCTCTTCGCCCGCAATAACCTGGGCGATGACGAATTCCGCCTCTTCCAGCGCCTGCACGGTGCCCTGGCCGGTCACTTCCCGCCGCCCGATTTACTGGTGTACCTCTTCCGGCCGGTAGAGGTGCTACTGGATCAGATCGCCCGGCGCGGGCGCGACTATGAGGCTGAGATCGGAGCGGACTACCTGCGGGGCATCCAGCGGGCCTACCTCGATTATTTCCAGTTGCGGCGCGAGGGCGCGACTCTTGTCATCAACCTGGAGGACGCCGATTTTATCCGCGATCCCACCGTTTATCAGCAGCTACTCGAACTGCTTGCGGATAGCGATCGGGTCGGTTACCAACGCGTTAATTGGAAGACCGGCGCACCCGAAGCCTATCCGGGCTAGATGTCTATCTTTGCGGCCAATTGAGCAATTATTCGATGAAACAACGCACCATCCGACAGGCGGTAGCAATCGACGGAGTGGGCCTGCACACTGGTGCCTACGTCAACCTGAGCTTTCACCCGGCACCCGACGACCACGGAATCAAATTTCAACGGACCGACCTGGAAGGGGAACCCGTCTTTAATGTAGATGTTAGTATCGTTTGCAGCACCGACCGCTCGACGACCCTCCAGGTCAACGAGGCCGGGGTGTCCACCGTCGAGCACGTACTGAGCGCACTGGCCGGTCTGGAGATCGATAACGTCTTGATTCAGATCGACGGCCCCGAGGTTCCTATTCTCGACGGTAGTGCACTGCCCTTGTCAACCTCCTCCGCGAGGCGGACTTCGAGGAACAGCAGGCCGATCGCGACTACTTCGTGGTGGAAGAACCCATTACCTTCCGCGACGAGGAAACAGGATCCGAACTGGTGGCCCTGCCCTACGACGGATTCGAGGTGGTGGCCATGATCGACTTCGACTCGCCCGTTCTCGGCCAGCAGTACGCTACCCTGCGCAGCCTGAATGAGTACGCCGACGAGATCGCCCCCTGCCGTACCTTCGTTTTCCTCCACGAACTGGAAAAACTCTTCGAGCACAACCTCATCCGGGGCGGCGACCTGAGTAATGCCATCGTGATCGCCGACCGCCACATTCCTCAGGAAAGACTGGATAGTCTGGCCAAACGAATGGAACGCGAAACGGTCGAGGTCAATCGAGGGCATCCTCAATACCCTCGATCTCCAGTTCCACAACGAACCTGCCCGCCATAAGCTGCTCGACGTGATCGGCGACCTCTCGCTGCTCGGCAGCCCGATCAAAGGGCGCATTCTTGCCGCCAAGCCCGGCCACCGCGTGAATGTCGAGTTTACCAAGCTGCTAAAAAAAGCATTGGTAGAACAACGGCGCCTCAAGGGACGCCCAGGTACGACCCATCCGTGCCGCCGCTCTACGATATCAACCGCATTCAGCAGTGGCTACCCCATGCCTATCCTTTTCTGCTGGTCGATAAGGTCATCGAGCGGGGCGATAAGCACATTGTAGGGGTGAAGAATATCACCTTCAACGAACCATTTTTCCAGGGCCACTTCCCTAATAATCCGCTGATGCCGGGTGTTCTCCAGATCGAGGCCATGGCCCAAACCGGCGGTCTGCTGGTACTGAGCCAGAAGGCGACAACAACCCTCTACGACCTACTTCTTGAAAATGGAATCGGCGAAGTTCAAGCAAAAGGTCGTCCCGGGCGACACGATGCTAATCAAGATGGAACTTGCCGCGCCCATTCGCCGCGGTACTTGCCAGATGATCGGTACGATCTATGTCGGCAACAAGATCGTCAGTGAAGCCCAACTTACCGCCCAAATTGTAAAGCGCTCCTAATTATGTCGCATCCTAATCTCAGCGTCATCAGCCCAAAGGCCAAAATCGGTGCCAATGTAGAAGTGGGGCCCTTTACTTTTATCGCCGACGATGTCGAGATTGGAGAGGGTTCCTGGATCGGGCCGAACGTGACGATCTTCGACGGTGCCCGTATCGGCAAGAACGTCAAAATCTACCCCGGTGCCGTCGTCAGTGGTATCCCGCAGGATCTGGAATAATGCCAGCCTGGCTTACATCGGTGATAATACCACCGTCCGCGAATACGTGACGATCAACCGGGGTACCGCTGCGGCTAACGTGACCCGCGTGGGCAAGAATTGCCTGCTGATGACTCGCTCCACGTCAGCCATGATCCCGTCTGCTGCGGCGATAACGTCGTACTGGCCAATAACGTAAACATTGCCGGCCATGTCATCATCGAAGACTGGGTCATCATCGAGGGACAGGTGGGCGTCCAGCAATTTACCCGCATCGGCCAGCATGCCTTCATCGCCGGCGGTAGCCTGGTCCGCAAGAGTGTACCACCCTTCATCCGCGCCGCCCGCGAACCGTTAAGCTACATCGGCCTCAACCGCGTGGGCCTGGAACGCCGCGGCTTCGACGTGGAGCGCGTTGCGACCGCCTGCACCGACGTCTACCGCATCCTGTTCGTCAAGGGCCTCAACTTGCGTAATGCCGTGGAGGACATTGAGGCCAATGTGAGCGAATGCGCCGACCGAAACGAAATCCTCGACTTCATCGCCGATACCGAAAAAACCGGCATTCTGCGCAGTTTTCAGCAGGTGAACGGGAATAAGGTGAATCACTGAGATGTGCGCAGCCCCCTTGGTAAAAATCACCCTCCAACAGGTCAGTAAACGCTACCGGCGCGACTGGATCATCCGGGACCTAACGGACACCTTCGAGCCGGGGACGGTCACGGGTGTCGCGGGGCCGAACGGTTCGGGTAAGAGCACGCTATTACGAATGCTTTCCGGGCAACTCACCCCCAGCCGGGGTCGCCTTACCTATCACGATACGGCCGCAGACGAGCCGGTCTCCATCGACACGATCTACCACCAGGTGCAGCTACGCCCGCCCCCTACATCGATCCACTGGAAGAACTGACGCTGGCCGAAGCCATCGACTTTCATTATTCTTTTCAGCAGTTATTGCCCGATTTTGAACGCTCCGATTTGCCCGCTACCTGGCAACTGGAACATACGGGCGACACAATTCATCCACCAATTCAGTTCGGGGATGCAGCGGCGATTGCAACTGGGGCTGGCCCTCTGCAGTACCGCGCCAATCTTGCTACTGGACGAGCCGACCATTACCCTCGACCGGGCGGGGATCGACTGGTTTTCCGCACTTTTAAGTCGGTGTACGGCCGGACGAACGGTAGTCATCGCCAGCAACGTGGAAGAGGACTTGGCGCACTGCGGTCGGCTACTGGATTTGGGCGAGGCCCGCCGCTGAACATTGCTGCAAACCTTGTCCCTTCGCGCCATGGAAATTACGGAAGGACAAAAGGTCGCTATCATCGTAGGCGCGAGCGGTATGGTAGGAAGTCACCTGATCGGTCAGTTGCTCGATCATCCAGCCTATAGCAAGGTGCGCAGTCTGGTACGACGAAAAGGCGATTTCAAGCACGAGCGGCTGGAGGAAATAGTGATTGATTTCGACCGCCTTTCCGATTATGACGCGGCTTTCCGGGGTCAGGATTTGTTTATTTGCCTCGGCACCACGCGGGCCGCCGCCGGATCGGCCGAAGCTTTCGGCGGGTCGACTACGACTATATTGTCGGTTGTGCCAAAGCGGGGCTGGCGGCCGGCTGTACGCAACTATTACTCGTTTCCGGCGGGGAGCGGACGCGGAATCGACTTTCTTGTATACCCGCACCAAGGGCGAAACCGAACAGGCCGTCATGCAGTTGAACTACTGGGCCGCCCGCATCTTCCGACCCAGCCTATTATTGGGTGACCGAAGCGAGAGCCGCTGGGGCGAGACCCTCGCCATCGGCTTCATGCGGAGTCTGCGCTTTTTTACGGGCGCCGAAGCCCTGGGCCGCTATGCGCCCGTGGAAGCGGAAGACCTGGCCCACGCCATGGTCGCCGCTGCGCAATCACTAGACCCCGGCCTGCACATTTACGAGGGAGCGGCAATTCCCGAACTCCTCCCTGCTCACCTTCCCACAACAACCGATTAATTATGGCAGACGAAGTAATCAAAGAAAGCGAAATCCGTATCAAGATCGGCCTGAACGAGGAAAAGATGCCCGTTGCCCTGACTTGGGAATCGGACGACGATCCACAGTCGAAAACCCCGCAGCCCTGCAAGGGTATGCTCCTCGCCCTTTTTCCGCCCGGCACAAGGAGACCCTCAAGATCGACCTCTGGACCAAAGACATGCAAGTACTGGAAATGGACCGGTTCTTCTACCAGACCCTGCGCGGCTTGGCGGATACGTATTTCCGGGCCACGCAAAACAAGCAAGTGGCCGAGGATATGCAACGGTTTGTCCAGTATTTCGGGGAGCAGACGGGGGCCGTGCCGAAGGACAAGGATGGAAAGATTAAGTAGAGACGCGACACCTCGCGTCTAGGAGATTCCCAATCGACGCCCCGAAATACCGCACCATCCAGACGCGACACCTCGCGTCTAGGAGATTCCCAATCGACGCCCCGAAATACCGCACCATCCAGACGCGACACCTCGCGTCTGGGGGATTCCCCATCGACGCCCCGAAATACCGCACCATCCAGACGCGACACCTCGCGTCTAGGAATTCCCAATCGACGCCCCGAAATACCGCACCTCCAGACGCGACACCTCGCGTCTAGAGATTCCCAATCGACGCCCCGAATACCGCACCACCCAGACGCGATACCTCGCGTCCCATCCAGACGCGACACCTCGCGTTTAGGAGATTCCCAATCGACGCCCCGATCCACGCGCCCCATCATTCGGTACGCAACCGCCGCCAGGCGGAGAAAAGAAAGATAACGCCGGCGGCTGCAAGGGCGGTAAGCAGCCCGGCGGTGAGAACATTGCCGTAGATCCAGTTACCGGTGGCGAAAAGAGCAGCGTAAACCGTGATGCTGCCGATGAGTACGCAGGCCAGTTCCAGCGGCAGCTGACTGTGGACGGCGGGCAGCGGCAGGCCGGGTTCGAAAAAAGCGGCTGCCTGGCGCACGGGACCCCATCCGGGGCCGCCCGGGCGGATACGGCGATAAAAGTTAATCAGCGTCTTCTGATCGGTGGGGCGGGTGAGGAAGGTGGCACCGACCCAGATGGCGGTGGTGAGCAGGGCACCGATGACAAGGGTTTGCCAGCTAGCCAGCCCGTGATCGATAAAGGTGAACCCTGCGGCGATGACCAGCGAGGCGATCATGGCGATGATCTCCGTCATGGCGGAAATGCGCCACCAGAACCAGCGAAGGATGTAGATGAGACCGGTGCCGGCACCGAGTAGCAGAAGCAAATCAAACGCTTGGGTGGCATCGGTCAGGAGCAAGCCCAGCGTAAGACCGAGAATGGCGGAAATGACCGTAAACAGCCGCGCCGCCCAGATGAGTTGCTTTTCGGTGGCTTCGGGTCGGATAAAGCGTTGGTAAAAGTCGTTGACCAGATAAGAAGCCCCCAGATTGAGTTGGGTAGACATGGTGGACATAAAAGCAGCAATTAACGAAGCCGCTACCAAGCCCAGCAAACCGGGAGGCAGCTTGGTGAGCATGGCGGGGTAGGCAACGTCGTGGCCCAGTTTGCCCTCGGAAAGGTTGGGGAAAACCCGCTGAATATCGGACAGTTCCGGAAAGATGACCAGTGAAGCCAGGGCGATGATGATCCACGGCCAGGGGCGGAGGGCATAGTGAGCGACGTTGAACAGGAGCGTGGCCCCGATGGCATTGCGTTCGTCCTTGGCGGAAAACATCCGCTGGGCGATGTAGCCGCCGCCGCCGGGTTCGGCACCGGGATAGTAGGACGCCCACCACTGTACGGCCAGCGGCACCAGCAGCACGGGTACCCACACGGCGGGGTCGTCGAAGGAGGGCAGGAGGTCGATTTTATCGATCACGTTCTCGTGTGCCAGCAGGCCGTCTAGACCGCCGATCTCGGGAAGGCCGAGGATGTAGACGGCCCCCCAGATGGCACCGATCATGGCGAGGAAAAACTGTACGAAATCGGTAATAATAACCGCCCGCAAGCCGCCGAAGGTGCTGTAGGCCAGGGTAATGGAACCCGCGATTAGTAACGTCAGCCAGCCCGGTAAACCGAGCACGATCTCGCCGAATTTGACGGCCGCCAGCGATACGGCTCCCATGACCAGTACGTTGAAAATCAGCCCCAGATATAAAGCCCGAAAACCGCGCAGGAAGGCGGCCGTCCTCCCGCTATACCGAAGTTCATAAAATTCCACGTCGGTCATGACCATGCTGCGTCGCCACAGTTTGGCGAATACGAATACGGTCAGCATCCCCGTGAGTAGAAAGGCCCACCAGCCCCAGTTGCCCGCCACGCCGTCTACCCGCACCAGGCCGGTAACCAGGTTGGGTGTATCGGCCGAAAAAGTAGTGGCGACCATGGACACACCGAGCAGCCACCAGGGCGAGTTACGTCCGGAAAGAAAGAATTCGGACAAGCTGGAACCCGCCTTGCGGGAGAAAAAAGTCCCACGGCCAGCACGATAAAAAAGTAGGTGCCGATGATGGTCCAGTCGAGGTTATTGAGTAGCATGAAGGGGTCAGTGAAAGGTGGCGGTAGATTAAAAAGAAGCGGGAAGATAGCAGTATTAGAAGTAGAGACGCAAAATTTTGCGTCTCCGAATGGCCCCGCCATTCGGATTTAAAGCACACCAGCCATTTGGATCTAAAGCATGCGCGCCATTCGGATTCAAAGCACACGCACCATCCGTATTAAAACACGCACCTTCTCCTTCACCCGCGTGAGGTGCCTGGAAGGTGACGGCGCAAGCCGGAAGTGCGGAGCACCGAGCGAACAGCGAGCCTGGAAGGGACCGACGGCGAGGCGTTAGCCGAGGCGGCACGCCCATAACCGCAAAAAGATATACCGTATTCGATCGTTCAATCCCTGGTATGCCCTTACCCCCGGCCCCCCGAAGGAAGATGGTATCGGGAACCCTCAATCCTTCATTCCCCCCCTCACACCTTCCTTCCCTCAATCCTTCCTTTCCCTCACTCCTTCCTTCCCCGGCCTACCCCCGGAACAGGAAAAACCGATCTTTCAGTTCCTCGATGGCCGTCTGCTTGTTGGTGGTGATGTACTGGAGAGCTTCACTGGTAAATTGGCGGCCCTTGGGGGTGAGTGAAACGATATCTTCGGTGATGGTGACGAGGTTGTTGCGACCGGCGAGTTCGAGGACGGTTTTGGATTGTACGCGCTGCCAGTTGATGTGTTCCTGTAGGTGATTGACGTGCCGCTCGGCGATGTCGTCGTGGTTCTGGAGGTGGAGGAGGAAGACGAGTAGCGAGACTTCCTTGCGCTGTTGCCGCTCGCGGTAAAAAGTGGAAATGACGCCCTGTTTGGGGGCGAATAGGTAGACCAAGAGGAAGACGAGGCCGAGGACGGTGGTGATGGAACCGGCGATGGAAGCGTCCAGAACATTGGCCATCCAGTAGCCGCCTATGGCGGCGAAAACGCCGAAAACACAACTGAGGACAAGCATCTTTTTCAGGTCGTCGGTGAGCAGATAGGCGGTGGCGGCGGGGGCGATGATGAGTGCCACGACCAGTACCGCGCCGACGGCGTCGAAGGCCCCGACGACGGTGACCGACGAGACGGTCATGAGGCCGTAGTGGAGCAGGACGGGCGAAAAACCGAGGGTGGCGGCCAGGCCCTTGTCGAAGGTGCTGAGCTTGAGTTCCTTGAAAAAGAGGACCAGTAGGGTGAGCGTGACGAGCAGAATGATGCCGATGACCCAGAGTGATTTCGGCCCCACGTCGGTGCCGCCGAGGAAGAGGCGGTCGAAGGGGGCGAAGGCGAGTTCGCCGAGGAGGACGGCGTCGATGTCGAGGTGAACGTCGTTAGCATTTTGGGCAATGAGGATGACCCCGATGCTGAATAGGGCCGGGAAAACCAGCCCGATGGCGGTATCTTCCTTAACCAGTCCGGTCTGCTGGATGTACTCGACCAGCACCACCGTGATGACGCCGGTGAGCGCGGCCAGGAGGATGAGCAGCGGCGAGTTGAGGTCCTGGGTGATGAAAAAACCGAGTACGATGCCGGGCAGGATGGAGTGGCTGATGGCGTCGCTGATCATGGCCATGCGGCGCAGCACCAAAAAGGTGCCGGGGATGGCGCAGGCCACGGCCACCAGCGAGGCGATGAGCTGGATCTCGAGTTGGGCACTACTCATGGCCGGTTCCGTTTTGGTTATAGAGCGAAGCGGCCTCGTCGTAGCCGCGCTGGGTCATGGACCACTGGTCGCCCGTGATGCGGATGAATTGTTGCTCCTCCAGTTGGGTGAGCGCCTTGCGGGTGTAGCCCTGAAAATTGTTGAGGATGCGGATGGCGTGGGGGTGCGAGATGTTGTCGTGGTCCTGCACGATGTGGTACATAAAGGTGAGCGTCTTTTTGAGGTGCAATTCCTGGCGGTTGCGCCGGAAGCGGATCTCGCGGAACAGTAGTCCGCGCCCGGGCGAAAAGACGAAGGAGATGAACACGAACCCCGCCGCCACCAGCACGATGACCGGCCCCGTGGACAGGTTGTTCTGGCCGGCACTGATGGCCGTGCCGAAGACACCGGAGAGTGCCCCGAAAATGGACGCCAGCACGATCATGACCGCCAGATTGTCGGTCCACTGCCGGGCGGCGGCGGCGGGGGCCAGCAGCATGGCACTCATCAGCACTACGCCCACCGTCTGGAGGCCGAGCACGATGGCGATGACGATGAAACTGGTGATGAGCACATCCAGAAAGCGGGTGTTGAAGCCAAGCGTTTTGGTGTAGTCGGCGTCGAAAAGCAGGAGTTTGAGTTCCTTCCAGAACAGCAGTACAAAGAAGAGGCTGACGCCCGTAACGGCCGCCATGACCCACACGTCGCGCTCGACCAGCGTGGCGGCCTGGCCGAAGAGGTATTTGTCCAGTCCGGCCTGATTGGCGTTGGGCATTTTCTGGATGAAGGTGAGCAGCAGCATCCCGAAACCGAAGAATAGCGAGAGGATGAGGCCCAGGGCCGTGTCGCTTTTCAGGCGGGTGCGTTTTACGATACTCCTGATCCAGAAGGTGCCCACCAGGCCGCTGACGAGGGCACCGAGGAGCAGGAAATTGGCGTCTTTGACGCCCGTGAGCAGGAAGGCCAGTACAATGCCCGGCAGCGCGGCGTGCGAGATGGCATCGCCCAGCAGACTCTGCTTGCGCAGCACCGCAAAGCTGCCCAGCATGCCGCAGACGGCCCCCAGGATGGCGGTGCCCAGGGTGATGGTGCGCAGGGTATAATCGGTAAAAAAATCGCTGAGTTGCATCGGTCCTACTGGTTAACGGCCACTTTGTAATTGATGCCGTAGGTTTTGGTCAGGTTGTCGTCGTTGAAGATGTCCTTGACCGGACCGGAGGCAATGCCTTTGACATTCAGAAACGTGACCCAGTCGAAATATTCGGGCACGGTTTGCAGGTCGTGATGAACCACGATCAGGGTTTTGCCGGCCATGCGCAGTTCCTTCAAAATAAGCACGATGGCGCGCTCGGTGGTGGCGTCCACGCCCTGAAAGGGTTCGTCCATCAGATAGATGGCGGCGTTCTGCACCAGGGCGCGGGCCAGGAAGATGCGCTGCTGCTGCCCGCCGCTGAGCTGGCTGATCTGGCGGTTGCGGAACTCCAGCATCCCCACTTTTTCGAGGGCTTCCAGCGAGCGTTTTTTCTCCTCGCGCCCCGGCCTTTTGATCCAGCCCAGACTGCCGTAGGTGCCCATCATCACCACGTCCAGCGCGGTGGTGGGGAAGTCCCAGTCCACGCTGCCCTTCTGGGGCACGTAGGCCACTTTGTCCACTTGGTCTTTATATGGTTGGCCGAATACTTTCACGCTGCCCGCCAGCGGCTTAATGATGCCGAGAATGGATTTGATAAGCGTGGATTTTCCCGCGCCGTTCGGCCCCACGATGGCCATCAGCACGCCTTCGGGGATGGTGAGGTCGATGTCCCACAGCACCGGTTTATAGTTGTAGGCAACAGTCAGGTCGTCCACCTGAATGGCGGGCACGGGAGCGGTCAGCGGGGCTTGCGTTTTCATTAGTTCAAAGCATTAACGATCGTCTGCACATTATACCGAAACATCCCGATGTAGGTTCCTTCCTCGGTGCCGGCACTGCCCAGCGCATCGGAATAAAGGGTGCCGCCGATCTGCACGTCGAATCGCTGCGCTTTCACGGCTTGTTGCAGGGCCTCGATGGTGCGGCGCGGTACGCTCGTTTCCACGAAAATGGCCTTCACCCGCTTTTCAATGATCAGCTGGGCCAACTTCTGCACATCCTGCACCCCGGCCTCGGTGGCCGTGCTCAGGCCCTGCAGGCCCACCACCTCGAAGCCGTATTCCTTGCCGAAATAATTAAAGGCATCGTGGGCCGTGATCAGCACCCGCTTATCCTCGGGCAGCGTGGCGATGGTTTGGCGCACATCGGCCTCCAGCGCATCCAGTTGTTGCAGGTAGGCCGTCCGGTTTTGGGCAAAAAACTCGGCGTGGCCGGGGTCTAGTTTGCTCAGTTCCTCGGTCAGGTAGTTCGTGATCTGCTTCCAATATTCGATGTTGAACCAGATGTGCGGGTCGTAATTGGAGGCAAAATAATCGGAGCCGATCAGCCCGCTTTTATCCAGCACTTCGGCCAGCGCAATGGTCTTGCCATCGCGGCCCATCCGCTCGAACACATCCACCAGTTTGCCTTCCAGGTGCAGGCCGCTGTAAAACACCACGTCGGCACCGGTCAGTTTAGACACGTCGCCCTCGCCGGCCTTATACAGGTGTGGGTCCACGCCGCTGCCCATCAGCCCCTGCACCCGCACCGAATCACCGCCGATGTTCTTCACCAGGTCGGTAATCATGGTGGTGGTGGTCACGATGTTAAGCAGCCCATCCGGGTTGCGCTCGGTTTCCTCCCCGCCGCAACTAACTAACATCAGTAGGCAAAGGACAGCGATCAAGAAATGCTTCATGGAGGGTAGTCTTCCGGTGGTGCGATTTAGAACCGCAAAATTAATAAGTTAGATGGTGCTAACAAGTTTTGGGGGCGGTTTGTTTTTTGGGCGTGCCGCCGGCTGTCGCCGCCGTCGGTCCCTTGCGGGCTTCGCTGTCGCTCGGTGCTGCGCACGACCCCTCCAGGCACCTCACGTGGGCGGTGGTGCGGAGAAATTGGTTCGGCAACTGTGGAATTTTATCTTTGGCACGAAGTTATTCTAACAAACGTCATCATGGACCTAAACAAATTAGCCGAACGGCTCAAAAAGATTGAAGCCCTCATCGCCGGTACGGATTACGTCGGTGAAAAGGAGGCCGCTGAATCCGCCAAGGAACGCCTCGTTGAACGTTACGGGGAGCTGGGGTTCGATAAAGACAAGAATGCCACGGAATACCGCCTGTACACTCCTGATTCCTGGCATAAGAAACTTCTCCTGGCCCTGTGCAGAAAACGCGGCCTGGAACCCTACCGCTATCACCGCCAAAAATACACCACGGTGATGGTGAAAGTAAATGAAGAGTATTTGAATGAAGTGCTCTGGAAAGAGTACCTCCACTATTCCGCAGAACTTGAAGCCCTGATCGGTGAAATCACCGATGACATGATCAACAATATCCATCAGCCGGCGGAGGAAACGCTCGTCGATCAGAAGATGATCGGTGAGCAATGAGTGATACGATGCAAATGATGCCGCTAACCCTCAACTTAGAGCGTGTCTAATGACTGACTTACTAATCAACGAAGACCCCCGCGTCGAGGCAAAATTCCAGACCTACCCGCCGGACATCGCCGAAAAACTTCGGGCGTTGCGGCAACTGATCTTTGCAACGGCCGCCCAAACGGAGTCAATAGACGAATTGACTGAAATCCTCAAGTGGAACAAGCCGAGCTACCTCGTCCACGGCGGAAGCACCGTTCGCCTCGATTGGAAAGCCAAAACCCCGGATAATTACTAGTTGTTTTTCAAGTGCACCAGCCGCCTGGTGCCGGTATTTAAGGAGGTATACGGCAATACGTTTCGCTACGAGAAAAACCGCGCACTAATCTTTAGCGAGGATGATCTGCTTCCGCTAAATGAATTAGGGGAGTGCATCGAGATGGCACTGACGTATCATATGGTAAAGCACCTGGAGCACTTAGGGCGGACACCAATTTGATCTCGATTATCGCTTCACCACCTTAATTGCCTCCTCACTCCCCGCCACGCGCAATAAATAACTACCGGATTTCAGTCCGCGCAAATCAACCGGCTCACCATTTACCGCCTTGGTGAGTAGCACCACGGAACCCCGCAGATCGACGACCTCCAGATCCAGGGAAGCGGTGCCGGGCAGCTCGATGGTGATAAAATCAGTAAAGGGATTGGGGTAGACCGTGAAACTGCGCGGAGCGATGCCGACCGTCGCGATGGTGCTGTAGGTAGCGGTTCCGTCAAAATCTATCTGGTGTAGGCGGTAATAGGCGACGGCCGGGAGAGGGCGTTCGTCCGTGAACCGGTAGTCGGCGGCGCGGTTGGCGGCCGCTACGCTGCCGATACTGTTAAAAGTAATTCCGTCAGCACTGCGCTCCACTTCAAAACGGTCGTTGGCCGACTCGCTGCCGGTGGTCCAGTGCAACTCCACCGTCGTTTTTTCCCGGCGAGCGGTAAAGGAGGTAAAGTCAACGGGCAGCGGCGACTGGATTTCGTAGGCACCCGCGTCTACCCGGCCGCCCACCAGGCGACTGGCACCGTTAAAATCAGTTTCGCCGGTGGCGGGCGCATAGGCCGGATTACCGGCGTCGCGGGCGGGAGAATTATTGGCAAGGTCGAAATTCTGGTTGCCCGCATCCAGGAAACCGGCGGCCGCAAAGGTGGAATTGGCATCCAGGCCGGTATACTGGCGGTAGGTAGACCAACCGGTATACACGTTGCCTTCGTAATCGACCACGGCTGCCGCTGCCCCGGCGGGGCTGTAGTAAAGGTTGTAATCAACAATCAGGCCGGTGGAATTCTCCCGCGTTACCACCAGCAGGTTCTGGGTATTCAGGCCGTGAAAGATATTATTTCCGATCACGCAGTTTTCCGTGTATTCCACCAGCAGTTCGCCGTTATAGATGCCGCTGGTATTGTTGCTGTAGAAGGTATTGTTCTGCACCTGCGAGTCGGTCACCTTTCCCGTTTCACCGCCGGTAAAATTATAGCCGCCGATCCCAATCCCCGCTTCCAGGTTATTAAACGACAGGTTGTTCCGCACGATAATGCCGGTGGCGGTATGCCCTAACTGCTCGCAGCCCACCTCGTAGCCGCGCCCGTTGCCGTAGGAGGTGTTTTGCTCGATCACCACGTTGTGTCCACCGTCCACGTAGATACCGGCCGAGACGGCGTAGGCGCTCACGCAGTTATACGTCACGTTATTTCGTACCGTTCCGTTGCGGGCCATATCCGTAGCGGGGTTGGTACTCACGCCGTAGCCGCCGGCAATGTCGATACCGATATTGGTGATGTCGTGTACCACGTTGTTCGCGACGGTAAAATTCTCCACGTTACCACTCAGGGTCAGGGCCTCGGAAAAACCGGTGCGGCAGTTGCGGATCTCGTTATTCGCTACCAGGATATTGGAGCAGGAGTTATTTCCGGCCGTATTATACACTACGAATGGATTAACGTTGGTGACCGAATTCACCAGGGCGTTCGGATTATTATCGAAATGAATGTTTTCAACCAGGTTATCGGTCACTTCGATAAAATCGGAACCCAGACCGATGTAAAAACCCGCCGAAAAATTACCGATGGCATTCTGCAGTTTCAGGCCGTTTACCTTAATGTAGCTCTGCTGGTAGATTCCCACCAGAATGGTTTGGCTCCCAATCGTATTACTCCCGTCGATGATGACCTGATCGGAACCAAAGTTCGTAAACGTGATGTACTGCCCCGGCGTACCGGATACATTGATGTAAACCGACTCGAAATAGGTTCCTTGCTTGATGAAAACGGTCGTACCCGGCGTGGCGCTATTGGCCGCGTGCTGGATGGTCAGCCAGGGCTGGGCCTCGGTGCCGGGGTTGCCGTCGGAAGCACCGGGGCTGTTTCGGGCCACGTAGCGGTTTTGGGAAAAGCCGGTTGTGGCGGCAAGGAAAAGTAAGAGCAGGAGTGAGAGCAGTAGTTTCATGCGTGCGGGTTTTGTCGTCCTGAGCGGACTGTCAACTCAACGCGACAAAAGATTCAATGTTTCTACCTGAAAAACCTCCGTTTCAACCGGCCTAGCCCCCCATCACTTTGAATAAAAGTAAGAAATCGGTATATCCACCGCCGCGAAGATCAGCCAGCGGTAGCCGCCCGTATTGTCAAAACCGTTGCCCAGGGCCAGATCGATCTTACGAATATTGGGGCCGCGCTGAAAACCGCCGCCCACGGCAATGGGCAGGTTGCCCGGCAGGCCGTAGATGAGGTGGGCACCGGGGGCGAAGAGGTTGCCCCACTCCAGTTCGGGGAGTTTTTGTACGTTATCGTTGTTGTTGAAGCGGTAGGCGGTGAAGGCCCCGACGTCGATGGCGGGTACGTAAAGACTCACGCTGCCGATCCGCCCCAAACCCTTGCTGACCGTGAGACCGACCGGTGCCGAGACCGCTACCACGTTGCCGCCCTGACCTTCATCCAGGTCCTCGTAGCCGTAGTTGATGCCGCTGTAGGCACCGATGGCGAAGGACCACTTGCTACTCTTCTTCAGATTGGCACTACCAGCGGGCAGGGCAATGAGCGCAATGGCATCCGAAATCTCCTGCGAATCCTCCGTCTGGGCGACGGTGGCAATGAAGGTGCCGTATTTACGAATCTCCTCGATGTGGGGAAACCCGCCTTCTGTGACAACCAGCGCGTTCAGCAAATCGGTCAGGTTGGTGATACCGTAGACGTAATTTTTCTTGCGGATGTTGAAATTCAGTTCGTTGGCCGACCGCAGGATGGTCAGTGTGCGCCCGGTCAGGTTATCGGGGCTGTCGGTGGTGCCGGTAAAATCGGTGTACAGGGTAAGGCCTTGCTCGGCGATCCCGCTGAAGGCGCGGAAATAGCGGTAGAAGTGGTCGTAGGCCAGGTTGTTGCTATCGGCATAGGCTTTCAGGCTGTCGAGGCTGGTATCCAGTTCGCCGGTCTGGTAACTAAGCAGGCGCAGGCTGTTACGAAACTGGTTGTACCGGGCCACTCCCTGCGCCAGGGTACCCAGGTAATTGCGAACGCTACTGCCGTTACTGAAAGCGATGCCCTCGGCCCGTTGCCACAGCAGGCCCAGGTAGACGTAGACAAAGGCCGGGTCGTTGAGTTGCTGCGCCACCATTTCCATGGGCAAATAATGATCCTCCTCCGATTTAGAATCGAGCAGGCTTGCACTGAGCAGGTTGACGAGCTGGAAGCCCGCCGCCACGTCGGCCAGCTGTTTACGCTTGGTGGTATCGCCGATGGCGGACAGCCGGCCCGATTGCTGGAGCTGCGCCGTGGTGGCCAGAAAGTTCAGGGCCTCGGGAGCCGATTTCTTGTCCAACAATTGCTGACTTACCGCCAGCAAGTCTTCGGCCAGGATCTGGGTCTGCGGCGGCAAGTTGATCAGGTCCGGCTTGACGATCAGCAGGGTGCGCAGGTTGGCCGGCAGCAGGTTGAGGTCGGTGAGGAAAGTATAACGTAGGCTGCTCAGGTAAGCCTTGTACTGATAGATATCCTTGTCGATGGATTCCAGCAGGTTTTCCGTGGCGGGGAACATGATCCCGATCTCCGGATTTTCGGTAAGCGCGGCCTGGAACTTGCGGAAAAAGCTCGCCGTCAACTCTTCCTTGGTGCGGGCCACCAGGAAGCGGGCGATCCCGTCCGCCACGCGGGTGGCCGAGAATATTCCACCGATCCCGCCGGGACCCGGCGCACCGACCAGCGGCGGGGTGACGACATTTCCCTCCATGCTTACGACCGACTGAAAAACCGACCCCGGCAGGAGTAACTTGGCCTTTCCCTGAATCCGGGTGAAGTAAGGGTTTTTTCGGTAAAAATCTCCGATCGGATCACTGGGAGCGGCATTACCCTCGGCGTAGCGGGCCAGCAATTGGCGCATCCGAAACTGATCTTCCTCCCGTTCGCTGAACTTGGCCAGGGTCGGTGCCTCGGGATCGAGGGAGAGGACGGTCAGGTAGCTTCTTAATTCCAGGGCATCCTCAAATATGGAGGAGCCGGACGACTGACCGGCCGCCAACAGTGGAAGGACTAAAAACAGCAGTAACAGGTGACGCATCAAACCAGGGGATTACGGAGGTGAAAAGGAACCAGCCGCGATTCGGCCAGTACGGTTGCCGCACTGAAGGCCAGTGCGTGGGGGGCCAGTGCACTCAATAGTTCGGCGCGGCTCATGCGGTGGTCGGGGTCACCGCGCTCGGCGCGCGCTGCGGCCAGTGCCAGCCCGGCCGCACCCGTTAGCAGGGCGGTGGCCAGCGAACTGCTCAGTTCGTCCTCGCGGTAGAAACCGTCCTGGGTGTCCACGCAGTGGCTCAGGGTAACCTGCGGCCACACCAGATCGATCCGGTCGCTCAATGGGTCGGTACCGTCCTGCCCCAGACTTTCTACCAGCGTCCTACCCACGGCCCCGGTCACAATCGTCGTGTCCTGATCACAGGGGTACTGGAAGGCATTTAGTTCATCCGTGAATTTGGTATTTAGCAGGGTGCCTAATACCACGATCCCCGCCTCTTTCAGCCGCTTGAACAGTTCTTCCCGGCGGGCCGTATCCACCCGGCCCACCGCCACCGGAAAGCCGCTGACACACACCAGGTCCACTTCCTCGCGCAGGGCCACTTCCAGGGCATTGGTGAAGTAGGGTTCAAAAAATTCGGCGTCGTTATCGATTGCTTTAATGATGGTTATATCCGCCTCCGGGCAAACGCCCGTTAGTCCATGGACTGGATCGGCCGCTTTGGCCCCGATCATTCCCGCTACCATCGAGCCGTGCGGAACTCCCGAGGGCCGGCCGTCGGTCACCTTATCGTTACCCCGTGCGGTGCTGATGTCAAAATCCGACCGCCCCGTCCGAAATGCCCGTCCGTGACGGTCGAGGTGGGCCAAATCGGGGTGGCTAAAGTCAATACCACTGTCGATAATGGCAATTTTGATGCCCTCGCCGGCAGTATCGCGCCAGGTAGCGGGCAACCAGCTGAGCTGGTCATGGTAATTGAAAGGTGTCATAAGGAGTGGTTAAGGTGGCGGAATGGGTGGTAAGGTAATGAAATATGGGCTTTAGCGTCGATTGGTAGGGGTTAGTGCCGGTTCGGCGGCGGATTGTTACGGGGCTAAAAGCCTCCCAAAAACAATTGCTTGGCCGGAGAAGCCCGGTCGCTCCGAACAGAAATTTCCGCCTACCGGTACTATCTTCCATACTGTTCAATAAATGCCTCCCGCATTCGCTGATAATCCGCATTCGCCTCTGCTTCCTCCCACTTCACTTTAAATATCCGCGCCGACTCCGCCTTTACCGGGTCTTCCTCACCGCGCTCCTTTTGCCGGCGGCCGTGGGCACCGCTCTGCCCCTTTTTATCGTCCGGCACCGGCCCCACGTACTTCTTACCGCCCGGATAATTGGCATAGCGCCGCGCCCGGGTGTAGCCCATCTGGATAAATTTTCGCGCCATGTCCGCCCCCACAAAATCATCCGCCGCCAGGTAATCCAGGAACATCCCGAACAGTACCTCCGACGATTCCCGCGCTATCTCCGGCGTCTTGAACCGCCAGTGCGGCAGCAATTCCGACTTGTACGGCTCCACCGTCAGCACGCCCTGCTCGCCCCGCCCGATCACGTACAGATCGGGCCGCTCCCGCAGGTTCAGCGCATCGTAATCCAACGAATAATCAAATTTTCTCATGGCCGGTTCTCTCCGCAATACTTGAACAATCCCGCCTCCTCACTGCTTTTCCTGAAAATAATTCAGCCCATGAAATCCTCCACCGCCACCGCCCTCACCGTCGTCGGTTTCCTGCTGGCCGGCGTCTCAATCTTCTCCTTGTTCATGAACATGGTGGCCGTCGATCTCTTTTTTCTCACCTGGCTCCAGGCCCTCGGCCCGCTTTTCTCCGTTGTCGTCCGCATCGTCGCCGTTCTGCTCGGCTTCATCCTCATTTACGTCGGCCAGACGGACTGGGAGCGCGAGGAGATCTAATATACGTTTGTTTGGGCGTGCCCGGCGGGCTAGCGCCCGCCGGTCGGTGCCTTACAAGCTCGCTGTTCGCTCGGTGCTGCGCACTCCACCGCCGTGCGGCGGCCCTTGCAGGCACCTCACGCGGTTCCCACCCCCACCGGTGGCTAATTGTCTGGTTCCCCTTCACCCCGGCCACCGCAGAGAGGGGGATGAAGAAACGAGGGCAGGAAGGTAGTTGCCGTGCTTCATTGCGGTGCGTAACGGGAATGGCTTGTTTCGGGCAACGATTTATGTTTCCCTTATTCCCATTTTATCCATCGAAGCCGCCGACCACTCACGCCACCACCTCCCGCACCGCACGCGGCTGCGCCGCGCCCTGGTGCAGGTGATCCGGTAGTGCCCGCAACTTGGAGAGGTTGTAAAAGGCAAAACCAGCCTTGGAGACAATCGGTAAAATAATAAAGAGCACCGAGGTCAGCAGCGGATCGAAAATGCCCAGGCCGGGGGTGCCCAGTGCCCACGCCAAGGGGTAAAGCAGCCACTGCACGCTGAGAAATACGGCCGACCCCTTATAGGCGGCGGTCAGTTCCGGACCCTGAATCTTTGCCTTGGTGTACAGTTCGCTCCACATCAGCCGAAATACCACCAGCAGAGCCACACAGCCCGCGATGTACCAGAACCACCGGTTTTCAGCAGGGGATAGGTCGGCCACCAGGCCGGTCAGAATCATGATGACCTGCGCACCCAGCAAACCGGCGGTAAGCGAACCTTCCAACTTAAGCGTGTACTTGCCGGTCAGCACCAGCGAGAGCAACAGTAACGGCGTACTCACCACCCAATCCACGTAACGGGCAAAGTAAACCGTTTCGCCGCCGATCTCCACCGTTCCCTGACCCAGCGCAATGGCCGAATAGGCCAGGCCCGACCATACCAGCACGAAGGTGTGGATCAGGTATTTATACTGCGGTACCCCCTGCGGACGGCTCGCCATGAATAAGATAGCCAGGGCACTCAGTCCCATTACGGCCACATAAGCCCAGTGAAGTAGAATATCGGTTTGGTCCATTAGCTCGGGGTTGTTTTTGTAAGCTAACGGAAGCTCCGGGTGGATGTTTGGTGTAAGAAAAACTCACGGGAACGGGAATGATTTCCCCGGCGTTTATTTCGGCGGCATACTCGGCCTCACTTCCACTTTGGAGGGCAAGGTCCGGGCGGGCATCTTCAGCAGGTCCACCACCAGTTGGCCCAGGTCTTCCGACTGAATCTTCCAAGCATCGTCCGGACCCGGCTCGTGGTCATTGAAGTGGGTTGCCACCGAACCCGGCATGATGGTCGTCACCTTGATCCCGTCCTGACGGACATCCAGCATAACGGCCTGGGTAAATCCGACCAATCCGAATTTAGACGCATTATAGGCCGCGCCCTTCGCAAAGAAATTAGTGCCCGCCAGCGAGGCGATCGTAAACAGGTAACCCTCACTGTTTTTCAGGGCGGGCAGGGCGGCTTTGACGGTATGAAAAACCCCGGTCAGGTTCACGTCCACGGTTTCCTGAAATTGCTCGGCCGTCAATTCGTCGATGGGGGCGAAGTGGCCTATCCCGGCATTGGCAATCACGATATCCAGGCTGCCCAGTTCGTCCACGATCCGCTTGACGGCGGCGTGCTGCGCATCGGCATCGCGTACATCGGCTTCCAGCCCGATCACCCGGGCACCGGTGGGTGAGTTCTTCATCAGCCGGTCGGCGGCCTCCTTCACCGTTTCGGCGGTGCGGCCGGTGATACCCACGTGGACACCCTGCGTCACCAGTGCCTCCGCTATCCCGTAGCCGATTCCCTTGGTTCCGCCGGTTACGTAGGCGACCTTATTTTTTAAGTCTTGCATCGTGTTCTTCTTGATTGGGGCGCTCTCCGACGGAGGCGCGGTAAATGGTTGAAAATTCCTGCGCGGCCAGTTCCATGACGGCGCCGGCGGGCAGGAAACAGCTCTGGCCCTTGAATAATACGGTGTTGTCGTCTAACTGAACGCTACCGCTCATCACCAGGTAAATGGCCGGACCCATATCGTTTTCCTCCACTACTTCCCCCTCATTGAACTGCCGGACGGACAGCTGAAAATCTTCCGCCGGGGTGGGGTAGTGGCGCCAATTGTCCACCGTCAGTACCCGCTGAATGTGGTGGGGTTCGATGCTGGAAAAATTGAGGTTGGCCAGTAACTGCGGCACGTCGATGTGCTTTTTCGTCAGCCCCCCGCGCAGCACGTTATCCGAATTGGCCATCAGTTCGATGCAGGCACCCCGCAAGTAAGCATGGGGGATACCGGCCGCCTGGAAAATTCCCTCGCCCGGGTGTAGCCGCACGATATTCAACCAGTACACGGAGAAAATTCCCCGGTCATAATTCCCTTCCTCGTCCGTATACTGCCGGAACGCCTCCGCCGCCCAGTAGTCCGCACCTTCTTTATCCAGCACATCGGCACTCATCTTTCCCAGCCGCTCCTGCAGGGGACTCAGCAGCTGATTGACTTCCCGCTGGTCCAGTTGCATCACGTGCCGGTAAAGTTCCGTAATTCCTTCTTTTTCCAGCAACGGCAGCATCACTTCCCATCCCCGAAATGCTTCCAGCGAAGCCCGGATATCCGCCGTAGGCCGGAACCCGTGCAGCAGGTAAAATTCGGTCAGGGCCACGGCCAGTTCCGGCTTGTGGTTACGGTCGCGGAAATTCCGGTCGGGCGCATCGCGGGGGATACCGGCTTTCTCCTCATCCCGAAACCCCCGTTTGGCCGCCCCCCGCTCCGGGTGGGTCTGGATGGAAAGCATCTGCTTCACATCCAGTACTTTCAGTAAAAACGGCAACTGATCGCCGTACTTATCGGCCACCTCCTCACCCAGCATGGCGTTCGGGTCCTCGGCAATCAGGTCGGCCAGCGTTCGCTCCTCGGCCTCCAGGCGGGCAGTGCCTTTGGGATGGGTGCCCAGCCATAGCTCTGCCCAGGGTTGGTTATCAGAATTGGAGCGGCCCAGCAGCTGGGGCAGGTAGTCGGTGCCGCCCCAGGCGTAGTGTTGGATGGCCCCGGTGATCGGTCGGGCGGTGGTGGTCTGGTTCATTGCTTGTTGCTTCGGCTAGCGTAACCGCGCAGGGGGCCGGGCTGTTCATCCGGGGATAGGGGCTGTCGAATGACTGAATACCCTGAAGACTTTGCGATTGAGGGAAGAACCGTAGATAGTGAACGAATGATTAGCTGCGCTGCTTCTCTCGATCATAAATGATCTTTCGAGGTGACTGACTAGGCCTCTTCACCGTTCCGGTTCCAGAGGGGGGAGGGGAAATGCGCACACGTAGGCTGGGTAGTAAAATAAAAAAATACCAGCAGGCGCAGCCTGACTACTAACTCCGAACAGCTTGCCGACGATCACCGCAGGTAAAGTACGGGCGCAGCCCATAATCAATCAATCAATCAATCAGTCATTCAATCATTCATTCATTCATTCATTAAGTCATTCAATCATTCAGTCATTCAATCATTAACTAGCGTGAGGTGCCTGGAAGGGGTCCCGCGTAGCGGGCAGTGCGCAGCACCGAGCGAACAGCGAGCCTGGAAGGGACCGACCGGCCCGTCAGGGACGGACACGCCCGGAGTAGTACCAATAGTTTAGTAATAATGGTAGTGGGTTGGACGCTGTAAAAACACCACCCTCACACCACCGTCGTCTTCCATTTCCCCCGCCGAAACAGCACGATGGCAATGACCGTAATGACCGTTTCGGCCGCGATGACCGACCACGCGACCCCCGGCACACCGTAGCCGAGTTGGGTGGCGAGCAGGAGGGCCAGCGGCGTTTCGATGAGCCAGAAACCGATAAAATTCACCTTGGTGGGCGTGGCCGTATCGCCGGAACCGTTGAAGGCCTGGAGGAAGATCATGCCAAGGCCGAAGGTGACGTAACCGATACCGAAAACGCGCAGCACCTGCACACCGGGGGCGAGGGCGGCGGGGCTGTCGGTGAACCAACCGACGAGCCACTGGGCACCGAAAAAGTAGAGCAGGCCCACGCCGCCGAGGTAGAAGAGGGAATAATAAGCGGCGCGCCACACGCCCCGGGCCGCGCGCTCCGGTTGGCCGGCGCCCAGGTTTTGGCCCACGAAGGTAGCCGCCGCGTTGGCCAGGCCCCAGGTGGGCAGGAGGGTGAAGATGAGCAACCGAATGGCGATGGTGTAGCCCGCCACGGCGGCGTCGCCGAAGGAGGCGATGATGCGGGCCAGGACGATCCAGCTGGCCGAGGCGATGACGTTCTGGAAGGCACCGTTGACGGCGATGCGCAGGAGGCGCATGATCATGGCCCCGTCGAAACCCCAACTGCCGACGGCCAGTTTGACGGACGATCTGCCGCCCAGCAAAATATACAGTTGATAAGCCACGCCGACGCCCCGCCCGATGGTGGTGGCCACGGCCGCACCCGTGACGCCGAGGGCGGGGATGGGACCGAAACCAAAGATAAAAATGGGGTCCAGCACGATGTTGATGCCGTTGGCAATCCAGAGCACGCGCATGGCACGGGCGGCTTCGCCCGCCCCCCGAAAAACGCCGTTGAGCAGAAAAAGGAGCATGATGACCACGTTGCCGCCGAACATGATGCGGGTGTAATTTGCCCCCTCGCGCACCGTCTGCGGACTGCCGCCCATGAGGCGCAAGATGTCCTCTGCGAAGATGATGCCCGGCACGGCAACGATAATGCTGAACGCAATGGCGATCCAGATGGACTGGCGCGCGGCGCGGGCGGCCCCGAACTCGTCTTTCTCGCCCACAAAGCGGGCGATCATGGCCATGGGCGCGATGCTGAGACCGACGGCCACGGCGTAAACGAGGGTGAGGACAACCTCGGTGAGGCCGACCGTGGTGAGGGCGGAAACGCTGACCTGGCCGACGAAAAAAGTGTCTACCAGCGCGAAAATCGACTCCATCGCCATCTCCAGCATCATCGGCACGGCCAGCATGGCAATGGCGCGGTCGGTACTGCCCGTCGTGAAATCGTGTTCCTTGCCCGCCAGCGCATCACGGAAAAGAGCGTACCATTTTTGCATAAGTAATAAGGTGGTCGCGCAAAAGCATGGTGAGTAAAGTCGGGGTGGGCGTGCCCCCTCCCAAGGGTCGGGGTCGGGCTATCCGGCACTCTCTTCCTTGCGGGGCGAATCGCATGCGCCGGGCGGGCAAATGCCCTCGGGCGAATGCGATCCGCCCCTCCAGTCCGTTCAAACAACGCCTCCTATCCCTCACGCGAATCCGCCGGACAACCCGCCGCCGGCCGGGATAGTTTCACCCCCGGCCCGACAAAAAATCCGGCTATCTTCGCGGCCATGAAAATTGTAACGTATAACGTCAACGGAATCCGGGCCGCCCTGCGCAAGGGCTTTGCCGACTGGGTGGCCGCCAATGATTTTTCCATCATTTGCATTCAGGAAACCAAGGCGCACCCCGAACAGGTGGACCTGACGCCGCTGGAAGAAATGGGCTACCATGCCCACTGGCACTCGGCCACCCGCCGCAAGGGCTACAGCGGCGTACTGACCCTGAGCCGCCAGGCTCCGGATTTGGTAGAAACCGGTTGCGGACAAGAAATTTACGACTGCGAGGGCCGCATCTTACGTACCGATTTCGGCGGGCTGACCCTGTTGAACTGCTATTTCCCTTCCGGCACCTCCGGGCAGGAGCGACAGGACCTGAAAATGGAATTCCTCGCCGATTTCGTGCGCTTTGTGAGCAAACTGCGCGCCGCCGGCCGGGAGCGGATCCTGGTGGTGGGCGACTACAACATCGCCCACGCCGAGATCGACATCCACGACCCCAAACGCAACCAGAAAACCACCGGTTTCCTGCCCGAAGAGCGTGCCTGGATGAGCGAGTGGCTGGGCACCCACGGCTTCACGGATGCTTTCCGCCATCTCAACCCCGAATTGGTGCAGTACAGCTGGTGGTCCACCCGGGCTAATGCACGGGCCAACAACAAGGGTTGGCGGATCGACTACCAGTCCCTGACAACCGCAGATGCCGGCCTATTGCTCGGTGCCTACCAGGAGGTGGATGCGGTGCACAGCGACCACTGCCCCGTGGTGGTGCAATACGGAGAGGAGTTGGTGCGGTGAAGAAATCGTTTAAAAAATTCCGTTCCCGCTAAACTGAAACGCAAGCATACTACCAATATTAAAGAGCAGTACTAGTACCGCAAAAGCAACCATCAAACTTTTATAGCGGGCATTCGGCCACTGGATCGCAATCACCAGCAGGATAATGTTAGCCGTCAGGTAAACCAGCGAAGAGATGAGTTGCGTGAGACTGATGTCCCGGTCAAACGGAAGAAAAGAGAGGACCGACCAGAAGAGCGATTGAAAGATCAGCAGACCCAGGTAAGTGGCAAACCAGCCGCTCAGGTCCTGACGGGGCAATTCATCTCCACCCACCAGGTGCCGCTCGTGGCCGGTAATGACTCCGCCGAAATCTTTCGACTTGATCCACTCATTGGTGTCTCCGCGCAGTACGGGCGTTTCGGGCGGCAAGTTGAGCGAGCGAATATAATCGAGGGTATACGGTCCCTGCTTCTCGCCGTCGCGGAGATAAAAGTAATCTGGCATGGTAACAATAGTATGAAGGCAAATGTACCGGCCCCCGGCAAATAATGGCGAACACAAAAAAAAGGCAAGTCGAGAATATCGACTTGCCCGAACATTAACCAAAAACCCAGCAAAATTCATGATCTTATTTGTCGGTCTCGACCGTAGCCCCGAAGGGGCGGTCACCGAAAATAAGCTTAAGATCATTTTGGAGCACCACCTCCTTGCTGAGCAGCAACCGAGCCAGTTCTTCCAGCTGGTTGCGATGTTTATTCAGCAAGGTTTTAGTTCGCTCGTAAGCCTGGTCTATGAGTGTTCTGACTTCCTGATCGATCAATTGGGCCGTAGCCTCGCTATATGGTTTTTGCAGGGATCGTTGGTACTGCCCCGTGCTATCATAATAGCTCATATTACCGATTTGTTCATTCAATCCATAAAAGCTCACCATGGAATACGCCAACTTGGTGATCTTTTCCAAATCATCCAGTGCGCCACTGCTAATTTTACCGAAGATAATTTCTTCCGACGCCCGTCCGGCCAGTGTGGCGCAGATCCGGTCCATGAATTGCTCTACCGTATAAATAGCCCGCTCGGTAGGCAGGTACCAAGCCGCGCCCAGGCTCTTGCCCCGCGGCACGATCGACACCTTTAACAGCGCATCGGCATGCTCCAGGTACCAGCTGGCGGTAGCGTGGCCGGCCTCGTGGTAGGCGATGATCTCCTTCTCGCGGTCGGTAATCACCCGCGACTTGTTTTCCAGTCCGCCGATGATGCGGTCGGCCGCGCTCATGAAATCCTGCATCTGCACGCCCAGTTTATCGTGGCGGGCGGCAATCAGGGCGGCCTCGTTGCACAGGTTGGCCAAATCGGCACCGCTGAAGCCCGGGGTTTGGCTGGCCAACTGGTCCAGGTCGATCTCACCGTCCAGTTTAATGTCGCGGGTGTGTACTTTCAGTATTTCCTCGCGCTCCTGCTTCGTCGGTAGTTCCAGGTAGATCTGGCGGTCGAAACGGCCGGGCCGCAGCAGGGCCGAATCCAGCACCTCTCCCCGGTTGGTGGCTCCCATCACGATCACGCCCGTATTGGCCCCGAAGCCGTCCATCTCGGTCAGCATCTGGTTCAGGGTGCTCTCGCGCTCGTCGTTGCTCTGCATCGCATTGGCTGCCCCGCGCGACCGGCCCACGGCGTCGATCTCATCGATGAACACAATACTGGGGCTGTTTTCCTTGGCGGTCTTGAACAGGTCGCGCACCCGCGAGGCACCCACCCCGACGAACATTTCCACGAACTCCGAACCCGAAATGCTATAAAACGGCACGCCCGCCTCGCCGGCCACGGCCCGCGCCAGCAGCGTTTTACCCGTACCGGGAGGGCCGATCAGTAGCACGCCCCGGGGGATTTTCGCGCCCAGTGAGGTGTACTTCTCCTTATTCTTCAGAAAGTCGACCACCTCACCCACTTCCACCTTGATCTCGCTCAGGCCGGCCACGTCGTCAAACGTCACCTTCTCCTCACTCTGATCGACCAGCTTGGCCTTCGATTTACCGAAATTGAAGATACCGTTCGGTCCGCCCATGCCGCCCATGTTACTGCGGGCGCGATTCATTAAGAACACCCACAGCAGCAGAAGCAGCCCGATCGGGATGACCCAGCTCAGGATCACGCCCAAATAATCCGGCCGCTCTAAAAAAGTAACCTGCAATTTGTCTCCCTCCGCCCGGTCTTGCTGAATGCCGTTCAGGGCCTCGGTAAAGGCATCCACCGAACCGATCTCCACCTCGTACTGCGGCCGGTTGGTGGTCTGGGGCAGCTTCTCGTATTTCGGCTGGGTCAACTGATCCTCCTTAATATACACCTCGGCGGTCGACTGATTCACGACCGTTACTTTCGCCACGTCTTCCGTGCGTAGCAGGGCCATCAACTCGGTATAGGAGATCGTTTCGCCCTTGGTGGTAAAAAACGAAAAAGCGATCTGGAGAACGAAAAATGCTCCGAAGGCGATCCAGAGCCAGGGGATGGCTCGCTTGCCGTCTTCCGGCTTTTTACCCTGCGGAAAACCGGGTAGTTTAGGAGAGCCGGAGGGTTTGGTGGGTTTGTTTGCTTGCGCCATATTCTGTAAACAACGGGGCGAGGGAATAGGTCGGACAACGGGGCGATAAGGGTAGTTCCCTGCGGCCACGCAACTATTTTCGCGGATTCGTTGGTAAACTTCTAATTTAAAACCCTTGTTCAATGGGGCGTGGCATTATTACGCCGCGCTAACCAAACCTATCCGAATATCCAGCCCATGAGCCAGACCGAAACCAAGCACGCCGACAAAGCCGCCATCATCAAATACCTCCTGGAGGACAAGGAAAAAACCTACCGGGGACTTATGGACATGCAGATGGCCGATCTCGGCGAGGCCGAAAAAGAAGCCGACGACGAGCAAAACATGATCGAGCAGGGCAAAATCGATCAGTCCATCAACCGCGTGGAAGCGCGCGCCTCTTCCGTAGAGGCCCTGCGCGCCGAGATCGCCCTGCTACGCAACCTCAAGACCATCGACCCCACGCCCGAGGTCCAGTTGGCCGATATCGTGGAGACGGATCAGGGCAATTTTTTCGTCGCCGTTCCGGCCGCCGAGTTCGAGGTGCAGGGCGTCAAATATCGCGGCATTTCCACGGATAGCCCGCTGTTCCAGGCCCTGACCGGTAAGCAGGACGGCGATAAGGTGGAGGTCAACGGCACCTCGTTTCATTTACTCGGGAGCCACTAATTTTTTAGCCGGGTAGCAGCGTTTTTACTCGGATAGGCGTTCTTCGGGCGTGTCCCCCCGCTAGCGCGGGGCGTCGGTCCCTTGCGGGCTTCGCTGTTCGCTCGGTGCTGCGCACTGCCTTGTTTCGGGCAGGGGCAAGCCCTACCCCTACACGCGGAGCACCCTCCAGGCACCTCACGCAATAGTTGCTTAGGTTTTACCTGGGTAAGCCGGCAATTTAAGTTCTCACGAGATTTGCCGCTTGTACTCCAAAGACCTATATTTGCAGCGTTGTCCAACGGGCATCAAAAGAATTTAGTTTAATCCCATGAATGTAAATGAGGTCGTACCACCCCGCGTGTGTACGGCCTCTTTTTTAGTGCGATACCGGCAAAAAAAAGAGCGACCCCTGGGGGCCGCTCCGTATAAAGCTTAAAGTCGATCATGCCATGATAGAGAACCGATCGGCCCGACCATCAACTTCCGCACGGGGCTACCCGAGCAATGCGGGTTAAGAAGCTGAGTCGTTCCTTCCGGTTGACAGGTCAAAGATAGGCTGCCGGCAGCCGCACCGCCAAACGGCGAAAACACGACTTCTTATGATCTCCGAACCGGGTTAACAATGAACCAGCAGGAACCGAAAGTGCGAGAAATTTAGGTGCAATTATCGGCACGCCGCTTTTTCTTCTGCGCAGTCGGGGTGTCAGTACCGTATTGCCCACTTTTGTTTGGTGCGGCTGGATGGCTTTCTGTTATTTCCAAGGGTGAACCGGAGCAAAAAGAAAGTGTAAATTTAACACTAAGTTAAGCTGGAGGTGAGCTAATCAAGCCGATCTACCGCAAATCAGGACCTTTGGATAGCCGTCACGGGATCCATGCCGGCCGCCTTCCGGGCGGGGTAGGTACCGAAAATGATACCCGTTAGCAGGGCGATAGTGCCTACCACCAGCATCGTCTGACCGCTCAGTACCGCCCGAAAGGCGATATCCCCTCCCGTAAACCAGGTAAGTAGAGAAGCACCGATCCAGGCCACGATCATTCCCAGAATCAATCCCAGAACGCTGCCGATGGCCGCTACCGCAATACTCTCGGATAGAAACTGGATGATGATGGTCCGGCGGTTCGCTCCCAGTGCCTTCCGAATACCGATTTCCGCCGTACGCTCGGCAACCGACATCAGCAATACGTTCATCACCCCCACTCCGCCGACAACTACGGCAATACCGATCAGGAAGCTCATCACCAGCCGGAATAACGCAAAGCCCTTATTGATCTCTTTCAGATAACCTACCTGTGCCTGCGTACGCAGGGGTTCGTCCAGAGCGGGGTAGGTTTTATCGACCCACTCCTTTAGTAGTTCCTGCGCCGGCAGGACATCTTCCACTGATTCAAAGGCAAGGTTGAGCAGGGGATATATGGGCAGCACTCCTTCCAGGGTTTCCACGGTGAGCAGCGGGGTAGCGGCCAGTAAAGGCGCTTTCCCCCGTCTATCGACTTCCGTGAAAAATACGCCCACGATCTCAAAGGGCTTCCCGAAAAACGAAATACTACGACCCACGGCCCCCGCCGCATCGGTCGAATCAATGGTAATGCGCTTTGCCAACGCCTCATTTACGAACAGCACTGCTCGCCGGCTGCTACCATCTTCTTCGGTCAGGTCGCGTCCGTACAGGATGGAATCCACTGCTTCCAGGCGGGGCAGGGTGGTGGCGTTCAGGTACACGCCCAGATCGGCTCCGCTAACGGGGTGGGGCACGATCTCCTGTAAGTTAACGGCCCGCTGTATCTTATGGGGATAGGGTAGGAGACCGGATAATTTTTCGGTCAACGGTCCGTCCAGTACAATGATGCTATCCCGCTGCGTGGAGATGCCGTCGACTTCGACCTCCGTTTCCGAACTCACGATCATGTTTTCCAGGGAGGAAACATCGGCCAATTTCTCCTTGGCCATCAATTCCAGCCCGTCGATGAGGGAAAGCATGGCCACCAGCGCCCCCACGCCAATGATGATACCCAGAACGGAGAGGAAAGTCTGAAAAAAATTGGTGCGCAAGTTGCGAAAGGCTTCGGCAAAGGCGCGGCGGATAGCGGAGAGCATAATGAGGTGGGTTTAAGCTGCAACCTATACCCTCGGCCCGGAACGGCAAATACCTTTCGACCGAAATCGATTCTTTTTCGACGAGATCATTTGCTGCGATAATACAGAAGCGGGTACAATCAGTGACGAAGACGACCGGGGTGAGTAGCAGCATATCCCGGCCGGTTATTTCACGATTTTCAGTATCATTGTCCATCAGAGTTTACCATACTACGGCTACAACCAACTTACCATGCGAATTTATACCCTGCTGCTATTACTGTGTGCCACCCTCAGCGGCCTCGCTGCCGGTGCACCGTCCGACAGCCTGCCCATCACGCTCAAGTACCGCAACATCGGCCCGTTCCGCGGCGGCCGCTCGGCGGCCGTGACCGGAGTAGCCGGTAAGCCCAACCTGTATTACATGGGCGCGGCGGGCGGCGGGGTCTGGAAAACGACCGACGGCGGCCAGACCTGGACCAATATCTCCGATGGTTTCTTCGGCGGCTCCATCGGGGCGGTGGCCGTAAGCGAATCGGACCCGAACGTACTATACGTGGGCGGCGGCGAGGTGACCGTGCGGGGTAACGTCTCGTCGGGCTACGGCATATACCGCAGCGAAGACGGCGGTCGCAGCTGGCAGGAGATCGGCCTGAAGAACAGCCGGCACATCCCGCGCCTGCGGATTCACCCCCGCAACCCCGATCTGATCTACGCGGCCGTACTGGGAGACCTGTATAAGAGCAGCGACGAGCGGGGCGTTTACCGCTCCAAAGACGGCGGCCAAACCTGGCAGCGCGTACTGTTCGCCAACGCCGATGCCGGGGCCGTGGACCTGGTGCTGGACCCCACCAACCCCAAGATCATCTGGGCCAGTACCTGGCGCATCCGCCGGACGCCTTACTCGCTGGAAAGCGGCGGCGAGGGATCGGCCCTCTGGAAATCGACCGACGGCGGCGACACCTGGAAGGACATGTCGAAAACCAAGGGCCTGCCCGGCGGCCTGTGGGGCATCAGCGGCATCGCCGTCAGCCCCGTGAACCCGCAGCGGATGTTCCTGCAACTGGAAAACGAGAAGGGCGGCCTGTTCCGCAGCGACGACGCGGGCGAAACCTGGACCCTCATCAACGACGACCGCAGCCTGCGCCAACGTGCCTGGTACTACAGCCGGGTCTACGCCGATACCCAGGATGAGGATGTAGTATATGGTCTCAACGTCCGCTTCCATAAATCCACCGACGGCGGCCGCACCTTCAAAACCATCGATACCCCCCACAGCGATCACCATGACCTCTGGATCGCTCCCGAGGACAACCAACGCATGGTCGTCGGCGACGACGGCGGCGCCCAGGTGACTTTTGACGGCGGGGAGAACTGGTCCACCTACCTGAACCAACCCACCGCCCAGTTTTACCGCGTGGTCACCGACAACTCCTTCCCCTACCGCATCTACGGCGCGCAGCAGGATAACTCGACCGTACGCATCCGCCACCGGGCCGACGGCGGGCTGATTGACGAGCGGGAGTGGGAGGAAACCGCCGGCGGGGAAAGTGCCCACATCGCAGTGGACCCCAGCAACAACGACATCGTTTACGGCGGCAGCTACGGTGGCTTCCTGACGCGCATGGACCATAAGACCGGCAGCGTGCGGGCGATCAACGTCTGGCCGGATAATCCCATGGGCTACGGTGCCGAGGGCATGAAATACCGCTTCCAGTGGAACTTCCCCATTTTCTTTTCTCCCACGGATGCCGGGAAACTCTACGCAGCCAGTAACCACCTGCACCTCTCCACCGACGAGGGCCAGAGCTGGCAGATCATCAGCCCCGACCTGACGCGCAACGACGCGAGCAAGCTCGTTTCCAGCGGCGGGCCGATCACGAAGGACAACACGGGCGTGGAATATTACGCCACCATCTTCGCCGCCGGCGAGAGCGCGACCGAACCCGGCTTTATCGTCGCCGCCTCGGATGACGGCCTGGTTCACGTTACCCGCAACGGCGGTACCGACTGGACCAACGTAACCCCCAAAGACGCGCCGGAATGGATGATGTGGAACAGCGTGGAATTCAGCACGCAAACTCCCGGCAAGGTCTACCTGGCCGGCACCCGCTACAAACTGGGCGATTACCAACCCTACCTTTACGTCACGGACAACTACGGCAAAACCTGGCGCAAGATCGTCAGCGGCATTCCCGCCGAGCACTTTACCCGCGTGCTGCGCGCCGATCCCGCACGGCCCGGATTGCTCTTCGCCGGCACCGAAAAAGGCATATACGTAAGCCGCGACGACGGCAAGAATTGGCAGCCCTTCCAGTACAACCTACCCATCGTACCCGTCACCGATCTCGCGATCAAGGACGACGACCTGATCGTAGCCACCCAGGGCCGCTCTTTCTGGATCATCGACGACCTGGGTCCGCTGCGTCAACTGGACCGACTGGATGCCAAGGCCGACGCCTACTTGTTCAAACCCCGCCCCGCCTACCGCCTCGACGGCTCGACGCGCAGCAGCCGCACGGCCGGCACCAATCACCCCGGCGGGATGGTGGTGGATTACTACGTCAATCCGAAATTGCCGGACTCGACCCTGGTCCAACTGGCCTTCCTGGACAGGGCGGGAGATACGATCCGCCACTTCTCTTCCAAGGCTGAGAAAAAAGAGGATAAACTGGAGTGGAAGGCCGGGCACAACCAGTTCAACTGGAACCTCCGCTACCCCGAAGGAACGGACTTCGATGGCATGATCCTCTGGTGGGCCGGCGTGGGCGGTCCCTCGGCCGCTCCCGGCGATTACCGGGTAGTGCTCACCGTGGCCGGCAAGGAGCAGTCCGCCCCGGCCCAACTGCTGGCTGACCCCCGCGCCACCGCCAAAACGGAAGATTTGCAGGCGCAATTTACCTTCATGCGCCAGGTGCAGGAAAAAGTGAGCGAGGCCCACCAGGTCATCATCGACTTACGGGCCTACCGCACCCAGATCAAGGACCTGACCGCCCGCCTCGGCAAAGATGCCCCGGCCGACCTGAAAGCCGCCGCCGATAGCATCTCCGCTCACCTCACGGCCGTGGAAGAAGCCCTCTACCAGACCAAAAACCAGTCCGGCCAGGACCCCCTGAACTACCCCATTCGCCTGACCAATAAACTGGCTCACCTCAACAGCCTGGTGGGCATCGGTGACTATCCGCCCACCGCCCAGGCCTACGCCGTAAAGGACGAAATGACCGGCCTGATCGATGCGGAATTGGTAAAATTCCGCCGCGTAGTGGAGCAGGAGATTCCCGCCTTCAACCGCATGGTCCGGGAGCGGGAGGTGGACGTGATCCGGCTGAAGGAACCGGGCAAGTAGTGATAAACTGTTTAGAGCGTGTCTAAAATTTTTAAGAACTGAGGATCAATGATTTAAGGTTCTGGCTAGATAAAAACTTGCGCGCATAGCGGGTTACGTAAGTCAGTTTTTATGACGCCAGGTTCTTAAATACTTGGTTCTCAGGAAGTAAAAATTTAGACACGCTCTTAATTCTTTCGGGGCGTGCCCCCGGCCTGCCGGCCGGTGTCGGCGTCTTGCGGGCTTCGCTGTTCGCTCGGTGCTGCGTACGCTGATGCCCCTCCAGGTGCCTCACGCGGGGTGGGGGAGGAAAATTTGAGTAAAAAGACTATATTTGTTCAATCAGTTTAGAACAGCAATCGCAACAGTTTTTTTATAGAAAGCTACAGAAATTATAAAAAATCAAAACTATTCCCGGAGAGAAGTTAACCCCAAGCCCTCCTTCATAAAGCAATGATAGTAAATATGTATCGACCCAAAAATCTGATCATGAGGTGTATAATATTTTTATGCACCTTATTATCAGCCGGCTTGCTTTCAGCACAGAATGATGTTTATCAGGATCTTGTCTGGCCTTTCGGTTACGAATCAAATTATCCGGCTAAATTCGGTTTGAGTACGCTTGATTTTAGAGTTAACAATATTGACACTGCATATATAGGTCCATTAGTCAATATTTCATTAGGTAGAGAAGCTGGTAGTTTTTACGTTGATGAAAATGGAGAGGTTGTCTTGTATTCAACAGGATGCCATATGTATAATGGCGATCTGGAAATAATTTCTGGAGATGATTATTTGATGCCAGGTGATGCAGCAGAATTAAATTGTGAAGCGGCTTCTGCGTATACGGTTACAAGTGCTTCAATAATGATGCCAGGTAGTCAGCATGATTCCGTAATTTATTATGTTGGTAATAATGCCTATTTCAATTTTACTACTCCTCCCCAGGGCGTTTTTAGTGATACCCTTGGGGCTTGGAAAGTTATGATGTTGTCAGATGGTAATTATGAAATTAGCGAAATACAGAAGCTTCCAACTGTCCAACGCAATCCGGGCCGGATCGCAGCATGCCGAACTGCAAATAACGAATACGAATGGTGGATAGCAAGTCTGGGTTTGGGAACGAATGACATGAAAATATTTCACGTCGGCGGTGACGAGCTACTAAAGGATTCCACCACCTTTGAAATACCCCAGGATTGGCCGCTCAATACCAGTAGACAAGCAACTTTTTCCCCCAATCGGCAACACTACGCTTTCGGGACGGACGACTCGAACATTTGGCTTTTTGACTTTGATAACGCTAGCGGTGAGTTGAGTAACCTGCGCAGGATAGATTTGCCGGATGACGTGACCACCGTAAGGGGCGTATGCTTCTCCCCCGACTCCGAACTGGTCTACCTGACCGCCGATACCTGCCTCTACCAACTGGAAATAGCCACGGAAACGGTGCGCCGGGTCGCCTGCCACTATTCGTTCTCCGAAACCGGGTGGCCCATCAGTGTGGGCGAAATGTATTTGGGGCCGGACTGCCGCATTTACGTCAGCCCCTCTACTACAACCTGGTACATCCATACCATCCACCGGCCGAACGAGATCGGGGAGGCCTGCCTGTTTCAGCCCCGGGCGATCCGGACGCCCACGCGCCTCAGTTTCGCGCTGATGAACATGCCCAACTACCGCGACGGAACCGACTGCCTGGATATCCCCTGGCCCTTCGCCGATCCCACCACCGCCACAGAGGAAGTCACCCTACAACCGGACAACATCCGGGTCTACCCCAACCCCGCCACCGATTGGATCACCATCGAATCGGAACAACTGGACCGACTCCAATCGGCCGAGCTGCTCGATCTTACCTGTCGGGTCATCCGCGCCTGGCCCCTGCGCGGCACCCTCAGCCGTCGGCTGGACGTGCACCGCCTCCCGGCCGGCACTTACCTGCTGCGGATACGTACCGATGAGGGGGCGGTAACGAAGCGGGTGGTGGTGGGACGGTAGTGGGTGGGGGAGTTTTTCGTGAGCCGTGTATGGCTCACCTGGAACAGCGACATCCGGTGACTTGGAATAATGATACGTATAGCTTGTGCGACAGGATCGCGACCATAATGATGGTGTACACCTACGCGATCCGGGGATCGCCACCCTTGTTTATATACGGGGTCCCGGTCCCCAGACCTGGAGGGTTATTGGAAGTTTTTGCTGCGTAAGGCGGTAAGGTAAACCTACGCGATCCGGGGATCGCGACTCTTGGGTAATGATCTGGGGATCGCCACCCTTGTTTATATATGGGGTCCCGGTCCCCAGACCTGGAGGGTTATTAGAAGTTTTTGCTGCGTAAAGCGGTAAAGTAAACCTACGCGATCCGGGGATCGCGACCCTTGGGTAATGCTCCGGGGATCGCGACCCTTGTTTATACACGGGGTCCCGGTCCCCAGACCTGGAGGGTTATTAGAAGTTTTTGCTGCGTAAAGCGGTAAAGTAAACTTACGCGATCTGGGGATCGCGACCCTTAGTTTAAACCTACGCGATCTCGGGATCGCGACCCTTGGGTAATGGATCGCGACCTTCAAAAGAACCCTCTCCTCGAAAGATCGCTGCGCGAGCGAGAGAAGCAGCGCAGTTAATCCTTCATTCCCTCCATCCTTCACCTCGAAAGATCATTTATGATCGAGAGAAGCAGCGCAGCTAATCCTTCATTCCCTCCATCCTTCAATCCTTCATTCCTTCATTCCTTCATTCCCTCCATCCTTCAATCCTTCATTCCTTCATTCCCTGGTTCTTGCGTGAGGTGACCGGAGGGCCGCCGGAGGGGCGGGGCGTAGCCCAGGCCCGCAGGCGGGTGCGGCAGCACGGAGCGACAGCGAACCCCGCAGGGCACCGGCCCCGGCGGTAGCCGGGGACACGCCCAAAAAAACGCCGAGAAGGAGAGTGAAAGCAGTAGAATGCGTAAAAACCTTATCTTTAGGACTCAACTTATTCGATCATGCCGGACCTGCCGAATATTCAACTGGTGCATTATGCCATTCCGTTTTTTGTGGTGCTGCTGCTCCTTGAGGTGGGGGTGGGCGCGTATGAGCGCAAGGATTGGTACGATGGCAAGGACACGGCCGGGAGCCTGACCATGGGGATCGGGAATGTGCTGGCGGGGTTTGCGGTGAAATTCGTGCAGGTGGCGGCACTGTTTTTTGTGTACCGGTACCGGTTGTTCGAGATCGGGAGTGCGTGGTACGTGTGGCTGCTGCTGTTTTTCCTGGATGATTTTACGGCCTACTGGAACCACCGTATCTCGCACGAGAGCCGGTTTTTCTGGGCCTCGCACGTGGTGCACCACAGCTCGAAGCGGTATAACCTGGGGACGGCGCTGCGGCAGACGTGGACGACGATCATTACGAGTAATTGGGTGTTCTGGCTGTGGCTGCCGCTGCTGGGTTTTCATCCGCTGATGATCGTTATCCTGGGGTCGGTGAATTTGATCTACCAGTTCTGGATTCATACCGAGGCGATCGGGAAGCTGTGGCGGCCGATCGAATATGTGTTTAATACGCCCAGCCACCACCGGGTGCACCACAGCAGTGATCTGAAGTACCTGGACCGCAACCACGGCAATATCCTGATCATCTGGGACCGGCTGTTCGGCACTTTTCAGGAAGAAGAGGAACAGCCGCGCTACGGGCTGGTGCACGATATTGACAGCCACAACCCGCTGGTGATTGCCACCCACGAGTGGCGCGACCTGCTGCGCGACCAGTGGCAGCCGCTGACGCTGCGCGAGCGGTTGCTGTACGTGTTCGGTCCGCCGGGCTACAGCCACGACGGATCGCGGCAGACAACCAAGGAGATGCGGGCGGCGCAGGGTGGCGCAGAAGAGCAGTAATTTGGCGGAAGCGTCATTTGTAATACATCCCGGTGGCGTGGTTTTGTCGTACTTTCGCCTCGCTTTTGCGACTGCACATGAAAAATTCAAGTACGACCCCCATGTTTAACCCTCCTTACCGCCTGCGGCTATTCGGCTGTTTTATCCTACTGATTATCAGTCAACCGGCTTTTGCGCAGGCCGGCGGCCCCGGCACGCTGGAACGGCTGGTTGCCACTGCGGGCGGAGATTACCGCGCTGCCGCCGCCAACCCGGCGGCCCCGGCTTACTTTCGCTTCGCTGCGGGTGGGGAGTTGCTGATTCCGGGAGTGGACGAGCGGGCGCGGGCGGCCGCCTTCTTTCAGACTTACGCCGAAGATTTCGGCCTCTCCGCCGGGGGGGAGTTGCGCGTACGTGCGGTGCGCACCGATGCGGCCGGGAACCGGCACGTGGTGATGGACCAGTACCTGGACGACGTAGCGGTTTTTGGAGGAGAATACCGCTTGCACTTTAATGCGGCCGGCCGGATGACGGGCGGTAACGGAAGTCTGGTGGACCTGCGAAATTTTGTTACGTCCACCGCTAACCTGAGTGCGGACCGGCTGCGGGAGATAGCCCAAACCACGGCCGCCAAGGAAAGGGGCGGTAACTGGGTGCCGGCGGCCGGTGAATGGATGGTCTACCATGCCGGACTGATCCGTCATGCGTCGGCTGCGCCAACCCATGTTTATGCCGTGACGCTAAGGGAGCCGGCGCGGGCTGAAGAGGCGATTGCCCTGGTGGACGGGAAATCGGGACAAGTAGTGGATTTGTTTTCGCTCAGTTGCGATGCCCTGGACCGTAAACTGTACAACCGTAACTTCGGCAACCTGACCTGGACGGAGGGAAATGCCTTTCCGGGTACGCTGAACGCCGCGCGGCAGGACCTGCTGAATTTCACGGGGCAGACCTATCACCTGATGTTTCGCACCTTCGGGGTAGACGGCTGGGACGGCGCGGGGGGTGTGATGCAGGTGATGTATAACTCTTCCGCCTTTGACGAAAATAACGGCGGATCGAGCTGCCCGAACGCCCGCTGGTCGGGTGGGGCGGCGCACTTCTGTTTGGGAACGGAAACGGACGACATCGTGGCCCACGAGTGGGGACACGCCTATACCCAAACCTTTAGCGACCTGATTTATGCTTTTGAGAGCGGTGCATTGAGCGAGGCCTACTCGGATATCTGGGGCGAGACCGTGGACCTGCTGAACGGGCAGGGAGACGATGCGGGAGCGAACGACCCGCGCAACGGCTGCTCGGACACGGGTACCCGCTGGCGGGTAGGGGAGGGGTCGGCTTTTGGGGGACCCATCCGGGATATGTTTTTTCCCGAGTGCCGGAACGACCCGGGAAGTACGCAAAGCAATGCCTACTACTGTTCGGCCACCGCCGGATCCGGTACGGACAATGGCGGGGTGCACAGCAATTCGGGGGTGGCCAACCGCGCCTTCGCCCTGCTGACCGACGGGAACGGTGATTTTAGCGGGATCGGACTGACGAAAGCTTCCCACATCTTTTATGACGCCCACGTGGGTTACCTGGGCCGCACCAGCGGATTCCATGATCTGGCCGATGCCCTGGAGGGTGCGGCCGCCGGACTGACGGGGCAGAACCTACCCGCCCTGACCGTAGTGGACGTGCTTGCACCGGCGTCGGGTGAAATCATTACGGCTGCCGACCTGGTTATTTTGGCGCAAGTGATTACGGCCACCGGTTTGCGGGCCGACCCGGGCTGTAACTTTCCGCCCATATTGGACCCCGCTACGCCGCCGGGTTGCGCGGCCGGCCAGACGTATTTTCCGTTGCTGGAAGCCGACTTCGAGAACGGTGCACCCGGCTGGACGATGCCCGAATTTCCGACCAACCCCGGCACCTGGGAAAACCGACCCTGGGTAAATTCCGGCGGTCTGCCAGGTGGACGTGCGGGGCAGGCCATGTATGCGGATAACCCGCCGAATGGCAATTGTACGACCGATAAACAGAACGGCTATGTAAGTTTACGCAGTCCCGTCATCAATCTTCCCGCCGGTGGTGAAACCGGCCGACTGCGCTTCGATCACTTTGCCAATACCGAATTCGAGTACGACGGCGGCCTGGTGCGCTACGCGGTGAACGGCGGCAGTTGGGAGTTCGTGCCGGCGGCCGCTTTCAGTTTCAATGCATACAACAGCGTACTGAAGCCCGCACCCGGCAATGATAATCCTTTTGCGGGCAGGGCCGCCTGGTCGGGGGCCGACCAGGGTTCTACCTCCAGCAGCTGGGGTACTTCGGTCATCGAGCTGGCATCCCTGAATTTGGCGGTGGGTGATGAGGTGCAATTCTCTTTTGAATTGAGTAGCGACGGTTGCAACGGCTGGCGGGGTTGGTACATAGACAACGTAAGCGTGGGCTACTGCGCCGTGGTGCTACCGGTAACGTTGCGAAGCGTGACGGCCCGTGCCGACGAACAGCGGCGGCTGATCCGCATCGACTGGGCGACCGAGCGCGAGGAAAATAACGCCGGTTTTCGGGTGGAGCGGCTGACCGACGGAGAGACCATTTGGCAGAGTTTGGAGGAGCTATCCGTTGCCGCTCCCGATAACGCAACGGGTGGCACTTATAGCTTCCCGGACCGGCGGGTAGTTGCTAACCAAACCTACTTTTACCGAATTCGCCAGACCGATCTGGACGGCACGGTCGATTATTCGCCCGTGGTTTCCGCTCGCCTGGACGGGAATGACAAGCAGGCTTGGTCTGCTTACCCCAATCCGGTGACCGATCTGGTGACGCTGATGGGTCCGGCGGGACGGGAACCGGTTCGGGTAAGTGTGCGGGACATAAACGGGCGGGTAATGCCACTGCGGGCCGATGCGAACCGCACGTACGATTTGCGAGGGTTGGCGGCGGGAATATATTTATTGGTATTAGAGTTTTCCGACGGCGAAAGAGTAGTGGTGCGGGTGGTGAAAAAGTATGACCCAGGTACGTAATTCAGGTAACTATAAGTGGCGAATTGAAGTATATCGGTTTAGATAATATAGTGTGCAAAATGTTCACCTATCCGGGCTGATGGCCTTTTATATAGGTGATTGGTGCGACAAATGAAAAAATTTGTGTCCGAACCGAACATATGTCGCCTGGCTTACGCTACAATATATGATGAAACGAGACACTGGAACTACCGATAAGAACGTCACAAAACTCTCTATTAAGGAGGAGGAAGGAATAACCATTCCTGTAGTAAAGGAAGACGTTGTAATTGGAAAACGTGAGGTTGAAACCGGCCGGGTCGTCGTAGAAAAGCGGGTTGGTTTTGAGGATCGTGTTATCGAGTTACCCCTTACGGAAACGCACTATGAAGAGAAGCGGGTAGCAATAAATCGTCACGTTGAAGAATTGCCGCAAACCCGCACGGAAGGTGATACTCTGATCATCCCCGTTGTCCGGGAGGAAACCGTGGTAACCAAACGAATTATTTTACTCGAAGAGATACACCTGACCAAAGTGGTCAGCCGGCAGGATCATTCCAAAACCATACGGGTACACCAGGAATCGGTAACCGTGAAAAGGGAATGACGTGTCAAAATATTAATTAATTACTCTATTTTTTTAAAACATCCTAACTATTCTCACCGAGAATAGAACACCCTACCCATTTTATTTACCTTAAATTGCATTAGTCATGAACCAGACAGTAATCGGTGTATTCGACACCAAAAATCAAGCACAATCCGCCCGCGAAGCCCTCATGAAGGCCGACTTTAGTCAGAGTACCATTGATGTCTCCTCTTATGGAGAGCACGGTACGGTGGGCAACCGCTACCATGAAGACTCGGACTCCGTCTCCAGCTTTTTCGGCAACCTCTTCGGTACCGATGACGACCGTACCAAAAGGTACACGGACGTGGCCGGCCGGGGTACCGTAATCACGGTACACACTAAGACCATGGAGGAAGCCAAACGCGCTGCCGCGATCATGGATCGCTATGAGGCCATCGATATGGACGACCGGCACAGCCAGTACTCCGCCAAGAAGTTCGACGCCGACAAAAACCGTAACTACCTTAACGATCGCCTGGGCGACGTGAACGGCAAGATCGAAGTCGTCAAAGAAGACATCGCCGTAGGCAAGCGCGAAGTGGAAACCGGCGGTGTAACCGTTCGCAGCCGAATCGTAGAAAAGCCCGTAACCGAAACCCTGCGTTTGCGTCAGGAAGAGGTATTCGTAAAACGTACTCCGGTAGACCGTGCCGCCAAGGCCGGTGACTTTGAAAACGAAACTATCTCCCTGCGGGAAACCGCAGAGGAAGCAGTAGTGGAGAAATCAGCCCGGGTCGTGGAGGAGATCGAAGTCGGTAAGAAGGTTAATACCCGCACCGAGCAGATCAACGAAACCGTCCGCGAAACCGAAGTCGATATCGACAAGAAGGCGCACAAGGACGTGAAGACTCACGGAAACATCAAGAAGTAAGTGCTTTGGTATCCATTTGATCGGGTACCGAAATTTTAACTGAACTATCAAAGGATGGGAGCCTACGAGCCGTTGGCTCCCATTTTTTCATTAACCAAAACACATACCATTATGGCAAATATTAGAATTGAAGAAAAAAAGGGAGGTACCGCAATCTGGCCCTGGATTGTAGGGCTACTGGTCCTGGGTCTCGTTATCTGGGGAATAACCGAATTATTCGATGAAGCCGATGAACCTGGTATCGAAGAAGTCGGCATCGTGGACAACGATCGGGAAGTAGCGGAGACCGCCGTGGTAAATACCGATGATTCCGCCTATCGGAATAGCGTTGCCGCTTACATGGACTATACTGCGGATATGCAGGGCGAAATGGGGCTAGACCACGAGTTCAGCCACCGCGCACTTACTCTGCTGGCAAATGCTTCCGCCTCACTCGCTGAATACAAAGAACAGGATGGTAACAGCGACGCCCGGACCAAAGCAGCCAAAGTCAGACAACTGGCCGATGAGATCACGCGTGATCCTACAGCCACCGACCACGCGGATAAGATCCGTGCGGCAGCCCTGATGATTACCGACATCCTGGAAAACGTCGATCGTGATTCCTACGCCGGCAACGAACGCGCTCAGTTAACCCAACTGCGTAAGCAAGCTAAGGATATCAATGCCCAGACACTTACCCTCAATCAGAAGGAAGATGTACGAGATTTCTTTGCCACCGCTCGCAATATATTGGCTAAAATGAGTTGATCCACTCATGCCGAGCAACCCATCTTTAACCATTAAATCAACTAATTATGAGCGACATCATGAACCACACCCGCAACGAACGCTTGCGTTTTTTAGACAAATTGGACGACTATAAAGTCCACCACAACGACATTGACCCCCGGGGTTACCACGTCAAAATGCGCTCCGGTGAAACCGTCGGCGAGGTAGAAGGCTTACTGGCCGATACCGATGCCATGCTGGTCCGCTACGTGGAGTTGGAACTCGACGATGATGTGATCAAGCGTCACACCGCCGGCCGCTATACCGAACAAGACCGTCATGCCCTGGTGCCTGCCGGGATTATCACCATTGACCAGTCCGATAAAACGGTCTATCTGGAGGGAATAGGCTTCAGTCACTTTTTTGACTATCCCCGCTACAACCGCAAGCAGGGTTATACCACCCGTTACGAGGTAGATACCATGGACTACCTGTCCGGTGTCCACGATTACGGTAAAAGCTATGACCGCAATACCTACAGCACGGACACCTACCGTAATGCCAACCGGCTCGACGACGGCTTTTACAACAACGATTTATACATGACTAATCGTCGCTAGTAATTGCCACGTTAACAGTGCTATACCGGCACAATATAAAAGCCCCCGCAATCGGAAGATTGCGGGGGCTTGTTATTTGCACCCCATCGCGGGGTACGGCCATTTTCATTTAATGGTCTACACCAGATCGTAACGATCCAGCATCATCACCTTGTTCCAGGCAGCTACAAAGTCATGCACAAAGCGTTTTTCGCCGTCCTGACAGCCGTATACTTCCGCCAGTCCCCGCAACTCTGAGTTGGAGCCGAAGATCAGGTCCACCCGGCTTCCGGTCCACTTCACCTCGCCCGTCTTGCGGTCGCGGCCCTCGAAAACGGTATCCGTTTCCGAAGCGGCCCGCCAGGTGGTGTTCATGTCCAGCAGGTTAACGAAAAAGTCGTTGGTCAGCTGTCCGGGGCGGTCCGTGAAAACTCCCTGGTCCGAGCCGTCGTAGTTGGCTGCCAGCACCCGCATACCGCCCACCAGTACGGTCATTTCCGGCGCGGTCAGGCTCAGCAGTTGAGACTTATCCACCAGCATGGCCTCGGCCGAAGCCGTATGCTTGTCCTTACTGTAGTTGCGGAACCCGTCGGCTAGCGGTTCCAGCGGCGCAAAGGCCGTCACGTCCGTTTGCTCGGCGGTCGCATCCGTGCGGCCGGGCGTGAAGGGAACGGTCACCTGGTGGCCGGCGGCCTCGGCCGCCTGCTCCACGGCGGCGCAGCCGCCCAGCACGATCAGGTCGGCCAGCGAAACCTGCTTGCCGCCCGTTTGCTTGCCGTTAAACTCCTGTTGCACCCCTTCCAGCGTATCCATCACGCGTGATAGTTGGGCCGGGTTGTTCACCTCCCAGTACTTCTGCGGGGCCAGGCGAATGCGGGCACCATTGGCACCGCCGCGCTTATCGGAGTTGCGGAAAGTAGCAGCCGAAGCCCAGGCCGTCGTCACCAGTTCGGAAACCGACAGGCCGGAGGCCAGGATCATCCGCTTCAGGTCCGCCACGTCCCGGTCGTTCGTCAGGTCTCCGCTCACGGCCGGCACCGGGTCCTGCCACAGCAGTACTTCGGCGGGTACTTCCGGTCCCAGGTAACGCTCGCGCGGGCCCATGTCCCGGTGCGTCAGTTTAAACCAGGCGCGGGCGAATGCGTCCGCAAATTCCTCGGGGTTTTCGTGAAAGCGGCGCGATATTTTTTCGTAGGCCGGATCCGTACGCAGGGCAATATCGGAGGTCAGCATAAACGGAGCGTGCTTCTTGTTCGGGTCGTGCGCATCCGGTACCGTACCGGCACCGCCGCCGCCCTTGGGCTGCCACTGGTGGGCACCGGCGGGGCTTTTGGTCAGTTCCCACTCAAAACCGAACAGGTTGTCAAAGTAGCTATTGCTCCACCGGGTGGGCGTACTCGTCCAGGCACCTTCCAGTCCACTGGTAATGGTGTATTCCGCATTACCGGTGCCGTAGCTGTTCTTCCAGCCCGTGCTCTGCTCCTCAATCGTCGCACCGGCCGGTTCCGCGCTCACGTAATCGTTCGGGTCGGCGGCACCGTGGGTTTTGCCAAAAGTGTGGCCGCCCGCAATCAGGGCCACCGTTTCCTCGTCGTTCATGGCCATCCGGCCGAAAGTCTCGCGGATGTCGCGGGCCGAGGCCAGCGGATCGGGATTACCGTTCGGTCCTTCGGGGTTCACGTAGATCAGGCCCATCTGCACGGCCGCCAGCGGGTTTTCCAGCTTGCGGTCTTCGGTATAGCGCTTGTCGCCCAACCACTCGCCCTCGGATCCCCAGTAGATGTCCTCTTCGGGTTCCCACACATCGGCGCGGCCGCCGCCGAAGCCGAACGTGGGCAGGCCCATCGACTCCAGCGCACAGTTACCGGCCAGCACCATCAGGTCGGCCCACGATATCTTTTGTCCGTATTTTTGCTTCACCGGCCACAGCAACAGCCGCGCTTTATCCAGGTTAGCGTTATCGGGCCAGCTGTTCAAGGGCGCAAACCGTTGTCCGCCCGCCGAGGCACCGCCGCGTCCGTCCGCAATCCGGTAGGTACCGGCACTGTGCCAGGCCATGCGGATAAAGAAGGGACCGTAGTGCCCGTAATCGGCCGGCCACCAGTCCTGCGAATCAGTCATCAGGTCAAACAGGTCCTGCTTCACTTCCTTCAGGTCCAGCGACTTGAATTCCTCCGCATAATCGAACGACTCGCCCAGCGGGTTAGACAATTCCGAGTGCTGGCGCAGAATACTCAGTTTCAGCTGGTTGGGCCACCAGTCGCGGTTAGACAGGCCGCTCCCCGCGCTTTTCTTGATTGCCCCCCCCGAAAACGGGCAACGGCTCGATTCATTCACGTCCCACACTTTCCCGTGCGGCGCCGCTCCCTTGGCATTTGGATTATGTTCCATAGTAGTACTATTATTGTATCAGTTAATTTCCCGCCCGTCGGTTCAGCCGCATTCATTAGCCGCCTCCCGCACTCGGACCACGAAACGTTCCAGGGGGGGTGGTGGTTTAAGCGGTGGGCGTGTCCGGTCCTGTCGTCCCGGTCGGTCCCTTCCCGGCGCGCCTGTCGGCTTGGCCCTGCGGGCTGCCCGCAGGCGCGTGCCCCGTCCAGGCACCTCACGCGGGTTCCCCCCGGCCCCCCGCAGGGGGGAGAAATAAGGAGTGGAGAGATGGAGGGAATAAGAGGGCAAAGTAGTTTTATCTAACTTGCAGAAAGAATCAGTACGGAAATAACGCATTGGAACCACACGGAGATCGATGATGGCCGGCCATACACTGCTACACCCGGCTGGGATGATACCGAAACAAACCGTTCGCAAAGTAAAGATACGCTACAACCGCCCCCCATGAGGAACACCGTTTCAGAACTTCATGCCCTCACCGCCGACAACAAACTCCGGCAAGCCATCGACAAACTGCGGTCGATCTTCGCACTGGCGGATTCCGAACTGTATAATGACGCGATCCTGTTGAGTGCGAGGTTTAGCAAAATGGAATCCGATATAAGAAAAGGTATCTTCTCTTCCGAAACGGAAACGCTGGTACATAATAGGGTGGTCGATGGCATCCTCTCGTTGATCGGGGAGATCAAGGAGAATCCCGGACGGTTCGAGCAGTACGATGAAATCGGGACAACCATCCAACAAGATGCCGTGGCGAAAACTCACGTCGAGTTATCGTCGTTATTTCAGGATGCCCTCGTACAACGACTAGCTCATGTAAAGAGTAAAAACCTGTCGCTTAAAGGACTGTGGATCGATGATAACCCCCGCAACCACAAAAACGAAAGGCAATTGCTGGAAAGCATCGGTCTTGAATTTGATAACGCACTCAACTCCGAGCAAGCGTGGTATCAGGTTAATACGTTTGATTACGATCTTATCATTTCGGATTTTTCGCGCAAGGGAGCCGCTGACTCAGGAATGATCTTTTTACGTCGCCTCATCGCAGACGGGCCGGACATTCCACTGATCTTCTACGTTAGAGATTACCAACCGGAACTGGGGACGCCGCCCTATGCGTTCGGCATCACCAATCTAGTGGCGGACCTGCTTCATTATGTCATGGATGTAGTGGAGCGAAAATATTAATACCTTATCCTGCAATTCAACCGGCCGTTCCGCTCTACGTATTCCGCCCATGACTAAATTTGTACTTTCTCCCCCGCTTGTTTTTGTGCTCGTCTACTCCGTATTCGGACTTTATTTTCTGTTCTACAATCCGCTCTTTCAGGGTCCCGACGAGATCAACCACTTTTACCGCTCCTACGCCGTCAGCACGGGCGAACTCGAACCAAATACGACCATCGACCGCAGAGGAGGACAGATTCCCATCAGCTTCAAGCAGGCCGTCGACAGTTTCAGCTACCTGAAGTGGTACGCCAACCAAAAAACTTCCCCGGACCGCCACCGCCCATTTGCCTACCGGACCATAGCCCCCGGTGCTACCGTATTTGTCGATTATCCCAACACGGCCCTGTACCCCGCACTGGTGTACCTGCCCCAGGCCTTCGGGATTGCCGTAGCCCGAGCAGCGAACTGCTCGGTGCTCACCGCACTATGGCTTACCCGCTTTTGCGGACTTCTGTTCGGACTCCTGGCCGGTCTGGCGGCACTGCGCCGGCTGCCCGCTTTCAGGTGGTTATTCTGCGTACTCTTACTGCTGCCCATGACGGTATACACCCAGGCTACCATCAGTGCGGACACGGTTACCAACGGTATCAGTTTTATCACCCTGGCTTACTTGCTGCACTTGATCTTGCGGCAACCGCATATCGGCTGGAAGCAACTGGCCGCAGTGCTGTTATTAGCGACACTGATCGCATCCACCAAACTATTCTACGTACCCCTACTCGGTCTGGCCGTTTTGATTCCCCGCACTAAATTCAGGATGGGTATCGGCAAGTGGGGAAGTGCCGCGTTGGTACTCGCTACAATAATTGCCTGCCTGGCTTTCTGGTCCGGTCGGATCGACCGTATCTATCTTCCGTATTCACAATACGCCGAGGCCCACCGTAGTGGACTGGACCTGCCCCAGTGGACGGACGCCCACCGCCAGCGCGAACTCATCCTCGCCGAACCCCGGCGCATACCACTTGCCGCCCTTCGTAGCCTACAAACCGGATTCAACATGTACTCCCGCAGCTATATTGGTACGCTCGGAAATCTGGACACATTTCTTCCCATCCCCGTCATCATTTTTGGTTACCTGGGCATCCTTTTCACTGCTTTTTTCGATCCGGTTTCGCGCTTCACCTTTAAGTGGCCGGCCAAGTTATTCCTTTTCGCCTTGTTAGCTTCCTGTTGGGCACTGGTCATCCTTTCCCAACTGCTTAGTTGGGAATCGGTGGGTTCCACTGCCGTACACGTTATACAAGGGCGTTACCTCGTTCCTTTTGCCCCCCTGCTGTTCCTGTTATTTCACCGAAAAAGTGATGGACTCTCCGGGCGTTACTACCGCTGGGGGGCGGTGCTATTCTCCGTAAGTCTGCTAACTATTAGCGCTGTGGTGATGCACCGGCGTTATTACCAGTATCCGAATACCGGTGCCGTTACCGCCATCACCTGCGATCTCGAAACCCAGTGGGATCAATACTACCTTGCTGCAGGAGATTACCCGGCACTACTGGATTTTGCCAATGAAACCAGATCCACCGAGCAAGCGCGGTCGGGAAGACATTCGGCCAAACTGAGCGGGCAGGGGTTCGGCTACGGCTTATCCTATCACCTGTTTGATTGCAATCCGGGTGATACCCTCCGTGCGGTCGTGTGGCGGCGCGGTCCGGTAGGTAATCTCATGGTCACCAGCCGGGATGACGGCCTGATTCAATACGCCGGAAGTCTCACCGGTGTTACCGAGGGCGCGTGGCAGCAATTCGGGCTGGAACTGGTTCTACCCGCTACGTTTGAGGCAGGCCGTAGCATCAGCTGTTTTGTCATGAACCTGGATTCCATCCCCGCCTACTTCGATGACTTTTCGGTCAGCTACCACCGGGCCGCATCAGACGGATAGCATGCTACATTGATGTCTGCGATTGATTATTTATGATCAAGAGGAGCAGCGCAGCTAATTCTTCACTCTTGCATTCCCCATAGCCTCCTGCTTCCGCGTGAGGCACCTGGAGGGCCGACGAAAGGGTAGGGCTTGCCCTGCCCGCAGCGGCGGGTGCGTTAGCACGGAGCGAACAGCGAACCCCGCAAGACGCCGACCCCGGCCTTCGGCCGGGGGCACGCCCGACAAATAGTAAAACCGGAGAATAACGACCATCCGCGCACCCCCGCCGAGCCGCCGAAATTGCTTACCATTGCGGTGCGTAAACCGCCCGACCCATGTCTATTAGAACCACCTACCAAACCGTGATCGGCCTGGAGGCCCACATCCAGCTGGCGACCGAATCGAAGGCATTCTGCGGCGATGCAGCGGCCTTTGCCGGTGAACCCAACACGCGCGTGGGGGCCGTCTCGCTGGGCCTGCCGGGAACGCTGCCGCGACTGAACGAACGCCAGATCGAACTGGCTGTCCGGCTGGGGCTGGCCCTGGGGTGTCGGATCGAGCGGGAATCGACCTTCGACCGCAAGAATTATTTCTACGCCGACCTACCCAAGGGCTACCAGATTACGCAGGACCGGCGGCCGATTTGTGTGGGCGGTGCCCTGCCGATCCGCCTGCCCGACGGCACACGCAAGGACGTGCGCCTGCACCATATTCACATGGAGGAGGACGCCGGAAAATCCATCCACGACCAGGATCCCGCCGCTACGCTGGTGGACCTGAACCGCGCCGGGACCCCGCTGCTGGAAGTGGTGACCGAACCCGACCTGCGGTCGCCCGAGGAGGTGGACGCCTTCATGACGGCCATGCGGCGGCTGGTGCGCTACCTGGGTATTTCGGACGGAAATATGCAGGAGGGCAGTCTGCGCTGCGACGTGAATATCAGCATTATGCCGGTGGGTGCGACGGAGTACGGGCAGCGGTGCGAGGTGAAGAACCTGAACTCAATGCGCTTCGCGCGGCGGGCCATCGACTACGAAGTGAAGCGGCAGGCGAAACTGCTGGACGCCGGTGGTAGAGTGCGCCAACAAACCCGCCAGTTCGACCCTGTAACCGGTACTACCTCGGCCCTGCGCGACAAGGAAGATGCCCACGATTACCGCTATTTTCCCGACCCCGACCTGCCGCCCGTGCTGCTGACGGCTGCTTACGTGGAGGCCGAACGTGCCGCGCTGCCGGAATTGCCGTGGGAAATTTACGACCGCCTGCGCGACGAGTACGGCCTGAGCGACTACGATGCCGGGTTGATATATGAGGACGCCGAAACGGCTGCCTATTATAAGGTGTTGACGGCGGCCGGAGCCGAACCCAAGGCGGCAGCCAATTTGCTGATCAACCAGCTGCTGCCCGCCTGCCGCGCCGCCGACCTGGCTCCGGCCGATCTTCCCGTGCCTGCCGCCGCGCTGGTGGAGCTACTTTCGTTGATCGATGCCGGGAAGGTAGCCGCCTCTACTGCCACGGGGCAACTACTGACCGCCCTGCTGGAAGAACCCGCCGCCCGGCCCGCCGCACTGGCTGCAAAGCTGGGCTTGATCCAGTCGGCCGATACGGATTTCCTGGCCGATCTGGCGGAGGAGGTACTCGCGGCCTTCCCCGATAAAGTTGCCGCCTACCGTAAGGGGAAGCGCGGTCTGCTGGGCTTTTTCATGGGCGAAGTGATGAAGCGATCAAAAGGAAAAGCGGAGCCGAAGGCGACGCAGGCACTGCTGGTGGAGCGGCTGGAGCATTGAGTTTAGGAAAATCAGGGCAGCGAATATTCGCTAAAACCCTTATCTTGGGCGCATAACCGACTGCCATGCCCACACTCACCGCCGCTCAAACCGATTACCTCCGTGATGTCAACACCCCCTGGAAGATGCGTTTGGCCTTTTTTTTGCGCAAACTACCCACTCTTTTCTGGTGGGGCGTGCGCGTTAAATCCGCCACCGAAGATCGTGCCGAGGTAACTATCCCTTATACCTGGCGTACGCAAAATCCCTTCAAATCGGTTTACTTCGCCGCCCAGGCCGGTGCCGCCGAACTCTCGACCGGCGTGCTGGTGATTGCCGCCATCCGGGGGCAGTCCCGCACGGTGTCCATGCTGGTTACGCATTTCGAGGCCGCGTATACGAAGAAGGCGGATGACACGATTACTTTCACCTGTGCCGACGGTCCGGAAATTTTTGCCGCCGTGGAGCGGGCCGTTAATCTGGATACCCCCCAGACGGTGGTGGCGGAGACGGTGGGCACCATGCCGGGTGGCATGGAGGTGAGCCGGGTGCGGGTAACCTGGTCGTTGCGGGCTAGGTAACAAAGATTACCAACGCCGCTTCTGCTAATTGCATATGATCATTTGAGGTGGGGGAATTTCAGTTGGGGATAGCAGACCTTGCCGGCCGGTTAATCGGGCAGAGCTTGGTAGCCGAGGGATTTTGTAATAGCCATTTATTTTACTCAGTTGAAATTTTCCCGCTAAATGATTTACTGTCTACTGTTTAGCAAGGATTAGTTTCGTGGAAACTACTTGGATTGGTGGGTCTGCGGGATAATATTAGCAGTGATTAAAATTATGATATAGATCCATCAGTAAACTTTGGCTAGTAGGATACAGTGAGTGACGAAGTTTACTATGATCCTGTGAAACTGGCGATTTCAAGAATGGCATCACTCCATAAGCACCGCCACCAAATTCTGACTCAGTTGTTCTCCCGCTTGTCCCGTACCTTGTCGGCTTAATATAGCTGGATGTCCCGGTAGCAATCATTCTGCCGATACACCAGTGGGTTGCTCCCTAATCACCATTAATCTTCCGCCAAATGAAAATTTTCTTTCTGTTTTGCTCCTTTTTCTGCTTCAGCCTGACTCTTTCCGCTCAGAACGACAAAATTTATAATGATGACCCCATGCAAAAGCTGCCGCTGGGAACGGAAGAATCAGCGTATTACTTGCGTAATGCAGAGGCCGGACCGGTGAGCAAGGTGCGCGTGGAGCCGCCCAACTGGTGGGTGGGGATGCAAGAAAAGAACGTGCAGGTGCTATTACACGATGCCGGTATCGGCGAGGGTACGGCTACGGTAAACCACGGGGGGGTGCAAGTAACGGGAACGCAGCGGGTGGCGAACAGCAACTACCTATTCGTCAATCTGGTAGTAGATCCCACGGCCCGGCCGGGGCAGGTGCCGATCCAGGTTGAAGTGGGGGGAAGCATCCGAACCTATCCGTTTGAACTAAAGGAAAAACCCGCCGCCGGGAGCTATGCCAAGGGATTGTCGCAGGAAGACTTGGTTTACCTCATCATGCCCGACCGGTTTGCCAATGGCGATACCAATAATGACAGTGTGGAGGGCATGGCGCAGCAGGGAACGAACCGAGCCAAATTTCTGTTCCGCCACGGCGGTGATTTAATCGGTATCATGGAGCGGTTGGATTATTTACAGGACCTGGGCGTGACCGCCATTTGGCTGAACCCCGTGCTGGAAAACGACCAGCCCTACGAGAGCTACCACGGCTATGCGGTAACCGATCATTACCGGATCGACCGGCGGTTCGGTACGAACGACCAGTATCGCCAACTGGTGCGTGCCGCGCACGAGCGGGGGATCAAGGTGGTGATGGACGTAATTTTTAACCATGTGGGCGATCGGCACTGGTTTATCGAAGACCTGCCGGCCGAAGATTGGATTCACCAGTGGCCCGAGTATACCCAGACGACCTACCGCGCCACTACGTTACTAGACCCCCATGCGAGTGAGCGCGACTATAAGTTGATGACCGAAGGCTGGTTTGACAAGCATATGCCCGATCTGAACCAGCAAAACGAACTGTTAGCCAATTACCTGATCCAGAACAGTATCTGGTGGGTGCTGAATTCCGAACAGGACGGCTACCGGATCGATACCTACGCTTACCCCGATCCGGCCTTTATGACCGAGTGGAACCGCCGCTTGTTGGAAGAATTTCCGGGGCTGGGCATATTCGGCGAGACCTGGGTACACGGTCCCGGTGTGCAGGCCTGGTTTGCGGGCAACGAACGCCTGCACCCGGCCACCAATACTCACTTGCCGGGCGTGACTGATTTTCAGCTCTACTACGCCATCAACGACGCCCTGGCTAATGAACCCGGCTGGACGGACGGCGTACTGAAAATCTATTATACCCTGGCCCAGGATTACCTGTATGACGACCCGACCAACAACGTTCTCTTTCTGGACAACCACGATCTGGCGCGCTACTTTACCTCCGTGGGCGAGGATACGGACAAGTTTAAGAGCGGTCTGGCACTGCTCCTCACCCTGCGCGGTATCCCGATGCTGACCTACGGCACCGAACTTCTTTTTAGCGGGGCCGGCGGCGGTTTCGGGGAGGGCGGCCGCGTGGATTTCCCCGGGGGTTGGCGGGGTGATAAAACTAACCTCTTCAAACCCAAGGACCGCAGCCCCGAACAGACTGCCGCCTTTGATTACGTGCGCCGCCTGGCGCGCTTCCGCCGCGAATCTCCCGCTTTACGGGAGGGCAAATTAACGCAGTTCGTCCCCCGCAACGGCCTCTACGTTTATTTCCGCGAGACGGCTGACGATCGGGTAATGGTCGTCTTTAACGGTACCGGCAAGGCCGCTACTCTGGATATGGCTTTTTATGCCGATCACCTGAGGGGGGCCGTTAAAGCTACCGATGTAACGCGTGGGACGCAGGTGAGTGATTTGACCAACATTGAGTTGGGGGCAAAAGAGACACGGGTTTTCCATTTGGATACGAAATAGCGGTACGCGTCAATCGGGATAGTGGCACAACCTAACAATTAGCGAGGCGTTAGCTCATCATGTCCGTCAGCAAACCACCTTCACTGGACGATGCCCCGCACGTCGCCAACCTGCGCCGGCAGGCCGAGGCCGTTATTCCCACGCCCTACGGCCGGTTTAACATGATCGCCTATGCCGATTCGGCCGAGGAGTATGCGCCCCACCTGGCCCTCGTGCACGAGGACGCGCGCACGGACCGACCCGTGGTCGTCCGGATCCATTCCGAATGTATTACCGGAGACCTGTTCGGCTCCCAGCGCTGCGACTGCGGCGAGCAATTACACTACTCCCTGCGTACCGCCGCCGAGCGGGGTGGGATAGTGCTCTATCTGCGGCAGGAAGGCCGCGGTATCGGCATCATAAATAAACTGAAAGCTTACCGCCTCCAGGATGAAGGTTTGGACACCATCGAGGCCAATGTCCATCTCGGCCTGGAGGTGGATGCCCGCCAGTACGGGATCGCGGTGGCGATGCTGAGAGACCTCGGGATATCCCGCATCCACTTGCTCACAAATAATCCCGAAAAGATCGAGGCCATCACCGATAGCTCTGTCGAGATCGTAAGCCGATTACCGATCATTATTCCCGCCCGCACCGAAAACCGGGAATATCTTGCGACGAAAGAGAAAGATATGGGGCATTTGTTGGGGCTGCTGTGAGGGCCGGCGAGGTTCCTGATCGAACTAAGAGCGTGTCTAAATTTTTACTTCCCGAGAACCAAGCATTTAAGAACCTGGCGTCATAAAAACTGACTTACGTAACCTGCTATGCGCGCAGGTTTTTGTCTAGCCAGAACCCCAACCACGAAGTAGCCGCGAAGCGAATCATTGATTCTCAGTTCTTAAAAATTTTAGACACGCTCTAAGTCACTTTGACAAAACGAATGGACAGCAAAGAGCGGCTTTAATTTCACTCCCGCACCGCCCGAATCATCTCCCGCTTTCCAGGAGGGCCTTCGACGCCCTCCACTTTAAAACCGATGGATTTCAGGTTGCGCTTCACTTGACCCTTGGCGCAGTAGGTTACCAGTGCGCCGCCGGGGGCGAGGGCGCGGTAGGCGCGGGCCAGGGCGGGCGGGGTCCACAACTCGGGCTGGGTGACGGGGGCGAAGGCGTCGTAATAGACAAGATCGAAGCGGTCGGCGGGAAGGTCCAACTCCAGGTAGCTGCCGGCTATTTTATGCAGCGTGAAAGTTGGGGGAAGTAGCTGTTTGCTCGTCCCAGGGGGCGCGGTGGAGATCGAGGAAATCTGTTTGGCGGTCGGGTACGGCCAGTTGTTTGCAGTAGTTGAGTTGCCGGGCCGTTTCCTCACTGACGGGGTGATCCTCCAGGCTGGTGAAGAAGACCGGCAATTCCGGCCGCCGGTCGGCTTCCAGGAGGGTGAGGAAGGCATTGAGGCCGGTGCCGAAACCGAGTTCCAGGATCCGTACCTCCGGCGGTTGGCGGAGCAGCAGATCGTACAGCCCCATTTTAATGAATACATGCCTGCTCTCCTGTACGGCCCCGTAACGGCTGTGGTAGGGGATACCGTAGCGGTCGGAGATGAGGGTATGGGAACCGTCCTGGGTAGGGAGTAGGGTGTGCATGGTTGAAATTTAGAGCCGAGGACGATTCCATCCAAACGGGTGGCTATGCCACCGTCTGCGTGAAATGCGTGAGGTGCCTGGAAGGTGACGGCGTAGCCGGAAGTGCGCAGCACCGAGCGAACAGCGAGCACGCGACCGGGTGGGGTGAAGGGGACCCACACGCGAGCCAGACCGACGGCGAGGCGTTAGCCGAGGCGGCACGCCCACCGTTGGGTTAGTCGGTAGATTGTAGAAGATTGTACGCTCCTCATAAGATTATCACTACCCATTATCTAACTGCTCACTACCCAACTACTTACTACCAAACTACCCCCCACTCAACTCGGCTCATAGCACTCGTGTAATTCCTTGACCGAAATATCGAGGTGGGAAGAGTCATAATGACAGATGCCGTCGCGGACGAGGAGCACCTGCGGTGACTCGTGGTGGACGGCTAGTGAATCGGCGATATATTTGCTGGTGGGGCGGTGGCGCAGCAGGTCGAGGAAGTAAGGTTCGAGTTCCTCTTCCTTGAAATCCCAGTCCTGCTCCAGGCGGGTGCGAGCGATGGAGCTGATGGGGCAGGTGGTGCTGTGCTTGAAGATGAGCACGGGCCGCCGGTGCGAACGCTCGATGAGGGTGTCGACGTCGTTGGGGGACGTGATGGGTTGCCAGGTCATGATAGTTTACGTTTTTTCAAGGGCAAGAACTAACGGGTAGACCGTAAAGTTTTTGCCGCCCGAGGAGAACGTAAAACGGAAGGATTGGAAGCAGCCGTTTGTCAGCCGGCGACAGGGAACTTACAGGCCGATGAAGTAGCCGGCAACCTGGACGATGCCGTCGATGACGGTCTGGCCGAGGTCCATTTGGCCGGGGCAGCCGATGCCGCGATTGCAGCCGCTGAGGACGAATGCGGTGCCGATGGCAGCCAGGGCGGGAAGGGAACGACGGACGGTGCGGAGAACTTTCATGGGGTGGGGTAGTTAACTGGAGAGAAAAAGTATCGGGTCACTAGCAAACGCAAAATTAGGTAAATTGTCTCGTTTGTGAAACATGAGTGGCGGCCGGATAATGAATTATCGGCCGACTTTCCTATTTTTGCGGCCCTCAACCAACGAACCCATGGCCAGAAAGATTGCCCTTAGAGATGCCCTGCGCGAAGCGATGTCGGAAGAAATGCGCCGCGACGAAAATGTCTTCCTCATGGGCGAGGAAGTGGCCCAGTATAATGGTGCTTATAAGGTGTCGAAAGGGATGCTGGACGAGTTCGGCCCCAAGCGCGTGATCGATACGCCGATCGCCGAACTCGGCTTTGCCGGTATCGGCGTGGGCGCGGCGATGAACGGCCTCAAGCCGATTATCGAGTTCATGACCTGGAACTTTGCCGTGCTGGCTTTCGACCAGATCGTGAACAACGCCGCCAAGACGCTGTCGCAATCGGGCGGTCAGTTCGGTTGCCCCATCGTGTTTCGCGGTCCCAGCGGCTCGGCCGGGCAGTTGGCGCAGCAGCACAGCCAAACCTTTGAGAGCTGGATGGCGAATACGCCCGGCCTGAAGGTGATCTCCTGCGTGGACCCCGCCGATGCGAAAGGCCTGCTAAAATCCGCCATCCGCGACCCGAACCCGATCTGTTTCATGGAATCGGAACTGCTCTACGGTTTCGAGGATGAGGTGCCCGAGGGCGAGTACCTGGTGCCGATCGGCAAGGCCGCCGTGCGCCGCGAAGGCACCGACGTGACGCTGATCTCGTACAACAAGATGATGCACCCCACCCTGGAAGCCGCCGAAAAACTGGCCGCCGAGGGCATCTCCGCCGAGGTGATCGACCTGCGTACCATCCGCCCGATGGATCACGAGACGATCATCAAATCGGTCAAGAAAACCAACCGCGCCGTGGTGATCGACGAAGCCTGGCCCTTCGCCGGCGTCTCGGCCGAGGTGACCTACGAGATTCAGAAATTCGCCTTCGACTACCTGGATGCCCCCGTGGTCCGTGTTAACTCCGCCGATACCTCGCTGGGTTATGCGCCTACTTTCGTGGAAGAGTTTTTGCCTAATGCGGAGAAAATTATCCGCGCGGTAAAGGAGGTGACTTACGCTAGGGCGTAACTTTGGTCGGTGGTGGGTAGTTGGTAGTGGATTTGGGAACGCAGACATACAAAACCAGCGGCACCAAAAAATGCGGCCACCGCAGCACCCATTCGTGCGTGTACTGCAACAGGATCGTCGCCAGATCGCTGATCATCCAGAAACTCCAGACCCGAGCCAGGGCGGTGAGAAAACCCCATATAATGGTGTAGACCAAGCCGATATTGCGGACGCGGGGGTAGGGGAGGAGGAGTAAAAAAGCGGCCGCGAGGAAATCTCCCCAGGCGGCAACGGTGAGGAAGCGGAAAGCGGCGGTCTCCGACTCGATACCGAAACCGAGCATGACCATCGTGGTGAAACTAACCGGGCGGGGATAGCCGTAGCCGCCCGCATAGAGGCCGTGGCAGATGAAGGTGACGGCCGTGGCGATGCTCATCACCCAGATGAGCCGCCGGGAAAATTCTTGCCGACTGACGGCCGCTAACAGGAAGAAGGGGGTGCCGGTTTGCAGGCTGTACTCCAGCAGTTGGGCTAATTCAAAGTTGGATTCGAGGTAATAAAGGACGGAAACAAAGGCGAGTACCGCGCCCCCGGCCAGAATGCCCCAACGGGTGAGCGTCCGGCCCGGCCGGTGCAGGGCAGCGGCAGCGGCTCCGCAGAGCAAAATAATGCCCAGTATCAATCCGAATTTTCCGATGTCGGCATTCATGCCCGCATCGGTGGCGTAGGCGTGCCAGTCTTCATAGCCCAGGATGCCGGTGGCAAACGGTGTCATCAGTTTTTCCGACCAGAAGAGTGACCGCAGCGGTGGGTCGGCGAAGAAAAATTGCCACGCCCGGCCGCCCAGTACGGCGCAGGCGGCAATTCGTAACAAGAGCAGCGGTCTGTCCGAATGTGTCGGTCGGTGGGCGTTGCCCATTTATTTTGTTAATTTTGGTGCCGGCCCCACCCAAGTAAGTGTACGCGTAGGCTGATGTACAAAAGTACAAAAATACCGGCAGGCGCAGCCCGCCTGCCAAAGTACGCGGCGCAGCCGCCCGCCCCCCATGAATTTCCTCGCCCACCTCGCTCTTTCCGGTCACGATGAACTCTTGCTCATCGGCAATTTCATGGCCGATTACACCAAGGGCAAACAAGCGGAAAATTTACCGCCGGGCGTTCAGCGGGGGCTGGAACTCCACCGCCTCATCGACTCTTTTACCGACGCCCACCCCGCCGTGCGCGAGATGAACGCCCGCCTGCGCCCCTACCACGGCCACTACGCGCCGGTGGTCTCCGATATTTTATTCGATTATATTCTGTACTGCAATTGGGAGCGGTACATGCCGGAAAATTTCGACTCCTTTAAGATTGACGTCTACACCAAATTGCGCCGCAACCTCGCCCTCTTTTCGCCCCGCCTGGCCGAACGCGTGCGCGGCATGACCGGTGCCGATTGGCTGGAAACCTACACCTCCGCAGCGGGCATGGCCGAGGTGTTCCGCCGCTTACTACCGCGCCTCAGCCGCCCGGAATTACTGGCCGGGGTAGGGGAGACCCTCTCCCGCGAATTTGCCGCACTGGATGCTGCTTTCGGGGTATTTTACCCCGATCTGGTGGCCGAAGTAGAAGGATTTCTCGGTAACCGCCTCACTCACAGCCCCCGAAACCCGGCGCAAAACGATCCCGGAAATTGAGGATCAGTTGTCGGTATTCCTCCGGCCGGTCCACGACATTGCCGGCGTGGTAGGAACCCCAATCGAGGATGTGCGTCTCGGACGTGGCGGGGGGCAGGGCATTACCCACGGCCACGGCCTGCCCGGAGGCGGTTTCGATATCGGCCGCAGAGTGGATGACCAGCGTGGGAGCAGTGATGTCGGGGGCCGCCAGTAGCGGGCTGGCCTGGGTGTGATCCATGCCCGCGCGCCAGTCGGCGAGGGAGAAAACGGCGGGCAGGAGGTAGGCCGTCCAGCCGCCGTACCAGACCAGGGCGCGTTCGGAGATGGCGGTTTCCCAGTCCTGAAAGGGGCTGTCGGCGATGATCATGGCGGGGTGGGCTTCGGGCATGGCACCGGCTTCCAGCACGGCGGCCCCGCCCCAGCTTTCGCCCAGCCACGCAATGCGGCCGGCCGAAATGCCCCGGGTGGCTTGTACGAAAGAATCGACGCTAATGAGGTCTTCTTTTTCCAGAATGCCGCCGCTGCCGAAGGTGCCGCCGCTAAGGCCCATGGCCCGGTGATCGAAGGCGTAAAGGTCGCAGCCACAGTCGCGCAATACCTGCGCGTACTTCATCATCCCGATCCGGTTGCCATTATAGCCGTGCACCAGGATAAAAGCGCAGCGGGCACTATCCACCCCCGCAAAGTGCCAGCCCCGCAGCGTCACGTCGTCACCCACGCGGCTCGTCACCTCGAATTCAGTGGGTGCGGGAAAGAGATTTAGTAACGAGTCATTCCGCACTCCCAGCCGCTTGAACGACATGGCAGCCGCGTCCTCGTAGTTGCGGTGCTCGGGGTAAATGACCTGGGTGGAAAAAAACCAGGTGATGCCGAACAGGAGGGCAAAAAGGAGCAGGAAGAAAGCAATGATAAACTTTTTCATCAATATTATCTCGGAGAGGTGAACGGGAAAGGTAGGCAATTTTCAACACACCTTTCGCAACGCTTTATCCTCCAGGGCGTGTCCCCGCCCGGGGCGGGGTCGGGCTGTCCGGCACTCTCTCCGCTACGCTTCGTTCAGACAACACCTCCCATCCCTCACGCTTAAATCACCGACTACTACTACTCTAACGGTAAAATATTTGCAGTTCGGTTAACTCCTGTCACCTGGTCGCAGCAAAACACCTAAGCGAAGTACAACCCCTCGAACATATTTATAACACAAACAATAAGTTCCTAAAAATCATCCCCGCCACCGTCATCTCCCCGCTCACCGCGCTCGCGCTTGCCCTTTTGCTGACGCAGGCTGTACTGGAAACCGATGTAGGCGATACGGCTCTCGCGCTGAAACTGGCTGGTCGTATTCAGTCCGCTGATCTCGGTAGTATAGCTGAACCGGCGCTGGTTAAAAATATCGGTTACGCGCAGGGTGATGGCTCCCTTGTCCTTTAAGATCGATTTACGAAAGCCGATATCCAATGACTGGATGGCCTCGATATTGCCCTGCGCGGTCACGCCGGCACTGCGGTAGAAGTAGGTAAATTGGCTCTGCACGTCCCACGGCAGTTCGTAGGTTCCCTGCAAGCGGCCGTTGAACAGGTAGCCGCTGGCATCCACCTGGCCTTCGGAAATGCGGCCGTCGATCTCGGTTCGGTAGGCGTTACCGGATAGCGTCAGGTCGAGCTTTTTACTCGGGCGATAAGTGGTAATGATCTCCACGCCATAGTTTCGGCCCCGGTCCAGGTTGGCGCGGGTGGCGATTTGAACGCCGTCGTCGCGGGTTTCGGTAATACGGGTAATAAGATCGGTAAGCTGGCGAAAGTAGAACCCGCCGGTAAACGTACTCCGGTTGCCGAAGCGTTGCTGTACGTTCAGTTCGTAGCTGTTGATCAGTTCGGGCAGCAGGAAAGGATTACCCGTGCGCAGGTTCAGGGGGTCGCCCCGGTCAACGAACGGATTCAGTGCCCACGCCCGGGGGCGGTTGATCCGGCGGCTGAAACTGGCCTGCAGGGTGCTGCTCTCCGCCAGTTTGTAGCCCAGAAAAACACTGGGGTAAACCTTGAAGTAATCGTTCTCGAACGTCTGCCGGTCGGGTTCCGTCAGACGGCTGGTGGTGTAGGCCTGCTCGGCACGCAGGCCGGCACTGAAGACCAGTTTTCCCACTTCGCCGCCAAAGGTGGCGTAGAGTGCGTGCACGTCCTCGTCGTAGAAAAAGCGATTACTGTTGCTATCGATTTTCTCGAATACTTCGGTCGATTCATTAAACACATTAAAAACACCCTCATTATCCAGTCGCTGTATGGTGGATCGCCAGCCGGTCTCGAACTTGTAATCGCCAAATTTCTGCTCGTAATCCAATTGCCCCAGGTACTGCGTGCGGCCCTCGATGGCGGGAGCGTTTTGCCGCAATTCGTCGATAAATGTGCCGTTTGCGGCAGTAATCGTCTCAAAGTAATTTTCAACTTCTTTCTCGTAGCTGTCGCTCATCTGTAGCGTTCCGCTTAGTTGGCGTCCCTCCTTTTTGAAGGTAGTTTGGTAATTCAAGCGCACTTCGTAATCCCACTCGTCTTCCGGTTCATCCTCGGTCCGTACGCTGGTACGGTCCAGCGTATTTTCACCGTCAAAGAATTGGGTGGTTCGCAGGTTACTGCTCTCGCCCTGCCCCAGTTGATAATTACCTTGCAGCTGAATGCTGCCGCGTTTGTTATAGTACCATTCCGTACCCAGCCGAATTTGCTGCGACTGCCGCTGCCGCTCACCGTCAAAAGTAAAATAGCGATTAAAGGACGTATCGGCAAACATGGCCGTCTGGTCGCGGAAACCCCGGAAAAAGCGTTCGTCATAGCGACCACTGATGGCCGCCGTGGTATTAAATTGACCTTTGCGCCAGTTCAGGTCGATACTGCCGTCGAATTTATTATTCGTACCCGCATTAAGGTTGATACCCGCATTAAACCCGTCCTGGTTCTTATTTTTCAGTACGATGTTAATCAGACCTCCCGTACCGTCGGGATCAAAGCGTGCGCCGGGGTTGGTAATCACCTCCACCCGCTCGATATTGGTGGCCGAAAGCGACTGCAGAAACGTCTGCTGACTGGCACCGGTCAATCCACTGGGCTTGCCATTGATCAAAAAACGGATATTTCCGCTTCCCCGCAGGCTCACGTTACCCTCCAGGTCCACCGTAATACTCGGTATTTGTCGCAGCAGATCTTCAGCAGATCCACCGGCGGCGGCAATACTCTTTTCCACGTTAAATACCTTGCGGTCCAGCCCCAGTTCCATGATTGCCCGCTCGGCCTCCACCACCACTTCGGTCAGGTTTTCGCCACCCAACCCCAGTGCCACGGGGTCCAGCCGGAAAAACCGCTTGGCCTCCGACAACTCCAGTTCCCGGTCCTCGGTAGCGTAACCGATAAAACTCATTTCCAGGCGGTAATCGCCGTAAGGCAAATCCTTCACGGTAAATTTGCCGTCCAGATCGGTCGTCGTTCCCGCCACCAGGCTATCGCGCACCACCGTATAGACCGCCACGCTGGCAAAGCCGATCGGCTCGTCATTCGCCGCATCGATCAGTTGGCCGCTCAGCCCCCCGGTATTGGGGGCCAATTGCGGCTTCGGGCCGCCCTGGGCAAGTAAGTTACTGATTATCAATAAAGTAGCCAAACAGGTAAATAAAAATTTCATCAAATGCGTAATCATTGCTACCGAACATTCGGTAAGCTTGGGGGTGTAACGTTGCCCATCAGGGGGTGTTTGCGAAACCGGCGGTAATAAGATGTTAAGGAAAGTTGCGTGTTACTTCCGATTACGCGCATGGTGCGCGGCCTCCGGTCTCACGAAGGGTTGCGTGACCTCCAGTCGGAGACGGGCTGCGACCGCTCGCCTACCCACCGCATGTTCCTCTCTCCATCTTTGCATAAACCCGCCTCCGGCTAACGCCCCGGCCGTACTAGCTAAAGAGTGGGCCGCCCTCACCCTCTCCCCTCCGCGGTGGCCGGGGTTGATGGAACCTAGATGATTAGCCGGGCCGGAGGAGAAATCTCTAAGAAACGAGTACATGACCTAATATTACCTGAAATCTGACACACCGAACAGCCTGGATCATGAGTAGCATTGGGAAGAAATTGTCCGGAAAAATGGGGGGCCGACGCCCACATCGGGTGCGCAAATGCGCAATTGCGCCCTGGATGCATGCCTACGGCATGCGTCTTGCGACCGGAGGTGGCGCGAGCCAAAACCGCGCGACCGAAGGTCACGCACCACGCACACGATTGGAGGACACCCCCCTTTGCGCGACCGAAGGTCACGCACCACGCACACAACCTTCAATCCTTCCCTCCCTCACTCCTTCAATCCTTGCTTACGCGTGAGGTGCCTGGAAGGGCCGACGGAGGGGCGGGGCTTGCCCCCACCCGGAGGAAAGAGTGCGTCAGCACCGAGCGAACAGCGAGCCTGGAAGGGACCGGCCCCAAACCAAACCGCCCCGCCCCGCAATCAGCGGGACGGGACGGTTGGTTTGGGGACACGCCCCCACTAAAATTAATCTTACCGAATTAGATCCGGTTAAGTCTTTAGATCGTCGGATCGTCGGGCGTATTTGGATTGTTGTTACGCTCCTGCTCCGGGTAGGGGTAGAAATTACGGTTGCGCTCTTCGGTAAAAACGCGCTCCATGCCACTGGGGGCGGGGCGGCCGAAACGGCGGCTGTCCTCCAGGCTCTGGCCGGTGAGGAAGAGTTCGAGGCGGCGCTGGAAGTAGATTTCTCGCAGTAATGCGTCACTACTGGTATCGTCGTCGTAGTCATCCAGGTTGGCATTGAGATCGAAAACATCGTCGGTTCCGTTGCGGACTTCATTGATCTGATCGATGGCATCATCACTATCACCACCGGAACGAACGATGGCCTCGGCGATGATGAGGCGCATTTCGTCGGGCAGGTATACCGGAATGGAGGAACTTGCCGTGGTAAAGAATCCGGCCAGGTCTTCGATGGGGAAACCGTTGATGTTGGTGGTGTCCAGGGGGATGAGGTAAAACTCTTTGCGTCCGTCTTCATCGTCGATATCAAATTCAGCGGGGAGGCCGAAGTTGTCCTGGGGCTTGAAATTGGGCGTGTTATTGAGGATAACGCGGGTCCAGACGGGGTTGGCGTTCTGCACGTCATACTCAAAAACGGACGCGACGGAGAGGTCCACGTCGCTGGCACGGGCGATGGCCTCGTTGTAGTTGCCGGCGTACAGGTTAAAACGCGCCAGCATGGCGTCAATGGTTTCTTCCAGGTTCATGCCCTGAAGGACGGTCTCCTGAAAATCAGTTGGAATACCATCGGAGGGCAGGGCCGACTTAGCGGCTTCCAGGGCAGCGATGGCGGCGGCAAAACCTTGCTCGCGCGACACGAATGCCGCGTCGTTATTCAGGCTGGGTTCTACAACGATCTGCTGGAAGTGTTGCGCCAGTGCACCCAGGGCCATTCCCTTGAATGTATTGGCACTGGCTACGATGGCACCCTGGGTAGCGGGGGCCAGTTCTACGTTGCGGGTACCCTCAATGAGGCTGTTTGCATTGACCACCACGCGTAGCATGGTCGTCCATAGACCGGAAACGTTGGAATTGAAGTTGGGTAGATCGGAACCGCCGTCTTCCAATTCGATCATGTTCTGGAAGGTGGTCGTGATGGCCCCTTCCCGGGTGGTGATGGCCGGTGTTTCGATCAAGAAACGAAGTCCGTCAACGCTGTACTGCTGCTTGATGCCGATGCTGAGGGCTAGGAGGCCTTCGCGGCTGTTGAGTACCTGGGCGTCAGTAGGGCTGTTGGGGTTGGTGAAATCGGTTTCACAGCCCGTACCAACCAGCAGCAGGAGTAGCAGAGCGAGCGAAAACTGAGGTCGCAGTCGCTTTAGAAAATTGAAATTAAGCATGGTAAAAATTCTTTGAAAAATGAAAATTACCCCGGGTCCGGCCGTCTTGCTACCTGCCGAATCAGGGCGGGGAAAACAAGGCGGACCCGGGGTGAATAAAGGGTTCGGTATTTAGAAACTGAGGTTAACGCCGAACTCGATGGTGCGCGGGATCGGTACTCCGGCAAAATCGAAACCGCGTACGCCGTTACTCTGACCGGCCGTATTGATCTCGGGATCCCAGCCGGAGTAGTTGTCCCAGCTGATCAGGTTACGACCCACCAGGCTGAAGCGGACGCGGTCGATACCGCCTGCGGGGCGCAGGGTGTAGCTCAGGGCCAGTTCACGCAGTTTGACAAAAGAGCCGTCTTCGACAAACTCCTCGAAAATGCCGGCCTGACGGCCGCCGGTACCCTTGATGCGATTACCCAGTAGTTCCTCGCCTACGTTGACACCGCCGCCGAACAGGGGGTTGTCGAGCAGACGGCGGTTCCAGTTGAAGATATCGAAACCCTGTACGGCATCGAATTGCACGCGCAGGCTGAAATCACCGTAGCTGAACTCATTGATCAGCGAGCCGAACCAGTCGGGGTTCGGATCGCCGATCACTTTGGCGGAAGAACCGTCTTCGTTACTTCCCCGCAGGGGCAGACCGCTTGCATCCAGCTGGATGTTGCCCTGCTCGTCGCGGGCATAGAACTGGCGGAAAAATACGCCCAGCGGCTGTCCTTCGATCACGTAGTTGGTAGCAAAGCTGTTCGCCAGCACCAGCTGACCGCCGCCGGCCACGTTCGTAATCTCGTTCTCATTGTTTGCGTAGGTGGTGGTGATGTTCCACTCAAAATCGCCGGTCCGTACGGGGGTGGCCCGCAGGGCGATCTCGATACCGCGGTTTTCCAGCTCCCCCACATTTTCAAAACGGTTGTTAAAGCCGGTACTCGGCGCTACCTCACGGTTCAGCAGCAGGTCGGTTACCTGTTGGCGGTAATAGGTGAATTCCAGCCCGACCCGGTTGCCGACAAAGGCGGCGTCGAAGCCGAGTTCGATCTCTTCCTGGCGCTCGGGGGCAAGGCCCTCGTTGCCTAGCAGCGTAGACGGCAGGGCACCGTTGCCGCCGTTGAAGGGAAATACGCGGTAGTTGGAGAAACGGTCGAACGGCCCGATAGCCGTCAGGTTACCCGCCTGGCCCCAGCTGGCCCGTAGTTTGAACGTATTGACGGCGTTGCCGATACTGCTGTTTCTCCAAAAGTTCTCTTCGCTCAGCACGTAGCTACCGCTGGCCTTGGCGTACAATTGGTTGCGCTCGTCCGGTCCAAAGACCGAGGCACCGTCCGAACGGAGTGCACCGGTCAGGAAAAACCGGTTGTAAAAACCGAAGGTCTGCTGCACGAATGCACCCCAATAAGATACCTCAGAGCGGCTGTCGCCCTGGTCCACCAGTTCACCCACGGTGGCGGTTTGTACAAAGGGAGCGATCCGGCTGGCCTGTACCGCCAGCGACTCGTTGTTTTCGTACTGCCAGGTACCCCCCACCACGGTCGTGGAAACAATGTCGTCGGATAGGTCGGCCGCGTAGCTGGCCGTCAGGTCATTGTTGTAGCGCAGCGAATTTGCCTCGGCCCGGCGGGAAAAACCCTGCCCCTCGGGCGAGGTATTGCCGATGGGGATGAAACCGGTGGCGGAACTGTTGGCGTAGTCGACACCAAGGACGTAGCGCAGCGTGATCCGCTCGGTCGGCACGGCCGTCAGGCTCAGGTTGGTGATGGTACGGTTGGTGCGCTGCCCGAAGTTGAAACGCTCTACCGCCTCGCGGGGGTTGGAGCGGGGCACCAGTGGTGAGGTAACGGGATAGACGCCGTCCGCATCCGGGGTGGGGTCGATCCGGTTGTCCGAAAACAGGAAACCCGTAATGGCCCCGTAGGCAGAGTTGATACCACCATTGGGAATGTCGTTGCTGCTGGAACGGCTGTAATTGATACCAAAACCAAGCTTGAGCCAGGGGGCGAGTTCCTGGTCGAGGTTAAGACGACCGCCAATGCGCTCGAAGTCGGTATTCTTTACAATCCCCTCGTTGTTGAGGTAGCCGGCCGAAAAGAAGTAGCGCGTTTTGTTGTTACCTCCCGAGATGGAAATGTTGTTATCCGTACCGATACCGGTCTCGAAAATCTCGTCCTGGAGGTTAAACCGCTCTACGGGCATGGTAGAGGGGTCGTTCAGGTCACCCAGGTTATTGAAGGCCAGCGGCACCTCGTTGTACTCAATCTGCTTGCGCAGTTGATTAACCCGCAGGCTGGAGGAAACACTGATCTTGGTTTCGCCGATCTTTCCCCGCTTGGTGAAGATCTGTACTACCCCGTTGCTGGCTCGCGAGCCGTAGATGGCGGCAGCGGCCGCACCCTTGATCACCTCGATCCGCTCAATGTCGGCGGGGTTGATGTCTACCAGGCGGTTCTGGGTATTACCGCCCAGGTCGATGAGGTTATTGGAACTATTGTTGACAATGATTCCGTCAACGATGTACAACGGGTCGGAGCTACCGGAAATGGTGGATGCACCGCGCAGGCGGATACTGATACCACCGGCGGGGTCGCCGCTGTTCTGCTGCACCAGGGCACCGGCAATCTTGCCGCTCAGGGCCTGATCCACGGCAATGGCACCGGTCTGTTCCAAGTCCGTATTGTCCAGGGTGGAGATGGCATTACCGAGTTGGCGGCGGCTGGTAGCGATGGAGGCTCCGGTTACTACCACTTCGTCGAGCGAAAGCGGATCGGAACCCAGGGAGATATCCTCATCGAAGTTTTGCCCGTCGCGGGTCAATTCTACGGTGCGGCGCCTGGTTTCAAAACCGAGGTAGTCGTACTGCAGTACATAGGTTCCGGCGACAGCGGAACCCTGTAGCGAGTAGTTCCCATCGATGTCGGTGACGGTCGCCGCACCGGTTTTCAGCAGTTGGATGGTTACGCCGATGAGTGACTCGCCTCGTTCGTCGGTCACTTTTCCTTCGGCGGTGAAGGTGAGTTTTTGCGCACTGAGCGTGAATGCGGTCGCTAGCGCAAAGAGCAACAGCAAAGGCTTGAGGTAAAATAACTTCATGATAAAGTGGTTGGATAAAAACGTGATGATCGAGTGGTGGTAGGCCGAGTTATGGCATGATCTCGGACCCGTTCAGGAGCGGCTTACAGTGGTGCCTGGTTATTATGCCGGCACTTTGCAAGGCCCAAAAGTAGAGTAAAGCAGCTACAATCGGTCATGATTCGGTAGGAAAAGGTGAAACAGACGGTTGAACGGTAATTTTTACCGGTCAGGTTAGAGTATTCTGAGAGGGCAGTGAAAAGGAGCTATTCGCCTACATTACTTCCTGCATCACGGCGGCCGAAAACGGCCGTAATCACCTGTCCGCCGGGCGCGGCGGGGCCGCCGGGCTAAATGATTTTTCCGCAAAACCGTCGCCGCCCATGACCATTGACGACCGGGTGAGGACGAGCTGGTTTGGCGAAAAAAAGTTGCGAGGGCGGAAGTTAGGAAGAATAAAATAGAGGTTTTTGTCAGTTCCCATCCGAAAGATTACCTTGCACACGACCTACCCTCCTGCTATGAAATTTATCTTGATTTTTGCCGGTGTTATTTTAACTACTTCCCTCACCGCCCAGTCCCGAATCGAACGGTTGGAGCCGGAATTTTGGTGGACCGGTATGGCCGATCCCAGCCTACAGTTATTGGTATACGGCCCGAACATCGCCGGACTACAGCCCAGCATAACGGCACCCGGTGTTTACCTCGAATCGGCCGTGCGGGTGGAAAACCCCAACTACCTGTTTCTTTACCTGCGGCTGGATGCTAATGCGCCGGCCGGCATTTTTTCGATTCGATTTGAGCGGGACGAAGAATTAGTGGAAAGCCGCGACTACGAACTGAAAGCCCGCCAGCCGGGTGCCGGCCAAGGCTACGGACCGGAAGACGTGATCTACCTCATTACGCCCGACCGCTTTGCCAACGGCGACCTGACCAACGACCGCGTGGCACGACTGTGCGAAGGGCCGAACCGAGAGTTGCCCGACGGCCGTCATGGTGGTGATCTGCGGGGTATTCTCGATCACCTCGATTACCTGGAAGAGTTGGGTGTCACGGCACTGTGGCTCAACCCGGTACTGGAAAACGCCCTGCCCGCTTATTCCTACCACGGGTATTCAACGACGGATTTTTACCGGGTCGACGACCGTTTCGGCACGAATGAGGGTTATCGGGAGTTGAGCGTGGCGGCCGAGGAGCGGGGCATGAAACTGATCATGGACCAAATCCTCAACCACTGCGGCTCGGAGCACTGGTTTGTGAAAGACCCGCCCGTGCGCGACTGGGTCAACTTTAGCGGTGCGCCCTTTACCGGCACCAATCACCGCCGCCAATCATTGCAGGACCCTTACGCCTCTGAATGGGACCGGCGGCACTTTACCGACGGCTGGTTCGTGCCCACCATGCCCGACCTCAACCAGCGCAATCCGCACCTGGCCGCCTACCTGATCCAGAATAGTATTTGGTGGATCGAGTACGCCCGCCTGGGCGGGATTCGGATGGATACTTATTCTTATCCCGACAAGGAGTTTTCCGCTCGCTGGACCTGTGCCATTATGAATGAATACCCGGATTTCAATATCGTGGGAGAGGAATGGTCGGAGCAACCGGCCACCATCGCCTACTGGCAGCAGGACAAGGATAATCCCGACGGCTACCGGACGTGCCTGCCGGGGCTGATGGACTTTCCGCTCCAGATTGCCCTGAAAAATGCCCTTACCGGCGAGGAAGGCCGCTGGTTCAGTGCCATGCAGCAGCTCTACGAGACCCTGGCACTGGACTTCATTTACTCCGACCCCGCCAACCTGGTCATCTTTCCCGATAACCACGACATGGACCGCATCCACACCCAGCTGGGCGGCGACGCGGCCCTTACCCGGATAGCCCTGGCCTACGTGCTGACCATGCGGGGTATTCCGCAACTCTACTATGGCACGGAAATACTGATAGATAACGACAGTGCCCCCGGCGACCACGGCGTGATCCGCACCGATTTTCCCGGCGGCTGGGCGGGGGACGAGGTGAATGCCTTTAGTGGAAAAGGTTTGAGCGAAGAACAACGTGCCACCCAGGAGCACCTGCGCCGCCTGCTGAACTGGCGAAAGACCGCCGACGTGATTCACCGGGGGCGGCTGATGCAATTTTCGGCCGAGAAGGGCTGCTACGTTTACTTCCGTTACGACGACCGGAACAGGGTGATGGTGGTCCTCAATAAAAACGACCGCCCTACCGAACTGGTTACCGACCGCTTTCGGGAGCTACTGCGCGGCACGACAAATGGGACCGACGTGGCCAGTGGCAAAAGCTACGATTTAGAGAAAACCCTCACCGTTCCGGCCAAAACCGCGCTGATTTTGGAACTGAATTAAGGGTACGAATGTGCCGGCGGCTGCACAATCACGGGGGTGGGAGAGTTACCCTAAGACCCACCAATGTTCGTCCGAAAATCTTACCCCTTATGTTCAGTCTGGTCAATGCCGGCTTCCGTGCCTACCTCAAACGCTACAGCGAAGACCTGGAGGAGCACCGTACCGACCCAGCGCGGTTGCAGGCCGAGACCCTGCGCAAACTGGTGCGCGGGGGGAGCGATACGGTATACGGACAACAATTCGGACTGGAAGCAGTGACCGATTACGAGCAGTTTCGTGAACAGCTACCGGTATGGGGCTACGCGGAACACCAGCCGCTACTGGAGCGGGCCTATGCCGGGGAGAAAAAAGTGCTGACGGAAGAAGACGTGACCTGGATTGCCACCACCTCCGGCACCAGCGGCGCGAGCAAGAACCTGCCCCTGACCAAATCAGCCATCTCGGACAACCACGTGCGGGGAGGCTGGTACTCGCTGGCGGCCCTGTATGACAAGCAGGAGGACATGCAGATCTTTGCGGGCCGCAATCTGCTGATCGGCGGATCGTATAAAGGACTGCACCCGGAATACGGCCTGCCGATGGGAGACATCAGCGCCGTGCTGATCCGCTCCATCCCGCGGATCGTGCGGCCGTTCTACATCCCCGACATCGAATTGGCCACCATGACCGATTACGAGGAAAAAATCGAACGGATCGCACAACTGGCCGCCAAGGAAACCGGGGTCAGCATGGCCGGCGGGGTACCCACCTGGAACCTGCCGCTCTACCGCCGTATCATGGAACTGACCGGCAAAGACAACATGATCGAAGTGTGGCCCTCGTTGCGGGCCTTTGTGCACGGCGGCGTTAACTTCGATCCCTACCGCGAGCAGTTCAGCGAAATTTTCCCGCAGGAGAACTTCATCTTCCAGGAGGTCTACAACGCCACCGAGGGATTCTTTGCGGTGCAGGACCAACTGGAAGACCGGGGCCTGCTGCTGCTGCTGAATAGCGGGATGTTTTATGAATTCGTGCCGCACGCCGATTTTTCTGCGGGCAACTACGACCGCGCCGTGGACCTGGGCGGCGTGGAACGGGACCGCCTGTACGTGATGCTCATCACCACTAATGCCGGTCTGTACCGTTACCCGATGGGCGACCTGATCGAGTTTTCGAGCGTGTACCCGTTCCGCATCAAGATCAGGGGGCGGACGCAGGAATTTATTAACGCCTTCGGGGAAGACTTTTTGCGGATGGAAGCCGATGCGGCCCTGCTGTCGGCCTGTGAGCTACACGGCGTAAGGGTGAGGGATTATACGGTGGCACCGGTCTACATCAAACTAAAGGAGAAAGGCCGCCACCAGTGGTTCGTGGAATTTGAGGAGCCGCCCGCCGACCCGGCCGCCTTTGCCCGGACGCTGGACGAGCAAGTACGCAAGCAGAATTATAACTACGACGCCAAGCGCGGCAACGACTTTGCCATCCGGGAACTGGACCTGCGCATGGTGCCACGCCGCTTCTTTACCAGTTGGCTGCGCGAAAAAGGTAAGGTGGGCGGCCAGAGTAAGGTGCCGCGCCTGGCAAATAATCGCGATCTGGCGGACAGCATCCTGGCCAAACTGGCGGCGGATGCGGGGCAGTAACGGCAGTACCGGAAACTAGCTACCCGCTAACCCGCGTGAGGTGACTGGAGGGCCGACCGGTAGGGAGGGTGCGATAGCACGGAGCGAACAGCGAACCCCGTAAGGCACCGGCCCGGAGGCGTTAGCCGATGGGGCACGCCCGAAAATGCTTGCCCGCAAAAACGTACCGAAGAAGATTCGTTAAATTCTTCTTAAAGCGGGAAGCAAGAAGTATCTTGCGGAGAATGTTAATTATTTTGCACCGCCAACCAACGGATCGGCCGAATACGTTCGTCTAGTATCCAGGAACGTTGCGTTCACCTTCCATTAACCCCCTAATGTCACCTTACCATGCGTAAAATTTATTCTTTCCTGGGCTTCGCCGCCCTGCTCTTCGTACTGTCTTCCTGCCTGGAAGAAACCTGCGATGCCGTGTATACCTACGTCCGCTACGAACCCGTGGTGATCGAGGGCGCGGCCTTCCGCAACGACATCGTGGCCGAGGCGCCGCGCTCCGTTTGCCACCCCAGCGGTTTTGCCGCCGCCGGCGACTACCTGTTCATGATCGAACGGGGCGAGGGTATCCACCTGCTGAATAACAACCGCGCCGGCAACCCCGAGGCCGTGTCTTTTCTGCCCGTTACCGGTGCCCATTCGCTGATCGTGCGCGACGGCCGCCTGTACGTCAACAATTACGTGGACCTGCTGGTGTTCGACATCTCCGACCCCGCCCGGCCCACCATGCTGAGCCGCACCGAGGACGTTTTCGATGCCTATTCTACGTTTGTGGGCCAGGACGGCAAGAAGTATTTCACCGTCAATTACACCGAAACGACCACCCGCGAGGACATTCCCTGTAGCTCCGGCCGCCGGCAGAATTATTTGGAAGTCGGCGATGCCATCATGATTAGTGAGGACATCATTGCGGCCCGCCCGCAGGGGGTGGCCAGTTTTAACGGCAACGACCGCACCGAGGAAATGCTGGCCGAACTGGGTATCGGCAGCAGCCTGTCGCGTTTCGCGCTGGGCAACGATTACCTGTATGCCGTGGATGAGTACTCCATTAAGCCCGTTGCCCTGAACGGCGGCGGCGCGCCCGAAGCCAAGCCCCAGGTATTTCTGGGCGGCGGCGCGGAGACCGTGATCGTGGAAAACGGCCGCCTGTACATCGGTTCCGAGAGTGCCATGCTGGTTTTCGACCTGAGCAACCCCGCCGCGCCCCGCGCCGACGGCAGCTACCGCCACGTGACCCAGTGCGACCCCGTGGCCGTGCGTAATCAGACGGCTTACGTGACCCTGCGCACCGGCACTACCTGCGCGGGTGGAACCGTGCAGGGACTGAACGTGCTGGACGTGGTGAGCCTGAGCAGCCTGCAGGCCGAGCAGAGCTTCAATATGCACAACCCCATCGGCCTGGCCGCCACGGATAACCTGCTTTTCCTCTGTGACAATGAGGAGGGCCTGAAGGTATTTGACCGCGATCCCGCTACGGGCCATCTGTCGAATGTGATTACCAACGTGTCCAACCTAACCGCCCACGACGTGGTGGTGCAGGAAGATCGCAACCTGGTGATGGTTATCGGTCCGAATACGATCCAGCAGTTCAGCTACACCGCCGCCGGTCAGTTGACTGCCTTGGGCAGCACGGGGCACTGTGGGGTTGAGTAAGATACGCTTGTAGCCTATTTTGCATACTTGTCCATTAGTGGGGGCGGGCCGTTGAGCGGTTCGCCCCCACTTGTTTTTTGCTGCCGACGATCGGCGAACATTCGGTCAATCTTTTCCGCTAGTAGTAGAATGTTACGTTAACTTTACCTTCGTATTTTACCCCTAAACCGGAGTGGGTGGGTTCTAACCGGCCGTTACCGATTCCACAAACCAATGAGCTAGATGAATTTACGTTACTCTTTTTTTACCTGCCTGTTCGTACTGGCGGCCTGCCTGGGCGGGAATGCGCTACGGGCGCAGTGCGCTGAATTTGCTGACGGGCCGTACACCAACTTTAATACCGAATTCGGCGGTGCCCCCTGCGACGATGGCACGGGTTGTCCGGTATTTCAGTTTACCGGTTTTGAAGTATTTGATGGCGAAGGTTATCTGGTCGGTACCATTCAGGAAGGTCGCTCTTACGTCTTTGATATTTGTGATGGACCCAGTGCCGGTTCATTTTCCCCTGAGCTTTCCGTACTGGACGAGAACGGCGACTTGGTAGCCAGTATCAGCGACACTTGCTCGTTGACGTTTACCGCTACCAGTACCGGCACCTATACCCTGGTTATCAACGAGGTCGGCCGCTGTGGATTGCCCAGTATGTTACAGGACAACGGCTTTCTCACGCTATCCTGTGCTCCCACCAATGCACCGGTATGCCAGACGGCCTGCTCGGTCAGCCAGCTGCTCACCACTGGTGAAATAACGGTCTGCGCCGGAGATTCCTTCACCATCACCAGCTTAGGCACTGATACTATTCCCTCTCGGGGGGAAGCTGTCTATGTATTCGATCCGGTATTGGGAGGCACCGGTGGAATCGGTGATGTGCTAACCCTCACCAAGTTCGGAGCCGGCACTACGTATAATGCCGACCTGAACGGTTTGCTATCTTTAAACGATCTTCCACCACTGGGAGGAACCTATGTGGTCAAAGTTGCCATCTTCGAATTTGACGCTGATTTTCCCTGCTCCGTCTCTGAGGACTCTCTCATCGTAAATTTCAACCCGGCATTGGTATTTAACGGCATCGTCACCGAAGCTGACGGCACTACTTACGCCAATATCGCCGGTGGTACTCCTCCCTACAGCTACCTCTGGTCGAACGGAGATATGACCGACACGACCACCTACGCATCAGGAGATACCGCCTCAGTGGTCGTTACCGATGCGGCGGGTTGTACCATCGCAGGATCGGGTGACCGGCTACCGTGTACGGACGCCCTTATTTTGTACAACGATTTTGCCGACTTTTTCGAAGGCGCACCCTGTGATGACGGCAGCGGCTGTCCCCTGAACGAAATTCAGGAGTTTGAGGTGTTTGCCGCAGAATCCTACATCATCCGAGACTTTCAGGCCGGCGGCACCTATACCTTCGGTATTTGTAACGGCCCGGGTGCCGGTTCCTTCGCAACTGAACTGACAGTAATAGATACTTTCGGCAACGTAATCGCCAACGTCCTGGACACTTGCTCCATTACGTTTACCGCCCCCGTAGCCGGTGATTATATCTTTATCATCAACGAAGTAAATCAGTGTGGCGGCGGACCTAATACCGCAACGAATAACGGTTATCCTTCCATTACCTGTGAGGGTGGTGCCGAAGTAGCTTGCTCGGTATTCAGCTGCGATCCCGGTACCCTGCTCACGACGGATACGGTGAGCGTCTGCGGCACGATGGACAGCTTTACCATTACGTTTGCCACCAATGACACCATTCCGGTGGGTGGTTCACGGGGCCTGCTGTTCAGTACTATAAACGGCACCGGAGGAAATCCTGATGGATTTTCCATCGCGGCACCCGCTGCTTCGTCTACATTCGATAGTGACCTGAACGGCATCCTGTCCTTTAACGAAATTGATCGCCTGGAAGGAATCTGGAGTATTCGTGGTATCGTACGCGATCCGAGCGGTGCCATCTGCGGAGCTACCGCCGATTCGCTAACCGTTCAGTTTAGCCCCGACCTAGTCATCGACGACGTAACCGCCGGTACCGGCGACGGAACGGCCACCGTTACCGCCAGCGGCGGCACGGCACCCTATACCTACCTCTGGTCTAACGGCGATACGGGTAGCAGCGCGGACGGCTTCTCGGACGAAACCGCCACCGTTACCGTCACGGATAGTTACGGTTGTACGGCCGTAGACTCCGTTCAGGTACCCGTCGGCGTTGGCGAAATTTCCGGCCTCACGGCACTGATGCTCACGCCCAACCCCACGCGCAACGTGGCCCAACTGAGCTTTGAGCTGCCTGCGGCCGAGTCCATCCGGGTCGAAATCATCGACCTGCAGGGCCGTCTGGTCATGCGTCACGTCAGCGACGCCGTCACCAGTTACCGGCACGATTTCGACCTCACCAGCGCACCCGCCGGTGTCTACCTGGTCCGCATCGTGGCCGGCCGCGACGAGTTGACGCGCCGTTTGGTGGTCAGTAAGTAATGGAGTGAGACGAGCTGATTTCGGTTGAAACCTTCAGCGGGTGATGTTTTTGGGCGTGTCCCGGCATAACGGCGCGGGTCGGTTCCTTTCAGGCTCGCTGGTCGCTCGGTGCTGCGGACTGCGTCCCTACGCTCGCCCCTTCCAGGCACCTCACGCAAACGGACCGAAGTCGATCAGTCTCATCACAATCGTTTAAAAAATGCCTTCATCCCTCGGGGTGGGGGCGTTTTTTATGGGGGATCTGTCGCGGATTTTTTGCGCTATGTTGCCGCTCTTATCCAACGATTGCTACCCTACCGCCCAACACTACAAAATCGCCACCATGAAAATAATCTGCATCGGCCGCAACTACGCCGACCACGCCGCCGAAATGGGTGCCGAGCGCCCCGCCGAACCCATCGTTTTCCTCAAACCGGATACCGCGCTGGTGCAGCGGAATAAGCCGTTCTATTACCCCGAGTTCAGCCAGGACATCCACCACGAGATCGAAGTGGTGGTCCGCATTACCAAAAACGGCCGCCACGTACAGCCCGAGTTTGCCCGCGATTACATTTCCGGAATTGGATTGGGTATCGATTTTACCGCTCGCGATGTCCAGGCCCGCCTCAAGGCCAAGGGCCAACCCTGGGAGATCGCCAAGGCCTTCGACCACTCCGCCCCCGTTTCCGAATTCTTCCCCCCCGCCGATTTCCCGGATACCAACGCGATTGACTTCCGCCTCACCCGTAACGGCAGCACCGTGCAGCAGGGCAATACCCGCGACCTGCTATTTGCCGTGGAGGAACTGATCGTCTACGTTTCCCAGTTCTTCGCCCTGCGCAAAAACGACCTGCTGTTCACCGGCACGCCCGCCGGTGTCGGCCCGGTCCAAATTGACGATGAACTAAAGGGTTACCTGACGACGAAAGAGGGGGAGCGGGAGGTATTGCTGTGTCGCATCAAATAAAAGTCGATCCCGACTTGTCGGGATCGACCTGAGCGGCGTGTTCGGGATCAGGTCGAGGGTGTCTACGTCCGGGCCGTTAGATGGGCGAACGGCCACGCCTTGCCAGTTGCCGGCTGCGCCGGCCGTCTCGGACCTGGAGGTCCTCGACCTGAGCGGCGTGTTCGGAATCAGGTCGAGGGTGTCTACTTCCGAGCCGTTAGATGGGCGAACGGACACGCCTTGCCGGTTGCCGGCTGCGCCGGCCGTCTCGGACCTGGAGGTCCTCGACCTGAGCGGCGTGTTTGCGTGAGGTGCCTGGACGGGGCGAAGCGCTAGCGAAGCAGCCCGCAGGGCCGACCGACAGGGAGCCGGGAAGGGACCGACCCGGCCGGCAGGCCGGGACACGCCCAAAAAAGGGCTGGGAACGAACTTACCTATCCTCCATCGCGCTAGAATAGAAAAATGAAACTATGGCAGCCCCCACCTTTACTTACTGGCACGTGTACACCGACGAAAATGGCGTGAGCCGTCAAAAGAAAGCCGAGATCACCGGCTTCGAGCAGGAAAGCATGGGCGGCGACGCCGATCCGCAGTGGAATAATAAATTGTACCGGGGTAATATCCAGGTGCTGTTCACCGAATTACCCGCCAACTGGGTGGGTGAGTGGCACGAAAATCCCCGCCCCCAGTGGATCGTGCCCCTGAGCGGCGGCTGGTACGTCAAAACAATGGACGGCACCCGCGTGGATATGCAGGTAGGCGACTACTCCTTCGGTGCCGATCAGAACACCGTCCGCGATGACGAGGGCCGCATGGGCCACCAGTCCGGCACCATTGGCAACGGCCCCTGCCGCATGATGATCGTTCAGTTGCTGGACCCGACCTACGTGGGCGCAAAACCCGGCGCGTTCAGCGGCGGGATCGGCGGGTGAGGATAGTTGATATCCGATTACTGATTGTTGACAATTGATTGTTCACTTGTTTTTTGGGACCTCTCCCCCGGGGTCCTCCCCGGAAGAGGTGGGGCCGGGGGGGAGGTCTCCAAGAAGCGAGTGCAAAACCTGTACTGGTTCAAGCCTGATAAACTGGACAGCCTGGGTCTCATGGGTTGACAGAGTCGAAAATACAAACTCCGAAGAGCTTGCCGACAATCGCCACAGGTAGTCAAAAGTACTAAAATACCAGCGTGCGCAGCACGCAATCAAAAGTACGGGCGCAGCCCCAGGGAGCAAGCTCCCTAATAGCGGTACCTTACAAACGCCTCCATTGCCTCATACTCCGTTAAACCGAGCTGGTTGTACCGACTCGCCGTTTCCTTGTTTCGTTCCTCGGCGCGTTGCCAGAACTCGCGCTCGTCGTCGCCCTGAAACATCACGCCGTCTTTCTGCGACTGGTGGAAGAAAATGGCCTTACGCTTGCGTTCCACCTCGGCGGGGCTGAGGGGGACGGCCATTTCGATCTCGTGGATGGGCCACTCGTGCCACGCGCCGCGGTAAAGCCAGACCCAGCAGTCTTTCATGTAGGGCTGCTTCTTTAGATTGTCTAGGGCGGCAAAAATGGCGTCGAGGCAAACCTTGTGCGTGCCGTGGGGGTCGGCCAGGTCACCGGCGGCGTAGACCTGGTGGGGTTTGATCTTCTTTGAGGAGGTCTTCGATCAGCGCGATGTCTTTGGGGCCGAGCGGGATTCTTCTTAGAGCGGCCCGTCTCGTAGAATGGCATATTCAGGAAGTGAATGTGATCGTCGTCCAGACCGCAGTAGCGGGCACCTTCGGCGGCCTCTCCTTTACGGATCAATCCCTTGATGCGCAGTACCTCCGGCGTATTGATGGAATCATCGTTTTCGTGGGGCCGCAACTGGGCGATGATTCCGTCCAATTCCGGCGATTCGATTCCCTGCGCCTGGTTCAGTTCGCGGGCAAATTCGGCGAAGCGGCGGGCGTCGTGATCGGCCACGGCAATGTTACCGGAGGTCTGGTAGGCAACGTGCACGTCGTGGCCCTGATTGACGAGGCGCAGGAAGGTGCCGCCCATGGAGATCACGTCGTCATCGGGGTGGGGGCTGAAGATGATGACGCGCTTACGGGCGGGGTCCTTGCGCTCGGGGCGATTGGTGTCATCCACGTTCGGTTTACCTCCCGGCCAGCCGGTGATGGTGTGCTGGAGGGTATTGTGCATCCGGATATTGAGTTCGTAGGCAGAACCCTCCACGGCCAACAGGTCGGACATCCCGTTGCCATTATAGTCGCGCTCGGTCAGCTTTAAAATGGGCTTGTTGACGTGACTACTCAGCCAGACGATGGCCTTACGGGTCAGTTCCTCCGACCACTCACAAGGGCCGACCAGCCAGGGCGTCTGAAAACGCTTGAGTTGGGCGGATGCTTCCTGGTCGAGCAGTACGGTCGTGTTGTCGTGGTCCTGCAAAAAGGTGGCGGGAATTTTGGAACTCACCTCGCCCTCCACCATGAACCGGACAATATCGGCCTTCTTGTTACCCCAGGCCAGCAGGATAATGCGGCGGGCCTTGCGGATGGTGTCGATCCCCATCGTGATGGCGCGGCGCGGCACGTTATCGCGTCCCTGAAAATCGCCGGCCGCGTCCACGCGGGTCAGGTGATCGAGGGTAATGAGGCGGGTCAGGGAGCGCGAGTTGGACCCCGGCTCGTTAAACCCGACGTGGCCCGTGCGGCCGATACCCAGCAACTGGAAATCGAGTCCGCCGGCTTCGGCAATCGCGGCCTCGTAGGCCATGCAGTACTCATAAACCGCTTCCTGCTCGATACTGCCGTCGGGAATGTGAATGTTTTCCGGCTTAATATCCACGTGATCGAACAGGTGTTCGTGCATGAAGTGATGGTAGGAGCGCGGGCTGCCGCTATCGAGTGGGAAATACTCATCGAGATTGAAGGTAACGACGTGCTCGAAACTCAGTCCTTCCTCTTGGTGCATTCGCACCAGTTCCTCGTACACTCCGATGGGCGAGGAACCGGTAGCCAGGCCCAGCACGCAGCTTTCTCCCGCCGCCGCCTTGCTGCGGATGAGCGTGGCGATCTCCCGCGCCGCCGCTACCGATGCCAAAACGGAATCGGCGAACACCTCGACGTGCATCTTCTCGAAGCGGGTGGTATCCGTCCGCCCGATGTGGCGGTGGCTGATGTTGACGGTAGTCTTTTCGTGAATCGGTAGGTGATACATGGCGGCTGGGGATTTGGGATGTGTGCGTAAGGAAGCGGAAAAGTACGGGGGAATTTCGAGCCGGAGGGTAGGGTAGGGGGTGTTTTTATAAAGTACCTTTGCGCCATGAACGAAAAGGTCCTCATCCTCGACTTTGGCTCCCAGTACACCCAGCTCATCGCCCGGCGGGTGCGCGAACTCAACGTCTACTCCGAGATCGTCCCCTATAATAAGGTGCCCGAACTGGACGATAGCATCCGCGCCGTAATCCTCAGCGGCAGTCCATTTTCGGTGCGTGAAGACGCCGCACTGCACCCCGAACTGGACCGCATCATGGGCAAAGTACCCGTGCTCGGCATCTGCTACGGCGCCCAGTACTTGGCCCAGCACTACGGCGGGCGGGTGGAACGGTCCACCAAGCGCGAATACGGTAAGGCCGGCCTGAGCCGCATCCACCGCGAGGGCGGCCTGCTGGCAGGAATCGAGGCCGGCTCGCAGGTCTGGATGTCGCACGGCGATACGATCATGGAGCTGCCCGAGCAATTCGAGCTGCTGGCCGGTACGGCCGACGTAGACGTGGCCGCTTTCGCCTCCCGCCCCGGTGCCTTCGACCGGCCCGTTTTCTGCATCCAGTTTCACCCCGAGGTCTACCACTCGCTGGACGGCAAGCAGCTGCTGGAAAACTTCGTCATCCACATCGCCGGCTGCACCGGCGACTGGACACCCGCCGCCTTTGTGGACGAAACCGTGGCCGACCTGGCCGCACAAATCGGCGAAACGGATGAGGTGCTGCTCGGCCTGTCCGGCGGCGTGGATAGCTCGGTGGCGGCCATGCTGCTGCACCGCGCGGTGGGCAAGCGGCTGCACTGCTTCTTTATCGACAACGGCCTGCTGCGCAAGGACGAATTCGAGCAGGTGCTGGAGAGCTACCACGGCATGGGCCTCAACGTGACCGGCATCGACGCCAAACAGGAATTTTATTCCCAGCTGGCCGGCGAAGCCGACCCCGAGGGCAAGCGCAAGATCATCGGGCGGGTATTCATCGAGGTATTCGAGCGTGAGGCGGCCAAACTGCCCCAGGTCGCTTATCTGGCGCAAGGGACCATCTACCCCGACGTGATCGAATCGGTTTCCGTGCACGGCCCGTCGGTGACCATTAAATCGCACCACAACGTGGGCGGCCTACCCGAAAAACTGGCCCTCAAGATCGTGGAGCCGCTGCGCTATTTGTTTAAGGATGAAGTCCGCCGGGTGGGGGCGCAGCTGGATATGTCGGCTCACCTGCTGGGGCGGCACCCTTTTCCCGGGCCGGGCCTGGCCATCCGTATCCTGGGAGACATCACACCCGAAAAAGTGGCCATCCTCCAGGCGGCCGACGCCATCTACATCGACAAAATGCGTGCCTACGGCCTCTACGACGAAGTCTGGCAGGCCGGCACCATCCTGCTGCCCGTCAAATCGGTGGGCGTGATGGGCGACGAGCGTACGTACGAACAGGCCGTGGCCCTGCGTGCCGTCACCAGCACCGACGGCATGACCGCCGAGTGGAGCCACCTGCCCTACGAGTTTCTGGCTGCCGTTTCCAGCGAAATCATTAACAACGTGCGCGGCATCAACCGCGTGGTCTACGACATCAGCACCAAACCGCCCGCCACCATCGAATGGGAGTAAACCCGGCGGGTTAGTAGGTAGTGGGTAGGATGTAGTACATTTGCGACCGGCCGTTTTATCCCGGTCGGTTTTCCGTCGGCAAATATTATCCGTTTCCTACGGGTGAGGTGCCTGGAGGGGCGTTAGCGCACGCAGTGCCGAGCGAATAGCGAAGCCCGTAAGGGACCGACGGCCCCGCACGCTTGCGGGGGCGGCACCCCCCGAAACATACTAACCGATAAGCCGTTACCGGAACGACCCCGCAAACCAGCTAACAGATCAACATGCAAGCTCCATCCCCGCTTCTTCGTACCCTTCTCTGGCTTTCCGCCCTGCTTTTGCTGGCGGGTTGCGAACTGTTTAAACCGCTGGTGGTGGACAACGGCGATACGCCCCAGACCTCCGACCGCGACCGTGACCGCACCGACCTGGACCCCATCCAGGGCAGGCGGGTGTACGACCCCGTGACCGGCCGCTACGTGGTGGTCAATAATGCGCCCACCGAGCCGATGGACACCATTAAATGGACCGTCCTTTCCGAGCGGGATTACCCGCCCATCACCCAGGAAGGCGTGGATGTGTTTCGGGGTAACCGGGCCGGCGGAGCAACTGCCGGCGGCGGCACCACCACCCCCACCGCCGGCGGCTTCAATGCCGTGGAACAGACGGGCCAGGGCACGGACGGCTCGCGGATGCTTACGGCCTACAACGTGGATTATATCCTGCCCTTCCTGGCCAACCAGACGGGTGAGAACAACGAGATCGACGTCAATAGCCTCTGGGCACTCAATTTTTACGGCGGCTCGCAGATGGCCCTCGACGAGCTGCAAAAAAGTAGCACCCTCAAGCTCAACGTCCTTTCCGAAGACACCCAGGCATCTCCCGAGCGGGTTTCCTCCTTACTCAGTACCAGTGTGGCACTGCGCAACTCGCACGTCATCATCGGCCCCTACCTGCGCGACAATGTGGCCCAGGTAGCCGAAGCCGCCAAGCGCAGCGGTCAGGTGCTGATCTCCCCCTACAGCGCGGCCGGCGGCGTCACGGAAAACAACCCGCAGTACATCCAGGTCAACCCCACGCTGGAGACCCACTGCCGCGCCATCCTCCAGCACGTTGTGCGCACCGAGCGGTCCGAGCGGATCGTGCTCGTCAGCGGCAGCACGCCCGCGCAGACCTCGCGCCTGGCCCTGTTCCAGACCGAATACAAGATCGCCACCGGCAACCCCAATGTGGCCCCGCTGGAAGAACTCGTCATCGACGGCCGGAACTTCAGCCTCCAACCCTACCTGGGCGGCAGCGTCACCTTCATCGTGCCCATGTACGAGGACGAAACTTTTGTGGCCAATTTTCTCGGCACGCTCTACAATTCCATCCGTAACGGTCGCAGCGAGGTAGCCGTATACGGCCTGCCGCAGTGGCGCGACTACGAGAACGTCGATTTCGATTACTACGAGGGCTGCAATGTCCACGTCTCCAGCAGCGTCTTCATCGACCAGCTCGACCCCGGCGTGCGCACTTTTCGCCGCGATTTCTTCAACCGCTACGGTGCGCTGCCGCGCGAGGAAGCCTTCGTCGGTTACGGCCTCACCAAATATTTCATGCGCCTGCTGGGCCAGTACGGCACCCAGTTCCAGTACCAACTGGAGCGCGAGCCGGAAGACCTCCTCCACACCCGCATGCGCTTCGAGCGCGTGGTCAGCACCCCCGCCATTCCCGGCGGAACGGAGCGGCCCGTGCTGGAGCGCTGGGAGAACAAGTACGTCAACATCCTGGAGTTTAAGGACTATCGTTTCCGGCGGGTGAATTGATGGATTTTTTGGATTTTTTGGGGCCATCCCGCCGCCTGACCGGCCGGCGGGTCGCTGCGTCCATGGCTCCGTTTCACTCCGGCCGCTACGCGTCTCGCTCCTGCGTCGCGCCCATTCCCACCGCTTGTCCGGGATACTATTTCAAGGGTCAGGTGCCATTCGGAGACGCAAGATTTTGCGTCGTGCAATCTTGTTATTACATCCGAATGGCTGGGCCATTCGGAGACGCAAGATTTTGCGTCTCTACCACAATTGATGAAAATATGGCAAATATCACCGATCGGCGCCGCGAAAAATTCGCCCGCATCGCCAACCTGCGCCAATTCGGCTGGACGGTTATTCTGGAAAACGTCCACGACCGGTTCAACCTCGCGGCCGTGATGCGTACCTGCGACGCGGTGGGCATCCACGAAATATTCGTGCTGCAAACCGAAAAGACCCTGCATTCCAAAAATATTTTGCTGGGTAAAAAGACTTCCGCCGGCACCCGCAAATGGGTGGACGTGCACTACTACCAGGAGGTCGGCCCCTGCTTCGAGCACGTGCGCCGCGTGGCGGATACCATTATGGCCACCCACCTGGGTGCCGAGAGCGTGGACTTGTACGACATGGACCAGACCGGCCGCCCGGCCCTTCTTTTCGGCAACGAGCGCGACGGCCTTTCGCCCGAGGCCCTGGCCGCCGCCGATGGGAACTTTACCATCCCCATGCACGGCATGGCCGAGAGCCTCAATATATCCGTGGCCTGCGCCGTCACCCTCTACGAGGGCCGCCGTCAGCGGGCCGCCGCCGGCCTCTATGAGAATAATACTACCCGTACCACCGCCCGCGAGGGGGAACTGATGGCGGAATACCTGCGCCGCAACCGCGAGGGCGGAGATAAAAAGGTGTGGCCGAAAGGGTAGGGGGGAGGCATGGCCAGACCGTAGCATCCTTCAAATTAGCCGCCACTCATCCACTTCCGGCGGTCGCCCGTCGAAAAATTGGCCTCCACCGCGAAAACTGCCTTACATTGGTGCCGTGATCGGATCGGATAATCAAGCACTCTTCTCCGCCCTGCGTTTGCGGGACCGCTTTGCCGCCTTTGTCAGTCAAAGGCCGGTCTATCATGTGCTGGGCTGGCTGGGTTTTCTGATCTTTCTGCTGATCCTGCATAACAGTGATCTGGGGATTGTCTTAAGCCTGAGTAATGAACTGGTCAATCTCGTTTTTTACGCGGTGATCGTTTATTTTAACCTGATTTACCTCATTCCGTCCTACCTCGGGCGGGGGCGCTATTTCACCTACCTGAGTCTGCTGTCCCTGGCCACGCTGACCGTAACGCCCTTTAAGCTAATCGTGAAATTCGTGTTGTTCACCAACTACCCGACCCTGCGCGATGACCTGCTGGCAAACCTGAATGAGTACTTCGTGAGTATGTTTTTTGTGGCCGGAATCTCTACGGTGGGCAAGATCATGGCCGACTGGCTGCGGCAGAACCAGGAAAAACGCGAACTGGCCAACCAGACGATGCAATCGGAACTGCGGTTTCTGAAATCACAGATTAATCCACACTTCCTATTTAATACGCTGAATAACCTGTACGCACTGACCCTGAAAAAATCCGACAAGGCACCGGAAACGGTGATCAAACTGTCGGAGATCATGCGCTATATGCTGTACGAGTGCAACGAAAAAAAGGTGCCGCTGCGCAAGGAAATCAATTACCTGGAAAATTACCTGGAACTGGAAAAACTGCGCCAATCCGAACACGTGAATATTTCGTTTAACGTGGCCGGTCCGGTGGGCGATCAGCAAATTGCCCCGCTGCTGTTTATTCCATTCCTGGAAAATAGTTTCAAACACGGACTTAATTCTCAGCTACGTGACGGCTTCGTCCGCATCCACCTGGAAGCCCTGCCGGGCCGCGCCGAGTTCGAGATCGAAAACAGCAAAGGTGCCGGGCAACCGATACCACCCGATAGCCAGCGGCCTAGTGGCGGGATCGGTCTGGCCAATGTGCGCCGGCGGCTGGAACTACTCTACCCCGAGCAGTACGAACTATCTATCGAGGACCGGCCGAATACCTATTTGGTGCGCCTCAAACTTAACCTTATTTAAATCCCCTTAAAATCAACTTACCCCATGATCAAGGCACTCATTGTCGACGACGAACCACTGGCTCAGGATATACTGGAAGTATACCTGGATAAAATACCCGAAATAACCCTGATCGCCAAGTGCGGCAACGCTTTCGAGGCCAACGACGCCCTGCGCAAGCACGATATCGACCTGATGTTTCTGGATATCCAGATGCCCCAGTTGACCGGTACCGATTTTCTGCGCGGTTTGAAGGACCCGCCGGAAGTTATCTTTACCACGGCTTACCCCAACTACGCGCTGGACGGTTTTGAACTGAACGCGCTGGATTATCTGGTCAAACCGATCAGTATGGACCGTTTCCTGCAATCGGCCAACCGCGCCATCGAGCAGATCGAACTGAGCCGCCGTAGCAGTGCCGGGCAAATCACCGAACACGCGCCCGATCACTTTTTCGTCAAGGCGGACAAGAAATTGCAGCGCGTCAACTTGTCGGATATCGTCTACATCGAAGGATTGAAAGATTATGTCATCATCCGAATGCCGGACGACCGCGTAATTACCCTTCAGACCATGAAAAGCCTGGAAGAACGGTTACCGAGTCGCAATTTTCAGCGCATCCATCGCTCCTATATTGTAAATTTGGACCGCGTGGAAGCCCTGGTCGGCAATATGGTGGAGGTGAAAGAGCGGGGCAAGACCCAGACGCTGCCCGTGGGCAAAAGCTACCGCGATACGTTGCAGGCCCGGATCGACGAGCGGCGGTTATAGGTGCGTCACAGCAGGCTCAGGAGCCAGCTGTGGATGTGGGCGGGAAAGTTTCTCTGCTCTATTTTCAGCCGGACCCTTACGCTGCTTTTCTCATCACCGGGAGGTATGCGAACGATTTCTCCGCATATTTTTACAATACCCTTATAAATTTCTTTGGTATAGCCAAGATCTTTACGTCGGTTAAGGTAGTTTCTCAAGGTGCCCAGTAGTGAATTAATGCGATTGAATTCGCTGGTTTGAAACAGAATCTGGAGCAACATTAGTTGAGCGGACAAGTAAATCCGCGGCTCATTGCGCCCATCCAGCTGAATCAATTCCGTTTGTGCGTCATCGCTACGGCCCTGCTGAAAGTAGAGGGTAGCACGGCCCAGGTGCAGGGTACTTTCCCGGCCTTCTCTGGGCAGTAAATTTTGGTAATGGTCGATAAAGTTTTCCGTCCATTCGTATTCCCGCGCTTCGCACGCCAGGCGAATGGTATTATTAAAAGTAGAAAGCGTGACCTTGCCCCCGGGTAGTAATGTTTGATCGTCGATTCCACCACGGATCAAATCGAGCGTGATACCGGTATAATCTTTCAATCCGATATTCACCCGGCTGATGCCGAAGTTAACGGCCAGGGTATAAATTTCCGTTAACTCGACGGGGGCGAACAATTTGGAATGCTCCTTGAGCAAATTTAGCAGTGCGGAAAAGTGGTAGAGCGGCTCATCCTCGCTCAGAAAACTGTAAATAGTAAAATAAATAGCGATGAGCGGCTCTTCGCGCAACGAGTCGTCCTGCCTTATTTCTTCGAGTACATCGTTGACCAGCCGGATATCCAGTGCGGTATTGGACAATTTATAGGCATTGATGATCAGGCAGGCCTGCCGCAACTTTTCGACGATAAAAAAGCGATCCAGGTATTCATTGATGCGGACGAATTCTTCGGTTGCCTTCTGTCCGAAACTCCGGGAACGGACCTCGAAATCATACACCTCCCGCTCCATGCGATAAACTTGGTACAGGCGGCCCGATTGCTGGTTGCGGTTTTTGCGCAGGCGGTCCAGTGCGCCCTTGGATAATTTTCTCGACTCGTCGCCCAAGCCAAGCTCGTAAAGCGTTTGTGCGGCGTAGCGATCCATTTCGCCGGGTAACTTGCGAAACGAGTCCAGTGCAAGAAACTCCTTCAGTGACTTGTAGAGGTAGCTGTTGAGTAACCGGTAGGCGGTGTGGTCGTAAGCCATGCCGGGATTAAGCGAAGACCAAATTTTTTGCGGGTCTACGGTTGTTTCCTCCAGATAATTTTGCAGTTCAGCGGCCAGCTCCAGGCAGCCGGGCCTGATGCTGAAGTAAGGCGATGCAAGAAAATCGAATAACCTGCGGCGCAAATGGAAATCCATGCGTCGGAGCAAGACGTGGTTTTTATTGGCAGACATGTGATGAACGCGTAACGGGAAAGCGGCAAAATAGCGAACCGTATGGCAAAAAAGAATACGGTATCTCGGCCTCAAAGTAACCACATTTCACGGGTTATTACCAAATTGCACTCGGATTGATTTACTAATGACTACTTCTTTAAAATTGCTACCATGCTCAGGGTACTTCCGATTGTTTTTTTGCTGTTGCTTATTGCAGCTTGCCGCATAACCGTTCCTTCCTCCACGCAGGCGGCCGCTACTCCTGACTGGGCACTCGTCGACTTTACCAAAGTTGACTCCCTCAACCCCATCCTCAGCCCCCGAACGGAGGGACGTTTTACCGATCCTCTTACCAACCTTCCGGTTGCCTGGGAAGGCCGTAACGTGCTCAACCCAGGCACTTTTCCACCCCGACCGACCTTACGAACTCCTGGACCGCACCCCCGGCTACTTTATCCACCCCGATAAGCCTTACGAACGCACCGGAGAGGTTAACGAAGTTTGCTTTGTTGAGGGGCTGGTTTACTTCCAGGGCCGGTGGCTGCTCTACTACGGCACCGCCGATTCTAAAATTGCCGTAGCTGTTCGGCCGGCCGAATAGGGTAGGGGGACGCCCAAACATCCGCCGCCCGCTGCCGGTTACACTCACAATCTACCACCAACCCCTCTGCCGCCCTTGCCCACGCTACCCGAACACTTCCTACAGCAACTCCAGTCCGGCGGCCCCGCCGCCCTGGCTGGCACCGATCTTCGCCTCGACCTCCACCTCAGCACCGCACTGCTCAACCTCGCCATCGCCCCGCCCGCCGATGCCCCCATCGACGACCTGCGCCTCCGCCTTACCGACGACGGCCGGGCCGTGGTTTTCCTCGCCGCCGGCGTCCCCATTCTGGGTGTGCAAACCCGGCAGATCGAGTTCTACCTTACTGACGCCACCTATAACCGCGACGAACAAGACGAATGGCTGCGCTTCCGCATCGCCTCCGGCCTTAAAATGATCGACAAACCGCTCATCGGTCTCCTGCGCGGGCAGATCGAAAAAAACCTCCCGGCCGGCATCCAGCTCACTAGTTCCGAACTCAGCCTGCACGTGCCGCGCCTGCTCACCGGTCTCGGCTACGGCTACTTGCTGCCCCTGCTGGCCGGCATCCAGCTCACTTCTCACGCCGACAAACTCTCCATCCAACTTCACCTCCAAGCATAAACCATTCTCATGGCCGCCACCCCCGATCAACTCATCCAGCGTCTCCTCGACACCCGCCTCGCCGATCTAGCCGGATCCCGGCTCAGCGGCACCATTGCCCTTAACGATGAGCTAGGTAACGAAATGCTGCAATTGCTGCTCCGGCAACTCACTAACCCCACCGCGCCCCCCGCGCCCAAAGGTCCATCCATCGCCGGCACTCCCGGCCCCGCCGACCTGCTCCCGCTCCTGACCATCAGTAGATTGAGCTACGCTACCACCAAGGGTAAAGTCCAACTTAACCTGGATATAGCCGTCAACGGACCCACCAACGCCTAGCCCCCGCCCATGTCCCCTTACCTTCCCTGGATCGTTCTGCTCGTCCACGTGCTCGTTCTGCTCGGGCTGGATTTTTTCGTTTTTCACCGCCGCGACGAGGTTCCCCGCACCCGCCGCGCCGTAGCGGAAACCATTTTTTTCGTCATCAACGCCCTGGCGTTCGCGGGCTTCATCTACTGGTACTACCTCTCCGACCCGGCCGTCAACATTAACGAACTCGCGCCGCGTCGGGCCGTCATCAATTACCTCACCGGTTATGCCGTCGAACTATCGCTCAGTGTCGACAACCTGTTCGTCATCGCGGCCATTTTTACGGCCTACCAGATCCCGCCCAAGTACCAGCATCGTGTTCTCTTTCTCGGCATTCTCGGGGCCATCGTTTTCCGCGCCCTGCTCATCGGCATCGGCCTGGCTCTGGTCCACCAGATCGAGCAAATCACCATCTTTTTCGGCCTTTTCCTGCTCTATTCCGCCATCAAGATGCTCACCAAAAAAGAGAGCGAGGAGGGCGTCCGTGAGTCGGGTCGTATCGCCCGGATGTTCAACATCAGCACCGTCATCGACGGCCACAACCTGCGTACCACCATCGACGGCAAGCGGGTCTTTACCGCTCTGTTCGGTGCCCTCATCACCATTGAGTTTACCGATCTTCTCTTCGCCCTCGACAGCGTTCCGGCCATCTTCGCCGTCACCACCGATCCGTATATTGTATTCAGTTCCAATATCTTCGCTATCCTCGGCCTGCGTTCGCTCTACTTTTTCCTGGCGGGCATGCTCAGCCGCTTCGCCTACTTGCAGTACAGCGTTTTCGCCATCCTCATCTTCGTTTCCGTCAAACTCATCACCGCCTCCTTTTTCGATATTCCCGAGTGGTTTTCGCTACTTTTTATCTTTATTTCCCTCGGTATCGGCGTTATCGTTTCCCTTTCCCGCAAACCGGTGACCTGATGTTCATTTAGTCGAACCGATCTTCCACTCTTTACCATTCCTAACCCTACTATTCCGGTGGTGTCCCCTGCGGACTTCGCTGTCCGCATTTTCGCGTTCTTGTCGCTACTGTCCACTTGCGGTTTGACCCACCAGCACTTCTCCGATACCGCAATTCCCTACCTTAGCCTTATGAAACGAAATAGCTTTATCAAATCCATGACGGCCTTACCCCTGGTCGCCCAATCAGTCATGCTAACCGATAACCATAAAGAAGACTGGTCTTTGGCTACCGAACGAGATGAACCCTTCTGGGATAAGTTCCGCCGGCAGTTTCACATCGATAATACGTACCTCGACTTTCGGTGCAACGCGGCAAGTAGTCTTCCCAAAACCGGCATCAAACATTTACTCGATGAGCTGAACCACATCGAAGCACTTCCATCCGCGCGCAACCCCGGTCTGGCAAGCGGTGACAAGGAACCGCTGCGAACACAAATCGCCAAGGTGCTGAACGCTGACATCGGCGAAGTGTCACTATTACGTAACACTACCGAAGCCCTGAATACGGTTATCATGGGTTTTCCCTTCGACAAGGGCGATGAGGTGATTGCCTGCACTCATGAATACGACAGTATGATTGGCAGCCTGCACCAGCAGGAGATTAGAAAAGGCATCACCCTCAAACAAATTCACATCCCCTACCAACCGGAATCTGCAGAACAGATTGTCGAGTGCTACCGTAAAGCGATTACGCCCAAAACCAAAATGTTTCTGATTTCTCACATCATCTGGATCAGCGGGCAAATTTATCCCCTCAAAGAACTGTGTGAGCTGGCCCGACAGCACGGCATTTATACCGTTATCGACGGCGCGCAGAGCTTTTCTCACATCCCGACCGACGTCAGAGAAATCGGCTGCGACTACTTCGGCAGCTCCCTCCACAAATGGGCGGCGGCTCCGCTCGGTACGGGTTTTCTGTACGTCAAACAACAACACATCAGCAAGACCATGCCGCTTTTCGGCAATTACCATTATTTGCCGGACGATGATAACATCGAAAAGTTCGAGAGCCTCGGAACGATCACCCCCGTCTTCCAATCCGCCGCACGGAGTCTGGAATTATGGGAAAAGCTTGGTGCCCAAGTGAAAGGGGAGCGGATGCAAGAACTGAAGGAGTACTGGGTGCGGCAAGTAGCGGAAAACGACAACATAAATATTCTCACAAATCTGGAGAAAGAGCACTCCTGCGGTATTGTGTTTTTTAGCATTAAAGATAAAAGCGCTACCGAACTAGCCAAAGTACTGAAAAGCGAACACAACATAATTACACAGGCCATCGAAAACTACCGCAACCACTATGTTGACTACAAGGACGTAAACGCGGTAGGTATTGCAACTTCCGTATTCAATACTAAAAAGCAATTGGATCGTTTGTGCAACGTGTTGAACGAGTTGGCTGGATGATCATGGGTAGCTAAAATTTAAATTGCATTGATTCGTATAGCTAGGTAGAAACCTGTTTTGCGATGTACCGCTTTTGCCAAGCCTCATGAAGACCTATGTCCACCGCGCATCTACCGGTAGTGCATTACCGGCCGGTACCGCCCGCCCGGCCTTTTATTCTCTTCAACCAACCCCGCCCCGCCGCACCCCCTCTCTAGGGCAGTTGAATTGAGAAAGCCGGGCCGACCGCCATGCTGGAAAGCCCGGTTTTCACGTTTAGGAGGACAAGCGCTGCGCAGTGGTGGCCGACCGGCAGGGAGGGCAGCCCGCAAGGGCCGAGCGAATAGCGAGCCACGCAGCACAGCGACCGCACGCCCGCCAGGGCGTGGGGATGGCCCCCACTTAATTTAACTTATTGACAGACAACCACTCACCGATGCCGACCACTACCGCGCGTATGACCGAGGCCGACCTGATTGCCGCCTGCCGCCGCCACGACCGCGCCGCGCAGAAGGAACTTTATGACCGCTATTCGCGCGCCATGTATACGGTGGCGTACCGGATCACGTCCAATTTTGAGACCGCGAATGATGTACTTCAGGAAGGATTTCTGAAAATTTTTCAGAAGATCGACACCTTTCGCGGGGAGAGCAAGATCGGGGCGTGGATCAAGACGATCATCGTGCGAACCGCGCTGGCGAAGATCAAAAAGCGGGTACTGACCGAAGAATTGCCCGCCAATTACGCCGAAACGGCGGTGGATTGGGGTACGCACGCACTCGATATCGGTTATCTGGAACGCGCCATTCAGGCACTGCCAGAAGGTTACCGCGCGGTGTTCGTGCTGATCGAGATCGAGGGATATGCGCATAAAGAGGTCGGCGAAATGCTTGACATCAGCGTCGGAACCTCAAAAAGCCAACTTTTTTACGCCAAAAAACGACTGCGGGAATACCTGCGCCACAACGGCTACATCGACTAAAAATAATCACTTTTCACTCGCTTTATACCCCACCATTATGCAAGAAAAGAATCGTGATCGACTGCGGGAAGCACTGAAAAACCTGCCCGATTATACCCCCCCGACAGCTTTATGGGACAACTTGTTTATCCGGTTGAATACGCCCGTGCCCCTCGCTGAACGGCTGCCCGCATACACCCCGCCCCCCGGGGTCTGGAACGGCCTGAACGAGGGTCTGGACCGGCAGCAGCGCAGTAGGGTAGTGCACCTGCGCCGCCGTAGGGTGTTGGGCATAGCCGCCGCTGCGGCCCTGCTGCTGACCGCCGGTACCGCCCTCTGGCAACTCAATCAGGGGCCGTCAGTATCCTATGCTTTTGCGACAGAGCAAATGAGCAATCTGGAAGCGACTGACGACTGGGAAACCGATGAGGATCGTTTCGACGGCCTGATGGTGAAACTGGCCGATCATAATGAGCCGACCCATAACGAATTACTGCTCGAACTGGAAGAAATGGACGATGCGCGAAAGCAAATCATGTCCATGCTGAACAGCTACGGGAATGATGCTAATTTGCTGAATAAACTAGCGGATGTGGAGCGTACGCGCTCGGAGTTATATCGGCGGGCCATTGCGCTGGTGTACTGATCTAGAAAGTTTTATAACGGATTCATTTTGGGCGTGCCCCCGCCTGCCGGCGGGGTCGGGCTATCCGGCACTCTCTGCCCGTGCCCTGCCGGGCAGCGGTCCGTTCAAACATCGCCTCCTATCCCTCACGCAACATAGCGTTACAATCCTGCATCTTTCCAGGGGTCTTAGCTAATCAACGAATATGCGTCAATTCTTACTATTAATTTTACTCAGTCCGAGTTTTCTCATTGGGCAAAATACTGCTACGCTGCAAGTGGTCACCAAGGTGATGGAAGACAACTACGCTTACCGCGACGGCTACGAAGTAGCCATTGAAGGAGAGAAGGCGGAAATCTTCGTGGAAACCTGGGATAAAAAAGAAATCAGTGTACGGGTGGAAATGACGGCCAAGCACGTCGAATTGGACGTTGCCAAGCGCGATCTGGAAAACCTGGTATTCAGTACTAAACGGGAGAAGAATAAATTTTATCTGCGTAACTCCCGCCTCAACAATGAGGCTAAGCCGAAAAGCCAATTAACCATTCATTATTACATCACTTTGCCGGAAGAGTGCCCGGTCTACGTGAAGAATCATTTCGGTTCATCCAACATTTCCAACCTGCGCAACCGGGTACGTATTTACGGCGAATTTAGTCAGATCAATATAAATAACGTCCAGGGCCTGCTGGATATCCGCACCCGTTTTGGTGATATCATGGGCGACCGGATCGACGGCAATGTGTCCATTAACGCCCGCCGCTCGGATGTGGACCTGACCAATATCGGCGGATCGTTCACCATTAATGCCCAGTACGGAAAACTGCGGCTGGCCCCCACCGCTAACCTGACTGATTTGACCGTATTTGCCGATAAATCGGACGTGCTACTCATTGACCCGCTGGATGCTCAGCTTTCCTATACGCTGACTACTACGCAGGGTGATATGGTCGTACCCGGAGAACTGCGTATCCGTGAACTGGAAAGTGCCGAGGGCGTCCGTCGCGTCATGATCCGCCCGGACGCCGAAGTCGGCGGCGGGGCCATTAACGTTCACGTCACCTTCGGCGAGTTACGCCTGGAAGCCCAGGAACGGGAATTAAAGCGGGTGAGAGTGAATCGGTAGGGTTGATTTAGCGAACAAAACCCGCTCCGCCATCTTTTCAATGGCATGGCTAAAATATCACTTTTCTGGCACCGCCGCGACTTGCGCAGCTACGATAATGCCGGCCTTTACCACGCCCTCAATAGCGGCCGTCCCGTCCTGCCCGTTTTCATCTTCGACCGCGAAATTCTCGATAAACTGGAGGAGCGCGATGATGCCCGCGTGGAGTTTATCCACCGTTCGGTAACCGAACTCGCGGACGCCTACCGCGCCCACGGCGGTGACCTGCGCGTCTACTACGGTCACCCGACGGAAATCTGGCCGAAACTGCTCAAAGAATTCCCCGCCGCCGACGTGTACACCAACCGCGATTACGAGGAATACGCCCTGGAACGTGATGAGGCGGTAAAAAAAATGGTGGAGGCGGGTGATGGAAAGTTCCACGATTACAAAGATCACGTGATTTTTGAGGGCGAAGAAGTGCCGAAAAATGCCGGCGGTCCCTATACCGTATTTACGCCCTTCAAGCGCAAGTGGCTGGAAGTCCTGGACAGCCGGATGGATGAGTACGAAGGCGAGGAAATCTCGTACTACCTAAAACCTTACCCCTGTGAAAAGTATCTGGATAACCTGTTGCCGATCAAAAAACCCGGTACTATCCCATCCCTGAAGGAAATGGATTTTGAGCCGTCGGATATTGAGATCCCCGATACCAAGGTGGCCGAGGAGACGATTGAAAACTACGACAAAAACCGTGATTATCCCGCCCGCCGGGGCACCAGTCGTCTGGGTATTCACTTTCGGCATGGCACGGTCAGCATTCGCAAGTGGGCCAAGCGCGCCCGGGAACTGAATGAGGTATTTCTCTCCGAACTAATTTGGCGGGATTTTTACTCTAATATCCTGCAGCATTTTCCCTATGTGGAAGATCGCTCCTTCCGCCCCGAATACGACGGCATCCCGTGGATCAATGATGAGGAAGCCTTCCAGCGCTGGTGCGACGGCCGCACCGGTGTACCTTTGGTGGACGCGGCCATGCGAGAGCTAAATACCATCGGGTATATGCACAACCGGATGCGGATGCTCACCGCCAGCTACCTCACCAAGCACTTGCTTACCGATTGGCGCTGGGGGGAAGCCTATTTCGGCAAAAAACTCCTGGATTACGAACTGGCCAGCAACAACGGCGGCTGGCAGTGGGCCGCCGGTTGCGGCACGGATGCGCAGCCCTATTTTCGGATTTTCAACGCTGATAGTCAACAAAAGAAATTCGATGCCAAGTATGAGTACGTCAAAAACTGGGTTCCCGAGTACGGTACGGACGAGTATCCGCAACCGATAGTAGAGCACAAGGAGGGCCGGGAGCGTGCGTTGAGGGTGTACAAAGAGAGTCTGGCGGAGGCGCGGGGGAATTAAGAGCGTGTCTAAATGTTTAAGAACTGAGGATCAATGATTCGCTTCGCGGCTACTTCGTGGTTATGGTTCCGGCTAGATAAAAAATTCGCTTCGCGGCTACTTCATGGTGCGCGCATAGCGGTTACGTAGGTCAGTTTTTATGACGCCAGGTTCTTAAATGCTTGGTTATCAGAAAATAAAAATTTAGACACGCTCTTATCTGGTGATAATTGATGATTGCAGCAAAGAACAAATTTTCCATTTTGGCCAATGAATATAAACATATGTTATTTTTGTAGATGGAATATTCATTGAAGACTGTACTAAATAAAATTGTATCCGCTCTTGAGGAAGAAACAATTAATTACATGGTGGTTGGCGGCTTCGCTGTGAGTTACCATAATTGAGCGCGAAATACAGATGATATTGACTTGGTCGTGCAGATACATCCTGCTCATGTCACATATATCCTAAAACATTTTCCAGACTGGTCATGGAGAGCGCAATTGGGCTTTGTCCCACAATCGACTAGGTAAAAAGCAACGAGAATGCGCATCTTTATTGCGACTATAGTTTAACAACCGAGGATTTGTGATTCTTCATAACTTTGAAGTTTGAAAGTGAGTAATGTGGTAAATTTTTGCTGATATTCCTTTTCACCCGTAGCTTACAAAATATCCGTTACGGCTGAGAAAAATTCTTCTTTCGTACGATAATGACACTTTCCCACCAAGCCTTTGATGTGTTTCCAAACGCGTTCGATTAAATTCAAATTAGGTGAGCAGCTAGGCTGAAACTCTAATTCAATGTTCAGCTTTTCGGCTTCCCGTTTAACATATCGGCAGTGTTGGTAACGGGCGTGGGCGCAAACCAGATTGTCGCACCAAATTCTTGAAAAATCGGTCCCACATGGTTTTAAGTTGGGCAAATAGGGCGGTAACGCTTACTTCTGTATCATATGCAGATTTCTCTCTGCGACAAATTGGTTTGCGCTCAGTGTAGTTACCTCAAAATAATGCTTCGTGCCTTTTCACAAGTCCTAGGTTGTTTTACTATAGCGCCTGACTCCATTCCAGAGTTTTCCACAATTTACGTGTGAAATTCACAAAAGAAAAAAGAACCAAAAAATAAAATTATACATGGTGATGATAATCATATGTAAAGATTTTCTTCAAATGCAAAGCCAAATGTAGCACCGAGCGAACAGCGAAGCCCGCAAGACGCCGGCGGCGAGGCGTTAGCCGAGGCGGCACGCCCTTTTAACTGAATATAAAATTGTAGATAGTATGCTAACTTCCCTAAATGCCTACCAGCCCCCGGAGAGGGGAATCTATCCACCCCCCCACCCACTGCTTCGCTAATTAATCGCTCGTTTCTTACCTTTGCCGCATGGCAACAACCCCCGGCCGGATCATTCACGATACGCAGCGGTTTCACCTGACGGTGGAGCGCCTGTGCCGGCAATTGATCGAGACCTACGATGATTTTGCGGATACGTGCCTGGTGGGAATCCAGACGGGGGGCACGCCGCTGGCAGAGCGAGTGCACGGGCGGCTGAAGGAACTGGGTGTGGGAAATTTCCCGTACGGAAAACTGGACATCACTTTCTACCGCGATGATTTCCGGACGCGAAGCAAGCCGCTGGAAGCCAGTAAAACCGAAATTGATTTTCTGATCGAGGACCGGCGCGTGGTGCTGGTGGATGACGTGCTGTATACGGGCCGAACGATCCAGTCGGCACTGACGGCCCTGAGTTATTTCGGGCGGCCGCGGCAGGTGGAACTCATGGTGATGGTAGACCGGCGGTTTAACCGCCTGCTGCCGGTGCAACCCGACTATAGCGGCATTACGGTGGATGCGCTGGACGAGGCCTACGTGCGCGTGGAGTGGGCCGAACGGGAGGGCACGGACCGTATTTTGTTATTTGCAAACGACGAATCTTAAATGCCCGATATCCAGCAACTTAGCAGCCGGCACGTGCTCGGTATCAAGTACCTTCAGGCCGAAGATATTCGGCTTATTTTTGCCACGGCGCGGGAATTTAAAGAGGTTATTAACCGGCCGATCAAAAAAGTACCGAGCCTGCGGGATATTACGGTAGCCAATTTATTTTTCGAGAATTCCACGCGTACCCGCATCTCTTTCGAGCTGGCGGAGAAGCGGCTGAGTGCCGATACGGTGAATTTCTCGGCATCTTCGAGTTCGCTGAAAAAGGGCGAGACGCTGTTGGATACGGTCAACAATATCCTGTCGATGAAGGTGGACATGGTAGTGATGCGGCATCCCGCGCCGGGCGCGCCGCAGTTTCTGGCCGGCCACATTGACGCCAACATCATCAACGCCGGAGACGGTACGCACGAGCACCCGACGCAAGCACTACTGGATGCTTACTCGATGCAGGAAAAATTGGGCGATCTGACCGGCCGACGCATTGCGATCGTGGGTGACATCCTGCACTCGCGGGTGGCACTGAGTAATATTTTTTGCCTGCTTAAACTGGGCGCGCAAGTGCGGGTGTGCGGTCCGCCGACGCTGATTCCGCGTCATCTGCACGAGTTGGGCGTGGAGATTAGCCACGACATTCGCGATACCCTGCGCTGGTGCGAGGTAGCCAACGTGCTGCGTATCCAACTGGAGCGGCAGGATCGAAAGTTTATTCCTTCCTTGCGCGAATACCACCAGTATTTCGGAATCAACCGGCAGATGCTGGAAGAGCTGCCCGAACCCATCATCATCATGCACCCGGGGCCGATCAACCGCGGCGTGGAACTGACCAGCGAAGTGGCGGACTCGGAGCACGCCATCATTCTGGATCAGGTGGAGAACGGCGTGGCGGTCCGCATGGCAGTGCTGTATCTGCTGGCCGCGAGGCGGTGAGGTAGTTGGGTAGTAGATCGAGTTTGGTAGTAAGTCATAAATGCTACCTGTTTGCTTACGACCGACTATTTGCCAGACATTACCCAAGTCCGTTTACCTTTGCGGCATGAAATTACAAGAAAACCGCTACAAACTGACCGGCGACGTAGATCTGCTGGAATTAGTGGATCGCTTCGATGCGCCCCTCTACGTGTACGATGCCGCCGTGATCAAGGGGAAACTGGACCGGATGCGGGCGGCTTTCGACGTGCCTCGTTTGCAGATTAATTATGCGTGCAAAGCCCTGAGCAACATTAATATTTTGCGCCTTTTTAAAGAATGGGGAACGGGTCTGGACACGGTTTCGGTGCAGGAGGTGCAGCTGGGCCTGCGGGCCGGTTTTGCGCCGCGCGACATTATTTTCACGCCCAACTGCATCAGCGTGGAAGAACTGGCTCAGGCGATCGGGTACGGGGTGCGAATCAATATAGATAACATCAGCATCCTGGAGCAATTCGGTACCCTGCACCCGGAAATACCGCTCTGTATTCGGATCAACCCGCACATCATGGCGGGCGGTAATTCCAAAATCAGCGTCGGGCACATCGACTCCAAGTTCGGTATCTCCATTCACCAGATTCCGCACGTCATCAAGATCGTCTCGGCACTCGGGCTGACGATCGAAGGGTTACATATGCACACCGGCTCCGATATTCTGGACGCGGAGGTGTTTTTGCAGGCCAGCGAAATTCTGATCCAGGCCGCCAAGGATTTTCCCGATCTGGATTACCTCGATTTTGGGTCCGGTTTTAAGGTGCCGTATAAGCCCGGCGACGTGGAAACCGATATTGAAGACCTGGGTGCGCGCCTGAGTGTCCGCTTCCGCGAATTTTGTAAGGATTACGGTCGGGATGTGGCCCTGCTCTTCGAACCCGGCAAATTCCTGGTATCGGAGTCCGGCTATTTTCTGGCGCGCTGCAATGTGGTTAAAACCACCCCCGCCACCGTCTTCGCGGGTCTGGATTCGGGCCTGAATCACCTGATCCGGCCGATGTTTTATAATTCCTACCACCACATCGTGAATATCTCCAATACGGGGGAAAAGAAGCGCATTTATACGGTGGTCGGCTACATTTGCGAGACCGATACTTTCGGCATCAACCGCCAGCTGAGTGAGGTCCGCGAGGGCGATATCCTTTGTTTTCTCAACGCGGGGGCTTACTGCTTCGCGATGGCCAGCAACTACAACAGCCGCTACCGTCCGGCCGAGGTACTGGTAGTGGATGGTGAGGCACACCTGATTCGCGAACGAGAGACAATCGAGGATCTGCTGCGCGGGCAGGTCGATCTGGTGCGGGGTGGGGGGAGTGGAAGTCGGGTAGGAGATCGGTGTAGCAACTCGATGTTTACTCCAGATTGCTAACTTCGGGTGTCGATGCCCTCCATTTTAAACAATCACTCCCGATGCAAAAATTTCTCCTCCAGCCTTTTCTCTTCCTCTTCCTCTTTGTTGCTGCTTGCGCCCCCGCTAATGAGGAATTTTTGATCCTGTTTCAGGCAGACCAATCTGACGAAATGGCTTCACCCTGCGGTTACGTAAATTTCAGCGGAGACACCATAATTCCACTCGGTAAATATGCGTACTGCTTTAGCGATACCATTCGTGACCTGGGAATGGTAATGGAAAAGGAGACTGGCAAGATAATCGGCATCGACCAGCGGGGCAAAGAGTTGTATGAGGTCTTCAAATACGATAACGGACCGGATTACATCGAAAGCGGTCTGTTTCGTATCATCGAAAATAATAAGATCGGCTACGCCGATCCGAGTGGAAGAGTTGTGATCCAACCGAAGTTCGCTTGTGCCTTTCCCTTCGAGGGAGACCATGCGCGGGTGTCCGATCGGTGTGAGACAACATTTGACGGAGAGCATTCCAGCTGGGACAGCGAGGAGTGGTACCGGATCGGAAAGGATGGGAGAAGAATAAAGGAGTAAGCCGGCCATGCGGTCGCTCGTCACCTTTAATTACCTTCACCCCCCTGTTTACTTATCCCACCACCAAGGTGTCGACTGCGTAATTTTCGGCTTTGTCGGAGACCGGCTACCTGTCCTAGGTGATGCTTAAATCGCTCATCCACCCCAGTATCCCCACAACTGATAAATAAATAACCCCACCCCCGCCACTACCAGGTACCAGTTTGCGGCCCGGTAAAAAGCATCGTAACTCGGCAACTTCTTCCAGCGGGAAATGACAAATACGATGGGTAGCAGGGCCAGTATCTGGCCCACTTCTACGCCGACGTTGAAACTGATGATCTTGGACAGGAAATTTGTCGTACCGATATCAAACGATTGCAGGCGCGTTGCCAGACCGAAACCGTGGATCAGACCGAACAAGAATACCATCAGTAACAGGTTCGGAGAAGAAATCTTCAGGAGTTTATCGAAACCCCCCAGATTCTCAAATCCCTTGTATAAAACACTCAGCGCAATCACCGCATCCACTAAATGCTCGTCGGCTTTAATGCCGAGGTAAGTCGCTCCGATCAGGGTAATGCTGTGTCCGATGGTAAACACGGTGATGAACAACAATACATCCCGAAAGCCGCTGATAAAGAAGATTACCCCCGCCAAAAACAGCAGGTGATCGTAACCGGTAATCATGTGGGTGGCACCCACCCGCAGGTAGGACCAGAGCTGACCGTCCGCCAGAATTTGCTGATCCGCCGAACTGACGCCGTGGGCCAATAACAGAAGGGGTAAACACAAAAATAGTAAGGCAACCGGAAAACGCGGGGTAAATCGTAGCATCTATTTATTCCGGTTAAAGTAGAAAAATAACCCGCCGATCAGAAGCAAGCTGCCGATCCAGTACACGTAAGACGGAATTCCCCCCTCGTGTTCGTGCACGTGGGTTAGATCATCATGGGTATGATCGTGGTTCACGGCAAAGGTCAGCGTAGCCCAGTTCGATTCATGGGTCAATCCTTCCTCCCCGGATTCCACCAAGTGAATGGTGCGCAAGTACCAAACGCCGTCGTGAGCTATCTCGAATCGGAGTAGTCCGTCAGCATCGGTACGCATTTGCTGCCTGCTACCGTGCGTGTGGCTCGCTTCTTCCCCCGCGTGCTCGTGCTCGCCGGTGTGAGCGTGTGAGTGCTGCTCGCCGTCCGCGTGTGCGTGTTCGTGGGTGTGCTCGGCATCCCCCGCGTGCTCGTGCTCACTGGTGTGAGCGTGTGAGTGCTGCTCGCCGTCCGCGTGTGCGTGTTCGTGGGTGTGCTCGGCATCTTCCGCGTGCTCGTGCTCGCCGCTGTGGGCGTGTGAGTGCTGCTCGCCGTCCGCGTGTGCGTGTTCGTGGGTGTGCTCGGCATCCCCCGCGTGCTCGTGCTCGCCGATGTGAGCGTGCGAGTGCCTCTCGCCGTCCGCGTGTGCGTGTTCGTGCGTGTGCTCGGCTGCTTCCGCGTGCTCGTGCTCGCCGGTGTGAGCGTGCGAGTGCCTCTCGCCGTCCGCGTGTGCGTGTTCATGCGTATGTTCGCGCACTTCCGAATCGATGTATACCAGCTGATTCGCGAGCGGCTCACCCTGCCAAAGCAGTTTTACCTGTAATTTATCACCGGTGTGCAGATCATAAGGGTTGCTGACTGGAATAAACTCAATGGGGTACCCCATCACCGTTTGCCAATCTTCGGTTTTCGTATTGCCTACCTGGAAGATCGTTTTGACGTGCTTCGAATAGCGCTCGGAAGCGTCCCGATCCAGCATTTCGTTAGCGGTACGCTCGGCCAGCATATCCACTACGCCGTCGTGTTCCAGATAATTATTGAAGTCAGCCGCCGCCATATCGATGACGCGCGCCCGGGTAGAGACGCCGGCCACCCAGGTACCCGCCTTGCCCGTGTTAAAACGGAGGATGGTTTTGTTTTCCCGCTCGCTCCACTGCGTCGTGTCTACGGCCGTGCGGATGCCGTTTCCTATGAGACTCACGTCCGCCATCCTATTGCGGTCGATGGTATTATCGCTTTCCGCAAATGTTCCGTTGAATAATTCGATGGTCGCCTCCGTGTCCGGATCCAGAAAGTAGCCGTTCAGCTTCAAGTACATATCGTGGCTACTGAACAAGACGACAGCCAGGAGTATGAAGTAGAGTTTTTTCACGAGTATACATTGTTTGGTTAAACGCTAAGGTCGTCCGGCTAAGATTAAGCTGATTCAGAGCGATCCGACGGAATCGCCAAAGGTAAAAAAAATACGTCAGGCAGTGCAACGTCATTTATTTCACACAAATAGTTTCAATAAAACACTTTTCCTCGTTCGGGAAATTAGCGGTTATAAAGGAAAATCCGCATAACTACGAATGTATGAATATAACTACCGACCCGCTCATCAATTACTTTAAAACCACTACCTTTCAGCTATGCGTACCTTTTCCATCCTCTTCTTGCTATCCTGCATCTTCTTGCCCCGTGCCCATAGCCAACTCGATAGTACTTTCGTCGAGCTTTTCGAGCGGGAATCCCGGATTAGTAGCGGACTTAATTTTCGTAACGATGTGATCCGCGTATCCACGGCAAACGATGAGCGGGAGTTCAGTTTTCGCAACCGGGGCCTAAGTATTCCCATCGGGTTCCGCTACCGTAAATTGTTCGGTAGCTATTCCATTCCGGTCAGCGATTTAGGCGTCACGGATAACAATGCCAGTAGCTCCCTCGGCGGTAGCCTGCGGCTCTACCGCGATACCTACTTCATTAATATTCAGGCCCAGCGTATCAGGGGTTTTCTCGCTACCCGGCCCGGCGAGCCGGAAAATTTTCGACCTGATATCAAGGTATTCAATCTCGGCTTGTACGGCCTTCATATTCTTGATTTCAAGCGTTTTTCCTTGCGGGCCGCCTTCAAACAAAAGAATCGCCAGCGCAAAAGCCGCGGATCGTTTCTGATCGGAGGCATCTTAAATCGCAACGTCATCACGGCCGATACCCTTGCCCTTCCCCTTGATGACGCTCCCGACCTGACGATCGACCGCCTACAGCAGTACAAGATCGGTATCGTGGGAGGTTACGGTTATACCTGGGTTTTCGCGCCGCGCTGGTACCTGACCCCGGTTGTTGTCGTGGGTCCCGAACTCCGTTTCGTGGATTACGACGTGATCGGATCGAATCGTACCCGCGAGCGGGTGCGCGTCAGCCCGCGTATTCGCGGCCGCTTTGCGGTCGGCTACAACGGCGACCGGTGGTATTACGCCCTCACCGCCGTATACCTGCCCAGCCGCGAGGTGAGCGAGTCGCTCACCATTCGTCTGGCGGGCACGGCGGTGCGGCTGCGGGTCGGGCGGCGGTTTTAACCCAGCAAGTTCTTACCTCGCTTTCACCCGGTATTCCACATTCAGTCGGTCCAGTTGCTTAACGAACTCATCGTCGGCATGAACACGGCGTTCCTTACTGGCGGTGCTCAACTTTATTTTTGCCGCCTGGTCGATGAATACCACGCGCAGGCGGTGTTCGCCCCGGTGCTTGCGGCAGAGGTTGTCGAGGTCTTCCACCAGTTGGGGAGTGACTTTGTGGAGGGGTAATACCAGTTCGATCGACTCGGTGAGGTCGGAACCCTTTCCTTCCAGTAGTTCCAGGCCGGTCACTTTAAACTCCTTGCTATCGTCCCGCCACGATTTCTGGAAACCGCCGGTAAGAAAGAGGGCCTTACCATCCAGCAGCAGGTGACGGTATTTCTCATAGTCTCCCGAAAACAGCTTGAATTCCAGCGTTCCGTCAAAATCGCTGAGGGTGAAAATTCCCCAACCGTTGCCGTTTTTAGAAACCATGTGCCGCGCCCCCGTGATCATGCCGGCCAGCTTGATACCGCTGCTGCGGTGCTGGTGCTTATCGATCTCTTCGAGCGAGCAGGTGATGTAATTTTCCATCATCAGGGCGTAACCGTCCAGCGGATGGCCGCTCACGAAAATACCGGTTACCTCTTTCTCGTGGTTCAGCTTTTCGGGCAATATCCAGGGCTTGGCCTCCGGTGCTTCCGGTTCTTCGGGCATCACCTCGTCCAGCGTATCACCGAAGAGCGAGTTGGCGGCCGATGCCTGTAGTGCCTGGTAGCCGTTGGCAAACTTGACCAGGTGCTCCAGGAAGGAGTCGTATTTCTCGCTGGGGGCAAAGTACTGCGCGCGGTGCAGTTTGCCGAAACCATCGAACGCCCCGCCGTAGGCAAGGCTTTCCAGCACGCGTTTGTTGATGGTGCCCGGTTCGGTACGTTGCAACATATGAAACACACTCTCGTAAGTGCCGCCCGCCGCCCGCGCTTCCAGGATCGCCGTAACCGGCCCTTCCCCCACGCCCTTGAGCGCCGATAGCCCGAAGCGTATTTGACCCGCACGGTTAGGCGCAAAGTCAGCCTGCGATTCATTAACGTCCGGCCCCAGTACATCAATCCCCATCCGGCGGCACTCGCGCAGGAAAAAGGTCACCTTAGTCAGGTCGCTGCGGTTATGCGTCAGTACGCTCGACATATACTCCGACGGGTAGTGGGCCTTCAACCAAGCCGTCTGGTAGGCGATAAAGGCATAGCAGGTGGAATGCGATTTGTTGAAAGCATAGGAAGCAAATGCCTCCCAGTCCTGCCAGATCTTCTTCAGGATTTTTACGTCATGGCCGTTGCTCTTGCCCCCTTCCAGGAAAGTGGGGTACATCTTGTCCAGCACGTCCTTCTTCTTCTTACCCATGGCCTTGCGCAGCACGTCGGCCTCCCCCTTGGTGAAGTTGGCAATCTTCTGCGAAAGACGCATCACTTGCTCCTGGTAAACCGTGATACCGTAGGTTTCCTTCAGGAATTCTTCCATCACCCCCAGGTCGTAGGTCACGGGTTTGCGGCCGTGCTTGCGGGCCACGAAGTCAGGAATATATTCCATCGGTCCCGGACGGTAGAGGGCGTTCATGGCAATAAGGTCACCGAAAACCGTGGGTTTCAGGTCCTTCATGTGTTTCTGCATCCCGCCGCTCTCGTACTGGAAAATGCCGACCGTGTCGCCGCGCTGGAAAAGTTCGTAGGTTTTTTCGTCCTCCAGGTCTACCTCGTCCATGTCCAGCAGTCCCACCTCGGGATAATTCTCGGCGATCATGCGGACGGCGTCCTTAATAATGGTCAGGGTCTTCAGCCCCAGGAAGTCCATCTTCAGCAGGCCCGCTTCCTCGGCCACCGAGTTGTCGAACTGGCTGATATACATGCCCGACTCCTTATCCGTGGTGACGGGAACGTAGTTGGTGATGTCGTGGGGCGTTATGATGACCCCGCAGGCGTGGATACCCGTATTACGGACCGACCCCTCCAGCTTGCCGGCCGTGCGAATGAGTTGGCCGATCTCGTCGTCGTTCTTCGCCAGGGCGCGGAACTGGTAGGCTTTTTCGCGGTCGTCGCTGCCCATTACATCCTTTAACTTGGCATCGACATCACCGGGGGCGAGGACTTTTTTCAGGTTGGCGGCCAGGTGGGTCGGAAACGACTTGGCCACGCGGTCCACTTCGGAAAGCGGTACGTTCATTACCCGCCCTACATCGCGCAAACTGGACCGGGCGGCCATGGTGCCGTAAGTGATGATCTGAGCCACCTGGTTCTGGCCGTACTTATCGATCACGTAGTCGATCACCTTCTGGCGGCCCACGTCATCGAAGTCGATATCGATATCGGGCATCGATATCCGTTCGGGGTTGAGGAATCGCTCGAACAGGAGGTCGTACTTGATCGGGTCCACGTTGGTGATCCCCACGCAGTAGGCCACGGCCGATCCGGCGGCCGACCCCCGCCCCGGCCCCACGCTGACCCCCATCTCGCGGGCGGTGGTAGTAAAATCCTGCACAATGAGAAAGTAACCCGGGTACCCGCTGGCTTTAATGACGCTCAGCTCGAAATCGAGCCGCTCGCTGATCTCGGCCGTGATCTCGCCGTAGCGTTTTTTAGCCCCGATGTAGGTCAGGTGGCGCAGGTATTCATCCTGGTCCTTAAACTCGACCGGCATGGGGTAATTGGGCAGCAGCACGTCGCGGGTCAGTTCCAGCACGTCCACTTTATCCGCAATCTCGGAGGTGTAGTCGATCGCTTCGGGCACGTCCTTAAAGAGCACCTTCATTTCCGACTGCTGCTTGAAGTAGAAGTCGCTGCTGGAAAAACGGAAGCGGTTCTCGTCCTCGATCAGGCTGCCGGTATTGATGCAAAGCAGCATATCGTGGGGCACGTGATCTTCCTCCTCCACGTAGTGGCAATCGTTGGTGGCGATCACCCGAACGTCGTATTTTTTAGCAAAAATCAGCAACTGCTGATTGATGTCCTCCTGGCTGATTCCGAGGCCGTCGATATTGTCCAGCCCCCGGTGGCGCTGAAGTTCGATGTAGTAATCTTCGCCGAACAGGTCCAGCCACCACTTCAGTTCCACCTCCGCTTCGGCAATCTTGCCCTGCATGATGAGTTGCGGCACGATGGCACCGATACAGCAAGAAGTAACAATCAGTCCCTCGTGGTACCGCTCCACCAGTTCCTTATCGATGCGCGGGTACTTACCGTAGGCCCCCTCGATGTAGCCGAGGCTACAGAGCTTGCAGAGGTTTTCGTAGCCCTTGCGGTTCTTGGCCAGCATCAGCTGGTGATAGCGGTTATCCTTTTCCCCCTTGGCGCGGGAGAACGCCTGCCGGTGCCGGTCTTCCACCAGGTAAAACTCACAGCCCACGATCGGCTTGATCTTACGGCTCGCGGCCTCGGCCACGAATTTAAAGGCCCCGAACATATTACCGTGGTCCGTCATGGCCACGGCTTGCTGGCCGTCGGCTACCGCCTTATCCATCATCGTCCCGATCTCGGAAGCACCGTCGAGTAAGGAATACTGGGTATGGCAGTGCAGGTGGACAAACTGGGAAACGGACATGGGCGGAGTGCTTTAGCGGGCTAAATTAGGCTATTTTTGGTTGGGTAATACGGTTGGGTGCCACAAATAGTTTTCCACAAAGACAAGGGGTAGAACCGCTAATCACTTGCGAGCGGGGCAAAGTGCACACTTGGGTAGCAAGGATATGACACGGTTACGATAGGATTTGCAGCTTGGCCGGTCAACCCCTGTGGGCGTGCCCCTGCCGCCCCGGCGGGCAGGGGCAGTCCCTTCCAGGCGCGCCTGCCGGCTTGGCCCTGCGGGCTTCGGGTTTCACCCTTTCCTTCCAGGCACTTCACGCAGCAAAATGCTCGGTTGCCGGCAGTCGGTCGGTGAACTTGTTTTTTCTCGCCCCCCGGTCCGGGAAAGTTATTCCACTACCAAAAACCCTACCGATTCCCATTCGCGTGAGGTGCCTGGACGGGCATCCGCGTAGCGGGGAGTGCGCAAGCACCGAGCGAACAGCGAGCCGGTAAGGGACCGGCCGGCCCGCTCAGGGACGGACACGCCCGGAATTTAGGAGGAGGTAGTTTGTAAGTGGTAGTACGCTCATAATCGGTTCTGAACCGCCTACTACCCAACTACCCCCTCCCCACCCAGTACATCAACCCGCCGCCGGCGCAGCCCAGCAGGCCGATAACCGTATAGGCCGCCTCGGCGCCGAGATGCTCGATGAGGAAAAAGCCGCCGATGGGAGCGATGATGAAACCCGCTGAAAAACTGATGGCGAGCCAGCCCAGGTAGCGGCCCCGGCGGGAGAGGGGCGATACGCTGGTGATGTAGGCACCGGCGAAGGGCATTTCGAGAATTTCACCGAGGGTGACGATGAACGAAAAGGCGAGGAGGGAAATGCCCCCGATGAGCGCGGTGGTAGACAGAAACAGGTGGGCCAGACCGATGAGGCCGCCGCCGATGCCGATGAGGGTGATGCGCGAAAAGCGTTGGCTGAGCAGGTAGATGAGCGGCATCTCGCAGACCACGATCATGAGGCCGTTGAAGGTGTAGAGGGCCCCGAGGTGCCAGGCTTCGTAGCCCAGCTGGGTGAGGTAGACGGGCAGGGTGGTGAAGAACTGCATGAAGGCGACGGCGATGAGCAGGTTGCCGCCGCAGAAGGCGAAGAGACGGCCGAGGGTGAAAGGCCGGGCGGGCTGGAGAACATTGCCCGGCGGCGGCGACTGGCCGGGTGCGGCCGGCGGCGGGGCGGTGACGGTCTCGGCCACGGGGCGGGTGGTCTCGTCGGGTGGGAGGAGGAGGCCGAAGAGAACGGCCGACAGGACGCAGGTGAGGCCGTCGATGTAGAATAAAAAATCGTAGCCGAAGGACGCGATGAGCCACGCCCCGAGCATGGGTCCCATGCTGATGCCGAGGTTGACGGCCATGCGCAGCAGCCCGAAGGCGCGGTGCAGGTTTTCGGGAGCGGTGTAGTAGGCCGTAGCGGCTTTATTGGCGGGCCGAAAGCAGTCGGCGACGGTGGCGAGGAGGAAAATGGTGCCGCAGAGGAAGTAAAAATCACTGACGCCCTGCAGGACGAAAAAGAGCAGGCCCGACCCCAGCAGGCTGATCCACTGAACGTGGTAGGAGCCGAAGCGGTCGTTGAGGTAGCCGCCCAGGTAGTTGCCCGCCATGCCGCCGGCCCCGAAGGCGGCCATGACCAGCCCGGCGCGGGTGGTGGTGAAGTCGCGCTCCTGGGTGAGGTAGACCGTGAGGTAGGCGATGACCATGGCCCCGGCCCGGTTGATGAGCAGCACGGCGGCCAGGTACCAGACCCGGCGCGGCAGGCCGGCAAAGGAGCGGCGGTAGAGGTCGATGAATTGTTGCATGGGCCGGGATTAGACCAGCCAACCCCGCCCCCGGGCTAAAAGGTTTCGCCGGGGAAACGGTAAATTTTGTGTAATGAGATGGACATATGAATACATTTTAAATGTGTGGGAAGTACCCGAGAGGGGCATGAGCAAATTAAATTTTTAGATTTGCGCCCCGCTTGAAACCCGAACGCATTACCCGAACTCAAACACAGTACTACCGTTTGCCGCATCTTCTTAGCTTGATCCCACTGATTTGATCGGTACGGCAAAACCACCAACATGCGCAGGGCTACTTATCTAACCTTGGTTTTCTTTTGCTTCACCTCCTTTCTCACCGCCCAAACTTCCTGGTACCAACCGGTTTCCGAGACCGACCTGCCGGCGGGAGAACGCCGCGTGCTGCCCGACCGGGCCGCGCACTGGTCGGCCGATCAGCAGCAACTGCTTCAACTGCTGGATGCGGCACCGCACGAGAATAGCGCGGCAAGCGGCCCGGCGGTGACCATCGACCTGCCCGACCCGGACGGGAACGCCCTCAATTTCCGGCTGACGCGCTACGATCAACTGGAAGCCCCGTTGGCGGCCGCTTATCCCGAAATTCGTACCCTCTACGGCGTAGCCACCGACGGCAGTGCCCGCAACCTGCGCATCAGCTGGTCGGCCCGCGGCCTGCACGCCTCGGTGCGGGGTGGGGAAGCGGACTTTTTCGTCGACCCCTACCTGTGGGCCGGCGGACCGGTTTACCAGTCCTATTATACCAGATTCTATCCCGTGCCGGATCAAGGGTTCGAGTGTGCCTTTGATGATAAGGAAACCGAACACCTGAAGGAAACGCTGACCGATGAAGAAAAATCGGCCGGCGACTGCCGCCTGCGGTCTTACCGCATGGCGATTGCCACTACGGCCGAGTACTGTGCCTTTCACGGTGCCGCCGCGCCCGCCCAGGCGGGCTTGGTGATGGACGCCCTGGTGGTTTCTTTCACTCGCCTGAACCAGGTGTTCGAGGCCGATCTGGCCATCCGTATCCTGATTGCGGCCGACCAGGAAGATCTGTTTGCCTACGATACCAATACGGACGGGCTGACGAATAATAACGCCGGTGCGTTAATCAACGAAAGCCCCGGCGTGATCAACGCTGCCATCGGCCTGGGCGACTACGACATCGGCCACGTGTACGGCACGGGCGGCAACAACGGCGTGGCGCAGTTGAACAGCCCCTGCACGAGCAACAAGGGGCGCGGTGTGACGCTGCGCAACAACCCCGTGGGCGACCCCTTTAACATCGACTACGTGGCGCATGAGATGGGCCACCAGTTCGGGGCGAGCCACACGCAGAACAATGACTGTAACTACTCTTCCAGTGCGGGCATGGAACCCGGCAGTGCCTCTACCATCATGGGCTATGCCGGTATCTGCTCGCCCAACGTACAGAACAACAGCGACGCTTATTTTCACGGCATCAGTATCCAGCAGATCAGTAACTACATGGAGAGCGGTTTCGGGAGCAATTGCAGCCAGACCGTCAATAACACCAACAGTGCCCCCCAGGTGACGGCGCAGCAGAATTACGTAATCCCGCGCGGCACGCCCTTCGTGCTGACGGCTACGGCCGCTGATGCAAATAATCACCCGCTCACCTACTGCTGGGAGCAGTACGACCCCGAGCAGGGTGCCAGTATGCCGCCCGCCGGGACGAACGTGCAGGGACCGCTATTCCGCACTTTTTTCCCCACCACCGATCCCAGCCGCTACTTCCCGCGCCTGGTGGATCTGGTGGATAACGTAGACCCGACCTGGGAGGAACTGCCCACCGTGGCGCGCACGATGGATTTTCGCGTGACCGTCCGTGACTTTACCGGCTCCTACGGCTGTACGGATGAGGATAATGTACTACTGACCGTGGCGGGCAACGCCGGACCGTTCGTGGTGCAGAACCCTTCGGCCGCAGGAGTAGAGTGGTTCCAGAACACCACGGCGCAAGTGCAGTGGGAAGTGGCTTCCACGAACCAGGCCCCGGTAAGCACCCCACAGGTGGATATTTTACTGAGTACCGACGGCGGCTTTACCTACCCCATCACCCTGGCTACCGGCCGGCCCAATAACGGATCGGCGGTGATCAACGTGCCGAACCTGCAGACTAACCAGGCCCGCGTGATGGTGCGCGGGGTTGGAAATGTCTTTTTCGATATCTCGAATAACAATTTTTCCATCGTGCCGGAACCGGATGAGGATTACGATTTCTTCATCCAGCCCGACGAACTGACCGTCTGCACCAATGACGCCTCCGCCGGCGTGACGATAAACGTGCAGTCCATCGGCGGCTATACCAGCCCGGTTACATTCAGCCTGGTGGCGGCACCGGCGGGGTTAAGTAGTAATTTCTCCCCGGCGACCGTGCCGGCCGGGCAGCAGTCCACGCTTACCCTGGGTAACTTCGGTGCCCTCGGTTCGGGAAGTTATACTTTGACGGTGCGCACCACCGCAAATCTGGGGACGAGGGAGAAATTCTTCGTGCTCACCATCGTCGATCCCGCCGATACCCCCACCCAGCTCAGTCCGCAAAACGGTGCCCTCGACCAGCCCGTGACGGTCGTACTCGACTGGACGGACGAGAACGATGCCATTGAATACGAGGTGGAGGTGGCCGATAACCCCGGTCTGAGTGGTAGTTTTAGCCAGGATGGATTTATCGCATCGCAGGCAACCGCTACCGGCCTGGAAGACCAGACCACTTACTACTGGCGGGTTCGGGCGACCAGCCTGTGCGGCACGGGCAGCTGGTCGGGCCTGTTTTCCTTCACTACCGCGGTTTGTCAAGTCTATTCTTATGACGGCCAAGCTGTCAATATCTCTGAAAACGGTACCCCGACCGTCACCGCCGACATCACTGTTGTCGATCAGGGTAGTATCGTAGACCTGGACGTGATCGATCTGGACGTCCAGCATTCTTACCTGGGGGATTTGGAAATAAGCCTGCAAAAAGTGAGCAGCAATAACCGCCGATTATACGACCGCCGGTGCGGTACGACTAACAATATGCTGGCTTCTTTCGATGACGAAGCGGGTACGCCGGAATCAGGGTTTAACTGCAATAACTCAACCGGCGGCCAGATCGTCCGGCCTGACCAGACGCTGTCCGTATTCGACGGCCAATCCATCAACGGTACCTGGCGCCTCACCGTCCGGGACCGGGCCGACCAAGACGGCGGCCAGCTGCGCGGCTTCAATGTGCGGATGTGCGTGGCGCAGTTCCTGGCCCTCCCCGTGACGTGGCTGGACTTTACCGCGCTCCCGGCTTCCGCTACTGCCGTCCGGCTCGATTGGCTGGTAGCCGATGAGGAAGATAACGAGGGTTTCGAGGTGCAGCGGCGCGCCGCCCACGAACGTGAGTTTCAACCCGTGGCCTGGCTGGACGGCCGCAACCTGCGGGGCGAGCAAGCTTATGCGCACCTGGACGAAAACCTCGCTCCCGGCACCTACGATTACCGCATCCGTCAGTTAGACCGCGATGGTAAGGAAAGCTTTTCCATCCTGCGCTCCGTCACGCTCGGCAGCGCGGGCGCGGTGGTGCGGCTGTTCCCCAATCCCGCCCCGGCGGGTGAGGTGACCGTTGAGTTAAGCGGTCCCGGCATGGCGGACGGTGCCGATTACCGCCTGATCGACGTGCTGGGCCGTACGGTGCGCACCGGCCGGCTGGCCGGGGGGCGGTCTGCCTTTGTCACGGCCGATCTGGTGAGCGGGTTGTATTTCCTGCGGGTGGGCGATGAGGGGCAACCACTGCGGCTGGTGGTGAAGTAGCCGTTACGAATCGTATTAACCGATCCCGGAATAGCGAATGATGCCCTTTGGGTGTCGTTCGCTGTTTTGCTGGTGTGGGGATCCGCAAGTCCTGCTATCTTCAGGTCTTATCCTATTTGACTTATGTAGCGCCTACGAAAAACCTCACCGTAGCTCATAAGTTTTCCATTCCTCACCTGGAACCAAAGATCCGGCGATTTATAGTTACGATACTTACGGGTGGGTCCACTAAAAAGTGAAAATCACCAACATAAATGTTTTAACATAAAATAAAAATATAAATATATTGATGTAAAGACTTGCAAGTTTGCTCACTATTACGTTAATTTGGCTTTCAGTTGTGTGACAGACCAATCATTTTCATAAGTCTCCTGTAGCTGTTATGAACAAATACATTGAAGATCTACAATCTTATGTGGCCAACGGAAAGCTTAAAAGCGGTGTGAAGGTGTTTTTGGACCATCTTATTAACTGCAAGCGTTCAAACACGGAAGCGGGTGAAGAGGTAGATCAATTACGTTCGGATTTAGTGCTGATGTCCGGTCGACTAAATGAAACCGAGCGAAATTATTCTCATTCAATTATTACACATATGGATTATGCCTTGATTAAAAACAAGGCTCGTATGTCATTTTTACGTTTGCTGGACACTATTACCAACTATCCACAATTTTATGCCTATTTAGAGGACCTGGAAGACGAGTATGCTTGGAGTATAGCCACGGAACAAAATACCATAGCTGGTTACGAAAGTTATTTCAGCCTGTACCCGAAGGGAAAATATGTAGATGAGACCGGAACACTTATTTCCTCGATCAAAGAAGAACTAAAAAGAAAAGCACATGAAGAAAAAGAGCGTCGAAAAATTTTTCAAACCATAAATACTTCGAAGGGTACAATTGAAAGTGCTGGAATTTTGGATGAAGTTGGTGGAAAAATCAGTAATTCTCGGGAATGGTGGATCGCGCTCGACCAGCGGTGGAAAAAGGCACTTTTACGTGAAATAGGTGTAATCGGTACCCCGACCGACCTTCAGATCAACCGAATACTGAAACTCAAAATTATCGATCTTGCAAACAACAAAGAAATAAGAAGCATTCTTCCTATACGTCATATGGTTAGTGTTAGAACCTTAAACATCAGCAGTACCCGCATAACCTCACTCTCGGGTATCGAAACCTTAATTAATTTACAAGATTTAAATATATCCGGAACAAATGTGCGTGATCTTAATCCTGTTTTTGAACTAAAACAATTACGCACATTGATTCATTCAGACCTGCCGGATCAAGTACTATATCACTTTCTCAGAAAAAACCGTACCTGTAAACTAATCAACAAATAATTGTTTGACTATGAGTAAATTAACAAAATCTAAAGGCCCCCTCCTGGGGGTCTGTGCCGGTTTGGCAAAGTCAATGAATATAAGCCCCCTGGTTTTTCGGATCGGACTGCCTATCATTTGCCTTGTTTTCTGGCCGTCAATTATCTTCATTGTAGGTGGGTACCTGATACTAGGGGTAGCACTTCCCAAAGAGCAACAGGGGCGTCTTGAAGGAGGCGATTATCCCGATCCTCAACAATTAGGTTCTGCTGAAGTGGTTTTTTGTAGAAATTGCGGTACCAAAAATAGTCGGGAGGCTAAATTTTGCCGGAGTTGTGGTAAAGAAGTAACGCCAGTTTAATGAATCGCACCAAAATTAAGGGCCTCCAAGCCTTCGAGTACCAACATCCATTTGACCGTAAATCAATGGTGCTGCTAAAACGCACTAAAGGTATTTCAGGTGCCATAAAGAAAATATCGGAGTACGGGGCAGAATCTTTTGATCGCGCCCGTCTAACTGGAAGCGGCTTGCGGGTGACGAATACAAATTTTCCGGTCCTTTATGGTATGCTGGTAGAGGCAACAGAAATTTTGGATATCAACGTAGTACCGGAACTGTACCTGAACCGCAGTAGTCTGGGAGGATACACCATGGGCGTAGATCAGCCATGTTTGGTTATTTCTCATCAATCAGTCGATCTATTTGATGAAGCAGAGCTAATGTTCCTCTTTGGGCATCTGCTGTCTTATGTTAAAAGTGAAACCTTATTGTATGTTCAAGTTGCCCGCTGGCTAAGTCTGTTAGCGCAAATTGGTACGAGCGGTCCGCTAAGTTTAGTGACGATTCCGATTAATTTGGCTATTGGACGCTGGGAAAAAATGTCTAAGTACTCCGCTGATCGTGCCGGTTTACTTTGTACCCAAAATACGGATGCTGCCGCTTCGTTTTTCATTAAATTAGCGGGCCAACCCGAAAAATTATATCACCAAATCGATGTAGACGAATTCCGTCGTCAGGCATACGATTTCAATGAGCTTGAGTACAATACGGGCTACAGTAAATTTGTAAAATTTATGGTTGCTCTGGAAGAATCTCATCCACCTTACGTAGTCAGAGGAGCGGAATTTTTCAAATGGATTAAAACGGATAATTACGAAAATATTCTATTACGTAAAGGTTCTGTCTTTAAAGACGATCGGCAAAGGTGTTCATTCTGCGGTACTACTACTGTAGGCGATGAGAATTTTTGCACAAATTGTGGGAATGATGTCAGCTTGGAGGTAATCTTATGTGAACACTGCGAATGTAAACTCGAAGAAATGGATCGCTTCTGTCAAAGTTGTGGAAAGCCGGTAGAGCAAGATGAATTCGGAGATGATGATTTCGTTTAGTGATAAAAAGCTTTGGGTTTTACCTTTCGCTAACGAGACATCAAATTGACTATTGACAATACCGGTGGAAAATTAAAAATTTCCCCCCTCACACACAATAGCCCGCAGAAAATCCGCATTTTGCGCGAGAAAAGTACTTCCCTATGCGTCCCACACTCTATTGCCTTATCCTCCTGATCGGCCTTTCGGCCTGCGTCTCCCGTCAGAAATACGACGTTGCGCAGCAAAAACTGGCGTTCTACCAGGAACGTACCGCCGTCAACGATTCCCTGCGTTACACGCCGGGGGCCGAAGCCGAAGACCCTACCGAGGTCACGGCCGAAATCGAGCTACGCCAACGGATGCAACAGCTGGAGCGTTTGACAGCCACCAACATGAGTCTCAACGCCAGCTACCAGGACCTGCTGAAACGCTACAACGACCAACTGGACCAGAACCGCGATGTGCTCCAGGTTTCCGGCAACCGCGTTACCGATCTGGAATCCGCCGTTGCCCAGCGCGAGGCAGAGATCAGTCGGAAGGAACAGGAACTCGGCCGGCTCGATATCGAACTCGACGAGCGCGAAGCCGAGATCAACCGCATCGGCGGTTCCGGCGGCGTCACTACCTACGACAGCCGGGGCGGCTCTGCCTCCTCCGATCCCATCCGCACCCGCGTGGTCATGCACCAGCAACGCCTCAACGAGGTCCGCGCCCGCCTGCTGGCCGACCTCACTGCCTACGGCCGCGGCGAAGTGGACATCTACGAGACCCCCGGTGCCGTCACCATCCAGCTCGGCGACGGTCTCCTCTTTCCCGGCGCACCCAGCCTCTCCATCGGCAATCGCGGCCGTCAGGCCGTTCGCCAGATCGCCAACACGCTCCGCCTCTACAACGACCTCGATGTCATCGTCACCGGCCACACCGACGGCACCGGCAGCCCCACCCAGCAGTGGGAACTCAGCACCGAACGGGCCGTCTCCGTCGTCAATCTTCTCATTGATTTCGGCTTCTCCGGCCAACGCCTCACCGCCGCCGGCCAATCCGGTTTTCAGCCCCTCATGAACAGCTCCACCCCCGAAAACCGGGTTGTCAACCGGCGCACCACCATCACGGTTATGCCCAAGTATGAGATGCTCTACGGACGTTAGGTAAAACCGGGCAGAAGGCTCGGTAGACAAAGTATACGCTTATGCTAAGTACTAAACTACCAACTCTGAATAGCTTGCCGACGCTCACCGCCTGTAAAATACGGGCGAAGCCCCCCGTGTAGACTGAGTACCAAAATACCAAAATACCAGCGTGCGCAGCACGCCTACCAAAGTACGGGCAAAGCCCTCCCCCATAAATGAAGCTATACCTCCTCCTTCTTCTCCCTTTTCTCGCCGCCTGCTCTATCCTGGAGCCGACCTTCAATCAGCGTAAAAACTACCGCCCCCGCATCGTTTTCGAGCAAGGCCCGTGCTTCGGTCAGTGCCCCGTCTTCAAAATGACGGTCTACGATAACGGCTTCGTCCTGTTCGAGGGTGGCAATTTTTCCGCCAAGCCCGGCGAGTGGAGCAAAACCCTGTCCCGCAGCGCGGTGGATGAATTGCTCGCCAAATTCGACGCCGCCGATCTGAACCGCCTGCAAAACGTCTACCGCTCCCGCGTGCCGGACGCGTCGTCCATCACCATCACCTACATTGACAAAACGGGCAAGCAAAAATCCATCGTCGGCAAAGAGGAACGCCCCGAAATCCTGATCGAACTGGAAGCCGATCTGCGCTCCATTGCCCGCGGCCCCGACTGGATCCAGCAATCCGGTCCCGACGGCCTGCCCATCGGCGAAACGCCTAACAACGAACTCCTCATCCAACTGGCCCCCAACGTCAATCCCGAGGTCTGGATCGTCAAGTACGCCAAGCAACGTCTCCGGGTCAAAGAACGCGTCAGCCCCAACCAACCCTACTACATCATCACCTTCGAACCCGCCCTCGCCACTGCTACCGAACTCCTCGAGTGGATTCGCCAGGATCTCGATGTCGTCTCCGCTCAGGAAAACCGGCAGCGCGTGCAGTTACGTGGCAATTAGTGTGGGGGTAGGGTGGGGGCGTGCCCCCGGCCAAGGGCCGGGGTCGGTCCCTTCCAGGCTCGCTGTTCGCTCGGTGCTGCGCACTCCGGCCCATCCGGGCCGCCCCTTCCAGGCACCTCACGCTATTAAATGATTGAATGATTGAGTGATTGAATGACTGAATAGCCCTGTTAACCTCAACTCCCCCCTTCGGGGGGCTGGGGGGGCAACCGGGATTAAATAGCCCTGTTAACTTCAACTCCCCCCTTCGGGGGGCTGGGGGGGCAACCGGGACTAAATAGCCCTGTTAACTTCAACTCCCCCCTTCGGGGGGCTGGGGGGGCAACCGGGATTGAATAGCCCTTTTAACCTCAACTCCCCCCTTCGGGGGGCTGGGGGGGCAACCGGGATTGAATAGCCCTGTTAACTTCAACTCCCCCCTTCGGGGGGCTGGGGGGGCAACTGGGATTGAATAGACCTGTTAACTTAAACTCCCCCCATGCTCCCCGCCCTGATCGTATTTCTGAAAAATCCCATCGCCGGTAAAACCAAGACCCGCCTGGCCGCCACCGTCGGTCACGCGCGGGCACTGGAGATCTACCACGAGCTGGTGGCCCATACCCGCACGGAATGCCTGGCCGCCCCCGCCGCCCGCTACGTTTATTACAGTGATTTTATTCCCGAAACCGATGGCTGGGCCGATGAAGATATCCGCGCCGTCCAGCAGGGAGCCGATCTGGGCGACCGGATGCGGGCGGCCTTTGAAGCCGTGTTTAAGGCCGGTCACCAACGCGCCGTCATTATCGGTAGCGACTGCCTGGGCCTCACTACCGCCCTGCTCGAAGATGCTTTCGATTGCCTCAACGAGCGCAAATCTGTCCTCGGCCCCGCACTCGACGGCGGCTATTACCTCCTCGGCCTCCGTGCCAGTGCCGACCCCGCCGTGGTGTTTCAAAACATGACCTGGTCAGTAGACGATGTCGCTCAGGTTACCCGCGAGCGCCTCGCCACCGCCGGCTACTCCCTCGGTGAACTGCCCGAATTATCGGATGTGGATCATTTGGAGGACTGGCTCGGTTACGGCCGTGAGGCATAAGCGGGAACCATGAGTTTTCATGAAAAAGAATACGGTGGGGACGCCAATTCAGGGCTATCCTTGCTCGCTTTACCTCTGGCCTAATCAGAAGCCCTGTTTACACCGGGCCAACTGCTCCGTCAGCACGGCCTTGTCGCGTTCCAGTTGCTTGATTTCGGCAGCCAGTTCTTCCGCACTACGAAAGCCGGTGCCGGCCGCAGTACCGGTGGGGGAGGAGGGAGCCGGAATGGATGCATTGGGGTCGGCATAGGTCGTCGGCTGCTCGGTGGGGGTAGGGTTATCGGAACCGATGAGCGACTTGATCTTGGCCAGCGGGTCTTCTCCATTATAGTAAGCGGCACCGAACCAGGCGGCGGGTAGCAGGAAGAGGAGCAGGATGACGATACGGGCGAAGGGGGTCATGCGGGTGCGGGCCATGGCTAGAGGGTTTTTTCTTTGATCATTTGAATAATGCGGGTCAACTCGTTTTCGTCGTAGACCAGCACCTCACGGGGTTTGGAACCTTCGCTCGGGCCGGTAATTCCCATGGCCTCCAACTGGTCCATAATTCGCCCGGCGCGGTTGTAACCGAGTTTCAGGCGGCGCTGGATCATGGAAGTGGAACCGATTTGCTGCTGCACGATGAGGCGGGCGGCATCCTCGAAATTCTCGTCGAGGTCGGCGTAGGTGAGACCGGCATTACCGCTGATCTCCTCGTCGCCGCTAAATTCGGGCAGCAGGTAGGGCTGGGGATAACCGCGCTGGGCACCGATGAAGTCGATCACGCGCTCTACCTCCGGTGTATCCACAAAGGCACCCTGCACGCGGACCATCTCGCCGCCCACGCTGAGGAGCATGTCTCCCCGGCCGATGAGCTGATCGGCACCGCCGGCATCGAGAATGGTGCGGCTGTCTACTTTGGCCGTTACCTTGAAGGCGATTCGCGCGGGGAAGTTAGCCTTGATCACACCGGTAATGATATTGACCGAGGGCCGCTGCGTGGCGATAACCAGGTGAATGCCCACGGCCCGCGACAACTGTGCCAGCCGCGCAATGGGAAGTTCCACCTCCTTGCCGGCCGTCATGATGAGATCGGCAAATTCGTCGATGACCAGCACGATGAACGGCATGAACTCGTGTCCCTTTTCCGGGTTGAGGCGGCGGGAGATGAATTTCTCGTTGTACTCCTTAATGTTACGAACTGCCGCTTTTTTGAGCAGGTCGTAACGCTGATCCATCAGGATGCAGAGCGAATTGAGGGTATGGATGACCTTGGTGGTCTCGGTCGTGATCGGTTCGTCCTGATCGGGGAGGAAGGCCAGGAAGTGCTGTTCCAGTTTGGCGTAGGGAAAGAGTTCCACCTTCTTAGGGTCGATCAAAACCAACTTGACCTGCGAGGGGTGCTTTTTGTAAAGGATGGACATGATGACGGCGTTGATACCGACCGACTTACCCTGTCCGGTAGCACCGGCGATGAGCAGGTGGGGCATCTTGGCCAAATCCGCAACGAATACCTCATTGTTAATGGTCTTACCCATCGCCAGCGGCAGGTCCATTTTGGCCTGCTTGAACTTGTCGGACATCAGCACCTCCTTCATGCTGACCATCTGCTTTTTCTTGTTCGGTACCTCGATACCGATCGTTCCCCGGCCGGGGATGGGCGCGATGATCCGAATACCGAGGGCAGCGAGCGAGAGCGCAATATCATCCTCCAGGTTCTTGATCTTGGAAATACGGACACCGGGGGCCGGTACGATCTCGTAGAGCGTCACCGTGGGTCCGATGGTGGCCCGGATCTTGGTGATCTCGATCTTGTAATTGAGCAGCGTCTCGATGATCTGGTCTTTATTGGCTTCCAGTTCGGCGCGGTCCACCTCGAATTTCTGTTCGGAATAATCTTCCAGCAGCACCGATACGGGATACTCGTAACTCGACAGGTCGAGGGTGGGGTCGTAGGGTTCGCTGTGGTTTTCGTTCTCCTGGGTGGAGGCGAGCATGGGGGTCAGCCCTTCGGCGGTAGGCGTGCCGGGCAGGGCTACTTCCAGCCCATCGTCGCCGACTTCGAGGGCATCGAAGTCGATCTTCTCGCGGGCCTCCACGTCTTCGAGCGGGATGTAGAGTTGGTCGCCGCGGGGCAGGCGTTTGTTCGGCAGTTCCGGACCGGAAACTTCCATATCCAGCAGCTTATCCTTTCCGAATTCCGGCACCGTGGACCGGGTACTACCCGACGGGCGCAGCCCGGAGGAATCGTCGTCTTCGTCAACCGCTACCACGGCGGTATCACCGCGCCCGGCCAGCGCGGCTTCGCGCCGTTTGCGGCGCATCCGCTCGGTAACGCTCATCTGCCCGCGCCCGAACTCGAACATGGCCTGAATTGCTTCGGTCAGCGTCAGGTCATCAAAACGGGGATTGAACCGCCAGACCATAAAGATGATGCCCGATACCAACAGGAGCAAGACGATGCCGATATTTTTGATGAATCGCTCCAGCCACTCGTAAATTGTCTGCCCGATGGCACCGCCCCAGGGAAATTCCGAGGAGTGAAACAACAGTTCCAGCGAAATGGACAGCAGGATCATGGCCGCCACCGTACGCGCGAATAACCGACCCATGGGGGCCAGCGGCTGCCGCTTGAGGCGATTGAGTCCGAAGATCGCTCCGAAATAAATGAGAAAGAAGGAAGCCAGACCGAAACACCAGTAGAAGAAGAAATTGGAGGCGATGGCTCCCAGCCGCCCCAGCCAGTTGGCCATGGTGTGCTGGTTGCTCAGCAGCAGTTCCCAGCTGAAACGGAGCACCTTGTCCTGGTCCAGTTTCCAGGTGAAGAGGTAGGAGCAAAAGGCGATGAACAGGTAAACGGACAGGAATAGCGCGAAGATCCCGACCAGTTTCGGGACCCGTTCATCGTCGATGCCGAGACGGAGGGATAATTGACTGGGTTTCTTCTTATTCGCCATACACTGGGCGGCCGTATCGAATAGGGATCGTGGGGGCCTTGCTTTAAGGTAGTTCTTTGGTAGTCATTCCCTTGGACCTCGTTAACCGGAGCGCGTACACTAATATGCACGCAGGCGCGGAAAGCACCGGCCGGGGAATGGGACAAAAGTACGGAAAAAAGCAGCGGCGGGGAATTAGTTGGTAGTTGCCGGGAAGGAGTTGGTAGAATAGTAGTGAACGGCCTCCCTCCGCGTGAGGTGCCTGGAAGGGGCGGCCCGTAGGGACGCAGTGCGCAGCACCGACCGGCAGGGAGCCTGAAAGGGACCGACCGGCCCGTTGAGGGACGGGCACGCCAAACCCCCCCAACCGCTAATGGCAGGGATAAGATGCTCCGAAATGATTAGGCAGACCCGTTAAAACTGGTAGCAACCCGTTTTGCCGCCGCCGCCGCCACCGCCGCCCTGGCCGAAGGAGAAGGCCACGGAGATGCCGCTGATGAAGTACCAGTCGTTGTACCGGCCGCCGCGCTGGTAATTCAGATCGGGGGCGGTGGACGGGTCGATAACGGCGGGGTTGCTAATGCGCGCGGCGATGGCGCCGGTGTTGGAGAGGATGTCCTGGTAATTGACGTTGGTGTCGCTGATGTCGTCGAGGTAATCGGTGCCGAGGCGGCGACCGGAGAGTTCGAGGCCGATGGTGAGGCGGTCGTTGAGCATCAATTTTAGGCCGCCGCCGAGCTGGAGATTGAGCTGCGTAAGGTTGTAGGGGGCGGCGGGGTAGCGCGGGTCGTTGATGCCCTGGCCTTCGGTGCGCAGGGGCTGAACTTTTATGAATTGGCCGTCGAGTTCGGCCTCGGGATCGAAGCTGAATACGCCCACGCCGCCGCTGATGAAGGGGGCCATGCGGAAGCCGTCTTCCTGACCGATGAAAAACAAGTTGAGTTCGAGGTTGAGGTTGGCCTCGATGATGTCGGTGCGAAAATTGGGCACGTTAACGGGCAGTTCGCCGTCGGCATTGGCGGGCACCTCGCGGCTGGCACTCAGTTTGGCAAAGTTGCCGCCGAAACGGGCGGAGAGCCGCCGGTTAAAGTTGTAGCGGAGGAACAGGCCGCCGGCGGGTTCCATATCCTCGAAAAATAGACCGAATTCTTTGGGCGAAAGATCGCCGCTGTAGGCGGCGATGCCGCCGAACAGGCCGCCTTCCAGGTTCTGGGCCTGGAGGCCGGTAAAGGCGACGCCGGCGAGGAGCGAGAGGAAAAACAGGTACGTAATGCGCATAAAATGGGATTAATCGCAGGGGGTAAACGGAAACGGATGAGGTGGGGAGTAGCGTGGTCGTCAGGACCTTATCTGGTGGTAGACAGGCTTTTGACCCAAATGGGACGGCCCGGAACGCTTACCTATACGCAAGCGGCCCTACCTTTGGTGCTCAAAATTAGCACTTTTTGCCGTAGGCGGGCTACTTTAATCGGGTCTTATCGACTTCGGCCCACACGTTGACCCATTCGAGGCCAAGAATTGTTAGGATGTTTTCGCGGCCGGACCGGTAAATTCCGGCCCTCCGTCTTTCTCATTCTTTCCCCCGCAGTTCGGCCGAAATCCCTTGCCGCCTCCCCCCATCAGATCGCTCTTCGTTTATGCAAGCAACCGCCGCTACCTCCGAAAAAACCGCCAAAAAGGTTCCGAATAAAGACCAACTTCGCCGGGCCACCCGTATTTTCGCCTACCTGAAGCCTTTCCGGGTGCCCTTCGCGCTCAGCATGGTAGTACTGGCCGTCGGTTCGCTGATCTTTCTGGTCATTATGGCCCTGCCGGGCGAGATCATCAATATTATTAACGATGAGGGCAGCTACGGCCTGACCATCGACCAGGTTTTCCTGCTCATCGCGGGCCTGCTGGTGCTGCAGGCCGTGTTCGGCTACATCCGCGTGCGTCTCCAGGCGGTGGTGAGCGAGCGCAGCATGGCACTGCTGCGCCGCGACCTGTTTGCGCGCATCGTCAGCCTGGGTATCCCGTTTTTCGAGCAGCGACGGGTGGGTGAGCTGACCAGCCGCATTACCAACGACGTGACCAAAATCCAGGGCGTTTTTTCGCTCACGCTGGCCGAATTTCTACGCCAACTCATCGTGCTCACGGGCGGCATCGTTTACATCCTGTTCACCATGAACCGGCTGGCACTCATCACGTTGGTCACCTTCCCGTTCGTGGTGGTGGCCGCCATGTTTTTCGGCCGCTACGTGCGCAAACTCACCAAACAGCGGCAGGATCAATTGGCCCAGTCGAACGTAATTGTGGAAGAGACGCTGCAAAATATCCACACCGTAAAGGCCTACACCAACGAGCCGCTGGAGGTGAACCGCTACGACAAGAGCATTGCCGAAACGGTGCGCATTTCGCTGCTCACGGCCAACGTGCGCGGCCTGTTCGCGGCCTTCATCATCGTGGCCCTGTTCGGCTCGCTCTTCTTCATCATCTGGCGCGCGGCCCTGCTGGTGCAGTCGGGCGATCTGCCGGTGGGCGACCTGTTCAACTACGCCATTTTCGTCGGCATCATCGGCGCGGCCATCGCCAGCCTGGGTAATTTTTACACCGAGATCGTGGCGGCCATCGGCTCCTCCGACCGCATCATCGACATCCTCGACGGCGAGGCGGGCGAGGAGGAGACCACCATCGTGGCCGAAACCGCTAACGCGGGCGCGGAGATGCCCGTCATTCGGGGTAATATCGTATACCGCGACGTCCGTTTTTCCTACCCCACCCGCACCGATATCGAGGTGCTAAAGGGCATCGACCTGACCGTGGAACCCGGCCAACGCGTAGCACTGGTGGGAGCCAGCGGCAGCGGTAAATCCACGCTGGTCAGCCTGTTGCTGCGGTTTTACCACCCGCAGTCGGGCGAGATCACCGTAGACGGCCGCCCCATCGACGACTATCCGCTGCGGGGTTTCCGCTCGCGCATCGGTTTGGTCCCGCAGGAGGTCATGCTCTTCGGCGGCACCATCGGCGAAAATATCGCTTACGGCCGCCCCGGTGCCACGGACGAGGAACTCCGCGAGGCCGCCGTCCAGGCTAACGCCTGGGAGTTCATCGACTCCTTCCCCGAGGGCCTCGACACCCTGGTGGGCGAGCGCGGCATCAAGCTCAGCGGCGGCCAGCGTCAGCGCATCGCCATCGCCCGCGCCATCCTGAAGGACCCCGCCATCCTGCTCCTCGACGAGGCCACTTCCAGCCTGGACGCCGAAAGCGAGCGCGTGGTGCAGGAAGCCCTTAACCGCCTGATGGAGCGCCGCACCAGCATCATCATTGCCCACCGCCTGGCCACCATCCGCGATGCCGACCGCATTTACGTGCTCGAACACGGCCGCATCGTGGAGTCGGGCACGCACGACGAACTCACCCTCGACCCCGACGGTGCGTATAATTCGCTGGCGAAGTTGCAGTTCGAGCAGGCATAAACTTATAGTTCCAAACGGTCAAGGAGTTGTACTCCGATGGGTTACTATTTATTCCAAACGGTCGAGAAATTATACTCCAATGTTTCCGTGCCGGATGCGTTTCTGGGCGTGTCCCTTCGCCTGACGGCTCCGGGTCGGCGTCCTGCGGGCTTCGCTGTTCGCTCGGCGCTGCGCGCGCTAACGCCCCTGCGGGTGCCTCACGCGGTGGTGGCGGGGTATTTATATGGCAATGATTAGACCTGGTGGGCCAACCCATTAGTATCTTTATTCCAAATCGCCAAACTATTTGTTTCTGGAAAGGCATGGAACCCGCACATAGCCGGGACCCAGACGATTATCCGGGCCGGGGGGGAGAGGTTTCCAAAAAGCAAGTGCTTAAACGGTGTTACCCAAATTGCTAATAAACTGAACACCCTAGTTGTGCAGGAGCGAGGCGACTGGCATAGGAGGGGGGGGGGATTAAAACGCCGATTGCTATTCCGGAAACCACTATCTTTATACCATTCTTGCACCGGCAACATAGCCTCACCAACATTCAGGATGGGTCTTTCGACTAGCTGCTTACTGCCGGGAATCCCCAAACGCGTTTGATTTATCCCAAAAATAGCAACCCGTGAATAAATTTGTTTTAACCGCTACCGTGTGGTTCATCCTGCTGAACACAGGGGTACTTGCACAGCAGAGGGTACATAAAGTAACCCTACCTGTCGAGTCATCGACGATACAAGCAAATTTTCGCTTCGTAGACGTGATCGACAGCCGGATTGTACAAGATAATATCGGTTTTGCGCAAAAAGGAATGAATAACCGCAGGATGCCGGCAGTTTTAGAAGGCGATTTTTCCAGCGTCGTGCTGAATTCCCTTAACCGCATCATTAGCTCGAATGACGATCCGGTAGCTTTGGTGGCTATCGTGCACGAGTTAAGTGTATCCGAACGGACTTCCCCTACCCGGGAGGAAGGCTCCTGCAGAATCGAGCTGGAGATAGCGCGGGTAAAGGATTCTACTTACTATTCCCTGGGCACCTATCTGGCGGAAGTAACGAGAGGCGGATTTGATGTTACCGCTACCCACGGAGTACGGATCAGGGAGGCATTGGAAATGTGCCTCAAGGAGTTCAATTCTACTAACTGGCAAGAGAATCAGGGTGCCGCGGTAGAGGAAGTGAGTCAGGTAGACTGCAATATCATCCTCGAAGAATTGCCGGAACTGGGTTTCTACCCTTCCTTCAGTACGCTTTGCCTGAACGAGCCGATGGAAACCTTTCCCCACGAAATAAGGGAAATAACCAATGACGTTTCACTGATCCGGTTCACCATAAAGGCTGAAAACCGGGAAGACCGTAATAGGATGGTGATGTTTGTCGCGGATCGCGGAAAGTTATTCATGCATGCGTCCCGTTATAATTACGGTAAATACTTTATCGCGGCCAAACACATGGGTCGCTTCATTTACTTCGAGGACATGTTCACGGATTCCGGAGCCGCGATAGCCTTTGGACTGATCGGTGCGGCTATTTCTACGCAGCGGCGGGGGATCATTTTAGATACCACTAACGGCCAGGTCAGTATTTTGACCTTCGATAGAGCTACGGAACTGCTAAGGAAATCCTTGCCTGAGGGAGTTAGGTACCTGAAACCGCTCACGACGCGGGAAGACCGGGAGGAAGCAATTTTATGGCTCAATAGCCAATATATCGGAGATAAGTGATGGAAAACCACTGACGATCGGGGATAGCCCCGAGACACATTAGCCCTGAATTCATTTGTTAGATGCCCCTTGCGGCAACCGAGAATGAATTTAGGTAGGTAAAATTGATTCGAGCTAATTGATGCCCACAGGCATCCAGCCCGCTAATGTCTGTTATCGTTTTCTTCGCAGCCCCCACCGATTTTCCGACATCACTTAGAGTTATTACCTTTGCGCGCGATCAACCCACGCCCCGCATCCCCATGGCCCAAGACCACCAGCTCCCCGCAGCCGTTTTACTCCTTGCCGACGGCACCACCTACCACGGCCGCGCCGCCGGCAAGATCGGCACCACCGCCGGAGAGATTTGCTTCAATACCGGCATGACCGGCTACCAGGAAGTCTTTACCGACCCGTCCTACTATGGGCAGCTACTGGTAGCCACTAACGCTCACATTGGCAACTACGGCACCCTGGCCGCCGAAACCGAGTCGGCTAATATCCAGATTGCGGGGCTGATCTGTAAGAATTTTACCATTCCCTTCAGCCGCTCGCGGGCGGAGGGCAGTATTCAGGATTACTTCGAGCAGGAAGGGTTGGTGGGTATCTGCGACGTGGACACCCGCGCCATCGTGCGCCACATCCGTGATAAGGGTGCCATGAACGGCGTAATCTCCAGCGAGATCACCGATCTGGAGGAACTACAAAAGGTGCTGGACGCTACCCCGAATATGGACGGCCTGGAACTTTCCTCCAGGGTCACCACGGCCGAAGCCTATACGATGGGCGAGGAAAATGCCACTTACCGGGTGGCGGTACTCGATCTGGGTACCAAGCGGAACATCTTGCGCAATTTCGTCAAGCGCGATTGCTTCGTCAAGGTATTCCCCGCCAAAACCACTTTCGCCGCAATGGATTCCTTCGGTGCCGACGGCTATTTCATTTCCAACGGCCCCGGTGATCCCGGTGCCATGGATTATGCCGTGGATACCGCCCGCGCCATGCTGGACTCCGGTAAACCGCTGTTCGGTATCTGCCTGGGCCACCAGATCCTGGCCCGCGCCGTGGAGATTCCTACTTACAAGATGCACCACGGTCACCGGGGCATCAACCACCCGGTAAAAAACCTGCTGACCGGCAAGTGTGAGATCACCAGCCAGAATCACGGTTTCGGTGTCAGCCCCGAAGCCATTGAGGCCAATCTGGACAAGGTGACCATCACCCACCGCAACCTGAACGACGATACGATCGAAGGGATCGGCATTGTGGGCAAGCCCGCCTTTTCCGTGCAGTATCACCCCGAGGCATCCCCCGGCCCGCACGACGCGGCCTATCTGTTCGATCAGTTTATCGACCTACTGCGCGCCGCCGTTCCGGCTTAAACCATTTTCAACAAAACATCCACCGCCCCCGGCGGTTGGGCACGTATACCAGCTACCCGGCAAACCCCAAACCACCCACTTACATGAGTTCAATCATTGACATAAAAGCCCGCCAGATCCTCGATTCGCGCGGAAATCCTACCGTCGAGGTAGAAGTTCTCACCGATAGCGGGGCCGTTGGCCGCGCCGCCGTGCCTTCGGGTGCCAGCACCGGCAAGTACGAAGCCGTGGAACTGCGTGACGATGACAAGCAGGTGTTCATGGGCAAGGGCGTCCTGAAGGCGATCAGTAATGTGGAAGAAGCCATTGCCGACGAACTACTGGGCGTCGATGTACACGATCAGCGCTACATCGACGGCATCATGCTGGAGTTGGATGGCACCGAAAACAAGAGTAAACTGGGCGCGAACGCCATTCTGGGCGTGAGCCTGGCCGTGGCCAAGGCCGCCGCGCTGGACGCGGGCCAGTCGCTGTTCCGCTACGTGGGCGGCGTAAACGCCCACGTCATGCCGGTGCCGATGATGAACATCATCAACGGCGGCTCCCACGCCGATAACAGCATCGACTTCCAGGAATTCATGATCATGCCCATCGGCGCGGATACTTTCTCCGAGTCGCTGCGCATGGGCGTGGAGACCTTTCACCACCTGAAAAACGTGCTGAAGAAGAAAGGCTACAGCACTAACGTGGGTGACGAAGGCGGTTTTGCCCCCAACATCAAGAGCAACGAGGAAGCCATCGAGACCGTCTTGCAGGCCATCGAGGCCGCCGGTTATAAGCCCGGTGAGGACATCATGATCGCGATGGATGCCGCCGCCTCCGAATTCTACGACGCCAAGGAAAAAGTCTACCACTTCCACAAGTCCGACGGCCGCAAACTCACCTCCGAGCAGATGGTCGCTTACTGGACCGAGTGGGTCAACAAGTACCCCATCCTCAGCATTGAGGACGGCCTGGACGAGGACGACTGGAATGCCTGGGGCAGCCTGGTCAAATCCATCGGCGACCGGACGCAACTGGTAGGCGACGACCTGTTCGTGACCAACACCAAGCGGTTGCAGCGAGGCATCACCGAAGGATCGGCCAACAGCATCCTGATCAAGGTGAACCAGATCGGAACACTGTCAGAAACGATCGACGCCGTGAGCATGGCCACCCGCGCGGGTTATACCAGCGTGATGAGCCACCGTTCGGGCGAGACCGAAGACACCACCATTGCCGATCTGGCCGTGGCCCTGAATACCGGGCAGATCAAAACCGGCTCGGCTTCGCGCTCGGATCGGGTGGCCAAGTACAATCAGTTGCTCCGCATCGAGGAGGAACTGGGGGAAACGGCGGTATTTCCGGGGCGGACGCTCAAGCGGTAGGGAAACCGTTGAGAAATTAGGTCTGGTGAGTAGTCCAACGTGGACGAGCCGCCGGAACTACTTCTCAACTATGCGACAAGGGCAGCCCGCCAATTGCGTGAGGCACCTGGAGGGGCGGCGCGTTAGCGCCGGGTGCGCAGCACCGAGCGAACAGCGAAGCCCGCAAGACGCCGACCCGGAGCCGTCAGGCAACGGGGCACGCCCCGCAACTTGATCCATTCAGATAGCGAATCACTGATTAATCCGTAATTTGCGGCCATGGCCACGAAGAAAAATATTTTCCAGCACTATTGGTCCAGATTACCGGCTCCGTTGCGGAACCGCTACTTCATTGCGATCGGCGTATTTTTTGTATTCATGGTGATGGTCGACCGCCACGACTTGATTACGCAGTGGAAATTGAATTCGACGGTCAATCGGTTGGAGCGCGACCAGGTCTTCTACGAGGAAATGATCGAACGGGCGCGCGAGGAACGACTGGATCGGGAGATCAACCGCGAGCGGTTTGCCCGGGAAAGTTACTTCATGCAAAAAGATAACGAAGACGTTTTTATCATTGTCGATGAGGATGTCAAAAGAAAGGAGTAGCGAGCAGCTACACAATAACCAATAAATAACGGTTCCGTCCAGCGGAACGAAAACACACCACCACGAGTATGGCCGTTTTAGTTAGTAAGGATTCAAAAGTAATCGTCCAGGGAATTACCGGAAAAGAAGGCTCGTTTCATGCCTCCCAAATGATCGAGTACGGCACCAATGTGGTGGGCGGCGTGACCCCCGGCAAGGGCGGCCAGTCGCACCTGGACCGGCCCGTGTTCAACACCGTTGCCAATGCGGTAAAAGAAGCCGGTGCCGATGTGAGCGTGATCTTCGTGCCGCCGCCCTTCGCGGCTGACGCCATTATGGAGGCCGCCGACGCGGGAATCAAAGTCATCATCTGCATCACGGAGGGTATTCCGGTGCAGGATATGGTGAAAGTGCGCTCGTACATCGAGGATTACGACACACGTTTGGTCGGCCCTAACTGCCCCGGCGTCATTACACCCGGCGGTGCCAAGTGCGGCATTATGCCCGGCTTTATCCATAATCCCGGCCGTATCGGCATCGTGAGCCGCTCGGGTACCCTGACCTACGAGGCCGTAGACCAGGTGACTAAAGCCGGTATGGGCCAGTCCACCTGCATCGGCATCGGCGGTGACCCCATCATCGGCACCACCACCAAGGACGCCGTGGAACTGCTGATGAACGACCCCGACACCGACGGTATCATTATGATCGGCGAGATCGGCGGCACCATGGAGGCCGAGGCGGCCTACTACGTTCGCGATCACGGCACCAAGCCGGTTGTCGGTTTCATAGCCGGCCAGACGGCCCCGAAGGGCCGCACCATGGGCCACGCCGGCGCCATTGTGGGCGGCGCGGAGGATACCGCCGAGGCCAAGATGAAGATCATGGGCGAGTGCGGCATCCACGTTGTCGTCAGCCCCGCCGAGATCGGTGCGACGATGGTGAAGGCAATGGGGAAGTAAACTCCTTTTTCGTAAGATTAAAGAAGCCGGTTTCGCTAAGTGCGGAATCGGCTTTTTTCGTTCCCTTCCTCCCGCTCAACCTAAATTTTCCTAGCTTACTCCCCAAATTGTACCCACCGACCACTACCATCTACATGAAGCAAGCTTACACCTTTCCATTCCTACTCCTTTTACTGGCAATGGGCTGCCGCACGGCCCCCGAGCAAGCCACCGGTCCCGACTACCAGTCCGAGATCAGCGGCACCTTCAACTCGGCGGCCATTGTCAGCCCGCACCCGTTGTCATCGAGGGTAGGGGAGGAGGTACTGCGCCGGGGCGGCAACGCCGTGGATGCCTCCGTAGCCGTGCAGTTCGCCATGGCGGTGGTCTACCCCCGCGCCGGCAACCTGGGCGGGGGCGGCTTTTTTGTCTACCGCGCCGCCGACGGCGCGGTGGCCGCCATCGACTACCGCGAACAGGCCCCCGCCGCCGCCGACAAGGATATGTATCTGGACGAGAGCGGCGAGGTGCTGTCCGATAAATCCACGCGCGGGCACCTGGCCGTGGGCGTGCCCGGCACCGTGGCCGGCCTGGCCGCGCAGCACGCCGATTACGGTTCGCTGCCGTGGGCCGATCTGGTGCAACCCGCCATTGACCTGGCACGCGAGGGCTTCTTACTCAGCCAGTCAGAAGCCGAGCGATTGGCGGGTTTTCAGGATGATTTCAACGCTTTTAATACCACCTCTCCCTTTCTAAATCAAAACTGGACGGCCGGCGCACGCCTCACCCAGCCCGAACTGGCCGCTACGCTGGAACATATCCGCGACCAGGGCAAAGACGGATTTTATACCGGCGAGACCGCCCGCCTCATCGCGGCCGAAATGCAGAGCGGCGGCGGCCTGATCACCGAGGCCGATCTGGCCGATTACGACCGTCAAACGGCGAACGCCCATCACGGTCGGTTACGGCAATTACCGTCTGATCTCCATGCCCCCCAGCAGTAGCGGCGGCGTGGCCCTGGGCCAGTTGTTGCAACTCACCAACGACTATCCGCTGGCCGAAATGGGGTTTCAGTCCACCGCCGCCACGCACCTGATGGTGGAAGCCGAACGCCGCGTGTATGCCGACCGCGCCGCCTATCTGGGCGATAGCGATTTTTACGAGGTGCCCGTAGACAGCCTCCTCAGTCTGGCCTACTTGCGGGAGCGTATGACCACTTTTATGCCCGACAGTGCCACCACCAGCGACCGGATCGGCAGCGGGGAAAAAGTGCGGCTGCTGGAATCGTACGAAACGACGCATATCTCCATCGTCGATTCGCTCGGCAACGCGGTTTCGGTCACCACCACGCTCAACGGCAATTTCGGCAGCAAGGTGATCGTCGACGGGGCGGGGTTTTTCCTCAACAACGAGATGGACGATTTCAGCGCCAAGCCCGGTGTACCCAATATGTTCGGCCTGGTGGGTGCGGAGGCCAACGCCATCGCCCCCGGCAAACGAATGCTCTCCTCGATGACGCCCACCATTCTGGAAAAAGACGGCAAACTGCACCTCGTCCTCGGCGCGCCGGGCGGCTCCACCATCATCACGGCCGTTTACCAGGTCATCCTCAACAGCACCGTTTTCGGCATGCCGCTCGACTCCGCCGTCCGCGCCCCGCGCTTCCATCACCAGTGGCTGCCCGACGTGATCCTGCACGAACCCGAGGCCCTCGACACGCTCGTTCGCAAAGACCTCTGGGCCAGAGGGCACACCCTGCGCGAGGTCGGCCGCATGGCGGTCATCAAGGCCATCCAGGTGCAGCCCGACGGTTCGCTCTTCGCGGTGGGCGATGCGCGCAACCCGGATGATGACGTGGCGGGGTTTTAGAACTACTGGACCGTTTTCTTCCGGTTATTCCCTTACTTTTGCCGGGCAGCGTTCCATTCGTTTCCTGGGCGTGTCCCCGGCTGGTGCCGGGGTCGGTCCCTTTCAGGCGCGCCTTGCGGCTTAGCCCTCCGGGCTTCGGCTATCGCCTTCACCTTCCAGGCACCTCACGCGGGTCGCCATCATCAATTATAACCTCCAATGCGTTATCTATCCCTTACCCTATTTTTATTCCTCAGCCTCTTTCTCACCTCCTGCCTGGAGATAACGGAAATCATCACCATTAACAAGGACGGCTCGGGCCGCTACGAGACCTACGTGGACATGAGCGAGTTGCTGAGTAATCCGATGATGGCCATGATGATGCAACAGGAGGGGGGAACGGATATGACGGACAAAAACGTCGATTCTACCATTTACATGGGCGAGGAGATCATTGCCCTCAACCCCGAGCTGAAAGCGGAGGAGCGGGAGATGCTGAAGAAGTTCGTCACCACCATGAAGATCGACTTCGCGGCGGGCATCGGAGAAGTACGCACGGGCTATGATTTCACCGACCCGGAAGGCATCGACCGGATGAATGACCTACTTAGCCGCGTAAAAACCCCATCCGATGAAGAAGACGGCGAAGGTGGCCCCGGCGGAGGAGCCGGAATGCTGGGCAGCATCGGCGGCATGACCGATCAGGCCAGTAATATTATCTGGAAGAAGGGCAAATTTACCCGCACCTTCACCGGCGACCGCCAAAGCATGATGGATAAGCTCGGCGATCAGGTGAACATGGAAATGATGAAGGGAATGTTCGAGGAGATGAAGATGAGCACCGAGTACCGCCTGCCGGGCAAGGTTAAAAAGCACACCTTCCCCAATGGCACCGTCAGTGAGGACGGCAGAACAATCCGCATCCCCATCGACATGGATAAGGTACTCAATGATCCCGCTTCCATTGACCTCTCCGGCACCGTAAAATACAAGAAGAAGTAAGCATGATCGACCAAATTCTTCGCTCATTGCAGGAAGCGGCCCAGGGTCTCGGTTCGGCCGTTGGCACCAATACCAAGGAGCGCACCATGCAGCTCATTGAGGATTGGCTCAAGATTTTCCCTAAGCTGGAGATTTACGGCCTGCGCATCACCAGTTTCGGTCTCAGCCTGGCCCTCAGCCCCGGCCTGGACGTGGAACTGGTGGGCAACCATGACGACTGGTCGCGCGAGCGGATCGACCAGCTACTGGAAGAGAACAAGCGGCAAGCCGCCATGATCACGGTATTGACGGCCATCAAAACGGCCTACAACCTGCACCGTCGCATCTATGCCACGCAGTACGATCCGCTGATTATCAAGGTCCGCATCCGGCTTTCGCCGGAAGTCAAGGTGGTGATCGGAAAGCCGGTGCTGGAAAATTGACGGGGTGATGAGCGTAGGATATGCCGGCTCGTGTGGCGTAATCAGTGATGCTTTGCCGAAGGTGACGGATCCACTGCCTGGAGCCGTCACCTCGATCGCTAGTTGAATGGAAAAAGTAGCGCAGCAAATTTCCGGACCGTTACCCGCGTGAGGCGGCTGGAGGGGCCGACCGCAGGGAGGAGTGCGCAGCACCAAGCCGACAGGCGCGCCCGTAAGACGCCGACCCCGGCCCACCGGACGGGGACACGCCCAAAAGATGGTAAATTCAATAATAAAAAACATTTTGTTTTACCAATTCCTTTTTGTATGTTTGCCGAGTAAAACAGCAACCCATTGATGGAGGATAAGGAAGTGGCCGGGCAGGCGGTGCCGGAAGAGGATAAGATCGTTACCCTGACGGGGATGTACGAGGATTACTTTCTGGATTACGCGTCTTATGTGATCCTGGAGCGAGCCGTGCCGGGTATTGTAGACGGATTGAAGCCGGTGCAGCGCCGGATTTTGCACGCGATCAAGGAAATGGACGACGGCCGCTACCACAAGGTGGCCAACGTAATCGGGCAGACGATGCAGTTTCATCCCCACGGCGACGCCGCGATCGGGGATGCGCTAGTGGGGCTGGGGCAGAAGGACCTGCTGATCGACCCGCAGGGAAACTGGGGGGATGTGCGGACCGGTGACTCGGCCGCCGCGAGCCGGTACATCGAGGCGCGTCTGACGAAGTTTGCGCTGGATGTGGCCTTTAACGCACAGACCACCGAGTGGCAACTGAGCTATGACGGCCGCAAGCGCGAACCGGTGGCCCTGCCGATGAAATTTCCGCTGCTGCTGGCGCAAGGGACCGAGGGAATCGCGGTGGGACTGAGTACCAAGATACTGCCCCATAACTTCATCGAACTGATCAAGGCCTCGATCAAGATACTGGAGGACAAGCCCTTCAAAATCTATCCCGATTTTATCGGCGGCGGCCTGATCGACGTGGATGACTACCAGGACGGTAAGCGGGGCGGCCGCGTGAAGGTGCGTGCCCTGGTGGAAAAAGTGGACAATAAAACGCTGGCCATCCGGGAACTTCCTTACGGCGTGACGGTGCCTTCGATGATCGATAGCATCATCAAGGCCAATGACAAGGGCAAGATCAAGATCAAGCACGTGGTGGATAATACGGCCGCCGACGTGGAGATATTGATCGAACTGGCCCCCGGCACCTCGCCCGACCTGACGATGGATGCCCTTTATGCCTTTACGAATTGTGAGGTTTCGGTTGCGCCCAACGCCTGCGTGATCATTGACGAGAAGCCGCACTTCGTGACGGTAAAGGACCTCCTGCGCGTCAATACCGAGAATACCCGTAACCTGCTGAAGTGGGAACTGGAGATCGAGCAGAAATCGCTGGAGGAAAAACTGCATTTCGCCAGTCTGGAAAAGATATTCATCCAGGAACGCATCTACCGCGACATCGAGGAAGCGGAGTCATGGGAGGAAGTGCTGGAAACTATCCGCACCGGCCTGAGCAAGTTCGTGCGCGAACCCGGCGAGCGCAAGAAACCGAAGGACAAGCGGATCGAACTACTACGGGCGATCACCGAAGACGACATTACCCGCCTGACGGAGATTCGGATCAAGCGAATTTCCAAGTACAACAGTTTCAAGGCCGATGAGCTGATCGCCAAATTAGAGGAGGACCTCAAGCAGGTGAAGCACCACCTGGCTAACCTGACGGACTACGCGATTGCCTACTATCAGCGAATCCTGGACAAATACGGCAAGGGCCGCGAGCGGCGGACGAAGATCACCGGTTTTGAGAAGGTGGAGGTTACGATAGTGGCCGCCAACAACGCCAAACTTTACGTAGACCGCAAGGAGGGATTTATCGGTTCGGGCCTGAAAAAGGACGAGTTCGTAGCCGACTGCTCGGATATCGACGATATCATCGTGTTTCTCAGCGACGGCACCATGAAAGTGGTGCGTCTGGCCGATAAGGTGTTCATCGGCAAAGGGATCGAACACGTGGATGTGTGGCGCAAGGGCGATGAACGTACTACCTATAATATGCTCTACCTGAACGGCGATAACGGCCGGACGATGGCCAAGCGCTTCCACATCAAGGCCATTACCCGCGATAAGTTTTATCCGCTGACGAAGGGGAAGAAGGGAAGTAAACTGCTTTACCTGACGGCCAACCCCAATGGCGAAGCCGAAACGGTGACCGTGCAGCTGAGTCCCGCCAGCCGGGCTAAGATTAAATCGTTCGATTTTGATTTTGCCGACATCGACATCAAGGGGCGTTCGGCGGGGGGCAATATCGTAACCCGCTACCCGGTGCGCAAGATCACGCTGAAGGAAGTGGGTAAATCCACGCTGGGGGCACTGAAGGTCTGGATGGACGAAGTGAGCGGCCGCCTGAATCTGGAAGAGCGCGGTCTGCTACTGGGCGGTTTCGATACCGGCGACCAACTGCTGGTGGTCTACACCAACGGCGAGTACGAACAATTGGAAATGGACCTGACCCGCCGTTTCGACCCGAAAGAACTGTTTTATATCGGTAAGTATGCGCTGGATATGGTAGTGAGTGCCGTTTACTACGAAGGAGAACGAAGTACGACTTACGTAAAACGCTTTGAGGTGGAGACCACCTCGCCCGGGCAGCGGTTTTCGTTCATTGGTGAAAACAAGCAATCGAAACTCTACTACGCCACGGCCGACCCCGATCCGATCTTGAAGTACGCGTACCGCGTGAAGCGCGACAAGATCGAGGAAGAAATCTATCTGGCCGACTTCATCGACGTGAAGGGCTGGCGGGCCATCGGGAATAAACTTGTCGACGCCAAATTGATCAGTGCCAAGGGCGTGCACGAGCCGCCCCCGCGCGAAAAGGCCAAACCGTCCGAAAACGGTAAGCTGAAACCCGGCGACTCCGTTGACCTGAATCCCGGTAAGGGGCAGGGCGAACTGTTTTAGCCGCGTTTAACGCAGGCCCGCCAGGAATTCCCGGACGCCCTGGTAGCTGATGACGCGGTCGGAGAAATGGGCGGTAGCTGCCTGGGTTTCCCGCGCACTGGCTTGTTGCTGGCGGAGGATGTTTTGCAGGTGCATTTTCATGTGACCCTTCTGGATGCCCGTGGTCACCAGACTGCGCAGGGCGGCGAAATTCTGCGCCAGACCGGTTGCGGCCACGATCTGCATCAGTTCTTCGGCGGACGGGTTGCCCAGTATTTCCAGACTGCGTGCGGCCAGCGGGTGCAACCGCGTAAGACCGCCCACGGTTCCGAGGGCCAGGGGCACTTCCAGCTCGAAGCGAAAATGGGTATCTGTCAGGATGCAAGAACTCAATGACCGGTACTGACCGTCGCGGGCGGCATAGGCATTGACACCCGCCTCGATGGCCCGAAAATCGTTGGCCGTGGCCAGTACCACGGCGTCGATGCCGTTCATGATTCCCTTGTTATGGGTCACGGCCCGGTAGGGATCTTCCGTGGCAATGCGGACGGCCAGCTCGAAGCGGCGGCAAAAATCGCGGGCGGCTACTCCGGAACCGGCCACGTTCATGACCTCGATATCACTCTCCACCCAGGCCCGCACCCGGCAATCGGGCGTGTAATTGCTCAGGATGGCCATGATAACCTCCACCTTCCGCTCGGCCGGAATGAGATCGGGGTTGGTTTGCGACCATTCGGACAGGGAAGCACCGTACTGTTCCAGTACCGAGTTGATAAAATTAGCCCCCATGCTGTCCCGGCTATCGAAGGAGACGTGGAGCTGATAAAAGTCTTTGGCCACGGCGGGCAGGTGCAACCACTCGATGGACGTGATACCTCCGCCCCGGGCGGTCATGCGCTCGGTCAGGTGTTTGGTAGCGGCCGTTAGTCGCTCGATCAAAGCGGGTAGGAGGGCGGCCCGTCGGTCGGGGTTGCCGCCCCAGCAGAAATGCAACTGGCCGATTTTGGTCGTAGCAACGACCTCGGCCCGAAAGCCGCCCCGCTCGGCCCAGTATTTGGCCGCACTACCGGCCGCCGCCACGACCGAGCTTTCCTCGGTCACCATCGGCACGGCATAGGTACGGCCGTTGATCACGAAATTGGGGGCCACGCCCAGCGGCAACGGGAAATTGGCAATGGTATTTTCGCTAAAGCCGTCGAGCGTGGTTTGCAACTGCTCATCGGGATAATCGAAAGTAGCGAAGTCTGCCGCCGCATCGTCCAGGTAGGTTTGCCGGATCCAACGACGCTTTTGCTCCTTTGTAAATTTAGAAAATCCGGAAACGTGGCGCGGGTCGGCGGGTGGGGTAGTCATAAGCGGCAGTCGGCAAAATTTTGGCGAAGGTACGGACTGGGCGTGGAATGCGGGTAACGGCTGCTGCGACCGTCGGTAGGCGATCCACTCCTTCCATAAACCGACCTGTTGATAGGGGAAGAGCGCGTAGTTCTACGTGTTGTGGTGCGTATTAGTACGCAGTTTGGTACTGTTATTTGAGATGCTTGTCACAAAGGCTCACTTTTGGCACTGTCAAAACGCGTCACATCGCTCTCGTTCCGTTCACCCGAATTCTTCATCTCAACCACCTTATTTATGGAACCATTTATTGCCCAGATAGTCATGTTCGGCGGCAATTTCGCCCCCCGCGGCTGGGCCTTCTGCGACGGCCAGTTATTGTCGATAGCCCAAAACCAAGCCTTGTTTTCCCTGATCGGCACCATGTACGGCGGCGACGGTCGCACCACCTTCGCCCTACCTGACCTAAGGGGTCGCGTAGCGATTCATCCCGGCCATGGACCAGGCCTCAGCGACTATCGCCAGGGACAGAAAGGAGGACAAGAAACTGTCACCTTAAGCCAGGTCGAACTCCCTAACCATACTCATCAGGTTACGGCGCAGGGAAGCATTAAAGTGCATGAGGAAGACGCTAACTCAGCAGAGGTGGGTGGTAAAATCCTTGCCAACAGCACGTCAGGCAACATTTACAGCAATGGTGCAGCTGATGCTTCGCTTGCTGCCGGTGCCATCGAACTTAACGTACAAGTAGGTAACTCCGGTGGTAACCAGCCGCACGCCAATATGCCTCCTTACAATACTGTCCAGTATATCATTGCTCTGGTTGGCATATTTCCTTCACGCAGTTAATCGGTATTGAGCCACCGCCCGAAATACATCATTACCCTATTACATTAAAGGTGGTCGGCTCTCAGCCGGCCACCTTTTCCCATTCTTCCATGGCCTCCTCCAGTTCTTCCTGCTTGGCGCGGTGCTCGTCCAGTACCTTATCGGCCTGCGTGGATTCATAAAAACCGGGCTGGCCCATCTTCTTCACCAATCGGGCAATTTCGCTTTCCAGGCTTTCCACCCGGCGCTCGGCATTCTGCACGGCTTTCTGGTAGGTGCGGCGTTCCTCGTAAGTCATGTCGTCCTCCGGATCGGCGGCAGCAGCCTTGGCGGCGGCTGCTTTTTCCTGGGCCGATTTTTCTAGTTCCACCTGACGCATGCTGTCCATGGCCCGCTTTTCGAGGAACTCATTCACGTCGCCCAGGTGCTCGTACAGCCGGTGGTCGCGGAACTCGATGGTGCGCTCCGTCAAGCCGCCCAGAAAATCGCGGTCGTGGCTAACCACCAGCAGGGTACCGTCGTAATCCATCAGGGCCTGCTTGAGCATGTCCTTACTCTGGATGTCGAGGTGGTTGGTCGGCTCATCGAGGACGAGGAGGTTGAACGGCCGCAGCAACATAGCCGCCAGGGCGAGGCGAGCACGCTCGCCACCGGACAGCACCACCACTTTTTTGTCAATATCTTCCCCACTAAACAGGAACGCCCCCAGGATGGCCCGCAACTTGGTGCGCATCTCGGGCGGAGAGTGGTTTTCCATCGTTTCCAGCAGTGTCAGGTTGGGGTCCAGACTGTCCGACTGGTTCTGCGCATAGTAGCCCACGCTTACATTATGGCCGACGGAAACATCGCCGTCCGTGGCCGGTATTTTACCGATCATAATTTTGGCCAGCGTGGTTTTCCCCTGGCCGTTTTGGCCCACGAAAGAAACGCGGTCGCCGCGGTCGATCTTCACGTCTACGCCCTGCAGCACGCGTAGCTCATCGTAATTTTTGGTTATTTCCTTGCCCTCCAGTACCACTTGTCCCGAGCGGGGCGCGGGCGGGAAGCGCAGGTTCATCACCTGCGTATTCTCCACCGCTATTTCCACCCGTTCCATTTTATCCAACTGCTTCTGCATCGACTGGGCCATCTTGGTTTTCGTGGCCTTTGCCATGAACCGGTTGATGGTTTTCTCGCGCTGGGCAATCACTTTTTGTTGGTTCTCGTAGGCGGCAACGGTTTTCTCCCGCCGGTCGGCCCGCAGCTCCAGGTACTTGGTGTAGGGGGCCTTATAGTCATACAAATTACCCAGCTCCACCTCGACGGTCCGGCTAGTTACCGTATCCAGAAACTGCTTATCGTGCGAGATGGTGATGACCGCACCGGGATAGTCCTTCAGCCAGTTTTCCAACCAGATGATGGATTCAATGTCCAGGTGGTTAGTCGGCTCATCCAGCAGCAGAAAATCGGGACGTTGCAACAGCATCTTGGCCAGTTCGATCCGCATCTGCCAGCCGCCGGAAAACTCATCCGTCAGGCGGCCGAAATCTTTCTGTTCGAAGCCCAGGCCCTTTAGCACGCGCTCGGCGTCGGCCTCCATCGTGATCCCTCCCAGCAACGCAAAACGGTCGTTCAGGTCGGCAAACTCCTCCAGCATCTTGCTATAGTCATCGCTCTCATAATCGGTTCGCACAGCCAGTTCCTGATTGATTTGCTCGATCCGCCGCTCCATCTTGCGGATGTGCTCGAAAGCCGTCAGGGTTTCCGCCATCACGGTGCGCCCCAGGGGCATCTTCATCTCCTGGTGCAGAAAACCGAGGGTGCTATTGGTGGGGCGCACAATATTGCCCGTATCGGCTTTTACATCACCGGCAATCACCTTAAGCAAGGTAGACTTACCGGCACCGTTACGGCCCACCAGGCCCACCTTGTCCCGCTCTCCAATCACCACGCTGATGCTATTGAAGAGGGTGCGGTCACCAAAATGGATGGAAATATCAGAGGCGGTCAACATGGGAGCTAAAAATTTGCAGCCGCAAAATTACGAAAAATCGGGGTGCCTTGGAAGGTATTTCTATTTCTTGTCGTTTTAATAACCCATCGCGTCGTTGCGCACTCGGCACACTGCTCCGCGCCGGTATTTTGTCCAAGCGGTTACTCATCCATCGCCATTCGTACAGGGCGTGTCCCCGCTCCCGTTCCGCCTAACGGCGGAACGGGAGCGGGGCCGGGTTATCCGGCACTCTCTGCCCGCCGCCCCCGAAGGGCGGCGGTCCGTTCAAACAACACCTCCTATCCCTCACGCGATGCAATAACCGACTTTGTTGATAAAATTGTTGGTTATTTGCAATTATCCAAACTTATCGTATCTTTACGGTGCGGGCAGTTGCGCTGCTCCACCAACCGCACTGATATATAGCGGTACAAAAATAGTGGGTGATATCCGGTCAGATCAGGGCCGTTTCGCTTGAATCCCGGCACTTTCAGCTAGTTGTCACCGGTTCATTCCGGGGTACGCTACGTCAAAAAGTGCCTTGCAGTTAGGGCCGTCCATTTGCTCATCGCGGACGGGTTTCCAGCTAAAGAAGGAGAGCGGCAGCGATGACGGCTCCTCTTTTTCACGAAACCAATTACATAGTTTTGAATCGATGCCCTTCTCGCGCACCGGAACCACTCGCTGCTTCACGCAGTGGGTGTGAACGCTATAGCCGGCGCGGAAAAACTCGATTTTTTTTATCAGGCTTTTTGCGGCCCAGCGGCCCCGCAAGAAAGGCCACCGGCTTGCCCGGTGCGCCGGAAACGGGGTAGGGGAGGCCGGCGGTGGCGGCCTGGGTGGGTCCCTCCCACAAGGGGATGCTATACTTGTTTCTTAAATTTGAGAAAAATAATTGATTTCCGTTCCGGTTTTCAGATGTACGACTTCTATGCATCTTCCACTTCATCATAAGAGCGTGTCTAAAATTTTTAAGAACTGAGGATCAATGATTCGCTTCGCGGCTACTTCGTGGTTAAGGTTCTGGCTAGATAAAAAATTCGCTTCGCGGCTGCTTCGTGGTGCGTGCATAGCGGGTTACGTAAGTCAGTTTTTACGACGTCAGGTTCTTGAATGCTTGGTACTCAGGAAATAAAAATCTAGACACGCTCTAAGTATGCCGTTACCTTCTCACCTACCGCTACCGGCCGTCAGCAGAATTAATCCGATATTTGCCGGCCCAATCACCACGACTGAATGAAAAAATTCCTTGTCATCCTCCTTATACTTGGTCTGGCCGCGGCCGGTTATGCCTACTATCGCGTTGCAGGTAGTTCTGCCTTTGTGGACCCTCCCGCAGAGACGGCCATTCTACTGGTGCCGGAAAATGCCGATTATGAACAAATAAAGGACAGTCTGCGCGCCCTGAGTGTCCGGGTGGACGACCCCGTATTCGATCAGCTTGCCGCACGCATGGCATACCGCCGTGACCGGATGCGTTCGGGGCGCTTTCGCATCAAGACGACTTGGTCGGCACTGCGGCTGCTGCGCCACTTGCGCGGCGGTGCGCAGGAACCCGTGGACGTAGTACTCACTACGGAGCGCGAACCGATGAACGTGGCTGCCAAAGTCGCGCGATTCCTATCCGCCGATAGTGCGGCTTTCCAGCAGCTGTTTCAGGATCGTAACTACCTGGATAGCATCGGCTATTCAAAGGAAACGTTGCAATCCCTGTTTCTGCCCAACACCTATGAGATGTACTGGAATACCAGCCCACGTGGCTTTACGGACCGGATGCTGCGTGAACACGCCAAATTCTGGGATGCGGACAACCGCCGGGCCAAAGCCAATAAACTTAACCTGGACCCTGCCAAAGCCTACACGCTGGCTAGTATCGTGGAAAAGGAAACGCAGTACAAGCCCGAGCGGCGACGGATGGCAGGTGTTTACCTTAATCGTCTGAAAATAGGTATGCCGTTACAAGCCGACCCGACCGCCGTGTTTGCTACCCGCGATTTCAACGTCGGCCGGGTACTTCAATATCATACGCAATTCGACAGCCCCTATAACACCTATAAGTATGCCGGTTTGCCTCCTGGGCCGATCACGATGTCTTCCGTGGATGCCATCGACGCGGTACTGAATGCCGAAAATCACGAATACCTGTTCTTTTGCGCAGCCGGTGACGGCACGGGTAAGCACAACTTTGCCGAGACTCTGCAGGGGCATGCACGTAATATTCAAATTTATGTGGATAACCTGCGGCAGCGGGGACTGCGGTAGGGAGTTCTCAGGTGTATTTGAATCATGGTGAAGCGACTGCGGGGGAGAAGCGGCTGATTTCCGGTAGAACCGGGCGCGTTGGCCGTTGCGTGAGGTGCCTGGAGGGCCGCCGTGGGGGTGGGGGGCTTGCCCCCAATCCGCAGGTGGGTGTGTAGCACGGAGCGACAGCGAACCCCGGAAGGGACCGACCGCTGCCCCGCCCCGCAATAAGGCGGGAGCGGGGCAGCGGACACGCCCGAATAACAACTGTAAGTCATAATATTATTTTACTCAGTTAAAATTTTCTCAGATTAATACCCTTTCAAATATAAAAATTATTTCTGCCGGAGCAGGCTCGGGAAAGACCTACCGCCTGACGGCTGAATTAACCGATCTGCTGAGAACCGGCACGGTGAGACCGACGGGTATTATTGCCACCACCTTTACCCGCAAAGCCGCCGCCGAGTTGCAGGAGCGGGTACGGGTAAAGTTGCTGGGGGAGGGCCTGACCGAGCAAGCCGATGCGCTGACTAATGCGTTGATCGGCACGGTACACGGTCTGGGGGTGAAGCTGTTACGCCGTTTTGCCTACGAAGCCGGGGTATCTCCGCAGGTGGACATTCTGGCCGAAGACGACTATGCGCGGATGTTCAACCAGAGTCTGGCCGCCGTGCTGGACATTGCGGTGATTGAGGAAATGGACGAATTATGCGATCGCCTAGGGCTGAGTGAAGAGGGTAAGCCCTACGACTGGCGGGTGCAGGTGCAACGGATGGCGGACGTGGCGCGCAGCAACAAGTTCTCGCAGGCCGACCTGCTGCATTCACGCGATGTATCGTGGGCGGCTTTTGCGCAATACCTGCCCGAGCCACTTGCCGGTGCCGCCGCCGAGCGCGCCGCCAATCGGCTGGAACTGCTGCTGAATACGACCATCGCGCAGGTGGAAGGAAACGAGGCCGACACCACCAAAACCACCGCTACCGCACTGGCCGGACTGCAACGGATGCGGGGCGAACTGAAGCGGCGGGGCTTCCTGTTCTGGGACCAGTGGGTGGCCCTGAGTAAATACGACAAGAAACTGGGGGCGAAAAGCCGGGAGTTTGCTGCGGAATTGATAGAATTTGCCGCCGATCACGAACGTTTGCCCGCTTTCCAGGCACAAATTAAGAGCTTTTGCGCCCATATTTACGAGACGGCCGCCGCCGCGATGACGGAGTATGAGCAGTACAAACAGCGGCGTGGGCTGATCGACTACACGGATATGGAAGTGTTGGTGAGCCGACTGCTGGACCAAGAGGGAGTGCGTGCCACCCTGGCCGAAGAACTGGATCTGCTGCTGGTCGACGAGTTTCAGGACACTTCGCCCATCCAATTGGAGATATTCATCAAATTGAGCCGACTGGCCAAACAGAGCATTTGGGTAGGCGACCCCAAGCAGTCGATTTATGGGTTCCGGGGGGCCGAGCCGCGCCTGATGGAGGCCGTGGTGAGTGCCGCCGGCGGGATAAAACCGGAAAACATCCTGGACCGCAGCTGGCGCAGCCGCGAAGACATCGTGTACGCCACCAACGCCATTTTTACGCGGGCGTTTCCGCACACCCCCGTGGAGCAGGTGCGGCTGCTACCCGTGCGTAAGCGGGTAGGGGAGCCGCAGTTCGGCCTCCCGCCCGAACCGGAAGACCTTAATGATCGGCAGGGAATCGTGCACTGGGATTTTGTACTGGAAACGGACGATGGCAAAAAAGGCCGCACCAATCTGGCTTGGCTTAACGACGTACTGGCCGCCCAACTGGCTACGCACCTGGAGAAAAATATTTCGGTATTACCGAAAGGCTCGCGGGAGTGTCGCCCGCTACGGCCCGGCGATGTCGCCATCCTTTGCCGCTCCAACAAGGCCTGTGCCGAGATGGCCGAATCACTGGCCAAAGCGGGATTGCGCGCCGCCGTATCCCGTGAGGGACTACTGGAAACCGCCGAGGCCGTGCTAATCCTCGCTTGCCTGAAATACCTGCTGGCGCAGGACGATCTGGCCGTGGCTGAAATCAAAATTCTGGCACAGGGCCGCGATCTGGAGGACGTGATGGCCGACCGCGTCAAGTGGTTGGACGAAGACGACCGGATCCGGCAGGAGCGTGCCGACAAAAAAGCGGGCACCCTGGCCGCCGATCATCAGATCGGCTACCAGTCACCCTGGGGAAGCGATGAGTTACTAATTCAGGGACTTCAGGAACTCGCTTTGCTTGCCGTGGATTTCAGCACTGGTGAACTGCTCAACCTCCTGCTAGAACGCCTCGATTTGCGCCGCATCATAGCCGCCTGGGGCGGTGCCGAGCAGCGCATGAGCAACGTGGACGAACTGCGCCGCCTGGCCGCAGAGTACGAAGACCGCTGCCACCGCCGTCACACCGCTGCTTCGCTGGGCGGCTGGCTACTCTACCTCAACGCACTCGGAGCGGGTAAAATGGATCGCCAGGGAGCCGCCGAAGACCCCGCAGCGGTCAATGTAATGACCTACCATAAGAGTAAGGGACTGGAATGGCCCCTGGTAATTTGCCATCAACTGGAACAAGACCTGCGGGCCGCGCCCTGGGGCCTATTTATCGACAGCGCGGAAGAGGAGATCGACCTCGATCAACCGCTCGCCAACCGTACCCTCCGCTACTGGATCAACCCCTACGGCAAACAGTCACAGGGAACCCAACTGTTGGAACGTCTGGAGGCCGGCCCTGAGGCCGCCCGGCGGCGAATCGACGCCCTGGCCGAAGAGTCACGCCTGCTCTACGTGGGTATCACCCGCGCCCGCGATTACCTCGTTTTCCCTACCCGCGACAAACCCACCTCGTGGCTCAATCGCGTCTTTAGCAAGGGCGATTCCGGCACCCCGACCCTGGACGCCGACATGAGTGCCTCCCCCTTCGATTGGGAGGACAAGCAGGTCAATAAAGACACCGAATCTTGCTCTTATTCTAAAACACTGCCCGCTGCGCTACCGGAGATTACCACACCTCCCTTCCTCGAAGAGCGCAGCGGTCCGGCCACCAACGAACCGCTTTTCATCGAGCCTTCCGACCCGGGTTTCGTCTTCCCGCACCGTGTCCGTTGCACCGGCGGCCTCCGGGCTTACGGGCCGCCCGCCCCGCTGCCCGAGGGTAGTGACGCGGTTAAGTATGGTACAGTTCTCCAATTATTTCTCCAGTCCTCCGTCACGCTCACCGACCCCCGGGAGCGCGAGGATGCCGCCCGGGAACTTTGGGAAAGATTCAGGGTAGGGGAGGAGGCCCCCGTCCGGCAGCTGCTGGAGCAAGCCGAAAGCTGGCACAATTTTCATTTACACAACTGGCCCCAAGCGACTTACGAAGTCAATCTACCGCTTCGTAATTCATTCGGCCGCCAACGTTTTGAGGCAAGACTGGACGAACTCATCACCACGCCCGCCGGATTGGTCGTCATCCAGCAGTCCCGGTTTTCCGGTGAGGGCTGGGAACGGCGCGCCAATCAGCTCGGGCCGTTCCTGTATTATGCCGGTGAGGCGGCATCCTCGGCGGCCGGTCTGCCGGTGCTGAAACGTTACGTACATTTCGTAGCGCTCGGTGCGGTGGCGGAAGTAGTGATAGAGCCGACCCCTTGAGGCACTTTTCAGGCTGTGGTGGGTGGAAAGTGACCCTCACGCAATAAATAACCGGACTATTTTTTGCCCATAATTTATATTATGTTAAGTAGATTGGAAAGAATAGAGCATTTCCCCTTCTACAGCCCTACTCCGGGGTGTGACCTCCGGGCGCGCAAGGGGTGTGACCTCCGGGCGCGCGCTAAATTGGCACGCCGACCTCCGGTCGGTAGTGGACATCATACCTTTCCACCAACAGTTATAAACCATACGGCCGCAAACCATGCCCCTATCCAAAACCAATCAACGGCAGCTCCCTCCCATCGTTCGCGTTCAACGGATTAAGCGGAAACAACTTTTTTAGTTGTCGCTACCGCGCCTCACCTACCGGGAAAAGCTGCGACATAGAATCTACTTAACATAATACTGATATCTATACTAAACCTACTACTCAGTTGGGTAATATCGGCCAACTGGAAAGGTTAAGGACTATTCAGTCGCACTAAGGGGAGTTGCGTACCTTTGCCCGGTAAATCATACCCGCTCCCATGATGGCTACCGGCACCTTCACCGTCTCCCTCCAGCCCCTCGACGCCTACGCCCCCGCCGCCGAGGGTGCCACCCAGGGCCGCATGTCCATTGATAAAACTTTTTCCGGCGATCTTACCGCTACCAGCAAGGGTGAAATGCTCACCGCCATGAGTCCGGTAAAGGGTTCCGCCGGTTATGTGGCCATCGAAAAAGTAGCGGGTAGTCTAGCGGGTAAGTCCGGCACCTTTGCTCTCCAGCACTACGGCACCATGCGCGCCGGTGCGGACAGCCGCCTCATCCTCGAAGTCGTGCCCGATTCGGGTACGGGCGAGCTGGCCGGCCTTTCCGGCAGTATGCGAATCGAGCAGGCGGATGGGGTGCACAGTTACGTCCTGGAGTACGACTTATAGGAGCGGGGGGCGTGCCCCGGCCTAACGGCCGGGTCGGGCTATCCGGCACTCTCTCCCCTTGCCCCGGCGGGGCGGCGGTACGTTCAAACATCGCCTCCTATCCCTCACGCGTATCAAGCTATTCTGCATTCTTAGACCACAACCAGCGGCTTGGCATCGGTTTTAAACGCCTGCATGATTTCTTCGGCCGTACTCGTATCAATTCGTAAATTGGTGATCATCGGCGACCGGTCCAGTTTTTCCTCTTCGGCATTTTCCACGATAATAAGATCGATACTCAAATACTGGTCCTGCTTCCCCTTCAGGTAGTAGAGGTACACCTTGCTGTAACGATACTCATTCTCGCCGGGAATGGCTCGCAGTGCGGCAACCGCATCATCAGCCAACATAGTCGTAAACGGAGCTTTCGGTCCTAAGGAGCCGAAGTTTTCCTCCAGCGTATACCGTAGTGGATTTCAATATTTTATTGCCGTAACGCCTATCAATCGGGCCGCGCCCCCCCGAACACTTCCCTGATTTCCCCGGTTGCAATTCGTAAACCGGGCGACAACTCCTCCCAAAAAATCAATCAACCATGGACTTCAACTTAGCCGGAAAAACGGCCGTTATCACCGGCGGCGACTCCGGAATGGGCAAATCTACCGCCATGCTGCTGGCCGCCGAAGGCGTCAATATCGTGCTATCCGATCAAACGGAAGAGCAACTCGAAAAATCAGCCGCCGAAGTACGCGAGTACGCCACCCGCGGCAACAAGGTGGTGGCCATGACGGCCGACGTGACCAAGTACCCGGAAGTAGAAAGCCTCGCCGGCCGCGCAAAACGTGAATTCGGACAAGTAGACATTGTCGTCAACTGCGCCGGTATCCGGGGTGCCGCCGGGGATTTCCTGGGCTTGAGCGATGAAGACTGGCAAAAATCCATCGACATCGACCTGATGGGTGCCGTCCGGGTCTGCCGGGCTTTCCTGCCCCTGCTCCAGGCCAACGGATGGGGCCGGCTGGTGCTCATCGGCTCCGAAAACGCGATGGTACCCTACGAGGAGGAAAGCCCCTACAACGCCTGCAAAGCCGGGGTCGTCAATCTGACGGCCTGCCTGTCCCGCGCCTACGCAAAAGAAGGTCTCACCATCAACTGTGTCTCCCCCGCCTACGTCGCCACACCCATGACCGAGGAAATGATGGAGCAGCGCGCCGAAAAACGCGGCACCGATAAAGAAGAGGCGATCGATTCTTTCCTGGAAAATAAGCGCCCCAACATTGTGGTAGACCGTCGCGGCAAAGCTAAGGAAGTCGCCGCCGTGATCGCTTTCCTCTGCTCGGATCAGGCAAGCTATGTCACCGGCAGCAACTACCGCGCGGACGGTGGTTCCGTCGGCACGGCCTTCGGTTAAATATGACCGTTCCATTGCAGCGAATATTCGCTAAAAACACCTATATTGCGTCCTAAAATAACGCAAGTCATGTCCACCGAAACCGTAAAGAGCCGCCCGCTCACCGATACGACCAACCATTATATCAGCCTCCGCAACCTCCATTTTCTACTTAACGAGGTAGTCGGACTGGAGTACCTGGAAGATCTCGACTACTTCGCGGGCTACGATGCCGAGGCGGCCGACATGACGCTGGATGCGGCCAAACAACTCTCCGACAAATACCTCTACCCCTTCTACCGGGAGATGGATAAAAACAAGGCCTACTACGAAGACGGCCGCGTCTACGTCAACCCCGCCGTAGGCGAGGGCGTGCGTGCCCTGGGCGAGGGCGGTTGGCTCAACGCCACCTTCGATGCCGAGTCCGGTGGACAGCAGATGCCGCAGGTGTTGATGAGTGCCTCCTTGTTAGTCATGTATGCGGCTAATGCCAATATCGCGGCCTACGGTTTTCTCACTTCCGGTGCTGCTAATCTCATCCGCACCTTCGGTTCCGACAAACTAAAGGAGACCTACCTGCCCCACATGATCACCGGCGAGTGGCAGGGTACCATGGCTCTTACCGAGCCGCAGGCGGGTAGTTCGCTCTCCGATGTTGCCACCACTGCGGAAGAGCAGGCCGACGGTTCCTTTCACATCAAGGGCCAAAAGATCTATATCTCCGGCGGCGACCACGACAGCACCGAAAATGTAATACACCTCCTGCTGGCCCGCCGCAAAGACGGTCCCGCCGGCACCAAGGGCGTGAGTTTGTTTGTGGTCCCCAAGTTCCGTCCCGAAAACGGCAAACTGATAGACAACCACGTGACCACCGCCGGCATCTACGGAAAAATGGGCCAGAAGGGCTACGTGGCCGCACACCTCATGTACGGCGAGCAAGGCCCCACGGTCGCCTATTTAGTGGGTGAGGAATACTGGGGGCTAAAGCACATGTTCCAGATGATGAACGAGGCCCGCATCGGCACCGGTCTAATGGCGGCGGGCACGGCTTCGGCGGCCTACTACGCCTCCCTCCAGTACGCCAAGGAACGCCCCCAGGGCCGCCACCCCTCCAATAAAGACGTTAACCGGGAACAAGTCCTGATCATCGAGCACGCCGACGTACGCCGGATGCTATTGTTCCAAAAATGCGTGGTCGAAGGCAGTGCCGCCCTCCTACTCTACTGCAGCCGCCTTTCAGACATCCACCAGGCGGCCGAAGGCAAGAAACGCGACGACGCGCACCTCCTCCTCGAGTTGCTCACCCCCCTCGCCAAAAGCTATCCCGCCGAGTACGGCAACGAATCCACCAGCGTGGGCATGCAGGTACTGGGCGGCGCGGGCTACACCGACGATTTCCCGTTGGAACAACACTTCCGCGACATTCGCGTCAACTCCATTTATGAGGGTACCACCACCATCCACGGCCTCGATCTATTGGGCCGCAAAGTGAATTTAGGTAACGGCCGTGCCCTGCAACTCTTAATGCAAGAGATGACTGCCACCATCAAAGATGGTAAGGATACCGATAAAATCAGTTCCCACGCCGAGGACCTGGAACGCAGCCTCGCCGGTGTCCAACAGGTACTGGCCAAACTGATGGGCCTGGCCCAGAGCGAACGCCCCGAAGTGTTCCTGGCCGATGCCACCCTCTTCCTCGATTACATCGGCATCCACGTCAACGCCTGGCTGTGGCTCAAGCAGGGCCTGGCCGCCGCCCGCCTCTCCCCCACCGCCGAGGGCGATGATGAACACGCATTCTACGCCTCCAAGCTGGCTACAATGCGCTATTTCTTCGTCTACGAGTTCCCTAAAACCAGTGCTCTCAAACGCACCCTCCTCAGCGACGAACGCGTCACGCTCGATCTCGATCCGGCGGATTTGGTCTAACCTATCAGGCTGGTTCTGACCGACCTTTCGTCCAAAATTTCACGGTACCATTGTGCATCAGGAAAGACGCTCCGTCATCAGTTCGGGCGTCTTTCCTGCTTATGACCGGGTTGCATTTCTATATGTTTTTGGGCGTGCCCCGGCCTACCGGCCGGGTCGGCACCTTGCAGGGTTCGCTGTTCGCTCCTTGCTTCGCACCCGCCTCCGGGCAGGGGCAAGCCCCCCACCCTACATCGGCCTTCCAGGCACCTCACGCTGGCGAAGCATGGAATTACCTCGACCAGGTAGCCGCAGTCGATTGTATTTCTCGCAGCCGGTGTGCCTATTATCCCAAAGCAAAGAGTTTTTACGCACCATTACTGGTGGACTAACCCGTAGGTTTTGTTAAACCGAGACCCTCTCTAACAATTCAACCCATTCTCAATGGGTGGGCTAACCCACAGGTTTTGTTAAAACCCTAAGTTTGATGTTTTTATTCCATGATTCGCGGCTAACATTTTACGTTAGCTCAAAGGGTCTTAAGCCTTGCCTGGAACGATACAATCCGGCAGTTTAAGATAACTATAGTACAACAACTGAAGATTTGTGAAAACGCCCGGATTCATGCCTTGTGTGTAACTCATTGATATTCAAGTTTAAATCACACAAAACCGACTGAGTTGAAAATCACAAATCCTAGATTGTTTGACTATATACTTACAATCTTACAAGCTTACAACTTGTCCTACTAGCCTGAATACTCGTCTGTCGTGATATCAGGCTGACCTTTTAAATCATGGGGCGGCCGCTTGATTTTGCTTTATGCATTACTTGAAACTGATGGAGCGCAAACCGAATTGTCGCTTCGCACTATCCACAGATAGATGGACTGAAAGGACACAGTCAGGTAGACAGCGAGATACAGATATTTGATGATTATCCATTATACGACAAATTGATTTGCGTCTGTTGGTTAGGGACCGCGTAGAAATAACTTATTGGGTCACTAATGCTATAAAATCTGTGAACACTAATATTTTTGCAAAAAAAGAGCGATCTTATTTTTACGCAGTCCCTTAGTAATGCATCCAGCGTTTCAAAAAGATAAACAAAGATCAACGTCGGTGATAATCGCGTTTTTCTCAAATTTGAGAAATAGGTTCAAGGTCCCCTTGTGGGAGGGACCCACCCAGGCCGCCACCGCCGGCCGTGCCGCCCCCGCTTCCGGCGCACCGGACAGACCGGTGGCCTTTCTTGCGGGGCCGAGGGGCCGCAAAAAGCCTGTTGAAAATAAAAATCGAGTTTTTCCGCGCCGGCTATAGCGTTCGCACTCACCGCGTGAAGCAGCGAGTGGTTCCGGTGCGCGAGAAGGGCATCGATTTAAAAAACTATGTAATTGGTTTCGTCAATGAGAAGTCGTCATCGCGACCGCTCTCATTGTTTAGCTGGAAACCCGTCCGCGATGAGCAAATGGACGGCCCTAACTGCAAGACATTTTAATCATTAGTTTTCCGGTGTGAACCGGGTGCTTGTGGTAAAATGTCAGGATTCGAGTGAAGCGGCCCTGATCCGGCCGGATTTCACCCACGTTTTTTCGCTGTCTTGTATCAGTACAGAAGCTCAGTTTGATGACCGAACAGGGCAAAGATATAAAAATTTGTTGTGTTCACAAATTTTTACAATAATAAGTTGCAATAACGGTGCCGGCTACATTAGCTGGTTGGTTGTTCTTTCTAATGTGTCAATAGTATAGCACTAGTTCAAACAGATATTCATCTAGTAGAATGGCGTAAATTCTTACTTGGTAATTCACAGTTCCAGTAACCCCTCTGGTAAATCGGTCTTGATGAGCTTGGCGTCATCGTCCGTTTCCAGAATGAAATCGGGGTGAAGGGGAAGTAGTACTTCCCTACCCTCGTGGGTAATGCGGGCCAGAAAGTGTTGCGGTAATTCCAGTACTTCTTCGATCTGTGCCAGTTCTCCGGCGGTGGTGTCGATGATGCGGTAGCCGATGAAGTGATCGTAGGGGGAGGTTTTTTCCGGGCCGAGTAGCTCGACGATTTTGGCGGGTAGCAACAGCTCGCAGTTGCTAATGATCCGGGCCTGCTCCGGGTTTTCGATTCCCTGAAATTTGGCGATCAGCGCACCGCCTGCCCGGATCTCTTCCAAAAAATAAGGTACGGGGGCCTGGTTACCGACGCGCACGAAGAAGACTTCGTTATCGAATAACAATTCTTCCATTTCTTCGGCAACCCGCAGTTTAATCTCACCCTTCAGGCCGTGGGGTCGGCCGGTGCGGCCTATTTCGGTAAATTTCATGGTGTAAAGCTCACTAAATACTCCCGGATTATGAAGCCCTTTTCTGCCTTCGCCCGCCAGGGTAGGTCTAAACAGGTGCCGGTATCGTTGTTGCAGCAGATGCGGCACTGGGTATGAAGCAGTTCCCACTCCCTACGGATGCGACCCACTCCGTAAGCATAAGTTTCCGAGGCATGGCGCAGGTCGATCAAGCCATCGGTTTCCGCCTGTTGGACGAAAAGCGTGCGGTCGAATTGCGAACCGGTCGGCAGGGCGGCGGGCTGATCTACGGAATCCATGCGGTAATTCCAGTTGGCGTAAATATCGAGCAGTTCCGGCCCGACGGGATATTGGCGAAATTCATCGAAGGCCGCGTGGCCGTCCCAGCTTCTACCGTCGCGGGCGGGTAAGATCAGTTTGGTGAAACGAATATTATCCTCCTGCCGCAGGGCGCGGCCGGTTGCCATATCGAACCCCGCGAGAAAAGTCTGGCGGAAAACCCACGGATCTGAGGAAGAGGATCGTTCCTGCCGCTCCCCTCGGTACCATTGTTGACCGTCGGCGGCGGTAAAGGTATCGGTCAGTATTTCCCGTGCTTCGAAACGTACGGAGTCAAAGAGTGTAACCCCGGGAGCGGGGATGAGAGTGATGCTGTCTACACGGTAGATCCATTCGCTACCGATGGCGAGGGGATACCAGGCGGTGTCCAGACCGTCGACGGGCGCGGGGATGACCTCTTTCTCGCAAGCGGGGAAAAGCAGGAGACCGGCCAATAAGAGAAGCAGTATTCGCATGAATTAATTCATATTCGGATCCACCACCAGGGCTAGTTCGCGCAGGGCGTCGAGTTTAATGTACTTGAGGGAAGCCTCGGCACAGGCTTCGAGAATAACGTGGGGGGCCTTACCGGCTACGTAGGCTTCTTGCCAGCGCAGGGCGCAGAGGCACCAGCGATCACCCGCATGGAGGCCGGGGAATTCCCATTCCGGGTGGGGGGTGGTCAGGTCGTTACCGGCGGCTTTGGAGAATTGGAGAAACTCGTCGGTCATTACGGCGCAGACCACGTGGCGGCCGCTGTCCTGCGGGCCGGTGCGGCAAAAACCGTCGCGGTAGAATCCCGTACGGGGCACGTAGCAGCAGGCGGTAAGGGGGCCGCCGAGCACATTTTTTTGATCGTTCATTTGCTATCGACTAAGTATGACATTAACCTCAGTAACCCGTCTGCGTACCGAGTGTTGCGTGAGGTGCCTGGAAGGTGATCCGCGTAGCGGGCAGTGCGCTAGCACCGAGCGAACAGCGAGCCTGGAAGGGACCGGCCGGCCCATTCAGGGACGGACACGCCCGGACGTTAGTAAGCAGTAGCCAGATTACAGCAGGCAGTACGCTCACAACGAGTGAATTACCACCTACTACCTGATTAGCTACCAACCCTACTCCGGCTCGAAGCCGAGTACGATGTTAAACGTGCCGAGACCGCCGAAACCTTTTTTGGTAGGGTCGCCTTCCTTGTCGAAGCCGATGCCGTAGTCGAAACCGAGGGTACCGAACATGGGGAGGAATACGCGTGCGCCGAAACCGACCGACCGCTTGAGGTCGAAGGGGTTGAAGTCTTTGAGGTTGGACCACGCGTTGCCGCCCTGAGCGAAAATGAGGCCGTAAATGGTGGAACTGGGGTTGAGCGAGAGCGGGTAGCGGAGTTCGACGGTAAATTTGTCGAAGACGGGTGTGGCTACTTCCGCACCGAATTCATTGATGTTAGCGGGCAGATCGCGGGTATCGTAACCGCGCAGGCTGATGATATCCACGCCAGCAAACTGGAACTGCTGGTTGTTGATACCGTCGCCGCCGAGCTGGAACCGCTCGAAGGGCGAGGTGCCGATGCGGCTGTTGAAACGACCCAGGACACCGATCTTGGCCTGTGCCTTGAAGACCAGTTTACCGACGATGGTGGTGTACCAATCGGCATTGAAACGCCACTTGTGGTACTCGAGGTAACGGAAACGGTCGCCCGGGGATTCGGCACTATAATCGCGGTCCTCATCGTCTCGGAAAGCAGAATAAGGCGGTGTTACCTGCAAGGTGAGTTCGATGTTGGAACCTTCGCGGGGGAAGAGCGGATCGTTGATGGTGTTACGGGCCAGCGTGGCCGAAACGCTGAAGTTGTTGTAGTTGCCGTTCTGAACGGGCTGGTTGTCATCGGTACTGAAACTACGGTTCCAGTTGGTCAGGCTGAGGGTCTGAATATTGAGTCCGGTGCGGAAGATGAAGTTATCGTCCGGCCAGCGTAGGCGGGTACCGAGGGAGGCACTGACCTGTTGAATGATTAGTTTCTGGGGTTGGCCGGTAAATGAAAAATTGTTCCGGTTGATGAATGCCGCCACGGTGAGCGAGGTCGGTTTGCGGCCGCCCAGCCAGGGTTCGGTAAAGGTCAAGTTATAGGACTGAAAGAACTGCCCGTTGGTCTGGCCCCGGATGCTGAGACGCTGGCCGTCGCCCTGGGGCAGGGGGTGCCAGGTTTCGCGGTTGAAGAGGTTGCGGAGGCTGAAGTTGTTGAACGTGACGCCCAGCGTACCGATTACCCCCCGGCCGCGGCCGCCCCATCCGGCGGAGAGTTCGAGCTGGTCGGAGGGTTTTTCCTCCACCACGTAATTGATGTCTACCGTACCGCGCTCGGGATTGACGGGTGTCTGGATGTCGAGTGTTTCGGGGTTGAAGTAGCCGAGGTTAATGATCTCCCGCTGTGAGCGAATGATGTCGGAGCGACTGAATTTATCGCCCGGGCGGGTGCGCACCTCGCGGCGGATAACGTGCTCGTGCGTGCGGTCGTTGCCGGCAATGGTCACTTTATCGATGGTGGCTTGGGGACCCTCGAAAATACGAATTTCCAGGTCGATGCTGTCACCTTCGATAGCCACCTCGGCGGGTTCGACATTGAAGAAGAGATAACCGTTGTCCATATATAGGGAGCGCACGTCGCGGTTATCCTGGCTGAAATCGAGGCGCGTGGCCAGCAGTTCTTCGTTATAAATGTCCCCCTTCTCGATGCCGAGAATCTGTGAGAGCGTTTCGGTATCGTAGATGGAGTTGCCTTTCCACTCGATGTTGCGGAAATAGTACTGGTCCCCTTCTTCGATATAGATGTCGATAATCAGGTCTCCCTTTTGATTACGAGACAGGCTGTCGCGCACCACCCGCGCATCGCGGTAGCCAAGGGTATGGTAGTAGGCGATGACCAGATTCTTATCGATCTCGTACTCTTCCCGCAAGAATTTAGAACTAGCCAAAAAACGGCCTTTCTTCTTTGTCTCCTTAAACTGCTTGCGGAGCTTTTTGTCTTTCACGGCCTCGTTGCCGATAAAGTTAATTTCCTTGATTTTAACGCGGGGGCCGCGATCCACGTCGAAAAGCAGGCGCACGGAATTAGCGCGAATACTGTCGTTAAATTCTTCCACGGCTACTCCCGCATCCAGATAACCCTTGTCTACAAAGAACCCGCGCACGGCTTCGGCGGCATTGATCTTACCGTTGTCGGTTACGATACCCCCCTTGGTGAGGTAGCCGTTGACCAAGTCGTTCAGGTCGTCGTGCGTGGCCTTTTTGGCACCCTTATAGGAGAAGCGCGTAAGGCGGGGCCGCTCTTCGACCACGATTTCGAGGAAGATGACGTCGCCGATGGATTTTTCTTTGCGCAACTGGACGTTGGTAAAGAGGCGTAAACGCCACAGGTTGCGAATGGCGCGGGGGATATCCGGGCCGGGCACCCGAATTTTGGAACCGACGGTAAGTCCGGTCACTCCGATAATGGCATTTTCCTCGGCAAAGAATGCACCGGAAACCTTGATGCCGCCGACCTCGAACTCCTGCTGCTCGGAATAGTCCATCACCTCCAGGCTATCCAGCCCGCCGCCCTGGGCAAAGAGACCGGTGGCGGCGATTAAAAAAACGAAGCACAAGGAAAGTAGAAAAGTAAATTGTTTCATCTGCGTAGTTAGCGTTTCCGTCGGGGATTGGCGGATGGTTCAAAGAGTGCCGCCGGTTTGGTGGGGTTGGTCGGTGGGATGTATTTGCTCGCTGGTCTTGCCGAAACGTCGTTCCCGATGCTGAAAATCATGGACGGCGGCGTGGAGATCGGCTTTGCGAAAGTCGGGCCAGAAAATGTCGGAAAAGTAAAATTCCGTGTAAGCGGACTGCCAGAGGTAGAAATTACTCAGGCGGCGTTCGCCGCTGGTGCGGATGATCAGTTCGGGTTCGGGCATCCCGAAAGTACTCAGGCCGCTGTTCAGTTCCTCTTCCGTCACTGCCGTGGGTTCCAGTTGGCCGGCGCGTACGCGGGCGGCCAACTGGCGGGCGGCCTGGGTGAGGTCCCACTTGCCGCTGTAGTTAAGGGCGAGCACGAGCGTCATGCCGCTATTGGCCGCCGTATCGTCAATGCCCCGTTGCAGTGCCCGGCCGGTGGCGCGGGGCAGTTGGTCCAGTTGCCCGATGGCGTGCAGGCGGATGTTATTCTTTTGCAGGGTTTCCATTTCGCCTTTAATGGTGTGCACCAGCAGTTGCATCAGGGCACCGACTTCCAGTTTCGGCCGGTTCCAGTTTTCGGTGGAAAAAGCGTAGAGCGTCAGGTAATCGACGCCCAGCTCAGCGCAGGCCTCCGTCGTTTGCCGAACGGCCTCCACGGCACTATGATGACCGAAAATACGGGGCTTACCCCGGTCCTTGGCCCAGCGTCCGTTACCGTCCATTATCACGGCCACGTGCCGCGGGATGCGGGCGGGGTCGAGGTTTTCCGGTAAGATAGTGGGTGTAGCCATAGTTAAAATGCACCTCCCGAGGGCAGGATACGATTGGCCGCTCCGGGGAAGCGGGGCAAAGCGAGCGCAAAAATAACAAAATTCGGACGGCCGCGCTAACCCCTCCGCCCGGAGTGGGCGAATTGCACCGCGCCCGCCACTTCCGTAGTGAATAACCTGCCGGAGGCGACGAGTGGAAATAGTACCGGCCGACCGAACATCCGGGCCGGTGAGCCGGTCACATGAACAAAAATGACCGATCCCCTTACCAAAGTAGTCGGCTTTACCGCATCTTTACCGCTATGACTGTGCAAACCCATATTCCTGCTTTCTCCGAACTCACCTACCAACGCCCCAATATTGACGATCTCGAACAGCGATTTTTCGGGGTTCTCGAGCGATTCGGCGGAGCCGAAACGCCGGCCGCTGCTTTACGGGCCGTTAGTGACCTCAACGCCGTACGCAGTAAACTCAATACCGCCTACACCATTTGTTATATCCGGCATTCGATCGACAGCAAGGACGAATTTTATGATGCCGAAAACACTTGGTACGACGAAAATCTGCCGCGTACCGGTACTTGGGCCAGTTCGTTTTACCGGACCCTGCTCGATTCCCCGCACCGGCCCGCCCTGACCGACGAGTTCGGCCCCCAACTGTTCCGCATCGCGGAGGCGAGTCTCAAAACGTTCGATGAGTCGATAATCCCTCTGTTACAGGAAGAAAACAAGCTCGTCTCGAATTACAACCGCCTCAAAGCCGGAGCCGAACTGGAACTGGACGGCGAGACCTACAACCTCTCCAACATTCTCACCAAAGAGCTGGACCCCGACCGCGCACAGCGACGCCGGGCCGCCGGCGCCAAGTGGGGGTTTTACGCCGCCCACGAAGCGGAGATCGATGGAATTTTCGACGAACTGGTACGCGTGCGTACCTCCATTGCCCGCCAATTGGGATTTACCGACTTTACCGGACTCGGCTACGCCCGCATGAAACGCACCGACTACGGCCCCGCCGAGGCGGCCGGTTATCGGGAAGCGATCCGAAAATACTTTGTGCCCCTGGCCCAGAAAGCCTACGAAAAGCAGCGCGAACGGCTGCAACTGGACCGCCTGACCATCTACGACGAGGAGTTTCGTTTCCCTCAGGGTAATCCTAAACCGCAGGGTGACCCCCAGTGGATCATCGCCCGCGCCCGTGAGATGTACGACGAATTATCGGACGAAACCGGGGCATTTTTCCGCCTCCTCCAGGAAAAAGAACTGATGGACGTACTGGCCAAAGACGGCAAAGCCACCGGCGGTTACTGTACCTTCATACCCGAACCGGGCGTGCCCTTCATTTTCGCCAACTTTAACGGCACCAGCGGCGATATCGACGTACTGACCCACGAGTTCGGCCACGCTTTCCAGGTTTACAGCAGCCGGAAAGTAGAACCGGAAGAATACATCTGGCCCACCTACGAGGCCGCCGAGATTCATTCGATGAGCATGGAGTTTTTCGCCTACCCCTGGATGGAAAATTTTTTCGGCGACCGCACGGCCGAGTACAAGAAATACCACCTGGGCGGAACCGTTCGCTTCCTGCCTTACGGCGTAGCCGTGGATGAGTTTCAGCACCGTATCTACGCCGAACCCGATCTGTCCCCCGCCCAGCGGCGCGCCGTCTGGTCGGAAATCGAAGCCGCGTACCTGCCCCAGCGTGACAACGACGGTAATACTTTTCTCGACGGCGGCGGATTTTGGCACAAACAGAGCCATATTTTTGCCAGTCCTTTCTATTACATCGACTACACCCTGGCCCAAGTCTGTGCCTTCCAATTCTGGCAGCGCGACCAAAAGGACCACGCTTCCGCCTGGGCGGATTACCTGCGGCTGTGTCGGGCGGGCGGAAGTAAATCCTTTCTCGGACTGGTGGAGCTGGCAGGGCTAAACAGTCCCTTCGCTGAGGCCACGGTCCGCGAAGTGGCGGCCGTGGTAAAAGATGCGATGCGGGAATAAGGGACATAAGAATACTATCTTTACCCACTAGACCCAAACCAGTTTACCAACCGACCAATTTTACCACCCCTTGAGTATTCTGATCAACCGCGATGCTTCCTGGCTTTATTTCAACGGCCGCGTACTACAGGAAGCCGCCGATGAGCGCGTACCGCTTTATGAGCGGATCAAGTTCCTGGCGATTTATAGCTCTAACCTTGACGAGTTTTACCGCGTACGCGTCAGCCGCCTGCGGGCCTATAAAACCCTGCGCAAACGCGAACGCAAGGAACTGCTTGATTTCAAACCCAAACAGGAACTACGCGAAATACGCACGTTGGTGGCCGAGCAACAGGCAGAGTTCGGGCGTATCTTTCGGTACGAGATCCTGCCCGGTCTGGCCCGGGAAGGAATCCACTTGATCCACGCCCACGAGATGGACCGCACCCAACGCGCGGCGGCCAAGGCCTATTTTGACGAACAGATCGTCCCCTTGCTTAAAATCGAAACTCTGCATGCGGATAAACCCATGCCGTGGCTGGAAAACCGCCAACTCTATTTGGCCGTGTGCACCGAGGAGCGGACCGCGCGGGGTGAGCACCTGATTATTAATATTCCCAGTAATAAACTGGACCGCTTTTTCGTGCTGCCCGAGGCAGCCGCCGAACCGGGCTATTATGTCTGTTTTATCGATAGTATCATCCGCGCCAACCTTGAGGAATACCTGGGCGAGGAAGTTACCGGAGCTTACGCGATCAAACTAAGCCGCGATGCGGAACTGTACATCGATAATGAATTCGACGGCGACCTGCTGCGCAAGATCGAAACCGGTTTGGAGGAGCGCGACAAAGGTCTGCCCACTCGCTTCCTTTACGACGGTGCGGCTCCCAAAAACTTACGCAAACTACTCAAGGAGAAGCTAACGCTCTCCAAGTATGACCTGATTCCCGGGGCGCGCTACCACAACTTTATGGACTTCTTCGGCTTCCCCCTGCCGGAGGGTCGCGAAGACTTGGTGTACCCTGACCTGACGCCCCTACCCCACCCCCAATTGGAGGGCACGGATTCGATTATGCATCTCATGCGTCAATCGGATATTCTGCTGCACTTCCCCTATCAGAAATACGATTACGTCCCTCAGCTCGTCCACGAGGCGGCTCACGACCCCGCCGTGCGGCGCATCTCCATCACCCTATACCGCGTGGCCAAAAAATCGGCCGTGGTTAAAGAACTGCTTTACGCCCGCAAGCACGGCAAGGAAGTCAATGTGTTTGTGGAAGCCAAAGCCCGTTTTGATGAGGAATCCAACTTGTTCTGGGGCAAAGAACTGGAAAAAGCCGGTGCCGCCGTTCGCTATTCCTATCCCGGGGTCAAGGTGCACACCAAATTACTGCTTATCACCCGCCACGACGAGGATCTGGACGACGACTTCCACTACTCCTATATCGGCACGGGTAATTTCAACGAAAAAACCGCCCTCCTCTACGGCGACCACACGCTGCTGACCACCCATCAGGGCATCGGTGCCGATATTGAGAGTGTCTTTGAACTACTGGCGGGCAATCTGATCCTGCCCCGCACGAAGTACCTCCTCGTCGCTCCCTTCACGTTAGCCAATGAGTTAAACGACCTGATCGACGCCGAGATAAAACTGGCTAAGGCCGGCAAAAAAGATGCCTATCTCTTCTTCAAAATGAATAGCCTGGAAGATGACGGCATGATCGAAAAAATCCAGCGGGCCGCCGCCGCGGGCGTCCGTGTGCGCCTGATCGTGCGCGGCATTTGCCGGCTGCTGCCCGAACCGGGCGACAACATCGAGATCATCAGCCTCGTCGATCGTTTCCTCGAACATGCCCGCATCTATCTCTTCGGCAACGGCGGCGAGGAAAAGGTTTTCATGGGTTCCGCCGACCTCATGGAGCGCAACCTGCACCGCCGCGTGGAGGTGGTCACGCCCATCCTGGATGCCGCTCACAAACTGGAACTACGCCGCATCATGGACATCCAGTGGCGCGACAATTCCCGCGCCCGCACCATCGACCACCGCATGAAAAACAGCTACCGCATTTCCGAAGAGGGTACCGAATGGCGTGCGCAGTACGATGTGTATGAATATTTGCAGGGAAAGTAGACATGGGTACGGCCTGAGTTGGGCAGATTTTATTTTATCCAATTATTACGAAATAGTTTATTGTTTTATCTTGTGCTCGCCGTAACAATTTCCGGTGACGTGGAATCAGTAATTTTATCACCCGATGCGCCAAAGGAGCGTTCGGCCGGGCTAGGAGTATAGTCTCTGTAGCTAACTTTAAAACCCATACCTTTATGAAGACATTATTCCCCCTTTTTGCACTATGTCTGGTGCTATTTTTATCATCCGGCTGCGGCAACGATGATGACGGCGGTCCTGACCCCGGTGTCCTGCGCATCACCCTCACCTGGCAAGAAGCTGGAACCGATCTGGACCTTGTCGTACAATCAACTGCAGGGTTATACGGACCGGCAGGAGGTACTCCCTCGGATACCGACATCACGGTATCTGCCGACGATCTCTCCGGCCCCGGCGAGGAGTTCGTCAACTGGCAGGCGAATGCACCCGATGGTGTTTACACGGTATCAGTCGACAACTTGGAATTTGAGGATGTAGACTATACCCTACGGATCAAATCCGCCGGTACGGACCGTACATTCGAGGAAACGGTAGATGATTTTGAAACGAATACGATAACGTTTACCAAGACCGGTACCACGCTCACCTTTTAACTCATCCCGTTTACGTGGCATTCGCCCACGAAATATTTCGGCCCGCCCCGCGTTTCGCGGTCGCGGGCCGTTTTCATTCGCACCGCTTGCACAACCTCCCATCCCGCCGAGCGTTTCTGCCTCAAACCAATCATCTTATGCGCTTACTACTCCCCTTCCTGGTCCTCGGTGTCCTTCTACTCACCGCCCCCGGCTGCAAAAACGACGATGACAACGGCGAAGAACTCCTCCTCATCCTCACCTGGGATGATCCCACTATCGACCTCAGCCTCAGCGTCCGAACCCCCGACAATATTATCTACGGTAGCCTCGGCTCTACCATTAGTACCACCGAGGTTCAGTACGGGGAGAGCAACACCACCAACCGTATCGGCACCGAAGGCATCGGCTGGCGCGTCCCCGCCATGGACGGCGATTATACCATCATTGTCGGCAACGGCAGCTTTTTCGCCTCTGATTATCGCCTCCAACTCGTCTCAAAAGATTCCGATCTCAGTACTACCGGCAGCGTCACCTCCTTCGGCAGCGAAGACACCATGTTCACCAAGACCGGCAACAGCCTATCTTTGTAATTCCAATAGAGTATTTGATTTAGTAAAGATGGGCGTGCCGCCGCCGCTAACGCGCCGCCGTCGGTCCCTTCCAGGCGCGCCTACCGGCTTGGCCCTACGGGCTTCCTCCCTCCGGTCGTCACCTTCCAGGCACCTCACGCTATTCAATGACTGAATGATTGGATGACTGAATGACTGAATTACTGACCTCGAAAAATCACTTTGCGATTGAAAGAAGCACTGTAGGTAATGATTGAATAAGTGTTATAAATGAAGCGTGTACACATCGCCATAAGTAGGCTGAACTCCGAGGAGCTTGCGACGATCACCGCAGGTAAAGTACGGCGAAGCCCTAATCCCAATCAATCATTCACCTCGAAAGATCATTTATGATCGAGAGAAGCAGCGCAGCTAATCATTCAATCATTGTAATTGGCGGTCCCACCGCTTCCGGTAAGACCCAACTCGCCATAGAATTGGCTCGCCACTATGGAACCGAAATAATCTCCGCAGACAGCCGCCAATTTTACCGAGAACTTCGGATCGGTAACGCACGGCCCAACGAGGAGGAACTGGCCGCCGTCCCCCACCATTTCATCGCCGACCGGTCCATTCACGATCACCTCAATGCGGGAGGCTTTGAGCGGGAAGCTCTGACTCGGGTAGCGGAAATCCACCGCCGTAGTCCGGTAGTCATCGTGGTCGGCGGCAGCGGGTTGTACATCAAGTCACTTACCGAAGGATTGGATCACTTCCCCCCCGTACCGGAGAAGATAAAAAAGCGGGTAACCGGCTTATCCACTCTGGAAGGCTTGGCCGGTCTGCAAGCCGCCCTAAAACAGGCCGACCCGGACTACTTCGCCACCGTAGATCAGCAAAATCCCCGCCGCCTCGAACGAGCTCTTGCCGTCAGCTGGACAGCGGGGCGGCCCTATTCCACCTTCCTGAGTACCGGCCGCGCCCCGCGCCCCTTTAATATCATTTACCTCCATCCCACCTTTGAGCGGGTACATCTTTACGAGCGGATACACACCCGGTGCCACACCATGCTCGCCACCGGCTTGCTCGACGAAGTAACTTCCCTCCTACCCTACCACGGCCTCCCCGTCCTCGAAACTGTCGGCTACCAGGAATTTTTTCCCCACCTCGCCGGCACCACTTCCCTTGATCGCGCTACCGAACTATTCTTCCGCAACAGCCGCCGCTACGCCAAACGCCAGATAACCTGGCTGCGCCGAGACGGCTTCTGGAATCCCGTCCGAAACGCGAATGAAGCCGTCAAACTGATTGAGAGGTAGTCTTACGACCCAAAGAATTGACTAGTTATTTTCAATCTAATAAGTTGTAATTTTCGGCAAACCAAACATTTTACCTATCTTTGGCCGGTCCGGTCTTCGTACCGGCGTTCTGTGCTGATACAAGACAGCAAAAAAATGTGGGTGAATACCGGCCGGATCAGGGCCGCTTCACTTGAATCCCGGCACTTCTTACTTTCCTCCTTCGGAGAATATCGAAGTAAGTGCCCTGCAGTTAGGGCCGTCCATTTGCTCATCGCGGACGGGTTTCCAGCTAAACAATGAGAGCGGTCGCGATGACGACTTCTCATTGACGAAGCCAATTACATAGTTTTTAAATCGATGCCTTCTCGCGCACCGGAACCGCTTGTTGCCAGAGGTAGCAGGCGCGAACGCTATAGCCGGCGCGGAAAAACTCGATTTTTATTTTGAACAGGCTTTTTGCGGCCCCTCGGCCCCGCAAGAAAGGCCACCGGTCTGTCCGGTGCGCTGAAAGCGGGGGCGGCACGGCCGGCGGTGGCGGCCTGGGTGGGTCCCTCCCACAAGGGGACCTTGAACTCATTTCTCAAATTTGAGAAAAACGCGATCAAATCCTATCATCTTCTGCCGTCCGCGACCAAATAGACACGTACCGAGGATAATTTGAATTTCCGCTTAGATTTAGGTTGTTCTTTCTGTAAATGTTTACACGATGCAGTTCTAGTTGCACGTCAACTCCCGTCACCCCTCTCCTCCGCAGCGGCTAGGGTAAAGGGAACCCAGACGAATAGCCGGGCCGGGGGAAGAGGTCTCCAAGAAGAAAGTGCAAATCCTGTATCGCCTGGACTCTAATAAACTGAACCTTCTAAGCCTAGGTGTTGACCGTTGAACGCATACCTTTTACCCTAAAGAACGCGCAAAAAAATTAACCTCTGGATTTCAACTCCATAAGTCGGGAGGTGGAACTGTTTTGAAAAGATCAACACCGATACCGATATTGATCTTTGCCTATCTCTAAGCCTCCGCTTCCACGGTGTAACTCCAGGAAATAGCCACGGTCGGCTTCAGCATCATCGAAACGCTGCACATTTTTTCCATGCTCAGACGGCAGGCGCGCTCGGCCTTTTTATCTTCTACCTCGCCGATGAGGCGATAATGCACGTGAATAGACGTGAACACCCGGGGTTCTTCCTCCCGCCGCTCGGCGGTGATTTCTACTTTGAGGTCATCCAACTCACGGCGCTGCTTGCGGAGGAGGTAGATGATGTCGATACTACTACAACCGCCCAGGGCAGCCAGCACCATTTGCATGGGGCGCATGGCGGCATCGTGACCGCCGGTGGCGGGACCGGCATCGGTGTCTACGGTTTTGCCCAGTTCGTTGACGGCCCGCATTTGGAAGTTGTTGTCGGTGCGGTGGAGGGTGATCTTCATAATAGTCTGTTAAACAAACGTGGCGATACAAGTATATGCATCGCCACGGTTGAGAGTAAATAAGTAGAGAAACTGGCCGGTATTGTTACACCGCCTGAAGTACATCGTACTGCGAAACCACGTAACGGATACCGGACATATCCTTAACCAGCACGGCGGGCTGCTGCTTGCTGATAAATTCGCGCAGACGGCTGATGGGCAAGTCCAGCTTTACCTCGGGGAAGGGGTCGCCCATGATGGCGTCCACGGTACGTTCGGCGTTTTCCAGGGGGTTGGCCAGTAGGAAGTCCAGGACGGCAGTCTCGGTGACCGACCCGACGATGTTGCCGTCGGGGGCATCCAGAACGGGCATCTGGCTGATGGCGGTATCCTTCATCAACTTCAGTACTTCCCGCACGGTGTGCGACTGCTGGACGGCCACGAAGGGTTCGTTTTTCTTGGCGGACAGCAGATCTTTGACCCGGAGTTCGGTATCCAGGAAGCCGCGCTGGCGCATCCAATCGTCGTTATAGATCTTGCCTACGTAACGGCTACCGTGATCGTGAATGACGACCACGACCAGATCGTCGGCCGTCAGTTTATCCTTCAGTTGCAACAGACCGGCCACGGCCGAACCGGCGGAGTAACCAAGTAGGATACCTTCCTCGCGGGCCAAGCGGCGGGCCATCACGGCACCATCTTTATCGGTCACTTTCTCGAAGTGGTCGATGATGCCAAAATCGACGTTCTTCGGCAGAATATCTTCGCCGATACCCTCGGTGATGTAGGGATAGATTTCCTTCTCGTCGAACTCTCCGGTTTCGTGGTATTTTTTGAAGACGGAACCGTAGGTATCCACGCCCCATATCTTGATATCAGGGTTCTGCTCTTTGAGGTAGCGGCCGGTACCGGAGATGGTGCCGCCGGTGCCTACGCCCACGATCATGTGGGTGAGCTTGCCGTCGGTCTGCCGCCATATTTCGGGGCCGGTACTTTCGTAGTGGGCCAGGCGGTTGCTCAGGTTATCGTACTGGTTGAACCAAAAGGAGTTGGGAATCTCCTCGCTCAGCCGTTTGGCTACCGAGTAATAAGACCGCTCGTCTTCGGGTGTCACATTGGTAGGGCAAACAATGACTTCTGCACCGACGGCCTTGAGCAAATCGATCTTTTCCTTACTCTGCTTATCGGAGGTGGTGAAGATGGCCCGGTAACCCCGCACGGCGGCGGCCAGGGCCAGACCCATACCGGTGTTGCCGGAAGTGCATTCGATAATGGTGCCGCCGGGCCGCAGGCGACCGTCGGCTTCGGCATCGTTGACCATCTTGAGGGCCATGCGATCCTTGATGGAGTGGCCGGGGTTGAAGGTTTCTACCTTCATGACGACCCGGCAGGGCAGTCCGGCAACGACTTTGTGGAGTTCTACCATCGGGGTGTTGCCGATGGTTTCGAGGATGTTGTTTTTTATATCCATAAGGGGGGGGGCTTCGCCCGTATTTTGGTAGGCGGCGTTGCCGCTGGTAAATTAATGTTTTGAGGGGCTTCGCCCGTGCTTTGGTATTTTACCTGCAGTGATCGTCGCAAGCTCCTCAGAGTTCAGCCTACGCGTGTACTTCCCCACCCGGGCCTGCGGCACGACCTTACTGAGGAAAAGGTTTTAGTTAATGTGTACTCAATCATTACCTGCGCTGCTTCTCGAAATCGCAGAGCGATTTATTAAGGTCAGTCCATTGAGGCCGGATGGCGGTTCGCCATTCGGAGACGCAAGATGTTGCGTCTTTACGGTACATATGGCTCATTATTACCTGCGGTGCTTCTTTTAATCGCAAAGCGATTCTTCGAGGTCAGTCATCAGTCATTAACGCATCCAATCATTGAATAGCGTGAGGTGCCTGGAAGGTGATCCGCAAAGCGGGCAGTGCGCAGCACCGAGCGAACAGCGAGCCTGGAAGGGACCGACGGTGAGGCGTTAGCCGAACCGGCACGCCCGCCGTCACGTGCTCGTTCTGAGTATTAACTCCAAACCTTCATTCCTTCATTCCCTCCATCCTTGCATCTCTCAATCCTTGCACCCCTCCCAAAACCGGTGGCGGGAAAAAAAGATTAATCAGGCTCCGCGAACGTAGACGTAAAATGCTTTGTCGTGGATATTAAAGGCGCGTACCACGAGGGGGGACACGACGATAATGGTTTGACGGTCATAGACTTGGTCAGGGAGTCGGCCGATAACTTTGAGGTATAATTCCTGGCGGGTGCCGGGGTGAACGACCAGGAGGTAGCTGCCGATGGGGGCGGTGCGGTGGAGGGCATAGAAGCCGTTTTCGCGGCTGCCGGCGCTGGTCCAGGCTGCTTTGCCGCGGGTTTCGGGCTGGGGTTTGCCGCCGGTGGCGCGCAGGTAGGCCATTTTATAATTGCGGTTGAGGCGCACGTAGGGTCCGCCGCTTTCTTCCTGCCAGGCTTTGGGGATACCGTCGGTGCGCAGCCAGCCGACGAAGAGGAGTTGGCCGGGGCGCAGGCCGCTGCGCTCGATGGGGTTGTTGACCATGATGAGGCTGTCACTGGACATACCGAACGCACGGCGGCTGATGCCGAAGAGCGTGTCGCCGCGCTTGACGCGGTAAAAAACCTGGGCGTAATTTCGTGACCAGAGATCGGCGGGCATCCGGTAGATCAATGCGCGTGAGGGGATGGGTACGCTGACCAGATCGCCGGAGCGGTAGCCGCGCCGCTGGTAAGGGTTATAAGCGTAGATTTCCTCGAGGCCGAGGCCGTAGAACTTGGCCAGGCTGAAGAGTGTTTGCCCCGGCTCGAGTTGGTGACTGAAACGGAGGGTGCCGCTCAGATCGGTTTCCAGCATAACGGTGTCGGTGGGCAGCAGGTAGCGAGTGCTGTCGCCGGTGGCGCCGAGGGAGGTGAGGAAGAGCAGGCTGAAAAGTAGCGGGTAGAGGTTATTCAAAGCGGACGGCGGGGTTGGTTGTAGAAATATCCGGTTTAAAGGTAGCATTTGTTGAGGGAACGGCGGGAAGCGGGGGGTGGTTTTGGGAATAGGCTGCTGGATGAAGGGGCGTACGGATTGATACGGATCTTTTTTAATTGGTGATCCCTACTTTTTTAACGCTCGCACACTGTATATTTGGTGGGGTAGGTGCCGATTTTTCCGCACTGGCACCGGTATTCAATATATGCGGCCGAGCCGTAGGAACCGTCGGTGCAAAAATTTGGTTACCTTACCATTCCATCCACCCGATCGTATGATTACTCGCGTAGAAATTTCCGGCTTCAAATCCTTCACTAATTTCGCGATAGACTTGGCCCCCCTGAGTGTCATTGCCGGGGCGAATGCATCGGGAAAGAGTAATTTCCTGGATGCGCTACGGATCGTTCAGGGCTTGGCGGCTGGAAAGTCAATTGACTCAGTGCTTTCCGGCCGGGGAGCGGTGAAAGACTTTTATACGAAGTTCGATGAGGGTAATCGGAGTAAGACAATTTCTATTGCGGTGGAGTTGCTGGTACCGCCGGTGTATGAAGGTTACCGTATGGAAGGAAATAGGTTTAGATATGAGTTGACCCTAAAAGACAACGCTGAAGGTAAAGAATATGTCGGACCGTATCTAATTGAACAGGAGCAATTATCATTTATTGACAAATTAGAAGATACTTGGAGTGAAAAATTCATATCTCCTGAACATAAGGATAAAATATTATTATATCGGATTAAGGCTGATAAAAAGATCAAATTTGATGCCGTCAGCCTCAAATATTTCAACGGGGAATTTACTACAACAGCCCACTCTCTTAAACCGAGAAATGATTATTCCATGCTTGGAAACCCCGCATTGAAACAGAATTTTCTTATCGTTTTTGCTAGACAGGCACTCATAGATATCGATTATCTTGATTTGGACAATAGCGGTAACTTCTCCAATTTTCATAACCGAAAAGATAACAGTAATTTAATCTTATCCGAGCTAAAAGACCTTGCCCTCAACCGCAAAACCGATCTCGATCTACTGAGCATGCAAGTCAGTCAAATCGCGCCCTCGATTAAGAAAATAAATGTTGAAGTGGATGACTTTGACCGGGTTACACTGATCGCTCAGGATCGGAACGGTGCACGTTATTTGTCCGATAGCCTATCTGAAGGAACACTCCGTACTATTGCACTGGCAACCTTGCTTTACAGTAAGGCACCACAACGCACCATACTGTTAGAAGAACCGGAAAATGGTATCGACCCTAGGGTGCTTCATAAGTTTGTGGAATTGCTGACTGATATGGTTACCCACCTGGATGACCCGGAAGCTCCATTCTTACAAGTGATCTGTACCACGCATTCACCGGCCCTGCTAGATATCATCGTGAACAAAAAAGACGCTTGTTTTGCAACCGCATATTTGACTATTCTTGTAAATACTGCCGTCATTCTCGGTAAGGAGACCATTACTACACCGGCAACTCGGATCAATGAGATCGTGCCGGACATTACTGCCCCGGTTACGGAAAGCCGGCAGGAGCGGACCACTCTTCACCAGGCAAAGCAGTATCTGAATCATGGCCGTATGACTTCCAACGAAGATGCTTAAACAACTTTACGCCGCCTATACTGCAGAGGGGTCGACGGATCAAGAATTTTTAGGTACTATCGTTAGCAGAACGCTGGGAGATATTGCGCGGCAGCACGGTCACCCGTTCGAACTCACTTCACTCATCTGGTTGGGAAGTGCAAAGGGCGAGGCAACTTTTACCCGGATAAAAGAAGCGTACCATACCGGTGCCCTGATGCTAATCATTCATCGGGATACTGATCAGCATGATCGCATATATGTGCTTGAAAAACACTTTTCGAAACTTTTTACATTCGCGGAAAAAGAGGTTAGTGAACAGCTTATCATTGTGCCGCTAATTATCAAGCACGAACAGGAGACATGGCTACTTGCCGACCTTCCAGCTCTGAACGCGATTCTTAAGACCGATTTTACTAGACAATCCCTGCAACTTCCCAAAAATGTCGAAGCGCGAGCCGATACTAAGGAAATTTTCGATAAAATTATTTATCAGGCAAATGCAGGCTTTACGCGAAATCGCGGCTTTAACCATAATCGGGTTATCAGTGAATTCGCTGATACCATAAGCCTGGATGCTTTGCGGAAGCTTAAAAGCTACCGGCATTTCGTAAGAGATTTAGAAACAGCCTTAAAAAAATTCGGCTTTTTGAGCCGCTAAGGGGGCCAACCCGCGATCACTTCGTTACTTTGCTTCTCAAAACTTCTTGTAACGTTAGTTCACCATTTTTCGTAGAAGTCGCCACCAATCCCCCTCCCCCCCGTGCAACTCCTTTTCCTCACCGATAACTTCCCGCCCGAGGTGAATGCCCCCGCCGCCCGCACCTACGAGCACTGCCGCGAGTGGGTAAAAGCGGGCGTGGCGGTAACCGTAATCACCTGCGCGCCAAACTTCCCGCAGGGCCGGGTGTACGAGGGTTACCGCAACCGCCTCTGGCAGCAGGAGATGGTGGACGGTATCCGGGTGATCCGGGTGTGGAGCTATATCTCGGCCAACGAAGGTTTTGCCAAGCGTATTCTGGATTACGTGAGTTATGCGGTGACTGCTTTTCTGGCCGCGCTCTTCGTGCGTTCCGATCTGATCGTAGCTACCTCGCCCCAGTTTTTTACGGCCGTGGCGGGCTATGCCGCGGGGTTGGTAAAACGCCGCCCCTGGGTGATGGAAGTGCGCGACCTGTGGCCCGAGAGTATCCGCGCCGTGGGAGCGGCCCCCGGCCGCGAGCGGTGGCTGGACCGGCTGGAACGGCTGGAACTTTTCCTGTACCGCAAAGCCGCCCGCGTGGTGGTGGTGACCGATGCGTTTAAGGAGAACCTGATCCGCCGGGGGGTAGACCCCGCCAGGATAGACGTGGTCAAAAATGGCGTGCTACTGGATGCCTACCGGCCCCGGCCCCGCCCCGCCGCGTTGGCGAAAGAACTGAGCCTGACCGGCAAGTTCGTGGTCGCTTACATCGGCACCCACGGAATGGCCCACGGACTGGATTTTATCCTCGATTGCACCAGGGATGCCCCGCCGGGGGTTCATTTTCTCTTTGTGGGGGGCGGGGCACGCAAAGAGAAATTGGCTGCTCGCGTAGAGCGGGAACGACTGAGCAACGTGACCATGCTGCCGCCCGTGTCCAAGGATGCCGTGGCGGATTACATTGCGCTGTCGGACGTATGCCTGGTTAATCTGAAAAAATCGGACACCTTCAAAACCGTCATTCCCTCCAAGATCTTTGAGAATGCGGCCATGCGCCGGCCGATCCTACTGGGGGTGGCGGGAGAATCGCGGGAAATTATTGATCTTTACGGGGCGGGAATAGGCTATGCGCCTGAGAACCGCACAGAATTTCCGGCCGCTCTCGATCGACTGCGATCGGACAGCGGCTTTTATGAACAGTGCCAGGATGGCTGCGAGCGGCTGGCGGCTGCTTTTGACCGGCGTGAGTTGGCGGCCCGTATGTTGCTGATTTTGAAAAGTGTTCCGGCCAACGACAATGAGCATTAGCAAACGACCTTTCTTTAACGGTTACCCGAATAAGTTGTAACACTATCTCTCTCTCATGATTATATACGGATCACGCGCCACCCGCATCAATGAGTTTGGCGTCAGCGGCACCAAGTGCCCCTACTGCAATACCGTCGCCGTTCAACACGTGGGCATTTACGGCAAGTACGGCTACCTCTACTGGATTCCCTTTATTTCCATGGGAAAAGTAATGGTGGCCGAATGCACGCAATGCAAAAAAACCTACGAGCAAAAAGAGTTTTCCGACCACCTGCGCCAGCGGCTGGCGGAAAACAAACAACTCCACAAGGCGCCTCTCTGGCACTGGTCCGGTCTGGCAATCGTAAGTCTGCTTATTCTGTTTATTACCATAAGCGGTAGCATCAACGCGGACAAAGACCCCCGTTACCAGCAGCTGAAGGCTGACATGGGCCGGATGACCGAAAAACCTGCCCAGCAAACCGATTCGGTCGGCTTTGCCGTAGCCAACATCATGAAAATGTTGACCGACGATCCCGAAATTGAAAGCAATTTTACATTTCATACCACCGTGGCCGGAGACAAACTGCTCTTTCTGGCCAAACTTCACGGTATGGAAGATTTGGATGATGAGAATCGTTTTGCCATACTTACCATCATCGACGATCAGATCGATGAGGTCGAGTCGCTGAAAAACCTGGCGCGTTACATCGGTATCGAGGGTTCGACCAATTTTGAGATGGTCCGCACGCCCGAGGCGTTTGATTATCCGAATCAGAATGAGCGCAGCGCGCTTTATGAGTTTTACGGACCCACGGTTAATGATGAAGAATGAGTAATCCACCCCCAGTGGCGTCAGCAAACTTCAGGGAGCCGATACTTCCGACCCGGATAGTTCATCATCTGTTGTGGGCTTACTGTTTTTGCTTGCCACTGGTACACTTGATTCACTTGCCTTACGTAAAGGCCGCTGTTCAGCCGACGGAACTGATTTTCGTGTTACTGTTCGTCGGGGCAATTCGCCACTACGGCCGTCGATTGATACCTTCATCCGGTTTGCTGCAAATGGCACTCGGATTATTCGTGGTGAGTAATTATCTCTCCGCCCTCTACTCGGGAAGTGGAAGCGCACTGCTGGAAGCCGTAGGCCGGACCTACCTGGTGGCGGTATTTTTAATCGTACGGATTTATGTAGTGGAGTTGGGTCCATCGGGTTTACGACACCTGCTGCTCGGCTATTTGGCCGGTGCCCTCATTACCTGTCTGATCGGTCTGATCGGGTGGCTACTGGCTGCGGCCGGCTGGACGACGGACACCGTTAACATTTCGGTCGATTACCCCTATCTGGGGACGGTTATTCGTGCCGGTGCATTTGCCGGCGGGCCGGGTATGTTGAGTCTGGTTCTGTTGTTGCCCAGCCTTTTTGCCTGGCGGGCGGTTCGCATGAGTCCGGCGGGTAAGTTGCGGAAAATCTATACCATTGCGCTGTGCGTTTTGGTAGCGGTTAACTTGCTCACTTTTTCTAAAGAATTTTTGCTCCTCATGATCGGCCTGGCGGTTTTGGAACCCGTACTGGACCACCGGCCGAATGTGCGTCTTCTCATTCTGGCGGCCGGGTCCGTGTTGCTCTGGCTGGGTACTCATTTTATCATTCAACCTCTGCTGCCGGTAAATCAGTCTGAGCCGGCCGGCACTGCTTATTCCTCCCAAAAAGTGGTCTACCGCACCGCCGATTGGCAGGTACTGGAGAGTAGCTACTTTTCCCTTAAGCAAGCCGGGCTGGCCGTAGGGGCGGAAAACCCGTGGCTGGGCGTCGGTCCGGGCCGATTTAACGAGGCCCTTCCCGCCCAAAAAGCAGCCGGCAATTATCCGGAACACCTGCCGCTCTACGACCCCCACTCCACCTGGACGGGTGCCTGGGCCGAGACCGGCGGCGTGGGGCTGGCAGCAGTGTTGCTTCTCCTTCTGGTACTGTTATTCCTCTACGGTAGAGGCGGTGCTCAAATGATGGCGGTTTTCTTACTCCTGCTACTTATCTGTAGTGTTAGTAAAGATGTCCTGAATTATCGATTTCTCTGGGTTGGTTTAGGCATCTGGGCGGCCGCCAGATCAAGCCAATGGGTTGAAGTGGGCGAAGCCCCGCGCTAGTTCGGTACCTTCACCAACTCCGTCCCCCGCTCCTCCACCACAAAGGCACCGGTATAACCGGCCTGGCGGGCATTGGACTGCACGATACGCGCTTCGTTCACGCTGCGCAGACCGCCGATCAGGAAAAGCGTCAGATTGCCGCGTGAGCGTTGTTCTACCTGACCTAACTGGGCCGCTTTGTTACGGTCGAAACTGGCAGCACTGGAATAGGCACCCAACTGAACCATGAACGGAGCATAATTTACACCGCCGGCATTCGGGTCAGCAGGAAAAGGATTAGCCGGAGCGGGATTTGGATTGGCGGCAGCCCCGCCGCCGGTAGCGGGTACCGGCAGATTAGCCCCTTCCTCGGTCACCACGAAAGCGCCGGAATAACCTTTCGCCTTAGCTGCGGCGCGGGCGGCTTCGGCCTGGGCGCGGGTGGTAAATACGCCGAGGCGGACTTTATACGCTCCACCTACCTGCTGGGTATAGATCTGCCCGGCGTCGGCCAGGTTGTTGTACTGACCCGGCGCGGGCTGCTTACTCAGGCTGGCGAGTTGTACGGCAAAACCGGAACGAACGGCCGTAGCCGAGGAGCCGCTACCGCCGCCGGTATTATTCGGCGGGTAAGGTTGCTGACCGGCAGTGCCGCCGGAAGCGGGTAGCATACTGATGGTGCCTAGCAGATCGCGGTTGTTGCCGTCGTTAGTTCCTAGGGTAAAACTTAGACTCTCGTAGCCGGGGGCCGTAACCTGGAAGGCGTAAGTGGTGTAAGGCTGTAACGCGGTCAGGTAGCGGCCGCTAGGGTCGGACTGAACGGTCATGCTGGTACCCGTAGCCTGGTTCATGATCTGTACGTTTACGCCGTTGATGGGGCGGCGGCTGGTGTAGTCGATAATGTTGCCCTGAAAGGATTCACTGATCTTGACTAGTGAAACGGGAATTTCGCCACCCGCCTGGCCGCCTCCGGTCACGACCGGAATGCTGACGCTATTATAACCGTCCTTGCCCACCACTACGCTACAATTCAAGCCCTTGACGGCCGAGAATACGTAACGGCCATTCGCATCGGTCTGATAGACGCGGTCGCCGCAGGCCGTAAAATCGACCAGGGCGGCGGGCAGGGGGGCATTGGTGCTGCCGTCGCGCACCACGATGGTCATGTTCTCGGCGGCACGGTTGACGCGGTAGAGGTCCTCGTTGCCGGTGCCGCCCACGCGGTTGGAGGTAACGTAGCCGAGATTGCGGCCGTTGTCGAAAATGAAACCGTGATCGTCGCGGGCGGAGTTGATGCCCGATCCCAGGTGATAAATCTGGGTAAAGCGGCCGCCCCGCTCCTCGGCGCGGAACACGTCCAGCCCGCCCAGGCCGTTGTGCCAGTCGCTGCTGAAGTAGAGGTTGGTGCCGTCGTGGCTGGGGGTGGTCTCGTCGCCGGGCGAGTTGACCACCGCACCCAGGTTCTCGGGCTGGGTCCAGGAACCGTTCACGCGGGTCGACTTGTAAATATCGTAGCCGCCCAGACCGCCGGGACGGTTGCTGGCAAAATAAATGGTGGCACCGTCCGTGGAAAACATCCCGAAACCGGAACTATAGTCGGTGCCGTTGTAGGGAAAGGGGCGTACGTTGACCCACTGGCCGGATGGATTCACGTCGGCCAGCATCAGGATGAGGTTAAAGCCGCTGGTGGAAATCTTGCGGGTGCCGTCCACGAAGTTATTGCGGGTAAAGACCACCTGCGAGCCATCGGGGGCGTAGGAAACGGGACCCACGTTGCCGGCATCCTGGTAGCCGTTGTTGAGCAGGTAAGGCACGGCCAGCGTACCGTCAGCACTGATGGCGGAAATAAAGGGATGGTTGCGCGCCTGCCCGTCGAAGCCGGTACTCAGATCGGTACGGGAGGAGTTGAAGATCACCCGGGTCTGGCCGACATAGGTGGGGCCGAATTCATCGGTGGGCGTATTGATGGTGGTCGGGTTGACGGTATAGCCGGCATTATTGGAGACCTGCGCCTTGGCAAAATCACAGCTTTCGGCGTAGTGGTTACCGGCCACGGCATCGTAGTCGCGGGCGTAGAGGAGGTACCATTGTTTGGCCTCGTCGTAGCGGCTCAGGCCCTTTAATACATTAGCGTGATTGAGCACCGTAGGGCCCTGCACATCGCTCTGGCGGACGGCCTGCTGGTAGTAGCGGTGGGCATCCTGCAGGCGGTTGAGGTGGCGGTAGCTATCGGCGATCTTGGAAAGGGCCTCGGTATCGTTGGGCCGCTTGAGCAGGGCCTGCTCGTAGGACGCAATGGCGAGGTTGAAGGCGTGGATTTCGTATTCCTTATCGGCCGAACGCATGGCCGACCGGAAGGTCTGCGCGCTGAGCGAGGAAGTGACAAGCAAAAATAGGGTAACGACTAGGAAACGCTGAATGGACATATTGTAGGCGTGGTTATGGACGAAACAGGGTGAAGCTTTGGCGGATCCTTCCGTTGCCGGAATCTCCGCGCCGCTCGGTTGATTAACGACGGTTTAGCGGTAAATGTAGTGATTTTGCTTATATGGTGAATCTCCGGCCGGAATCACCCCCCCGCTTGCAGGTAAATTTTCGGGGCCGCCCGCGTGAGGTGCCTGGACGGGACGCCCTGCGGGCAGGGCCGTGCCCCTGCCCACAGGGCGAAGTGCGTAGCACCGACCGATCAGGGAGCCGGGAAGGGACCGACGGCGAGGCGTCAGCCGCGGCGACACGCCCATAGCCGCACAATGCAGCGTACGGACCTTATGCTAAGGCGGCTTGTCGTATGTTTGCGAACTTTATGTTCTACCCGGCAGATAAATTAGGGGATGCCGACCGATAAATCGCGCACTTCTCACTTCCGCCGGCTACTAATCCAACCTTCGTGCAAACTACTTCCGCTTACCTCGTGCTGCTCTGCTGCGCCCTGCTCCTCTTTCCTTCCTGTGACCCCAGCCGCCGTGCTTCGGAGGCCGAACTGGCGCAAATGGAGGTGTCGACTTTCATTCTGGTGCGCCACGCCGAGAAGGATTACGGCGATAATCCCATCCTGACGCCCGAGGGCGAAGAGCGGGCCCAGCGGCTGGCCATGATGCTGGCCAATACCAGTTTGGATGCCATTTACTCCACCGAGACCATCCGCACACAAAGCACCGCCAAACCGACGGCCGCAGCTGCGGGCATGACCGTGCAATCGTACAGCGCGCAGGAACTGCCTACTTTCGCCGCGCAACTCAAGCGCAAGCACCGGGGCGAAACCGTGCTGGTGGTGGGCCACAGCAACACCACGCCCGCCCTGGCGTCGCTGCTGGACCCCAACGAGGATTACCCCCGTTTTTCGGAACTGAATTATACCAATCTCCTGGTCGTCACCATCCCGCCCAAGGGCAAGGTGCGGGTGCTCAAGTTGCAATTTTAGGCCCGTACTCCATTGCCGCCTCAAACCGCGCCAGCGGCGCCATGCGCGCCTTGTTCAACGTTAGGGTAGTGCCGCTCAGCGAGTAATTATCGGCCGTATTCAATACTTCCGACAGCCGCGATTCCGTGTCCATGCCCCTTTGGCAGGCCATTTTGGTCATGCCCAGTTGGCTGAACGTGATGCGCATCCCGTCCATCGTTTCGTAGCTGCCGAACATATTATTGCAGCCGACGTAGCCGCCGACGCGGCCGTCCGCTTCCTGAAATTCGAGGTACGGCCGCTCGCGGGCGTAGTCGGCTTCGGTGATTTTTTTGCCGTTCAGCTCGGTCAGTTGCCATTTGGTGCCGGTCAGGGTCATTTCGGTCATTTTCTCCAGGTTGTAGCGGTCCGCCAGCGAACCGGTGATCAGCTTGCCGTCCATGTCCAGCTGCGTCAGCCGGTTTTCGCCCACGCGGTACTGTAGCGGTTTTTCAATGTTGTTGCGCCGGTCCATCAGCATGATTCGGCCGCCGTCCTTGTTCCAGGTAAAGGTCCCTTCCTCCGTAAAAACCGAGTCGGATTTGCCCAGATAAACGGTCTGATAGCTAAAGGTTTTATCCTCGCGCAGGGTCAGCCTGGTCTTCATGCCCTCGCAGTCGGCGCAGGGCAGGGTGCCGGTATAGGTGCCGGGCCAGTCCAGCGAGTTTTGGCTGTTGTCCCCCATGCTCATGGGCGGGTCGGTGGGGCCGCCCTTGGGGGCGGGCGTGGCACAACTGAGCGCGCAGAGCAGCAGAAAGGTGGAAAGTGCGGGAAGAAATAAGTGCTTCATGGTTGACGGTTTTTTGGTTGCGCTAATAAAGGTCGTTTCCCCCGGCAAATGTTGAAAATTTCAATGGTTGGCAGATGTTTTTTGGGCGTGTCCCCGGCTTCGGGCCGGGGTCGGTGCCCTGCGGGGTTCGCTGTTCGCTCCGTGCTACCGCACCCGCCTGCGGGTTGGGGGCCAAGGCCCCCACCCCTTCCGGCGGCCCTCCGGTCACCTCACGCGGGTTCCGACGGAAATTTTTTGAACAAGCCCCACCCCGCTTCGCTTTAAGCAACCTAACCCAAACTCAAGCGCTCTACCCATGTCATCCACTCACTTCGACTTATTTGTCATCGGCACCGGTTCCGCCGGATCGGGCGTGGCGGCGGCCGCCGCCCATAAGGGCCGCCGCGTCGGTATCGCCGATTTCAAACCCTTCGGCGGCACTTGCTCCCAGCGGGGCTGCGACCCCAGCAAAGTGCTACACCACGGCACCCTGCCGCGCATCTTCGCCTCCCGCTACCAGGGCAAGGGCGTCACCCGAAAGCCCGGCTATGACTGGACCGACCTGATGGCCTTTAAACGGACGTTCACCGATCCGATCCCCGAGAAAACCCGCGAGAAATACGCCGAGGCCGGCATCGAGACCTACCACGGCAGGGCTGCTTTTACCGGTAAGAACTCCCTCAAAATCACTTACAACGACGGTAAGACCGCCGATGAAATAACGGCCGACCAAATACTGATCGCCAGCGGGGCGCGGCCCGTTAAACTGGATATTCCGGGTGAGGAACTATTGCTGGAGGATGCCGATTTTTTGGAACTCGACGAGCTGCCCGAGCGCGTCCTTTTCGTCGGCGGCGGCTACATCGGCTGCAACCTGGCCACCATCGCCTCCCACCAGGATTGTACCACCTACCTGATTGCCGACGATGAGCGGCCGCTGATCCAGTTCGATGCGGATATGGTGGGTCATTTCGTACGCGTCTGTGAGGAAATCGGTATTAAACTGCACTGCCATACCCGCGCAACGGTCGTGAAAAAAGTGAAGGACGGCCTGGAAGTAACCCTCACCCACAAGGACGATAGCGAGGAAACGGTAGTGGTTGACGCGGCCGTCCACTGCGCCGGGCGTACTCCCGCGCTTACGGAACTTAACCTGGAAGCCGCCGGCATTGATTACGATGAAAAGAAGGGGATCAAAACGGATGACTACCTGCGCAGCACCTCTAACTCGCGCGTCTGGGCCGGCGGCGACGTGGCGGACTCCGGCCTGCCGCTGACACCCATTGCTTCCTACCACCGCAAGATACTCGTGGCCAATCTGGTGGAAGGCAAGCAGCAAGCGGTCAATTACGGCATGGTGCCCACCGTCACCTTTATCGACCCGCCCATTGCCGCCGTCGGTCTGTTGGAGGAAGATGCCCGCGCTACCGGCCGAAAACTGCGCATCAACTGCTCGGATAGCAGCGACTTTTTTACGGCCCGCAGCGTGTGCTCGCCCGCTTATGCCTATAAGGTTATCATTGACGAGGACTCCGATGAAATTCTGGGCGCGCACCTGATCGGCCCCAATGCCGAGGAAGTGATCAACATTTTCGCGCTGGCCATCCAGACCAACATCAAGGCAAGTACGCTGGCCGATTTCCACTTCACCTACCCCACCGCCTCGGCCGATATCAAGTATATGGTGGCGGAAGAGCAAAAATAGCAGCAGCCCGCCACCCAACAAATAAACGGAGGCACGGCCCCACAATCACAAAAAACCAACAAAATGATTCAATTCCGCGATCCACTACTTTTTGTTGGCTAAGTGGAAAAGATTGGCTATATTTGCGGGCTAACAATAGCAAGACAGCAGGACTACATGGCACAGCAAGCAACCTACACCGAAGACAACATCCGTTCACTCGACTGGAAGGAACACATCCGGCTCCGGCCCGGTATGTACATCGGTAAACTGGGTGACGGTGCCAGCCCCGATGACGGTATCTACATCTTGCTCAAGGAGGTGCTGGATAACTGTATCGACGAATACGTAATGGGCTACGGCAAGCAGATCGAGATTGCGATTGACGAGGGCCGGGTTTCCATCCGTGATTACGGCCGGGGCATTCCGCTGGGTAAGGTGGTCGATTGCGTCTCCAAGATCAATACCGGCGGCAAGTACGACAGTAAAGCATTCAAGAAGTCCGTGGGCCTTAACGGCGTCGGTACCAAGGCGGTAAATGCCCTGTCTTCCAGTTTCACGGTAATGGCCGTCCGGGACGGTAAGGAAAAGCAGGCCGACTTCGAGCAAGGGGAACTCACCAACGATAAAAAAATTCGTAAGAGTAAGGAGGAGAACGGTACGCTGGTCACCTTTGAACCCGATCACGAAATCTTCAAGAAATACCGCTTCCGTAACGACTACGTCGAGAACCAGCTCTGGAACTACGCCTTCCTGAATGCCGGCCTGAAACTGAAATTCAACGGCAGCACGATTGTCTCCAAAAATGGGTTGCTCGACCTGCTCAACCGGCGGACCAACCCCGAAAACCTTCGCTACGATGTCATTCACCTCCGGGGAGACGATATCGAGGTGGCCCTGACCCACGGCAGCCAGTACGGCGAAACCTATTACAGTTTTGTCAACGGTCAGCACACGACCCAGGGCGGCACCCACCTCAGTGCTTTCCGTGAGGCCCTGGTGGATACGGTGCAGACGCACTTCAACAAAAAATACGACCGCAAGGACATTCTCGCCAGTGTGATCGCCGCCGTGGCGATCAAGGTGGAGGAACCCGTATTCGAGTCGCAGACCAAAACCAAACTCGGCTCCGCCGATGTGGGTCCCAAGGGACCGACGGTACGCACTTTCGTGAAGAATTTCCTGAACGAAAAACTGGACAACTTTCTCCATAAGAACCCGCCCATCGCCGAGGCACTGGAGAAGCGCATCCGCCAGTCGGAACGTGAGCGCAAGGAGATCGCCGGCATCAAGAAACTGGCCAACGCCCGCGCCAAAAAGGCCAACCTGCACAACAAGAAGCTCCGCGACTGCCGCGCCCACTTCAGCGATAGCGATAAGAAAGTGGAAGATGAGATCCGCCTGGCCACTACCATCTTCATCACCGAGGGTGATTCGGCCAGCGGCTCCATCACCAAGGCCCGCGACGTACAGACCCAGGCGGTCTTTTCGCTGCGCGGCAAGCCGCTCAACTGCTTCGGCCTGACCAAAAAAGTGGTCTACGAAAACGAGGAATTCAACCTCCTCCAGCACGCCCTCAACATCGAGGACGACGTGGAAGACGTGCGCTACAACCGCGTGGTCGTCGCCACCGATGCCGACGTGGACGGGATGCACATTCGCCTGCTGTTACTCACTTTTTTCCTCCAGTTCTTCCCCGACCTGGTGCGTCAGGGCCACCTCTACATTCTGGACACGCCCCTTTTTCGGGTGCGCGACAAGCAGCAGACCTTTTACTGTTACAGCGAGCAGGAGAAGCAGGCCGCCATCGAGTCGTTGCGCGGCAAGCCGGAGATCACCCGCTTCAAGGGCCTTGGTGAGATCAGCCCCGATGAGTTCAAGGATTTCATCAACGAAAACATCCGCCTCGACCCCGTCGTGATGGAAGAAGGCACTAATATCGAAGAGATCCTCTCCTACTATATGGGCAAGAACACCCCCGCCCGCCAGAACTTCATAATCGACAACCTCCGTACCGAGCGCGATGAGGTAGAGGGCGTTGCCGCGGAAAGTGGGCAGAAGGTGGTGGAAGAGGTGGAGGTGGTTTGATGGGAAGAACAAACCCCAATCACGTAATTCCGGTCACTTTTATCCTGCGTTGCTAGGCAGCAACTAATTTTAGTAGAAATTTGTATTATAAAGCATTGATTCAAATTGCCACGTGATGGGAAGGAACGACATTTTAGCGATCATCAAAACTTTCTCTATTGAGGAAAGGCTTTATCTATCAGAAAAAATTCTAGCTTCAATCAGGGAGGAAGTTGTTACCAAGGAAGTAGAAGAATCTGATCGCTATAGCGGTAAAAAACTTATTGAACTGGCGGGCATCATGAGTCCTGATGAAGCCGAAAATTTTGATGAGGCTATCAGCGAATGTCGAAAAATTGATGCTGATGGGTGGTGAAAGATTACTTGACTCAAATATCTTAATCGATCTATTCAGAGGCGATGAAAAAACAAGGGAAAGATTAAGTAGATATTCTAAACTGGTTGTCCCAATAATCGTGTTGGGTGAGCTGCATTATGGAGCTAATCGGTCAAACAATCTGAACAGAGAATTAGACAAGATAAAGGAGTTAGAGGACAAAGTTTTATTCCTGGATTGCGATAAAGAAACGGCTAAAACGTACGGTTATATTAAGTATGAACTTAGAAAAAAAGGTACTCTCATACCAGAAAATGACATTTGGATCGCCTCAGTAGGCAAGCAATACGGTATAATAATTGTAACTCGTGATGCTCACTTTGACAAACTTAAAGGAATTGTGGAATATGAAAAATGGTAAAGTCTCTTTCGATAAAAACCAGTAACCTTATTCATTATAACACCACCGCCCCCAACCACGCGAAGCGCGGTTGGGGGCGGTGTCATTCAAGTTTTAACTTAACCTACATCTCCGCCTTTTCCCCGTCCGCCTTACCGGCCAGATCGAGGATGAACGCGTACATCAGTGCGGTGTCCTTGAGACGCTTGAAGCGGCCCGAGGCACCACCGTGGCCGACTTCCATATCGGTGTGCAGCAGGATGGGGGCTTTGCCCGTATTCAACTCGCGTAGCTTGGCAACCCATTTGGCCGGTTCCCAGTACTGTACCTGGCTATCGAAATAACCGGTGGTGACCAGGGTGGCGGGGTACTCTTTAGCGGTTACGTTATCGTAGGGGGAGTAGGTCTTGATGTAATCGTAGTAAGCCTTATCATTGGGGTTACCCCACTCGTCGTACTCACCGGTAGTGAGGGGGATGGTTTCGTCGAGCATGGTACTCACCACGTCCACGAACGGGACGGCGGCAATAATACCTTTCCACATCTCCGGACGCATATTCATCACCGCACCCATCAGCAAGCCGCCGGCGCTGCCGCCCATGGCGAAAAGGCGATCGTTTTTGGTGTAGTTATTCTTCACCAGGTAATCTCCGGCATCGATGAAGTCGGTGAAAGTGTTCTTCTTCTTCAGCAACTTACCATCTTCGTACCACTGCCGGCCCATTTCCTGACCGCCGCGGATGTGCGCGATCACGTAGATAAAGCCGCGATCTAGCAGGCTCAAGCGGCCGGAACTAAAGGAGGGGTCCATGCTGGCGCCGTAGCTGCCGTAGCCGTAAAGCAGGAGCGGGGCCGTGCCGTCTTTGGGGGTGCCTTTTTTGTACACGATACTCAGGGGCACTTTCACGCCGTCGCGGGCGGGCATCATGACGCGCTCGGACGTGTAGTCATCGGCATCAAAATCACCCAGGACGGGTTGCTGCTTGAGCAGGTCCAGTTTACGGCCGACCATGTCGTAGTCGTAAGTGCTGGGGGGCGTGGTCAGGCTCTGGTAGCCCAGACGCAGCACCTTACTGTCGAATTCGGCATTGGAGGAAGTGTAGGCAACGTAGGCCTCCTCGGGGAAATCAATGTAGTGTTCTTCCCCGCTGTCGGGGCGAACCCGCAGCCGGGTGATACCAGCCTTACGCTCCGAAAGCACCAGGAAATCCTGGAAAACCTCCATTCCTTCCAGTAGCACATCATCGCGGTTACCGATCAGTTCAGACCAATTTTCCTTGCTCGTTTTACCCTCCGGTGCGGTCATCAGCCGGAAGTTACGGGCATCCAGGTTGGTCAGTACCAGGAACTTTTTGCCGTCGTGGTCGATATTGTATTCCAGATCGCGCTCGCGGGGCTGGAAAACCCGGAATTCGCCCGTGGGGTCGTCGGCTTCGAGGATACGGTATTCAGTACTCAGGGTCTGTACCGAGGCCATCAGAAGATAAGCGTCGTTTTTGGTTTTACCGACGTAGACACTAAAGGTGGGATCGGCCTCTTCAAAAATCACTTTGTCTTGAGCGGCGGAGGTACCGATCTCATGGCGGCGGACCTGGTAGCTACGCAGGGTGGCGTCCTTGACCGTGTAAAAGATGTACTTGCCGTCATTGCTCCAGGTGGCACCGCCGGTGGTATTGGGAATTACGTCGGTCAGCATCTCACCCGTTTCCAGGTCTTTGATGTAGATGGCGTAGATCCGGCGGCTCAGGGTATCGGCACCGTAGGCTAGGTAGCGATTGTCCTGACTGACCTCCATGCCGCCGATGGCATAGTAATCGAAAGGTTCGGCGAGTTCGTTAACCTCCAGCATGATCTCTTCGGCGGCGTCGGCGCTTCCCTTGCGGCGGGCGTAAATGGGGTACTCGTTGCCTTCCTCGTAGCGGGTCTGGTAGTAGTAGCCGCGCTGGCGGTAGGGCACGCTGTTGTCGTCTTCCTTGATGCGGGCACGCATTTCGGCCAGCAGATCAGCCTGGAATTTTTCGGTATGGGCCGTCACCTTGTCGGTATAGGCGTTCTCGGCCTCCAGGTAGCTGACTACGGCCGTGGTCTGGCTGTCGGATACTTCGGCGTTCTTCTGCTCGTCGGACAGTTTCATCCAGTAGTAATTATCGGTGCGCACGTCGCCGTGCATCGACATTTCGAAGGGGGTGCGGGTAGCCTGCGGCTGAGGGGTTTCCTGCGCGATCTTATACATCTGAGAGGTTGCTTGGGGTGGCTGGGTGGTTTCCGAACTCACACAGCCGGCAAAAAGCAGGGCGAGCAGGGAACACCGGATCAATAATCGGATAGGGGTACGCATGGTAGGCGGGTTTGGTTGTGGTTTAAGGAAGAATGTAAAAGCGAGGAGAACGGCGCGGCACGGAGCGGAGCGGTTACCGGTCCCCGGGCGGAACGCAGGCAAAGACGAATGCCCGCCCTCCGGGTTGCAAAACGATAAAGGTAGACGAAAAATGTAGTCGCTCGCGACAAAAAAATGCCGGTAAAACGGGTGAGACCCCGCCTACCGGCAAATGTATAAACTTGTTATGACATTACTGCTAACCCACGATCGGCAGCCGAACGGTACCTGCTTGCAACGGTCCGCTGGAACATCCGCTCATACGACCTTATCGGCGCAGGCCGAACTGGCAAAGGCATCGGGTTTGGCCTTGAAAACGAAGCCCATGCCGAGGATGTACCCCATCGCTTCCTTGAGGGCCACGTTGGATTTGAAGTGCGGGTCGGTATTAATGTCGGCGTGGACTTCCAGTTCGACATTGTGTTTATCCAACTCATCGCAAAGGTGGTAGGCGACGTCCACCGAGCGGGCGACTTCCAGGATCATGCGTTCGCGGAGGCTCATTTTTTTCTCCTCCTTATAGTTGGCGATGAACATGAAGCCCCCTTTTTTCTCCCGCAAAAAAACGATCACGGTAGCGAACTCGACGGTCTTGCCGCGTACCTGCGAATCGGTGCCGATACAGACTTTCATCCGGTGGCCCGCGTCTCGCTCCCGCACCAGGGCGGCAGCTACGGCTTCTTTGATGGGCAGGTCGATGGACCGGCCGTCGAATCGACGCCATTTGAATACGGAATTGATCATGCCAGGGTATTTTTACAATCGGGTGAAAGTGAAGTACTAACGGTGCCCAATGTAGGTAATTACCGCCACTAAAAGGAACAAAAACGTGCCTCTGCCGGAAATTTAATACCGGCTTAACCCCGAGCCGACCGGCGAAAGTTCCCTAACACCGTATGACCGTAACATTTTCCATTTCAGGCCCGAACATGAGTAAATTAAACACCGTTAAGCCAAACACCTACGAATCAGGGAAGGCCGTTCACCATTTTAGGCCGTCCCTAGTTTAGATAGGTGGTTTTGGGGCACACTGGTATTACCGGTGTGCCTTTTTTTTGCGTGAGGTGCCTGGAAGGGCCGATGTAGGGGCAGGGCTTGCCCCTGCCCGGAAGAAGGAGACCCGGAGCACAGCGGAGGGGCCGAGCGAACAGCGAGCCTGCAAGGGACCGACCCGGCCGGCAGGCCGGGGCACGCCCGAATAATTCCCTTACACCTCCGGCAAGAACTGCTGAGTACCGGGACCGAAGGCCGACCGATTTTGCGTTACTTTGCGGGCCTGAATCATCAAACCACCCCCGCGTTTTGAAAACTCCCGACAGCCTGAACGACGTAGCCGCTTTCCACCGCACCTTCCATCTGCCGGTGCTGGAAACGCCCCAACTGCCGCCGCCCGAGCGAGCGGCCCTGCGGGTGAACCTGCTGCGTGAAGAGCTGCAGGAATTCGAGGAGGCCATTGCCGCCGGTGACCTGGTGGAGGCCGCCGATGCGCTCTGCGACCTGCAATACGTGCTGGCCGGGGCGGTGCTGGAATTCGGACTGGGCGACAAATTTGCCGCCCTGTTTGCCGAAGTGCAACGCTCGAACATGAGCAAGACCTGCGCCGACGAGGCCGAGGCCGCAGCCACCGCGGCGCATTACGCCGAGCGCGCGCAGGCGGGGCGAATAGAGCCGAACGGCGACCATTTCCTGGTCTACCGCAACGACGACGGCAAGGTGCTCAAGTCGATCAATTACAGCCCCGCCGACCTGCGGAGCATCCTCTAGTCGACCAGCGAATCGTGGCCCCTACCCTACTCCAACTCACTGACCTGCACCTCACTTACCCCGGCGGGCGGGGGCGGGCGGACGTGCGTGCCATCCAGGGCGTATCGCTGCAACTGGCTCAGGGCGAAATGCTGGGGCTGGTGGGCGAAAGCGGCAGCGGCAAGAGCAGCCTGGCCCGCTGCGTGGCCGGTCTGGAGGCCGGGCTGCGGGGGCGCATCACTTACGCCGATCGTGGTGAGCAGCCCGCCTACGGACGGACCGCCGAACTGCGCCGCTGGCGCCGGGGCATGGAGATGATCTTCCAGAATCCCGCCGGTTCGCTCAACCCCGTGTACCGGGTCGGGCAGGTGCTGCGCGAGGCGACCCTGCGGGCCGACCCACGGCATGAATCGGTACTGGAAACGGTAATTGCCACCCTCGCACGGGTGGGACTGGATGCCGGCTATTTGGACCGCCTGCCACGCCAACTCAGCGGCGGCCAGCAACAGCGGGTGGCCATTGCGCGGGCACTGGTGAGCCGCCCACGCCTGCTGATCTGCGACGAGATCGTCTCCGCTCTGGACGTCTCGGTGCAAGCTCGTTTGTTGAATTTACTGCGCGATTTGCGCGAGGGTGGCGCATTTTCCGGTCTGTTCATCAGTCACGATCTGGCGGTAACGGCCTACCTCTGCGACCGGATCGCGGTAATGAAGGAAGGCCGGATCGTAGAAATTGCGCCGACCGAACAACTGCTGGAACAGCCCGCGCACGAGTACACGCGGAAACTTTTGGCCGCCGCGCAACCTTCCTTCTGAAGTTCTCGTCTATTGAAAAGAATTGTTGGTCGAAAGACCTTGATTATTCGCATTTTAGCCTTATCTTCGGCTTCCCGATTGCACGATTATTTTATTCCCCTGCCGCTATGAAAAAACGTCTCCCCGCCCTGTTTTTAGTTACCCTTTTCCTCTGCTCGCTGCTGAGTTACGGCTATCTGCTGGTGGAAAAATCACGCCTGCAGGAAACGGCCGAAACCGAAATGAACTCCGAAAACGACAGCTCCGCTATCGACTTCCAGTTACAGTTGAAGCGGATCGGTACCCTGGAACGCAAAATAGTGCAGCTACGTAATTTGCTGCCGCGCTAGTGCCGCCTCAGCTATCCGTAATAGTACGATATAAACAGAACTAGTTGGCTGATAATCAACGGTAAAGTTACCTGTTCTCGCCAGCTACGCGACGTATACTGCCAGTAATAGCACAGAAAAAGCGGTAGCAGTAAAATGCTGTAAAGGGTCAGTTCCGTGCGGTCCAGGCGACCGAAAAGATCGTAGTTCTCATCGGCATTCAGCCGGGCATAGGCCCGCACCGATAGCAGGTACACCACTACCGACTGGCTGAAATAAATCAGCGCGTAAGCTCCGAGTTCAAACCACCACCACATAGGCAGGTATTAGCAACATTCATAAACAAAAGCGGGCGGCAAATTGAGCAGCGTAAAGCTCAGGTCCACCTCCGAAAAATGCTCCCGGATCAACTGATAATCCTGGAGCGCATACTGGTACTGAACGAATAGCCCCCCCGGTTTGAGTGCCCGTTTGGCCTCGTTCAGAATCAACTTTTTGACCGCGTCCGGGATATTGGACAGCGGCAGACTGGACACGATATAATCCACGCTCGCCGGTTCCACATAACGGCCGGTCAGCTGTGCACCGCCGTTGATGGTCCGCAGGCTGGGGTGGTTCATCGACGCGATCCGCTCCGCGAAAACCGGGTTGAGTTCAAAGGCCGTCAGCCGGCCGTCGGGCGGCAGCTGCTCCAGTATTTCGCGGGTAATGCAGCCCTCGCCGGTACCGTATTCCAGCACATGCAGGCCGGGGGCCGTAAAATCGACCCGCCGCAACATGCGGTCGACCAGGAAGCGCGAGGAGCGGGCAACGGCTCCGGTATCCCGGAAACTACGCGCGGCCTCGCGCAGGAAAGCTAGATTATTCATTCGGGTGTGTTGTGGCGGCAAGTCGGGCAAAACGACGGCCGCCGGCAAATATCCGGGTCGAAAGTAGGCAAAATTGTCCAGTGAAAAATTTTTATCGGTAGCCTATGCGCTTGGGCGTGTCCCCGCCTGCCGGCGGGGCCGGGCTGTCCGGCACTCTCTTCATTTCGGGGCGAATGCGATTCGCCCCTACATTCCGTTCAAACAACACCTCCCATCCCTCACGCGGATGCAAGACCGGGGGCAGTTCATAATAATTTAACGCCCTCGCACCCGCCCGTCTCACCAAAACGGCTACTTTTGTAGCTACGCATAATCTCGTTACACGACCGCTGTTCCGATAAACGGAAGCCGCCCCCTACATACCCTCAGTTATCGGCGGCAATGACTTACGCTACTCCTTCGTTGTTTTTACGGTTCGGTTTTTAGACCGGAGCGGCTATCCTTTTGCTACCAAAAACGATCCATGACTGCTATTCTACTTCGCCGGTCGGTGCTACTTCTGCTTGTGCTACTCTTTATTTCTCCCCTATTTCTGCGTGCCCAGTGCCCCACCGTGGCGGCCATGCTGATCGACGGCTGCGATGTGGAGGAGAACAACGAGTTCGTGATGATCCTGAGCGGGGCGGGCTTCAATACGTCCGACCTGAGCGTGGATTATGCGATGGGCAACAACATCTTCGGCGGGCCGGGGCAGAACCCTAATGCAGACGTCAACTTAGGTCCTATGCCCTGTGGACTGGCTCTGGGCAACACCGCCGTTTTTAGCGGATGCCCCAATCTAGTGGCGGTCGGCCCGGGTTTTGCCGTTCCCCCCAACTCGCTGGTCATCTTTCAGCCCAGCAACGCCGCCAATTTTGTCTACGACTTTTCCAGTGTGTGCGGTATGGGACAGACGGTCTACGTAGTCTCCAGCAACTGCCCCCGCACCATCGGCGGCTTCACCAACGGCTCGGGTACTGACACCCGCACCACCGATTTCGGTTTCGGTGGGGGTTGTACTCAATCGGTCACTTATGACCGCGGGCTACTAGCCAATACCGGCGGTGCCCACTACCTCCCCGGCACCGATACCTACGGCAACCCAGGCTGCCCCACCCCGCCGCCCATCGTGGCCCCGGCCGGCTGCACGCCGCCCATGTTTACCAACCCCGGCCCGCAGACGGTAGCCTGCGGCGGGGCGTTCACTTTTCCGGCCATTAGCAGTGCCAACCCTTCTACCGCGCAGCGCCGTTTTTTCACGGCTAGCAACGGTGGGGGCACGGCTTACCAGCCGGGCCAAACCTTTAACCCCGGCCCCGGCACCTACACCTTTTTTATCTTCGACCCCGGCACCAGTTGCTCCGACGAGGTAAGTTTTACGGTCACCATCCAGCCGGCGGCCATGCCGCAGGACCGCAGCATTACGCTCTGTTCGCAAAACGGTATCATCTCACCGGCCCAGCCGCTGGCACCGGCCATTCCCCTGTACACGGGAGCTTCCAGTGTAACTTTTCACTTTACCGCCCTTCAAGCCCAGAACAATACCGGTGCCGTCACCACATACGGCGGCCCCGCCACTACGCCGGTGGTCCTTGCCGCCCGCATCACCTACCCCAACGGCTGTGTGGCCATCGGCACCCTGACCATCAACTTTAGCGCGGGACCCAGTGCCGGCAACAATGCCTTAACTATTGCCTGTAATATGGGCGGCAATACGGTTGTCAATTTTTTCGCCCAGTTGAATCCCGACCTGACTACGGGTACATTCTCCGACAACAACGGAGCGGGGGTAAATTTATCGAACCCCGCCGCAGTCAATTTTACGGGGGTTCCCACCGGTACCTACACCTTCACTTATTCTTTGAATAGCCCGGGCTGCCCCCCTTCCACGGCCACCCTGACCGTTGTCGTGCAGGCTTCGCAGGCACCGCAACAGCCTTCACAACCCCTGGCCCTGTGCTATACCACCAGCCCGGTCAACCCCGGAGGAAACCTTGCCGCCGTCATTCAGGAAATCAACGGTAATTCCAGTACGGGCGTCCTGTTTTTCAATTCGGCTACCGGTGCTCCGATCGACCTGAATAATGCCGCCACCCTCAATGCCCTTAACGCGAATCCCCCGCTAACCATCGACGTGGAACTGGACTTGCCGCCCGGCAGCTGCCCCAGCTCGCGGATAACGATCAACTTCAGTATCACGCGGCGGCCGGATGCGTTTGCGCCTTCGTCCAATTGTTTGCCTGCGACGTGGGCACGGGGGTCGGTTCCTTTGATCTGACCGAACGGGAGGACGAGATCACCGGCGGTCTGGGCGGTCAGGTGACCTTTTATCTCGATGCCGGTGCCTCCACCGTCATTAATAACCCGACCATGCTGGTGGCCGGAGACAATACGTTGGTGTACGCGCAGGTCGGTAGCGGAGACTGCCGCTCCAATGTAGTTTCGCTCACCTTGCGGCTCGCGCCGCCGCCCACGGTTTCCGGCGGCGGTTTCATTAATTGCAGCGGCGGTACGGCCACGGTCAACCTACAACTGAATGGTAATGGACCTTATACAATTTCCGGTCCCATCAGTCCGCTCAACGGAACCGCCGGTTCGGCGGGTGACCCGCCCGGTAATACGATCTTTACGGCTATCGGTATTCCGGCGGGCAACTACTCCGTGGATGTTACCGATGCAAACGGCTGTACTCGAAATTACAGCTTTTCCGTCACCTCACCGCCGCCGGTTACGCTAAACTGCTCACCCAACGCCCCGCAGACCAATGCCGGAATGCCGAACGGATCGGCCGGCCTGACGCTGGGTGGAGGTACCCCGCCCTACAGCCTGACCATCAGCGGCCCGATCACTACCACGGTTTCCAACCAGCCGACCGGGACGTTCAATTTCACCAACGCACCCGCCGGTGCCTACAGTGCTACCGTAACGGACGCCAACGGCTGTACGGCAACCTGCTCCTTTACCATCGTGTCTCAGATTTGCAACCTGACCGTCTCGGAGACCATCACCGATGTAAACTGCAACGGTGAGACCACCGGAGCAATCGCCCTGACCTTTACCGGCGGCACGCCACCCTTTACCCTCAACTGGGGTAACCCCGCCCTGACGGCCAACTCGGCCACTCAAACCGGGCTGGCCGCCGGTACCTATACCGTCACCATCACCGACAACGGCAGTTGCCTGATCGAGACTTCCTATACCGTCAGCCAGCCGGCTGCACCGCTGACGATTGTCTGCTCCGAACTGCAAGCCGTCTCCACCATCGGCGGCGCGGATGGTATTGCCCGTATCGTCGTTTCCGGCGGCGTACAACCTTATCTGATCAACCTGACCGGTAACGGGCAGGATCAGTTCGAGATCGGCCAGACTTCCGTTGATTTCCCTACCCTGGCGGTGGGCACCTACACTATTTCCGTTATTGATGAAAATGATTGCACCAACTCCTGCCAGGTCGTTATCAACGGCCCGAATTGCGGCCTGACGGCCGCCGCCACGACTATGCCCGCTAGTTGCAATGGAGCCGCCGACGGAAGTATTTCCATCACTTCCAATGAACCCGTCAGCGACCTGACTTTTCAGTGGAGTAACCCCGGTCTGAGCGGTCCCAATCCTCAAACGATCGGTGCGGGTACCTACGCGATTACCGTTACCAATCCGGCGGGCTGCATGGTAGTGGTCAATTCCATCGTCATTACCCAGCCTGCGGCCATTATCCCGGCCTGCGGCCAGACAACGACTGAAACCAGTCCGGGCGCGGAGGACGGTACCTTCACGCTGCAGGTTGCGGGCGGCACCGGTCCCTACAGTTTTCAGCTGGGCGGAGCCGCCAATGCTTCGTTTACGGTAACCGGCGATACCACGATTACTGACCTGGCTCCGGGTAACTACACCGTTGCAATTACGGATGCCAACGGTTGCGGCCCGGCCAACTGTACCTTTACCATCAACCCCGCCCCACCTTGCTCGCCGGACTATACCTTTAGTAGCACCGATGTGAATTGCCCCGGCGGAATGGACGGCACCATCACCGTCACAGTTACCAGCGGTGACCCGGCGGCGGCGGGCTACGATTGGGCCGACGACACCTTTGACGGCATGTCCGTCCTCACCGATCTAGGTGCGGGCAGCTACCCCGTTACCCTTTCCGACGATCAGGGCTGTACCCTCGATACCACTTTCGTAATCACGGCGGCCGCTAGTCAATTTACTCTCCAGTGTAGCCAACTCACCCAGGCCGGCCCGGGCGGGGTTGCGGATGGAACCGGGCAAATCATTGTCCTGAATGGCAACCCGGAATTTAGTTTCGACCTGTTGTCCGGCGGCACACTGGTTACCTCCGGTAGCGGACCAAAGGACACGCTGCTGTTCCAGAATCTCCCCGTCGGCACCTATGACGTGGCCGTACAGGATGGATTGGGCTGTGTGGATACCTGCACGTTTAGCATCACCGAGTCTCCGGTAGTCTGTAACCTGATGGTAGCAGTCGACTCGGTCCGTAACCCGGTCTGCTTCGGCGACGACGACGGTTACATCGGCCTGAGTACTACCGGTGCCACCGGTCCGGTCACGTACCAGTGGAATAACCCCTCGGCCGGTGGGCAATCACCCGGCAACCTGCCTCCGGGAGACTACTTCGCCATCGCAATCGACCAACAGGGCTGCCGGGATACCACCCAGACCGTGACCATTACCGAGCCGACCGAGCTAATGGGGAGCATATTCAATGAGCAAGGCGTAAGCGCGCCGGGTGCTTCGGATGGTAGCGTGACCGTTACGTTCAGTGGCGGTAATCCACCCTACGGCATCAACTTCTTTCCGGTTATCGACAGTACGTTTATTGTCGATCAAGCCGGGAGTATTACTTACGACGGTCTCCCGGCGGGTACCTATTCCGCTTTTGTCACTTTCGGTCCGGGCTTCTGCCCGATCGCACTCAGTTTTACGATCAGCGAACAGGATGCTTGCATAGCAACCGCCGATTTTACGGTAACCGACGTTAATTGCGTCGGAGCCGACGACGGCTCCATCACCATCGTCCCCACCAGCGGTAACGACCCTGCGGCCACGGTCATCGACTGGGACGACGATGCTTTCGACGGGTTGAGTACACTCACCGATCTGAGTCCGGGCAACTACCCACTTACCCTGGCCGATGACCTGGGCTGTATCCTGGATACCATTCTGGTCATTGAAGAGCCGGCGGTCTCCGTCAGTTTGAACTGCGGCCAACTCAGTCCGGCCGGTGCCGGCGGGGTCATGGACGGCGTAGCACAAATTGCCATCATCAACGGTAACCCCAATTTTACCGTGGACTTGCTCAGCAACGGCTCCCTGCTTTCCTCGCTCAATACCACCGCCGATACCATTCAACTTACCGCTCTCGGTGCGGGGGATTACCAGGTAGCCGTACAGGACCTGAACGGCTGTGTGGATACCTGTTCCTTCACCATCATGGAACTGATGGACTGCACCGCGCAGGCTGATTTCAATTCGGGTGACATCACCTGCCCGTTCGCCAATGACGGCTTCATCTCCATCACCCCGCTAAGTGGCAATAATCCCGCCGCTACCCTTATCGAGTGGTCGGATGCCAGCCTTGACGGACAGTCCACGCCCAACGGCCTCTCGCCGGGCACCTATTCCGTTACCCTCACCGATGACCTGGGCTGTATGTTCGATACCCTGTTTACACTGACCGCGCCCGCCCAGGCCGTAAATATCCAGTGTTTCGTAACGAATGACGAAACCGCCCCCGGAGCCAACGACGGGGCCGTTGAACTGACGGCCCAGGCCAATACCGGTGACGTCACGTTCCAGCTCTTCCTCGCCGGAGTAGCGGCAGGATCCCAGACCGGAACCGGTACCGTATCCTTTACCAATCTGGCCCCGGGAAATTATGTCGCGGTAGCAAATGACGATCTGCCCTGCCCGGATAGCTGTTTTTTCCAGATCACGGCGGCCGGTGCCATTGACTGTGAATTTACCGCTACCGGCACGACGACTCCTACCTCCGATTGCGGCAGTGCCAATACCGGCACCATCAGTATCAGCCTCGCGGGTACCACCGTCGGACCCACCACTTTTGCCTGGAGCGACCCGGCCCTGAGCGGTCAGAATCCTTCCAGTGTGGGTGGAGGCATTTATTCCGTAACCGTTACGGATAACGGCTGCTCCGTCGTTGTCGATAGCCTGGTGGTACAGGAACCCGGTGCGCCGCTTATCGAGTGTACGGCGGTACGGAACGCTACCGGCCCCGGCGAGGCGGACGGCGTTGCCACCATCTATATTGAAGGCGGTACTCCTATTTATATCGTCACCGTTACCGGGCCGGTTCCGTCCATTTTCGTAGCCGCTACCGGCATGGTCGCCTATAACCGTGCAAATCTCTTGCCGGGTGACTACTTGGTGACGGTACGCGGTTCCGACGGTTGCGAAGCGACCTGCGGATTCACCATCACCGATCAGGGCCAACCCTGCGACCTGAATATCGAGGCCTCGGCTACTGATTTTCTCTGCTCGGATGGTAGCGGGGGAGAGATCGACGTACCCGTTATCACTAACGGTCTGGCACCCTACGACACGCTCGTCTTCACCTTGGGAGGAACAACGGATATTTACGGACAGGTCAACTACCCGCCGGGAGATTACGTGGTGGGAATCACGGATTTCCGCCTGTGCGAAGCTTTCGATACCCTCACGATCCTGCCCGACAATAGCGGCATTGTACCAGACACCATCCGCCCTGTCATTTGTCCGGGAGATACGCTGGCCCTGGGCGATGCCACCTTCGATGCCAATACGCCCGAAGGACTCGCTACCCTTGCGGGTGCGGCCGCAGGTGGGTGTGACAGCCTCATTTATGTGATCCTCGATATTCTTCCCCCCTCGCTCGGTTCGTTCGGCGCAACGGCCTGCCGGGGAGATACCATTCGGGTAGGTACCCGCGATTTTACTTTCGAGACGCCGGGCGGGGTGGTCGTCCTGCCAGACGCGGCGTCCAACGGCTGTGATTCCCTGGTGATGGTAAACATCAATTTCCAGTCCGGCGGTATCGTAACCATCCGGGGAAATTCATCCATCTGTCCGGGAGAGGAAGCACAGATCGAATTCACTTTTACCGGCGTCGGCACGGTTAATCTGGTGGTAGCGGATAACTTCGGCAATACCTTGAATTTCAGCAATATCCAGAACAACAGTACCAGAACCGTTACACCCGACCAAACCACCACCTATACCATTTTATCCGCTACCGGCACCGGTGCCTGCCCGCCCATCGGGCGGGGCATGGCCACCGTTCAGGTGGCGTTGCTGGAGGTCGCACTGGTTTCCGATATCGACAACAATGGTTTCGGCATCAGCTGCTTCGGCGCGTTCGACGGCGGCCTCACCGCTACCATGAATACGGCCGTCGAGCCGATAACCTTCGCCTGGTCGACCGGACAGACCACGCCGCGCATCCAGAACCTCGGTCCCGGCACCTATACCCTTACCGTCACCGACGGCGAGGGATGCAGCCGTGAGTTCGCCACTACCGTCCAGGAACCCGCCCCCATCATCGCCGAGGTGCGCCCCGTTGCCCCCAATTGCAACGAGCGCATCGGAACGATTCGGATTGATACCTTATACGGAGGATCGGGCGGCTACACCTACAGCCTGGATGCCGGGGTCACTTTCCAAACGATCCAAAACCTGCCGGCCCAGTTAAGCGTCGATCCCGGCGTTTACGACTTCGTCCTCGCCGACGCGGGCGGCTGCACCCAGGATTTCCGCCTCCGGGTGCCCCGCGCGCCCGATCCCCAACTAGTACTGCCCAACGACACCACGCTGCTACTGGGAGATAGCCTATTACTGGTACCGCAAACCGATTTCGCGCCCGATTCCGTCATCTGGGAACCGGCGCGTTTCATCACCCGCTCCAACGAACTGGTTACCCACGTGACTCCGGACGAATCCACCCGCGTCCGTCTCACGCTGCTTGACTCCACCGGTTGCCGCGTGGAGGGGAGTTTCTACATCCTGGTCGACGAGCGAGTACCGATCTTCGTACCCACCGGATTCAGTCCTAACGAAGACGGCCAAAACGATCTTTTCCGTCCGTTCGCCGGTCCGCAGATCGAGCGCATCGACCTCTTGCAGGTCTTCGACCGCTGGGGTAACCAACTCTTCTCCGCCGAAGATTTCACCCCCAACGATCCCCTCATGGGCTGGGACGGCAATTTCAACGACCGACCGATGAATCCCGGCGTCTACATTTACATGATGAGTTACCGCCTCATGGACGGCACGCAGCTTCAGTTGAAGGGCAGCGTTACGCTGGTGAGGTGATGGGTAGATTCAGTAGGTAGCCGGCTAGAGGGTAATAACGGTAGGTGGTGGTTTATGTAACGTATTTGCCCTCCATGTCTTCCCGCTACAATTACTACCGGTACTACCCTACCATTCCGGGCGTGTCCGCCCCTGACGGGCCGGCCGGTGCCTTCCAGGGTTCGCTGTTCGCTCCGTGCTACGCACCCTTCCTGCGGTCGGCCTTCCAGGCACCTCACGCAGTGGTGCTCGACCTCCGGTCGAGCGAGTTCGGCTGCCGCCACCTCCGGTCGGCAGGTGTGCATGTAGAACGTTCCTTAAATCTTACAACCTCAACCTTAGCCCCACACTAGCATCCGCCGCCAGCGGCCGGCGGCCGGCAACGGCCGAGCCGTGCCAATCCAGCAAACTCAGTTCGCCGCCGAGGCGGGCGATCAGACCGACGCGCTTGCCGAAAGATTGATCGACGGCAAATTCCAGGCGGGAATGAAGACGAAAGTCGTTGGAGTAGAAAGGTGTCTCGTTAAGTGACACAACTTGATCGCGGCTAACGGCTACCCGCCCGCTGCGACCGGCTACGTAGCCGACCCGCATTCCGGCGGCAATTCCGAAAGTGGTTCCGTTTTGACCGAAACGGCGACCGATCAGGAAGGGGACCGATGCTTCCGTAATCACATTATCATTACCGAACCTGCGGATCCGGGTACCGGACAGGGTATCGGTAGTAACGACCCGCTCTTCTCCGGTGATGACATTACGGAAAATGGTATCCACGGTGCCGGGGCGGTACAGGTCGATATCAGTGTCGGTAGTGTTGAATGCCGACCGGAAGTTATACCGGCGGTAAGCGATACCGGTACTGATGTACCACCGTTTGGCGAGACTGCGGTCGATACGAAGCTCTGCCTGCAAGCCGATCTCGGGCGACTCGATCGTGGAAGGATCAAACCCGTCGTTTTGGGGCTGGTAGCCGGCGCGGTAGCCGATCAGGCCGCCCGTAAGGGAAACCGCGGTAAACGGCTTAACCGGGATGATGACGGCGGGGACCGGTAGTTCCAGTTCGGCAGCGGGAATAACGGGATCAACCGGAACATTCGACAATGGCAGGCGGGGCAATTCAGCTATAACCGTTAAGCTACTTGCGTTCAGTTGTTTCCGATCAGCGTACCGGTTAACCGCTACGGTAGATGCTTCCCGATTGAGACCGGCGTTGCTAGCTCCCTCGGTGGTGTTCTGCGCAGCAAGTAAGGTGGATACACGAGTAGATCCGTTACGGCCGGATACCGCGGGGGAAATTGCCGGGGGCACTGAATTCATAGCACCGTTGCCGGTAGAATTTAGCGTTGCCGGCTTGGTGATTTGCGCGGGACCGGTAGGGGAAACGGCGGGCGGCGAGACAATTTCTTCCCTGGAGGTAACGGTAGCCTCCTTATTAACACCGAATGAATTTATACCCACCAGGGCCAAGCCGGCAACCAGCACGACTGCGGCAAACCACCACCAGAGGAAAACCCGTTTACGCTCTTCCTGTCGGGGGGGCGGCGAGAGGACGTTTTTGGCTACCTTTTCCCAGGACAATTCGGGCGGCAGCGGCTCGTGATCCTGATCGTCGAAACGATTGTGGAGGAAGCCTCTTTCGTTAGGGTTACTCATAATTCACGGTTTTTTTTTGATGGGATTGCAGGTGTTGTTGCAGTTTGCGGCGGGCGCGGGTGTACTGCGAGCGGGAGGCGGCAGCGGTGATACCCAGCAGATCGGCAATGTCATTGTGCTTGTAGCCTTCCACGGCGTAGAGATTAAATACGGTGCGGAAGCCGGTGGGCAGGGCCGCCAGCGCGGCCAGTAATTCCCGGTTGGTGTACAGCTGAAGGTCGAGTTCGGGTTCGGCCGCCAGATCGGGCAGTACTGCCGCCAGGGAAGTAAAGCGGAACCGCTCACGCCGACGTAGGTAGTCGACGGAGCGGCGCACGCAAAGGGTCCGGAGCCAGGTTTTGAATTGTCCTTTGGCGGGGTCAAAGGTGTTTAGCTTGGCAAAAGCCTCGGCGAAAATATCCTGCACCACATCGGCCACGTCACTTTCCGCGATACCGTAGCGGCGGGCGATCGTAAGGGCGTAGGGGGCGAAGGATTCGTACAGCTTGCGCTGCGCGAGGCGATCGTTGCCGAGACAGGCAAAGACGAGACCGTTCATGTCTCCGGGACCGGGTGAAGTTGGTTTACTCACAGTAGAGCAGGGGGGCTGCGAAGGAAAGGTTAAAGACACCCTTGCTGATGTAGTTCGCGCAATTTGACATATCAGGATTACTGAAGTTAAAGTCAAACAGCTCTACTTTGAGGGTTCCCTTGACGATGGTTTGATCGAGTGCGGTGATCGTGAGTTGGGGTTCAAAGGAAGAACACTGGAAAGACGATTGCAGTAGCCCCCAATTGGATTCGTCGAGCGGCGCGGAAGAAACGGCCAGGGCAAAAATCGGATCGGTAAAAACATTCCCGATTAAGAGGGTAAAACCCTCACCCGCAACGAAGGTGTTGACCCCGCCGCCGGGATCACATTCAATGGTAGCGTCCGTGGCGGTGGTCAGGGACAGCATCCCGTCCGGGCCGACGGCCGCCTGGGCACTGGTTTGCACCACCACGTTTTGGGGGGAGACGAACTTCAGGAAGGAGCCGGGTATTTCGTCTACCACTACCGTCTCGCGGGGGTTTTCGATTTCCTCGGTGGTGTCGAAGTTGTCCTTTTCGCAGGAGTACAAGCCGAGAAAGAGGGGGGTTGCAAGGGCTAAAACGATAATTCGCTTCATGACTAAAGGTGATTACGTGCCGCCAACATCGGTGCACAATCTACTATTCGGGGGTAGGGGCAAAACGCTGCACGGTTTGCAAAACTTTTTACTTTTTTTCTTTGCGTGAGGCGACCGGAGGGGGCGGGCGGCAGCCCGCAGACCCGGAGGCATGGCCGGAGGGGCCGAGCAGACCTGCGAGCCCGCAGGGTGCCGACCCCGCCGGCAGGCGGGGGCACGCCCCGAAAAGATAGCTTCCGAGGCAAGGTGTACCACATGTTGAATTTTCCGCGGGGGGCCGCAACGCTCCGAGGAACCTTTTTGCTTGCGCAAAATAGGAACGCTCGGAGGAGCGGCTCTTATATTATTTGGATAACTTCTCGTTTGTATCCCCTGCCTTTAAAATAAAATTTGCGCCCCCGAAATTACTTCTGCCCCACCATGTGCGGGGGCGTTTGTACCTTTGCACTCCATTCCCCCTCCTTTTCCCGAAACTCACCCTACCCCACCCTCGATCCGGTCCGGGGGTCGCTCGCCGGTTGGTAGGCGATCCGCTGCTCTGCCGGTCTTCTTATTGATAACCGCTAACTCTACCGTTCATGAAGCTGCGTTCACTTTTTACCGCTTTTTTGCTTGTCCTTGCCGGCCAATTGCTCACCGCCCAGGATTCGGTGCGCATCAGCCTGCCCGATCTGATCACCGACGGCCCCGGCGTGCAGGTGTGCGTGCCGATCACGGCCGGTGCTTTTCCCGACATCATCAGTGCCCAGTGGTCGGTGATCTGGGATACGGACCTGTTCGATTACACCTCCGTGGACCTGGGTGCCAACCCGCTGAACCTGACCAGCCAGAGCTATAATGCGGCCCAGGACACGGCCGTCGGTTTCTCGTGGATAGCTCCCGGCCTGGTCGGCGTTACCCTGCCCGCCGGCACCGTGCTGGCCCGCGTGTGCCTGACCTCGCTGACCAATCAGGGCACTTCGCCCCTGAGTTTCAACGGCTATTTGTCGCCTGAATTCGTGCAGGAGGGGCAGTTGACGCCCTACCCTACCGTGGCCACCAACGGCTCGCTCAATATTCAGCAAATGGTGGGTACCAACGACCCCGTTTGGGCGGCCGAACTGCGAGTTTACCCCAACCCCGCGCGGAGCGGCGACCTGCTGCGGGTGGACCTGCCGAACGTGCGCCTGGAAACGGCCGTGCTGACCCAACTGGACGGGCGCGAGGTGCAGCGTTTTACCGGTGACCTGACCCGGCTGAACCTGCAACAGTTGCCCGCCGGCACCTACCTGCTACGCCTGCGTGCGCAAGGGACCTGGGTGACGCGGACGGTGGCGGTGCGGTAGGGAAATGGTTTAATAAAGCAATAATCAAGAACTATCGACCACGTAATTCCCTCCATGCGAGCCAGCGAACTGATTTTGAATGAAGACGGTAGTATTTACCACCTGCACCTGCAACCCGAACAGGTGGCCGACACCATTATTACGGTAGGCGACCCGGAGCGGGTGGAGCAAGTGTCGCGTCATTTCGACAGCGTGGAAGAGCGGGTGAGCAAGCGCGAATTCGTGACCCACACCGGACGGCTGAACGGCAGGCGCCTGACCGTGATCTCGACCGGCATCGGGACGGATAATATCGACATCGTACTCAACGAGCTGGACGCGCTGGTAAACATGGACCTGAAGACGGGAAGCGTGGCCGAGCAAACACGCCGCCTGGACATCATCCGCATCGGCACCTCGGGGGCACTGCAAGCCGACCTGGAACTGGACAGCCTGTTGTTTTCCAGCCACGCGCTGGGCCTGGACGGCCTGCTGCACTACTACAGCGATATGGCGGGCGACCACCCGCTGCTGCGCGACTTGCAAGGCCATTTGGGTGGGCGGCAGCTGCCGACCGTTCCCTATTTGGCGGCGGGCAGCACCAAACTGATCGACCGGCTGGCGGGTGCGGCGGGTACTCGCGGCATCACCCTCACCGCGCCGGGATTCTACGCCCCGCAGGGCCGCAGCCTGCGGCTGCCGGCCCGGATGCGCGAGCTGTTCCCCGCCCTGGAAAGCTGGCGCGCCGCCGGCGGGGAACGACTGACCAACCTGGAAATGGAAACGGCGGGCATTTACGGCCTGGCGGCATTGCTGGGGCACCACGCCGCGTCGGTAAGCGTGCTGCTGGCCAACCGTGCGGCAGGCACCTTTAGCCGCCGCCCGGCGGCGGCGGTGGCCGATGGAATCGAGCTGGTTCTGGGTCGGCTAACGGAAAGTTGAATCGGCCGATCCGGCCAACAACCAAACCGGCATTGGTGGGTTAGAGTGGTTAATTAAACGATCCCTGAATTTATGCCCCAAGCCACCACGCTCGGCGAACTACGCGCCACCGGCTACCGACCCCGCTCCGTTAAAGAAGAATTACGCGCCAACCTCGTCCAGAAACTACGCAACAAGGAGCAGATTTTTCCCGGTATCCTCGGTTTCGACGATACCGTTTTGCCCGACGTGCAGCGGGCCATTTTATCGCGCCACAATATCTTATTGCTCGGCCTGCGCGGCCAGGCCAAGACGCGCATCGCGCGCCTGCTGGTGCACCTGCTCGATGAGTACATCCCCGTGGTGAAGGGCAGCGAACTGAACGACGATCCGCTGCAACCCCTCAGCCGCCACGCCCGCGACCTGATTGCCGAGCACGGCGACGCCACGCCCGTGGAATGGCTGCACCGCAACGAACGTTACGTGGAAAAACTGGCCACGCCCGACGTGAGCGTGGCCGACCTGATCGGCGACGTGGACCCCATCAAAGCCGCTACGCTCAAATTGCCCTACGGCGACGAGCGGGTGATCCATTTCGGCCTCGTGCCGCGCGCGCACCGGGGCCTGTTTGTCATCAACGAACTACCCGATCTTCAGGCGCGCATCCAGGTATCACTGTTCAATATTTTGCAGGAGGGCGACATCCAGATTCGCGGTTTTAAACTGCGGATGCCGCTGGATATCCAGTTCGTTTTCACGGCGAACCCCGAGGATTATACCAATCGCGGCAGCATCATTACGCCGCTGAAGGACCGGATCGAGAGTCAGATCCTGACCCACTACCCGAAGACGATCGAGATTGCCCGCACGATCACCAAGCAGGAGGCCGATTTGACCGACGACCAGAAGGCCGCCATCCAGGTACCCGATCTGCTGGAGATTATGTTGGAGCAGATGTCGTTTACTGCCCGCGAGAGCGAGTACATCGACGAAAAAAGCGGCGTTTCCGCCCGCCTCTCCATTAGTGCCTACGAGAACCTGGTCAGTACGGCCGAGCGGCGGATGCTGATCAATAACGAGACAAAGGCTTTTCCCCGCATTACCGATTTCTGGGGCGTGGTACCGGCCATTACCGGTAAGGTGGAGCTGGTCTACGAGGGCGAGCAGGAAGGGGCTTACGGCGTGGCCATGAAGTTGCTCAGCGCGGCCACTAAAGAAGCTTTCCTGACCCACTTCCCCGACCCCGACAAGGCGGGGCGCGGCAAGCAAAAAGACCCCTACGGCACCATCCGAGCCTACTTCAGTTCGGGCAAGGTCGTGGACTTGCTCAATGACGACAGCCAAGCCGATTACCGCGCCAAACTAGACGGTATCGCGGGCCTGCGCAAGTTCGTGGACAAGCACATCGATACCGACCTGAGCGAGGAGGAAACCTATCTGTATATGGAGTTGGTCCTACAGGGCCTGGCCGAGTCCGAGGTGATCAATAAGGACGTGCTGGAGAACAGCCTCTCTTTCCGTGACCTCCTGGCGGATATGCTGGGCGGCGATGATTTTGATTTCGAGAATTAGAGGTGGTTGTTTTGCGACCCTATAATAAGAGACCCCGGCAAGCGATCGCTTGCCGGGGTCTCTTATTTGACCCTGCCACCGTTGTCTCACACCCCGAGCAGCTCCGCTGCTCGTTTGAAGGCACTTACGTTGTCGGTAAAAAACTCGCGGCAGGCGTGCCGGGGAGCCAGGCTGAGGCCCAGTACGTAGGCACCGGCCGCCCGGGCGGCCAGTGAGCCGGCTTCGGAATCCTCGATAGCCACGCAGGCGGCGGGGTCTACCCCCAGGGCGGCGGCGGCGGCGAGGTAGATATCCGGCGCGGGTTTGAGGTGTTCGACATCATCGGCGGTAATGGTGGCGTGGGCAATGAGGTCGAGTTGGGTGGCGCGGAAAACGGCATCGGCATCGCCCCGGCCGGAGTTGGTGGCAATGGCGGTGGGCACGCGGCCGGCAATGGCGCGGAAGATCGGCTCCACCCCGGGAAAAACGGTGGCCGACCGGGCGGCCGCCTGGTGGTAAAGCACCTGTTTGCGCGTCTGAAGATCACGCACGCTGAAATCCAGGTCGTGTTCTTCGATAACGGAAGCGGCCAGGAACCGGTCGGAGGTACCGATCCACTGCTCGAACCACTGGTGGTCGTAGTTCAGGCCGAGATCGGCCAGTACGGCCAGCCAGGCATCGGCGTGCTGTGGTTCGGTATCGACGAGGGTGCCGTCCAGATCGGAGAGTAGGGCAAGGTATTGGGGCATGGCGGGGGTGGGGTGATTTCGGGCCGCAAGGTCGGTAATTATATGGTGATGACCGAGATCGGGGCGGGTCGCGTCGGGTCTCACTAAAGTTATTTACACCGGTGCCACACTTCGCCCAAGCTCCTTCCGAGCCGTAAAACGGCGGGGGATTGCAGGAACCGTTAGGCAGGTAACGATTACTTTTGTACCCGATCGTGCGGCACTTCGCCAACCGCGTGCCGATTGCCGCTGTTAGTGCGGTTCCGGCAACGTTGAATAATTTCCTGATGATGTAACCCATTTTCAGGCCCTGTTGATCTAGCACTTTCTCTCTAACCACACGCCCCGCTCATGAGTGCCTCCACCGATCGATCCATCCGCAGCAGTGCCGCTGCGCCGCTGGATATAGCTGCGTTGAATGCGGAGTTTTCCGCTCTGGCATTCGATCGGCGGATAGCCCGACTCTACGAATTATTCCGGGAAGACGAGGTGCTTTATACGTCGTCTTTCGGCACCAAGTCGGTGGTCTTATTGCACCTCATCGCCAGGTTTCGCCCCACGCAGCCGGTCTATTTTCTCAACACCACCTACCACTTTCCCGAGACCCTCGCCTACCGTGACCAACTGGCTGAAACATTCGGTCTGAATGTACGCGACATCCTACCCGACCCCGAGCGCAACCGCCTGACCCGCGAAACCGAAATGTGGGCAAGCCAACCGGGGCGCTGCTGTCACTATAATAAAGTCTTGCCCCTCAAGCCCTTTCGCGCCACTCACCGCATCTGGATCAGCGGTGTCATGCAGTGGCAAACCGCCAATCGGGCCTCCCTCGACATCTTCGACCCTCAGGACGACGGCATCATCAAATTCCACCCCCTGATCGACATCAGCGAGGGCGACTACCGTTATTACCGCGACCGGCACAAACTTTCCCCGCATCCTCTCGAAGCGCACGGCTTCGGCTCCATCGGTTGCACCCACTGCACGGTGCGGGGCGACGGACGCAACGGTCGCTGGGGCGGGGAGAAGGACGAGTGCGGGTTGCATCTTTAATGATTGAATGACTGAATGACTGAATGATTGAATGACTGACCTCGAAGAATCGCTTTGCGATTGAGAGAAGCAGCGCAGCTAATGATTGAATGATTGACCTCGAAGAATCGCTTTGCGATTGGGAGAAGCAGCGCAGCTAATGATTGAATGACTGACCTCGAAGAATCGCTTTGCGATTGGGAGAAGCACCGTAGGTAATGAGCCATATATACCGTAAAGACGCAACATCTTGCGTCTCCGAATGGCGAGCCGCCATCCGGTCTCGATGGACTGACCTCGAAGAATCGCTTTGCGATTGGGAGAAGCACCGTAGGTAATGACTGACCTCGAAGAATCGCTTTGCGATTGGGAGAAGCAGCGTAGGTAATGATGCTTATGGGGCGTGTCCCTCCCTGACGGTCGGGCCGGTCCCTTCCAGGCTCGCAGGTCTGCTCGGCCCTGCGGGCTTCGGGTTTCACCCTCCCCTTCCAGGCACCTCACGCAATTGTACCGCGATAAAATCAGTCGCTCCCCCACCCTTCTGACCCCGCCGGGACAACCCTGGCCCACTCCGGCTGTTCTCCCTCCTAATACGTTGAATTTTTTCCCTATTCCATGATTACTACTGACATCCTGATTATCGGTGCCGGACCCTGCGGCCTGTTTACCGTTTTTGAAGCCGGACTCCTGAAACTGCGCTGCCATCTGGTGGACTCACTAGGGCAGCCCGGCGGACAACTAACCGAGATCTATCCCAAGAAACCGATTTATGATATTCCCGGCTACCCGAGTGTGCTGGCCGGTGAGCTGGTGGATAATCTGATGGAGCAGATCAAGCCGTTCAATGCCGGATTCACGCTGGGCGAGCGGGCCGAGAGATTGGAAAAAGTGGGCGATAAAATGTACCGGTTAACGACAAATCGGGGCACCGTTATTCAGGCACCGGTTATCTGTATTGCCGCCGGCCTGGGTTGCTTCGAACCGCGCAAGCCGCCGATCGAGAACCTGGAAACCTACGAAGATAACGGCGTGGAGTACATCATCCGCGATCCAGAATTTTACCGCGGCAAGCGGGTGGTACTGGCCGGCGGCGGTGATTCGGCACTGGACTGGACCATTTTTCTGGCCGATATTGCGGCGGAAGTCACGCTCATCCACCGCCGCAAGGATTTTCGGGGGGCACTGGATAGCGTGGAAAAAGTGGAACGACTGGCCGCCGACGGAAAAATTGATCTGCTAACCGATGCCCAGGCCGTGGGACTACGGGGTGAAGGCAAAGTGACCGGCGTGGTAGTAAAACACAAGGAGCGCGGGGAATTCGTGAAGGAGACCGATCACTTCGTGCCGCTGTTCGGTTTGTCGCCCAAACTGGGTCCGATTGCCGAGTGGGGCTTGCAGGTAGACAAAAACGCCATTGAAGTGGACACGGCCGATTACAGCACCGGCACCCCCGGCATCTACGCCATCGGCGATATCAATACGTACCCCGGTAAGCTCAAACTGATCCTCTGCGGTTTCCACGAGGGAACGATGGCGATGCAATCGGCCTACAAGTACATGTACCCGGACAAAAAACTCTCGTTCAAGTACACGACGGTCAACGGCATCGAAGGTTTGCCGAAAGAAGCGGAGCAGGAGCAGTCCGTTACGTAATCAAACAGGTAGTACTGAGGAAGTACGAACAAATTGTCTCCAAATTGATTACATTTGTGGACTTTATCCGACTTTTAGACTGACTATAACCAAGAATAATTATGCCCGCAGGTGCCTCCACAAAAAAAAGCGAATTACAAAACCACGATGCCCTTCTACAAGTGTTGGGTACGGAACACGGTGAACACGTAGGCATTTACCGTCCCAAGACAGCGAGCGTAGAAAAAGCCCGCGAAAACACGACGGCTAAAATGCTGCGCCTGACGCCTAACCTCAAGCGGAGTTCCCGTGTCCTTATTTTAGGTTCCGGTTTCGGAGGAGTAGCCCGCTATTTGGTGGACAAATACGGCAGTAAGGTCGATTGTCTGAACAACGACGAGGAGCAAAATACTTTCAACCAGGGCGAAGTAGACCGGCTGGAGATTCAGAAGAAACTCATCATCACGCAGGGTCCCTTTAACGAGATACCCTACGACCGTCAGACCTTTGACATGGTTTGGTGCCAGGATATTTTGCTGCACGGCAGCCGGGACCGCAAGGTGTTTAAGGGCATCCACCGGGTGCTAAAGGATTCGGGTCGGTTTATCTTTTCCGGCTCCTTTCAGAGCGAGGATTATCCCGAGGAGAAGATGCGCCCCCTGCTGGATACCCTGCCGGGGAATGCCCTGATAACGGCCGATGAATACGAGAGCATTGCCGGCCGGGCGTTTTTGCAGAAGATCTACTACAGCGAAATGTCGGAGCAACTGGAGCACCACTATACGGCAATGCTGGCGCAGCTGGAAGAAAAAAAGAAAGAAGTGATTGCCGCCACGTCCAAATCATACTTTGAGGAAACCAAGGCCGGTTACGAAGCCTGGGTAAAAGCCACGCAAGAAGGGTTTGTGGATTGGGGCGTGATGATGTTTCAGAAGATCAATGGTTGATCGCGGTTGTTCTGATAAATCATTGCTAGCAAAAAAGCAGCGTCGGCCGAGGTGCCGACGCTGCTTTTTTGGTTATTCTAGTAATCTGTAATCTAGCTCGAAACGGGGCATAAAAAAAGCCCGGTGCAAAGTGCCCGGGCCCAAAAGTCATCCCTATGATTAACTCTTATCGAGAAATCTTTGGCAAGATAAGGTAAACCATAGCAAACCGCCATACTCACTGGGTAGTGGATTACGAAACGGTCGCTATGGAATGGTAAGTGGTCGGTTGAATCAGTTGCGGCTGTTCACGCTGGAGGCCATTCCGGCTTTGACGCGGACTTGCTCGGGTCGGCCGTCGTAGCTGAGGCTGCTGGCACCGGAAGCGTTGGCGGTAATGGACCTGGCGGCGTAAACGGAAATGCTGGAGGCACCGCTGGAACTGGCTTCCACGTTTTGGGCACGAAGCTGGTCGGCGTCGATGCGCGAGCCGCCGCTGCCGGCCAGGACAAACTCATCGGTTTCGCCGGAAATTTTGATTAGCGAGCCGCCGCTGGTGGCCATACGGACGGTGCCGGCTTTGATGGTGGACATGGTGACGTTGGAGCCGCCGCTGGTGGCAACCTGAAACTCGTCGGTTTCCCAGCGGCCCTGGGTTTTGACCAGCGTGCCGCCGCTGGCACTGAGGGCTGTAAGGGTTGGCATGCCGACGGTGATACGCATCTGTTTGGCGTTGTTGATGCTGCCCTCCGTGCGTAGGAATAATCGCTTGCCCCGAACCTCGGTGATGATCTGGTCGAGGATATTGTCGTCCGCTTCCACGGTAAGGGAGAAACCGGATTGTTGGATGAGGATGACCTCCAGCCCGCCGCTGACTTCGACGGCGTCGAAGCCGGAGAGGTTGCGTTCCTGGGAAATGACGTTGCGGCTTCCTTTGGTGCCCTTGCCCCAGCGCTGGGCGGAGAGTTGGGGGGCGGCGGCGAGCAGGCAGAGTAGCGTGATGAAGGAAAGTGCGGTGATGCGATGCATGGTGAAAAGGTTTATGGATGAAATATTGGAGGTGAGAGAAGTTGAGGATTAAAAGACAACGATCGGTTTAAAAGGGCCAGGGGTGGTAGCCGGGCGACCGACAGGGAGCAGCCCGCAGGGCCGAGCGAACAGCGAGCGGCGGACGGCCCGACGGACGGCCCGGTCAGGGGCGGGTGGGGACCAAGGAATGAAGGATGGAAGGAATGAGGGATGGAAGGAGTGAAGGAGCGAGGGAATGAAGGATTGAAGGTTGGTACGGGGCGTTACTCACCCCCCTTCGGGGGGCCGGGGGGGAACAAGGAATGAGGGAACGAGGGAATGAAGGATTGAAGGTTGGTACGGGGCGTTACTCACCCCCCTTCGGGGGGCCGGGGGGGAACAAGGATTGAGGGAAGGAAGGAATGAGGGAAGGAAGGAATAAGGTGTTTAAATAAAAGGTCGAAGGTAAACGGGAGGGGTTGCACGGGGGCTGAACTTTTTTTCGCCGCGCCCGGTTTCGGACCCATGACCGTAGATGATTTTAGAATAGTGAGCCTGTCTTATGAAGTGCGGGAGGGCAGTGAGACCGGGCCGCTGCTGGAACGGATGGATGTGTTGCACCAACACCACTTCATGTACGGCGTGGGCCGGATGTTGCCCGCCTGGGAGCGCCATTTGTACGGCCGCGATGCCGGGTCGCCCTTTGCTTTTACGCTGGTGCCCGAGGAAGCCTATGGAAATGCCGACCCCGAGCTGATACGTAGCCTGCCGCTGGGACTGTTTCAGGACCGCGACGGTAATTTGCAGCCTGAACTGCTGCACGTGGGCACCTATATTAACGTAGCCGATGAGAGTGGAAGACAGCGAAATGGGCTGGTGCTGGACTACCGACGAGGAGACGGTGCGCGTGGACTTTAACCATGCGCTGGCCGGGAAGACCCTGCACTTTAGCGGCGTGGTGCAGGACGTGCGCCAGGCGAGCGTGAATGAACTGGTGAAGAAGCACTACCTGCCACCGGGGGAGCGGTGACGAACTATTGGCTGTCCTGCCGGGTTGCTACCTTTTTAGAACCACCCGGACAAACGACGCGACGATTTTATGGAAGATTTCAAGTTCGACTTACAACCGCTCTACACGGAGTTACAGACCTGGTATAAGGAGGGAATCAAGTTATTGCCTAACATTTTGCTGGCTACGCTGGCCCTGGTTTTCGGCATTATGCTGACGCGGTTTTTGCGGAAGTACTTCGATCGGCTGGCCAACAAGATTACCTCGCAGACCACGGTGGCCAGTTTGTTGTCGAGTATCATGACCTTTATATTCGGCGTGCTGGTCTTGCTACTGGTACTGAGTATCATGGGCATGAGCGGTACCCTGCAGAGCATATCTGGCCGGTGCCGGCGTGGTAGGGTTGGCGGTCGGTCTGGCGTTCCAGGACCCGATTCTGAACCTGTTTTCGGGGATTATTATTTCCACGCAGTCTTTTTTCAACCTCGGTGATTTGGTGGAGATAAGCGATAAAAAGGGAATTGTAAGCAAGATCACGCTCAGGACCACCCAACTACGCTCGCTGCAGGGGCAAGAGATCGTGATCCCGAACAAGGATGTGGCACAAGGTATACTGGTCAACTACTCCGTGCTGAAGATGCGTCGGGTGGACGTGAGTTGCGGCGTGAGCTACGGCGACGACCTGCGTAAAGTGAAGAAGGTAACCATTCAGGCCGTGAAGGATGCCGTGCCCTATGATGAGAGTAAGGACGTGCAACTGTTCTTCAACGAGTTTGGCGATAGCTCCATCAACTATACCCTACGATTCTGGATGGATGAACGCAAGACCGATCAGGCATCTTACCTGGATGCGCAGTCGAAAGCCATCATTGCTATTGCCGAAGCTTACGATGCCAATGATATCATGATTCCGTTCCCGATCCGTACCCTGGATTTCGGGATCAAGGGTGGCGAAAAACTTAATGAAATGCTGGGTCAGTCACCTGGTAAGGTGGATGAAGCCGCCGGCGGCCCGGGAGGAAATGAACCTGCGGGGGAAGAGAAATAATTTCTGAACCGGAAACGAACATCTGAACCGTATTTCTCCTTCTAACAAACGCATAACATGATACGGAGACGAACCGATGTTCGTCTTTGCTTATCACCGATACCCGCACGACCAACCACCAAGCGGGACGGAACATTAACCAACCAAAACAATTTGATTATGAAGTTTTTAAAGATAATGACCTTTGCCCTGATGATCTTCGGCGGTTTCGCCCTGACCTCATGCGCAGAAGGTACGCCCGCCGAAAAGGCCGGTGACGAGATTGAAGAAGCCGGCAATGCCATCAGTGCCGAGTACCGCGAAGAAAGCAATGAGCTGGATGGCGAATTCCGCCAGGCCGGTGCCAACATCGACCGCCGCATGACTGAGCTGGAAGCTGAGATGGCCGAGGCTAACGAGGAGCGCAAGGAAGAAATCAACGAAGAGATGCGTGAACTGCGTGACTACCGCACCGATCTGGATGGCCGCATGAACCGTGTTGGAAACAATATGGAAGCCGGTTGGAAAGATTTCAAAGGTGACGTGAACGAAGGCTGGAAGAACTTCAAGCGCGAAAGCGACGAGACCCTGAAGAGCATCGAGCGTTCGCTTGATCCCGAAGGTGACTTGGAGTAATCCACCAATCTACCGCTACTGAGATGTAGCCCGCCGGGGCGGGAAAGACAACTGTTTTTCCCGCCCTTTTTTTGCCCGGCCGGTAGCAGCCGGTTGGTAAAAACATGCATCAACTCAATTTTAAATCAGACAATTATGATACGCAAAGGAACAAAAGTGACCTGGAAGTGGGGCAATGGAACCGCTACCGGCAAAGTTATTGAAACGCACTCCGAAGAGGTCACCAAAACGATAAAGGGGAGCGAGGTAACCCGCAAGGGCACGAAGGATAACAAAGCACTTTACATCGAGCAGGAAGATGGCGACAAAGTGCTGAAATCCGAAAATGAGGTAGAACGGGCCTGAACCAGGGTTGTGTCGGTGAGTACCGACTAGCAACCATTGTTCCGCAGCTGGTAAAAATGAACATTTACCCGCTTTTCAACGATTAGTCAGGAAATAACCGCTTATGAAAAGGCCGTATTCTGACTCCGCGCAAGGACCTGATTCTATTTTGACCAGCCTGGGTCTACGCCATACCGAAGACGCCCGGAACTATCGGGCGGCGGCAACGCAACTGAACGATGGCGACGACAAGAATAAATTGGTGCGTTTTTTGAACGTGCTATCCGAATACCGGGAGCAGTTGCGGACCGAGGTCAATCAGATCATTGCCGATATGTCCGGTGGCGTGCATACGCCCAGCAAGCAGGGTAACTCTTACCTGGAAAGTCATGGCGATGATTGGACGCAAGCCGTGAATACGAATAACCGCGTCAAAATTGCCGAAATGATCTACCAATCCGAACAGGAAACGGGAGATTACTACTCGGAAGCACAGAACAGCCCCGGAATCGAAGACCGCTCCGATATCAAGGAATTGCTCGAACGCCAACACGGGATCGTACTGGATCACATTCGCCAGGCGGATCGTTTTCAGCGAGTTCCCCAACTGGAGGACTAACCCTACCCTACCCTCCTTTACTTTAACCACCCCAGACAAAAACAATTAATATGAATAAGCTAAGTAAATTAGCCCTTTTTGCCTTTTTCCTCTGTATTACCGGTACCATCTCGGCCCAGTCATACGTGGAGGAGACCTCCACTACTTTCGACAAGCGCAGTATGAGTGCCGTGATGGTGCGAATAGATGCGCCGCGTGATGCCGTGGAAGACAAGTGGGACGAATTTTGGGATGACAAGTACGATGTCGACATTGACAAAAAAGATAAGGATCGTAACCAAATCACCATGGTTGCCGAGCAGGTG
>CAVPZP010000014.1:65000-69191 GCA_963710215.1 Lewinellaceae bacterium | reverse complement strand
TCGTAGATGAGAACGTGAGTAATTATCCGATCTTCTTCGCTTTCCGGGGTGATGATTCCACGGTCATCGGCCTTCCGGTCATCCAGGCCGGGCCGGCCACCGGGCCATGGTCGTATAATCTGAGTACGCTGGAAGAACTGGCCGCCAAGCGCATCATCGGTCCCGACCGGATCGACCCATTCCGCAAGGTTTATAATAATTCTCCCGATACCCTCTGTTTCCTTATTCACAGCGAAGGCGAAACGCGTTTTGCCTTCGTCCACCGAACGGACCGAGAAGAAGAATAATTTATATCGTATAGTATCTCCGTAATCATGGTTCCAGAAAATATCATCGACCGCAACGTCGACCTACTTTCCGTCGATGACGACGCGCTCGAACGCGACCTGGAACTGATCCAGCACGAGCATCCGATTCTGGCAGCCTACGTCCTTAATGAAAACAGCGACGCCTTTACGGAGTCGGAGCGGGCACTGTTATTATTTCTGTTTGCCGTCATTTTGAGATCGGTCAAAGAGCACCAGGGCACCTTAATCTAAATTTTCCGCCGACGATATATCCGCAGCTGAAGAGGCAAATTACGAGGTGCTGGACGAGCAGAGCAGCCGTATTTTCCGTGAGCGTATCACCCCCTTTTTCGAGCAATCAGCGGAGGAAGATCTACTTGCCCTCCTGGAGGATGCAATGCTGGATACGAAGGAGGCCGATATCACTCCCGAGGGACGTGAGCCGCTTTTCGTTACGCTCAAAACGGTGATCGACGTGGTAATTTAACCACAACGTTACAAGCCGGCTAACAACGACAATAGGATTGCCGGCAGCAGTAATAGAAAAATAAGAGCAACGAGATTGAGGCGGCGACGTGTCATGGGAAAACGCGATTAGCTTTCCATCAAGACGTTTCAGGAGTGGATTTACATACACGTAACGGGTGGTTTAATAGGCCGGTAACGTATGCTAAGGTTCTTAACAATAGACCGATTATTTTCCATTAGTGCATTACTACCATTTTCAGCGACGTAACATGGCTCTGGTCGACTCCCTACTCTCCAGTGGGTTATCGAACACTTCCCCCGTACTTCTCCTTATGGTAGTGAATACAATTAATAACTAAACCACCACCAGACTATGGCTAACCATGTCCTTAAAGTAATCGAAGTCCTTTCCGAAAGCTCAGATAGCTACGAAGATGCGATCCGTAATGCCGTTGAAACAACGAGCAAGTCGGTACGTAACATCAAGTCCGTTTACGTAAACGAACAGTCCGCCACCATCAAAGACGGCACCGTCGACAAGTACCGCGTTAATCTGAAGATCACTTTTCAGGTAGACTAATCGTGATGGCGATACCTACAAAAGAAGCCCCTTCGGCCTGACAGCTGAAGGGGCTTCTTTTATTTCAGCGTACAATTCATCAATGAATTTACCCCAAACGGCGAAAGCCCGGATCGCATGGTTGCGAAACGGGCTTTCATAAAAAAGGCGGCGACTTACTCTCCCAGGGTAAACCCTAGTACCATCAGCGCAAGGTAGCTTAACTTCTCTGTTCGGAATGGTAAGAGGTGGGTCCTACCTGCTGTAACCGCCTAGTCGGCGCGTCGATCACCCCGCCCCCAACTCTCGGGAACGCGTGGCGACGCTATATTTTAACAAGTCAGTAAGAGGCAATTTTACAATCCAAAGCCCAAAAGGCTTCATCTTAAATCCAGCTTAGCGTCTTTCCGCTTTATTACAACTCATAAATCAGGGTCTTTCAAACTTGATCTACGATTTGTCCTTTTCTCCCTTTACCCCCGCACTCCACGTCCACAACCCGAAGGACATGCACGCTCTCGCGCCGGGAAAAGAAAAGAAAGGAAGCTTTCGGGTAATTAGTACTGCTCGGCTCCATACGTTACCGCACTTCCACCTACAGCCTATCAACGCGGTAATCTTCCGCGACCCTCAATGGAATACTCATCTTGAAGTTGGCTTCGCACTTAGATGCTTTCAGTGCTTATCCGTTCCGTACATAGCTACTCGGCAATGCAGCTGGCGCCACAACCGATACACTAGCGGTACGTCCACCCCGGTCCTCTCGTACTGGAGGCAGATCTTCTCAATATTCCTACGCCCGCAACAGATAGAGACCGAACTGTCTTGCGACGTTCTGAACCCAGCTCGCGTGCCACTTTAATGGGCGAACAGCCCAACCCTTGGGACCTTCTTCAGCCCCAGGATGTGACGAGCCGACATCGAGGTGCCAAACCTCCCCGTCGATGTGAGCTCTTGGGGGAGATCAGCCTGTTATCCCCGGAGTACCTTTTATCCTTTGAGCGATGGCCCTTCCATGCGGAACCACCGGATCACTTAAGCCAACTTTCGTTCCTGATCGACCCGTCGGTCTCTCAGTCAAGCACCCTTGTACTTATACGCTCTTCGTACCGTTACCAACGGTACTGAGGGTACCTTTGCGAGCCTCCGTTACTCTTTAGGAGGCGACCACCCCAGTCAAACTACCCACCACACACGGTCCTCCTCTTTCCAGGAGTTAGTGTCAAAGTATAAGAAGGGTGGTATTTCAAGGATGACTCCACAACCACTGGCGTGGCCGCTTCATCGTCTCCCACCTATCCTACACATCTTATACCCTAACACAATGTGAAGCTATAGTAAAGGTTCACGGGGTCTTTTCGTCCCGTTGCGGGTAATCGGCATCTTCACCGATACTTCAATTTCACCGAGCTCATGGCCGAGACAGTGCCCAGATCGTTACACCATTCGTGCAGGTCGGAACTTACCCGACAAGGAATTTCGCTACCTTAGGACCGTTATAGTTACGGCCGCCGTTTACTGGGGCTTCAGTCAAGACCTTCGGAATTACTCCCTAAGCCCCTTCCTTAACCTTCCAGCACCGGGCAGGTGTCAGACCCTATACTTCATCTTTCGATTTGGCAGAGTCCTGTGTTTTTGCTAAACAGTCGCCTGGGCCTCTTCACTGCGGCCCCCCGGAAGGGGGCGACGCTTCTCCCGAAGTTACGCGTCTAATTTGCCTAGTTCCTTAGCCATGAATCACTCGAGCGCCTTAGGATACTCTCCTCGACTACCTGTGTCGGTTTACGGTACGGGCCGCTTTACTCGCTATTTCTAGGAAGTCGCTTCAAAGGATTATCGAGCGCGGACCGAAGCCCTTGCCGTACTATCGACCAGTTTTAACCGGCCTTCAACGTACTATTCCATCAGTACGCACCTTCTACACTACTCCGTCGCTTTCATCGTAAAGCGGGTACGGGAATATTAACCCGTTTGCCATCGGCTTCGCCCTTCGGCTACACCTTAGGTCCCGACTAACCCCATTCTGATTAACATCGAATACGGAAACCTTAGTCTTACGGCGAAGGGGTTTCTCACCCCTTTTATCGTTACTCATGCCTACATTTGCTTTTGTAGTCGCTCCAGCATGAGTCACCTCAAACCTTCCATGCCACTACAATGCTCCCCTACCACTTGACCTGACGGCCAAATCCATAGCTTCGGTAACCAGCTTAATGCCCGATTATTTTCCGCGCGGGAACGCTCGACTAGTGAGCTGTTACGCACTCTTTAAATGAATGGCTGCTTCCAAGCCAACATCCTAGCTGTCTTAGCATCCCCACATCGTTCATTCAACTTAGCTGGTATTTTGGGACCTTAGCTGATGGTCTGGGTTGTTTCCCTCTTGGCAATGGACCTTAGCACCCACTGCCTCACTGCTGCTGCTGTGTATCGGCATTCGGAGTTCATCAGGGGTTGGTAGGCGGTGAAGCCCCCTAGCCCTATTGGTAGCTCTACCTCCGACACACACTCCACAACGCTGCACCTAAATGCATTTCGGGGAGTACGAGCTATCTCCAAGTTTGATTGGCCTTTCACCCCTACCCACAGGTCATCCGAACATTTTTCAACATGTACCGGTTCGGTCCTCCATTCCGAGACTATCGGAACTTCAACCTGCCCATGGGTAGATCACTTGGTTTCGCGTCTACCCCACCTAGCTCTGTCGCCCTGTTAAGACTCGCTTTCGCTGCGCCTCGGGACCTGAAGCCCTTAAACTTGCTAGATAGGAGTAACTCGTAGGCTCATTATGCAAAAGGCACGCCGTCACCACTTTAACATGGCTCCGACCGCTTGTAGGCGCACGGTTTCAGGATCTTTTCACTCCGCTTCTCGCGG
>CAVPZP010000014.1:0-60000 GCA_963710215.1 Lewinellaceae bacterium | reverse complement strand
GGGTTGGGGCGCGGTGGTAAAGTCAGTGACCTGCCCACCAAGTGAGGCGTACTGACCGTTGGCGGCAGCCATTACTTCGTAGCCGGCAATGTTGGCGTAGGAGTAAATCCGCGAAGCAACGGGTGGGGAAAATATGTCGTGTACGATCACGTCCGTCAGTTGCTTGACCGAAGCGTGGTAGAAAGCCGGATCGGCGGCCTCGGTCTGATAGTCGGGGTTAACCTCCTCTCCACAGGCGGGAAGGAGGAAAAGTAGGGCAAAGAAACCGGTAAGCAGGAAAAGCGAAGAAGGAAGGCGCATGAATGGAGGTTGACTTGACAAAAAAGCATGCCGGTAAGCACTTATACAAAGGTAACTATCACAGCACTACTATTAACGAGTGGAGCCGTAGAGTAGTTGAAAGGCAGCGGTGCAGGCAGTGGGGCGTGCCCCCGCTGCGCGGGGTCGGGCTATCCGGCACTCTCTCCGTCCCGCAATACTGCGGGACTTCGTTCAAACAACGCCTCCTATCCCTCACGCTTCAATACGCGTAGTGCCTGCCGATGATATACCGTAAGCACCCCGGCCCCAAAACTGTTCTCCGCCCGGCGGTCGGGTTCTCTAGCTAGAAGTACTTGACCGTCAGATCGATAATTTTCTGCTTGAACCCCGTATATGGAGGCACCAGTAATTCCAGTGCATTGGGAATGTGCTGCCGGAAGACCGCCCGCGCATTGCTAAAGGCCGTGAAGCCGTACCAACCGTGGCCCTTGCCGATACCGCTGTTATTAGAGCCGCCAAAGGGGAGGTGGGTATTGTAGAAGTGCACGGCATTGTGGTTGATGCAGGTGCCCCCGGCGCGGGTGTTGGCCAGGATGTGCTTGATGTTACGATTACTCTTGCTGAAAATATAGAGGGCCAGCGGCTTTTCGCGGCCGTTGATCATGTTGAGCACCTCCCCCAAATCGGTGTAGCCGAACACCGGCAACACGGGGCCGAAGATTTCCTCGGTCATGAGGTCGGAATCGAGCGGGGCATTGGTGATGACGGTGGGGGAAATATAATCCTGTTCACCGTCGAAAGTTCCACCGGTTTCCACGGTGGCACCCTTACTCACGGCGTCTTCCACGTAACCCTTTACACGGTCGTAGTGATGGTGGTTTACGATGCGGGCATAGGAGGTGGATTCAGCGGCATCGGCCGCGTAAAAATCCTTCAGGGTTTCTTTAAGAGCCGCTAAAAATTCGGTCTTCTTGCTTTCGTGCACATAGACGTAATCGGGTGCGATGCAAATCTGACCATTATTGGAATACTTGCCCCAGGCCACCCGGCGGGCGGCGGTTTTGATGTCGGCGGTCTCATCCACGATGGTAGGAGATTTGCCGCCCAACTCCAGCGTGACCGAAGTCAGGTGTTTAGCCGCCGCACCCATCACGATCTTTCCGATGCTGGGCGCACCGGTGAAGAAGATGTGGTTGAAGGGTAGGTCTAGCAAGTCTTTAGCCGTAGCCACGGCTCCCTCCACCAGGGCCACTTCCCGCTCGTCGAATACCTCTTCGATCAGTTCCCGCAGCAGGGCCGATGCATGGGGCGTCATCTCGGACGGCTTGATGATAACCGTATTGCCCGCCGCAATGGCGGATACCAGCGGCCCCAAAGTCAGGTTGATCGGGAAGTTCCAGGGGGAGATCAATAGGGTAACGCCCTTGGGTTCGTAGCGTACGTAGCTGCTGGAGCCAACCAGTGCCAGCGGCGTAGTGACGCGCTGTTTATCCATCCAGGTGCGGAGTTTGCTCTTGGCGTGGCGGATTTCGCTCACTACCGGATAGATCTCCGTCATGTCCACCTCGCTGGGGTGCTTGCGGTAGTCCTCGTAGAGGGCTTCCTTGATGCGTGGACGGTACTTCATCACCGCCTCGTTCAGCCGCTTCAGTTTTCGGATTCGCTCTTTGGCCGTGGTATTACCTACTACGAATTGGTGTTCGCGCTGGAGGTCGAAGATGCGCTTGATCTCCGTGGCTGAGGTATCGGGGGTGGTGATCGGTTTGGTCATAATTTGCGCAGTTCTTTCTTCAGGATTTTGCCCGTGGCACTCATGGGCAGGGTGTCCATGAATTCTATGTGGCGGGGGTATTTGTAGGAGGCGATGTTGGCCTTGGTGTATTCCATCAGTTCTTCGGCGGTGACCGCGTTGCCGTCTTTGCAGACGACACAAGCCTTTATTTCCTCACCGTTGCGGTCGTCGGGAACACCGATTACGGCGACCATGGAGACGGCGGGGTGCTGCATCATTACATCCTCCACCTCACGGGGGTAAACATTGAGGCCGCCGCGAATGATCATGTCCTTGGTGCGGTCCACGATGAAAAAGAAACCGTCTTCATCCTGAATCGCCACGTCGCCGGAGTGGAGCCAACCGTTGCGGATGGCGCGTTCGTTTTCCTCGGGGCGTTGGTAGTACCCCTTCATTACGTTGTGGCCCCGAAACACCATTTCACCCTTCTCGCCGCGGGCCACTTCATTACCGTCGGCATCCACCACTTTGGCTTCCACGCCCCAGACCGGAGTGCCGACACTACCAGGTTTACGGCCGATGTCGATCTGATTAAAGGTAACCACCGGCGAGCCTTCCGACATCCCGAAACCTTCCAGTACCGGCACGTCGAATTTGGCCTCGAACCCTTCCAATACCGCCACCGGAAGCGAAGCCCCACCGGACAAACAGCGGCGCAGGCGCGAGGAAATCTCGCTCGGCTCCACCGTACCGCTATCGTCGTTGAGCAAGGCCCAGAACATGGTAGGCACGCCCACGAAAAGTGTAATGTCGTGCTTAACGATCAGCCGAAAAACATCGGGCGCGGTAAAGCGCGGCAGCAATATGCTGGTACAGCCGGTGTAGAGCGCATTGTTCATCTGGCACGTCATGGCGAAGATGTGGAATAGCGGCAACACGATAATTTGCCGGTCCTCCGTCGTGACGGCATTGAGGTCCTTGGAGATGATGGCGTTCTGCAGCATATTGCTGTGTGTCAGCTGCGCTCCCTTGGGCCGCCCGGTAGTGCCGGAGGTATAGACGATCACGGCCACGTCCTCGGCCGAAGTTTGCTCGGATTCAAAGGTGGGGGGCTGGCCGCCCATCAGCATTCCCAGCGTTTTCAATCCTTCGACGGGCGATGGGTCGGTGGGCTGCGGCGTGATGACGTAGAGATCTTTGCATTCACTCGCCTCCTGAAAACCGGCGTGGCCCTCCTGGAGCATCGGTAGTTCGGGCGCACCCACGAAGCAGAAGTAGGCTTTGGCGTCCGAATCCTGGAGGTGGTAGGCAATCTCGTCGCGCTTGAGCAATACGCTCAGCGGCACTACGGTAGCCCCGGATTTGAGGATGCCGAAGTAGATCATCGGGAAGTACGGCAGATTCAGGCAGCTCAGGGCCACTTTGTCTCCGGGACGGATTCCGCTTTTCTTCAGCCCGTTAGCTATCTGATTGGCCGCACCGTTCACCTGAGCAAAGGTCAGGTGGGTATCCATGAAGATATAGGCGTCACGAGTAGGATAGCGCCGGGCACTATTTTCGAGGAGAACGGAGAGGTTGAGCATGAAAGACAGTAGTTTGATTACCTGTGCGGAAGTTCGGCTAAAATTTCGTCCCAATATAGGAAAGAAAACCGATTATTTGTACGGCCTATAATCAGTAGAACCGGATAGAACCCAACCTACCGTCCCTTCACCCATCGCTCCCGCACCAAACCGGCCCCGGTAGGGATAACCAATAAGTAGCTTCCTGCGGGAAGATTATTCACCGCGACACGCCCCAGCCCGGCGGTCAGCCTAACGTCGCCCCGCTTGACCAAACGACCGTCCGGGCCGTAGATAAAGTAGCCGTGCGGCCCGTTCAACGAAAAGTCAGTGACCCTCAGATTCAACTGATCTGCCGTCGGATTCGGAAATACTTCCGCATCGATGGTGGAAAGCGAGCGGCCCGACCAGATAGCGGACGGCCCCGCCAAGCCGATAGCTTGCAGTGATAATTCGTAAAGCGGCACGGAGCGGTCATTAGTACTAATTTGTAGCGCGGCCGAGTATTCCTGCACCTCCGTGGGGCTGAAGACCAGGGTAAACATGGTGCTATCCCCCACCCCGATTGCCGGGGGCAAACCACTTTGATCGAGATCAAATCCTTCCGAACCGAAACCCACTACTTCCACCCCGGGCAAGCCATTGAAACGCAGCGGTGCCGCGCCGTCGTTATGGATGGTAAAGATGTGGGGAGACGAACTGCTATCTACCTGAGTGTCTTCAAATTGATAAGTCGCGCCGGAGGCATAGATTGAATCGCGGGCACTTACTCGCATCCGGGCGGCAAGTCCCTCGGCCCGCAGGTGAATGACCATTAGCGAGTCCGTCCAGTTATTACTCACGATCTCGATCGCCGCCTCGTGCAACCCGCCGTGCAGGGGCCTGAAGTATAGCGGAAGCAGCCGCCCGTCCAGGGCGGGAAGCGGGTTGGGCAGTTCGCTCTGATCCAGTACGAAAGCGGCCGCGTCCGGCCCGGTGAGGCGCAGCGCGGGCTGGCTACGGAAGTAAAGGGCACCCTCATCAAAATTGCTCACCCCCAGATGAATGTCCGCGCCGCTGCTATCCAGTTCCACGGCCGCAAATCGAATGGTGTCATTACTGCTGAAGGGTGCCGGCAATCCGTACTGCCTAACCTGAAGTTCGGGGGCCAGTCCCTCCCCGCGAAAGGTAATGGGCAAATAAGATTGGTTACAGGCGTTTCCGGCCAGCGTGAGGATACCCTGCAGCGGCCAGGGAGTGTTTGGCGTGAAATTAACGGTCACGGCCATGCTATCGCCCGGGGCCAGCGCATCCGGCAATTCGCTCGGGTCGGCCGTGAAAACCGGTGCTCCGCTCAAAAACTGCCCCGCCGACGAGTCATTGGAAAAGACCAGGGGTCTGCTGCCCGTGTTATAAATCGTTATCCGGCGCGGCGCGGCCGTACTGTCCACCTGCACCCGGCCGAAGTCGACCTCGCTGCCGGCCCTCAGTTCCTCACCGTCCAGCACCACCCGGATGGTGGGAAATGCGGAAAAGTGACGGTCGGCGTGCCGGAAAGCCTCCTGCCCGATCGTGAGTCCGATGTGTCGCCCGGGCATATCGTCGGCCGGCGGATGGATACCGCCCCAGATACGAGACAAGCCCGATTCGTCGGCCGCATCCCGGTAAGTGGCCCACTGGAGTTCCACGTCCTGGCTGGGACCATCTTCGAATACTAAAAATTTGTCTTTCTCGGCGAGGAAGGTACCCATGCCGCCCGGAAAATATTCATCGCCGGTAAACTCCGTCAGCACCTCGGCCGCAGCACGGGAATAAGTGGAGTGGCCCGAAATGTAGCCCGCGAAGGGCGGAGAAATGAAAGAGGGCCGCTGGTAGGGTTCCCAGTTTTCTACCCGGATCCAGGCCACGCCGGCTTCGTCCGTGTCGGTATTATTGATGGCGGTGTGGCCGCGCCAGGCACGGGCTTTCAGCTTATTCAGGTGCTGTCCGGCACCACCTACCAGCGGGTCGTCGGGTCCGATCAGTTCCACATAACCGGGCACCAGCGGCAGACCGCCGGGATGGTAGTTGGGCAACAGGCTGTCGCTGCTCTGACCCAGCTCGGCCAGGGCGCGGATGGCGGAAACGGGCCGAATGTAGTCGTACCAACCCTTGATGCCCCAAGCGGTGATCGCGGCATCGTGCATGGCCCCGCCCAGGGCGAAGTAGGCCTTTACGTCCCACTCCAAATCGCCCAGCACTTCGCCCTCGCCCCGATAGCGTTTGGTCAGGGCGGGGTGGTCGGAGACGTAGTTGAGCAGGTCGAACCAGTGGCCCGGCGGGGTTTCCGAATCGGGACCGTCGGCCCAGAACTCGGCCAGCACGCGGGCGTAATCACCCCGGCGAACGGGATTAGCGGCGTAGGGCTGGCCGGTTGAAGGGTTTACGGTGCGGCCGGGGCTAGTGGTACCGCCCTCCAATTGGTTATAAAAGGAGGGGTGATCGGCCGTCGATGTGGGCAGCTCGGTACGATTGCCGATCCCGGCGGGGGAGATATCCCAGGTCACGGTATCGGCCGCATCCAGGTGCCCCGACCAGATCAGCGTAGTCAGAAAAGTCCACTGGTACTGGTCGGTAGTGCCGCTGCCGTCCATCGCGTGCAGGGGCGGCGGGCCGGGGTCATGGTAAACGGGGTAGGCATTGCCCAGGCGGTCATTGTCCGTTCGGTTACTGTCTACCAGCGCAAAAGGGGCCACCCTCCCCCACTCCGGACTGAGAAACGGCGGTGTATCACCCGGGATCGGGTTGCCGCTCTGGTCGATAAACAGCTCCAGGGTTAGCGGCTGCCAGCGGTTCAGGTCGATGATATTAGGATTACCCGGCAACTCTACCACCAGCGAGGGATTGCTGGGCTGGTAATCGAGGTTACCGTAAAGGTTGATCTCGTTGGCCCCATCCTGCATCCCGAAAGCGATGTACTGCGCGGCAATGTAATTACCCAGTTCGGCGGCCGACCCGCTCTGATAATTCGTGCCGGTCACGCTAGTGTTATAGCCGAGTTTGTTCATGTGCGTGTCGTAGGCTTCCAACAGTAGCGGGGCGCGGGGCGAGTTGGCAAACCGGTGTCGTAGCAAGCGGTAAGCGGCATAGCTGATGGCTTGGTGCCGCGCGGCGTCTACATCGGTGGGGCGGGCAAAATCTTCCAGCGGGCTACTGTACTCGCCCACGGTTCGGCCTAGCAGCCAGGGTTGGGCGCAATCTTCGTAGACGGCCCAGGCATCCCAGACGGCGGCCGACAGGTGAAACAGGTTACGGGCGTGCACGGTGGGCCGGGCAAAGTCGCGGCGGATGGAAGCCAGCAACATTTCGTTCCACTGCCGCGCAATGTTGTAGTCCGTACTCACGGGCGGAAATACGGGCGGAAGCGTACAATTCAGGTCCGGGTCGGCGGGGCAAACGTCGCAGGCGTCGGGCAGGCCGTCTTCATCCAGATCGGCGTATGTGACGGCCAGTTCGCAAGTAACGTTCATCAGCACCTGGTAACCCTCGCAGCCGCCGGAAAAAATGTCCATCAGTCCGTCACCGTTTAGGTCCAGCAGGGCCGCATCGTAACTATTGGTTGCCATTTCCGGGGTGAGGTTCTGCAGATTTCCGGCATTATTAAAAAGCAGGTTTAGTCGCCGTGCCGAGTTGCAGGGTGGAATGTCTACGTCCACGTCGGAGACCACCACATCCGTCTCACCGTCATTATTCAGGTCGGCCAGGTGCACGTTTCCGCCGAACCCGCCCACGCCCACGTCCTTGCGCTGGATCACCAAAGCCGTGTCGACCACCACACCGCTCACTTCAATCAGGTAGTCCGTTGCGTCATCCACCACGTATAGGTCGACGAAGCCGTTACCATCGAAGTCAGCCAACTCGAACATATAAGGAGCGTAGGGAGCTACGTTTTGCCAGTTCTCGAAGTTACCCGTCCCATCGTTGAACAGTACAAATACGCCGCTATCGTTCCAGGGCGGCACGCTAAACAGCGTAGAAACCTTGATGATGTCCAGGTCACCGTCGCCGTCCATATCGTATAGTTGCCCCGCCGTGCCGAAGGCCGATTGGCGCAGGTTTCCCAGCCGTGCCTGGCTCTCGTTCGTAAAGGTGCCGGTACCGTCGTTAATGAGCAAATAATCCTGCGCAATCCCGTCGCCGCCCACGCGCTTGTAGTTCACGAAGTACAGATCGGGAAAGGTGTCGCCGTTCACATCACCACCCCACACGGCACAAAACAGCACCTCATCGTCGTTCATTTCCGGAAAGCGGGCGTCCGATTCGTCCGCCAGCCCCAGCCAATCTCCGGCGGTATCATTACCCCGGTTCCGGTAAAAAATCGGCTGTTGGCCAAAGGTATTGGCCACGATCACGTCCGGCCAACCGTCGCCGTCAAAATCCCCGATGTATAGGTCGCGCGCGAAGGTCGGGTTGCTGATGAAGCCCGGCGCATACTCCAGGGTACGGTCCACCAACCGGCCGTTTTCATTGATCAGCAGCAGGTCCGATTTCGGCCCTTCCTCGGGCACCGAGAACGGCTCTTTGCGCACCACGATCACGTCGGGGCGGCCGTCCATATTCAGGTCGGCCGTGGAAATATCCTTCTCCTCGTCGTCGCCGGCCGCCACCGAGGTCAGTTCCAGCCGCTCGGCGGTTTCCACGCGCCACTCCAGCGTTTGCGCGGGCAGCAGATGAGTCAGGAATGACAGACCGGCAAATAAAAACAGGGGTAAAAAGTGCTTCATCGGGGTGTATTTTGCGGTTGCGCTGTAGCTCAGGGCGGCATAAATATATAAATTTCGTTTCTATTTTTTTTCAGCGGCTCTTTCGGGCGTGCCCCCGGCCGTAGGCCGGGGTCGGCGTCTTGCGGGGTTCGCTGTCGCTCCGTGCTCCGCACCCGCGGCCTGACGGCCGCCGCCCTCCAGGTGCCTCACGCAATTCCCCCCCGGCCCCCCGAAGGGGGAAGAAGGAATGAAGGAAGGAGGAAACGAAGGATTAGCTGCGCTGCTTCTCTAGATCATAAATGATCTTTCGAGGTGAAGGAGGCTAACGATTAACAGTGCTGCTTACCCTGACCACATCCATTAAGCAAACGGTTGAGGAGTTGCACTCCGACGCACTCGCCGCACCTAGCAAACGGTTGAGAAATTGCACTCCGCGACGCACTCGCCGCACACAGCAACCGGTTGAGGAGTTGCACTCCGCGACGCACTCGCCGCACACAGCAACCGGTTGAGGAGTTGCACTCCGCGACGCACTCGCCGCACACAGCAACCGGGTGAGGAGTTGCACTCCGCGACGCACTCGCCGCACACAGCAAACGGTTGAGAAGTTGCACTCCGACGTACTCGCGGCACCTGATCGGAGCATAGCTCCTCAGCGGAGTACTACTCCCCGACCATTTGAAAGCAGCTTACCGCTCGCGCCGCTTCGCGGCTGCGATCTCTTCTCCGAGGTGATCGAGGTAAAGAATGCCGTTGAGATGATCGATCTCATGCTGGAAGATAACGGCCGTAAAATCCTCCACCATCTCAATCTCGTGCGAGCCGTCCAATCGATCGTACTCGATCAGGATGGCGTAGGCGCGGGAGTTGAGGGTATCCGAGCGGCCGGGGATCGACAGGCAGCCCTCGCGGCACTGCTGCGTTTTGGTGGAATACTGCCGGATGCGCGGATTCAAGTAGACTTCGAAGGGAAATTGCTCCTTGTCGAAACGCTGCACCCAAATGATGTTTTTGAGTACCCCCACCTGTGGTGCCGCAATCCCCACCCCCAGCGACATGCTATCCCGCACCGTGCTGTACAAGCGGCTCACGAAACGGCGCAACACGGGGTCGTTCGGGTCGGCGCGTACGTCCTCGCTCTGCTTGCGCAGTAGCAGGGAATCGGAGCGGTCAGTGATCTTGAACACCCGCAGGGGCGTAAGGGAATCAGCCGACATGACCAGCTCCCGCTGCGCGGGTGAGAAGGAGGCGGCAGCCGCCGTCCGGTCGCCGCTCAGGCGGGGGGCGGTGCAGGAGATGGCGAGGAGGAGGAAGAGGCCGGCGGTGAGATAAACTGTCGTTTTCATTGCGGTGAAGTTAGGGAGTTTTGGGGAGGAAAGGGTGTATTTTTGGGGTCCCGATGTTTATGTAGAGTTGCGCGTAGGCGCGATTGCAGTGGTTCTCGACCTCCGGTCGAGGGGGGTTGGCTGCCGACCTCCGGTCGGCTGTAAACTCCGACCGGAGGTCGGCAGCCAAAATCGCGCGACCGTAGGTCACACACCAATGCATGATCGGAGGTCACGCACCAATCGCGCGACCTTCAATCCATCAATCCTTCAATCCTTAACCTCGAAAGATCGCCTTGCGATCGAGGGAAGCAGTGCAGCTAATTCTTGCACCCCCGTGAGGTCTGGGGAGGAAAGGGTGTAATTTTTTTAGGGTCCCGACGCGTATGTCGAGTTGCGCGTAAGCGCGATTGTAGTGGTTCTCGACCTCCGGTCGAGGGGGTTTGGCTGCCGACCTCCGGTCGGCTGTAAACTTCGACCGGAGGTCGGCAGCCAAAATCGCGCGACCGGAGGTCACGCACCAATGCATGACCGGAGGTCACGCACCAATGCGACCGGAGGTCACGCACCATCCGCGCGACCTTCAATCCATCAATCCATCAATCCTTCAATCCTTAACCTCGAAAGATCGCCTTGCGATCGAGGAAGCAGTGCAGCTAATTCTTGCACCCCCGTGAGGTCTGGGGAGGAAAGGGTGTAATTTTTTTAGGGTCCCGACGCGTATGTCGAGTTGCGCGTAAGCGCGATTGCAGTGGTTCTCGACCTCCGGTCGAGGGGGTTTGGCTGCCGACCTCCGGTCGGCTGTAAACTCCGACCGGAGGTCGGCAGCCAAAATCGCGCGACCGGAGGTCACGCACCAATGCATGATCGGAGGTCACGCACCAATGCGACCGGAGGTCACGCACCATCCGCGCGACCTTCAATCCATCAATCCTTCAATCCTTCAATCCTTCACCTCGAAAGATCGCCTTGCGATCGAGGGAAGCAGCGCAGCTAATTCTTGCACCCGCGTGAGGTGCCTGGAAGGCCGACCGGAGGGAGGGTGCGCAGCACGGAGCGAACAGCGAACCCTGGAAGGGACCGGCCGGCCCGTTTTAGGGACGGACACGCCCGGTCGTTAGTAATCAGTAAGTAAATTGTCGTCAGTTGTACGCTTGTTTTGAGAACCCCGCGCCCCACCAGGGAGGGAGATCACTACCTTATTACCTCACTACCTATTAACCCCACTATCTACTCCCCTCTACCGATACTAACACCCACCACCACCCACTCCTTTCCGTCCTGCTCATAAAAATGAAGGTCTTCGAAACCGACCCGTTCGTGGGCGCGGCGGGAACGGACGTTGGACAGGGCAATGGCCGTGACGACGAGATCGAAGTGCGGCGCGGTGCGCGTGAAGAGGTCCTGGTAGAGGCCGCGGAAGACGCCTTGGCCCCGGTAGTCTTTGGCGACCGCGATCTGGCCCATGGAGAAATAGCGGTAGTCGGAGAGCGGCTGTCCGTGGTAGCTGAGGGTGTCCAGCAGGGCGAAGAAACGGAGGAGGAAGGGCACCGTTTCCCGGTGGCGCGGCTCCATGACGAGGGCGTAGCCCACCACCCGGCCGGACGCGTCGCGGGCGACGGTGTGGCCGTGCGGTTGGTTCATCAGGCGCAGCAGATCGAGTTCGTGACGAATGGAGACGAAACCCTGCTCGCGGGATTCTTCCTCCGTTAGCGTGTCGGGCAGGTTGGCGGCCTGGATGGCCTGGATGCCGCGCAGGTCGTCATCAGTGCGGGCGGGGCCGTAGGTCAGTCGTTCTTCCATGCTTGCCGGATGGTTTTGACGCGGCGCAGGTTGGCCCCCATGTCGGAATAGCCCTCTCGGGAGGCGGTGCGGTAGTGGATGACCTGATTGGGTTCGTCGATCAAAAATTCCACGTCATCCACGAAGGGTAGTAGCGTGGTTTTAAAGGTGTAGTGAAAGTAAGCGGCCGACTGGCTGACGAGCGTGGTGCGGTCCAGTGTACCGATGACGCGGACCAGTTTTTCGGCGGCCTCGGCGGCGGTGCCGTTGAAGGCCAGCGGCTCCTGCGCGGGTGCGGCGGCCGATGTTTCGTAGCTGGTCACGCAATTGGGGCTGGTGGGGCAGCCGCCCAGGCGGGCCAGGGGTTGGGTGCCCGTGCGGGTGGTGAGCAGGCGGTCGGCCCAGTCGGCAGTTTTGGCGGGGCCGAAGAGGTCGAGGGAGGCAGCCACTTGCTGCCCGTCGATGGAACGAATCTCGATGCGGCCGGCCGTGCCGTCAGCGTTGAGCAATAGCAACCCGAAGTTTTCGTCTACCATCAGCGGTCCCTGCCGATACTGGTTGGTCTCTTCCGTACCCGAGAAACTGTGGGTGAGGCCGCTGGCCGTCATCTCGGTCAGTTCCAGTCCGCCGGGGGTGGTCAGGCGGCTGATCTCCCCCAGGTGGCGGTCGCCGCTGAGCAGCAGCAGGTTGGCGGGTTTTTTGGCTTCCAGCAGCTCGAAGAGCCGCCGCCGCGCGGCGGGAAAGTTGGCCCACTTTTCGTAGGGATGATCCACGGGCAGCACCTGGATGCTGCTGACGATGAGGTGCGCGGCGGCTGGCGAGTCGGTCAGTTGCTCCTCCAGCCAGGCCCATTGTTCCTCGCCCAGGATGTCGCCCTGCTCGTTGAGTTGGTAGCTGGTGCGGCGGCCTTCTGGGTCGTAGTTGCCCACCAGGTCGTCACGGAAGTAGCGGGTGTCCAGCAGGATGAGCCGCACCGGCGCGGCGGCCGTCCCCAGGTCATAGCGCTGATAGGCACCGGCGTGGTTGCGGTCGGGCGAATCGGCGGGCACGTCCAGAAAATCGAAGAGCAGGGCGCGGGCGGAGTCGCGCTTGGGGTATTCCTTACCGGCGTCGTTGGCCCCGTAGTCGTGGTCGTCCCAGGTACCGAAGATGGGGGTGCGGGCGGCAAAATCCCGGTAGCCGGGATTAGCGCGCAGGGTTTCATAATCGGCGGCCATTTTGGTCATGTCCTCCGTATCGGAGTAGATGTTATCGCCCATCCAGATAAAGGCATCCGGCCGGAAGGCCGCGATAGCGGGCCAGAACGGTTGCGGCCGGTCTTGCCGGTCGCAGGAGCCGAAAGCGAAAAGCTGGCCGTCGGTGCGCACGCCCCCGGCCACGGTGGCCTCGTCCTTTTGCGAGGCGTAGGCCCGGAAGATCATGAGGATCAGGAATAGCACCGCCAGGATGAGGACGGCGAGGAGGATATAACGGAGGATTTTCATTTAAGAAAAGGATTAAAGATAATACGAGGAGAACCCCCTTCGGGGGCAGGGGGAAAACCACCCCAAACCCCGCCGCCCAATGTACTAAATACTCCGTACTACCTACTACAATTCCCCTATCTTGTGCAATGTACCGCCGCCCCGGCATCCTACCGCCAAAATCTCGCCCATGCCCTACTTCCCCCTCCGCGTCTTAATTCCCGAACCCTGTCCCGAAGACTGGTCGGCCATGACCGCCGTCGATGACCGCCGCCGCCACTGCGCGGCCTGCGACCGGGTGCTGACCGATTTTACCGGCATGACGGACGACCGGATCTACCGCCACCTGCGCCGGAACGAAAAAGCCTGCGGCCGCTTCCTCGCTTCCCAACTTGATCGCGACCTGTACCCGAATCGCACCGCCCCCACTTTCGCCAAATGGGCGGCGGCCGCCGCCGCCCTGCTGTTAGCCCAGCCGCTTTCCGCCCAGGTCTCCCCCACCCTCCAGGATCCCGTCGAAATCTCCTCCCGCGAGTGGGTTGCCGCCGAGCCGACTTATGTACCGCCCGGCCGGCGGGATAGCATTCCGGTGCCGGCGCAGCCGGCGATGCGCGAGATCAGGGGAATGGTGATGGATTCAACTCATGGAACTCCCATCATCGGAGGCAGTATCTGGATCGAAGGGACAAACAATGGTACAGTCACCGGCATCGACGGTCATTTTAAATTACAGGTATCTAATACAGCGGTAACCAATTTGGTCATTTCTTACACCGGATACAGCAGCTTGGTTACGAATTACGATCCCAACGGCAAGATTGATGGTAATATGTTACGTTTCGTGATTGCCATCGATCAAGATTTCGATCAAGGCCCTCCCGGCGTAATCGGCTACCCGCGCCCCCGCTGGCTATACCGCATCACCCCCGGCTTCCTGCGCCGCGTCTTCTGGTAAATCACCCCCGTCACCATAACGTCCCCCGCCTTACAAAGCGCCTGTGCCAATGGAATAGCGGCTTAAATCTAAAACATCCGGCAACGCCGTTGTTTAGTACCTTTGCCGTACCGAAACGGGGCAACTGCACGTTATCGGCAGGTGCATCCAGCGTATTTTCGCCGCCAAACTATCAACCATGACCAAACCGTACTACACCGTCGAGCAGATCCTCAGCATGGACCTGCCACCCGTCATCATCTGGGCCATCCCGGTTATGTTCACCCTCACCGTACTGGAGTGGTGGCTGCGGCGCAAGCAGGCCGATCACCACTACGACGAGAAGGATGCCCTGGCCGCCGCCAGCGTCGGTATCGGCAACCTCATCAGCAGCGCGCTGGTCAAAGCGGCCATGTTCGGCGTCATCCTTTTCTTCTACAACCTCGTGCCCTGGTACATCCCCATCACCTGGTGGGGCTACATCCTCTGCTTCTGCGTCATCGACTTTTTCCGCTACTGGGCACACCGCGTCGCCCACGAACAGCGCATGTGGTGGGCCACCCACGTCACGCACCACTCCTCCGAGCAGTATAACTTCACGGTTTCCTTCCGCCTCTCCTGGACCCAGCACATCAAGGTCGTCTTCTTCATCCCCGTCGCCCTCATGGGCTTCGACCCCTTCCTGTTCTTCATCTGCAACCAGCTGGCCGTCCTCTACCAATTCTGGCTCCACACCGAAATGATCGACAAGTGCTGGAAACCGATCGAGTTCTTCTTCGTCACGCCCAGCCACCACCGCGTCCACCACGGCACCAACCCGCAGTACATGGACAAAAATTACGGCTCCAGCTTCGTTATCTGGGACCGCATCTTCGGCACCTTCGAACCCGAGGGCGAGAAGGTCATCTACGGCATCAGCACCCCCGTCAACAGCTACAACCCCGTCACCCTCGTTTTCCATGAGTGGGTCGACATCGTCAAAGATATGCGCACCTATCCGCACCCGCGTTCCTGGTGGCGCATCCTCTTCGGCGGCCCCGGCATGTCACTGGATAAACAGATGTACTACGGTCAATTCACCCGCGCCCGCGGCCGGGTCGGTCGTGAGCTGGCCGCCGCGCAGCAAAACCCGCCCGCGCCCGCACCCGCGTTGGCTACATTGCAAGAGCAGCCGGAGGAGGTAGCGGGTTAGTAGGCAGTAACGTGCTCGTTATGAGCGTACCATCTTACTACAGACGACCTGATAATACGGCGGTGGGCGTGCCGCCTCGGCTAACGCCTCGCCGTCGGTCCCTTCCGGGGTTCGCTGTCGCTCCGTGCTGCGCACCCTCCTTCGGGCAGGGGCAAGCCCTGCCCCTACGTCGGCCTTCCAGGCACCTCACGCGATTTCCCCCGGCCCGGCTAATCGTCTGGGTTCCGTTCGCTTCGCGGCTACTTCGTGGTGACCCCAGCCGCTGCGGAGGAAGGGAGTGACGGGACTTGGCTCGTAGGACGCCGCGCGCCCTCACCCCCGGCCCCTCTCCAACGGGAGAGGGGTGACGTTTTTTGGCACTCGTAGCGTCACCCCCTCTCCTCTGGAGAGGGGGCCGGGGGGAGAGGTTCCACGCCTAGGCTGAATACAAAATTACCAGCGACAGCGTCGCCTACTAAAGTACTAAAATACCGCAGGCGCAGCCTGCTTACCAAAATACCGCAGGCGCAGCCTGCTTACTAAAATACCGCAGGCGCAGCCTGCCTACTAAAATACGCGCGAAGCGCCCTTCCCCATGTCCCACCCCAAAATCGGTTTGTCCCTCTCCGGCGGCGGCGCGCGCGGCATTGCGCACGTCGGGCTGTTGCAGGCGTTGATTGAGGAGGGATTGCCCCCCGGCCGGATTGCCGGCACCAGTGCGGGGGCCATTGTGGGGGTACTGTATGCCGCCGGATTATCGGTGGAGCAGATCATGGATTTTGTGCGGCACAGTTCCGTCTTCAAGCTCATCAAGGTGGGAATCCCGCTCATGGGGTTGACCAAACTGGATTACCTGCGTGCCCAGCTCACCGCCCTGCTGCCCGTCACTACTTTTGAGGAATTGAATATCCCACTCCAGATCGGGATCACTAACCTGAATAGCGGCAAACTGGAGATCCGTAGCTCCGGCCCCCTGATCGAGGTGATCGTGGCGGCCTGTAGTATTCCTTTCGTTTTTAAACCGGTGGAGATGGACGGCAACCTCTACGTGGACGGTGGCGTGATGAGCAACCTGCCCCTGGGTGATCTTTGTGCCGAAACCGATTTCGTGATCGGCAGCAACCTCATCCCCCACACCGAGATTCCGGCGGGGGAGCTGAATAACGTAGTCAGCATCATGGCCCGGGTGTTTGACCTTTCCATCCGTTACAACTCGCAGCCTTCGGCCGATTGCTGCGACTTCATGTTCGAACCCACCGAACTGATGAAGTATCAGGTCTATCACCTCCACAAGTGGCAGGAACTCTACGATCTCGGCTATCAGGAGGCCCATAAATTGATGCCCCAGCTGCGACGCAAACTGGCTAAAAAACTGGCGGCTCAGCGGAGAAGGGAGGCGATTTGAGTTACGGTCGAAACCTACGGTTTCGTAAAACAAGGAGGCTGCGGCCCCCGCTCGTACACGCCGCTCGTACACGCCGCTCAGGTCGAGGACGTCTACGTCCGAGACGTAATCCATTCCACTTGCTCGTACCGCGGCCGGGCGGCTGCGCCGCCCTGCTCGGACCTGGAGGTCCTCGACCTGAGCGATGTACACGTCGCTCGTACACGCCGCTCGTACTCGTCGCTCGCACACGCCGCTCAGGCCGAGGACGTCCACGTCCGAGAAGTGATCTGTTTTACGTGTTTGTGCCGCGTGAGGTGCCTGGAAGGGGCATCCCGCGTAGCGGGGGCAGTGCGCAGCACCGAGCGAAGGCGAGCCTGGAAGGGACCGACCCTGAGCCGGCAGGCGAAGGGGCACGCCCCCATGAAAAACGGCCCGCCGCCCCAGGGGACGACGAGCCGTTTTTACGAATCATCTTACTTCAAGCGAGCCTTACACCCCTTCCGACAACGGAATGGGAAACTGCGTGAAGATATCGTCTCCCGGCCGATCGATGGGCAGGAAGTCGGAGTTCAACCGGTTGTAGCGGCGCAGGTCGAACATCCGGGACCTTCCGACCAGAAGGAGTAACGACGCTGGTAGAGCATCTCGTCAATCAGGGCATCGAAGGTCGAGCGTCCGTCGTAGTCGCCGAGGCCGTAAGCATTGCGGATCACATTCAAGTCGTCGATGGCATCACCGAAATTCATGGCCTGAATCCGGGCTTCGGCGCGGATAAGGATCAGTTCCTCGTTGCGAATGATGTTGATCGGCGAGAGGTTATTGCGTAAAGCCGTGTCTCGTAATCCCCGTTCAAGTCATTCTGGCTGGTAGCTTCCGTTCGCAGACCGAATTTGCTGAACCGCGTGTCACCGTCCCGAATATCAGCAATCACATCGGGGTTAACGATGATCTGATCGCCGCTCTGACCGGGATTTGTAAACAATGGGTTCAAAATATCACCCGCACTGGTGGAAAACGTAATTCAGCCCGCGAAACCAAGTCTCCATCCGCATCAATAAAACTTCCAGTAACGTAACGCGGGCCGCCTCGTAGCGGTTATCCCGGGTAGCCGTGCGGGCTGCCAGGGCGTTGGCAACCTGGATCATACCGGCGGGCGTGTCGAAACCATCATAACCGCTGGAAAGGTCGAACAATGAATTCACTTCCCTGTAACTGGTCGATGGCGAGATCAAAGGTGGCCAGAATCTGCGTGTAAGCTTCCTCCTTTCCGACAAATCCGCCGAGATCAGTGGGGTCGTTCACGTCGATGCGGATACCGTTATTATTCATAGATCCAATACCTCACTAGCATCGGGCTTTAACCATATTGGCATAACCCCGGAAACCGTCTTTCTCCGTCTCGGTTACTACACTCCGTATTATCCAGTGCGTCTAACAAAACATTACAATTCTTCACGGCCCGGTAACGTCCGTTGTAGGGAAAAGTCAGATAAAAGGAGTTGTTGTCCAGACGAAATCCGTCCTTGTCCAAGCAAATCACCCGTGTTACGGGGGTCGGCATTGAAGATGTAAAGCTCGCGAGCAATGGTTCCGGTAGCGATACGCATAATCACGAATACCATTGCGGATGGTAGATTCGATACCGCCAACCAATAGATTGAGTTCGGTACGGCTGGCATTATTGGCCACGCTATCGAGGCTGGGGCCGTTGGGGTCGGTCTGATCGTCGATTTCGCAACCGGTCAGGAAAGCCGAGTACGGCAGTAGCACAAAATAGTCCGTTAATTTATGTTGAATCTTCATGGTGAAGATGCTAGTTTAAAAGGTAAGTCCCAGGTGCAGGTAAAACTGCTTGGAACTAGGAAATGGAGCTAACTTCAATGGACTGCGAAAGACCGCCGCCGCCCTTGGTGGACGTTTCGGGGTCGTAGCTGCTGTAGTCCGTGATAGTAAACAGGTTACGGGCCGAGACACCGACGCGGGTCGATTTAAGAAACCTGGACTGCGTGGGGATGCGGTAGTAAGTACCCAGTTCGCGCAGACGCAGGTAGGAGTTGTCCTCGATGAAGCTGGTGAGGTCATCGAATTCAGCCGGCGTACGGCCGCCGATATCGGTCAGTAGCCGCGACAGATTAAGGCCCTCACCGCCGGAACGCAGGTGCATCAGGAAATTGATGTCCAGGTTCTTGACGATGTTGAACGAGTTGTACCAGGAGAACTGGAAGTCGGGTTCGGTGTCGCCGGTCTGGGTGGGTACACCGTCTACGTTGTTCCATAGGCCGGTAATGGGCGATCCCTCGTTGATGTAGAAAGTACCCAGACCCAGACCGAAGGCCACGCCGGGAGGTACGAAGCTGGGGATGTCCTCGCCGTCGCTGCCGTCGGGAACACCCAGGCGGGTGATTTCCGAACGGTTGTACCAGTAGTTGAAGGTAGCCGTCCAGTTGAAGTTGGGCGTACGGATGGGGTTAATGTTCAGCGATAGTTCCAGGCCGCGGTTGGTCAGGTCGAGATCGTTGCGGATCTCGGAACTAAAGCCCGAGGAAGTCGGTAATGAACGCTGGTAGAGCAGATTGTCTACCTCGCGGATGTAGTAAGTAGCCGTGATGCCTACTTTGCCTTCAACGAGCGTAAAATCCGCACCGAATTCAACTTCGGTCGAAGTTTCCGGCTCTAGATCGGAGCGGCCCTGTGACCCTACCACCGAGAACCCGGCATTGCCGTCGATATTCGTCACACCCAGCGAGGTGAACAGCGAGCCGAAGTCGGCACTGTTACCCGTCTGGCCGTAGGCGGCACGAAGCTTGAACTGATCGAAGAGATCAGTTTGAAAGAAGTCGAAGTTAGCCAGGTTAATGGCTACGCTGGCGCGGGGGAACAGGAAGTACTCATTAGGATCGCCGTTGAGCGAAGACTTATCCGCACGGATACCACCAGTCAGGATAACTTTGTCCTGGATATTGACTTCCTCCTGAAGGATGAGGCCGAATTCCTCTAGAGTTGGCTCCGGGTTTGTGCGGAAGATTGTGCCCCTGCCTGATCGAGGGTACTCTGCAAGGGAATGAGCTGCGTCGATTGATTAAAGATCGAAGTTTCGGTCAAAATTCAGGTAACTGACACCGGCTTGCGTGGTAAAGTTGATGTCGCTAGCCGTGTAGAAATCGTGCACCAACAATGCGTTGTAGTTGTAATTCAAGTTGGTGGTATTACCAATTCCCAGAAAGCCGTTCTGGCGTCCGCGCTGTCCCTGTTGGTCTTCGGGCACATATACTTCAGTATCCGCCAGGTAGAAGTCAATACCGCCGTTACCCACAAATTTCAGGGACTGATTGTCCGTACGAAACAAGTTGATATTAAGGCCGAATCCCTGAATAAAACGGTCGATGTCTTCCTGATTACGGGTACGTGCGCGAGTGTATAACGGATTACCGGTGGAGGTAGGGTTATCAGGAAAAACGCCATCCTCATTAGGGAAACAGGTTACGCCAGTGACGAGTAAAAGCCAGGGTGTAGCCGTAGCTCAGACCGCCCGTCGTTCTCGTTACCACTGAAACCGCGATTGGCCGTGCTATTAATGTAGTTGGAGTTAGCCGTGATCGTTATCTTATCATTGAACTTGTGCTGAATATTCAGCCTTGCGGTCAGGCGCTCGTAGCCGGTACCTTTAATGATTCCTTCCTCATCGCGGTACGATCCCGATACAAAGAACAACGTCTTTTCGTTACCACCCGAAAGGCGCAGGCGGGTGTCTGAGATCAAGCCCCTATTACCATACAGTTCTTCTTCGTAATCGAAAATCTGACCGGTTCGTTGGGCTTCTTCGAAGATGACACGTTCGTCTGCTCCAAATTCTTCCTCGACTTCCGCAGCCGTATACTGCCGACTGCCAACTTTACGGATGATCGTATTGAACCCGATGTCCTGGCTTAACGAGATGGTCGATTCACCGGCCTTACCTTTCTTAGTGGTAATAATCACTACCCCGGCATTAGCACGGGTGCCGTAGATGGCGGCGGCTGAAGCTCCCTTAAGTACTTCGATCGATTCGATATCATCGGGATTAATATCCGCGATCCGGTTAGAAGAACCTTCTTCCGAACCGGAGTTGGCACCCGAGGCGAAACGCGATCCGTTGGGGGCTTCCGTATTGTCAATGTAAACCCCATCGATAATGTAGAGCGGTTGGTTATTACCGGACAGCGAACTCACGCCGCGCAGACGCACGGCATAACCGCCGCCGGGGGCACCCGTGGTCTGGATGATGTTAACGCCGGTCAGTTTGCCGTACAGGGCACCGTCCACGGTCTGCTGGCTGGTAACGCCCGTCAGTTCTTCAGCAGATACCGTAGAGACGGCATTGGCCAGGTTGGACCGCTTGATGTTGGAGGCAAGCCCCGTAACGACTACCTCATCGAGGCCGGTCACGTCCTCGTCCAGCACAATGGCCAGATTGGTACTATTGCGGTCTACCTGTATTTCCTGGGTCCGGAAACCGGTGTAGGTAAGGATGAGGGTGGCGGTTTCGTTGGGGATACTGAGGCTGAAGTTGCCGTCGAAATCCGTTACGGTACCCGAACTGGTGCCGCGCACTAAAATATTGACGCCGATGAGCGGTTCGCCGCCCGCATCCTGGATGTTGCCGCTAACCGTATACTGCCCGAAGAGTGCCGAGGCACCGAGGAGCAACACGGCTACGCTAAGCAAGCGAAGCTGTAATAGCTTAAGCATAAGAGGAAATTGTGTGTGAGTGAAAAATGGTTGAGGATGAGCCGACTTGGCTCTTTTGACGTGGTTTTTCCGTTCCCGTAAATCGGGAAGCCGAGTCGGATGAGAAACTTCGTTTTGTCACCCGTCGCAGTAGAACGAATTAGCCGACCGGGATGCGGCCGGGCCGCCAAATTAAAATTCCGGTGCCAAGGTAATGAATACAAGAATAGCGCGTCGACAAATTATAACTGTTCCAGCAGCCGCTCTACCAGTTCCTCGCTGATAATGGTCACGCGCCCCGTCTGCTCGTCGATCTCGATCTCCCCCCTACTGATCGCCTCGCGGGGGAAGGCCAACGACAGGCCGTTCGCAGCGGCGCGCAGGTTCAGGTGGCCCCGGAAAGTGCGGCCGTCCGTGCGGAAACCATCGGCGGGCAGGGGGAGCTCGTTTTCCTCCACGTAGCGCGCGAAGGGTTTGTCGCCGGGGCCGTAGAAATGGTCGTCGAAAGCGGGGATGGACACCACCTGCCCCGGCTGCTTGCGCGCGTACTGCGACACGGCCCGCTGAAACTGGTCGACTTCCATGGGGCGGCCGGTATCCGAATCCGCCGGGGCGGGCAGGTGCTCGATGGCATCCAGGAAGGAATGGGTCAGCTCGCGGCTGGTGACCATGTTCTCCAGCCCGATCCAGTCGATGAAGTAGGTCGATACGTCGCGTTGGCTGCGGTGGTGGCGGCTCAGTTGAACCCGGCGCAGGGGCAGGGCCGCGCCCTCGGGCAGAGCCGTCGACGTTTTCGGCAGCACGATGCGGGCCGCCAGGGCCAGGCGGCTGGTATCCAATACTTCCACGCCCAGCAAACGGTAGTCGTTTTCCTGCGCCGCGAAGCGTAGGGCCTCGTTGGTGCGCACCATGAAAATGCTCAGCCGGCGCTCGTCCTCCAGCTGGTAATCGGCATAAACCAGGTAACCGCCGGCCGAAGCGGGCACCTGCAGCATCTCATTATAGAGTGCCGTGGCCGTCTCCCGGCTAAAGGTCATGAAGGCCTCGCGCCGCGAGGCCTCGCCCGCGTACTGCTCCAGCAAGCCCGGAAACAGGGCGTCCTCCGGCGAACTCAGGTTGCCCTGCACCACGTCGGCGGCGTTCTCCAGGCTCTGGTCCAGTTTTCCCAGCAGGTCGTACACCCGCGTATCATCCAGTTCCAGGACGTTATCGCTCAGGTGTAAAACCGCATCGGGCTGTCCCGCCTGCTTGCGTATCTCGTGGACGATCAGGTGGCGTATCTGCATGGGGGCGAAGATAAGAATTGAATAATTGATTCCGCGTGAGGTGCCTGGAAGGGGACGACCCGCAAGGAGGCAGCCCGCAGGGCCAAGGCGATAGCCGCGCCTGGAAGGGACCGACGGCGAGGCGATAGCCGAGGCGGCACGCCCGAGAGAAAAAAACCGCTGCCCCCACTCATAAAAAAAGCCCGAATATTCCATAAGAGGAACATTCGGGCCGGAGTCGAGCTACCCTCAACGGGTTACTCGCGCAGTCACTTTAGCGACTATTTTTCGAGACGCATGTCGATGTCGGCATCGAGATCGATCATCAATCCGAAAAATGGATCGGTGAAACTCTCTTGAACATTGCTGAACAGCACTATTTCGGCGTCCGGTACGAAGTTACGCACATCAAATGTCACAGGAGCATCGACATCGGACTCACCGCCGGTCTCAAGATCATCGATGACCAGCTTGCCGCCGGTGATCGACCAGGTTCCGTTGCCGATACCGCCGGTAAAATCTTCTACATCCGTTACGGGAGCCGAGCCTGCTTCGGTAGTGGTAGAAGTTTCAGTATAGCTACCCGTGGAGGTATAGGTATTGTTTTCCAGAAACGTAATGGTGAGGGTACTGTTGCTGATCGAGCTAACCGTATTGCTGGCCCCAAAGCCGGTAACCGAGGCATCGGCATCCGTATCCAGAACGGTTACCTTCCAGGTACCGACGAGTTGTTCTTTGTTGATGGAAGTACCGTCATCGTCATCACCGCAGCCGGTGGTGAACAGGGTGCCCGTGAGAACGAGGGCGAAAAGGAGTAAGTTACGCATGGTAAATTGGGTTGTGCCCCCTCCAGTTCAATGGTTTAGGTTAGTTTCGGGGGGGATGGTAAAAAAAGGAACGCAAAGGTAACGTTTACCCCGGTCGTTTCGCGTCTTATTCGGCATAACTTACTACTTGTTTTATTCACCAGTTGCGCAGCCGTACGTCCAGCACGTCCCCCCGGCCGGAGAAGTGGAACTCGACCTCGTCGAAGCGGGGGAGGCGCAGGCGGGTTTTGGGTTCACCGGAGAAGGCCCAGGGTTCGGTGGGCAGGCCGAGGAAGTTGGTGTCGAGTTCGCCGTTATCATTTTCGTCGTGAAAAAGGGCGACGGCGTAGGTGCCGGCGGGCAGATCGGGGATGTGGAGGGTGAGGGAGCCGGTGACGGTGACGGCCTGGTAGTAGAGCAGGGCACGGGAGCGGTCGAGGAAATCTTCGCTGGAGGCGTAGACACCCACCCAGACCTTGCCGCCGATGCGGGCCAAATTGCTGACGTTGACGCGTAGTTCGCCCCGGGGCGGAGCCGGTAGCGGAGCGGCCGGGATGGGAAAAGCGGCGGGGAGGAAAAAAAAGAGTACTACTATAAGGTGTGCGGAGCGGAGCATGGGCAAATGGTTCGCGGAACGGGTGAGGGACGATACCCTGTCCCTAAGTACGATGCCCGGCCGGGAGTAGTTGCGTGTGAACGGGGCTAGTGTCGGGGCCGGACCAATAAGAAATGTGGCGATGAGGAACTAAATTACGAAGAATCGTTGCCTGTTTCGGCGGGAAAATGTATCTTTGCGGTCCGATTGTAAAATCCAGGTCTAAAAATAATTTATGGCACACCACCAGTCCGCAAAGAAGCGCATTCGTCAGGACGCAGTTAAGCGTCTCCGCAACCGTTATTACAAGAAATCGGCCCGTTCGGCCATTGCCAAGTTCCGTTCCCTGGAGGATGAGGACGAGGCGAAGAAATCGCTGCCGATGCTGTCGAGCATGATCGACCGTCTGGCCAAGCGCGGTATCTGGCACCAGAACAAGGCCGCTAACCTGAAGAGCAGCCTGGCGAAGTACACCGCCGGCCTGGGCAAGCAGGAAGCCTAATTAAAGACCAACCGCCTGGTTGATCGTTTGCGAGAGCGTCGCGCCCCGAGGGGGCGCGACGCTCTCGTCGTTTTACGCCATTTCTTCCACGAGAATCTGTTCAGTGACGCTGCGGCTCAACATTTCGCGGTCGTGGCCGGGGTAGCTGACGGTCAGGCTGCCGTCGAAATCCTCGCGGGCCAGGATGTGCAGTACGCTGTTGAGGGCCAGGTCTTTGCCGGTGAGAAAGCGTAGGAATTCGGCGGAGGAATGCATGAGGCCCGCCAGCCGCACGCGGCTGCCGGGCCGGCAGTCCGCCAGGCGGACGTGGTCGGGCAGCACCAGTTTTCCCTCGCGGTCGGGGATGGGCGAGCCGTGGGGATCGAGGGTGGGCGAACCCATCAGTTCGTCCATCCGCTCGAAAAAGGCGGGCGACTGGATGTGCTCGATCTGCTCGGCAATGGTGTGGACCTGGTCCCAGGCGAAGCCCATTTTTTCTACCAGGAACATCTCGGTGAGGCGGTGTTTACGCAAAACCAGTCCGGCTTCCTGACGGCCCCGCTCGGTGAGGCGCAGGGGGCGGTATTTCTCGTAATGCACCAACTCCTTGTCGCGCAATTTCTTCACCATGCTGTTGGCCGTCGGCGTACTTACCCCCAGCGCGTTACTGAGATCGGACATACTTACGTTGCCCTCCGCATCGGCGAGGGCCAGCAGGGCCTTGAGGTAATTTTCTTCGGTGGGTGAAGCCATGTGACAAAGCTAGGAAAAAGTTCGTTGGTCGTAATTGTTAGATCGAACTAACTTATTACCTTTGCTGTACTAAATTCGTGTACTGAAACCAACTAACCGTGTATTACCGCTGCGCTCAACCATTATGCTATGCTGCTACGTCTTACTCTGCTGATTTGCTGCCACGCGTTGGTGGGGATGGGTCTACTAACTGCGCAAACGGGTACTATCAGCGGCACCGTTTTATCCGACGAGGGGCGGCCGCTGGAATTTGCCAATGTATTCGTGCAGGGCGGCCGGACCGGTACCACTACGGACAGTAGCGGTATGTTTAATCTGTCTGCCCTTCCCTACGGCCGCTACGAGCTTGAAGTCAGTTTGCTGGGCTTTGCCCCCTACCGCGAAACCATCGTATCGGATGCGGATAACCCCACCGCCGTGCGGCAAATTTCGCTGGAAGAATCGGGCGCCAATCTGGACGAGATCGTGGTGAGCGGAACCCTGAAGGCCGTCAGCCGGATCGACAGCCCCGTGCCGGTGGAAGTGTACCGCAAGGAATTTTTCCGGGCCAACCCTACCCCATCGGTTTTCGAGTCGTTGCAGAACATCAACGGCGTACGGCCGCAGTTAAATTGCAGCGTCTGCAATACGGGGGATATTCACATTAACGGTCTGGAGGGAGCCTACACGATGGTGCTGATCGACGGAATGCCGATCGTGAGCGGGCTAGCGACGGTTTACGGTCTGACCGGTATCCCGCAGAGCCTGATCGAGCGGGTGGAGATCGTGAAGGGACCGGCTTCCACGCTCTACGGATCGGAGGCCGTGGGCGGACTGATTAACCTGATCACTAAGGCCCCCGGGGATGCGCCGGCTTTTTCGGCCGATGTGTTCGGCAGCAACTGGGCGGAACTCAGTGTGGATTTGGGAACCAAATTATCGGTGGGTGAGAAAATCAGTGCCCTGGTGGGAGTAAATGGATTTTACTACGATACGCCCATCGACCACAACGACGACGGTTTCACCGACATCACGCTGGCGCAGCGTGTCTCGGTTTTCAATAAATGGACGCTGGCACGGCCGCAGGGTCGGCTATTTTCACTGGCCGCCCGCTATAATTACGAAGACCGCTGGGGCGGCGAAATGAACTGGACACCCGCCGACCGGGGCGGCGAGGAAGTATACGGCGAAAGCATCACCACCAACCGCTGGGAGGTATTCGGCAACTACCAGTTGCCCTTCAACGAGCCGCTCCACTTGCAGTACAGTCTCAACCGCCACCGACAGGATTCTTACTACGGCAGCACCGGGTACCTGGCCGATCAGCTGGTCGGATTTACGCAGTTGACCTGGAACCGGCAACTGGGCAAAAACGATCTCCTGCTGGGTGCCGCCTACCGCTACACCAGTTACGAGGACAACACGCCCGCCACGCAGGACGGCACGGATATCACCCACCTGCCGGGCTTTTTCGTGCAGAACGAGATCAAATTCGATCCCCGTAACTCGCTACTGCTCGGGCTGCGCTACGATTACAACAGCCGCCACGGTAGCATCCTCACGCCGCGCCTCAATTATAAGGCCACCTCCACCGACCGGCGGCGGGTACTGCGCCTCAGCGTAGGTAACGGCTACCGGGTTGCCAACGTATTCACCGAAGATCACGCCGCCCTCACCGGTGCGCGCCAAGTGGTCTTTGCCGCCGAACTGGCCCCCGAAACTTCCTGGAACGCTAACGTCAACCTGGTCCAGCGTTTCTATACTGCCGGCAATACGGCCATCGGACTGGACTTTTCCGCCTGGTACACTCGCTTCGGTAACCGGATCGTGGCGGATTACGAGACCGATCAAAACCTGATCATCTATGATAATCTGGACGGCCACGCTGTCTCCAAAGGGATTTCACTTAATGTGGACCTGACCTTTACCAACGGCCTCACAATTATTGCGGGCGGTAGCTTAATGGACGTAACGCTTACGGAAGAAGGGAACACCATTCGCCAGCTCCTCACCGAGCGCGCTACCGGCGTGTGGAATATCGGCTACCCCATCCCCCGCACTAAATTGACGGTCGATTACACGGGCAACGTTTACGGTCCCATGCGCCTGCCGCTGCTGGGTGAGATGGACGGGCGGGCCGAGTATTCGCCCTGGTTCAGCATCCAGAACCTGCAACTGACCTGGAAAGCGGGCCGGGAGTGGGAGATCTACGGAGGAATAAAAAACCTGCTCGATTTCACCCCCGCCGCCAATAGCATTGCCCGGGCCTTCGACCCCTTCGACCGGCAGGTGACCTTCAGCCCCGACGGCGGCGTTATTCCCACCGCAGATAATCCGCAGGCCCTCACCTTCGACCCCTCCTACGTGTATGCCTCCAATCAGGGAATCCGTGCTTTTCTCGGCTTTCGCTATTCCCTAAAATGAATCCAGTGCGCACCATAATTGCCGTCCTCTTCCTGGTTATCACACTGACTCCCCTCTCCGCTCAACGAGCGGAAGGGATTCGGTGGACGGAATTTGCCGATCTGGCGGATAGCCTCCGCCGGGAGCCGAGACCCTTACTCGTATTTATCGAAGCAGACTGGTGCCGCTACTGCCGGTTGCAAAAAGCGACTACTTTTCAGGATACTACGGTAGTCGATCTACTGAACGGCCGCTTTTACAGCCTCCGGCTGGATGCCGAATGCCGGGAGCCGATCGTTTTCATGGGTCGCACCTATTCCTACGTTGCTCGGGGACCGAGCAACGGCCGGCACGAACTGGCGGAGTTATTCGGAAGGACGGCCGGAAATTGGTCGTTACCCGTAACTATCTTGTTGGATAAAAACCGCCGCATTATCCAAAAATGGCCGGGCTATATATTTACCGATCTGCTCATCAGCGCACTATACGAAACGATTTAGGCTATATTTACCGTGTCGGCAGGAAAAAAGTCACAAATAAATCGGATCATGGGGTGTTATGGGGTTGACAAACCCCCCAAAAGGCCGCACTTTTGCTACTGTTAGCAAGATAGCTTACTTCGGCCCCGAAAGCGAGGCAGAATGTTCAACCACAGTAAACTAAACATTAAGAATAGAATAACTATCTAATGTAGGTACATCATATGGTGATTTGTACTATCTTTGCGATCAAACGGACCTATTATGGTCTAAGAAAATTCGAGAAACACGAGTAGCTCCCTGGAGTTACTCATTTAGGAAGGGTGGAGCAGCCGTTAAGGTGCAAACGTAATCCGGGGGGATTTACAGTTGCCGGGGTTGTTTCCACCCTCTTTTTATGCCCCTATCCTTCATTCGGGCATTGTCGCAATGATTACGGTAGCGACAATCCGAAGGCGTCTAGACAAAGTATTTTTTAAATTATCATCGTTCTTTCGGGCGTGTCCGGTTGCGTTTCCGCAGAACTGCGGAAACGCAACCGGCCGGTCCCTTCCAGGCTCGCTATTCGCTCGGCCCCTCCGCTTCGCTGCGGGTCTCCGTCTTCCGGGCAGGGGCAAGCCCTGCCCTTACGCCGGCCCTTCCAGGCACCTCACGCGATCGTTATTCTCGGCCTGCTAGCCGATCAGGATGAATTCACCTTCTTCCGATCCTGGCTCCCGCCCCCGGCCGCCGGGTAGCCGTTCCAGTAAATTCAGGATAATGTCGATGCCCGGTGCGTTCACGCCCAGGTCGCGGCGCAAGCGCAGGGCCTTTTCCAGCCGCGCCACCTGCGTTTCGGGGATGAGCGCAATGCGCTCCTCGCTTCCGCCCGATTCAATAATTCCGTGCTCGATCAATTCGTACACCAGCGGCTCCTCACACTGGTGAAACAGACAAAACTGCTGTACGGTAATGTAGGTGACACTTGCCATGGCTTAATCATTTTGACCGGCCAACTGCCGGAATAATTCTTTTTCTTGCTCCGTCAGGGAAGTTGGCAACATTGCCTGCAAGTTCAGGTACAAATCGCCGTTACCCGTACCCTTATAACGCGGCAGGCCCTTTCCCTTCAGCCTTATCCGCTGGTCGTTTTGGCTGGCTTCCGGAACGGTAATCGTAACCGGCCCGCTTGGCGTATCCGCGGTTTGCTTACCACCCAACACCATTTTGTAGAGGTCGGTGGGTAGCTCCCGATACAGATCGGCCCCTTCCCGCCGGTACTCGGGCGGCGTATTGACGCGAAACGTAATTAAAAGATCACCGGCCGGTCCCCCGCCCGCGCCGGGTGCTCCCTGCCCCCGCAGTCGCAAGGTCTGACCGTCTTCCACCCCCGCCGGAATCGTGACCCGCAATGATTTGCCGTTAACGGTCAGCACCTGCTTGTTGTCACGCAATATGTCCGGGAAAGCCAGGCGGAGTTCCGCCTCCAGGTCACGCCCCCGGTAGGCGCGTCTCCCGCCCCCGAAGCCGCCCTGCGAATAACCGGCACCACCGGTATTCCCGAACATGTCACGGAAAAAGTCGGAATAGTCTTCTCCGCCGCCGCCGGTATACGTATAGCCCTGCCCGCCGCCGAACGGGTTGCCGCCGCCGCCCTGCCGGCTACGTGCTTGCTCAAAGGCTTCGGCGTGTTCCCAGTCCTTACCGTATTTATCGTACTTCTTGCGGTTCTCCGCGTCCGACAACACGGCATAGGCCTCGTTGACCTGCTTGAACTGCCGTTCGGCATCCGGGTTGTCGGGGTTCACGTCGGGGTGGTACTTTCGCGCCAGTTTGCGGAAAGCTTTCTTGATGTCCTTTTCGTCCGCACTGCGTGACAAGCCCAGGGTCTGGTAATAGTCGATGAAATCAGCCATAAGTAAGGATATTACCGGTGTGCCCGGAAAAAAGTTTACTACCTTTCAGCTACTTCTTCTGCCAAAACACGCATTTTGAAAATAGCCAAACTACTCGCCGAACGCCTGGGCCGCGCTCAGGCGGACAAGGTGGTCTTCACCGTCCTGGAAAAACCCGACCGGCGGCTACCCGAGCTAATGGAAATCTACCTGGGCGAATTTTCTTCCATGACCACCCTTGCCTCCATGGCCTTCGATCACCTGGCGGAAAGCGTACCGCAGCTGATACAATCCTATCAGCCGCGCATTCTGCAAGCTGCCCTATTACCGGCTCACCCCAGTGTGCGGCGGGTAGCCATTCGCTATTTCAGTCAGCAACCGGTGGTGGTACCCACTGGTTTTGTTGCTCCTCGTTGGGCTAAAAAAGCGGACGCCCGCTACCTTACGCGCAATCGCCTCAGTGCCGTGAATCCCCACCTCATCGAAAATCTCGAAGGCAGCGTACTCGACACCTGCGCCGCCGCCGTGGCCGATGTCAATGAACCGACCGCCAACCGGGCGTTCGGCATTCAGGTTTGCCTCAACCTGCTCCTGAAGTACCCGGAAATAGCGGGCGAGATCGCGGGGGCCATTCACGACACCATCGAACACTCCACCCCCGGCTTTAAGCACCGGGGGAATAAAGCACTACCGATCCTCGAATCGCTGCTGGAATAATCTTTTGGTCACTTCCCTTCCTGCTCCTGCATTTTGCGGATCATCTTTAGTTTCGTCCGCATCGGCATCAGGGGCAGGCCCAAACGGATCAGCCACTTCAGTTTGGTATCGCTAATCACTTTCAGTTCGCCGGCCTCCAGTGCCTCATAACCCTTACGGGCGGTAGATTCGGGCGTGGCGGCGTTCTTGAACATCTCCGCGCCATCCAGATCGGCCTCCTGGGCAAACTCCGTGGCCACGGCACCGGGGCAGAGGGCCGTAACCACCACGCCGGTGTCGCCTACCTCCTCGGCCAGGGCCTGACTGAAGGAGTTCACGAAAGCCTTGGTCGCAAAGTAGGTCGCCTGCAAGGGTCCCGGCATAAAGCCCGCCGTGCTGGAGGTATTCAGTACCCACCCCCGGCGGCGGGCCGTCATATCCTCCAGGAACAAGTGGCTCAGTTTTACCAGTGACTTAATATTCAGGTCGATCATACTCAGGTCCTTTTCCAGTTCCCGCTCCACGAACTTTCCGTAGCCGCCGAAACCGGCATTGTTGAACAGGTAATCCACCTGGGTTCCCTCGCTCTTCAGTCGGTCGTATATATTTTGGCAGGCTCCTTCCTCAATCAGGTCCTGGGCGATCACCCGTACTTCCACGCCGTACTTGTTCTTCAGTTCGGCGGCCAGTTCGTTCAATTCGTCCTCCCGGCGGGCCACCACTACCAGGTCGCGGCCGCGTTTGGCGTGTTCGTGGGCCAGTGCCCTTCCGATCCCGGAACTCGCGCCGGTAATTAGTCCTGTCTGTTGCATCTTGGTTGTTTGCGGTTCCTAACGGCCCTCCTCCGTAAGTGTTTGCTCCCGCCACCGCAGTGGTAAACCGGGGCGGGCTATCTTTGTCTCCCCCATTCAACTACGCGCTACCGTTATGACCCCAACCACCCCCGGGTCCGTTTTTCCCCGCCTGCCGTGGCTGCTGGTATCCGGCTGTCTGGCCGCTCTGGTTTTCCTGATCAGCCGGGATTTTCCCTTTTTCTGGGATACCATCCAGCTGGCTTCCAAGCAGGCCACCCACATCTATCAGACCGGCAGCCTGATCCTCCCCGACCGTATCGACAGCGGCCACCCGCCGGGCTTCGGTGCATATTTGGCCCTGTGGTGGAGTGTGGCGGGGCGCAGCCTGTGGGTGAGTCACCTGGCCATGGTGCCGTGGGTCATGTTGGTCGTTTACCAACTCGGTCGGCTCAGTTATCGGCTATTGCCGGGCCGGTGGGTCTGGTTACCGCTTTTCCTGCTAGTCCTGGCGGAACCCTTCTTACTCGGCCAACTCCTGCTCATCAGCCCCGACGTAGTGCTGGTCGGTGCATTTTTGCTGGTATTCAATGGTATCCTGAGCGGTCGACGGTGGCCCCGCCTGATCGGCACCCTGCTGCTGGCCGTCATTTCCACGCGCGGGATGTTGGTCGGGGCGGGCTTATTCGTAACGGACCTATTACTTAACGGAGGACTGATGCGCTGGATCGAGGGACGGACCCTGGCAAGGAAAGATAAGCTGCTCCGGGCCGGGCGGCTCTTACTGCCTTACTTGCCCGGAGGATTGATCGGTCTGCTCTATCTAATCACCCACTTTGCCCTCAAGGGCTGGATCGGCCACCATCCCGATTCTCCCTGGGCACCCAGTTTCGGGTGGGCCGGGCCGGCCGGCCTGGTCCGCAATGGCGGTATCCTGATCTGGCGGCTGTTCGATTTCGGGCGCATCTTCCTCTGGATGGTACTGCCCATCGCCCTCATTTCCCTGCGGCGTAGTCACCGGGGCGAGTGGCGCGAACAACTGACCCCGCTGATTCCGGTCGGGATCGGTTTTATCGTATTTGCACTGCTGATCGGCCTTACTATTCTCCCGTTCCAGGGACTCATGAATGCCCGTTACCTCTTGCCCGTCGTGTTGTGTTTCGATCTCTTGGTCGGTCTGGCTCTCCTCAAACTGATCCCCACCCCACTTCTGCGGCGCATCAGTTTTCTTACGGCTTTCCTGTTTTTCGCCACGGGAAACTTCTGGCGTTACACCGCCGCCACCGCACAGTCCTGGGATTCCACCCCCCTCCATGCCGCCTGCTATGCCCAGGACCGCGCCGCCGTCGCCTACCTCGACTCGGCCGGTATCGCCCTTGATTCGGTAGCTACCGTGTTCCCCTTCACCGGCCCCCTGGACGACCGTTACCTCAACGGCCGAACCGACGGCTTTGGCGATTATCATCAATCCCCCACCCTGCCCTACCTCTATTATTCTTCCGTCACCAACGATTATCCCGACGAGGTGCTCGACGGGTTCTTCTACCGGGGCGATGCGGTTTTCGGCATCAATTGGCGGGGTATGGAAACGGAAGTTTACCGGCGGGAGTGAGGTTAGCGGGTAGTGGGGTAGCAGGTAGTGGGGTAGTTGGGTGATGTTCAATGAACAGTAACTGCATTCCTTTCCTGTATTCCCCCCCGGCGGATAATTGTCTGGGTCCCCTCAAGCCCGGCCGCCGCAGAGATGGAAAGAATGTTATGAGAGCATGTTTAATCCTTCAATTCTTGTTTCTCCCGCGTGAGGCACCTGGAGGGGGGTAGCGTGCGCAGCACCGAGCGAACAGCGAAGCCCGGAAGACGCCGACCCCGCTGACACGGTAGTGGAAGCGGGGGCACGCCCCCACAATTTGCCGGATAGTTACCTCTTTTCTTACACCGAGTCCCGTACCTTCGCGCCTTCATTAAATCCACGATCCATGTCTACCCGTAAATCCATGCTCGTCATTCTCGACGGTTGGGGCCTCGGCCGGGTGCCCGCCGCCGATGCCATCGCACTGGCAAATACGCCCGTGTTTGATTGGCTGATGAGCAAAAACCCCCACGCGACCCTGACGACCTTCGGCGAGGAAGTGGGCCTGCCCGATGGGCAGATGGGCAATAGCGAAGTGGGCCACCTGAACCTGGGCGCGGGCCGCGTGGTGTACCAGAGCCTGGCGAAGATCAACCGGGCGGTGCGGCTGGGAGACCTGGGAAGACTGCCGAAGTTGCAGGAGGCGATTATGTTTGCCAAGTTGCACAACCGGCCGCTGCACCTGATGGGGCTCGTCTCCGACGGCGGCGTGCACGCGCACATCGACCACTTGCTGCGGCTAATCGACATTGCGGCCGAAGCGGGGCTGACTAAAATTTACATCCATGCTTTCACCGACGGGCGGGACGTGGACCCCTACTCGGGTGCCGGGTTTTTGCGGCGGGTAATGGCCAAAGAGGCGACCACCCCGGCCCGCGTGGCGACCGTGACCGGCCGGTTTTATGCCATGGACCGCGACAACCGCTGGGAGCGGGTGGCCCGCGCCTACCACGCGCTGGTGAACGGCGTGGGCGAATCCACCCATGACCCCGCAGCGGCCGTGGAAGCCCGCTATACCCAGGGGCAGAGCGACGAGTTCATCGAGCCGCTGGTTCGGGTGGATGCGGCCGGCAAACCGATCGCTAAAATAGCCGACGGCGACGTGGTGATCTGCTTTAACTTCCGCACCGACCGGCCGCGCGAAATCACCGAAGTGCTGACGCAGGCCGACCACCCGGAGCAGGGGATGCGCAAGCTGGACCTGCGCTACGTGACGATGACCCAGTACAGCGAAAACTTTCGGGACGTGACCGTACTATTCGAACCTGACGATCTGGGGCTGACGATGGGCGAAATAGTGAGCGCGGCGGGCAGAACGCAGGTGCGGATTGCGGAGACCGAGAAATATCCCCACGTGACCTTTTTCTTTTCCGGCGGCCGGGAGGAGGAATTTCCGGGCGAGCGACGCATCCTGATCCCCAGCCCGCGCGAGGTGGAAACTTACGACGAGAAGCCGGAGATGAGTGCCTACGGCGTGACGGATGCGATTATTCAGGACATTAGGGAGAACGCGCCCGATTTTATTTGCCTCAACTACGCCAACACCGACATGGTGGGCCACACGGGCGTGTTTGCCGCCGCGATCCGTGCCGCCGAAACCGTGGACGAGTGCCTGGGCCGCCTGCTGACCGCCGCCGCCGACTACGATACCATCATCCTGGCCGACCACGGTAATTCCGATTTCATGATCAACGAAGACGGCTCGCCCAACACCATCCATACCATGAACCCCGTGCCGGTGATCTACGCCGGGCCGCGCCGTGACGAACTGCGCCTGCGGGCGGGCAAATTGGGTGACGTGGCCCCTACCCTGCTCTGGCTGATGGACATAGAACGGCCGACCCAAATGACGGGTGAGGTGTTAGCATCTCTGTCTAAATGACTGACCATTTTCTCGGGTTTTTTGTCCCCACTCCTCAAGAAAATTCGGCCCGTTATTCATCCTTCGACGCTTATAAATAATAATGCCCGTGTACCGATCTGCCCTCCCGGCCTGCTTTTTCCTGTTGCTGTTCCTATTCCCCGCCTGCGAGGCGGAGCGGGTGGAGAGCGAATTGGCGGAACAACCGTTTTTCTCCCTCACCGATTATTTTGCCGGGGAAATCACCCGTCTGGCCGATCATGCTACGCCGGTGCGTAAGAGCGTGATGCTGAACGGCGAGACGGAGGAAAAGACCCTGCCCAATCTTGATTTCTCCCGCGAACTCACCATTTTCCAACAGGCCGATATCAATAAGCCGGCCTGGTACGAAAAGTACCGCGTGGATTCGATGACCACCGCTGACGGCCGCCTGAGCGGCCTGCGCTATACCGCTCTGGACACCACCCTGGTGACCCGCGAACTGGCCGTGGAGATGAATGGCCGGGGCGAACCCGCCGAGATTCAGGTGGTAAAGCGGAGCGGCAACGTGCTCTCGCGCGGTTTTCAGCGGCTCACCTACCGGCCGGATGCGGGTTACACGATCGAGGCGACGCGTACTTCTTCGCTGACCAAGGACATGGATAGCCGGATCGAAGTGTCGTTTTAGCGGCTACGCCGCGTACTCTTCACCTGTGATAATCGTCGCAAGCTCCTCGGAGTTAGCGGGCGGCGTTGCCGCCGGCATTTTGGTTAAACACCAACGCCCCTTCCGCGATCGCGGAAGGGGCGTTGGTGTTCAGGAAAACCGCGAAGCGGTTTATGCCTCGGTTTTCGTTTCGGTAGCAGTAGCCTCCGTGGTGGCAGCGGTCTCGCCTTCGGCGTTCTCGTCCTGCTCTTCGTCTTCGCCGATGGTTTTAGCGAAGCGGCTGTTGCCGAATTTCTTGTTGAACTTGTCGATACGACCGGCGGTGTCGACGAACTTCATCTTACCGGTAAAGAAAGGGTGGCTGACGTTGGAAATTTCCAATTTGATCAGGGGGTACTCCTTACCGTCTTCCCACTCGGCGGTGTCGCGGGTAACGACGGCCGACTGGCCCAGCCAGCTGATATCGGCCGAGATGTCTTTGAATACGACCTTGCGATAGTTCTCGGGGTGGATATCCTTTTTCATAACGCTGTTAAATTTAGGACCGCAAAGGTAAGGTATTTCCCCGAAAGTAGTAAGCCCCGGATTGGAAAAGATCGGGAGGGAGGTAATTTTTGCCGCTGATTACCAACCGAAAGCTTCCCCGGAAAAGCTTTAACGCAACCTTATGAGGTACGGTAGCACCCACTTGAACGCAACAACTTATATTTATGGCTTGCTACAATTACCTTCTCTCAACTATTATCCAATGAAACGACACCTACTCCTGTTACCGGCCCTCCTTTTCCATACTTCGCTGGCAGCGCAGAGTCCCTTTGAAACGGTAATGCTCGATTACCGGCAGCAACTGCTGCCAGAAAAAGTGTTCGTGCACACCGACAAGAACATCTACGCCACCGGCGAGATCATCTGGGCGGCCGTATACCTGGTTAACGGCCAGACCCACCGGCCCGGCACCTTCAGTAACCAGATTCGGCTGGAACTAATAAACCCCGCCGGAGAAGTGGTAACCCGGCGCAAGCTATATTCTACCGACGGCTTCGTAGCCTCCGACCTCATCATCCCCGCCGTCTCACCGCCGGGCGACTATCAGCTGACGGCCTACACCAGTTATCAATTGAACGGACCGGTCGAGACGCTGTTCCGCAAGACGCTACGGATCGTGCCGGGGCTGAAAGAAAGCGGGGCACCCGGCAGTGCACCTTCCCTTGCCGCCGCTACTTTCGCGGCACCGCTAACCGGGCCGGATACCAAACTGCGCTTTTTCCCCGAAGGCGGCGACTGCGTGACCGGCGTTCCCTGCCGGATGGCGATCGTGACCGAAGACCGGGGCGGCATCCCCACGGCGGCCAACGGCTACCTGACCGACGACAGCGGCGAGGCCCTGATGATCTGGCAGACCGATAAATACGGCGCCGGCTCGTTTACCTACACCCCCGAACCCGGGCGTGATTACCAGGCCGTGCTCAACCAGACCGGCGGGGTCTTCAGCCTGCCGCAACCCCTGAATGAGGGCTACCACCTGGCCGTGTTTCAGAACCGGGAAAATATTCAACTGCAGCTATTTTCCACCCAACGTTGGGGGCTGGACGATGCGCGCATCACCGTACACCTGCGGGGAATTGCACTGCTGGATCAGCTCCTCGCCGTCAAGGACAATGCCGGGCAGATCACCCTGGCCCGCACCGATCTGCCGCCGGGCGTGCTGGTGGCTACCCTCTTCGATGACCGGGGGCAACCGGCGGCCGAGCGGCTGTTTTTCGTGGCACCCGAAAAGGAAAACTCCACCATCCAGATCAACCTGGACACGACCCACTACAAAACCCGCCAGGCGGTGGACGTGCGCCTGCGGATCGACCCAACCGATGCGCCGGTAGACACGCTGTCCGAAGCACGGATCAGCATGAGCGTGCTACCCGCCGCCGCCACCGGCGGCCCGGCCGGTGATGACATACGGACCTGGCTGATGCTCAACAGCGACATCGACCACTCCATCCCTTATGCGCCGGAGATCGTTTTCGGCCTCGAGGACCGCGTGCGCGACGTTACCATCGACCAATTTCTGCTCACGCGGGCCTGGCGGCGTTTCCGTTGGCAACCGCTGTTGCAAGATTCGGCCTTCGTGCCGCAGCACCTCATTGAGTTGGGTGTCTATGTGCGCGGAACCGCCTATAATTACGAGAACCCCGACAAGCCGCGCCCCGGAAAGGTATTCTTCACCAAAATGGACGACGGCCGCTACGAGGAACAGCTCACCACCCTGGACGGGGATTTTGTCTTCGGCCCCTACGTCACCTTCGATACGTCCGACGTCTTTTTACAGGGGCGATTCAAATTGGGCAAACGCAACCGGCAGAACGAGGATATCGATATCGACGATAACCCCTACGTGCTGCTACGGGTGAGGGAACCGGCCCACCCTACCCTGCCGGAAATCCCCTACTTCGACCGCCTGCGCGAATCCGCCGGCGAGGCGGACGACTACGGTGACCTGAGCAAGCGCGCCCTCACCGTGGCACGCACCTACGATTCGCTCATCATCAACCTGGACGTGGTGGATGTAGTGACTAAACGAGTGGACAAAGCGGAAGAGCGGCGCAATGCGCGCAGCACCCTCTATTCCAGTCCGGACAGTCGGATCGTCGTCGATTCGCTACCCGGCGGGCAGAACGCCATTTCGGTTTTCGATCTCCTGCGGCGCGTGCCGGGGGTGCGGGTGATCGGCAGTTTCGGGCAGGAATTCGCGGAGATCAGGGGTATCACCAGCATCCTGCTCAGTAGCGAACCGCTCTACTTCATCGACGGGGTGCCGGTCGATGTTCAATTCGTACGCAACGTGCCCGTACAACAGATCGAGTTTATCGACGTGATCCGGGGCGCACGGGCGGCCATCTTCGGGGGCGGCGGGGCCAACGGTGCCATCCTGCTGTACAGCCGGCAGGGAGATTCGGGAGGTGGGTCCGTTATTCCGGGAAAGTTAAAGACCAAACTATACGGCTTTCATAAGGCCCGCGAATTTGCCGTTTTCGATCCTCAGTTGCCCGATAACCGGAACCGGCCGGACCTGCGCACCACGCTGTTTTGGGCACCCGGGTTGCGCACCGATGCCGCGGGGCAAACGGGGCAAACCTTTTCCTCTTCCGACCAGACGGGCGACTACCTCATCGTCGCCCAGGGCCTGCGCAAAGACGGGCGGCCCTACGTGGGAATTGCCCAGTTTACGGTGGAGGAATGAGGAAGTAAGGTCTTAGAGCGTGTCTAAAATTTTTAAGAACTGAGAATCAATGATCTGAGGTTCCGGCTAGATAAAAAGTTGCGCGCATAGCGGGTTACGTAAGTCAGTTTTTATGACGCCAGGTTCTCAGATGCCTGGTTCTCAGGAAGTAAAAATTTAGACCCGCTCTTAAGTTTCGGCGGTGTTTTTCGGGCGTGTCCCGGCCCGCAATACTGCGGGCCGGGCCGGCACCTTCCGGGGTTCGCTGTTCGCTCCGTGCTAACGCACCCGTCTGCGGGCAGGGGCAAAGCCCCGCGCCGCGCCGGCCCTCCAGGCGCCTCACGCGGTTGCAAAAAAAATCCCCGAAAGCATTTTCATCCGGCGGGAGGCCGTACTGAAAAGCTTTCGGGGATGGACCGGCGTTATTGACTTATAAGCTACCACGCGCCGGATCAACTACCGGCCGGGCAATAGGCCCAGTGCCCGCAAATTGGTCCAGATGCGCGTTCCCGCAACAAATGCCAGCAGTGGCGTTACCACCACGCCGAGGTAATTATAGTACAACGACTCGGTGAGATTACCGTGAATAAGGTGCATCACGGACCGGGTGATCCCGCATCCGTAGCATTCCGTATCCAGTAGCACTACCGACAAGCAGACCGATTCTCCGGTATCGAAATAATCGGCCGGCAGAACAAGCAGGACAACGGGAACGACAATCAATACGCCAAGCTCGACGGCTCGTCTAAAGTTCGGGGTCATAGCTGCTTCCGTCCTCGGGTAAAAGATCGCCGGTAACGATTCGGATCAGGTCAATTAACGACCAGATACCACAACCACCCAGGGTGAACAACTGAATGATACCGATGGTGGTGTAGCCCAGGTAGAAACGATGGACACCGAGACCGCCCACCAGCACGACCAGCAGTAGCGCGACCAGTTGGCTCTTCGGATTGCTGCTATTACTGCCTTTCTTCGTCATCTTTTTGACCTTCTTCTGGGCCATTTTGAGTACGACGACTTCCTTCAGGCTGAGTTTTTCTCCCGTTTTTTCCCGGATGGCGCGGGGAGTCAGGGCCAGGAATTCATCTACCGAGGCGGTGCCGTAGGCCTGCTCGCCGGTTACCAGGTCGGTAAGGGCGGGCGTGGCCGCTTCGGCGGGGGTAACGGGGATGAGGGGGGCGGTAGCGTAAAGTTGCGTAGCGGTAAGGGCCGCGAACGTTACCAGGACAAGGGTGGTAAAAAAGTGCTTCATTTTTTATTCATGAAGGGGTAAACGGGAAAATCGCGGTAATGGATAGTGTTTTATTACCACGACCAAAGTCCCTGAAATTAGGTGATAATCCGGCAATTATCGTGCCCGTTCACTTACCCGTCATCATTCGATGGTGCCGGATGATTTGGAGACGTGACACTGAATTGACGCTGCAATGTAGTAACAGCAAACCATCTACCAAGAATTTTAACACACTTTAAGACTCACCCTACTCCTGTTCGTCTTCCGGCATCTGCTTATCGGCGTAGAGGCGGTTGAAGAGCTGGTCTACCTGCTCCATCTCGTCGAGGGTTTCATCGATGAAATAATCCAGGTCGGGGATACGGCGGAGCTGGCGGCGCAGGCGGGTACCGAGGGAACCCTTGAGGCGGGCCTGCTCTTCTCGCATCTGGAGCAGTACGGCCTGCTTATTGTCGGTGTTCCATACACTGAGGTAGATCTTGGCCTGGCTCATGTCGGGCGTCACCTTTACCTCGGTAACCGTGACCAGCGGCTTGGCCCCGTAAATGTAGGAGCCTTCCTGTTGCAGGACGATGCTGAAATTGCGCTTAATCTGTTCGGCTACCTGGCGTTGTCGTTTGGTTTCCATGCTTATCTTTTTTGGGTTCGGTACCGGCCGAAACGGAGGGCACCCCGGAACAACGATTCGTAAGTGGGGTGAGTTTCATGCCGCCCCCGCGTGAGGGATGGGAGGTGTTGTCTGAACGGACTGGAGGGGCGCACTGCGCCCCGGAAGGGAGAGAGTGCCGGACAGCCCGACCCCGCCGGCAGGCCGGGACACGCCCCGATGCATCTTCCACGTCCCCGATGCTCCGAGAAACTTTCATTGGCGTGAAACGAATAACCTCGGAAGGCAGGACGGTGGCTTTATACCTTAAGCACCCGTACCAGCAGGGGAATGAGCAGCAGGTCTCCGATGACCGCGCTGGCCAGGGTGAGGCTGATGAGCAGGCCGATGGTGACGCTGGGCGGATGGATGCTGAAGAGCATGACCAGGAAGCCGAAAAAGAGGATGACGGAGGTGAGGATGATGGCCTTACCCGTCTCGCGGAAGGTGATGAGGAGCGCTTCTTCGCGTTCCTTGCCGCGCCCGCGCACCAGTTTGTACTTGCTGAGAAAGTGGATGGTGTCGTCGACGGCGATGCCGAAGATGACGGCGAATACAATGCTGACGCCCGCCTCCAACTCGATGCCGAGGAAGCCGAGCGTGGCCCCGGCGATGACGAGCGGGATGAGGTTGGGCACCAGGGCGACGATGAGCATGCGCCAGCGGCGGAAGAGCAATGCCATGAGAGCACTGACGATGAAGATGGCCAGCCCCAGGCCCCAGAGGAGCGAGGTGCGGATGTACTCGGAGTTTTTGTCGATGATGAGACCGGTGCCGGTCTGGCGTACCTCCACGAGATTGGTATCCAGGTTGGCGGCGATCCAGTCGTCCGTGCGTTGGCCGAACACCTTGATGCTATCGGCACCGATATCGCGCAGGCGGCTGGAGATGCGGGCCTTGCGCCCGTCGCGGCTGACCAGTACGTTGATGGCTTGCTTGGGCACCCGTTTGGCCAGCGCGGCCTGCCGCCGGAAGGTAGCCGAGTCGGGCGCGAGGATGAAGGCATCGGCGCGGTCGTTGTTGTTCATCTGGTTGATGCTGCGGTAGACCGAAGTGATGCTGGTGACGCCGCGCACGTAGGGAAACTGCGCCAGGTAATTCTCCAGATCGGCGATCTGGCGCAGCACGGCATAGTCTTGCACGGCGGCACTGTCGGGCAGGACGGAGATGGCGAATTCGAGCGGCCGGAAACCGCTCAGTTCCTTCTCGAAGTAAAGAAAATCGGTGGTGATCCGGCTGTTGCGCGGCAGGTTGTGGACGATGCTGTAGTTGGTGGTAATGCGGCTGATGCCGATAGCGCAGAGGACGAGCACCACCAGGGCGCCGCCGGTGATGAGGCGGCTGCGGTCGCGGGTAAACTCGTAGAGACCGGTGAGGTAGCGGTGCCAGCGTTCGCTGCTCTTGCCGGTGCGGATGAGCTGGTCGGCCCGGTAGTAAGACAGCAGAGTGGTGGTGAAAAAGATGACGGTGAGGTAGGCCACCAGCACGCCCAGGGCGGCGTTGATGCCGAAGTCGCGGATGGGGTTGACGCGGCTGGTGAACAGCGTGGCAAAACCGACGGCCGTGGTGATGGAGGTGAGCAGCGTGGCCAAGCCGATCTCCCGCACGGCCACTTTAATGGCCGCCTCACGGGTTTGCCCCGCCCGCAACTCGTCGATGTATTTGGACATGATGTGGATCACGTCGCTGGTGCCGACAATGATCATCAGTACGGGGTAGAGGGCGGCAATGGCGTTCATCTCGCGCCCCAGCGCACCCAACAGGCCGAAGAAGAGCAGCAGCCCCAGCGCAATGCTGACCAGCGCGATAAGGATGCCCCGCACCCGCCGGAAAATGAGAAACATGATGAAACTGACCAGGATGCCGGAAACGACGGTGGACACCGCCACCTCGCGGATCTGCATGTCCACCAACTCGCGGCTGAAGTAGGCCCGGCCGAGCATGTGCACCTCGGGAAAATCGTAGCGGGCGAGGTCGGTCTCGATGGCGGCCATCAGCTCGCGGCTCTCGTCGAGGTTAAGGGCATCTTTGGTTTTGAGGAAGACCACCAGCGCGGTGCCGGCCTCGTTGATGAGGTTGCCCGCCAGGCGCGGATCGGACAGGGCGCGCTCGCGGTCGGAGGCGTAGCGGCTGGGGTCGGACCGGTGGATGGCCGGGATGCTGGTGATGCCGAAGGGCGTCTTGACCGGGTAGCTGAACTGCGTGATGGACTGGCTACGCTCGACATAGGGGTAGTCACGCGCAACGAGGGAAAAATCGTGGACTTTTTCCAGGAAAGTGCTATCGAAAACCCCTTCTTTCCGCTCCAGGGCCACGAGTAGGAAAGAATCGTCGGTCTCGAACTCGTCGATAAATTCGAGGAAAAAGGCTAGGTCCTCATCGCCGCGCGGGAAGAACTGCTCGAAGTCGAAGCTAAACTTCAGGTTGAGGGCAAAGTAGACGCTGGCGGCGGCCAGAACGGCGAAACCGATGAGGAGGTAGCGGCGGTAAGCGAGGAGCAAGGGCGGGGCGCGGATGGTTAGGTTAGAATAATCAATTTAGGTCTGAATTGTTGCGGGTGGGCGGCTACGCCGCCTACCCGCAACGTATTTTGGTATGAGGCTTCGCCTTGGTATTTTAGTAGTTTTGATTAAGCCTACGCATACGCAGGGGGGGGGGGCTTCGCCCGTACTTTAGTAGGCACCCTGCGGGTGCTGTATTTTAGTAGTTTTGATTAAGCCTACGCGTACACGGGGGGGGCTTCGCCCGTACTTTAGTAGGCACCCTGCGGGTGCTGTAGTTTAGTAGTTTTGATTAAGCCTACGCGTACGCAGGGGGGGGCTTCGCCCGTATTTTAGTAGGCACCCTGCGGGTGCTGTATTTTAGTAGTTTTGATTAAGCTTACGCGTACGCTATGGTGTAAGTGTAGGCTTAATCAAAAATACTAAAATACCAGCGGCAACGCCGCTTACTAAAGTACGTGGCGGCTACGCCGCCACACCCCCGCCCGGTACTCGAAGATCCGTTCCGTGCGCAGCACCCGCTCGCATTCGAGCACCCAGCCGCGTGCCCGCAGGGCGGCGTGGTAGTGGGCCGCACGGTGCTGCTGCGGGTGCAGGAGATCGCCCGGCAGGGCACGAAAAATCCGGTACAGCAAGGCGTGGCGGTGCACGTCGCTACTGATAACCAGCCGGCCGCCGGGGGCGGCCAGGGCGGTGAGGCCGTCGAGGGCGGCGTCCCAGTCGGCAACGTGGTTGACGGCGTTGAAGCAGTAAATGAGTGGAAACGGATCGCCCAGCGGCGGCGGGTCTTCCAGGGTACCGGTAACGAAGGTGACGTTGGGGTAATCAGCCGGATCGAAGTGCGGCAGGTCGCGGGCGTAGGCGGGCAGGAGCGGGTCGAGGGCCGTTACCCGTTGGTCGGGCAGGATGGTAAAAATACCGGCGGGGCCGCAGCCCGCGTCCAGCACGCGGGTGCCCGCCGGGGGCGGGCGGAGGTCCAGTTCGGCCAGGGTGCGGTGCCAGTAGGCGCGCTTATCGCGCAGGTAGGCGGCGGGGTCGCGGCGGGCCAAATACCGCCGCCACCAGCGGCGTTCGAGGTACTGGGCAAAGCGCCAGCGGGAGGTATAGGAATGATCGATTGGAATAATGGAAAAAATTGAAGATTAACAACGTAGAGACGCGACACCTCGCGTCTCCGAATGGCGACAGCCATTCGGATGTACAAACGTAAAACCCCCACCCGAACATCCCTCTCCCCGCCACGGTTTGCATCCCATACCACCAAATCTAACGTTCCCGCTCCCTTATGACCGAAACCATCACCCAAACCCTTCCCCTCGGCGTCAGCATCGCCCAGGGCGAAACCCGCCTGCGCGTGTGGGCACCCCACGCCAAAGCCGTAGCCGTAACCGGCAGTTTTAACGACTGGAATGAAAAAGGCATCGCCCTCGAACCGTCTGAAGACGCCGGTTTCTGGCAACTCAGCACCAAAAAGATCAGCGTCGGCGACGAATACCAGTACGTCATCACCGGGCCGAACGATGAGCGGCTGATGCGCAACGACCCGCGCGCACGGCTGCTCACCAACTCGTCCGGTAATACCATCGTTACCGAAGATGACTTCGACTGGGGAGACGACAGCTACCAGATCCCCGCCTGGAACGAACTGGTGATCTACGAAATGCACGTCGGCACCTTCAATGTGGTCGAAGCAGGCCGGCCCGGTACGTTCCTGACCGCCATCGAGCGGCTGGACTACCTCAAAGATCTGGGCATCAACCTGATCGAAGTGATGCCGGTGGCCGAGTTTGCGGGCGACTTTTCCTGGGGCTATAACCCCGCCTACCCCTTCAGCGTGGAGGAAGCCTACGGCGGACCCACCGGCCTGAAACAATTCGTCAAAGAAGCCCACGCCCGGGGCATGGGCGTTGTCATGGACGTGGTCTACAACCACTTCGGCCCCAGCGACATGAGTATGTGGCAATTCGACGGCTGGCACGAAAACGACAAGGGCGGCATCTACTTCTACAACGACTGGCGCTCCAATACCCCCTGGGGCGATACCCGCCCCGACTACGGCCGCGACGAAGTGCGCTGGTACATCCACGACAACGCCCTGATGTGGCTGGAAGACTACCGCTGCGACGGCCTGCGCATGGACATGATCCCCTACATCCGCAACGTCAGCGGCGGCGAGGGCGAAGACGGCAACCTGGAAGACGGCTACTCCCTGCTCAAATGGCTCAACGAAACCATCCACGCCAAGTATCCCCACAAAATCACCATCGCCGAAGACCTGCACGGCAACAACTTCGTCACCGACCCCACCGCGCTGGGCGGCCTGGGCTACGGCGCGCAGTGGGACGGCGATTTTGTCCACCCCGTCCGCAAAACGTTGCTGGAATTTGAAGATCAATACCGCGACATGGACGTCGTATCCACCGCCCTCCTGCGCCGCTACGGCGACGACGCGTTCAGCCGCGTGGTCTACACCGAAAGCCACGACGAGGTCTCCAACGGCAAAGCCCGCGTGGTGGAAGAGATCAGCGGAGACGGCGAAGACGTCAACAGCTACCACTCCGTCAAACGCGCCATGCTCGGCAGCATGCTCGCCCTCACCGCCCCCGGCATCCCCATGCTCTTCCAGGGTCAGGCCCTGCTCGAAGACAAGTGGTTCAGCGACCAGGACCCGCTCGATTGGTCCCGCCTCAAGGACTACAACGGCATCTACCACATGTACCGCGACGTCATCGCGCTGCGCCGCAACCTTGGCGGCCTATCTAAAGGTCTCCACGGGCAGCACACGCAACTGATCCACCTCCACCACGACAACAAGATCATCGCCTACCTCCGCTGGTTTGAAGACCCGGCGGCCGACGGCGTCCTGGTCGTCCTCAATTTCAGCAACCAGTCGTTCGAGAACTACGGCATCGGCCTCGACCAGCAAAACACCTGGCGCCTCAATTACAACAGCGACTGGAAGGGCTACAGCGAGGTCAACGCCGACGTGCCCGCCAACGAGTACGTCACCACCGAAGCGCAGGAAGTAGACGGCCGCCCCCACCGTCTCGGCATCAACCTCGGCCCCTACGGCGGCTACATTTACACCCCCGCCGGACGGGAGGAGAAGACGGAGGAGGCAGCGTAGCAGAGCATCATTTCTCGGGCGTGTCCCACCGCCCTAAGGCGGCCGGTGGGCCGGTGTCCTCCGGGCTTCGCTGTTCGCTCGGCACTGCGTGCGCCTTCCTCCGGTCGGCCCCTCCGGCCCCCTCACGCAGTGGGGCCGGAGGAGGCTTTTCCCACCGCCAGGCTGCGTTCCGCCGCCCAACCCCTACCTTTATGCGGTCCACTTACCATTCCTCAGACCGCTCAATGTCCATTCCCTCCTCTCCCCTGCTCGAATCATCGGCTCGTCTCCCGATCCTCGATGAAGTCACCCGGTTAAAAGCGAGCGTAGACGCGCATCGCCCCCTGCCCCCGCCGGTAGAGCAGCGGGTAATGCAAAAATTGCGCCTGTCCTGGAACTATAATTCCAATGCAATCGAGGGCAACCGCCTTACCTACGGCGAGACACTGGCCCTCCTCCTGCACGGTGTCACGGCCAATGGGAAGTCACTCAAAGACCACCTCGATATCCGGGGCCACGATAAGGCACTCAATCAACTGATCGGCATGGTGAAGGGGGACCGGCCGCTTACCCAGAACGATATTCGTGAGCTGCACCGCATTATTCTCCAGGAGGAATACCAGACCGATGCCCTGACCCCAGACGGCCACACGGTCAAAAAAACCGTAAAGATCGGTTCCTACAAGACCGAACCCAATCACGTTAAAACCCGCACCGGCGCTATTTACCAATACGTCGACCCCCCGTTCGTTGCGGCCCGCATGACCTCGCTGCTGGACTGGTATACCCGGGAGATGGATCGACTTCACCCGCTCATCGTCGCCTCCGTTTTCCACCACGAATTCGTCGCTATTCATCCCTTCGATGACGGCAACGGCCGGCTGGCTAGAATCCTGATGAATTTTACCCTCATGCGCGCCGGCTACCCACCCGCCGTGATCTCCCTCACCGAGCGGGAAACTTACTACGGTACCCTGGCCCAGGCCGATGCCGGCGAATACGAACCCCTTGCTCGAATTGATCGGTGAGAGCGTCAGTCAAATCCCTGCACTACAACTTGCCGCCGCGCGGGGGGAGGATATCTCTGATTGGAGTGATAGTAGCAAGGTAAGTTTTACCGACTCGGTTTGACCCATAGTTTTTTTCTACGTCCCACCCTCACGCAACCACATTTGCGTACACGCGTTTCTTTTCCTACATTGCGTTGGAAAAACAGCAAACATGCAACTACAATTGATATCTTGCGGGGCCAAGCGCCCCGACCGCCGCGCCATTGCCGCCACCCTCGAAGAGATCGGCACCGATGTCGATAGCTCACTGGCCACCGAACTGACCGGCTACCTATTGGAAGGTACCACCATCGACGTGGAAGTGGACGGCGGATCATTCAGCTCCGCCGCGCGGGCATTACGGAAACTGGAAATTGATTACGAGATAGTGGAAGAGTAAGTAGTTACTTCTTTCCCTTCTTCTTCTGGCCCCGCGTTTTGGGCTTTTTGTACTTTAACTTCATGGCCTCCGCCCGGCGGATCTTGCGATTGACCTTCTGGTTCTTCGCCTTTTTTTCGTGGAAGGCGGGGCCGGTCGGCTCGAACCGCTTGGCGTTGGGGTCGGTGAAGGGAATATGCTCGACCTCCACTTCCAACGAGATCAGTTCATCCGACACTTCCAGCCCCTCCGGGTTGGGGCGGATCGGGATCGGCAGACCGGTCAGTTCCTCGATGGCCGCCCGGTATTCCTTGTCCTCTTCCTCGCGGATGAAGGAGACGGCGACGCCGCGCTCCTCCGCCCGGCCCGTCCGGCCGATACGGTGTACATATTTCTCGGCCGTGTCCGGCAGGTCGAAATTGATCACATGCGTCACGCTGGATACATCCAGCCCCCGCGCGATAATGTCGGTGGCAATGATGAAGCGGTAAGTACCGTCCTGAAATTTTTCGACGGTGGCAAAGCGGTTATTCTGTGATTTGGAGGAGTGGATGATGCCCATGGATTCCTCATCAAAGGCGGGCGCGAGGCGCTCGTAAAGGGCGTCGGCCAATTTTTTGGTGCCGGCAAAGACCAGCACCTTACTCATCTCGGGATGCTCCTTTAGTAGCAGTTCCAGCAGGTTGGCCTTGGTATTGAAATTGGGCACCGCGTAGGCGTACTGCTCGATATTCTCCAGCGGCGCACCCGAGGGCGCGGCCGCGATGACCTCGAAGTGATCGGTAAACTCATTGATCAGTTCCAGCACCTCGTCCAGCATGGTGGCCGAGAACATGAGGTTCTGCCGCTTTTTGGGCAGGAAGTCGATGATGGCCCGCAACTGGGTCCGGAAACCGAGGTTGAGCATCTCGTCCACCTCGTCGATCACCAGCCGCTTAATGAGTTTAGTACGCAGTACGCCGTCGGCCATCAGATCCACCAGGCGGCCGGGGGTGCCCACCATCACATCGACACCGGCGGCTACGTCCACTTTCTGGATCTTCATATTGGTGCCGCCGTAGACCGGTAGCACCACCAGGTTCTGGTAAGTCGTCAGTTTGGTCACCTCCTCGGCCACCTGCATCGCCAGTTCCCGCGTCGGCACCACGATCATGATCTGCGGGAAGGGTGATTTCGTGAATTTCCACAGTCGCAGTACCGGCAACAGGTAAGCAAAGGTTTTACCCGTTCCGGTCTGGGCCAGGCCCACCACATCCTGGCCCGCCATGATGGGCGAGAAGACCTTGCGCTGGATGGCGGTGGGTTCCTCCAGGCCCAGGTCCGCCAGAGCGTTGAGCAGTGATTTATTCAGGTTGAGGTCAGCAAAGGTCATGGCGGGGCGGTTTAGCAAAGTCGGGACGCAAAGCTAACGCTAAGTGGGCGGAGGCGGTTGTTTTACGAGTTTTGCGGCGAATAAAGCGTACATTCACCGCATAATCTGCGGCGAATAGCTCCGTTATTCGCCGCACAGTCTTGATCCGATGCCCACCTACCTCTACCAAAACCCGGAATGGCCCCGCTTACACTGGCGGGATGAGGAACTGATCGCCCTACTCGCGGATGTACGCAACCGGCAGGGAAAATTGCTCGGGCGCATGACCAACCTCGGCTTTGACCTGCAACAGGAAGCAAGCCTGGTCGCACTCACGGAAGAAGTGATCAAGAGTAGCGAGATCGAAGGAGAAATCCTCGATTCCGATCAGGTTCGTTCCTCGCTGGCCAGGCGTTTGGGCCTTGATCGTACCCGGCCTGATACCCTCCGATCGCGACGTGGACGGCGTAGTGGAAATGATGGTCGATGCCGTGCAAAAAATGCTGTTCGCCACGTGAATTTAGAAAAAACGTCATCTAGTGATTCAAACCAAGGGAAAGAAGGACCGCCACTTACCGCTGCACGGCGGCCTCCTTCAGCTATTGCAAGATTACCTGGCCGATTACCGCCCCACCCACTGGCTATTCGAGGGGCAAACCAGGGGGCAATACTCGGCCACTTCCATTCCGTCGGTTTTCGTAAGTGCCAAGGAACGCTCCGCCCTACCCGATCAACTGACCGTAGACGGCCTGCGCCACAGTTACGCGTCGCATCTGGTGGAGCGAGGTACGCCGCTACAGGTCGTAAAGGACCTGCTGGGTCACGAGAACATCCAGACAACCAAAATCTACCTCCACACCTCCAGCGAACGCTTTCGTGATTTGCACGATCCACTTGCTAACCTCTGAGTCTGTGGAATAGGTAAAGATCAACCTCGGTATCGATTCTGCTCAGAGAAGCCACACCGCCGGGCTTGTGGATTTGAAATCCGAGGTTGATCTCCAGACGTTTCCTATGCGTATCGACATTGTTTATTTGGTGTATACCTTTTGTTGACCGTGGAATCGTTACCTTTGTCTGAACAGGGTCGCCGGGGATAAATCGCCTCGGGTAATCGGTTCCTATTTATTGTTATCGACAATAGTGGTTGATATGCATAAGTTCTGCTCAATTAAAAAAATGAAAAGCACCAAAATAAATCTTTTTAATTAAAACTAAATATCATGTGTAACGACATACTGCTCACGGCAATTAGAATACTTCAGTATTATATTGCAATGTTGATAATTGCTATCGGATTACTTCTTGTAGCTATTGCTGTAAACCTAAATTTCTTTACATTTTGGTCTGCTTACATTTGGGTAGGACTTGCTTTAACAATGGTAACGGCTCTAGCTGCATTATTCTCAAGAAGTAGATTGCTCAACCCTCAAAACCTAAAAGGTTGCTTAGAAGAAAATCCTAAGTGCGACCCTGTATATTTCAATGATTATAGTAATCGTTATAATCTATTTAAGAATACAAGAATAATTACTGCTTTAATAGTTTTATCTATAACTCTACTCATTGCAAATACTCCAATATGGGGAGCGATTTTAAGTGGGGTTTCGATAAGTCTACTTACATTTCTTATCGTGTTATTAACCCAAATGATAAATCATTTAAGAGACTGGAGAAATAATTGCTTTTAAGGAATCCTTTATTTGTGAATATTTTGGGGGTACACTACACGTGATGATAAGTTTTGGTTTCGTCGCTTTAAACTTATCATTTTGGATAGACTTCTTTTTTATTTTTAGTTATATCATTGTTCGCAACTTAGATTACTTTAATAAGACAATCTCTTGTAAAGAAACTTGGATTAAACAAAAAAAGAAATGGAAACAGGAAATTACAGCTGAAAATGGGAGTCTATTTTATGAAGGGCAAAAACCTGATTCAATATAAATCAAAGTTGACAATCGAGAATTCCGATTAGCAACTAAAAAAGAGAGAAACCATCTTTGATAAGAATTACAATTGAAGAGAACTTTGAAGATTTAATGTAATTACATTCGATTTGAAAAAGACAAAATGTTTATTGACGTTGTAGAAGGAGATAGACTAATGAAAAGATTATATTTCGAAAAAATAAAAAGTAAAAACTGAGCAGAACAAAGTATATACGCCAATCGCCGCTATGCGCGGCGACTGCGCATATACGAGACCGTTGTAGGGCATATAAAAAAAATAAAATGGACAAAGACATAACAAATTTATTAGATGCAGAAAATGCCCACATAAAGAAACTTCAAGAAATAGTTCGGAAAACAATTGAAGACGAATCTTTGATTATCCAAAATCTTCTAAATCCACCTAAAGAAATATTAAATCAAGGACAAAAAATATCAGATAAGGTTGCGAGATTTGGTGGAAGCTGGGCGTTTATTATTTCTTTCTTTGTCATTTTAGCAATTTGGATAACTTTCAATGTTACTGCTCCAAAAGGAGACGAATTTGACCCATACCCATTTATCCTTATGAATTTAATCTTATCCTGTATTGCTGCCTTACAAGCACCTGTAATAATGATGAGCCAAAATAGAAAAGAAGAAAAAGACAGAAAGAGAAGTGAAAATGACTATTTAATTAACTTAAAAGCTGAATTAGAAATTAGGTCTCTAAATCAAAAATTAGACTTGCTTTTACAAGAACAAATCAAAGTGTTATTTGAGAGTCAAGCCAAACAAATGGAAATACTAAAAAACATTGAATCCAAAATATGAGTAATTCAACGATAAAACTAAATAAAGTGGCTGAAATAACTCTGTTATTTTGGATTATGAAAATAGTAGCCACAACATTGGGAGAAACTTTGGGCGACTTTCTTTCAATGACTTTGAATCTCGGCTATGCTGTTGGAATTGGAATTACCTTGGTTTTCTTTCTAATTGTTTTATTAATACAATTAGGAGCTAAAAAATATATTCCAATTTTCTTTTGGTTAGTAATTATTGCTACAACTACATTAGGGACAGAAATTTCGGATTTTCTGGATAGAAGTTTACATTTAGGGTATACTTTGGGCAGTTTAGTCTTGTTTTCAGGGTTAATTTTGACATTATTTCTGTGGTATAAGAAATTTAAAACCCTTAATGTCTATCCAATTATCAATAAAAACAAAGAAATATTTTATTGGATTGCTGTATTATTCTCCAATAGTTTAGGAACAGCATTTGGAGATTATTTAAGCGACATTGTTGGTTTAAGTTATTTAAATGGTGCTTTAGTTACAGCAGGAATAATTGTCATTGTTTTTCTGCTTCATAATTTCACCAAAATAAACCATATCATACTCTTTTGGATTGCTTTCATATTCACAAGACCATTTGGTGCAACATTTGGAGATTTTCTAACAAAACCAATAGCAAAAGGTGGATTAGATTTAGGAACATTAAACGCTTCGGTTGTTTCGATTATTTTAATGACAATCCTCATTATTATATCTCATAGAAAAATGAAAACAATAGAACTGAAATAAATACGCCCTACAACAATGTATATAAAAAATAGGCGAAATAGTAGTAAAATCAAGGCTTTTGGCTCGTATCAAAGTTCGTGCTTAATCGAAAGTTTAGTGCTTCGAAATCGCCTACTTTTCATATACTAAACGTTGTACACAATATCCAATCAACCGCAATCTGAACATTAATACTCTGCGGAATTGACCTTTTTAACAAACATTCTGCTATAAAAGTTTTCAGATAATTTTGGGATAACTTCCCGTAAGAGTACAAAATTTCCCAGCCACATATTCCCTACTTAAAAATTTTATACACTTACTACATTTGACCTTCTATTAGACACTTCTTTAGTTTACGAAAAAAAAACAATTTAATTCTATAATCGCAATATCATTATATTAGACCATTCAATTAAAATAAATATGTCAAAAAAACTCAACCAACTTGAAGCTACTGCTATTTGTGGTAACGACATTAGTTCTTCCTGCCTTTATGTATCTGCGTTGGCAATTGTCTATGCTGGACAATATGCGTGGATTTCTCTATTGGTTGTTGCTGTTGTTTTATTTTTCTTCAGAAAAATTTATGGCGAAGTGGTTGGTGCTTTGCCTTTAAATGGTGGAGCATACAATGCTTTATTAAATACTACCAAAAAGTCAACTGCTTCTTTGGCAGCATCATTAACCGTATTATCTTATATGGCAACTGCAGTTATTTCGGCAAGTGAGGCTGTAAAATACGCACATAGTATTTGGGATTTTATTCCTGTTATTCCAGTCACAATTGGTTTACTGTCACTTTTTATGGGATTGGTTATTTTAGGTATTGGAGAATCATCGAAAGTAGCTATCGCTATTTTTCTATTTCATTTGGTTTCGCTCACAATACTTTGCGGATTTTGTTTCGTTTTTTTATTTGAAAACGGAACTGAAATACTTTCTGCTAATTTCAGTAAACCTGTTAAAGGCGGAATCATTACCGCTTTATTTTTAGGGTTTTCAGCGGCAATGCTTGGTATTAGTGGTTTTGAAAGTTCGGCAAACTATGTTGAAGAACAGCAAAAAGGTGTTTTCCCAAAAACCTTGCGAAATATGTGGTTTGTGGTTACAGTTTTTAATCCATTAATTGCCTTTTTAGCTTTATGTATTATACCAATTTCTACTGTGGTTGACAATCAGGATGCGTTACTTTCCATTATGGGAAAAACAGCAAGTGGAAATTGGCTTTCACTTTTAATTGGTATAGATGCTGCTTTGGTTTTAAGTGGTGCTGTTTTAACTTCTTTTGTTGGTGTTGGTGGTTTAATGAAACGTATGGCTTTAGATAGAATTCTACCTAAAACACTTCTAAAAAAGACTAAAAAAGGAAGTAATTATTTAATTTACATTTTATTTTTTATTCTTTGCGTTTCTATCTTATTGCTTACCAAAGGCGATTTAGCAAAACTCGCTGGTGTTTATACTATTGCGTTTTTATCGGTTATGATTTTATTTGGAATTGGGAATTTATTATTAAAAGTTAATCGTTCTCGATTACCAAGACCTGAAAAATCAACTTGGTTAGGTTTATTTATTGGTATTATTGCTGTTGCATCTGCAATTATTGGTAATGTAATTTTGAACCCTCAATATTTAGCCATCTTTATGGAATATCTTATTCCCACGTTAGCAGTTGTGTTTTTTATGTTATATCGCACTTCTATCTATAAACTATTTTTGACAATTATAGACTACGTTTTCCCTGACAAAAGCAGCGTTTTTATTAAACTAAATAAGTTTATTAAAAGAGCTCTCAATACTATAAACAAGCAACAATTTGTTTACTTTACCAATCACGATGATGTTGCTATTTTAAATAAAGTGTTATTATATATTTCCAAAAATGAATCTACGAAACGCGTAAAAATTGTAACCGTTTTGAATGATAGAGAAACCATTGCACCCAATCTTAAAAAAGATGTCGAAACTTTAGACAGAGCTTATCCTTTGATTAATATTGAATTTATTGTAGAAAATGGTGTTTTTGGACCTGATAAAATTAAAGAACTATCTAAACGTTGGCGCATACCCACTAACTTTATGTTTATTGCATCGCCAAGTAATAAATTCCCTTATAAAATTCAGGAGCTAGGCGAAGTGCGATTAATTATATGAATTTACTTTAATTTAAATTTAATTTCTTGCATTCTAATCATTGTAGCTTCATAACCGATATCGAAAAGTTCCTTTGATTTTTTAACATCGAATAAACCGAAATGGAATGATTTTTCAATTTCAAGTGCAATATCGCATTTATTAAATCGATGTTGCATTGTTCCCCAAATTGCAAGTTGAAGACATCTTTCTGCTATATTTTTAATTCCTTTTACTTCAGTTTTTATTTCGTGTGGACAAACGCTAATGCCAATCACTTTCTCACAATGTTTTATAAGCGGTTCAACTGGTAGATTATTTAATAACCCACCATCTACATAGGTGTTTCCATTAAATTTTACAGATTTGAATAATAATGGTAATGCACAAGAAGCAGCCAAAACTTCAATCAATTTTCCCTTTTCAATAATTTCAAATTTTCCCGAATTGATATTTGAAACACAGACGTGTAATGGTATTTTTAAACTATCAAAATTATCTTCTTTTAAATAGGCTTTTAAAAAATCTTTCAAATAAGTAAGCTCAGTCAATCCTTTATTTAAAAATCCTATTTGAAATATTTTTAAAAAGGATTTTTCGTGAGATAATTTTAATATTTCTTTTGGAGCATAATCAGCACAATATAAAGCACCTATAATGCTGCCTGCACTTGTTCCTGAAACTCTGTTTGGATAAATGCCATTTTCATTTAAAGCCTGTAAAACACCAATATGTGCAGCACCTCTTGCACCACCACCAGATAATACAATTCCAATTTTATCCATAATTGTTGTTATTAACTATTTTTTAAATCAATCTTTTTCATAATATCTTCCATCATCTCGACTTGTATTTGCTGAATATTTAGCAATTCCTGTTGCTGATGAATAATTAAATGGTCTAATTTTTCGTGTAGTGTTCTTATTTCTAATTCGGCTTTAAGATTAATCATATAATCTTGTTTGGCACGTTCTCTGTCTTTTTCTTCTGTTCTATTCTGACTCATCATTATAACAGGTGCTTGTAATGCAGCTAAACAAGACAAAATAAGATTCAAAAGAATAAAAGGATAAGGGTCAAAACCCTTGTTAGATAGAATTATAATGTTTGCAGAAATCCAAACAAAAATAATGATTGCAAAAAGTATAATAAACTTCCAACTACCACCAAATGTGGCAACTTTATCTGCCAATTTTTGACCAAAATTACCGCTTGTTTCTTTTTTTATTGTTAAACTGTTTGCAGAAATAATTTCTTGTTTCTTAATGCTTTCCAGAACATCTTCTTCAAGTCTAGTTAATTCGCCAGCTTCTTTAAGCAGAAAAGTTTTAAGATATTTTTGCCTGTAATGATTGAGTTCGGAAATGGAAATTAAACTCTGTTTTGTAAACTTTGGGTGTTCACTTTTTATTAAGTTTAAAATTGAAACACGGATTGCCTTTCCAGTTATCATTTCAGATTTAGGAAATTCATTATTTGATATGTTACTTTTAAAAGTTTCCATTTAATTATAATTTATGTTTGAGCATAGTTTTTCTCTTTAAAAATCTCGTGACCAAAAAAACAATTGCAGAAAATAATAATCCGCCAATTATGTAAAACTCTATTTGTTTTATGTGGTTTAAATAGGTAAGTATTAATTCACCAAAAGCTAATCCTAAAAAAGTGAAAAGCGTTGCCCAAATTAAAGTGCTTATAATGCTGTATTTTAAAAATGTTAGTGTATTTATGTTTTGCGTTCCTAAAACCAAAGGTGTTGCAATTCTTAATCCATATAGAAAACGATAGCTTACTAAAAATAATTGTCTGTGTTTAGTTAATCTGTCATTGACTGCTTCAATTTTAGTCTTCCATTTTGGATTGTTCATCAACTTGTTGGCTCTGTTTTTGCCTAAATTAAAATAAACTAAATCTGAACAAATAGTAGCAATGATAGCAATAGTAATTACCAAATAGATGCTCAAATAACCGTGAGAAACTGCAATAATTGCGGAAATATATACCAATTCACCTTCGAGAAATATTCCAAAGAAAAAAACAAATGTAAATCCATAGATAATGTAACATAGTTTAGGATTTAGTTGTTTTTTTATAAGGTCTTATTATCAATCCTAAAGGTCTATCGTATTTTATATAATTTGAGAACCAATCATAAAAAGCAACAAATTTATTTCGGAATCCAACCAACGAAAAAATGTGAATTAACATCCAAACTAACCAAGCAAATGTGCCTTGAAACTTCCATTTTGATAAATCTACAACTGCTTTTTTTCTTCCAACAGTCGCCATTGTTCCTTTGTTTTTATAATTAAAAACTTCTAACGAACGACCTGCAATTTGATTTAAAATATTTTTGGCTAATAATTTCCCTTGTTGCTGTGCAACTGGTGCTAACATTGGCAAACCTTTTGGATTTACAACAGACAAATGTGTTGCTACATCACCAATTGCAAATACGTTTTGAAAACCTAAAACCTGATTGTACTCATTTACAGAAATACGATTACCACCTACAATTACTTCTTTAGGTAAACCATTTATTGGTGCACCTTTTACACCTGCTGTCCTAATAACTGTATCTGTTTGAAAAACTGTTCCGTCTGCCAAAGAAATTTTTGTGCCATCATAATCACTAACTTTTGCATTTAAAAATACATTAACACCCAATTCTTTTAAATACAATTCACTTTTTGCAGAGGCGTTTTCGGACATTACAGCCAACAACTTTGGTGCAGCTTCATAAAGATTTATGTTCATTTTAGAAATATCTAAATCTGGAAAATCTTTTGGAATTACATATTGCTTCATTTCTGCTAAAGCACCTGCAAGTTCAATTCCTGCTGGACCACCACCAACAATAGCAATATTTAGAATTTCATTTAATGGTTCACTTTGGTTGTCTTCCATTGCTTTTTCCAAATTTTGGAATACAAAACTTCTTAAATTAAGAGCATCTGGAATTGACTTTAATGTGAGCAACTTATCTTTTATTGGCTCAAAATTTAAAAAGTTGTTTTGGCTTCCTGTTGCAATAATCAAATAATCGTAAGCTATTTTTCCTGCTGATGTTTCGATTATCTTTTCATCTATAATTACAGAAAATACTTCTGCCATTCTAAAACGTACATTTTTAAAATTCCTAAAAATTCTACGAACTGGATATGCAATACTGTAAGGTTCTAATCCACCAGTTGCGACTTGATACATTAATGGCTGAAAGTTGTGATAATTATGCTGGTCAATTAACGAAATATCGACAGGCTTGTTTTTGAACGTTTTCGCCATAGAGATACCGCCAAAACCTGCACCAGTGATTACTATTTTCTGTCTTTCAGCCATTTATCTAAAGGTTCTAATAATGTATTGACAATTACCACTAATAAAGTGCAAATTAAAGTTTCAAGATAAAATCCTGATGCAGCTACACATCCAATTGCTGCACTACACCAAATTGTTGCAGCACTTGCTAATCCGTGAACATTTGTTCCATCTCTAAAAATAATTCCTGCACCCAAAAAACCAACGCCTGTAACAATTTGTGCGATAATCCTTGTGATATCAATTCCTGTATAGTTTTCAGTCAATTTAAATGACATAAGCACAAAAATAGCGGCACCAACAGAAACTAACATATTTGTTTTTAGACCTGACATTTTGTGATGCCATTGTCGCTCAAAACCTATTGCCAAACCTGCAATTAAAGCAATGGACAATCTTATAATAAAATCGTTTGTGGTCATTTCATATTATGATTAAATTATTATGCTAAGGAAACCCCAAATAAATAACCAATTAAAGCAGTTATTCCCATAGCAACTGTTCCCCAAAATGTAATCCGAAGTATTGCTTTTTTGTAGCTACTACCACCAGTTTTAGCAGCTACTGCCCCTAAAATTGATAAAAATAGAATGGCAAAACCGTATTGTAGTAGTTCCATTAATTTAAGTGAACCAAAATAAGCTACCAATAATGGTAAAGCGCCACCAAAAATAAAAGATGCACCTGATGATATTGCAGCTTGCAAAGGTTTTGCTTGTGTGATTTCATTAATTCCTAACTCATCTCGAGCGTGAGCTTCTAAAGCATTATGTGCTGTAAATTGTTTAGCAACTTGTAAAGCTAATTCCTTTGAGAGTCCACGATTTTCATAAATATCAGCAAGTTCTTGTAACTCTAATTCTGGCGTTTCTTCTAACTCTTTTTGTTCTCTTTCTAAATCTGCTTTTTCTATATCGCTTTGTGAGCTTACAGATACATATTCACCAGCAGCCATTGAAAGCGCACCTGCGACCAAACCTGCAATACCTGATAAAATAATTGGTTCTCTTGTTGTGCTTGCTGCTGCAACACCTATAATAATACTTGCAGTAGACAAAATACCATCATTTGCACCAAGAATAGCTGCTCTTAACCAATTACTATTTTCAACATAATGATTTTCATTCTGCATTTTGATTGCTTTTCTAAATTTTTTAATTACTGAACAACTTGAAACAAACCTAATGATTTTGACCTCACTTTTTGTGTTAATTATAACTATTAAAACCTTTTGATAGCCTAAAAATAAGTTACTGAAAAATCATAATATTGATTTGCAACTCTAAAACCACCATTCTTAATAAAATGTTAAAGATAGGATAAATTACCATTCCATACACTTTTACGCCAACGCTTCAGCCAATGCAAAAAAGAGTATTCCATTACATCGAATAAGAAACATTTTGCAAAAAAACTTTTGAGAAACTTTAGTACTTTTAAAGAGACTTATCGGAAATTGAAAATCGGAACAAAAACGAAGAGGAAAGTTAAAGTTAAAAGGAAAAGTTTATGATAACCGCAAAGTTTAGGCTGAAAATACTGTGCACAACAATGTATATAAAACATAGCTATTACAGGATTTCCAAGAGGTTTTTGTTTATTAATTAAGTCCGCCAAATTTCTATTTTTATATATTTAGAAATTAAAAAATAAATAGAAAAAATAAAAATTCGGCTCGTGTTTAATTCGAAACGATAATGTCTTTCTACACGCTACGTTTCATATACGTAGACGTTGCCGCGAAGCGAATCATTGATCCTCAGTTCTTAAAAATTTTAGACACGCTCTAAAAACGGCCCCTACTCACCCTGCTACTTAAAGTAGCACAAGCAAGTAGGAGCCGTCAACAGACTTCTTAATCCTCGACTTACAGATCGTTAGCCGAATCAGTTAGCATCTTACCGAGTTTCCGAATTTTTTCGGATTCGGCACCTTCGGCCCCCGAAGCGGCAGAAGTTGTTTTCCGACCGATGGTCTGGAGGAGTTGCTTCAACTCGGATGAATCCATGTCGTCATCGTCCAGCATGGTCTCGAGGTCTTCGAGGTCATCGGCCAGGTCGTTGAGGTCGGGGGAATCGGCGTCGTTGAGGTCTTCGATCCAGCTGCGGATACTGCGGGTTGCACCGGTTTGGGCACTTTCCAGTCCTTTGCTGAGTGAGTTGATCGTTGAATCGAGATGGGCATTCGCGTTAGCCATAATGAATTGGTTATCAGGTTAATGAAACGTTTGAAGCAGTTCATCAAGGTGGTGCTAGTCTAA
>CAVPZP010000013.1:0-62010 GCA_963710215.1 Lewinellaceae bacterium | reverse complement strand
AAGTGCGGCCGATGTTCGAACATCTCGGTGTAGCGGTCAACAAACGCATAAATCTTCTCGCGCAGGGGCAGGGGGTGACTAAAGATTTCCGTATGAATCTGCACGAACTCGCGCATGGAGGTCTCGGCAACCTGCCGGAACAGGTCTTCCTTTTTCCGGTGATAATAGTGTAGAGTGGCTACGTTGATACCTGCCACTTCGGCAATATCGCGCGTGGTGGTGCCATCGTAGCCGCGCCGGGTAAACACCCGCGTGGCCGCCCGCATGATCTTTTCTTCGGTCGGGATATTTAAAGTGGCAATATTTTCTTCTATCATCATAATCAGCAGAGTTCTTCATTACACAACGCTGTGAGGAGGGCAATTGTAAGCGGGCGTAAAAAATTTGATCAAACTATTCAATCAAATGATTGAACCATTCGCTGGAATAGCCAGTTGTGGAGATCAAAATACTGATGAAATGACACCTGCGCAATTCACCGAATGGGGCGGCCTGCACAAGGAACGTTTTCTAGCCCGTGCCCGCCAACTGACCCATAATGAGGAAGATGCCGAAGACCTGATGCAAGATGCCGCATTGGTTGCCTTTCGTCACCGCGATAAGTTTCAGGATGGCACCAATTTCCTTGCCTGGGGCCTCACCATTATCCACAATACTTTCATAACCGACTACCGCAAGCGACAATGCCGCCGGCGGTTGCTACACGAGCGTCCGCCGGTCCAGGCTTGGGCGGCTAGTGTTACCGCCCACAATCCTGCCGAATCATCCATGACTGTTGAAGAGATCATGTGCCGAGTCGGTGAATTGGACACGCTCTATCGCCTGCCCTTCGAGCTATTTCTGCGCGGCCACAAGTATCAGGAGATTTCACTGCGCCTCAACATCCCCGTCGGCACGGCCAAAAGCCGGGTTTTTACGGCACGTTCCCTACTGCGGCCGCGCCTCGCCGCCTTACGGCCGCTAAAATGATTCACCCCGTCTCCTTTCCACTCACCTCAAGCAAATTCTATGCGTCCATCACTACTCTATTTACTCTTATTTATCCTCACTGCCTGTGGAGAAGAAGAAACCACGGAACCCGCTGCCGCCACCGACATTGCCGGCATCACTACCGCCCCGGCCAAATCCTACCCGACGGAGACGGTTTCCATCGTTAGCATCAACCGCCCCATCCAGGTCACGGGGCGGGTCATTCCCCTACAGGAAGCCGGCATCAGTGCGCAGGTACCCGGCCTCGTACTCCCTACCAACAAGCTGTTGCAGGAGGGCAAAAGCTACCGCAAGGGCGAGGTCATGATCCGCATCGACAACGAACCGCTTCTTTTCGGCCTTCGGGCTGATCGCAGCAACCTGGTAACTGCGTTAGTGCGCATTCTTTCCGATCTCAGCCTGGATTACCCCGCCGAACACCCCGCTTGGGAGCACTTCACCAATCAGGTCCGGGCCGACAAAATGCTGCCTGATCTGCCCGAAATCACCAACGAGCAACTACGCTACTTTATCAGCGCCAACGGCATCCCCGCGCAGTACTACGCCATCCGGGCCAAAGAAGTCACCCTCGACGACTACACTATACGCGCCCCCTTCAGCGGGCAACTCACCATGGCCGCCGTCGATCCGGGGTCCATTGTTCAGCCCGGTCAGGAACTGGCCCGTATCAGCCGCACCGACACCTACGAAGTCCGCGCCGGCCTGCCCGCCTCGGCCACCGGCCACGTGCGCAAGGGCCAAACCGTCCAGCTCACCTCCCGCAACCTGGGTCGCCAATACCAGGCTACCGTCAACCGCTTCGGCACCGCCGTCGACCCCGCCACCCAAACCGTCACCGCCTTCCTACGCCTTTCCGGCCCGGAACTGCGCAGCGGCCTCTATCTGGAAGGCGAAGTCGCCGGTCAATCCCTGACCGATGTGGCCGTACTGCCCAAAGAAGCCCTCAGCCGCGACGGCCGAGTTTACGTCATCATCGACGGCGTGGTCCGCACCAAAGCTGTAGAAGTAGCCGCCATCGAAAGCGACAAGGTCTACCTCCGCAGCCTCGCCCCCGGCGATCGCGTCATCACGGTTTCCGTTCCGGGGGCCATCCTCGGCACCAGGGCACAGTAGTAGTTTTAAAGGGCGTGCCGCCGTCCGCTGACGCGGCCGCCGTCGGTCCCTTCCCGGCTCGCTATTCGCTCGGCCCCTCCGGCTACGCCTGCGGGTCTCCTCCCTGCGGGAGGCCCGTCCAGGCACCTCACGCGGGCGACAGGGATTGCTGGATAAACTCCGCTGTTTCTCCAAATTATAAAGCGATTCTCAAGAGTAGTAAATAGGCGAAATGAATGAAGCGCGTATCACCCCCCCTCCGGGGTAAATCGGACCGGCAGGTCCCGTTGAAAAAGTACGCCCGGACTCAATCAAAAACATTAAAAATAAGGCAGATCGCAGCCTGTCTACCAAAATACGCGGCGCAGCCGCCTTCCAACCATGCGTAAGATCATTACCTTTTTCATCGAGCATCCTACTATCGTCAACCTCTGCGTTCTGCTCATCGTGGGCCTGGGAGCACTGAAACTGGCACAGACCGAAACCAGCTACCTGCCCAAGGCCAAGGTGCGCTTTGTCGACATCGGCGTGGCCTATCCGGGTGCTACGCCCGAGCAAGTGGAAGAGGGTATCATCCTCAAGATCGAAGAAGAGTTGGAGGGAGTCGAGGGCATCGACCGCATCAGTAGCAGTTCCACTGCCAGCCTGGGCACCGTAGCCGTGGAGATGACCGAGGACGCCGATGAGGACGCTACCCTCGCTCTCATCAAAAACGCCGTCGACAAGATCAACAACTTCCCCCGGGGCGTGGAACCGCCCGTGGTAGATAAACGTGACGTAAAGGACCTTTCTATGGCCATCGCCATCACCGGCGATATTACCCGTCAGCAAAGGAAAGACTATGCCGATCAGATCGAAAAGGACCTGCTCAACCTGCCGGGTATTTCCGATATCGTCGTCTCCGGCACTCCCGAACAGGAGATCGAAATCAGTGTAAGTGAAAGTAAACTGCGCACCTACGGACTAACATTCGAGGAGATCGGCCGTGCCGTAGCCGCCGCCAACCTGGAAACGTTCGGCGGGGAAATCAAAACCGGGCAACGTAACATCAACATCAAAGCCGATGACAAGGGCTACTTTGCCAAGGATTTAGCCAATATCGTTATAAGGGCCTACCCCGACGGTAACGTGCTGTACCTGCAGGAGGTAGCCGAACTCCGCGACCAGTTCAAACGCGACCCCGGTACCCGCTATTTGGATGGCAAAGAAACGGTGGTTCTTAATGTTTTCGCACTGGGGGATGAGAACATCGTGACCAATGCCGAGCAAACGGCCGCTTATGCGCGGGACTTTAACGCCGTTCACGAAGGCATACAGCTAACCATCATCGAGGACGGTTCCGAAACGGTGCAGGACAACTTGAGCACAATGACCGGCAATGGTATTGCCGGTTTTATCCTGGTATTGTTAGTGCTGGCTTTATTTCTCGATCCTTACCTGGCATTCTGGGTAGCTCTCAAAATTCCGGTGGCCATTATCGGCATGTTCATCCTGTCCGGCATACAGGGTTTGACCATCAACGTGGTATCGCTTTTTGCCTTTGTTATTGTATTGGGTATCCTGGTGGATGACGGGGTAGTGATTGGGGAAAATATTTTTCAGTGGGCCAAAAAAAAGGGTGTCTCGCCTGCCGAGGCCGCCCTGGAGGGCACAATGCAAATGGTGGTGCCGGTACTTATCTCGCTGGGTACTACCGTCACGGCCTTCTCCTTGTTTATGTTCCTGCCCACCCAAACGGGGGAGTTCTTCGGCGAGATGGCTTTCGTGGTAATCGCCGTATTGCTAATTGCCGCGCTAGAAAGCTTCTTCTTCCTGCCCGCCCACTTGGCGCACTCCCGCGCCCTGCGCGGCAATCGTAAACCGACCAAGATAGAACGCTGGTTTAACGGGGCCGTCGAATGGGTCAATAATCGGGCTTACCTGCCGGTATTCCGTAGTGCGGTAACCAAATGGCGGCTGATGCCCTTTGTCACCGTGGCGGTATTCATCGGTCTGCTAGTGGCCGCCTTTGGACTCATGGGTAGCGGAGTGGTCGCTTTTACCTTCTTCCCTAACTTGGACGACAAGGCCGTCTTCATTGAACTGGGCATGCCCCCCGGCACCCCACTGGAGGTTACTACCGATAAACTCAACCTGATCGCCGCTGCCGCCCAGCGCACCAAGGAAAAGCTGAACAAGGAGTACGATCAGGAACTGATCAAGTTTGTGGAAGTCATTACCGGCCCACGCCCTAATCAGGGCAAACTCCGTATCACCTACCTGAACGGCGAGGAGCGTGACATCAGTTCCTTCGACCTGACCGAGGCCATCCGCGAGGAGGCCCCCGCTATTCCCGAAGCGATCGGGCTGGTGTACGGCATCGGTGCCACCAACGCCGTTTTCGGCAAGCCGGTTTCCATTGCCCTGCGTGGCAAAGACCTGACCGCCCTGCGTGCCGCTCGCGACAAACTAAAGAATGCTATGCGAGAACGGACCGATATCAAAGACGTTTCCGACACCGACCAGTCCGGGGTTCAGGAAGCTACAATCCGTCTCAATCCCGCCGGAGAGCGGCTGGGTCTGAGTGTGGGCGGCGTAATGAACCAGGTGAGGGGTGCATTCTTCGGCACCGAGGTACAGAGCTTGCAACGAGGCGATGAGGAAGTGGAGGTGTGGCTGCGCTATCCCGAAGATGGCCGTACCGCCGAAAACCAACTAACCGATATGCGCATCAACGGCCCAAACGGAACGAGCTACCCCCTGAGCGAAATCGCCTATCTGGAATACGGTACGGCTAATCAGGTCATCAATCGGTTAGAAGGAGAGCGGGAAATACGGGTGGAGGCCAATGTCGCTAATATCGGCGTATCCGCCCCCTCAGTAATCAGTGAGCTACAAGCCGGTATACTGGCCGAACTGACCAAAAGCTACCCCAGCGTATCCCAGAGTGCCGAAGGGCAGAGCCGCGAGAGCGAAAAGATGGGCGGTGGGGCCGGGCTGGTTTTTCCCGTTATCATGACCGTGATGCTGGCCCTGATCGTGCTTGCGTTCAACAGCTTTAGCCAGGCGTTACTCACCTTTGCCCTCTATCCGTTTGCCTTTATCGGTGTCATTTTAGGCCACTGGATCCAGGGTGAGGCACTGAATGTATTTTCCATCATCGGCTCTATCGCCCTCATCGGGGTATTTACCAACAACAGCCTCGTCTTCGTGTCCACTTTTAACCAGTTGCTGGAGGAAGGGCAGGGTTTTGTGGATTCCCTGATCGAGGCGGCGTCCAGTCGTTTTCGGCCCATTCTGCTGACCACCGTGACCACCGTGGCGGGTCTGGCTCCTTTGTTAGCCAGCAATTCATTGGGGGCGCAGTTTCTGAAGGGGCCTGCCATCGCTATGGCCTACGGCCTGAGTTTCGGTCTATTCAACACATTATTTCTGCTGCCGGCCATGTTGGTGATCGTCAACAGTGGGCGCCGCTTGACCAAGCGAGTTGTTAGCCTAAATAAAGTGCAGCCTAATAAGGAACAAGTAGAACCGGCCGTTCGGGCCAAGGGTTACAAGTTGGGGGGTGCTACTGCACTAGTGCTACTAGCGGCACTTACCGGGGTACCGCAATTAGCCGCCCAGACCGCTACCGACCCACTACTCACCCTGCCGGCCGCCATTGACCTGGCCCTGGAGAATAATCCTGATCTACGCCTTCTTAATTACGACCGCGAGATCAGCACCAACAACATCGACCCCGCTGCGGCTGGCATCGGTCCGCGCATTATGGTGCAGGGTTCTGCCCTGGTGGGCTACGGTGATGCGCGGGTAGAAACAATCGACCTCGGACCTCCCGGTAGCGAAAATCCACTCCTGGAACTCAGCGGAGTTCGTCACGGTATCTTCCTGCAACCTGAAGCCAATTGGCTCATATATGATGGCGGCGCGGGAAATGCCCGCCTGGACCAACTGCGACTGGTAGACCGGGCAACCGCCCTCAGCATCGAAAATGCCCGGGAGCAGACCGTGAGCGGCGTAACCGTTGCTTATCTGTCCGCTGCTTCCCTGCGCCGTCAACTTGAACTGGCCACTGCTAATATTGCACTCAGTCGGGACCGACTCGAACGCACCGAGCGTGACGCTCGCTACGGCACCGCCAATAGCCTGCGCGCCTTGCAGGCCCGCGTAGATCTAAATACCGACAGCGTCTCCTATCGACAACTCGACCTTCAACTGGCTAATGTGAAGCGCGGCTTGAACCAACTCATGGGCCGTAACCCGGAAACGCCCTTTACCGTACGACTAATTCCCGGCACGAACCCCGCCCCCCTCGCCTTCGACAGCTTGCGGACCGAACTGCTGGCCAACAATGAAGACCTGGTACTGGCACAAAATCGCGTCGCCCTGAGCGAAAATGCCGCCCGCCAGGCCACCCTGGCCTTCCGGCCCAAAGTGCAACTTTACGCTAACCTTAATTACTTGAACCAAACGGATGAAGCCAATTTTCTGCGGGAAAACCGTAATCTGGGCGGCGAAGCCGGTGTCCGCCTATCTTACGACCTCTATGACGGCGGCCTGCGTCGAATCCAGCGCCAAAACTCCCGATTGGAATTAGAGCAAAGCCTCGCCAACCGCGATCGTGCCGAACTGAACTTACTTACCCAATTGAGGCAAGCCCACGCTACCTACGAAAATACCCGTGCACAACTGGCTTTTTTCCGCGCCAACCTTGCGACCTTTCAACTCAACTACGATAAAACCGTTGCGGACTACCGACTTGGTCAGGTCGACGCCACAGTTTTGCGCACCGCCCAAGTCAACCTGGATGCCGCCAATACGCGCATCGCACTGGAAGAATTCAGGGTATTGGAGGCGGAAGTGGAAGTAGTACGGCTGACTGGTGGATTGGTGAGGTAACCTCCGGCACACGTTTTCTTTCTGGGCTATCCCAAGATCAACAGGACGGAACTGTTGTCGTAATTTCCAACAATCATCCAAAGTAAGCGTCCGAGTAACTATAGGAAGCCCAGATCGAGTTGTTTAGGCACCAGCCCGCTCAAGCTGTTGAACCTTTACGCATATCGGTCACGCCCCGATAGACGAAGTAGCGCTGTTGGCTGGAAAAACGAAGCACGAGCACGGTCAATTTCAGGGAGGAGCGCGGCGAGTTCATGGACGCGGAACCCCGAGAGTTCCAGGCGCAAACCGCTGGGCAAACTCAAGTATCGCGGCGGCACGGTTTTGATCGGAATAATTGACTTAATTTCGTAAACACCCTCGTCGCTCACGGCCCGTGAACCGTATTTCCGTTCCTAAATATGGAAGGCTTTAGCCGCCGCAAAGCTACACAGCATCGCGGCCCTCGGGAAGCGTATTTCTATTTCCAGAAAGGGAAGGTCGCTAGTTTGATGTTGTAGGCGGCGCAAAATGCGACGATGGTTTGTCCGCTGAGCGGCTGCTCGCGCAGAAATCACTGAATTGGCGTCAGGCTTGTGGCGCATGAGGGATAGCTTTGTTTACCGCTAAGCTCGGGGGCAGGGGTGGACTACGCAATACGTGGTTGGACGGACGCTTACCTCTATTCTACCGATTCTTGAAAACTTACAGAGACGGATTTAAGGATGTAAGTGACGAAAATGCTTGGGAGTGCGCCTAAAAAATCATTTGAGTAAAAAACGTAATATTTGTACGATTCCTGTGCATTTGGAAGATTATTTGATTAAAGCAATCACACTCAGAAAATTTAACTAAAATTTGGGGCGAAAAATGTGTTAAAGTTGACACCCCCTATTGTACGTATCAATAGTCAGTCGCATCTTGCAGACGATAACGGAAGGATGAACTCTCCGTGCCTTTCACCCCCCACATTTCAATGCATACCCGCTATGAAATACCTGTTCCCCCGGAGAGTTCTTTCTCTCTCTCTCTGATTTGTAGCCTCTTCATCTTCGCTTCCTGCGAAAAAGAGCAATTAACGGAAGCGGATAACCCGCAGGCCGATGCCACAGCTTTTACCACCTACCAGGGTAATGGTGACCACAACCTCGCTAACTCGACCATCGACGCTACCGTAGAAGACGGTATGCTTTCCTTTGCTGACGTAGACGCCTACTTCAAAGCCCAAACCATTGTCGGTAACTCTTCCGAGACCGAATTCTTTGCCTGGTCCGCCGCACGTGGTTATGTATCCCTTTGGCAGGACTATGCCACGGTCCGCTCCCGCTTCGAGGAGAACTACGAGCAGCAGCGCGATGCCATTTTTAGCAAAGAAGAACGCGACCGCTACCAGGTCGTTCTCGACGACGGTGCCTACGACCTGATTCCCTTCCTCGCCGGTCGTTCCATGGCCTCCCTGGTCAACCCCTCGGGTTTTGTCCTTATCGGCAACCAACTCCACTATTTCTCCGATAAAGTCCACATCCTCGTTGCCGACCGCAATCAGGAAACGGTGAAGCAGATCATTGCTGATCCGGAGCGCGAGTGGGAGTTAGAAGGAGTGGCGGTAACGTTGCAGGAAACGGCGGAGCGGCGTGTTGAGAAGGTCGATACTAAGTTTGTTAATGGTCCTACTTCATTTGTAGCGCATCAGGAAACAATTGGTAATCAGCGCCTTATAGTTACGCTGAAAACAAATACCTTTAGGACCAACTTTTCGAATACTCTGACTCAATATAGTGCTGGTATTAATGGTTACATTAACAACCAGCGCAGGCAAGGGTTGACTTGGAAACGTACTTGGTCTGTCCTAAATCTTACTGTTGTAAATAACGGTCAGTTGAGTCACGTGATTTTTGGAATTGTTCCACCGAACTTTAACGTAGTTACGGCAGCATCTATTACTATACCCGTCACTCCAGTAAACGCTTCTAATACTTTCTCGGGACCTGCGGGTAGTAATGGAGTAGCAGATGTTGACCTACTATTGACAGCTGTTCAAACAGATTTGATTCAATCTAATTTCTCTCAAACTGCTGTATATTTAGGAACGCGGATTAGCGGAAGAAGAGTTACAGATCAAACAGATCCCAACTTAGATGTTACAGTTGGAAGTATAAATTGATAATTTAATTTTTGAATATTATAGAACTCATTTACAAAAGCCACCGCAGCTTTTCGGTAGATGAGTTCTATATTTAAACTGTATGGTATGTTTAGGGTTTCTATTGTTTTTTTGCTGTTATTTAATGCTTCTTGCGACTACCGTGAGATTGCCATTCCTCTTGAAGTACCTTACGAGGGTCCAAAACTGACCATTGAAGCACAACTTGTCAATGGAGAAATACCTCAGATGAAAGTTGTCAGAACCTATCCGATAGGTGGTCCCGTGGTAAGCTATGAGGACGAACTCAATGCACGAGTGATAATCTATGAAAATAACCAATTTTATGCTGAGCTAAATTACTACTCCGATACAGTGCGGTATTCCTCTAATGTCGTAATTGATGGCTTTAATCAAACAGCGGGCGATGTAGCCTATATAGAAAGATACTATAGCTTGGATCATGCACTTAACTTTGAAACGGGAAACTATTACCATTTGGTAGTCACAGCACCCGGCTATGCTGATTTAGTTAGCGATCCAGTTGTAGCCGCCGACGAAATTGAGATTGTTGATGTAACCTATGAACCACCCTATCTAAACCTGCATGCAGACTTAATTTTTTCTTCTGTTTCGTTCAGTCTAAAGAAAAGCGGATTAGCCGAACGAGCAAATTCGTCGATAAAATACCACTATTGGAATTCCGACGAAGATATTATGCAGCAAATGGGGGAGCAACATTCGTCAGCGTTTAGTTTGGCTATCCCGCCATTAGCAAACATAACTCTCCCAGCAGTTCATAACGGAGTGTATATAAGGAAAAAGTATATATCAGATAGTGATTTTTGTGAGAATTCAAATGAGTGTAGCTTCCCCGCCGAAGGCACTATTTTAACCGTTTTAACCAAAAACGCCGCCGCCATAGCTTATCAGGAAGCCAGACTCGAGTAATCCGAATACATCGGCGGCTTCTTCCCGCCCAACCCCTTCTTCCCCCACAACGTTACCGGCGGCTACGGAATCTTTACCATTATCGAAAAAGATACGGTGGTGCTGCGCTGACGGTTCCCCCCGGTGGGCTACCCGTTTGGGTTCCCTACACCCCAGCCGCCGCAGCGGGGGGAAAAAATAATCTCATCACCATTATTTTGTTGCCTTCTTACACGAAATCACCCCCCACTTTCCCATGCGCCTACTCTACACCCTTCTTTTCTTACTCACCGCCACCGCCGCGCTCAGCGCGCAAACTACCGCCACGCTCTCCGGCTACGTCCGCGACGCGGAAACCCGCGAACCCCTGCCCTACGCCGCCGTCAGCTACGGTGATCAGGCCGCTTACGCGGATGAGGTAGGCTTCTGGCAGTTCACCATCGATTTGCGGGCGGCTACCGATTCGTTGCTATTCACCATGGTCGGCTACCGCCCCCTGCGGGTGGCGGCGGGCGTGGGCACGGTATCGCCCCTGCGGGTATTGCTGGTGCCCAACCGCGACCTGCCCACCGTGGAAGTGCGTGCCCCCACGCTACTGGCCCCCGGGGGCAGCGTGGTGGCGGCCGATCTCGATTTCCTCGCCCGCCAACCTACTCTGGGCGGCGAACGCGATTACCTTAAGGGACTTACCCTGCTGCCCGGCATCAGCACGGGCGTGGAAGGCACGGCCAACCTGATCGTGCGCGGCGGCGAACCCGAGCAGACCGGCCTGCTCATCGACGGCACCCCCATTTACAACGCCAACCACCTGGGCGGTTTCCTCTCCGCCATTCCGCCTGCCGGGGTGCGTGACATCACCGTCTACAAGGGCGGCGTACCCGCCCGCTACGGCGGCCGCCTGAGCGGATTTATCGACGTGCAACTCGACGAGGGCAGCCGCGCCGGGGCCACCAAGGAATTTTCCATCGGCTCGGCCACCGTGGGGGCCGCCATCGACGGGCCGGTGGGCAAACGCGGCAGTATCCAGGTGGCGGGCCGCTATGCCTATCCCTCGCTGGCCGTCGACCTGCTCACGCCCAGCGATTTCGAGCGCGGGGTGCGGGGTAGTAAGTTCAACTTCCGCATCCACGACCTGATCGCCAAGTACGCCACTTCCGTCGGCAAGCGGCTCACTACTTCCCTCACCTACTTTCAGGGCGGCGACGACGGGATACTACAGGAAGAATCCGGTAACAATCTCACCCTCGATACCTACCAGTGGTTCAACCGCATGGCCTCGCTGCGCACCCGCTACGATCTGGGCAACGGCTGGGCCGTGAAGCACAACGCCTACGTATCCCGCTTCGTTTACGACTACGGGGGCGACGAGAAACTTATCTACCGCGCCAACGAGCGGCGGCCCAGGGATTCCATCGCCGATTTCTCCCTCACCACAACCACCTCTTCCATCCTCGACGTGGGCACGCGTCTCAGCATCTTCAAGCAAGTAAACAATCGCCTGCTTTTCGAGGGCGGGGCGGACCTGGTGCAACACCGCGTGCGGTCCGCGTCGGCCGGCTCGGCGGCATTTTCCAGCGAGCTGTTTGACTTATTCGTTAGCCTCAACCGGGGACTGGAGCAGGCCTATTTCGTTGCCTACAAGTATGAATTGTTACCGGGCAAACTCTACTCGCAGGGCGGTCTGCGTTTCAGTAACCTTACGGGTTCCGGGACCGGCTGGTTAGCCGAACCGCGCCTCAAATTACAGTATTACGCGCTACCCAAAATCAGCATCAATGCCGGTTATGAGCAGCACCGTCAGTACCTGCACCGCCTGCAGGGCGCGGGCAGCCTGCTGCCTAACGACATCTGGGTATTGGCCCGCGAGTCCGCCCCGCCCACCTCGGGCAGCCAAACCTTTCTGGGCATCAGCAGCCGGGGCAGTAGCTTCGAATGGTACGTGGAAGGGTTCCATAGAGAAATGAGCGACCTGGTCCGCCTCCAGTTCGAGGCAGGTGATCTGTACGACGTCACCCGCGAGTGGTCCGACGTGGTCTACACCGAAGGCAGCGGCCGGGTGCGCGGCCTGGAAGCCTACGTGGCCGGTACCCACGGCAAGTTCGGCGGTGCCCTCGCCTACACCCTTTCTTCCTCCACCCGCCGCTTCCCCGCAATCAATGACGGCGAAGAATTTCCCTTCGATTACGATCGCCGCCACGATATCAACACCAGTATCACCTACACCCCCAGCAAAAAGTGGGAGTTCACCGCCCTGTTCATCTACCAAACGGGCCACGCCATCACGCTACCCACCGCTTCCGCTTACGGGATCTTCATCTACGACGGCATCAACGGCTTTCGGATGCCCGCCTACCAGCGCCTGGATGTGTCCATCAAGAAAAGTTGGCCCCAGCGTCCCGGCCGCCGTACCGCTAGCTACCTGCAACTGTCGGTTTACAATGCCCTCAACCGCGCTAATCCGCACCAGATCCTCATCCGCCCCGTCAATTCTACTATTTTCGACCCGGTCACCAATACTTCACGGGATGTCTCCCGGTTGGGTGTTTTCCAGACCAGCCTGTTTCCTATGATCCCCAGTTTAACGTATGGCATACGAATCGGGAAGAAATCCAATGACTAGCTTCGCTGCTTCTATCAATCATGAATGATCTTCGAGGTGAATGAGGAGGGTAATCCAGGGTCCCGGTCTCCAGACCTGGAGGGTTAGTTGTTCAGAGCGTGTCTAAAATTTTTAAGAACTGAGGATCAATGATTCGCTTCGCGGCTACTTCGTGGTTTTCTGGCTAGATAAAAACTTCGCTTCGCGGCTACTTCGTGGTGCACGCATAGCGGGTTACGTAAGTCAGTTTTTATGACGCCAGGTTCTTAAATACTTGGTTCTCAGGAAGTAAAAATTTGGACACGCTCTAAACTTCATGCGAAAGACATAACTTGGGTAAGCGTCCGTGCAACTACGTATTGTGCAATTCAATAATTATACAGATAAGGGTAAATATTCAAATATTAGACAACAAAAAGTCGAGAATGCTTCGATACGCTACATTTGATCAGTTTTGTTTTGGAATATAAGTAACCTGTAATTCTTTTCTATATTGCAATATGTACTTGCTCGTACGCTTACTGTGCGAGCGCGTACTACGCGCGCAGTGTAAATCCAATAGGCATAACCTCTATTATAAATCAAAATTAATTGGCAAGCTAAATTGGACTCGAACCTTCTTTCCATCTTGCTCTCCTGGTATCCAGACTGGCATCAGGCTAACCACTCTTTTTAGTTCTTGCGAAATTGATTCATTCAACCCGCTAAGTACTTTAACTTCGGTAATTGAACCATTTGCCTCAATTACAAAACTAACCTTTGCAGATCCAGTCACGCCTAGACGGCGAGCATCTATGGGGTACTGCAATGTTGAATATAGAAATTTAAGGAATTTTTTATCTGCGCACTCTTTCTTTCGTCCATAAGCGTACCTGTCAGGACACCCCGGAAACAGCGGAAACTTCTCAACAATTTTAAACACTTCATTAGATGGATTCTCATCGGATTCAAAACGATAAGCGAAATCTTCAGTACCTCCATCCTCAATTAGTTCTCCCATTCTATATACATCTATTTCGGATATAGTACCAGTAGAGTCATAATTCATCTGATCGCCATCAAGGTAGCCTTCGAAATAATTCGACTCCGTCTTGATCTGTCCGTTGTGATAGTATTTTTTCCACAAACCTGTTTTTTCATCATCGATGTACTCGCCCTCTTCGGAAATTTCTCCATCCATGTTGTAATATTCCCAATATCCAGTTTTCGAATCCATATTATATGCTCCCAGGGTTTTAGGTGAGCCTGTATCCCAGTATTCTTCGTATAGACCATTATGCACCGATAACAACTCATCAGAATACTCTTCGTACCATGTCAACGTATACGTTTCAGGAAAAAATCGCCTATATATGTAGACGTGATCTTTTTTTGTGAAAGTATATTGATATTTTTCTGCAATAGTTTGCTCCCCATCCATGATGAACTTTGAATACCGATTTGGAAAATCAGGAAACTCTATGGGCTGCTGGTCGGTCGCTGTTTGAGGCGTTATGCAAGACTGGATGAAAATTGATAGAATCACTACTGTTGCAATAATTACCGGGCTCCAAATAATACTCATGGGTGTTATCGATATTTAAATATAATATAAATATAAACGCGAATAGTCTTGATATATTACAAGTTTAAACTGCAATAATACTAGAGCATTTGAACTGTTATGATCCTTTTCGGACCGCCTTTAATGGCGGTCTGTCGCTCAACGGGCGCAGCCACGCAGCCCGCGCTTCCATAGACAATGACACGAAGAAAGCAACATTACCTTGCTCACAAGTATCACTCGAAGTCAAAACATCATGCGCGGGTTGGCGTGGCTGCTGTGTTGGGCGAATTATTCCTTTATTACAAAGTGTTTAATCAAATTTTCAGAGTCGATTACAAACTGAAACAATCCTTTACTTGTACCGATATGAATATGTAAATCGAAACTGACTTCTTCAGTCTCCAACAACACAATTTTTGCGTTATTAGAACTTATCTGGTGTTCGTTAAGAATTTTTATTACCGTATCTGATAAATTATATGATTTGAATGGCTTGTAATCTTTCTTTCTACTTTCGATATAATTTTGATACCTCCTACTAATTTCATTTATAAATAATCCAGACCCAATAGTTTGTAAAGCAACTATTACGGAATCAGACCAATGTCCTGTTCCGATCTCAGCACTATCATAATTATATTGAATAGTTTTTTGTGTATCTATTTGATTTAAAAATTTCAAATGGTCCTTACCGGTAATATTGTGTAAATTAGTATCATCAGTAAAAACTATTACTGTATCTAGACCACTTAGATATACATCACTAATATTACTTTTCTCTTCAAGAAATTCAACTGAATTCAAATTAAGAATTGATAGCTTGATTTCATTATGCCTATCTTTTTTCGTGTTGTAAATATTTAAATTGACTTTGATGTCTGTTCCGAATACATTACACTCAATTGAGTGCATACTTCTGACTGCGCCTTCGATTTCTTCAATCAACCTATCATTAATTTCACTTATATTTCCTTTAAATATTCCGGTCAAAAGTTGTTTATCATAACTTTTTAGATTGTTTTCCGAAATTTCGATTGGATGGTTTTCATAATAGTTTGCAGTTATTGTAATCTTCATTTTACCTGTCGCATCTTTACTTTCCACTAGACTTTGATGTACGTCACTACATTTTAACTGGCTCTCTTTAAGTTTTATATGTTGTACGATAGATCTATTGTAACTATTTAACCATTTTTTACAATTTTCTAACGACCCATTTAAAATTCTGAGATAATTATCATCATAATACTGAGCATCCCATATAGAAAACACGAAACTTTCGCTACAATATATCCTAAGCTTATTGTCATCTACAAACTGAAATTCTATGGTGTTATCTAGATATTTGAAATCATAAACTTCCAATGTCTCAATATTGATAGTATCACCGGTCCAATCAAATCTTAAAACCCCTTTGAATCTGACTATTGATTTAGCAGTCTTTACTTTCAATATACTAAATATGTAGTAATTTGATAATTCAGTAATAGCCCAATTTGGTCTTTTCAGTTCAAGATCGACCGTATTCTGGTCAACTCGTCTTAAATCACTTTGACATGTGACTAATGAATCATGAAGTAAAAAACTTGCCAAATCTACATTATGGGAATCGAATCTAAACATTGATGTATAGTTAAATGTGAATTTTTTAGTTTTGCCCAACGTATGGCTACGCGCCGTGGCATCCCGCAGGGTGACATGGACGTCGTAGCTGGTGTTAGGCACAGTATTTTTTATTTAATTCATTTCCCAATTCCATAATATCTTCCATTCTTGCTGTTGAAACAATCCAATATTCAGGTATTCCTTTTAGTCCGTAATAAATGCCCGCTAACCCTCCTGCTATTGCCGCCGAGGTATCAGTATCGTGACCAATATTGATTATTGATAGAATTGTTTTTTCATAATTTTCGCTATTCAGAAAGAACCAAATACTTGATTCGAGAACTTCAATTACATATCCGCCTGACTTCAAATCTTCAATTTTCGTTTCCCTAATATCATTTTGAATGACTTTTTTAAAGTGTTCTCTTTCTCTCTCTGAAAAATCCATTTCGTTCCAAAAAGAGTTTATTTCTATTCTCATTTCTGAGTATGAAGTATCTTTATCTTTTCCTTCAAGTAGTTTCTCTGCGATTTTCAAATATATCAAACAACTCATAGCTGCTCTTATATGCCGATGGGTTAGTGCCGAAATTTCCCAAATGATTTCAAACTGTTCTTTAATTGATTTTCCTTTGATATAAAACAGCAACGGAATAATTCTCATCAAAGAACCATTCCCATTATCATATTCATCACCATAATACTTTTGTCTTTCCAATTCCTCTAAATCATTATCTTCAATTATTTTCCTTAACCTTGAAATTGCTTTCGATGTAGTTATTCCAATATCAAATACTTTCCCTCTCGCCGACCAATAGGCTTCATTTTTCCATTTTATGAAATTTTCTGATATGTCTTTTAAATCATATCCTTTTATTAAAGACTCTGCCAAACAAAAAGTCAATGAACTATCATCAGACCACGTTCCTTTAGGTTGATTATAAGTACCATATCCTATCATCCCTTTTGCAGGATTTGATTTCATTTTGTCTCTCGAACTAAATTCAAATGGAACTCCAACTGCATCACCAATTGCGACTCCAAATAACGCATCTATTACTTTGTTTGATTCCATTTTTTTTCATTATTCTGGCTAACGCTCACAGCTAACTGATTTTTTATATCTCTTCTGATTTTCAGTGATTTTTCTTCCTTCTAATCGCTAGCTTGTTAAGTTAATTCCAGTTTTGAATAGTTGAATTGTGCCCAACTAATCAATATCCCCACCACACACACCCCACCGTCCAAACATACGTCAACCCCACCAAATATCCAAACAATCACACAATCCCACCCGCAAAACTTGCGCGTATCACCCTGCTTCAAGCTACAAACGCGCAACTGGGAAACCCAAAAATACGCTAACCCCACCAAACATCCAAGCCTACCCGCAACCCACCCCGCAGAAGTTGCGCCTATCATCCTCCATTAGGCTCCAATAGCGCAACCCCACCATGCATCAACCCCTCTACCAGGAGAAACAGGTATACCCACCCGGGTGGCGCATATACCTCAGATAACCGACAGAACCCACACCGAAACCACCTGATAACCCGCCGACCAAACCAGCGCCACTACGGCGGTGCATACCGGAAAAAATGCGGATAGAACCTCCGCGATCCGGGGATCACGACCCTTCGGGTGGCTGCCTTGCATCCTCCCGTCCTTCGTTCCCTCATTTCTTGTGTTGCGTGAGGTGCCTGGAGGGGCGTTAGCGCACGAAGTGCCGAGCGAACAGCGAAGCCCGGTAGGGACCGGCCGGCCCGCCTTAGGGACGGACACGCCCGGGGGGATAATAATGGTAGCAGGACAGTAATGGCAGAGGGTAGGCCCCCACAACGCGGCCGGAATAGCAAGGGTAAATAGTGAATTTGTGGTAGACACAGTTGAATGAACCCGCTACCCTCCCCTACCAAACCACCTACTACCCAACCACCTACTAAATACTCCCCCCCTAACCTCGTAAAAAACCTCCCCCGAATAACCCGAAAATCCCCGGCCGGCCCTTACTTTGCGGCCCTACCACAAAAACAGCCGAAAAAGATGAGTAAGATGCGCCGGGAGAAAGACAGCATTGGGTACGTGGACGTGCCCGCCGACCGCTACTGGGGTGCGCAGACACAGCGCTCGCGGGAGAATTTCAAGATCGGGGGGCAGCTGATGCCGCCGGAAATCATTCACGCGTTCGCGGTGCTGAAAAAAGCCGCCGCGCGGACCAATGCCGCGCTGGGCGAACTGGACCGAGAGAAATCCGACCTGATCGGGCGGGTGGCGGACGAGGTGCTGGCCGGTAAACTGGACGGCGAGTTTCCGCTAGTGGTGTGGCAGACGGGGTCGGGCACCCAGTCGAACATGAACATGAACGAGGTGATGGCCAACCGTGCGCACGTGCTGAACGGCGGCGGGCTGGAGGACGAAAAAAAAGTGCTGCACCCGAACGACGACGTGAATAAATCGCAGTCGAGCAACGACACCTTCCCCACGGCCATGCACATTGCGGCCTACCGCGTGCTCCACGACGTGACGCTGCCGGGCCTGCGCCAACTGCGCGAAACGCTGGCCGCGAAGAGCGCGGATTACATGGACGTGGTGAAGATCGGCCGCACCCACTTTATGGACGCCACGCCCCTGACGCTGGGCCAGGAATTTAGCGGCTACGTAAGCCAGCTGGACCACGGCATCCGGGCCGTGGAGCATACGCTGGACCACCTGAGCGAGCTGGCCCTGGGCGGCACGGCGGTGGGCACGGGCCTGAACACGCCGGAGGGATACGCCGAGCACGTGGCCGGCCAGATTGCCGAGCTGACGGGGCTGCCCTTCCGCACGGCCGACAATAAATTCGAGGCGCTGGCCGCCCACGATGCCATCGTGGAAACCCACGGGGCACTGAAAACCGTGGCCGTGAGCCTGATGAAAATCGCCAACGACGTGCGGATGCTGGCCTCCGGCCCCCGTTCGGGGATCGGGGAGATCGTCATTCCGGCCAACGAACCCGGCAGCAGCATCATGCCCGGCAAGGTAAACCCTACGCAGGTGGAGGCGATGACGATGGCCATGGCCCAGGTGGCCGGCAACGACGTGGCCATCAATATCGGTGGCATGACGGGCCACTTCGAGCTGAATGTGTTCAAGCCGATGATGATCTACAACTTCCTCATCAGTGCCCGCCTGATCGGCGATGCCTGCGTGAGTTTCGACGTGAATTGCGCGCAGGGCATCGAGCCGAACCACGCCCGCATCAAGGAACAACTCGACAACTCGCTGATGCTGGTAACGGCCCTGAACACCAAAATCGGCTACGATAAGGCGGCCACCATTGCGAAGAAAGCCTACAACGAGGGCACCACGCTGCGGCAGGCCGCCGTGGCCACCGGCTTCCTCACCGGCGAGGAATTTGACGCGTGGGTGCGGCCCGAGGATATGGTATAACCAAAAAAAGAGCGGCTCCGCCGGATGGCGGGGCCGCTCAAAAAGTCAATACTTTCACTGTATTTCCTCTAACGGCCGTTTTGGAAACGGTGTTCGGTAGCACTAGGAATAATTCTCGTAACGGGGTTCGTTCGCTTCGTTCATTGGGCGTGTCCGCCGCCCCTGCGGGGAGGACGGCGGCCGGTCCCTTCCTGGCTTCGCTGTTCGCTCGGTGCTGCGCACGCCCCGCTGCGCGGATGCCCCTCCAGGCACCTCACGCAGCGCGGAAGCGGGGTTGATTCCTAAAACCGCACATTCACCCCGGCCAGAAAATTCACCCCCGCCTGCGGGTAAAAACCCTGCTGCACGGTAGTGTCTCCCACAAAATTGTAGCGGTAGCTCCATCCATTGGAGGAGTACCTGGCGTCAAACAGATTACGGACCATCAGCGTCAACCCGATCTCCTCGGCAAAGCCGGGTTTCCAACCGTAGCGCAGCCGCAGGTCGGTATAGGTGTAGGCGTCGATGGCGTTGGCGGCATCACCGCTGTTGTCGAGGTAGCGGCGGCCGACGTACTTGGTCCGCAGGTTGGTTTCGATGAAGTGGCTGCCCAGGCCCAGGGGCTGGGTGTAGGTGATCTCCGCCTGCGCCGTGAGGTCGGGGGAAAAGGCGAGCGGGGTGTCATTACGATCCACGGCCACCTGACCGAGGAGATTGAAATCACCGTCGTAGTCATCGAGGAACTCAGTATAGTTACGGGCGCGGTTGCGGCTCGCGCTGAGGCCCGCCCCGGCCTGCAGGCGAGTGGTGAGCTGGGCGGCCGCCTGTAATTCCAGCCCGAGGCGGTAGCTGACCGGGATGTTGGTGCGGATGTATTCGCCCACGTCGTTAAGCCGGCCGGTGAGGGCCAATTGGTCGCGGTAATACATATAATAGGCGTTGGCCGAATAAGTCAGGCGGTCGGTAGCGCGGCGGTAGCCGAGTTCGGCGTTGTAGAGCTGTTCGGGGCGGGGCCGGGTGGCGGCGGGGTTGTCCACAAAGTCGTTGCGGTTGGGTTCGCGCTGCGCCACGCCGACGGAGAAATAGGCTTGGCTGCGCGGATCGAGTTCGTAGAGCAGCCCGGCTTTGGGGTTGAAGAAAGTGAGGGTTTCCTCCGCATTCACGCGGCGCAGGTCGTTGTCCAGGCCGAGGAACTCGTAGTTCACGCGGCGCACCTGCAAGTCGAGGTAGGCACTGAGGCCGGAGGTAAAGGCGTAGTTGGCGCGGGCGTAGGTATTGAAGTCGGTCTTGCGCGCATCGTTGTCATAGTAATTCTCACGGATCTCGGAATCACCGGCAAAACGCGCCCAGATCACCTCGCCGAAATGTCGTCCCTCGTAAATGTTGAACGCCCCGCCCAACGTGAACCGCAGCCGATCGGACGGGTCGTTATAGTGGAGGCTGTAGACGGTGCCGTAAAAATCATTATCCAGCCAGCGGCGGCGGATCAGGTCGCTCTCGGCAATGGTCGTGTCGCCGATAATTAGCGGCGTGATGCCGTAATTTTCAAGCGACTGCCCGGCCTTGTACTGCTCGAAGTAGCCGGCCCCGGCGGTGTAGTGCCCGGCCAGTTGCACGCGCCACCCGGCACTCAGCTCGCGGCTGTAGTGGAGTTGCAGGTGGGTTTGGCCGTAGTTATCGACCTCGTTATCGTAGGGTTCGCCCTCCTTTTCCGTTCCCGCCGAATTGGAGGTGCGCGTGGCCGGGTCGGCGAGCAGGCTGGGGTCGGTGCCGTTCCAGGCCTGGTAGGTTTGTTCCGCGCCGCCGAAAGCCGTCAGGCGCAGCACGCTACGGTCGCCCACGTAGGCGGCACCCGCATACCAGGAGCGCAGGTCGGCCGTGGCGCGGTCGATGTAGCCGTCGGACGTGATGCGGCTCAGGCGGCCGTCCACCGTAAAGCGGTCATTGATCAGGCCGGTACCGAAGGCCGCCGTAGCCCGCCGGGTACCGAAGGATCCGACCGCGCCGTCGAGGCGGGCGTAGGCGTCTTCCTTAACCTGATTGGTCGTAAAATTAATGGACGCCCCGAAGGCTCCCGCGCCGTTGGTGGACGTGCCCACCCCGCGTTGCACCTGTACCTCGTCGGCCGAGGCCGCGAAATCGGGCAGATTGACCCAGAACACGCCCTGGCTCTCGGAGTCGTTGAGCGGGATGCCGTTGAGCGTCACGTTGGTCCGCGTCGGGTCGGAGCCGCGAATCCGAGATCCCGGTATAACCGATTCCGGTTCCGGCATCGGAATTAACGACGGCCGAGGGCGTCCATTTCAGCAGGTAGGGGACGTCCTGACCGAGGTTGTTCTTGGCAATCTCCTCGCGGTCCACTTCCACGTAGGTAACGGGCGTCAACTCGTCGGCCAGGGTGGCGGTCACAATCAGTTCGGCGGTGCTGAAGGACTGCACCTCCAGTTGGACATCCAGTTGGTTGCGGCCGGGTTTCAGTTCCACGCGCCGGGTGAGGGGCAGGTAGCCGAGGTAGGAAAATTCGAGCAGGTAAGTGCCGGCCGCCAGATCGGTCAGCCGGTAAGTGCCGTCGGCCGCGGTGGTGGTGCCGTTAGTAAAGGCCGGGCCGCGTGGGTCGGTCGGTCGGTCCATGATACGGACGGCGGCGCCGGTCAGAAATTGGGCATCGCCGCTGTCAGTGACCCGACCGCTAAGGTCGCACTGCGCCCCGGCGCGGGCGGTGAGGAGTAGGCAGACGACTGCCAGGAAAAGCTTGCGCATGGTATAAAATTTTCCCTTCCCGGCATTATCCGGGCAGGTTCCGATCGGGCCACCGTCGTGGCGAATCAAGGGTGTATTCTCAGCCGCTTTTCGTAAAGCAGCACCCCAGGGTTAAATTCGGGGGCGAAGGTAGGGGTTTGGGAAGTATGATGTAGGATTTGAAAAGCTTGATTTGGATTGTTTGCGCAAGTGGCGTGGAATTGAGCCGTCCGTGTTCGTATCGCAAAATGAATAATCAACCCGGCACCAAACCCGGAGGTCCGGACAGGGCTGGAGTTATTGCCTCGCGTGGGAAGTAGCCGACCCACCCATCTCTCACCGCCACGAATTACCTCTCTTCTTTTAATTATCTACACACTCTTTCCCTCACTCCCTCGCTCAATGCTTACCTTTCCGCCAAACCCGCACCAATGAGTTTCAAAGACGAAATCAAGCAACTAATTGCCAAGAGCAAAACCGAGCAGGCCCTGAAGCTGCTGAGTGAGCGCGCCCGAACCGATGACAACGTGGAGGAAATGGTGGTCATTTCCCTGCAGGCGCGGCTGGCGAGCGCGAACCGCGACGAGATGCTGGGCGTACGGACGGCCGATCAGATCAGCCGGCAGCACGCGCAGATCAATTACGCTATTTTGTCGGTACTGGACGACCTGGACGACAGCGATCACCAACCCGCCGCACGTGTTCCCGTTGCCGCAGGCACCGGCCCGCGGCCCACTGACGCCCCGGGGCCGGAGGCCCCGGCCGCGCCGCGCGTGGCCAAGCGAGTATTCGTGAGCTACGCCCGCGAGGACCGCAAATACGTCGAAGAACTGGAAAAAAACATGGCCGTATTGCGCCGGCAGGGCTACGTCAGTTCGTGGGACGACTCGAAGATCAAACCGGGCGAGAGCTGGAGCGCCGATATCGAGGAAAACCTGCGCGCGGCCGATGTGATCATCTACCTGGTGAGTGCCGATTTCCTGAACTCGGACTATATCTACAACAAGGAACGGCCCTGGGCGGAGGAAATGGCTCGCACCAAGGGCGTGAAGATCATCTCGATCATCATTCGCTCCTGCGACTGGACGAGTGACCCACTGGCGCAGCGGCAGGTTATTCCCCAGAACGACCTGGGCCGCATCGTGCCCGTGGCGGAGTGGGAGAGCCTGGACAAGGCGTATACGAAAGTGATCAAGTCGTTGAGAGAAATAATTTAACGAACGAACCGATCGGTATCGTTTTTTCGGCAACGCCGCCTACCGGCTCCGAGAAGCCTGCGACGATCACCACGGGTTAAGTACGGAAGCCAAAGCCCCCCTCCCCTACCGCATGCCCTCGTAATACTCCACCACCCGGGGGTCCACCATCAGATCGCGGGGGTGCAGGGGGCGGCGCAGCACGATACCATCCAGCGTACGGCAGCGGCTGAGCGCCACGTAGGTTTGGCCGTGTTCGAAGGCACCCTTGCCCATGTCGATCACGATGCGGTCGAAGGTTTTGCCCTGGGCCTTATGGATGGTGACGGCCCAGGCGAGACGCAACGGCAGCTGTTTGAACGAACCGAGCGACTGCGTGCTGATCTTGCTGCTATCCAGCGGATCGGCCACGTACTTACTGATCTCCCACTCGTGTTGGCCGACCTCGATATCGGTTTCGCCCTTTTCGGGGTCTTCGATGCGGACAACGACGGTTTCCGGTTTCAGCTCGATCACCCGGCCGATGGTGCCGTTTACGTAAGCCTTATCGGGGTCGTTGCGCAGGAACATCACCTGGGCGTTCACCTTTAGTTGCAGGGCGGGGTCGGTGGGGTAAATGCCGGGTTTGAAACCGCCCTTTACCTCGGCCAGATAGTTGCGGGCGGGCAGGGGGTTGGCCTCCAGGTTCTGCTGGTTGATGGCATTTACGTTGGCATTGCGGGCCGAGAGGGTGAGGTAAAATTCCTCCGGCTCGAAATCGGGCACGTGGCGGATGTTAAGGTCGGCCAGGTCGTCTTCGTCGATGGAAGCGGAGCGGATGGCATCCAGCAGGCGCAGAAAATGGCGGTTTTCCTGGCGGTAGACCTGCTGTAGTTCCACCATTTCCATCGGGTAACCGTCGCGCAGCACGTAGGAGGAAAAAAAGTAGGGCGAGGCGTACTGGGTACGGAACAACTCGCGCTCCTCGGGCGAGGCCACCACGGGCGGAAGCTGGTAGAGGTCGCCGAAAAACACCATTTGTACGCCGCCGAAGGGGCGATCGTCCCCGCGTTGCAGGCGCAGAAAGTAGTCGATATTGTCCAGCAGGTCGGCACGCACCATCGAAATTTCGTCGATAATGATGCAGTCCAGCAGTTCGTACAGCCGCGCGTAGCGGCGGCGCTTGATATCGGCCGGCGAGAAAAGGCGCGGCGGAAAGCCGAAGAACGAATGGATGGTCTGCCCCGCCACGTTCAGCGCGGCAACGCCGGTGGGGGCCAGCACCACCACGCGCCGGTGGGTGGTGCGCTGGTAGAGGCGCAACAGCGTGGATTTGCCCGTGCCCGCCCGCCCGGTAATGAACAGGTTGTGCCCGGCCTCCATGCGGTCGAGGGCGTAGGTAAAATCGTCGGATATTTTGAGCGGAGCGTCGATGGGGAGGGGTTTTTTAGTCAAATAAACGGGTGGTAATTTCCACCCCGGGGTCTTGGCTGAGGGAAAACATTCAGTCATTAAATCAATGTTTGCCCCCCAGCCCCCCGAAGGGGGGAGTTTAAGTTAGCAGGGTAATTCAATCATTCAAACATTCAATCATTCAATCATTGGTTGCCCCCCCAGCCCCCCCGAAGGGGGGAGTTTAAGTTAGCAGGGCAACTCAATCATTCAATCACTCAATCATTCAATCATTAACCAAGCGTGAGGTGCCTGGAGGGGCGTTAGCGCACGTCAGTGCCGAGCGATAGCGAAGCCCGGAAGGGACCGGCGCGGCCGTTCAGGCCGGGACACGTCCCCATCATTTTTAGCCCCCCTTAGCAAGCGTCGTTTTGAGTGGGGCGTGCCCCCGTTTCCGCCCGCAAAATTGCGGGACGATAAACGGGGTCGGTCCCTTCCCAGCTCGCAAGTCTGCTCGGCCCTGCGGGCTGCTCCACTGCGTTGCGCCCTGTCCAGGCACCTCACGCAAGTTGCGCGTACCACGGGCGGCCGGCTGCGCCGGCCTTCTCGGACGTGGACGTCCTCGACCTGAGTACGCACTCGTCGCTCAGGTCGAGGACGTCCACGTCCGAGACGTAAACTGTTAGAATGGCCCATCTCATAGACGGCCGGCCAGGCCCGCCTTCTCGGACGTGGACGTCCTCGATCTAAGTACGCACTCGTCGCTCAGGTCGAGGACGTCCACGTCCGAGACGTAAACTGCTAGAATGGCCCATCTCATAGACGGCCGGCCAGGCCCGCCTTCTCGGACGTGGACGTCCTCGATCTGAACGTGTACCTCACGCAAAGAAACGAAAACCCCCGTTGCCATGAGCGGAGAGCCGTCGCTTATTCCTACCTTTGCGGCCTGAAAAACCAATCTACCATGGCAACTCCCACCCGTTTTCGCGCCGGCGTCCTGCACGGCGACGAAGTAACCGAACTCCTGAACTACGCCAATGCGCACAATTTTGCGCTCCCGGCCGTGAACGTGACCAGCTCCAGTACCGTCAACGCCGTGCTGGAAACGGCACGCGATCTGAACTCGCCGGTGATGATCCAGTTCTCGAACGGCGGGGCGTCGTTTTATGCGGGTAAGGGCCTGAGTAACGACGGGCAGCAAGCCGCCATTCTGGGCGGTATTGCGGGGGCCGTTCACGTGCATACGCTGGCGCAGGCCTACGGCGTATCGGTAATTTTGCACACCGACCACTGCGCCAAAAAACTGCTGCCCTGGATCGACGGCCTGCTGGAAGCGGGCGAGCGTTTTTACGAGCAGCGCGGCTACCCGCTCTATAGCTCGCATATGCTGGACCTGTCGGAAGAGCCGCTGGAGGAGAACCTGGAGATCTGTTCGCGCTACTTCGAGCGGATGAATAAACTGGGCATGACGATCGAGATCGAACTGGGCGTAACCGGCGGCGAGGAGGACGGCGTGGACAACACCGACGTGGACAGCAGCCGCCTCTACACCCAGCCCGAGGAAGTGGCCGAAAGCTACGAGCGGCTGTCGAAGATCAGTGATAAATTCACCATCGCGGCCGCCTTCGGTAACGTGCACGGCGTATACAAGCCCGGCAACGTGGAACTGCGCCCGATCATCCTGAAGAACTCGCAGGAGTACGTGCAGAAGAAATTCAACACCAAGGAGAACCCCATCAATTTCGTTTTCCACGGCGGTTCCGGTTCCTCGCGGGAGGAGATTCGGGAGGCAATCAGCTACGGTGCCGTAAAGATGAACATCGACACCGATATGCAGTGGGCGTACTGGGACGGCGTGCGCAAGTACGACGCCGAGAAGCACGATTTCCTCCAGGCCCAGATCGGTAGCCCCGACGGCCCGGAGTCGCCCAATAAAAAATATTACGACCCCCGCAACTGGATCCGGTTGGCGGAGAAGAGTTTCATCGAGCGGCTGAAGCAGGCGTTCGAGGATTTGAATTGCGTGGGAAAGAATGCGATCTAGCTGACAGCGGGTGGTGGATGATAACAGTATACCTTTTTACTCGTCCGGCCGTTAAGAAATCGTAGGTAGCGGGTATTCCTTCGTAATGTGCCGGCCGACGATATTTTAGGTTGCTTCATTAGCCGTTACTCAGCAGTCAACTCTCTTATGTCAAGATTTTTACTATCGCTTATTCTGCCGGTACTTCCATTTCTAGCCCTGGCACAGGTATCGGGAGGGCGCACGGTTTATGATTTTCTGCACCTGCCGCCCTCGGCGCGGGTGGCGGCACTGGGCGGGCATTTATTGGCGGCCGTGGACGACGACGTGACCCTGGCGGCGCGCAATCCGGCCCTGCTGAACCCGGCGCAGCACGGCGTGGCGGCCGTGAGTCACGCTTTTCACGTGGGAGATATTAATGCGACCTATCTGGGTTACGGCCGCTATCTGGAAGGGCCGCGCCTGAGCGCACATGTCGCGCTACAGTACGTGGGCTACGGAGACCTGACCCGCCGCGATGTGACGGGGACGGCCCTGGGTACTTTTACGGCCAATGATTATGCCCTTACGGTAGGAGCCTCACGGCAAGTGGAGGAGCGGCTGACGCTGGGAGTGAACCTGAAACTCATCAACTCGCAATTGGATGAGTTTAATTCTTTCGGGGTGGCGACCGATCTGGCGGCACTTTACCAGGACACGTCGCGGCGGTTCAGTATTTCGCTGGTGGCGCAAAATTTCGGCCGTCAACTGACCAAGTACGACCAGGAGCGCGAGCCGTTGCCCTTTGAACTACAGATCGGACTGACGAAACGGCTGCGCTATTTGCCCTTCCAGTTCAGCATCATCTACCGGCACCTGGACCGCTACGATATTTTGTACGACGACCCGGACCGGCAGGCGAGCCAGTCGATCTTTATCGGTGAGGAGGAGGCCGAGCGGGGTGCCGGGGCCGTTTTTTTTGATAACTTTTTCCGCCACTTTGTCTTCAACGGCGAGTTATTTATCGGCCGCAAGGAGACGCTGCGGGTGCGGGCGGGCTACAACCACGGCCTGCGCAAGGAACTGACGCTGACCGATTACCGCAGTCTGGCGGGTTACTCTTTCGGATTTGGTATCCACATCAGCCGTTTTCAGCTGGATTTCGGGCGGACGACCTACCACATCGGCGGCGGGGCTACGCAATTGAGCGTGTCGACCAAGTTTGGGAAGTAGGATCGGTGCCGTGCTTTGTGTTCCCGCGAGCGCATTGATTTATCGGAAAATAAAACAGGCGTGCCCCCTTCTATCGTCCCGTAGTATCGGGGAATGAAAGAAGGGGGCACCCCTTTTTAGCTCAAAACAACACCTCACTATCAGTCATCGACCCGGGCAGTCACCCGCCAGATGATGCCGGAAGCGTCATCGGCCACCAGCAGATCGCCGCGCTGGTTGACCGTTACGCCTACGGGGCGACCGTATACCTTGCTTCCGTCTTCGGGAGCGATGAAGCCGGTGAGGAAATCTTCGGGTTGACCGGGCTTGCCGCCCTTGAAAGGGACGAAAACAACCTTGTAACCGCTGAAATTAGAACGGTTCCAGGAGCCGTGCTGGCCGATGAACATTCCGTTGCGATACTTGGCACCGAACTTGTCGCCGGGGTAAAAAGCGAGACCGAGGCTGGCCGTGTGGGCACCCAGGGGCACGTCGGGCACCACGGCTTTGGCGACCAGGGCGGGGTGCGGGTCGTCCTTCCAGCGGGGGTCGGGCAGTTGGCCGTAGTAGGAATAGGGCCAACCGTAAAACGCACCCTCCTTGACGCTGGTGGCGTAGTCGGGTACCAGTTCGTCGCCCAATTTATCGCGTTCGTTGACGGCCGTCCAGAGTTCACCGTTAGCGGGGTTCCAGTCCATGCCCACGGGATTGCGGAGGCCGGTGGCGAACTGGCGCATTCCGCTGCCGTCGGGGTTGATCTCGAGGATCATGGCGCGGTTGGTTTCGTTTTCCATACCGTTTTCGCCCACGTTACTACCCGAGCCGACGGAGACATAGATCTTCTTGCCGTCGCGGCCGGCCAGCAGGTTACGCGTCCAGTGATTGTTGTAGCCCTGGGGCGGGGTGGCCAGTACTCTTTGGCCGGTTCCGGTCAGTTTGTTATCGCCGATCTTGTAGGGGAAACGCAGTGTTTCGCCGGTATTGGCGACGTAGAAGTAGCCGTCCATGATGAGCATACCGAAGGGTTGGTCCAGATCGGTAGCAAACTCGTGGCGCTCATCGGGCATGCCGTCCTGATCGGTGTCGCGCAGGAGGGTAATGCGGTTGGCACTACTGCGGGTATTGGATTCTACCACGAACAGGTCTCCGTTGGGACCCTCGTAAGCGGTACGGGGATTCTCCAACTCGTCGGCATAACGTGTGACGGTGAACCCGGCCGGGGCGCGGGGGGTGGTTCCTTCCGGCCAGCCGATCACCTTACTTACCTTGACGGCTGATTCGGTAGCATAAGGGGCGGGTAGCTCCAGTGCGCCGATGGCGGTAGTGACCCGGTCGGGACCGGATTCGCTGATCTTTTCTTTTTCTTCGTTGGAGACCTTGGGGCTGCAGGCTGCGGCCAGGAGCAGCGCGGCGGCGCAAAGGAGTAGCTTGAAATGGTTGGTCATGGTACTTTTAGTTGTGCACTGAAAACACCGGCAAATATATCCCGGTTGCTCGCAGGCACTCATAAAAGGTCCGGCGGGGGCGCGTGTTTGCTTCCCCGGCTAAATTTGACCAACTTGTATAGTAATAACTCCTGCAGAGTACTACGTCAGGTAGGGATAATCGGCCTCCTTGTAGTTGTCCGTATACAGGTCCTTGCCCTCGGGATAGGGTGACTCATCGGCAAACTTGACGGCGTCTTCCACTTCCTTCTTGACCTCGGATTTAATGGCCTTGATCTCATCTTCGGTGGCGAAGCCCAATTCGAGGAGCCGGGCTTCGGTCACCTTCATGGGGTCGCGTTCCTGGAAAGACTTCACCTCTTTTTTCTCGCGGTAGTTAGCGGGGTCGGAGACGGAGTGGCCCTTGTAACGGTAGGTACGAATTTCCAGGTAATACGGACCCTTGCCGGCGCGAATGTGTTCGGCGGCGCGGCTGACGGCCTCGTGGACGGCGGCGGGATCCATGCCGTCGACGGATTCGGTCGGCATCTCGTAGCTGAGGCCGAGTTTGGACATATCGGTCACGTTGGAGGTCCGCTCAACGGAGGTACCCATGGCGTAGCCGTTGTTCTCGCAGATGTAGAGGACGGGAAGTTTCCAGGTCATCGACATATTGAACGCCTCGTGCAGGGCACCCTGGCGGGCGGCACCGTCGCCGAACATGGTAACACAGAGGTTATCGGTTCCCTTATAATGCTCGGCAAAAGCGATGCCGGCACCGATGGGAATCTGGGCACCGACGATACCGTTGCCGCCGAAATACTTGTTCTCCTTACTGAAGAAGTGCATGGAACCGCCCTTGCCCTTGACGATACCGGTAGCTTTGCCGAATAATTCGGCCATGGCTTCGCGCATGGTGACGCCGCGCCCCAGGGCAATACCGTGTTGGCGGTAAGCGGTCACAATGCCGTCCTCCTTGGTAAGGGCACTTTCCAGCCCGGCCGAAATGGCTTCCTGACCGATATATACGTGGCAAAAGCCGCGAATCTGCTGCTGACCGTAGGCCATCAGGGCCCGTTCCTCAAACCGCCGGATACGTAAAATGAGCCGGTACCACTCCAGGTACTGTTCTTTACTATAGGTAGCTTCCTTGGGAGTACTCTTGCGGCGGGTTGCGGTTTTCTTGGTCATGGTTGCCATGCGGATGGGCGAATTTTCGCTGATAAAGGAGAATGAGCGGGTCAAAATACAACCTTCCGGGATAAATCCCGGTGCCTCGGCCCGATTATCGTCCCGGACAGCTGCGGAAAGACTTATTTACGACGGCTAGTCCAACGGCCGCTCGGGTGCAAAACAGTTCACCTACCTTTGGGTTCTCAAGACTGCCATGCAATTATCCGCTTTCCGTCTCATCAACTTCAAAAACTACGCCCGGCGGGACATTGAATGTCCCGACCGACTGACCTGTTTCGTGGGGCCGAACGGCGTGGGCAAAACCAATTTGTTAGCCGCCGTCTACTACCTGTGCATGGGTAAGGATCAGGGAGGACTTCCCGATAGCTACGCCATCCGGCACGGTGAGGATTTTTTTCGGCTGGATGGGATGTTCGTTCCCGAACCCGGTGCGCCCGTAGAGAAAATAGTGATCAAAGCAGGCAAAAAGCGCCGCAAAGCGATCGAACGCCAGGGCGTGGCCTACGAGCGACTGGCCGATCACGTGGGCCGTTACCCGGTGGTGATGATCGTACCGGACGACATCCAACTCGTGCACGAGGGCAGCGAAACCCGGCGACGGCTGCTGGACAATACCCTCTGCCAGACCGACCCCGCCTACCTGCGCGCGCTCCTGCAGTACAACCAGCTGCTGCGCCAGCGCAATGCCCTGCTCAAACAGTACGACGGCCGCGCAATGCCGGAAGATCTGCTGGAAGTGTACGATGCGCAGATGGCCGCCCCGGTCGACTATATATATAAGGAGCGATCCATGCTGGCTGCCTCGCTGGCCAAATACGTCCAGGACACCTACGCCGTGCTGGCCGATCACCGGGAAACCGTGGAACTAAACTACCGCAGTCAACTGGCCGATCGGTCGTGGAAAGAACTCTGCCGCAGCCGCCGGGAAAAGGACCGGGTACTGCAACGCACCACGGCCGGTATCCACCGCGACGACCTGGTCTTCAATCTCGGCGGCTACGGCCTGCGGCGCGAAGCGTCGCAGGGGCAACTCAAGTCTTTTGTGCTGGCCCTCAAACTGGGCCAGTACCGCTCGCTGGCGGCGGCGCGATCCGTACTCCCGATCCTGCTGCTCGACGATATTTTCGACAAACTGGACGCGCAGCGCGTAGCCCGGCTACTGGAATTCATCCTGGCCGGAGAAACTTTCGGGCAGGTTTTTATCTCCGATACCAACCCCGAGCGCATCGTGGCACTGGTGGATTCATTACCGGATGATTTTACCGTAAAGCAGGTAGTCATGGGTATCGAGCGGAAAGATTCTTCGGCTGAATGAGTTGTTATCTTCGTTAATTCCGTGTAGCTACATTATTTTGCGTGGCATTTGGGCCGGAAGCTGGTGGAAAACATCGTCACGGTCGGTTGACGATCATATGTAAGGTTGTTTATATGCGTGTAAGCTCCGTCTATCTGCCGAAATCAGTCTCTTTTCTGATTAACCACTGCGGGTGCACTTGCTACAATTCATACCATTACAACCTGAATATCAATAACTTAAGTTTTTTACGCTTGCAACAATAGCCTTAATATCGTTCGTAATGATTGGTTACTACACCCTATCTTTGTCTTGTCAACCAGAGAAATGCAAGTATTCCCCCCCTGTATTGCTTTCTCCTTTGGCACTGAAGCCCCCCCTCGCTTCGACATTTTTTTGGATGTTACGATTTCCCCCCACCGTTAATCGTTACTTGATTTAAGAAGCTAGTCTTTCCCCCCGAGACAAACCTTCTCACACACCCGGAGCTTGTCCCCCCCACTAGCTCCATCTTTTATTTTCCCAAGCACGATTAACACATGGATTGATTACACTGCTAAGAAAGGTGGATATCCAACTTATTCCTGAAGAGGATGATATCCGAAGCCGATTTTAGCCCCCCCCACGTAAACGGCCGTACTCCATTCCCCCTGGAGTCGGCCGTTTATTTTTTGTGGGCAGGGCGGCGGCTTTTAGCTATTCCATTTACCGCTCATACTCTGCGTGAGGTGCCTGGACGGAGACGGCCGCAGGGGTGGGGCGCTGCCCCTGCCCGGAGGCAGGAAGCCCGCAGGGCCAAGGCGATAGCCGCGCCGGGAAGGGACCGGCCGGCCCGTCAGGGACGGACACGCCCACCCGACAAAAACGCTTATCTTCGCGGGCTAAATTAAAGCTCACCGATCATGCGTCACCTCCACGCCGTTCTTCCGGTAGTACTCCTTCTTACGGCCCACTGTGCCGCTCCACCGGAAACCGATACCCCGTCCATGACTTCCTCGCTCGCCTCCGCCGACTCACTTACCGTAGCCTCCGATCTTTGGCTCGATTATTCACCCCGACGCACCGTTTTTTCCCTCTGGTCGCCCGAAGCCGATGCCGTGGAATTGCGCCGTTATCAGCGGAGCGACGGTGACGAGACGCCCGAAATTACCAAGCTGGAAAAGCAGGCAAATGGGCGCTGGCGGCAAGAAGTAACCGGCGATTTGAACGGCATCTACTACACCTATCGCGTGAAATGGAAGGGTGACTGGCTGAGTGAAACCCCCGGAATTTACGCGCAGGCCGTGGGCGTGGACGGCGAGCGGGCCATGGTGCTGGACCATGCCGGAACCAACCCGGAAGGCTGGGACAAAGACCGCGGCCCGACGATCGACCGGCCGAACGAAGCCGTTATTTACGAGTTGCACATCCGTGACATGAGCATCAACCCGATTGCCGGGTCCGCCACGCCGGGTAAGTACCTGGGCGTGATTGAAACCGGTCTCACCGGTCCCGGCGGGGTAAAAATGGGCCTGGATCACCTCAAAGAACTCGGCGTGACCCACGTGCACCTGCTGCCGGCTTTCGACTATCTGTCGGTTGACGAGCGGGAACTGGACCGGCCGCAATTCAACTGGGGTTATGACCCGCAAAATTACAACGTGCCCGAGGGGAGTTACGCCACCGACCCCTTCGACGCGGCGGTGCGCATCCGCGAATTCAAGCAAATGGTGGCCGGGCTGCACGCTGCCGGCATCGGGGTTATCCTGGATGTGGTGTACAACCACACCGGCAAGACCGCCGAGTCGAATTTCAACCAGGAATACCCCGACTATTACTACCGCCTGCGGCCCGACGGCACCTATTCCGACGCCAGTGCCTGTGGCAACGAGACGGCCTCGGAGAAGGAAATGGTCCGCGCCTACATTAAGGAATCGGTGGCCTACTGGGCCGAAGAATACCACCTGGACGGCTTTCGTTTCGACCTGATGGGCATCCACGACATCCAGACCATGAACGAGGTCACGGAGGTGCTGGAAGCCATCGACCCGCGCATTTTCGTCTACGGCGAGGGCTGGACGGCGGGCGACTCTCCCCTGCCCGAGCCGCGCCGCGCCCTGAAAAAATATACCCACCGGATGCCCGGCCTCTCTGCCTTTAGCGACGACATCCGTGACGGCCTGAAGGGGTCGGTTTTCGAGGACGAGAGCACCGGTTTCGTGAGCGGCGCGAAGAAGATGGAAGAGTCGGTCAAGTTCGGCGTCGTCGGGGCTATCCGACACGATCAGGTCGACTACCGCGCCGTCAACTATTCCGATACCGCCTGGGCGGCGCAGCCCTGGCAATCGGTCAGCTACGTCTCCTGCCACGACAACCACACGCTCTATGACAAGTTGAAAATCTCCCGCCCCGACGCCTCCGAGGCCGACATAGTGGCCATGGATTTACTGGCTAACACGGTGGTCCTTACCAGCCAGGGCATCGGTTTCCTGCACGCCGGCGTGGAAATGCTGCGCACCAAGGACGGCGAGCACAACTCCTATAACCTCTCCGACGAAGTCAACCGGATCGATTGGCAGCGCAAAGCCGATTTCCCGGAGGTTTTCAACTATTACCGCGACCTCATCGCCCTGCGCAAAGCCCACCCGGCCTTCTACCTGCCCACGGCCGAGGAGGTGCGCAAGCGTGTCCGTTTCCTGCCCACCCAGCCGGGTCTGGTCGCCTTCACCATCGACGCCGCCGGCACGGGCGATGACTGGCAGCAAATTCTGGTCATCTATAACGCCGGCACCAAGGCGCAGACCGTCACGGCGCCCGGCAACTGGCAGCCCGCCCTGCGTGACGGCAAATTCACGGCGGGCGATAACCCGGTTAAGGACAAAGTAAAGGTGGGGCGGATTTCGGCCTTCGTGGGGTACCTGGATTAGTGGGGTAGTTTTGTAATAGGTAGTAATTTTAGTAGGTTGTTGGGCAGTAACCTACTCGCCCTGAGCGTATTATATGCTACAACTTAACTATTATCTACTAACATTCGGGCGTGTCCGGCCCCTAACGGGGCCGGCCGGTCCCTTACCGGCGCGGCTGTCGCCTTGGCCCTGCGGGCGGCCTGCCTGCGTCGGCCCCGTCCAGGCACCTCACGCGAGGAAACACCAACTACTCAGCGTTTCCGGCCAAGTTTCCAGGTAGATTTAGCGATTTTCGCCAACTGTTTTTGCCGTGCCGCAATCGAAGATTCGTTCCACTCTTGGTAATGGTGCGGAATGTTAGCGGTGGATTGCACGCTGCTCTTCCTTAGAATAGCCTTCTTATCTGAATACGATTTGGATCCGGCCGCAACATTAAGTGATTTTTCAATCAGGGCGAGGTTACCCAATCGATACCTAAATCGTTCCAGCGTATCATCAGCGATATTATCCCAGGCTCCTGGGTCCGGGTTTTCGGGTAAGAGGTGTTCGATGCTGAAAACCGGCGAGAAGACATCGAGGTGATTCCCATTCGCCTGTCGTTCTATTCTTCCTAGCGCATAACGGGCCAGTTTATGGTCTCGGGAGGATCTTTTAAATTCAATGTTGGTAAATTCGGTTTCAAAACTTGCGTCGTTCGGGTAAACGGCATCCAGCATTTCTTCGCTGAATTGCTCGCCGTTGCGCATTCGAAGCGCAATTTCGTTATACACCCGTTCCTGATCGTTCGGATTCAAACCTCCGATTACATTATAACGGAAGGAGATAACTACAATCGACCGAAGTAAGGTGGTGAACTGAACCAACCCGAGATTTTGCTGTGCCGCCAGTAAGAGAGCGATCGGCTGCCTGACCTGAAACAGTTTCAGGTCGGCCAGATATCCCATGATCTTTTGCTCCCCTGCCCACAATTCGTCTTCCGGGTTGCGCAGCGCAATGTAGATATCCGCTCCGGCTTCAAGTTCACGAATCAGCGCAAAAGCCTCTGATTTGGTACGTATACTGCGCCGAATAGCTTTAAATAGTTCGCTCTTGCGAACGGTTTTGTACTTGCTATTCCAGTAAATTCTTAAAAATTCGGGGAATTTTTGATTCCCTAGTTTAGCAATTACGTTGCTCCAGAGCGATTCGATTTCGCTGATTTCCGATGGATGGCTGCCGCCGGCATCCACAATGGAAAAGAGATAGTTTTTCAATAGATCAGCGGCACTCAGTTGCACACCCCGGGCGTTGAGCGTTTCAAAAACCCTGAAAGCGTTGAGTTCATCATTTACTGCGATCACGGTAAAAAACAACCGGTCGACTATGTTGTCGAGATATGCGGCAGCTTTCTCTCCCGTTGTGAATTCCTTTTTTATTCTATCATAGAACCAGGCGAAGCAATTCTTCATCAGCTTTTCTGAAGAATTCAGTCCTCTCTGGGGTAATGGTTGTAATGAAACCAGTTTCTGACGATAAAAATCATCGTTGTTTCGGTTGAGGGTCAATTTGTTGACGGCGACTAACGTCACGGGGTCAAGAAAACCGATATAGGAGTTTCGAAAAGTATCCCTTCTGATGGTATTTTTTTCCGGGTCGGTACCGCTGTCAACCAGGTCTTGCAAAACTTTGATCACCGCCAGGATCAGCAAACTCAGGGTAGTCATTCGTTGCTGCCCGTCAATGACTTGATAATTTTTGTCATCCTCCGTTTGAAGCACCAGGTAGCCTAAATAGTGGGCCGCTTCCTCACCCATCCTTACTGCTTCCATGTCCTGCCAAAGATCATCCCATTGCTCGTTAGTCCAGGAGTAATCTCGCTGAAATTTAGGGATGTTGTAGCGCAACCCGTTACCCAACAGTTGCCTGAGGGTGCTACTCGACGTATCCTGGGTTCCTTTCATGAACAAGGTTTTGGCTAAGATACTACGGTAGGTCGGTTTTGCCCAGTTTTGTTGATGACCCACCCCGGTTCACCCTTGCTATCCAGTACACGATATAAACCGTGCCGACCACCCCCGGCAAAAACCAGTTCAGTTTCCCCGGCAGGATACCGTTGACCACGAAAAAGGCGGTGATTGCGGCAATGTAGCCGCCGGCCATTTTTTGCAGGTGTAGTTTTAGCCAGTTCTTGCGCGCCTTGATGGGGTCACGGTAAACGCGCAAATCGCGGATACCGAAGGTGAGGGCAACGGACCCGAACACCAGCAGAATAACGTTGAAATTACCGGAGACAACTACGGGATAGCAAATCATGCCCAGGCCGGTGAGAATCACCAGGCCCGCGATCACTTTGTCCGGCCGTAAGTCAAAACCCGGTCTTTTGTAACCGATACTCCGGTAGCCGCTGACGATGAAGTAAATGGTAAACAGCGCGATGGAGAACAGGAAAGGGCTAAGGTGGCCGGGCAGTACGGCAATGACCAAGGCGGCTAATGCAGATGCCAGCATGGCATAGTAGAAGACCTTGCCAGACTGTTTGTGCAGCCTTCCGCCCTTCGTCACGGCCAGTGAAATTCCGCCCGTTAACAGGGCGATACCGCCCAGACCGGCATGAAGGAAAATAAGGAAGTGGGGGATGGTGGTAAATGGCATGATACGATTGTTATCAGCAAAAATGGCAAGTGACTACGACCGCCGGAACACTACCGATAGAAAGCTACCGCTTTCCAGCAATTACATAATTGCCACGACCCCACTGCTTGGAAATCCTATGCTTCCTTCCCCCCGAATTCCTTTCCCAGCATCTCCCATACGGTGAGAAAGAGTGCCGCAATAACGGGTCCGAGAACGAAGCCCGACAAACCGAAGTAGGTAATGCCGCCGAGGGTGGCGAGGAGTACGAGATAATCGGGCATACTGGTATCACGACCGACGAGGAGGGGGCGCAGTAAATTATCGACCAAACCGATGATGAGAACGCCGACCACGACGATGATGATGGCCGAGGTAGTATCGCCCTGAAGGAAAAGAATAGCGGCGGCCGGTCCCCAGACGATGGTGCTGCCTCCGACGGGGAGGAGGGCGAAAAAGGTCATGGCTACGCCCCACAGCAACGCACCCGGTATGCCGAGCACGGCGAAGAGAATGCCGCCGATGGCACCCTGGGTAATGGCTACCACGAGGGTACCTTTGAGCGTGGCCCGGGAGACGGAGGCAAAGCGCGTGAAGAGCCGCTTTTCACGGTGGTTGCCCATGGGTATGGCGTTCATGATGCTGCGCATGATGTGACGACCGTCGCGGATGAAGAAAAAGAGCAGGTAAAGCATGAGACTGAACTGCACCAGTAGGTTAACGATGTTGCCGGTAACGTTGAGCGCGGTGGTGGCTGCCGTACTGGAAATGGTACCGACGGCCCCCTGGATCTTGTCCTGCAAATCGCTGATACTGAACCCGATCTTGTTGAGGTAGCCGTCGACGGTGGGCATCCGAGATTCCACTTCCTGCACGATGGCGTTGACATCTATCTCGCCCGATTGCACCTGATCGTATAAGTCGATACTCTGGTTAATGAGGGCCAGGGTGAGCAAGCCGAGCGGAACGATGACAAACAGCAGGATGAGCACCGTCATAATGGCGGCGGCCACGCTGCGGCGGCCCTTCAGTTTGATGGCCATCCAGACGTAGGTCTTGTAGAAGATAATAGCCAGTACCGCTGCCCAAAAGGTGGTGAGCAGAAAATCCTTGATGAGGCCGAAAAAGCTGACCGTGACCAGGGCCACGAAGAAAAGAAATAGACCTTGGCGGATTTTGGCCCGCACCGCTGGGTTTGCTTGCATAGATGAGGGGGCTTGCGCCCGTACTTTTGATTAAGGCTTAGCTCTTGGTACTTTACCTGCGACGATCATCGCAGGTAAAGTACGTAACGCAAAGCTCTACAACGGCAGGCGGACGGCTTTGATGGAGTACCCTTCCGTGCTTTCACGGTTGTAGAGTTCGATGGCTTCCTGTTCGATCAGGATATTGACCAGCGAGTAAGTGGTACCGATAGCATAACCCTTATTTGCCAGAAATGTGGTAACAAACCACTTAAGACCCACGTAATCCGTGTAACTGAGGTTGAGGGCTTCTTCCAACTCGGTGATGATCTCCTCTTCGGTAATCACCCGGTACCCGGGACCGGCCATATGCTGGTAGGTATTGACCTGCTGGGGGAGCTTGATCTTGCCGATTACCTTGGGGCCGGAGAGTTTGACGCGGTTGTCGGAATCTTTGCGGCTGTCGTTATCACTGGACTGCTCGCCACCGCTGGAGATACTCACCGTGCCGCCGGGGCTGCCGTTAGGCAGACCGCCGTTGGGGGCCGGACCCGCACCCTGGTTTTCACCCGATGCCTCGCTATGTTTGGCGGCCAGTACGGCTTCTTCCTCGGCATCCTGAATGACCTCGATGGTGGCCTGACGAATGGCCTGCTTTTCCTGCACGCTCAGTACGATCTCGTCGATGTGGTTTTCAGCCTCGCGCATGATCTTGGTCAGCTCGTCGGCCAGAGCCACGCCGCGCTTGAGTTCCTGCTGGAAAAAAGTGGCCTGGTGGGCGACCTTGTTACGGATGCGCGACATCTCCTTCCAGAGCTGCTCGAAACCCTTGTCGCGGAAAAATTGCTTGAAATATTTGGTATAGTTCCCCCGCAACTCGGACTTGAGGCGGTCCAGGTCTTCGACGGATTCGATGAGCATCAGGCGCTCCATCACCTTATCGGGTTGGTTAAAGCCGGAAGACTGTTTGTAAATAAGGAGGCCGAGATCGTCGAAGTCGGCAAATTCCACGTCGCTATCGACAAAAAAGCTGAATTGGTTGGAGCGGTTACGCAGGCGGTTCTTGACCTTCTCCAGCATTTTGGGGGTGGCGGTCACGTCCCACCAATCGGTACCGACGCGCTGGATGAAAAACTTGATCAGGTAGCGGCGCAGGTGGTTTTCAACGGCGTTGATCTTGGGGTAGAGCTGGTTGGCGATCTCGGAAGAGATGTCGTCCTGTAGCACCCGGATGTGTTTAAATTTCAGGTTGTCGCGCAGGTGCCGGAGAATACGCTGGCGGAAGGGTTCGAGGGGTTCGAATAATTGACTTTCGATCTTGATGATAAAAGCCGCTTCCACAAAGCCGGTCAGGATCATGCTGGTATCTACCGGCAGGATGCGTACACATAGGCCGGTTTCGCTTTCCTCCAGGGTACTTACTCCGGCTACTTTCTTGATTTGCGGTTCATTGCCCCCCCACAGTAGTGCGCTATAACTGAGTGCGTGGACAAAAGCCTGTTCGCTGAGGATATCTTCGGGGTCGATGCAAAAGATTTCAAAGGCATAATTCTGGCTCATAGCTATAAAATTGAGGTGGTACGATTAGCCGGGTAAATTAGGCTTTTTTCCGCCGCCCTACCCCACCCCGCCGCTATTATCCCCTCAAAAACATATCAACCGGACCGCCTTTTGTCACTATCTTGCTAATTATCAACCACCTGCCCGGTCCGCATTTTGTCAACTGACTTTCGGTCGCCCTTTCCCAGTCTTACCGTTACCACATCAACCAGTGCCACTTCACCTCCCCCAGCGTATTGTACTCCAGTGCCGGGGCGGGCACCTTCAGAAAATTGAGCACCCCCAACGCCAGTTTCACCCCACGCTTGCGGGTGGGAATACGCGTAAAGTCGATATCCGGGCTGAGAAAAAACTGCCGGTAGCGCGGCTGGGTATAGTTGAAGCGGCGGCCGCTTTCCGTCCAGGTGTTACCATAGGCACCATATACATCCTGCGCGCCGTAGCCGACGGCCACATTAAGGTAGGGCGGCAGTTTCAGGTCGGGAGCAAAAGCGTCTACGTTCACACTGGCCCAGACGGTCATGTTGTTGTAGTCCTTTAGAAAGCGCTCAATGGTACCCTGCCCATAGCGTTCGCGGCTGATGTAGCCGAGGCTGCCGGTCTCACCCTGGTTATTGGTGATGATAATATCGTCAGGATGGCCGGCCAGGTTATTCGACACCTTTAATAGAATACGTTGCTCGCCCCACAGGATGTCTTGCCCCGCAAACAATCCCGCGCCGGCGGTATTGGCGGCCAGATCCGACCAACTGAAGCCCCATTGGCTGCTGAAGCCGTCCATGATCTCCACCGTACCCTGGAGGATACTCGCCAATCCGACGGCCGTCCAGCGGGCGGCCGGACGCGACATGCCCGTCCAGCGGGCACCCGCCCACAGGAAACGCGACTCCATATAAGTAGTAAAAAAGTGCCCGGCCTTATCCATCTGCATCCATTCGCCGCTATCGTCGAATGAGTGGAGGTTGGTGGTGGGAAAGTCAGCGTACCAGGTTTGGTAGAGCGCGTAGGCAAAACCGCCGTAGATGACGGTGCCGGTGCCGGCGGCAGTGTAGAAGCGCGACTTGTTGAAGGTGGGTGCCGGTTCCAAAAACGGCAAGCGGTCCGGCGGCAGGCTATCCAGGGCTACCGCCCGCTGCGAAGGTCCCACGGCGGCCCCGATACAGGGCAGGCTGAAAAAATAAGCCGACAGCAGCACGGCAGCCGCCAAAAAAAATCGCCCGCTAATGAGCGGGCGATTGTAGCCAAATGTGGTCATGGCAAATGATTTTCAGAGCGAAAACGATAAAATTCAAGAAAAAACAAGTGGCTATTTTTCCATAAACTCAACTCAACAATCAATACAACTAACTGGAAATCAAATAAACATGGTATGTTAGCCTCTCAAAGCTATTCCAGTTTTTCAGCGAATTGTACGTTGAGAACGTAAATCCTTACCGCATCTTTGTATTGTCAACAGGGGGAAACGCCCCCCACACTGACCAAATGATAATCTCACCCTGAACGCATCCAAACTTATCCTCCGATTGCCATGATGGCAACCTCTGAAAAAGTTTCGATCTCATGAACACGACCTAGGAGGTCAATGGACCTTCTGTTTTTTGGTATGTAGATAGCCTCTCAAAGCTCTTTTTCGAACCGGATCCTTTAAAGGTCCGGTTTTTTTATTTCTACATCTGCAAAGGTAAGTGAAATTCTGGAATAACCGGGATGAATTTTTCCCGCAACCCATCCGTTCTTCCCGATTACCTCCCTCATACGGGCGTATGACGGGAGGGTTGCGCCGGAGCGGCACTTTTTAGTCAAACACATAATTTTTTTTCACTTTCACCACCTTTGCTTTACTCCATTAGCCCGAAAAAGGAAAAATTTCGGATCTATTTGAACACCTATTCATTTATAAAAGACTAGTAAGGAGACCTAAAAACACGTCTAATCAATTGACTACCAACGGTATTATTCCACAACTAACTAAATTTACTATCCAGTTATATATGAATTGTACGCCACGGACCGAGCTTCTTGCCCCATCTTTGTATTGTCGACGGGAAGAAACGCTCAGCGACATTTTTAAGGACGGAACTTTTCAGTAATCTCATTTGAACATATCCACACCACACGAGAGGCTTATCGCAGCCGGTAGTAATGATAAACATTTTACAACACGTTTTAATCTCATGAATGCGACGACTTAGGGCGTCAATGGATGCCCTGTTTTTTGGTATGTAGATAGCCTCTCAAAGCTCTTTTTTGAACCGGACGCCTTCGCGTCCGGTTTTTTTATTTTACCACCTTTCCTCCAACCGCCCACCCCGCCGCCATGAAACCCCACTTGCTCGCTCCTTCCCTCCTCGCCGCCGATTTCACCAACCTCCGCGCCGCCGTCGATCTGGTCGATAATGGTCCGGCCGATTGGCTACACCTCGACGTCATGGACGGCCGCTTCGTGCCCAACATCTCGTTCGGCATGTCCATCATTGCTCAACTGCGGCCGCTGACTAAAAAGCCTTTCGATGTTCACCTGATGATCGAGCAACCCGAAAACTACGTGGCCGAGTTCCGGGCGGCAGGAGCCGATATTATCACCGTGCACGCCGAAGTCTCGCCCCACCTGCACCGCACCGTGCAACTCATCAAGGCATCCGGTGCCAAAGCGGGCGTGGCCCTCAACCCGCATACACCCGTCAGCATCCTGGAAAATATCATTGAAGATCTGGACTTGGTGCTCGTCATGTCGGTCAACCCCGGCTTCGGGGGGCAGCAATTCATCTACCATACTATCCCGAAAATCCGGCAGCTCCGCGATCTCATCACGGTCCGCAATGCCTCCGCCCTCATCGAAATAGACGGCGGCGTGGGCATGCAGAACGCCCAGAAAATCCTTCAGGCCGGGGCCGACGTCCTGGTGGCCGGCAGCAGCGTTTTCAAATCAGCCGACCCCACCAGGGCCATGCAAGAGCTAAAGGGATTCGAACGCAACCCGATTTACGTGTAAACGTGAACCCTGTCTATTACGATTCCCCCCTACCCCCGCTCGTACTTCACCGCCGCCGCCACGAAACTCACGAACAACGGATGCGGGTTCTCTACCGTACTCTTCAGTTCCGGGTGAAACTGCACGCCCACGAAATAAGGGTGGCCGGGCAGCTCCACCACTTCCACCAGACCGGTCTTCGGGTTGGTGCCGGTAAACTGCATCCCGGCCGCTTCCAGCTGCTTCTTGTAGGCATTGTTAAACTCATAACGGTGGCGGTGCCGCTCACTGATCGAGGTCGTACCGTAGGCACGGGCGGCCGTACACTTTTCAATTAATGTACAATCGTAGGCACCCAGGCGCATGGTACCGCCCTTTTGCACCACCGTTTTCTGGTCGGCCATCAGGTCAATGACCGGGTGGGGTGTTTCGGGGTCCACCTCCGACGAGGAAGCACCCTCCAGACCCACCACCTTGCGCGCAAATTCCACTACGGCGCACTGCATTCCCAGGCAAATACCGAAGAACGGAATGCCCGCCTCCCGCACGTAAGTGATCGCCTCAATCTTCCCCTCGATGCCCCGCTCCCCAAAACCCGGGGCCACCAGTATACCGTCGTAATCTCCCAGTACCTGACTCATCTGGTCGGCCGTGCGACCCTCCAGTTGCTCGGAGTGGATCGGCACCACGTTTACCTTGCATTCGTTCACCGCACCAGCGTGGATAAAGGCTTCGTAGATCGATTTATAGGCGTCCTGCAGCTCGTTGTACTTACCCACCAGCCCGATCTTCACGTCACGCGTAGGGTTTTTCAACTTGCCCAAAAACCGCTTCCACGCCCGCAAATCGGGTGCGCGGCGGTCCTGCAGACGCAGTTTACGGATCACGGTGGCATCCAGGTTTTCCTTCAGCATCAGCAGCGGCACGTCATAGATCGTCTCGGCGTCGCGGGCCTCGATAATCGACCCGATCTCCACGTTACAGAACAGGGCCAGCTTGCGCCGGATATCCATCGTGATCGGGTATTCCGTGCGGCACACCAGTATGTCGGGCTGAATTCCGGTTTGCAGCAGCTCTTTTACCGAGTGCTGTGTCGGTTTGGTTTTCAGTTCCTTGGCCGCTTTCAGATAGGGAATCAGCGTCAGGTGAATCGTCAGGCAGTTATCCGCCCCCAGTTCCCAGCGCAACTGGCGCAGGCTTTCCAGATAGGGCAGCGACTCGATATCGCCCACCGTTCCGCCCAGCTCGGTGATCACTATTTCGTGTTCCTCGCCCTGCCCCAGCAGCTGAATGCGCCGCTTGATCTCGTCGGTCACGTGCGGAATCACCTGCACCGTCTTGCCCAGGTACACACCGGCCCGCTCGTTCTCGATCACCGTCTGGTAAATCCGCCCCGTAGTCACGTTGTTGGCCTGCGAGGTCGGCTGATTCAGAAAACGTTCGTAGTGGCCCAGGTCCAGGTCGGTTTCGGCCCCGTCATCGGTCACAAAACACTCCCCGTGTTCATACGGATTCAGCGTGCCGGGGTCGACATTCAGGTAGGGATCGAACTTCTGGATGGTGGCGGAAAAACCCCTGGCCTGGAGCAATTTGGCCAGCGAGGCGGCAATAATGCCCTTACCGAGCGAGGAACTAACCCCTCCCGTAACAAAAATATACTTGGTCATGCGGAAACCCTGGTTGCGTTACGGGATACAAAGGTAGGCTAAATGAACGGGCTTTCGGCACTCCGCTCCGGGTAACGATCTGCTAATCGGGCTGCAAATATGCTGGGTCTACCGCGATATAGGGTTTTGGGCGTGCCCCCGGCCGGAGGCCGGGGTCGGTCCCTTCTGCGCTCCCTTTCGGTCGGTGCTTCGCACTCCACCTCCGGCGTGGGCTTAAGGCCCACCCCTGCGTCGGCCGCGCCAGGCACCTCACGCGGGTCTCCCGCCTATCCTCCCATTTCCGTGCGCATCCGGCCCATCTGGGTTTCCCACAGGGCCTTCTGGTCCTCCACCTCGTCGTCGTCAGCGAAATCGGTCAGCAACAGAATCGTCTCGCCGGTAACGGGGCTTTTCCCCATCTTGAACTCCAGAAACTCTTTCTCACTCTCGGCCTCCTCCCAGTGGAAACGGAGCAGTTCGTTCTCGATCGATTCCATCAACTCCGCTTCTTCCTCGCTGCCCGACCAATTAAAAACAAAGGTATCCCCATTGATCTGCACCTCGTCGCAAAACCAACGGGTCAGGCAACTGGGGGTGGTCAGAAACTGGTAAATGATGGCCGGGGAGGCCCGGAAAATGAACTCTTGGGTAAATTTGACTCGCTCCATGATCTGGCTGTGTCTAGAGATTTGTTAGCGGGTCGGGCCGGGGCCGTCTCGCAATCGGGATTATGCAAAAATGTCAGCGTCGAGGGAGGAGGTACTTCCCGGGGAAGACCCGCAGCCGCGCGTCGGTAAAGATCGGTTTGCCGGTAGTTAGCCGGATAAAACCTCGTGCCGGTGGTAAATCGGCGTGGTTGCGACGCAATAAACACCTTTTTTGCTTAAAACCAAAAATCGGTACCTAACAAAACTATCCCCTACCGACACCTGTTGATTACCAGGGAGTGGAGCTAGCCGCTTTCTCTTTGGTTATCAGGGAAAAACACTTATCTTTGCGGCCGATTTAGCAAAGCCGTAAATTTCACTACACCCTTTCCCGCTAACTTACTCAATAGCAGCTAGTTAATCGGCAATACTTCCCCGTGAACCGGCTATTACCCCGAGCTGGTTTTTTTTATTCCCGCTACGGCCGTAAAACCTTTCCGGGATTCACCCGTACACCACCAGGAAACGCTTAACCCCCTTCCTTACCCGCTGCGGACAAACTTCCGCAACCCGCTAATCGAGCACAAACGAAATTAAGAGGCAACGTAGATGAGACAGTTAAAGATCACCAAGTCGATCACCAACCGGGAGAGTCAATCCCTGGAAAAATACCTGCAAGAGATCGGTAAAGTCGATTTGTTGACCCCGGAAGAGGAGGTAGATTTAGCCAAACGGATTAAGCAAGGCGACCAGTCCGCTCTCGAAAAACTGACTAAGGCTAACCTGCGTTTCGTGGTATCCGTTGCCAAGCAGTACCAAAACCAGGGCCTCAGCCTCTCCGACCTGATCAACGAAGGTAACCTCGGCCTGATCAAAGCCGCCCAGCGTTTCGACGAAACCCGCGGCTTTAAATTTATTTCCTATGCCGTCTGGTGGATTCGCCAGTCGATCCTGCAGGCTCTGGCCGAGCAGTCCCGTATCGTGCGCCTGCCCCTCAACAAGGTCGGCTCGCTCAATAAGATCAACAAGGCTTTCTCGGAACTGGAGCAGCGCTACGAGCGCGAGCCTTCCGCCGACGAACTCGCCGCCCAACTGGAGATCGCTACCGAAGAGGTAGAAACCACCCTCGGCGTGGCCGCCCGCCATGTATCCATGGATGCCCCCTTCGTGGAAGGTGAAGACAACAGCCTCCTCGACGTACTGGAAAACACCGCCACCCCCGGCACCGATTCCAAGCTGGAGTACGCCGAATCACTGCGCCGCGAGATCGAACGCTCCCTCGGCACCCTGACCGAACGCCAGTGCGACGTGATCAAACTCTACTACGGTATCGGCGTAGAGCACCCCATGTCACTCGAAGATATCGGCGAGAAGTTCGGCCTCACCCGTGAGCGCGTTCGCCAGATCAAGGATAAGGCAATCAATAAACTGCGCTCCGCCAGCCGCAGCAAACTGCTAAAGCACTACCTGGGCGGTTGATCGCCCGATCAATCTTCATTACCAAAAGCCCCGCCGATCTTCGATCGGCGGGGCTTTTAGTATTACTTATCAGGAGGGTCGCGATCCCCCGCACTGCGGGGTTCCTTATCATCTTTTGAGCAACGTAAAACTTTTAAAATTCTCCAGGTCCGGGAATCGGGACACCACCCGCCAGGTCCGGGGGCCGGAACCCTAGATAGTTATGAATCATGACCACCAATACAGCGAACATCAGTAACTTAGCTTCGGTTATACGGACAAACCCGGCGGGTAAATCACTTGGATCAACCACGCCGCAAAACCAACTATCATGAGTGCATCAGGAGATAAAGTACGTGGCGACTGGAACCAGGTTAAAGGAAAGGCCAAGCAGGCCTACGGAGACCTGACCGATGACGATCTGACCTACCAGGAAGGCAAGGAAGACGAGTTCTTCGGCCGCCTGCAGGAAAAAATGGGTAAAACCAAGCAGGAAGTTAAGGACTGGATCGACAGTCTCTAAACTCTCGCCCCATAACTAACGTCAACTAAATTCCCGGCCGGATGCCCCACTGCGGAGCACCCGGCCGGTTACGATTAACCAACAACCGCCATGGAACAAGACAGCTTATTCGCCGATCTCTACTGGGTGGCCGGTGCCATTCTGGTACTCGCCATCGTATTTTACCTCACGCGCCGCCACCAATTCAAGCAGCGGGCCATGCAGGAGAAGCCCCCTTACCAGAAGGTAGTCAATGATACTAATTACAATATTGACAACCGGGGCCTGAACGAGGAGCAGAACTACGATAATTTGACGCCCGAACAGGCCCGTACCATTAAAAAAGGTTGGGAAGAAACGGATTACATTCCTTCGGAGGAAGAATATGCCGCCGTGGATAAGGCACTGAAGGGGTAGTTTCGTCCCTTTGCGTGAGGTGCCCGGAGGGGCGTTAGTGCACGAAGTGCCGAGGCGAATGCCGAAGCCCGGAGGGGACCGACCCCGCCCCGCAGTATTGCGGGGCGGGGGCACGCCCGGAGCAATACCAATAGACGATTTGTGCAATTGCCGATCCGTCATCCGACCGCCTACCGTTTATACGCAAAAGAGCCGCTCATCCGAAGATGGGCGGCTCTTTTTCTTGGAGCGATCAGGAGTGATTACTTCCGCTCGCGCTCCAGTTTTTCCAGTTGCTTGCGCTTGCGCAGTTCTTCGTTCTGGTCCTTCATGTCTTCGCCCAGTTGCTGGCTGGCGATGAAACTGGCCGTCATGCTGGAGAGCATATCCGAACCCGCGTTGGGCGAGTTGGGGAGCATGATGAGGTTGGAATTGACGTTTTCGCCCATTGCCTGTAGCGTATCGTAGTGCTGGGTGACCACGATGAGGGCCGATGCCTCCTGCGAGTTGATGCCCACGCTGTTGAGGATGTCCACGGATTCTTCCAGACCCTTGGCGATCTCCCGCCGCTGGTCGGCAATACCCTGACCCTGCAGGCGCTTTGATTCGGCTTCGGCGCGAGCCTTGGCCACGATACGGATGCGCTCGGACTCGCCCTCGTACTCGGCGGCGATCTTCTCGCGCTCGGCGGCGTTGATGCGGTTCATGGCGTGCTTGACCGTCACGTCGGGGTCGATGTCGGTAACCAGGGCTTTGACGATACCGTAGCCGTAATCGTTCATGGCCTCCTCCAATTCGCGCTTGATGGCAATGGCCACGTCGTCTTTCCGCTCGAACACGTCATCGAGTTTCATCTTGGGCACCTCGGCCCGGACTACGTCGAACACGTAGGCATTGATCTGCTCATAGGGGTTTTCCAGGCGGTAGAAGGCGTCGTACACGTTGGCATCCTGTACTTTGAACTGGACGCTGACCTTCAGTTTAACGAATACGTTATCCTTCGTCTTGGTCTCGACGAGCACATCGAGTTGCTGAACCTTGAGGCTGATTTTGCCCGCTACCCGGTCGATGACGGGAAACTTGAAGTGCAGGCCCGCCGAGCGAATGCTGGTGAACTTACCGAAGCGCTCCAGGATGGCGGCGGATTGCTGGCGAACGACGAAAAAGCTTCCCGTAAAGAGCAGGAAAGCAAATATGATGATACCGATTAAAATCAGTGATGCGATTTCCATAATTTAGATTTACTGGTTTTGAACCTTCAAGGTAGGCATTGCTAACGGTCCGCCCAAATGAGACCGACCGAACCGGCTGAAATACCGACCAATGCCAGACCGTTCCATGCGCTAAACCATTGGTAACGATCTTGGTTCAGCGGGAGATTTTAGCGGCCCAGCCCGGCGACTAATCATGTAGTATACCGACCGCCCGCTCGGCTGCGGCCGCGCTCAGGGCCACCCCCATACCGGCCATGCGCACCGCCAGCACTGCCCCGGGCCGCCATTCACGGATGATGGGTGCCTTGCCGCTGTCGCTCTGCGCAATGATGCCCGACCAGCGATAATTGATCTCCGGATCCGCCCCGGCAGCCGGTATCCACTCTTTTAGACAATCCATTAAATAACGCTCAATCAACTCCGAGCCGCCGAACTGGTCCGTCCGTTCGGTAAGCGGATCGCGGTGGCGGCCGCCGCCGATGAGCAGCCGGTTTTCCGGCAGGCTGCGAAAATAGACGTAGCCCTCGTGAAAGTGATAGCTACCCCGGGGCACGGTGCCGCCAAGGGGCGCGGTGACCAGCACCTGGTTGCGGGCGGGGTAGAGGCCGATTTCCGGCAATAACCGGGGCGTAAATGCATTGGTAGCGATCAGTAGCCGGTCGGTCCGCAGGGGGCCGAAATCAGGGGTGACGAGATCGAATCCCGGTTCCCGCGGTTCGATGGAATTTACGGAGCAGCCGTCGATCATTTCGATACCCGCCGCCCGGCAATCATTGCGCAAGCGGGCCACCAGTTTGCCGGGGTGCAGCCGCCCCTCGCCCGCAATGGAGACGAGGCGCAGTTGCGGGGCCAGCCCCCGCCGTTCCGCTGCCTCCTCCGGTAACAGGCGGTAGGTATCCGGCCGTCCGGTGATAGTAGCAAGTCCCTCGTTCAACTCACCCAGCCGCTCCACGGTATGGTCCAGAACCGGACCGGGTTCGAGGATTTCGTAGCCGTCGCCCATTGCCAGATCAATGGCGGCGGCGGGAAAATCGCGTTGTAGGCGTTGCATCCCTTCCCAGCGGGCGGCGGCGGTGGTGAGGTAATCCTCGCCGCTGGCTGCATCGGCCAGCAGTTCCGTCGGTGAGCCGAAGCACACGAAGCCCGCATTGCGGGTGGCGCCCCCCCGGGGCAGGCTGCCGCGTTCGAGGATGCGGATGACGGCCGCGGGCGCGCGCCGCCGCGCGGCAAGCGCGGCCTGTAAACCCACCAGCCCGCCGCCGATGATGGTGAGGTCAGCGGGGTGGAGAAAAGCGGTGGTTTCCCAGTAGGTAGTCAATGAGTGAGGAAGTGAATGGGTGATACGGGCAGAACCCCCTTCGGGGGCAGGGGGAAAATAAGGATGGAAGGAAAAACAACGTAGAGACGCAACACCTTGCGTCTAGCCGCCACCAGCGGCGTTTTCAGTTAAAAATAGAATGCGATACGGGCAGAACCCCCTTCGGGGGCAGGGGGAAAATAAGGAAGAAAGGAAAAACATCGTAGAGACGCAATACCTTGCGTCTAGCCGCCACCAGCGGCGTTTTCGGTTAAAAATGGAATGCGATACGGGCAGAACCCCCTTCGGGGGCAGGGGGAAAATAAGGAAGAAAGGAAAAACATCGTAGAGACGCAATACCTTGCGTCTAGCCGCCACCAGCGGCGTTTTCGGTTAAAAATGGAATGCGATACGGGCAGAACCCCCTTCGGGGGCAGGGGGAAAAAGGAGGGAAGGATAGAACAACGTAGAGACGCAACACCTTGCGTCTAGCCGCCACCAGCGGCGTTTTCGGTTAAAAATAGAATGCGATACGGGCAGAACCCCCTTCGGGGGCAGGGGGACATTACCGTCCGAATTTGACCACGGCCCCCAAATTCCACCGGGTGGCCTGACCGATGAACTTACCGGACAGTACGTAGGCACCGCTACCGAACAGCCCGAAGCGGGGCACCACCGGCACGTAGAGGGTGCCGCCCAGGCGGGTCCAACTGCTGCCGGTGCCGACGGCCTGGTTGGGGGCACCGCCGCCGCCGCCGCCGAGGGCGCGGACGCTCTCCCACCACCCTTCCACGTAGAAATGTTTGGCCCCGAACCCGGAACGGATCACCACCGGCCAGGCGGCGCGGCTATCGGGCGAGAACTGGAAGTCGATACCGCTCTGGCCGTGGATGAACCAACCCGATTTGGCATCGTACTGGTAAACCAGGCGGCCGGAAAAAACGCCCGCCCGCTGGCCGATGGCCAGCGGATCGTCGACCGGATAGCTGCCGAGGGGGAAGCTGCCGCCGACCGCCGTGAAGAAATTGTGGTAGCCGCCCGACTGGGTTTGCGTGCGCTGATTGCGGTACTTGAACCAGACGGAGGCGTCCTGCAGGCCCTTATTATTCTCGTTGTTACTGATGTAGGGCACGTTGACCACCAACGCGCTACGGCTGTTGAGGCCGTATTCGGCGAAAACGGAAGCATTACTGCCGCGCAGCTCGCGGGCCTCGTCGCCGGTGGGACTCAGGTAGGTGTCGTAATTTTCCCGGCCGTAGGAGAGCGCGAAGGTGAGTTCACCGGCGGGTGATTGGAAACCGGAAATCGGTCCCTGGGCGGTGAGGGAACTGGACGGCAGCAGTACGCTAACGAGCAAGAGGGAAAAACCGATAAGGCTGTGGAAAAATGTTGGCATAGTGAGGTGGTTGACCGGAGGTACGACGATCGGGCACATCCGGGGTACGCGCTAACAACCCGACCACCATGTTATTCTATCGACTCAGCTGCCCGACAAAGCGGTCCAAGTGTCTCTTTACTACTCAGGCGGTCCGACAACCAGGCGTCAATCAGTCTACCAGCCGCTGTTCGGCGTTAGCCACCCATTCGATCAGATCGTCGAGGTAGGCGCGTTTGACGGGGCCGCGTATGTCGCGATTAGTGGCCGTCCAGTAGCGGTGTTTGCCGATGAAGCCGACCTGGAGGCGGTTCCACTCCAGTTCCGTGTTCAGTACACCGTAGGCTTTCAACTCGGCGAAAAGGGTTTGGCCGATCGTGTAGAAGTCATCGCGGCCGAGGTAATCGAGGTCGGCATCGCAGATGATGCACTCGGCGGGGCTGCGGGGTTGTTGGGGGATGCGGGTGGCCATGATCATGCCCCGGACCAGGTCGATTTGCGGGGTGGTGTAGCCGAAGCGGGGCAGTTGCTCGCGGGCGACGCGGCAACCCAGTTTTTCGTGTTCGCGGTTATTGAGAAGGAACCCGCAGTCGTGGAAAGCGGCGGCCGTCTCCAGCAGGTGAAAAGTCTCCGAATCGGTGGCGATACCTTCCGCCCGGGCGATCTGGCGGCAGCGATCGAGTACGTCACGCGTGTGCCGGGGGTTGTGGTAAGTCAACCGGTGGGGAAGCTCGTTGTCCAGGCGCGTGAGGATGTATTCGATGGCGGCGGCATGATCCATGCAAGGGAGGTGGGAGGTTTAATATGGGAGGTTGGAGGTAGGATGCTTTCCCTCGACTTATGAGTGTTCGAGAACAGAGCAAATAAAAGAAATACCGAACATCTTTCCCGATAGTACTACGGCGCGCAGGGAAAAGTGTTTCCCGAACGCGCCGTAGTGTGCAATAACGAAATTTTTTCGCTATCAGTTGTTAGGCAGCAACTGAACGCCGGAAGCGAGGAAGCGCAGTTCCCGCTCGGGTTCGGTGATGGCGGCGATCTCCTCGGCGGATTTGCCGGCATCCTCGGCGTAGTGGCGCAGTTCGTCCACGGGGGTGGTCTGGTAGTAGGCCTTGCCGTGCATGACCACCTCGCGGCCGTCGATGTCCATGGGCATGAAGAAGCCGTAGTCCTTGAATTTTACCATCATCTCGGCGTCGGTGGATTCATCCACGATGGTCATCCAGCAGCCCTTCATTTTGCAGACCGAATTGACTTTGCCCGCTACGTTCACCTCCATCGTATCGGCGGGGGCGGCGGAAATCTGCTTTACCAGGGCGGGATACGGCAGGGGGGCACTGAAATCTTCTTCGGCACCGAACAGTTCGACGCCGGTAGCGGCGGGAGTAGCGGCAGCGGTTTCACCGGCCATAGTGGCGGTGGAAGACGGCGTTTGGCAGGCAACACCGCACAGAGCGATGGCAAACAGCAGGGGGAGAAGGATACGCATGGCGTTTTTTTTTGCAAAGGTAAGGAGTAAACGGCGTTATGGGTTGCCGGAAATAAATTTGCGGGGTCCGCGACGCTCCGAGTAACCTTTTTGACCGGCGCAATAGGTGGAAACCCGGGAGGAGCGGCCACTGTATTCGGTTGCCCGCGTGAGGTGACCGGACGGGCCGACCGGAGGGAGGAGCCCGCAGGGCCGAGCGAACAGCGAGCCGGTAGGGGACCGACGGTGAGGCGTTAGCCGAACCGGCACGCCCCGCCGCTAATGGCTGGTAGACCGATAATCTGTGGATCGGCACCCATTATGTAGCAGGAAAATCAGTCGATATAGGCCGCCCGCTGCTCTGCAAACCGGCGACGGATCACCTCCTGTACGGGGATGCCCTCGATCTTGCTGGTGAGCCAACCGATGATGTCGAGGTACATGAAGGGGCGGCGCAGGTAGGGTTGTTCGGCGATCTGGTTGAGGTGGTCGCGCAGCTCGATGAAAGCTTCCCGTAAATCCTCTTCGCGGATGCGGGGAACCCGGCGCAGGAAGCGGAAAATGGCCTGCTGCGCGGGCTGGAGGTCATCCATTTTAGACAGGAAGCGGTAGACGGATTTAACTTGGTACTCCACGAGTTGGACATTGCCCAACTCGAAGTGTGCGATCAAATTCAGGATACGCGCGAATGCCTGGATGTCGCTGCGGTTATCGGGGCCGCGCTGGTTAATGATCTCGTTGAGGTAGTCCACGGCCGAGTCGTTGTCCCCCGCGCCGAAGTAGGTGCAGGCGATGCGGTACTGGAAGAGGAGGATGCGCAGATCGTCCCAGTTGTAGCGGTTGTCCTCCATGATGGCGTTCAGCTCGGGAATGAGCGCGAGGCCCTCGTCGAAGGTGCCGGTGAGGAAGTGGCCCATCAGGGCATGATTGTAATAAGACAGCTGATAGATGCCCTCGACGTTGGTGTCGTTGCTGAAATCGTAGACCTCGGGGAAATTGAGCAACACCTTATACCAGGTCTCGAAACGGTCGTAGCGTTGCAGGTTGAAACAGACCACCAACAGTTGGTGCAGGCCCTTGAGGTAGAGCGGTGCGTTGTACTGGATCATCTCCGGCCGCTGCTCGAACAGTTCTACCCAGCGGTAGGCGGAGCGGTAGGCCTGGGGGAAGTTTTGTGTCAGGTAGTGCAGGCGCTGGTAGGCCTGGTGGTAGAAGACCTTGCCCCAGAAATCGAGTTCGTCGTAGTCGGATTCGGGCAGCAGTTCTTCGAAAAAATTACGCTTTGATTCGGCCTCTTCCTCATCGCGCACCAGGCCGCTTTTGAGGAAAGCCCCGTAGAGGCGCAGGTGAAAATCGGACCACTCGTTGGTCTTGCGCACGTGGGCGCTCAGTTCGCTGCACTCGTCGCTCAGTTCCTCGGCGCGGCCGCGGATGCTGCGGGTGATGTACTGGCCCTCGATCAGTTTCTCGAACTCGGCCAGTTCCAGGGCCTGGGTGTGGAACTCGCGGTCGCGGGCCCGCAGTTTGGCCTTATTCAGCACGTCCAGTGCCTGGCGGTAGAGGCCCTTATTGTAGAGGATGCGGGCGAAATCGGCCTGCTCGCGCAGCACGATCTCCTCGTCCTTGTTCTTGTTCAGCAGCCGCAGGCTGATGAGTAATTGCTTGTACAGGTGGGCCTTTAGGTTGGAAAGCTGCGACTTTTTGATGCCCGTGATCCGCTTGCGCAGGTGGTCCTCGTCGTACTCGCCGTGCTTTTCGAGGTAGTCGAAAAGCTGGAGGAACAGGATATCGTTAGCGGCCTGCTGGTTGCGCTTGACGAAGAGCCGGAAATGACGCTTCTCGGCGCGGTTCAGCCCGCTAATGAGTTGCAACAAATCATCCGTCTTCTGCTTAGGCATCGTAATACTTTTAACTATAATCTACTTTCAGCCAGCTACTTACTGACCATTTTTTCAGTACCATGTCGGGTACATTCCGGCGATTTAGATGCGGGCGGTGGCGGCCCGAAAAGCTATCTTTGGAAACCGCAAATATAACAACAAGTTTCTACAACCTAACCGCCGGATCATGAGCACCCACCGCATTCAGATTTTCGATACCACCCTACGCGATGGTGAGCAAGTGCCCGGCTGCAAACTGGCCGCGGGCGACAAGGTCACGATTGCCCGCCAACTGGAGCGGCTGGGCGTGGACGTGATCGAGGCCGGTTTTCCGATCTCCAGCCCCGGCGATTTCCAGTCGGTGCTCGACATCGCCGCCGTCGTCACCTACCCCACCGTCTGCGCCCTGTCGCGGGCCGTGGAAAAGGACATCCTGATCGCCGCCGAATCACTGGCCGGGGCCAAACGCGGGCGCATCCACACCGGCATCGGCACCTCCGATTCGCACATCTACCACAAACTCCGCACCACCCCCGAAAAAGTACTGGAACGTGCCGCCTGGGCGGTCAAACTGGCCAAATCTCATGTGGAGGACGTCGAGTTCTACGCCGAGGACGCCGGGCGGACTAGCAACGAATTCCTCGCCCGCGTCATCCAGGCGGCCGTCAACGCCGGGGCCACCGTGCTCAACATTCCCGATACCACCGGCTACTGCCTGCCCGAGGAATACGGCGCCAAGATCGCCTACCTGCTGGCCAACGTCACCGGCATCGACCATTGCACCATCTCCACCCACTGCCACAACGACCTGGGGCTGGCCACGGCCAACTCCATCGCCGGCCTGCAGGCGGGCGCGCGCCAGGTGGAATGCACCATCAACGGCATCGGCGAACGCGCCGGCAACACCGCCCTGGAAGAGGTGGTGATGATCATGCGCCAGCACCCTCGCCTGGGCCTGGACACCGGCATCAAGAGCAAATTACTGACCGAAACCAGCCTGCTGGTCCGCGAGCTGATGGGCATGTCCGTCCAGGCCAACAAGGCCATCGTGGGGGCCAACGCCTTCGCCCATTCCAGCGGCATCCACCAGGACGGCGTCATCAAACGCCGCGACACCTACGAGATCATCGACCCCAAAGAAGTGGGTGTAGACGAGTCTAAAATCGTCCTCACCGCCCGCTCCGGTCGCGCCGCGCTCGCCTACCGCTGCAAAAATATCGGTTTCGACCTCACCAAGGTACAACTGGACGAGGTCTACACCGGCTTCCTCCACGTGGCGGACGCGAAAAAAGAAGTCCAGGATGCGGACCTGCACGAGTTGCTGGAGCAGTTGGCGGTGGTTGGGTAAGGGGGCCGGGGGGAAACAAGGAATGAGGGATGGAGGGAGTGAAGGATTGAAGGTTAATACGGAGCGTTATTCCCCCCCTTCGGGGGGCCGGCGGATTGAAGGGGGGAAACAAGGAATGAAGGATGGAAGGAGTGAAGGATTGAAGGGGGGAAACAAGGAATGAGGGATGGAGGGAGTGAAGGATTGAAGGTTGATACAGAGCATTATTCTCCCCCCTTCGGGGGGCCGGGGGGGAAACAAGGAATGAGCGCCTACCCTCTACCATTACTACTAAACTGCTATTATCATTCCGGGCGTGTCCGTCCCTGGACGGGCCGGCCGGTCCCCTCCGGGCTTCGCTGTTCGCTCGGTGCTATGCACTGCCTTCCGCCCGCTGCGCGGATCACCCTGCGGGCACCTCACGCGGGGGGGGGCGGATGAGGCAATCCTGAACAGACCTGATTTCAAAACCGACTTATCGATCTAGCATCCTGCAAATCAGCAAAGTAGTAAATACAAATTAATGCCATCGTATACATTTGTCATTTCAATTGCCAAATAAGCTGAAGCGTAGTGAATACGGCTAATAGGCCGCCACTCACCAGACGTAATGTCGGTAGAAAGCAAGTATTTGAATAGCACATTGTTTCAACCATTTGCGCCAGTGACTAAGAACGCCTAAGTTTATCGGTAAGAATCGTAGTTTGTAAACCCACTAACCCTCTTCTACCATGAAAAGACTCTTTACCCTCCTCTTCCTTCTTGCCACTACCCTACCCTACGCCCACGCCCAACTTACCAACGACATTGGCTGGGACATTGGAACAACCTGGACTTACGAAGTCCTGGACTACGTCGGTATCGGCCAGCCGCCGACCGCGAAGTTCGTTACCTACGAGATTGTAAAGGACACCGTTTTTGCCGGAGAAGCGGCCTATAAGGTGCAAACGAGCGGCTTTTTTAATCTGGTCATTTTCATGCAGGTGGAGGGGTCGCGGGTGTCGTTCTATAACGCCGAACTGGATGCCTACAAACTGCACTACGATTTTGCCAACGACACCAGCTATGAGACCATCTGGACCATTGACGGATCGGGGCCGGAACCGCAGGGGGTGGCCATTGCTAACATTGATTCGGTAACCACCGTCGGAGTCGGTTCGGATCAACTCGCTATTCAGCACATCCGATTTGAATACCTGGAATCAGAACAGACCGGTGCTAATATCGAGAATGACATCAATAAATTCAAGCCCAGCTACCGCAACATCGGCCAACTGGTGGGCGGCCTGCCCATTCAGATCGGAGACGAACTAGCGATTTACACTTGGGAGTGGAGCCGCATCCGTTGCTTCGAGAATGATTTTGTCAGCTACAACTTCGTCGGCTTCCCCGTGTGATTCCACCTTCACCCTCGTGGCAACGGACGAGCCGAAACCGGAGGACGAGCTGGCCATTTACCCCAACCCCACCCGCGGCCCACTGACCGTGAACGGTGTACCCGCCGATGCGGCCTACCAACTTTATGACGTTAGCGGGCGGCGCGTGGCGGAAGGGCGGCTGCGGGGCGGTCAGTTACGAATCGCACGGTCCGGGGCCTACGTGCTAAAGGTCGCCGTAGGCGAGCGGGTGCTGGTGAGCCGGGTGATGGTGCTGTGATCGTAGGAAAATAACTACTGATTTACGCTACGCCGGGGTCGGCTGCCAATGGCGGTCATGATCCAAAATACCGAGCGCAGCCCCCTTTGCCCACCGGACTTCCCCGCCTCTTTGGCGGCCTCCGGTTCTTGCTTCCGCTGTCCGGCAAACTATCTTTGCCGGCCAAGTAAGAATCATCATGGCCGCTACCCTCTTCGATAAAATCTGGAATGCCCACGTCGTCACCACCATTACCGGCGGGAAGCAGGTGCTGTACATCGACCGTCACCTCATCCACGAGGTCACCAGCCCCCAGGCTTTCGACGGACTGCGGCAGCGCGGCCTGCCCGTGCGGCGGCCGGACCTGATCACCGCCACGGCCGATCACAACGTGCCCACCCAAAACCAGCACCTGCCCATCCGCGAGGAACTGAGCCGCAAGCAAGTGGATATGCTCACCGCCAACTGCGCGGAGTTCGGGGTGGAACTTTACGGCCTCGGCCACGAAAACCAGGGCATCGTGCACGTCATCGGGCCGGAACTGGGACTCACCCGCCCCGGCCTGACGATGGTCTGCGGCGACAGTCATACCTCCACCCACGGGGCGTTCGGGGCGGTGGCTTTCGGTATCGGCACCAGCCAGGTAGAACAGGTGATGGCCACGCAGTGCCTGCTACTGGACAAGCCCAAAACCATGCGCGTAACCGTGGACGGTAAATTGGGCCGGGGCGTGACCGCCAAGGACCTTATCCTTTACGTTATCAGCCGACTCGGCACGGGCGGCGGCACGGGCTACTTCGTGGAGTACGCCGGTTCGGCCATCCGCTCCCTGAGCATGGAGGGCCGCATGACGGTCTGCAACATGAGCATCGAGATGGGTGCCCGGGGCGGCCTCATCGCCCCCGACCAAACGACTTTCGACTACGTGCGGGGCCGCCGCTTCTCCCCCACCGGCCCCGCCTGGGACCGTGATCTCGCCTACTGGAAATCCCTTCCCACCGACGAGGGTGCCGCCTTCGACCGCGAGGAGACCTACCGCGCCGAAGACATCCCGCCCATGATCACCTACGGCACCAACCCCGGCATGGGTATGGGTATCGACGCCGCCATCCCGAGCGACCACGCGGGCGAGGCCTCCTTCGATAAATCCATGGAATACATGGGTTTCAGCGCGGGCCAACAACTCAACGGTCACCCGATCGACTACGTTTTTATCGGCTCCTGCACCAACAGCCGCATCGAAGACCTGCGCGCCGCCGCCGGTCTGGTGGCCGGAAAACAGGTAGCGGTGGGCGTAACGGCCATTGTGGTACCCGGCTCGCAACGCGTGGCCCGCCAAGCCGAGGCCGAGGGGTTGGACGCCGTCTTTACCGCCGCCGGATTCGAGTTCCGCCAGGCCGGCTGCTCCGCCTGCCTCGGCATGAACGAAGACAAGGTACCGGCGGGCAAGTACTGCGTCTCCACTTCCAACCGTAATTTCGAGGGCCGCCAGGGTCCGCGGGCGCGGACCATCCTGGCGGGGCCGCTCACCGCCGCCGCAGCGGCGGTTGCGGGGCGGATTGTGGATGTGCGAGGGGTTATGTAGGATGTGGGATGTGGGATGTGGGATGTGGGATGTGGGATGTGGGATGTGGGACGTGGGACGTGGGACGTGGGACGTGGGACGTGGGACGTGGGACGTGGGATGTGGGATGTGGGACGTGGGACGTGGGACGTGGGACGTGGGACGTGGGACGTGGGACGTGGGACGTGGGATGTGGGATGTGGGACACTAGTATACTAACCAAAAATTCCATTACATTCAAAATATTCCACGATTTAGCAGGGATTGGCATTTTAGAAAATTGGCTACATAACGAAACTTATAAATTGCTGTATTAGTGAGCTAGACTTATAAATGGGTAAATTGTTATGAACCAACAACTATTAGAAGAACGACTCATCAAATTTTCAGTTAGATGCTCTTTACTATGCCGTGAACTACCAATCGAGATTCATTACGATGCCAAAAATGTAGCTCATCAACTCATTAGATCATCAACATCTTCTGCTTTTAATTATCCAGAGGCACGAGGTGCTGAATCCGACCGAGACTTCAAGCATAAATTAATGATTGTTCTTAAAGAGCTTCGCGAGAGCAAAGCGGAACTCACCTATATAAAATATATGAACTATTTTGAAACACGGAAGGTGCTACCCTTGATTACCGAAAGCGATGAATTAATATCTATTCTGGTTGCAACAACCAAGACTTTGAAGGAAAGAATGAATAAAAAATGAAGGGGGAGGAAGAGTGCCCTTCCCTAATTACAGACACAGTTAAATGAACACTCTCGACTATCATCACACATCCCTCCGATCAATATCCTCGCTCGCAGAGTAAACATCCAAAATCGTACATCCCACATCCCACATCATCATGACCCCCTTCACCACCCTCACCTCCACCGCCGTCCCTCTCCCCATCGAAGATGTGGACACCGATCAGATCATCCCCGCCCGCTTTTTGAAGGCAACCACGCGCGAGGGATTCGGCGATAACCTGTTCCGCGACTGGCGTTTCGACCAGGCGGGCGAGCGAAAAGATTTTATTCTGAACAACCCGACCTACGGCGGGGACATCCTGCTGGCGGGGCAGAATTTCGGCTGCGGCTCCAGCCGGGAACACGCGGCCTGGGCACTGGCGGATTACGGCTTCCGGGCGGTGGTGAGTAGCTACTTTGCGGATATCTTCCAGGGCAATGCGCTGAATAACGGCCTGCTACCCGTGATCGTCTCGCCGGAATTTCTGGATGAGCTGTTCCGCACCGTAGAGGCCGATCCGAGTGCCCGCTTTACGATTGACCTGCCCACTGAGGCGATCACCAACCCCGCTACCGGCCGCACGGAGACCTTTGCCATCGACGAGTACAAAAAGACCTGCTTACTGAACGGCTATGATGATATTGATTTTTTGATCAGCAAACGAGAGGAGATTGATGCGTTTGAGAGGAGGAGGGAATTAGGATAGCGGGTAGCAACGGCTCACGCTTTCGAGGACATCGTTTCGGCGGAGCCGAACCAATGACACCTCGGAGTTTGGGCGTCCAAAATTTAGGTTGAGAGGAGGTTTTGCGCTTGTTTTTTAGACCTCTTCCCCGGCCCGGTTAAACTTTTGAATCTCCCCCACCCCCAGCTTTCAGCAAAATTCATCCCGCTCAGTCAGGTCATTCAGAGGTAATCGGGGCAAGCAACATTTGATATTTTGTACACCCTGTTGCGGTCTACAACGTACCACACATTGCCCCCACCCTAATGATCGTGCGGCACCCCCGCCCCCTGCAGAATCCGAATATCCTCCACAATGTCCATCACGCGCTGGGGCGGCTGACCACCAGCGAGACCGCCAGATTCACTACTATGGCGCTGGAGCCGAAACCCTTGGGCGAAATGCCGAACCACCACGCGGATTTTGGCGGCACCTCGTCCACGAACCAGCCCAATTTGTAGACGCCATGTAACCGAACATCAGCAGGATGCCCACCACCATGCCGGCCACGGCACCTTCGCGGTTCATCCGCTTATCGAAGACCCCCAGTACGATGGCGGGAAAAGCTGGCCGCCGCCAGACCGAAGGCCAGTGCCACCGTAGCCGCCACGAAACCGGGTGGGTTGACACCGAAGTAGGCCGCCACCAGTGCCAGGGTGATGGCAAATACGTCGATGGTGCTCTTGCTCCGTCCGTATACCCGGCAAAACCGAGTTCGGCATGGAGTTGGTCCAGTTTATCCAGCAGACCGATACCACTGCCGTCGTTGATGTCGCCGATAAAACCGAGTTGGGGGATTACGTTGTCGATCATGCTCAACGAGATGAAAATGGCCGGTATCATGTAGGCAAAAATGAGTACGCAGTACTGTGCGACCTGGGATAGGTGATGCCCTTCATGCCGCCCATGATGGCGAGAAAACACGATGAGCGTGCCGATATAATCGCCGGTATTGATGTCAACTTCCAGGAAGCCGCTGAATACCAGCCCGACTCCGCGCATCCGCCCGGCCACGTAGGTAGTACTGAGCAAGACGAGCAGGTAACGGAGATTGATCTTCTAATAAGCGGTGCGTACGTTTTGAGTATCGTGGAGGTGGCGTGCCTGCCGGTATCCTTTTTCGCGTCCATGAGCGTATCCGCTTGAGTGGGAAAAGTGGGTGAACGGGGAAAGAATGGGAGTAGCGTCGCACGCCGTGAAACATTGCGTGAGCATTTCCACCGGTAATGCACACCACCGCCGGGTTTGCTGAGCTACCCTGACCGGAATGACGAATAGATCCGCCAACTTGACCCGAAGAGACGATTACCAACATTAATAAGAAC
>CAVPZP010000012.1:0-85136 GCA_963710215.1 Lewinellaceae bacterium | reverse complement strand
CAGGGAGGGAGAAGAGAAGGGTGATAAGCCTGACCGGGAGATCAATGGAAATACACGCTCTTATATCCTCCCGGTAACAACAAGCACTCCGCCCCCCACTCAACACCGGCCCGCCCCTGTCCGTTGCATTCCAAAGCCAACGATCATGTCCCGTGCCTTCGTCAAAGAATCCGACCAGGAAGAAGCTCCCGTTATCCCGCCCCGTGCCGCGCTGCCGGCCGGGGTCACCAATTATGTTACGCCCACCGGCCTGCGGTTGCTGGCGGAAGAGGAAGCCGAACTGAAAAAGCAAGCGGCCGAACTCTCGCACGCCGAAGACGATGAGCAGCGCCGTGCCCTTACGGTCATCAATGGCAAACTGGCCTTATTAGGCCCGCGCCTGGCCTCGGCGCAAGTGCTGGAACCGGGCAATCAACAGGAAGACCGGGTCCGCTTCGGAGCGAACGTGACGGTAAAGAACCGCGCCAACCGCAAATCGCAGTCCTTCCAGATCGTGGGCGTGGATGAGGCCGATGTCAAGCTAGGAAAAATCGCCTTCGTTTCGCCCATGGCCCGCGCGGTCACCGGTCTGACGGTAGGCGAAATGGCTCACTTAAAATTGGGTGATGAAGTACGGGAGTTGGAGGTGATGGCAATTGCCTATGTGTAGGAGGCCGAAGCCAACTACATAAGTTTGTAGGTCAACCCCCTAATTTTCTTCCTCTACCCGCCCCTCCTGGGCACCGGGCTTGAAGTGGTTCCAACCCTGCGCGGTGATGTCGTGGATGTTGCCGCCCTTAGTATGCAGGCGCAGGCCCTCCTTCGCATCGGTGATCTCTCCCATGATATAGATATCCGGCAGGAAGCGAACCTTGTCCACATCGGCCGGGTCGATGGTAAAGAGCAACTCGTAATCCTCACCGCCGGAGAGGGCGCAGGTGATGGGGTCGAGGTTAAAGGTCAGGGCCTGCTCCTGCGCATCGGGGTGGATGGGAACGCCGCTTTCCTCGATAAATGCTCCCACGTTCGACTGTTTACAGAGGTGAAACAGTTCGCTGGCCAGGCCGTCGCTCACGTCGATCATGCTGGTGGGCAACAGGTCATTGGCCTTGAAGGCGGCGATGATGTCGCGGCGGGCCTCCGGCTTCAGTTGGCGTTCCAGGAGATAGGCGGATTGCTGCCCCAGGTCGGGCTGCATATCGGGGTGTTCCAGGTAGATGCGCTTTTCGCGCTCCAGCAGTTGCAGGCCCAGGTAGGCGGCTCCCAGGTTGCCCGACACGCAGATCAGGTCGCCGGCTTTGGCGGTGCGGCGGGTAACGGCTTTACCTTCCTCTACCTCGCCGATGGCGGTGACGCTCAGTACCAGTCCCTTGTTGGAGGAGGTGGTATCGCCGCCCACCAGATCGACTTGGTAGAAGGCGCAGGCCATATGGATGCCGGCGTACAATTCTTCCAACGCCTCTACCGAAAAGCGGCTGCTGAGGGCCATGCTCACCAGTACCTGTTTGGGCTGGGCATTCATGGCGTAAATATCCGACAGGTTAACTACCACGGCCTTGTAGCCCAGGTGCTTGAGCGGCGTATAGGCCAGATCGAAATGAATGCCCTCGACCAGCATATCGGTGCTGATAACGGTTTGCTGGTCGCCGTAATCCAGCAGGGCCGCGTCGTCGCCGATGCCCAGTTTGGAGGAGTTATTGGTGAGGGCGAAACGCTGCGTGAGGTGTTCGATCAGGCCGAATTCGCCGAGGGTGTTGACATCGGTACGGGATACTTCTTGTGAATCAGCCATGGGGCGGGGTGTGGATTTGAAACCATGAAAACAGCCGTCTACGCGGGTAAGTTGCGTGAGGTGCCTGGACGGGCCGACCGCAGGGAGGAGACCCGGAGCGGAGCGGAGGGGCCGAGCGAACAGCGAGCCGGGAAGGGACCGACGGCGAGGCGTTAGCCGAAGCGGCACGCCCACCGGCGGTTTAATAGGAAAATTGTAGCAGGTAGTACCCTCGTTACGAGTTCATTTTTACCCACTACCTGCTACCCGACTACCCACTAAGATACCTACTTCTTCTTGGCCTGGGCGCGTTGCTGCTCCTTCATGGCCTCCTGCAGGCGGGCGGTAAAACCGTTCTGCTTTTTGGGTTTCTCCTTGTTTTTCTGAAGCTTGACCATCAATTTTTCCTTGTCGATGACCACCTCCTTGGTGATGATGGTCTGGATGATATTGAGGAGGTTGGAGAAGAACAGGTAGCAGGTGAGACCGGCGGCGAAACTGTTGAAAAAACCGAGGAACATGACCGGCATCAGGTACTGCATATACTTCATGGCGGGCTGGCTGCCGTAGTCCATGTGGCGGGTGTTGTAGTAGGTGTAAACGAGCGTGGAGACGGCCCACAGGATGGCGAACAGGCTGACGTGCGCGCCGATGCCGAAGGGAATCTCGAACGGGAGCTGGAAGAAATTGTCGTAAGTGGACAGGTCGTTGGCCCAGAGGAAATTTTCCTGCCTAAATGTGATACTCGCTGGAAAAAAGCGGTATAACGCAAACCAAATGGGCATTTGTAGTACCATGGGCAGGCAGCCGCCAAGAGGGCTGGCACCGTATTCCTGGTACATCTTCATGGTCTCCATTTGGATGGCCTGCTTATCGCCGTCGTGTTTCTTTTTAAGTTTCTCGATTTGCGGCTTCAGTACCTGCATCTTGCTCTGACTGACGAGCATTTTGTAGGTGAGCGGGAAAACGAGGATCTTTACGAAGAGCGTGAGGATCAGGATGGCGATACCCTTGTTGCCGATGAAACCGTCTAGGAAGGTGAAAATGGGCCGGATGACCCAGCGGTTGATGGCCCCGAAAATGGAGCGGCCGAAGGGGATGATGTCCGACAAGTCATAGCCGATAGCCTGTAAGCGCTCGAACTCATTGGGGCCGACGTAGAGGGCCATGTCCACCACTTCGGTGCTGGAGCGGCCGATGGGGATGGCCAAATCGGTCTGGATTTTTTTCAGGTCACCGACCTTTTCAAAGGTCTCGGGGTCGTCGGGGTCTACGGCCGTGCGGGTGGTGCTGTTGTCGCCGGTGGCGATGGTCTCGAAACGGGCCGCGCCGAAACTTTCGCCGGCAATAAGGCTGGTATTAAAAAACTGTTGCGCGTGCGAGACCCATTTAATGGCCTGCCCTTCCAGTTCCTCCACATCGTCGCCGGTGCAGGAACAGTGGTCGCTGCCGTCGTCGACGGCCTTAAAGTAAACGGTGGAATAGTTGGCCTCGTAACGGGCGTTCTTCTCGATCTTATCGAGATAGTTTTCCCAGTGCAGCTGGATCTTATCCTCGCCGGCGGTAAGGATCTGGTTGAGGTTTTCGAGCTTCAGGTCGTAGTCGATCAGGTAAGTGCCGTCCTTAATACTGTAGGACTGCTCGAAATAGCCGCCGTTGGTAGCGGGTGCGCGCATGGTGAGCGTCTGGCCCGAAAGGGTAGGGGAGAAGTAGAGGTCGCTGGTGCGCACCCCGCCGCTGGGGATACCGGCCACGGGCAGGATATACTCGAAGCGGTTTTTGCGGTCTTCGAGCAGTTCCAGCGGCAGGGGGTATTCGTTGCCCTCGGCGTCCTCCACGACCTTGCTGTATTTTTTGAGCGTTACCTTTTTGATCGCCCCGCCCTTGGTGTTGACCTCGACGGTCATCAGGTCATTTTCCAGCGTCACCACTTCGGCCGTACCGGCACCGGCGGCGGCGAAGGGGCCGAGCGTGCCGCCGAGTTGGGCGATGCGGGCGGAGTCGGTCAGGCCGACCAGGGTAGTCTCTTCGGCGGCGGCCTCGTTGGTGCCGGAGTTGGGGTCCAGTACCTCAACAGCCTGCTGCTCCACTAGTGCCAGTGAATCGGCAGTGGCCTGCTGGGCGGCGAGTTGCTCTTCGGAAGGGGCGGAGGTGTAGGTCCACACCACAAACAGGGCAAAGATGAGGCCGATGCCGATGATAGAATTGCGATCCATAAATAACGTAATGTGGTCGATGAGGGGCTGACTGACAGAAGGATAGCGGGGCGAGATCGACCGGGAACGCCGCGAAATCGGCCGCAAAGGTAAACATTCCTGCGGTGGGAACGGGCTATTCAGGCGACCGACTGCGGAAGCCGGTAGATCCTTTCCTGAACCTGACACGCGGGGGGCGAAAGTGGTTGGCGCAAAGTGCCGTTTTTCGACGGGTGGAACACCTGACGGGATGAATGACGGGCGGATTTGATCCGGTTCCAAAAGTCAAATTTATTGCTCCGCATATCCCTCAAATTGGCTATTTGACGTTAACAATTCGTCTATTTTTTGTTAACGCAGGCGCAAAACTTGCATATTAGAGCCGGGCGGCCGTCTTTTGTAAAACCTTGAGCCGATGCTATGTCCACTAGTGGACGATCGCACGTTAGCTACCGGAAGACTTCGGCCTGTTTTTCTTCCGACTCAGGGCATCACTAGTAATAAGCGAGAAAGTGACGCATGTTGGGCTGTTCCCCTTCATTTCGGCTTGCTCGCACGGCGGGGGAAACCACTTACTTTATCTACCCTTCCGATTTTTCACTGTACCGATCTTTGAGGGTCCGCGTCAGCGGACCGGTTGCCTTTACGTCCGTTCACTGACGGGTTTTCCTTTTAGTGCCGACCGTAAGCCGACTACTGCCGGAGCTATTCTCCCGGCCGGATTGGTATGCTTTGCCACTTCCGCTCCCCACGGGCGGGCAGTGACGTAACGGCCCGTAGCCGACGGGGCACATTATTTAGGAAACCAGCAATAATCGAAGGGGATGATGGAAATGACAAACAAAGTAATTATCGCGGGCCATCTGGAGTATGGTTCCAGCCGTAATTACGATCAGGTGCAGGCACAATTCGCCCACCGCAAGGAGAACTATTATAAAAACGAAATCTTCGTGGACGAGGAGGAGATCTTCCTGCCCGAGGAGATGGCTATCGAGATTCCCCGCAAGGTGTTGTTTTGCACCGACCGGCAGTTCCTCAATTCGCTCAACCTGCTCAAGTTGATGACCACTTTCGCCATCTCCGGCGATCTGAACATCTGGCGCCTGGTGGGCGGAAAATTGCAGGAACACCATTACCTGGAGCCGAAGGGCGACAAGTCTTCCACGCAGGCTTTCCTCGCCGGCCGCCAACTGCTGGACGGCAAGGGCAACGAAGAAGCCGCCAAGGAAAAACTGACCCGCGCCATCACCAAGTTCGACCGCCACGCGCAGGCTTACGAGCGGCGCGGCTACACCAATTACCGCCTCGGTAATATGAAGGAGGCAATCTACGATTACGAAAAAAGCATCAGCATCAACCCCATCAAGCCCGATCCCTACTACGGTCTGGGCATGATTAACCTACTGCAAAAAAAGGACTACGCTGCCGCCGCCGTCAATTTCGAGCAGGTCACGAAACTTTCCATCCCGCACCAGGCCATTTTTTGGCGCGGCCTCGTTCTCTGGGCCGATTGCCTGGTAGAACTGGGCAAACCCGAAGAGGCCGTTTCGCTGTATTACCGCTTCACCAAGCGCGTGCAGCGCCACGGCGAAGAACTGGATGCCTTAGACCGCCGCGTCTCCTACACCTACGGCAAATTACAGGCCGCCGCCGGCAAACACGCCGACGCCATCAGTGCCTTCGAGGCCGCCCTGACGTCTCCCGACGGCAAAAAGAAAACCGTCAAACAGGAAGATATTCTCCTCCAACGCGCCCTGGCCGGTAAGGCGGGCGACATCCGCGGCTGGCGCAAAAACCTCAAAGAAGCCGCCGATGCCGGGAGCAGCGAGGCGGGTAATCTGCTCAAGCAGTTGCGGGCGAATGCGTAAATAATCTTTTTTTGGGTGTGCCCGGCCCCTAACGGGCCGGTCGGTCCCTTCCAGGCTCCCTGCCGGTCGGTGCTACGCACTTCGGGCTACGCCCTCACCTTCCAGGCACCTCACACTAATTTTCTCCCCAACCCACCCCGGTACTCCCGCGGCGAAACGCCGGTGGTGAGACGAAATTGCTTGTTGAAGTGCGACAAATTATTGAAGCCGCTATCAAAAGCAACGGCGGAGATCGTCAGGCTCTCGTCTCCCAGCAGACGGCAGGCGTGGGAAATACGAAATTCATTAATGAATTGGGTAAACGTTTTGTGTGTTAGCTTTTTGAAATAGCGGCAGAAGGCCGGCTCGGTCATGCTAACCAATTCGGCTACCTCCGAGAGCGTCACCGACCGTGCGTAATTTTCCTGCACGAACTCATAAAGGAGCGTCATCCGCTCGTGGTCCACCGCACCGGCCTCCACACCGAAGCCGTCGGCATTAAGTAACTGGTATTCAGTGGTAACAGCCAGTAAATGGAGTACATCCAGTAAACCGAGCAAGCGCTCGAAGGGCGGCCGGTCGATCATCGCCAGCAGCCGCCGGCCCGCCTCGGCCTTCGCCTCCCCGTGAAAAGTGATGCCCCGCCGCGCCCGCTCGAATAGCGTCTTCACGGCAAGTAGTTCCGGCAGGTCGAAAAAATCCGCGCCGAGAAAATCCTCGCGCAGTTGCAGTACCACCTCCTCATGCGCGTCGGTCATGTTTTCCGTAAAACTGAAGTGCGGCACATTCGGCCCCAGCATAATCAGATCGCCGCCCCGGAACGTACTGATATGGTCGCCGATATGCCGTTTGCCCCGCCCGTCACTCACGTACACTAGTTCCGTTTCGGGATGGAAGTGCCAGTAGGCTTTGTTGCCAATGTTGCAGTTATCGGAATCGAACTTCCGCAACGTGAAGGAAGAGCCGAAACCGGGCAAGACTTTTTCGAGGGTGGGGCGAGATGGGGGAGTCAAGGAATGAGGGAATGAAGGATGGAAGGAATGAAGGAATAAGGGATTGAAGGAATGAGGGATTGAAGGGTTGCACAGAGCGTTATTCTCTCCCCCCTCTGCGGCGGCTGGGGTTACCACGAAGTAGCCGCGAAGCGAACGGGACCCAGACGATTAGCCAACGGGGGGGAAACCCATAAAAAAGAACACCCTCCCGCCCAAATCGTTATAACGCCATGAGTAATACCATCGACCAGCTGACCGTCACCCATAATCCGGCGGAAAACCGATTCGAAACTACCCTCGACGGCCGCCGGGCCAAGATCGACTACCGGATGGTAGCACCCAACCTGATCTCGCTAGACCATACCGAAGTGCCGCAGGAATGGAGCGGCCGGGGCGTGGGTACCAAACTGGTCCGTTTTGCCCTGGATTACGCTCGCGAGCAGGGGATGCAGGTCATGCCCTACTGTCCGTTCGTGCACAGCTTTATCCGTAAACACGGTGAATACCGCGATTTGGTCCACCCCAAATTCAAGTTTTAGTGATCGTTTCATTCATTGCCGCCCTGGGTACCGATCGGGCCATCGGCCGGCGGGGTGCCCTGCCCTGGAAACTGCCCGCCGACCACGATCACTTCTGGCGGACCACTCGCGGGCACGCTTTCGTAATGGGCCGGGGCAGCTATGAGGTACCGGATGCACTATTATCCGATTACAAAAACATAATCCTGACCAGCCATCATCTGGCTGACCTACCCACCAACACTTCTACGGCGGCTAATCTGGAAGAAGCACTCCGAAGACTGCGGGATGAAGCGGAAGTCTTCGTGCTGGGAGGTGCCCAAATCTTTTCCGCTTATCTACACTTGGCCGACCGAATGTACCTGACCCACGTAGAAACCACTGTGCCCGGAGCCGATGCATTCTTTCCACCGGTCCACTGGACGAACTGGAAACTCACCGCCGCCCGCCGCCATGCGCCTGACGAGCAGCACGCCTACGGCTTCAGCATTTGTACTTACAACCGAAAATAATCACGATTTTCGTGACACCTTATACCTCGCTGTGTGCGTCGCACGTTACCTTCACCTACCCCAGTATTTAGTAACGGAATAATTGTAGTGACTTGCATCGTTCGTTTTGAACGGTTGCAAATATTTACTAAATTTATCCCACTAACGGTGAACAAAGAAAGCTGTTCACCCGTGTAGTATATGCCTTGCCCTCCCCCATTTTTTCCCACACACTATTTCAACGCTAACGAATGGCAACTACTTTAAACTGCGCCGTCGGGTCCCTCGCCCCCTACGTGCCCAGCGACGAACAGCCCTGGGACCTGGCTCGGGTCCGGCACCTCTACCGCCGCATTGGCTTCGGTGCCCGCCCCGACCAACTGGAGGTAGCCCAGGAACTCAGCCCGTCTCAATTGATAGACCAAATTCTTGATGCGGCTCTCAACCAATCCCAGCGTCCCGAACCCTTCTGGGCTAACTGGACGGCCGATGATTACGACGACTTTGAGGCAGAGAGCTACCCTACCTACGTGCGTTGGATGGAACTTCACCTTGACGACATGATCCAAAACGGGCCGCGCGAAAAACTGGTGCTCTTCTGGTCCGATCACTTTGCTACCCGCTACGACGACTACTTTTGCCCGGCTTACATGTACCGCTACCATAAGTTGTTGATTGACTTCGCCTACGGAGACTTTAAGCAGTTTACTCGTGATATGACCATCACGCCCGCCATGCTTTTCTTCCTCAACGGATTTGAGAACCGCGCTGAAAGCCCCAACGAGAATTACGCCCGTGAACTCTTCGAGCTGTTCACCTTGGGCGTCAATAACGGTTACACCCAGGAAGATATCGTGCAGGCCAGCCGCGCCCTGACGGGCTATAACGGTTGGACGGGACAGTGTAGCCCCGTTGAGTTTACGCCCTGGAATTTTGACGACGGCGAGAAGACTATTTTTGGCCAAACCGGAAATTATGACCTCGATGGACTCATCGACCTCCTCTTTCAGGAACGCAGGGAGGAAATTGCCACTTTCGTATGCGGCAAACTATACACCTACTATGTCAACCCCGTAGTAGATGAGACCATTGTGGCCGGCATGGCGCAGACGTTTCTGGACGCCGATTTTGTCATCGAACCCGTTCTGCGCGAACTCTTCAAAAGTGAGCACTTCTTTGATGAAAAGAACCAGGGTGTCATCATCAAGGGTCCGGTAGATATGTTTGTCGGATTTATCCGGGAGTCTAATCTGCTCTATCACGACGGGATGCTCAACTGGATGTTCTGGTACCTGTCCAACCTCGGGCAACAACTTTTGCAACCGCCCGATGTGGCCGGATGGCCCGGTGACCGTAGTTGGATCGACAGCACCCGCCTGACCAACCGCTGGGGTGGGATGGATAACTTCATTTATGCCTTTAATGACACGGGGCCGGAACATATAATCGGTTTTGCCAAATGGATTAGTGGTGACTCCAACTCGCCCGAGGTCATTACGCAGGCCTTTATCGACCACTTCATCACCAACGGTCTCACTTCGGAAACCACTTTTGTTACGGCGACCGAAGCGTTGAAGGCCGAGATCCCGCAGAACTACTACGATACCGGTGCTTGGAACCTCGACTGGGATTCCGCCAAATGGCAGGTTATCGAACTACTCAAGTACCTGCACCGCCTCCCTGAATTTCACCTAGCTTAAGTACCCCTCAATAACCACACGTATGCAACACAACCATAACCACGATTTTGGTCGCCGGGGTACGACGCTAGCCGATGGGGAAGCCCACGGCGCGGACCATAACCATTTCGGCCGCCGTTCCTTCCTGCGCAACCTTGGCCTGGTCACCGCCGGTGGCATGTTACTCAACCGCCTTCCGGTTAGTGCGCTGGCCCCCAGCCGACTCAATCACGCGCTCACCAGCGGTACCGAAGACCGGATCCTTGTCCTGATCCGCCTACAGGGTGGCAATGATGGACTCAATACCATTATTCCTGTCTACGACTACGGCACTTACGAAGCCCTACGGCCCGGCCTGGCTATTCCGATAGCGCAAACTATGGAACTGAACGGTTCCCTACGTCTCACCAACCACTTGTCCGGCATTTATCCGCTTTGGCAAGATGGTAAGATGAAGGTAGTCAACAACGTCGGTTATCCTGACCAGAACCTGAGTCACTTTCGTTCCTCCGATATCTGGGCCTCCAGTAGCGATGCGGATGACGTCATCCATAGTGGCTACCTGGGGCGACTACTGGAGAACCGTTACCCCGACTACCTGAGCGATCCGCCCGAATTTCCGCCCGCCCTTCAGATCGGCGGCAGTTCCAATCTACTGTTCAGCAATTCGGAGGAACTAAACATGGCCCTGTCGACCAACAACCCGCAGCAACTGTACGACATTGCTCAGACCGGCCAGCTTTACGATGCCCTCGACGTACCCGATTGTACTTACGGCGAGCAGCTCGGTTACCTACGTGCGGTGGCCAATACCACTTTCCGTTATGCGGGGGTCATCCACGAAGCCTTCGAGCAGGGCGATACTACCGGCAGCGGCCAGGACTACATGGGTAATCTGGGAGATCAACTCAGCCTGGTGGCACGCCTCATTCGCGGCGGTTTGGGAACCCGGCTCTACATGGTGACCATCAACGGCTTCGATACCCACGCCAACCAACCGGACAGCCATCCTTACCTGATGGAAAGTATCGGACACAATGTCGGAGCTTTCTTCGCCGATCTGGCTCAGAGCGGCAACGATCAGCGTACCCTCGCCATGAGTATGAGTGAGTTCGGCCGCCGGCCGGAGCAAAACGGCTCCCAGGGCACCGACCACGGCGCGGCCGCGCCCATGCTGCTCTTCGGCGCCGGCCTCAATGGTAACGGCTCGGTGGGTGGTCTGCCCGACATGGTTGACCTGGATCAGGCCGGCAACATGAAGTATACCGTTGATTTCCGGTCCGTTTATGCTACCTTACTCAACTACTGGCTCTGCCTCGACGACGATCTGGTCAACTCCGTCCTCGGTGGCGATTTTCCCCGCATGGACGGTCTCGGCCTCTTCTGCGACTCCATCAGTAGCAGCAACGACCCGACCAGCCTGGCCTACGATCCCCAGCTCAAAGCCTACGTCAACGGCGGCGATCTGGTGGTGGAATACGTCCTGCCCGCCGGAACCTCCGTCGGCATCAGCCTTTACGATGCCCTCGGCCGTGAGCTAAGTTCACCCTTCCGGGGCGAACAAATTTCCGGCGAGCAGCGCATGCGCTTCCCCCTCCAAAACCTCAACTGGTCGGCCGGCGTCTACGTGTGCAGTCTCTCCATCGGCGGCAAACAGTACGCCCGTAAGATCGCCATGTTCCGCTAGAATTTGGTGCGTTACCTCCTCACGCGTTGGTGCGTGACCTCCGGTCTCGCGAATTTGGCTGCCGACCTCCGGTCGGAAACAAACAACCCCCGGTGCCTCCCGCACCGGGGTTTTTTATACCCCTCACTCCCTCAACCCCTCACACACCAACGCCGCCGCCCGCGCCGCCGCGCCGCCATCACCCAACCGGTGCCGCAACTCCGCATAATCCTCCTTAAATCGCTCCTGCAAATCAGGCTGCAGCAACCGGTCCAACTCAGCGGCCAGCCGCTCGGGCGTAAGTTCGGCCTGAATGAGTTCGGTCACGATCTCGCGGTCCATGACCAGGTTGACCAGCGAGATATAGGGCACATTAATCAGCCGTCGCGCAATCTGGTAACTCAGGTTGCCGGCCTGGTAGCAGACCACCTCCGGCACCCCGAACAGGGCCGTTTCCAGCGTAGCGGTGCCCGAGGTGACCAGGGCCGCATCGGACCGGCGCAGCAGGTCATGGGTGGCACCGGAGCGCAAAATCAGGCGCGGCGGTTTAGTCGGCAGTTCGTTTAGTAGATTCAGGTAATAGCTCTCCTCCTGGCCCGGGGCCATTGCCAGCGCATACGTATGCGCGGGCCGCAGGGCGGCGGCGGCCAGCATCACGGCCAGCATCCGCGCAATTTCCTGCTTGCGGCTGCCGGGCAGCAGGGCCACCAGTTTGGTGCCGGGTTCATGGTCGGTAGCGCGGTCGGGCAGGGGTTCGGCCTCTTTGGCCGCTACAACGTCTAGCAGCGGGTGCCCCACAAAATCGACGGGAAACTCGTAGTTTGCGTAAAATTCCTGCTCGAACGGCAGGATGACCAGCATCCGGTCCACCGATTTTTTGATGTTATGCACCCGGCTGCTGTGCCACGCCCAGATCTGGGGCGAAATGTAGTACACTACCCGGATGCCCTCTTTCTTCGCCCAGCGGGCAATGCGTAGGTTAAAGCCCGGATAGTCGATCAGTACCAGCACATCCGGGGCAAAAGCCAGCACATCCTCTTTACACCGGCGAATATTCCGCAGAATGGTGGGTAAATTAGCCACCACTTCCACAAAACCCATAAAGGCCAGGTCGCGGTAATGTTTTACTATTTCCGCCCCGGCTGCGGCCATCAGGTCACCGCCCCAGGCGCGCAACTCGGCTGCCGGTTGCAACCGCCTGATCTCGCGCACCAGCGAGCCGCCGTGCAGGTCGCCGGATGCTTCGCCGGCAATGAGGTATATCTTGGTGGGGGATGGTATGACGCAGGTGTTGAAAGGTAAAGAAAACTCCGTGTGTTGGCCGGTAAAGGTAGGTCAGGTTGGTTTTGGGCGTGTCCCCGGCTACCGCCGGGGCCGGTCCCTTCCCGGCTCGCTGATCGCTCGGCCCCTCCGGCTACGCCTCCGGGTCTCCTCCCTCCGGTCGGCCCGTCCAGGCACCTCACGCAGAGACGGGCAAAATTAATTAAATCTTCCGGCACCGTCCTCTTGCGGAAACTTGTAGAACCAGATTAAATGTTGAGGCCCCGTATTAAGCCGCTCATCGAAAAAACGCTAAACAAAGCTACCCGCCCGCTAAATTTAGCACCCGAATCAACCCCTGACCCCATGAAAATCTTTCTCTACCTCCTCGCCGGACTCGCCCTGATCGTCGTCGCTATTTTCGGCTGGGCCTACTGGTACATCTCCATCCCCGATCTCGATCTTCCCGCCGGAGCTACGGAAACGGAAAAACTGGAAAAGATCGACGCCTATCTGGCCGATCTCCACGAGCGCAACCAGTTCAACGGCGACATCCTGATCGCCCGCGCCGGCCGGCCGCTACTGATGAAAGCCTACGGCTACACCGATCACACCGCCACCCAAAAGCTTACCACCCAATCCGCCTTCCGGCTCGCCTCCGTTTCCAAACAATTTACCGCCGCCGGTATCCTGGTATTGGTCGAACAGGGAAAAATCGACCTCGACCGCCCGGTAGCCGATTACCTCACCGGTTTTCCCTATCCCGAGGTGCGGGTGCGCCACCTGCTCAACCACACTTCCGGTGTACCGGACAGTTACATGGATCTCGCCGAAGAACACCGCTCCGAGGTAGGCGATACCCTGAGTATTGCCGAGGTAGTAAAGCTGGTAGTCAATCACGGACCGCCCGCCGAAGCCGCCCCCGGCGATGCCTACGTGTACAGCAACACCAACTACGTCCTCCTGGCCGGCCTGGTGGAAACCGTCTCCGGCACCTCTTTCGAGAACTTCATGCAGGCCCAGCTATTTACCCCTCTGGGCATGAAAAACTCCCGGGTCTGGAATCTTTTATCCACGGATAGCAGTTTCCCGAACCAAACCGGTTCTTTTCAAAAAACAGGAAGCAAGCGGAGGGAACTCGCCCCCGAATGGATCGACGGCGTAGCCGGCGACGGGGCCGTTTTCAGCAGCGTGGAAGATTTTTTGATCTGGGACGGATTCTGGCGGGCCAACCCACTGCTTTCGCCTGACCTGCCGGCCGAAGCGTTCCGAAAACCGGTGCTCAATGACGGAACTACTTCTCCCTACGGTTTCGGCTGGATCATCACCAAAGACGGCATGACGCACAATGGCGCGTGGTTGGGTGCCCGCACCTTCATCCGCCGCTTCACTACGGACGACAGCTGCCTCGTCTTGCTCGACAATTCCGCCAGCATGGTAATGGACGATGTGGCCGCTCAGGTGCTCAAATTCTGGGACTGACGTGGACGGAGTCCTGTATTTCGGGTCGCGATTCCCGGATCGTGGAAGTTCATCTCACCGGCCTGCGCGGCACGGCCCTCCCTCCATCATTCCTTGCTACCCATGCGTGAGGTGCCTGGACGGTGGCGGCGTTAGCCGGCAGCCCGCAGGGCCAAGCCGACAGGCGCGCCGGGAAGGGACCGACCGCTGTGGCGTAGCCAAGCGGGCACGCCCGAAAAATCCTCCTCAATTAAGAGCGTGTCTAAATTTTTACTTCCTGAGAACCAAGCATTTAAGAACCTGGCGTCATAAAACTGACTTACGTAACCCGCTATGCGCACAAGTTTTTATCTAGCCAGAACCTTAACCACGAAGTAGCCGCGAAGCGAATCATTGATTATCAGTTCTTAAAAATTTTAGACACGCTCTAAAAATTTCTACCGGTAGATCGCTACTCGCTAACCAGGCTCATCTCGTCCACCAGGTGCTTGGCGCCGCCCAGTTTGTCAATGATGAAAAGGACGTAGCGCATATCTACCATGATGTTGCGGCAGATGGAGCGGTCGTAATAAATGTCGCTCATGGTGCCTTCCCAGACGCGGTCGAAATTGAGGCCCACCAGGCGGCCGCTGGCGTCGATGGCGGGGCTTCCGCTGTTGCCGCCGGTGGTGTGGTTGCTGCCGAGAAAGCAGACGGGCATCCGGCCCTCGGCGTCGGCGTAGGGACCGTAATCCTTGGCGGCGTGGAGTTCGAGGAGCTTTTTAGGCAGGTCGAATTCGTAGTCACCCGGTTGGTATTTGGCCACGACGCCGTCGAGGTAAGTGGCGTAGTCGTAGGTCTTGCCGGGCGCGGGGGTGTAGCCTTCCACCAGGCCGTAACTGACGCGCATGGTGCTGTTGGCATCGGGGTAGAAGCGTTCCTTGTCGAATACTTCCATCAGGCCGGCCATGTAGCGGGTTTGCAGGCCGTCGATCCGTTCCTGGTACTGGTTGTAGTTTTTGCTCACCTCCTTGTCGGCGGTGCGCAGGATGTCGGTGGCGAACTGGTAGGCGGGGTCGCCCTTGAGCTGGTTCAGCAGCGCGACGGGGTCGGCGGCGGCCAGCTTTTTCACCTGGTCGGCCTGCACCAGAAAGCTTTTGGTGTAGAGGTGGTCCACCAGGGCGCGGGTGCCGCCGGCAAACTCCCGCTGGTCGCGGGCGTACTGCGACTGGTGTTTTTCGGTCACCCGTTGGAAGTAAATGGGCAGCAGTTTTTCGGTAATGGCGCGGTCCACCTCGGGGTGGTAGCCGGCATAAAAATCGTTGATGTAGTCCACCATGCCGGGGGCGCGGGCCAGCAGGGCGCTGTCGCCCTGTGCCTCCTGGATGCGGACGTATCGTTCCAGCCGGTTGGCCAGGCGGAAGAGATCGATGTTGTAATTGCCGATCTCGTAGATGTAGGCCTGACTGACGGCATAGGGTTCCAGCAAATTATACGCCTGTTCCATTTGCCCCAGTACCTCGCCGTAGAGTTCCTTGCGGTCTTCGGTATTGAGCCGTTGCTGAAAATCCACCTCCCGGCGGCGCTTGATGGCCACGGCCCCGGTCTGGGCGATGCCGAGGCTTTCGCCCTTCCACTTTTTCCAGCTATTGGCGATCCGCGACTGCTTGCTTGCGTAGTCTATCTTGATCTGGGCATCGCGGCGCATGGCGGCGTCGATCACGGCCAGGCTGCTGTCACGAATACCGATGCGGACGGGGTTGATGACCTCCGCCCGCTGCTTGACGGCCGCGGCGGGCAGGTAGGATTCGGTGCGGCCGGGAAAGCCGAACACCAGCGTAAAATCGCCTTCCTTCACCCCGGCGGTGCTGACGGGCAGGTGGTGGCGCGGCTTCAGGGGCACATTGTCCGTGCTGTAAGCGGCGGGCTTGCCGTCGGGACCGGCGTAGATGCGAAAGAGCGAGAAATCGCCGGTGTGGCGGGGCCACTCCCAGTTATCGGTATCGGCACCGAACTTGCCGATGCTGCTGGGTGGCGCACCCACCAGGCGCACGTCGTTGTAGGTCTCGGTAACGAAGGCGAAGTACTGGTTGCCCTCGAAAAAGGGCTTGATCATCACGTCCTCGTGTTCCTCGTGCGCGATGGCGGCCAGCACGTCGGCCATGTTCTTATCCACGATGCTTTGCCGCTCACGGGCACCCATGTTTTCCTCCACGCCCCGCAGCATGCCGGATGTCACGTCCTCCATCCGCACGATAAAGGTGACGAACAGTCCGGGGTTGGGCCGTTCCTTTTCCCGGTCGGCCGCCCAGAATCCGTCTTCCAGGTAGTTGTTCTCCAACGTCGAGTGCGACTGGATGCTGCCGTAACCGCAGTGGTGGTTGGTGAGTACCAGCCCCTGATCGGAGATCACCTCGCCCGTACAGAAGCCCCCGAAGTGCACGATGGCATCCTTCAGGCTGCCCTTGTTGACGCTGTAGATGTCCTCGGCGGTCATTTTCATGCCCATGCCGCGCATTTCGGCCTCGTTCAGTTGCTCCAGCAGTAGCGGCAGCCACATGCCGTCACCCGCCCGTAGCGTCTGGGCGGAGGTGGATACGAGAATTAGAAACAGGAAAAAAAGGACTACCTTTTGCATGGTGGTGGTGGTTGGTCCACCAGCGATGCCCGGTGAACGGAGGGGAGTTGTGGAAAGGGGGAAGTTGCCGGACAGGGCAGGAAATTAATCCAGGTGATAGATCTCCATGATCTGATCGAGGATCTTTTTGAAGTCGATTTCCAGGTCGATGAGCCTCCCCGTCTTGAGATCGAAGACCCAGCCGTGGACGGTGAGGTCACGGTTACGGATGGCCTGTTGCACATCGGCGGTCTTGATGGCGTTGATGCACTGCTCGCGCACGTTCAATTCCACCAGGCGGGCGTATTTTTCGTCCTCGTTTTCAATGCCGTCCAGTTCCTTTTGGTGCAGGCGGTAAACGTCACGAATCTCGCGTAACCAGGGGTTGAGAATACCGAGGTTCTTGGATTGCATGGCCGCCTTCACGCCGCCGCAGCCGTAGTGGCCGCAAATCACTACGTGGTCCACTTCGAGGTGCAACACGGCATAGTTGATGACCGACATGGCACTCAAATCCGTGTTAACCACCATGTTGGCGATGTTACGGTGTACGAAGGCCTCGCCGGGCTGAATACCCATCAGATCCTCGGCCGTAACGCGGCTGTCGGAGCAGCCGATGTACAGGATGCCGGGTTCCTGGCCCTGTGCCAGGCGATCGAAATAAGTGGGATCCCCTTTGACCTTATCGCCGATCCAGGCTTGGTTGTTCTTGAAAAGTTGCTGGATATCCATAAGCGTAGCGGAGTGGTTGGTGAGCGGTACACTGCAATAATTGTCAGCCCGGCGATAGGTTCACTTCGCTCGCCGGGGTTTTAGGCGAAATTGCCCGCAACGGTGTCACGTAAGGGACTGAAATAATCCGATGCACACCGCTGAGATTTGGGTTTGTCTTATAAATAATGGTGGAGAAGTTGCACTCCACTGCACCTTAATAAACCGCCGCCGCGATCCGCCGGATCGTCTCCGAATCACCCATCGTGTAATAGTGCAGGCAGGGCGCACCGCGCTCCTTCAGCTCCTTTGATTGGGCGATACACCACTCGATTCCGGCTTCCTTGCGCCCCTCGGCATCTTTGGCGCCGGTAATGGCTTCCACCAGATCGTGCGGCAGATCGACGTGAAACAAGCGGGGAATGGAGTTGAGTTGGTAGAGTTTAGTCAGCGGCTTCAGGCCCGGCACAATGGGGATCGTGATACCCTCGGCGCGGCAGGCATCCACGTAATCGAAATAGACCTGATTGTCAAAAAACATCTGGGTGACGATGTAGTCGGCCCCGGCTTCTATTTTGGCCTTGGTGTAAGTCAGGTCGATGCGGTGATTGGGCGACTCGAAGTGTTTCTCGGGGTAGCCGGCAATGCCGATGCAAAAATTGGTGTGATTGCCGTGGTCCACCAGCTGGTCCAGGTAGTTGCCTGCGTTCATTTCCTTGATCTGCCCCACCAGTTCGGAGGCAAAGTGGTGGCCGTCGTCCTCGGGGATAAATTTTCCCTCAAACTGGCGCGCATCGCCGCGCAGGGCCAGCACGTTGTGGATGTCCAGGAAATTCAGGTCGATCAGGGCATTTTCGGTGTCCTGCTTCGTAAAACCGCCGCACAGCAGGTGCGGCACGGCATCCACGCCGTAGCGGTGCATAATGGCCGCGCAGATGCCCACCGTGCCCGGCCGCTTGCGGATGGCCACCTTCTCGTAGTAGCCGCTGGGCCGCTTTTTATACACGAATTCCTCCCGGTGGTAAGTCACGTCGATAAAGGGCGGCTTGAACTCCATCAGGGGGTCCAGCGTATCGAAAATGGCCTGCATGCTACCCCCCTTCAGCGGGGGCAGCACCTCGAACGAGACCAGGGTGCGGCCCTCGGCGGCGGCAATGTAATCGGTAACTTTCATGGCGCGGTTTGCGGGCGGGCGGTTATCGGGTTTTCGGGCGTGTCCCCGCTTAAGGGCGGGGCCGGTCCCTTTCAGGCGCGCTATCGCTTGGCCCTGCGGGCCGGTGGCTGACGCCCCCGCCTTACAGGCACCTCACGCGATACGATCCTCCTGAGTAATTGAACCGGAAATCCTGCTTCCGGGGCCGCAAAAATAACCAGCCCGAACCGCCGGAGCGAACAATCGGCCGGTAAAGCCGATTTTTTTACCCCAATCGGTGATTAATCGCCCCTTTGTCTTGCAGTTACCCTGAATGATAACGGGCGGCGGCTTAATTTTACCGAATTTCGTACCCGCACGAGGAATCATTCCCCGTATTCCCCCAAATTACTTTGTATCGTATGCTCCGTATTCTATCCACACTTCTTTGTGCCGCCCTGTTCGCGACCGGCCTCACGGCCCAGCAGTCGCTCTTTGAATTTGTAGCCGGTGACGGCGTCAGCCCGGCGGTCTGGGACGAGCTTTCGTCCGAGATCAGCGACTACCAGCCCCTGCACCTGCAAACCTCCGCCATTGCCGCCACCCTGCGCGAAGCCCCCGTGGAAGGAGCACCCGCCGCCGGCCGCGCCCCCGTTTACCTGGACGTACCCAGCCCCGCCGGCGAGATCATCCGCTACCGCATCGTGGAAAGCTCGCTTTTTCACCCCGATCTGGCCGCCCGCTACCCTAACATCAAGAACTACCGTGCTTTCGGTCCCGACGGCAAGGTCGGCCGCATCGGCGTTTCACTGCGGGGGATCATGGCTTATCTGCCCAGCCCCGCAGGTACCTTCACCATCAGCCCCGCCGAGCTGGGTAACGCTACCGATCACCTGGTCTACTACCGCCGCAACCTGCGCGTTCCGGAGAGTGAACAGGGCAAGCCGTCCTGCGGCTACGATGAGGAGATCGAAGAAGATTTGCTGTTAAGCGGTCTTGAGCTGGACCCCGGCGTGAGTGCCGCCCCGCCCGCTACGGGTAACGGCCGATCCAATCAGGCACCCATCATTATGCGCGAGTACGATCTGGCCCTGGGTTGCACCGGAGAGTTCGGGGCTAGCATCGGCGGTGGAACCAAGGAGGGCGTACTGGCCGCTTTCAATGAGTCGTTGACCATCCTTAATTCAGTCTTTGAGCAAGAGCTGGCCGTGCGGATGCGCATCATCCCACAGAGTGACTCGATAATTTTTCTGGTACCCAGCTTCGACCCCTTCATCAATGCCGACGAAGGCGGCGAGTTGCTCGGCCAGATCGCAAGTGCCTTTACCAATGCGGGGGTCCCCCCCGTGCTTTATGACCTCGGCCACCTCTTCACCCGCGGGTGCAACGACGTGGGGGGCGTAGTTAGCGGCCGGGCCTGCACCCCCGGAAAAATGCGGGGCGTTACTTGTGTATCAGGTACCGTGGCCGGTGCCACTACCCGCATTCTCACGCACGAGATCGGCCACCAGTTTGCCGTGGCCCACTCCTGGGACCGCTGCCCGCCCAGCGAAGAGCAACGTGCCGGTTCCAGTGCCTACGAACCGGGGTCGGGTACCACCATCATGTCCTACGCCGGTACCTGCGGCCAGCAGAACATTCAGTTTAGCGACGATACCTACTACCATACCCACTCGCTGGAACAGTTCATTACCTACTCCCGTGAGTCGACGGCCGATGGTTGTGCTACCAAAATAGCCACTTCCAATACCGAGCCGACCATCACCATGCCCTACCAGAGTGGATTTACCATTCCCATTAGTACGCCCTTCGAACTGGATGCATCGGCCACCGACCTGGAGGGCGACCCGATGACCTACAACTGGGAACAATACGATCTGGGCCCGGGTAGCAACCTCGGCGAGCCGATCGGTAATGCCCCCATCTTCCGCTCTTATTTCCCTGACGAAAATACTAACCGGGTATTCCCCCGCATCGACCGTGTCGTATCGGGCAACAACAGCGTTACCGAATTACTTCCCACCTACAGCCGCGACCTCACCTTTCGCTTCACCGTCCGTGACAATAACACCGAAGCCGGTGCCGCCGTCTGGGACCAGGTAGCCTTCAAAGCTACCGCCGCTGCCGGCCCGTTTCGCGTCACCACCGCCCAGTCTCCCGGTATCACCTGGACGGCCGGAGAATACCGGGAAGTCAATTGGGACGTGGCTAATACCGACGTGGCACCGGTGAATTGCTACCGCGTCAATATCCGCCTGTCGCTGGACGGAGGATTCACTTATCCCATCACCCTGCTGGAGGGGGCAGCCAATAATGGCAGTGCTTTCGTAACCGTACCCGACCTGGGTGCCGACAATGAGAACCAGGTGCGAATCCGGGTGGATGCCGCCGATAACGTGTTCTTCAATATCTCCGACCGCAACCTCACCATCCGGCCCGCCGAGGAAGCCACCTTCGCGCTCACCACCGACGTGGCCTACCAGCGGCTCTGCCTGCCCGATGACGCCACCGTTACCATCGGCAGCGAGTCGTTTCTGGGTTTCGACGAAAATTTCAGCCTGGAAATCGTCGGCGACCTACCCGACGGCGCAACGGCTGAATTCACGGAAACCGAACTGGCGCCGGGCGAGACAACCCAGCTCAACCTGAGCTTTCAGGATCTGAACTTTGACGGCACCTACCAGCTTGTCATTCGCGCCGTAGCCGAGGGCGGCACCACCGTCATTCGTAACATCGACCTGGACCTGTTCAGCAGTGATTTCACCGATCTCACCCTGGTCAGTCCTTCCGAAGGACAAACGGACATTATCCTGATCGCCGATCTGGATTGGACCGAGGCGGCCAATGCCGAACGCTATAATTTGCAGTTGGCTACTTCCCCTTCCTTCAGCCCCGAGAGTATTGTCCAGCAGGTTATGGATACGGTGGCTACTTCCTTCACGCCCAACGAGTTTTTTGAACCCAACACCCTTTATTTCTGGCGGGTGCAGGGGGTAAATAATAACGAGTGCGGCGCGGGTGAGTGGGCCGATCCGGCTTCCTTCCGTACCGTCGCCTCTACCTGCGTGGAGTATGACCCCACCGACCTGCCCGTCAGCCTTCCGCCCAACGGACCTCCCATCACCAAAACTTCGGAAGTATTCGTAGTGGAGTCCGGCATCATCAGCGATATTAACATTCCGAACATACTGATCAATTACCAGTTCATCAAAGAGTTGACCCTCACGCTGGTCAGCCCCGCCGGCACCCGGGTCAAACTGTTCGATCAGCAATGCTTTTCCACCCAGAATTTCAATATCGGTTTCGATGACGAAGCTCCACTGGACATCGTCTGCCCACCAGACGATGCCCGGGTATTCAGACCCATCGAAGAGTTGTCCGCTTTCAACGGGGAAAACACCCAGGGCCTCTGGAAACTGGAAGTACTGGTTACAGAGACCGGCGGTGCGGTTGGTTCGCTCCAGGACTGGTCCATCGAATTCTGTTCCACGGCCGATCTCACCCCGCCCGTCCTGATCCGCAACAATGAAATGGAACTGGAAACGGGTGAAAGCGTACTACTGGACGCTTATTACATCTATGCCGAAGACGAAACTACCGCTTTCGTCGATCTGATCGTGACTCTGGTTCGTGCGCCTCGCCACGGCCGGCTCATCACCACCGGCGGTACCGAGGTCATGGCCGGTATGTCCTTTTCACAGGGCTTCCTCTTCTCCCAATCGTTATTTTACGAACATGATGGACAGCGGGAAACGGTCAGCGACGACTTCCTCTTCATCATCGAAGACGAGGAAGGCGGCTATATCCCCATCACCCCTTTCCGCATCGAGGTTTTCCCCGGTGCCGTTACCGGTACGGAAGACGACCCCACCCGCTCCGAAATCCTGGAGCTGACCGTTTTCCCGAACCCCGCTGACGACCAGCTTACGGTCAACCTCAGCCGCAACCCCAAATCCGATCTCCCGCTGGAGCTGTTCGACCTCACCGGCCGCCGCCTGCTGCAAGCCACTTTTGCCGCCGGACGCCCCTCCGCCCGCCTGGATGTAAGCCGCCTGCCCGGCGGCATCTACCTCTTGCGCGTGGCCGATCGTACGGTCCGCGTAGTGGTCAAATGATCGGGTAGTATATAAGGTGTAGCAAAGCCCCGCCGGACACCAGTGTCCGGCGGGGCTTTCGTTTATTTCGACAGTTCGGGATAGCCTACTTGTGCTGTGCCCAGAACGCGATGCGCATCGCCCGTTTGGCCAGGGGCGTAAACAGTTTCTCCTTCGTCCGCTCCCGCGCGGCTTTTTGATTGATCCGCGAGGCCACCGGGTAGGCATAAAGTTTGCTGCCCAACGTACCGTAAGATTCGCCCAGAATTTGCAGCAACAGCAACTCCTGCACCATCTCTCCCGCAGTGGGCGCGGCCATGCAACCGCCCAACACCTTGCCGCCGCTCAGCAGCCCCGTACTGAGGTAGAGAATCAGCACCGACTCCCGGAAATCCGCCGCGATAGCGCGGTCGTCATCCGTAAAAGGAGTCGTTACTATCTCATAGTCGGTACCTTCTCGCTCCAGCTGTTCCGGCGTTTTGCCGAAGGTGGCCACCTCCGGTTCGGTAAAAGTCACCCAGCTGAAGTGGTCCAGGTTATGTTTTTTATCAATGGGAGAGAGCAGGTTGGTCCACAGGTCGGTATTGTGTTTCTCGGCGGCGTGGCTGAACATCTCACGGCCGTAAGCGTCGCCCACGGCATAGATGGCAGGGTTAGTGGTGCGGTAGTAGTCGTCGGTCACTATTTTGCCGTCCTCTACCAGCACCCCGGCGGCGGGCAGGTCCAGGCCCTGGGTACGCACGCTCCGGCCGACGGCCGTCAGGCAGTGGGAAAACGTCAGGTTTTCGCCGCCCTTCAAAATAGCGGTACGGGCATCGTAAAAGGATTCTACCTCGCTCTCGTGGCGAATGTCTACGCCCTCTCGGCGCAGTTGCCGTTCCAATACGGCGGCGGCGGCCGCCGGGTCCTTATCCATTAGTCGTTCGCCCCGGTTGATCATCGTCACCCGGCTACCCAGCCGGACGAACGCCTGGCTCATCTCGCAGGCAATCGGTCCTCCGCCCACCACCAGCAGGTGCTCGGGCAGTTCGTCCAGTTCCCAGAACAGGCTCTCGTTGTCGTACTGCTTAAACTGGTCGGCACCGGGTACGTCCAGCTTGCGGGCCGCGGACCCCGTTGCCAGCACGATAATGCGGGCCGTCAGCCGGCGGCCGTTCACGGTCACCTCGCGCTCACCCGTCAGGCGGGCCTCGCCGATGATGGATTCCGTGCCGACCGTGCGGTCAAAATACTCGGGCGTCTCGTGCTTGCGGATAATCTCGATGCGCTCGTGTACGTAGGCCATCACTTTTTTGAAATCGGCGTGCCCGGCGGTTTCCAGCCCGAAGCGCGCGGCCTCGCGGGCACCGGCAAACTGTTTGGCCACGTGCAGCAATGACTTACTCGGCACGCAGCCGTAATTCAGGCAATCGCCGCCGAAATTGCGGGCTTCCTTATCGATCAGGGCCACGCGCAGACCAATGGATGCGCCGAAGCCGGCTGCGCCCAGGCCGCCGGCACCGGCACCGATCACTATAACATCGTGGGTATAACTTGACATGCTGATCCAACGTAGCGCGGCAGGGGAAGTTTGGGCCTTCGTACTGCGTGTTTTACGGTTTCTTCTTAAGGGGCAGTTTGGGCGTGCCCGGCCCAATGGGCCGGTCGGTCCCTTTCAGGCTCCCTGACGGTCGGTGCTACGCACTTCGGCTTGCGCCCTCACCTTTCAGGCACCTCACGCTAGTCAATGATTGAATGACTGACCTCGAAAAATCGCTTTGCGATTAAGAGAAGCAGCGCAGCTAATGACTGACTGGTTGAATGATTAACCTCGAAAAATCGCTTTGCGATTAGGAGAAGCACCGTAGGTATGGCTGGATAAAAGTAGATCTCCCCACTCTGCGGCAGCCGGGGTTAAGGGGAACCAGGCGATTAGCCACTGCGGGGGACAAATAAGGAAGGATTAGCTGTACTGCTTCTTTTGATTGCACAGCGATCATTCGGGTGAGGGTACACCAGATTTTAAATGCCCGTCGCGACGCTCCGAGGAGCCTTTTTGCTTGCGTAAAATATGGAACTCTCGGAGGAGCGGCCACGATAATACTGAGCTAGCTCCTCATCCGAGATGGGGTGCTTTACAGGGTGCAAAAGAAAAATTTCAAAAATAATACCCCCGGTTTGTGCAATCCACCCTCCCTCGTTCGGCATGGTCTATAAATTCATTCACGCAAACCCACTCTGCCATGTCAACCTCCCTCCGCTCCATCGGTCAACTGGATGCAAAACTCAACCGGAAAGAACTTCGCACCCTGGCCCGGCAGCAGGCCGAGGAGATCATCGACCAACCCAGATACGACCTGTTCCGGGTATACGTGGAGGCTAAACGCTACGAGACTTACCTCAAAGGCTTGCTGGAAGTTCTCCGGGCGGAGGCTTACCACCGCGTTAAGCGGGAGCCGAAGCACGAGTTTAAGTATGGCAGCGGCCGGATGAAGTTTGGACGGCGCGAGAAATTCGACTTCTCTCCCGACCCCCAGTGGCGCGAGATGACCGAGATGCTACGAGACGTTAAACAAGCCGTTAAGGAGCGCGAACAGCTTTTGAAGACCATTCGGACCCCTTCGACCGAAGTACTGGATGAAGCTACCGGCGAAGTCACCAAAGCCTTTGCTCCCCGGCTAAGCTACGTAGACACGGTTGTGGTCAGGTTTGCGGAACCCCGGGTGCGGGCCGCCGGGTGAACGTAATTTAACAGACTATGCTTGATTCGTCATTAGGGGAAAGGATGCTATGCCGGCCCTTGTCCATGAAACTTTTTTACGGGGTTTCGTGCGTGAGGTGCCTGGAAGGGCGACGCAGGGCGGGGGCTTGCCCCCGCCCGCAGGAGCGTGCGTAGCACCGAGCGAACAGCGAAGCCTGGAAGGTGCCGACCCCGGCCCTCGGCCGGGGGCACGCCCAAAAAGTACTCCGCTAACGGGTACGCTCCAGTAGCCAATCCTTGATGCTGAGGGGGGCTACCGTTTCGATCTCCTTATATAAGGACCGGCGGCCGGCGCGGTCGGTAGGGGAGAGGCGCCCCAGGCGGCGGAGGTATTTGATGACGTGCTGGAAGTTTAGTTCGTGGATGCGGTTGAGTTGTTTGCGACCCACGAAGGTGCGCATGCTGTCCAGGCCGGAATCGAAGGCGTCGAACTCGTCGAGGTCGTAGAAAATCTGGAGGAGCATGGTTTTGCCGATAATGTTGTGCACGTCGTCCTTGAAATCGATGGTGTTGAGCAGCGGCATTACCGTGTCGAAATCGCGGCGGGCGAAGAGCAGCTGGGCGCGGGCGAACTGGTAGGTATTTTCGCGGTAGTCGTTAGAGAGATAACGGGGGTAATCGCGGAGGAAACCCTCTACCCAGTCGAGTTCGTCGAGACGGATGGCGTTGCGAACCACGTTGAGGAAGGTATATCGCGTGATGCGGTCGTTTTCGATGAGGATTTTGTTTTCCAGACCGAGGCGGTACCACTCGAAGGCCTCGCGGAGGAAATCTTCCAGGCCGGCGTTAATCTTGGGGATCGTCAGGTTGATGGCCATCAGGTAAACATTGCGCAGGTCGGCGGTGGGCAAGAGATCGCCGTGCCTGGTGACGGTTACGCGGAGGCTCTCGAAGTAAAAGTTATCGTCGCGCTGCTCGATGATGGCTTTGAGGACATAATAGTAGATGGCCAGCGCGGGGATGTGGTAGAGTTCGCGCCGCTCGACGTAGTCCATGACGGGCGTGAGGAGTTCGGTGCGGTATTCGGTTTTGAAGATGGCCTGGTGGAAGAGCATCTCGCAACTGAGCTTCATCTTTTCGATCAGGTAGGCCTGATCGAGGGCGTCGGCCACGGACTGAAGTTCGGTCTGATGGGTCCGCTGATCGGCGGCAACGAGGTGGGTATAGATTTCCTGGCGGCGCAGGAACTCATTGCGGAAGAAAGCCTCGGTGCGGAAGGGGCCGTCGTCCTGCATTTTTGCTACCTGGTTGAGGGTACGCTGGAGGGGACTGTCCAGTTTTTTGCGTCGGAGTGCCGCCGCCAGGGACAGGCGTGAATCCACTTCCTTCTCCTTCCACTGCCGGTAGGCGAGAAATTCTTCTACGCAGCGGTTGAGGAAGTGGACGGTCTGACGCAAACGGGCATCGTCAAAAGGCTCTTTAGGGAAGATTTTTCTAAAAACGCGCTCTTTCTTGAGAAAACGGTCGTTATCCAGATGATCGCCCGCCAATAGATAGCGGTGCAGGTCTTGCACGTCGGTACGGGTGTTGTGGACCGGTGAATCGAGCCATTTCCCCAGTTCGCGGGCCTCTTTTTTGTCAAGGGCGCGGTAGATTGAAATTATATTGCTTCTTTTCACGAAAGAAATGCGTACTTTTATTCAACAAACGATTATTGGATGAAATCGTTGTTTGTTAGATAGTTAGGCGCTAAAATGATGCTATTATGTCGATAAAAGTACGTAAAATTTTCAACAATTCGCTATTCATGTTCTTGTGGACGGCTCGATGCCGCCCCATCTTTGTATTGTCAACAACGGCAACCTACAGTAAGCGACCTACGAAAAAGATGAAATCATCGACCTACAGGTATTCTACTTTCGGTTGGACGCAGTCCTTTCGGCTGCTATCCCTGGCGTTGTTTATGGCTTTCGGTTCCCTGTTTGCGCAGGGCTTTCAGGAAGCTTTCGGCGGTCCTAAAGAGGACCAGGGTCAAGCGGTACTTCAACTAATGGATCACGGTTATCTCGTGATCGGTTTTTCGGAAGGGCAACTCGGCGACGATAACGACATGGACCTTTTCGCGGTACGCACCGATGTGGACGGCACCGTGATCTGGACCAAGCAATTCGACGAGGGATATATCGAGCAAGGTTTCGATGCGGTTGAAACGGCGGACGGCAATTACGCAATTGTCGGCCAACGTGAAATCAACGTCGGAGACGCTAATCAGGTTTACCTGATTAAAATCGACCCCCGGGGAGATGTGATCTGGTCCCGCACTTACCCCAATCAGGGAGTCGAACAGAGTGGACGCCAGCTTACCCTGACGGACGACGGCGGCTTTTTAATTACCGGCGAGACGCAAAATCCGCCCAGTAATGGTCAAGACGCCCTGGTAATCAAGGTGGACGAAAACGGTCTGGAGCAATGGCGCAGAAGTTTCGGCACCAATGACCAGGAAGTAGGAGTTGCCACCGTAGTGGTGCCCAACGGCTTCATCCTGGGCGCCAGGATACGCCAGGCATCGGGAACGAAGACCGGTTTTTCGCTTTCGCGATTATCGGAAAACGGAACCCTCCAGTGGACAAAGGTCTACGGCGAGGAGGACACCAACGAAAATTTAACTGACTTACTACGCACCCAGGACGATCAATTGATCGCAGTGGGTACGACAAATAGTTTAGCCAAAGCCTTGATGCTAAAGGTCGATCTCAACGGAGACACGACCTGGGTTTTGGAAATCGACGCATCTGACTTCGAGGATGAATTCCTCGGGGTGATTGAAGAGAAAAACGGCGACCTGGTTGCCGTGGGACAGACCCTGCCGACCACATCCGATGTGGACGTGCTGCTGGTCAAAGTCTCCGCCGACGGGCAGTTGATTTTTCAACGTCGCCTGGGTGATGACGAAACGACGGATATCGCAGTGGGCATTGCCCCGACGGTGGATGGAGGATACGTTATTACCGGTTATACGTCCGGCGGTGCCTTTGTTCTCATCAATGACATGACGCTCTTTAAGGTAGACGGTGAAGGCACCCTGCTTACCAATCATCTGCGCGGCACCGTTTTTCATTCGCAAGACGGCTGCAACGACCTCGCCCCGGGAGACCAGGGAATGGAAGGATGGCTGGTACGAGCGGAAAGCCCCGACGCGGTTTACTTCGGCAGCACACTGGCAGACGGGTCTTATGACCTACAGGTCGGTACGGGTACTTACACGGTAAGCCTGCTGCAAAAGAACAACCGCTGGAACATCTGTAACCCGGTTGCGCTGATTGTCGATTTCGTCGAAGATTACGATAGTACCCGCCATAACTTTCCACTTACGCCGGCCATCAACTGCGCGCTACTGGAAGTGGAACTGACGGCTACTCCCGCCATCGCCTGCCAAGCGCAGACGATGACCGTTCACTACGCCAATCAGGGTTCCGCCCCGGCCATTGCGGCCTATGTAGAACTCGATCTGGATGCCGAACTGACTTTTGTTAGTGCCGGGTCGATACCAACAACCATCGACGGCCAGCAAGTCACTTTCGCTATCGGCGATCTGGCGATCGGAGAACAGGGAGAGTTTAACGTTCAGGTGGATGTCGCCTGCACCGGCGTACAGAATTTGCAGGGGCTTTCGAGCACCGCAACCATTCTGCCCGCCACGGACTGCGACCCTATCGATCCCGACTGGGATCAAAGTAGCATTCAAGTTTCGGGAACGTGTGAGGGTGACTCCGTTGCCTTTCTGATCCGAAACGTAGGGATAGCGGCCATGTCGCAAGTCCTGGAATACGTAGTCGTCGAAGATTACATTTTGCGCGGTGCTCCGCAGGGATTCATTCTGGCTGCTCAGGAGCAGGTAGTAGTTAAATTTCCTACGGATGAGGAGGGTTCTACCTTCCGTCTGATTGCCGAGCAGAGTCCCGGTCACCCGGGTGAAAATTTCCCCACTGTTGCCCTCGAGGGTTGCACGGAAAACTTCGGAGATGATTACACCACGGGCGCTTACGCCCAGTTTCCCGATAACGACGGGAATCTCAACATTGACATTTTAACGCAAGAAGTTGCTGTTTTGCCTGTTCCGGGGGATGATTTCATCGCTATTAGCGCATATCCCAAAGGCTTTTCTGACACCACCATTACGCAGGGTACTGACCTCGAGTACACTGTTTATTTTACCCTGGAGCAGGAGCAAAACTACGAACGGATCGTGATCCGAGATACGCTGTCGTCACTTTTGGACTTTAACTCCCTGCAAATGGGAGCCGCGAGTCATCCCTATGATTTTGAAATTTACGCTGACGGCGTTCTGAAGATCACTTTTGATTCAATCCATATGCAACCGGGCGACGGCACGGGGGTGGAACCCTCGGACTCACTTATTGGCTACGTTTCATTTAGGCTATCCCAAAAACCGATGATTCAGCTTGGGTCCGTAATTTCCAATAGTGCCGTCGTCTATTTTGATAACAACGCCCCCCGTTCGACCCCCGTGGTCAACCGGATTATCGGGTGCGAGAATATTTTTTCAAACGGCTGTTTAATCAGCAGTAATACAAACTATTCTCCCTACCCCGGCGTTTCCATAGCAGTCGGACCTAACCCATTCAAAGATCGTACAACGGTACGAATAGATGGCTGGGAAAACCCGACGCAAGAGTTCCGATTCATCCTCCGGGATGCGCTGGGACGCACCGTACGCAGCGAATCCTTTTCCGGGACAACCTTCGTATTTCAACCGACTAACTTGCCGAAAGGCGGTTACTTCTTCGAAGTCTTAACGAAAAGTGAATTAGTCGGGTCCGGTGCAATCGTGGTACAATAAGCCTTTGATCGGGTGCGTTTTACCAGTGATAATTACGAAGCGATTCTGCTTCAAAAACGATACTCACGGTTTGCTCGCAAATCGTCACGATATATAAGATTTTAGGTCGTCTTTTTTTTCATGAGATTATGATTTGTTCCGTCCGACCGCTTCGCGGTCGGACTTTTTTTTGCCCATAATCCACTGACCGTCAACTAAAAAAGAGCCGCTCCGTAATTTACGGAGCGGCTCTTTTAATTCAACTGATGGCTAAAGAAACGGCCCTGCCGGCCACTCATTTACGAGCGTTCGGTACCGGCGTACTCAAAGCGAGCATCCGCATCCTTGATCGGTTCGCCCGCGCCATTTGTTGTCACGTCTACCACTTCACCGACGAACAGAATGTGATCACCCTTAGTGGTAAGGGCGTCACTCAGTTTGCAGTCGAAAGTAACCAGGCCGCAATCCAGTAGGGGGGCACCGGTTTTTTCTGATTCGCGGTAGTTCACGCCGTTGAGGCGATGCTTGTCGTGATCCACGGCGGTATGCTCGGCAAACTGCTTGATGAGCTTTTTATCTTCTTTGCGAAGGATAGTCAGGCTAAAGGATTGGGCCTTTTGAATGGTCTCATTCAGGTCGCTGTCCTTTTCGATAGCCACGGTAATGAAGGGCGGCTTGAAGCTGGACTGGATGGCCCAGCTCACCGTACCCGCGCTGACCCAGTCCTCATCGCGGGTAACGAGTTCTTTGCCGGCTTTACGGGTTGCGAGGATGTAGTAGCCGTAGGTAAGGTGTTTGAGTGCCTGATCGAGATTCATTGGTCTTGTTTTTGTGGGTGGAATGAGAAAACGGTTGTTCATTTTCCTGCCTTTATAGCGTTTAACCCACCCAAAGTGTTCATGGGCCGAGTGGATGTCAGGTACGCTTTGCCGATCCGAAGAGGGAAGAAAAAGCCGGAGATGTCTGTTACCTTTGCGCCCGTCAAATACAGAATTTGCCACTTTTCTTCCCCCGAAACCACCACGCCATGCCTTACCAGAGCCGTAAAAAACCCTACCGTAGCCGCCGGGAGAAGGGGGATACCTTTACCAGACGACTACTATATGCACTGCTTATCATTGCAATTGCACTGTTCTTTGTCGTTCTCAAAAATTGGTCCAACTACTGGGCCTACCTGAAAACCTACCTGATGTAAGCCGAGTCCTACCGGTAAAGGCGGCTACGCTCCAGTTCCTCGGCCACGGTATCGGGCACCAGGTAGCGAACGGATTTTCCGGTAGCCAGACAGTTACGGATGTAGGTGGCCGAAAGCTGCATCAAAGGGGCTTGGTCGAATACGGTGACCGCAGGATGATCCGCCAGCGGACCCAGTTCTTCTCCCGGGCGGTGGTAGACGTAAATAGGGTAGTCGCGCAGTAGGATTTCCGAATTTTTCCAGCGGGGCAGGGTAGGGAGGTTGTCACCCCCCATCAGCAAGTGAAATTGATAATCCGGGTGTTTTTCGCGCAGCACCGTCAGGGTGTCGATGGTGTAAGAAGGTTTGGGTAGCGCAAATTCCACGTCGCTTGCCCGCAGGCCGGGGGTATCTCCGATAGCGGCGCGTACCAGAGCCAGTCGGTCGTGGTCGCGGGCCAGATTACTACTTTTTTTGAAGGGGTTTTGGGGGCTGACCACCAGCCAGACCTCATCCAGTTCCGTCTGAGTACGGAAATACTCGGCGATGATCATGTGGCCGGTATGGACCGGATTAAAGGAGCCGAAAAAGAGGCCGATTTTTTTGGTGTAAGTCATTCCAGTTCGGCTATCTTATCCAGGCGGCGTTGATGACGTTCCTCGCCGATATACTTGGCCTTCAGGAAGTTATTGAGTAATTCTTTTGCCAGTTCGATCCCGATCACCCGGCCGCCCAGGCACATCAGGTTCAGGTCGTCGTGCTCTACGCCCTGGCGGGCGGAGTAGGACTCGGTGATGAGGGCGGCCCGGACTTTTTTAATTTTATTAGCCGCGATGCACGCCCCCACGCCGCTACCGCAAATGGCGATACCGCGGTCGATACGCCCATCGCCCACGGCGCGGGCCAATGGAATGACCAGATCGGGAAAATCGTCCTGGCCGTCGTATTCTTTGGCACCGAAATCATGGAGGTCATAGCCTTCTTTTTGCAAGTAGGCCATTACTTCCTGCTTCAGGGCGAAGCCGCCGTGGTCGGTAGCGATTCCAATTTTCATAGATAAAAAGTTGCGGGTGATTCGATCAAATCGCGCCGGGGCGCGTAATGGTGTAAAGATAGGATAAGGTCGTTAAGCCTACCAACATACCGGCGACCGTCCCGTTCGATCCACCATTAGTTCCACCCACTCATCCGCGATGCCCAACTCCCTTTCTCCGCAAGTTCTCGTTATTTTTGGTGCTTCCGGCGACCTCGCCCAGCGCAAGCTCGTCCCCGCCGTTTACGAACTGTACAAGGGCGGCTACCTGCCCGAAAAATTTGCCCTGCTCGGCGTTAGCCGCACGGATTTTTCGGATGAGGATTTTCGCAAGAAAGTGGTCTACGATAACGAGCACTTGAAGAAAGGAGAAAAGCTGGATGAATTTGCCGAACTCCTCTACTATCAGGATATTGCTTCCTACACGGAAACCGACGACATTGCCGCGCTCAAAAAACGCCTCACGGAGGTAGACAAAAAGCACGCCACCGAACACAACTACATCTTCTACCTTTCCGTGCCGCCCAAATTGTACAGCGTCATCCCCCGCGCCCTGGCCGAGCAGGGTATGAACGACCACGACAAGGGCTGGGCGCGGCTTATCATCGAAAAGCCCTTCGGATATGATGAGGAATCCGCCCGTCAGCTCAATAAGGATATCCAGGAGGTCTTTGAGGAAAACCAAATTTATCGGATCGACCACTACCTTGGCAAAGAGACGGTCCAGAATATGCTGGTTACGCGCTTTGCCAACGGTATTTTCGAGCCGCTCTGGAACCGCAACTACATCCACTCCATCCAGATCACGGCGGCCGAAACCGTGGGTGTCGGCAGCCGGGGCGGCTACTACGACGAGAGCGGTGCCCTGCGCGACATGATCCAGAATCACCTGATGCAGGTGCTGGCCCACGTGGCCATGGAGCCGCCCCTGGTGGCCGATGCCACTTCCATTCGCAATGAAAAACTCAAGCTGTTTCAGTCCCTTCGGCCCATCCCGCAAGACGATATGGCTAATTACGTCGTGCGCGGCCAGTACACGGCTTCCGACCTACAGGACGGTACGCACCAGGAAGGCTACCGTGAGGCAGAGGGCGTGCCCGATGAATCGAAAACGGAGACCTTCGTGGCCATGAAATTCTTCATCGACAACTGGCGCTGGTCAGGAGTTCCCTTTTTCGTCCGTACCGGCAAAGCACTGCCGATGAAACTGACCGAGGTAGTGATTCAGTTCAAAAACCCGCCCCAGCGCATCTTTCAACACATTGACGATCAGGGTGCCGAATCCAATCACAACACCCTCATCCTGCGCATCCAGCCCAACGAGGGCATGGCCCTCGAACTGGGCATGAAAGTGCCCGGCGAGGGCTTCCGCGTCAAGAACGTCGATCTCGATTTCTTCTACGCCGACCTCACCTCCGCCGACGTGCCCGAGGCCTACGAGCGCCTGCTGCTCGATTGCATGAAGGGCGACCCCACGCTCTACTCCCGCGGCGACGCGGTCGAGGCCGCCTGGGCCTTCGTCGATCCCATCCTCACCGCCTGGAAAAACGACGCCGATATGCCCCTCTGCGGCTACCCCGCCGGCAGCTGGGGTCCGGAGAAAGCAGACAAACTCTGGGAACCGGAGGGCGGCGGCTGGCGCAACCCCGCCAAAGCGGTCACGGATTCACGGCATTATAGTGATTTGTAGGGGAAGGGGTTATTTCTTGCGGCGGCGGGGGGTGAGTGTCTCGATCAGACCTGGTTCGTAGCTTTTTAGCCCCTCGTCTCCGGTAAATATTTCTACATCGAAACGAGCTTTCGCGTAGTAATTTGCTACCGAGGCAATAGTAGCGTCTCCAAGGGATTCCTTGCGGCCAGCCGCCTCCGGCCAACTTGCCGCAAGTTGCTTTATTGCCTCATCACTCCACAACTCGGTTTGTTCGGAAAAAGCAGCCCAGGGAATTTCATTATCGACACAGGAAGCCAGGATTTCGCAAAATCTACCTGCAATAGCATAGCGATCTCCCGAACACTGGGCAATGTGATTGCCGGTTTCGATGATTGTTGCCAGCGGTAGCACGAGAGAAGAATCGGCGGCAATTTCCTCCCTGAGTTTGGAATCGATCCTGGCAAAGTCCCATTTATTTTTATCCTTGCCGCAACTCGTAAAACCCGGAAGGCGAAGCCATACACACATTATACTCGTATCTATAATGAGAACTTTTGCCATGATTCTATTTTGCGGCTTCTTCAATTAGTCCTTTTTCCAGTAAGCTACCCACTTTCCCACGTGCCATCAAGCGGGAAAGGTGATCGACTTCTTCCAAAAGCTTTATTCTACTATCTCCGGTTTCACTATCGCGATAGACGGTGGATATAAAAGGTACCATCTCATTTCCAAAAGCATTTAGCAAAGCCGGATTATGGGTAGTGCAAATTATATCGATGCTCCGATTGAAGCCGATCTCTTTCAAAAACTTGACTAGTAAGTTAGCACGGGATGGGTGTAGACCATTGTCTATTTCTTCAATCACCAGTAGGCTTTCCGGTTCAGCAGTCAGAATTGCAGTCATTACGGCTAAAAAACGAAGACTCCCGTCAGACATTCCTCGCGCATCCACAATAAACTGCTTGCCACTCGGCTTCCATTCTTCTTCGCAATATAACATAGCATCCGTACCGAACTTGCCAACCGGCTCAGTCCATACTCTTACAATATCCTTTTCAGGCAGTTGGCTCAGGTAGTCGGATAATAATCCTTCTGTCCATTCCTTATGCTTGGGGTTCAGGGCAGCTAACACGCCGGCAATATTAGAACCGTCAGCCGCCAGCGTATCGGATAGGCGGGAAAAATTACGAATGGTAGAAGGAATGGGATCAAAAACAAATATTCTATTTAATGACTTTAATACCAGATCTACTCCCTCCTGCACCTCTTTGGTCAAAGAGAGCGACTTGCTCTGGCTAAGTATTGAAATAGACCTGCGAGCATCAAACCGTTTGCCCCTCCCTTGCGTACCCGTAGAAAAATAAGTGGCTATACTTGCGTTCTCCACATTTTCATCTGATGTGTAATATAATTTTTTATGTTTCTGTACGGAATTCGCCCTGATCTTAATTCTGGTGAGTGATTCAGATACGATTTCGATTCTTTTGTCGTCAATCATCTCAAGCTCGATAACGAAATGGTAGTCAGTCGATGGCTCCGGAGGAAATACTAAAACCAGTTCGAGTTTACAGCGCCTTTCACCCCGCTTTATCATCCATTCCATTCCTCCTCTGATGCCGTTTCCTTCCAGGGAGTCACCGTTTACTATTGAGGTTATTTGTCTGCCGCCGGCTAAGCCGCGCAAAAAAGTAAGCGCATCTAAAATATTACTTTTACCACTCGCATTAGTGCCGATGAGAATAGTAAGGGGGTCGATAAATAGTTGAGCCTCCCCAAAGCTCTTCCAGTTATGTATGTTCAGCTGCTTTATCATAACCCTGGTTTAAGCGACCCACAATCGCCGGAAATGCAAATATACAAAAGTTGACGGTCCACCAAGCAGACACGTTCTACCCCTACCAACAGTGAGCCGCGAACAAAGATTGCATGAAGCAAATTTATGAATGCTCGCGTGAATCGGAACAAAACCTACAGCCAAGCGGCACCTCTCACTACTCACTCCCGCACCATCGCCCCCACCAGGGCCGCCCCGTAAGCCGACGCCTGCGGCGTATCCGCGATCCGTACCTCGCGGCCGCTCATGTCTTCCAGCAGTTTCACCCAGAAAGGCGAGCGTGTAAAACCGCCGCTGGCCAGCAGGTGATCCACCGGCTGAATGTGGTCCTCCAGCAGGCGGAGGATGGTCACCAGATTAGCCGTTACCCCCTCCAGCGCGGCCCGCACCAGGTGCTCGCGGCGGTGGCTACCCCGCAGGCCGGTGAACGCGGCAGTAGCGGACGCATCGTAGATCGGTGCCCGCTCGCCGTTCAAATAGGGCGAAAAAGCAAGCCCCTCCGCACCGGCGGGCACTTTAGCGGCAGACTCGATCAGGCGGCCCACATCGGGCTTTTCCTGGAGCAGATCGGCCAGCCATTCCAGCACCTTGCCGCCGTTATTAGTGGCCCCTCCGGTCACGTAAGTATCGTCCAGCAGGCAGTAAGTAAATAGTGCCCCCGTGGGGTCGGTGGCGGGGCCGCGCTGGGTCATCCGCACCGCGCCGCTGGTTCCGATAGTGATGGCCGCCGCACCCGGGCCGCTCAGGCCGCTACCCAGATTTGCCAGACAACCGTCGCTTCCGCCGATGGCCGTGGGCAGATCGGCGGGCAGACCGGTGCGGGCCAGAAAATCGTCACTCCACCTGATCCGGTAGCGAGGATCCACGGGCCGGGGCAGTTGGTCTTCGCTAATCCCCACGCGCTCCAGCGCGGGGGCGTGCCAGATTTTTTCCTTGATATTAAACAGCCCGGTAGCCGACGCCAATTGGTAATCGACCGGTGGTCGGGCCGCAGGTCCATCAGCTGCGGTCTGCAGCAAAAAATACTCCTTTATTCCCACATAGCGGGCGGCCCGGCGGTACACCCCCGGCTGTTCGGCCCGCAACCAGGCGATCTTTGCCAGCGGCGACATCGCGTGCACCGGCGTTCCCGTAGCCGCATGCAGCCGCAACCGATCTGCCTCCGGCCAGTCGGCAATCGCGGTTGCCGCCCGCGTATCCGCCCAGGTGATCAGGGGCGTCAGGCAGCCGCCCGCATCGTCCAGCGCAATCAGGCCGTGCATGGCCGTACTAATCCCCAGCGACGCGGCGCGGTCGCCCACTTTTTTCAGCAGTTCCGTCAGCGCCTCGGTCGCGGCGGCCACCACCGCATCGGCATCCTGCGTGGCGGCCCCGGCCGCGGCCTGCTCCAACTCATAGGGCCGCAGTACCTCGTGGCACAGTTTCCCGTCCGCATCGAAGGCGCAGGCTTTAGTAGACGTAGTGCCGATATCGAGGCCGAGTAACATGGGCGGTGGTTTGCAGGCAAAAACGGCGGGCGGCGGGCCTTGTTCGACGGGATTATCGGGTGGTTTAGCTGGGCGTGCCCCCTCCCGAAGGTCGGGGTCGGCACCTTCCAGGCTCGCAAGTCTGCTCGGCCCCTCCGGCTACGCCTCCGGGTCTCCGTCCTCCGGGGTAGGGGCAAGCCCTACCCCTCCGGCGGCCCTTCCAGGCACCTCACGCGGGCGGAGACGGCGGGGGTGTTTGCGAGGAATAGGCTAAATTCGTTCGTTATGATAAAACTCCTGCTTCCCGTTATCCTATTAATGTGCTTCCTCAGTTGCGCCGATTCCTCAATTAATACACCACTAATTGTCGATTCCAATGCAGAGGATATTCGGTTTAATGACCAATTACTCGATTCTACTATCTGCCGCAACCACCTCACCCTCCCACCTTTCGATCCAGCCCAGTGGGATTTTCAGTACCTCGATGAAGACGAATGGGGTTGGTACTTTACCCTGCTCCGAATTAATTGGACCCATAACAACTTGCTTTTCGTAAAGCAAGACACTGTTAGCCGGCACTACAGTTTCTACCAGCTCAACCTGACAGATGCCAAGATGGACACCATCGCCGCCATCCTCGCACCGATCACCACCAATAATCAGACCTTCCCGAATCCAGCCAGACACATGGTCGACGGTGGTGATGTGTCGATTATTTATAAATATGCTGATACCTTACACCTCCGGTACTGGCAGCACAACCAACAGTTGCCACAGCGCCCGCAACGGGAGATTGCCACTATAATTGATTTGCTTGAGACAGTATTAATTGTTGATTTTTTCGAATGATAGCTGGACCGCCAGATGTTAAAATACTTCTTCAGATAGTGGTCGGTATGTAGATTGCTATACATGAGCGGTAGAAGGCTCTCAGGTTGAGTTTTGAAAATTGAGCGAATGTGCCTATCTTTTGGGTATCAACACGCACAAAACATGGCCCATCCGCTCGCCGCCCAAGTTACGGCATTGAATACTAACTTGCCTTCTCACTTGCTACAAAACTTGCTTATCACCAGCCAAGCCATTAGTCTTGCCGGTAGTACCAACTTGTCAAAAGCCAAAAGATTCGTTCCTCAAATCGTTGGAACGAAGCAGGCATTTGAAACTCAACCCTTGTCCAACTATCAGCGTCTGATCCGATTTTTTAATGAGGCCGTCGGTGACCATCAAGACGATGTTCATCACTGCATTCAGGATATTACCGCCGCGGTGATCGGTAACTTCCGACCTTCATCGCTCAAAAAAGCCCGACATCTGGTAATCGACGGTTCCAAATGGAAGGCGCGCCTCGAAAAGATTCAGTTCCTGAGTCTATGCGTGGTCGTTGAAAACACCGCGCTTCCCATTGCAAGCATCGACCTGGCAAAGATCGGTCACTCCTCACAAAAAGAAAGAGGAGCATTTCTGGATCGCGCCGCCGAGCACCTGGACCTGAGAGGAATGATTTTGTTGGGAGATCGTGAATATGTTGGCATTCAATGGTTTAAGGACCTGAAAGCTGACAGGGGAATCGATTTTGTCGTTCGCGTCAAAAAGGGTATATACCATAAACAGGTCAATGAGGCCCCGGGCAGAAGCTGGGAGGAGATGCATCGTAAGCTGGAGCGAAACCGGAAAGTGAAAACGGTTAGCAAACCAATCGTGCTGGGTGGTCAAACTTATCGTTACGTCATCGCTCGCAACTCAAAGGCCGGTCACCCCAATGAGGATGATTACATCTATTTCCTAACCAGTCTCAAGAATGGGGCTTGGGCCGCCAAGCAGTATCCCTACCGTTGGCAGATCGAAGTGACCTTCAAGCACCTTAAGTCCAACGGTTTTGATCTGGAAAAGATGAGAGTGGAAGGAGTGGGTAAACATAAACTGATGATGGCAATCGTGAGCATGCTCTTTGCCATCATGGTTCTGGAGGGAACCAAGTTCTATCGTGACAACCCCAGGGCCAAACAGGTCAAGGAAGACCATTGCCGAGGTAAGATAACCCTGGTCCATTCAACCTTCCGGCAAGGTTATGACATTGCCACGAAATACCTGATTTCACTCAAAACCGCTATCCAATACTTGAACCGAATTTTTAGGTCCACCAAGCCGCTTAGATGGACTCATGTATAGCAGTGTACTTTTTACACCATACATCGCCTGCGAAAAAACTTTACGTAACTACGGTTATACACGGTTATACACGGTTTTCACGCTTTACCTAGAACATAAAATCCGGCGATTTAGAATAAAGACAATTACAAGTTGGCCCACTAGCTCTAAAAACACGTTTCGATTCCGCTGCTAAAATGTACGTACAGGCAAAAAATTCTAGTTTATCTTAGGTTGTGTAAAAATTTTATTCTATCTTGTGACAATATAATATTTCTGAAAGTTTGTATCCGTAGGATATTACGCTACATCATCTGATTCAGCATTATTTTTCTGGCGAGTCTTAAAACCTATGTTGTTATGAGACAGATTACCCTTTTCTTTTATGCCTTAGTGGCAATACTTTTCATTTCACCTTTGCCTGCACAGATAGATACGTTAGGGGCACCTTTTTCTCCTAAGTTCCTATCGACTAGAGCTGATACTTGCCGGGCACCCCGACTTTCTGCTAACGTGACTATTAACAATGAGGGTTATTCCAAAGCCTATTTGGAATTCGATGTTGTTGAAACAGGAAGAAAATTTACATATCAGTTGATGGATGGTACGTCCAAAGGTAGACTATATTCGCGGGGAGAAAGTTTGCTGATTGAAGATCTTTTACCCGGAAAATTGTATGAGGTTCTCACTCAGGATAACTGTGGGAACGAAGCTATTGTAGCTGTTATCAGCACATTTGAGCAAAATACATCTGTAACGGGAATTTACGTTTCGGATAGGATGTATCAGGCTTTGACTACTTTTCAGAAGCAAAAGGTTGAGATAGGTTTGCCTGAGTACCTAGACGAACTTGATGGTGTTTCGCCTTATGAAAAAATAGCGTTCATTCAACAGCATTACTATAATGGCAACAAACTTCTTACTGATGAAGGGGTGAACCTGCCTGCGATTCCGGATCTGGCCGAAAAATTGATGTTGTTGTAGTCGAGGATGCATGCATCGTTAAAATCTCTAATACGAAATCAGAGTCAGATGATTTTTCTGAATGGACAAATCTTACTCTACCCTCCGTTAATACTGAAGATGAAATTGCGGTGATCAATGTCTTTGACACGGCCGGTCGTTTGGTTTTCAGTGGAACATCTGCTACTAGCCCACAAGAAGCAATCGCCTACTTTCAACGCAATGCGGGCACACTTCCCAACGGTGTTTATCTAGTGCAAATCATATCCGATCAGGTAAAGAAAACCGTCAAGATTCTCTTAGCACGCTAATCATTCTTTCTCATCTTACCATACCATGTTTATATGAGCCGCTTACTATTTTGGTCGCTTGCCCTTCTGACGGCCGTGATTCTTTTCGCTTGCCCTGCTGATGATGACATACCCTCTGTTCCTTGTGAAAACAAGGGGTATGAGCGGATTGACGGTGACTGCATTTGTCCGGAAGGAAATTTTTCCGCCTACAATCACTGTCGGACACTTCGCGTTGGCGAGTATTTTGGCGTTTCCTCAGAATGCCCTTGTGTAGATAGTCTTTTCTTATGGTTGGAAGGCATCAATGACGAGGGTGAATATGAATTTAAGTTCAATGACAATGTCTTCGATTCAAGAAATTTTGATACAGACTATTTAATAGTTAAATCAAGGACTAAATCTAGTTTCGTCGCTGATTTGATATTCATGCCCGGTGGAGATAGCATTGCCTCCCAGCCAGGTAGCAACTCCATTCGCTGCAACATTCCAGGATCACAAGGGGAAATTATGGATAAAACTGTTTTCTACGGTCGGTTTTCACCCACTGGAGATACGATATTTGCAAAGTTTGTCTACCTTGATGGTATCAATCCAACTATTACCTTAGACTCCTGTAATGTGCTGTTCAGAAGATAGAATATACTTGCTGAAACCTGAGTAAAGGATTACCGTGAGCGGTGATTTTGTTTGGAATATACATTGTCGGGCTTATGAGTGCAAAATCTGGGGGTTATTGATTTCGTGTTCCTAACCGACTATCCATGTTGATTTAGCTTGTAGGAGGTAAGTAGATGATCGAGGAGGGGAAGTAATAGGCTTATAACTTCGCTCCTCTTTTTCACCGGCCAAACCCAATGAATCTCTTTGTTTGCTTATTCGCCCCCTCCCAACGGCCTAGCGCTGCGCAGTGGTGCGGCCCCGTGGTAAAACGCTTCGGTTATGGAAACACGGCACCGGGGCCGCAGCCCGAAGGGCCGAGCGAACAGCGAGCCGCGGAGCACAGCGGCCCGGCCCCGCCTTAGCGGGGACGGGCAGGCCCCTACGAGAAAGCCGCCCCAAATATTATTTGAGACGGCTCTTTCAGTCGTTAGAAGGGCGTTTGTTTAGCCCTGGCAGGAAATGCAATCCGGATCGTCGATGGAGCAGGATTTGGCTACTTCCTCGGGTGTCAGTTCCACGAAGCCGGAGGCATCGGCGGCGGGTTTGGGAGCGGCGGCGGCCTTCGCGGCGGCGGGCACTGGTGGCGGAGCGGGTGCGGCCAGTTCGGGCACCACGGTAGTGGCTTCGAGTTCCGCGTCTTCCTTCAGGGCCGTTTGGTCGACGGTGAACTTGATGGCGTCGCGGGCGGCCTGGGAACGGAGGTAGTACATGCCGGTCTTGAGGCCCTTTTGCCACGCATAGAAGTGCATGGAGGAGAGTTTGCCGAAGTTGGCGTCCTGCACGAAGAGGTTCATGCTCTGGCTCTGGCAGATATAGGCACCCCGGTCGGCGGCCATGTCGATGACCACGCGCTGGCTGATTTCCCAGACCGTTTTGTAGAGGTCGCGGATGTGTTCGGGCACGTCGTCCATGTCCTGGATGGAGCCGCTGGCGGCCATCAGGCGGTTGCGCATGTTGTTGTCCCAGAGGCCGAGGCCGATGAGGTCGTGCAGCAGGTGTTTGTTGACCACGATGAACTCGCCCGAAAGCGTGCGGCGGGTATAGAGGTTGGAGCTGTACGGTTCGAAACACTCGTTATTGCCCAGGATTTGGCTGGTGCTGGCGGTGGGCATGGGTGCTACCAGAAGGGAGTTGCGCAGGCCGTGTTGGGCGATTTTTGCTTTGAGTCCGTCCCAGTCCCAGCGCTTGCCAGGGGTGACACCCCACATGTCGAACTGGAGGATGCCCTTGCTGGCGGGGCTGCCGGGGTAGCTTTCGTAGGTGCCGTCGCGTTCGGCCAGGGCGCAGCTTTCGGTGAGGGCGGCGAAGTAGATGGCCTCGAAAATGTCGCGGTTGAGCTGCTTGGCTTCCTCGCTGTCGAAGGCGTGGCGCATCATAATGAAGGCGTCGGCCAGGCCCTGCACGCCCAGGCCCACGGGACGGTGGCGCATATTGGAGTTGCGCGCCTCCTCGATGGGGTAGTAGTTGCGGTCGATGACCTTGTTGAGGTTGCGCGTCACTACGCGGGTGACTTCCACCAGGCGATCGAAATCGTAGGTTTTGTCATCCTTCACGTACTTGGGCAGGGCCAGGCTGGCCAGGTTGCAGACCGCTACCTCGTCGGCACTGGTGTACTCCAGGATCTCGGTGCAGAGGTTGCTGCTGCGGATGGTACCCAGGTTTTGTTGATTGCTTTTGCGGTTGGCGGCGTCCTTGTATAGCATATAAGGTGTGCCGGTCTCGATCTGGCTTTCCAGGATGGCGTTCCACAGTTCGCGGGCATCGATGGTGCGGCGGCCCTTGCCTTCCTCCTCGTAGCGGTGGTAGAGTGCCTCGAACTCACCGCTGTGCACGTCGAACAGGCCGGGTGCTTCGTTGGGGTCGAAGAGCGTCCATTTTTCGTTGTTCTTCACCCGCTCCATGAACAGGTCGTTGATCCACATGGCATAGAACAGGTCGCGGGCGCGCATTTCTTCCTTGCCGTGGTTTTTCTTCAGGTCCAGGAAGTCGAAGATGTCGGCGTGCCACGGTTCGATGTAGACGGCGAAGGCACCCTTGCGCTTACCGCCGCCGTTGTGAGCTACGCCCACGTGGGTGACGTAGTTGTGGTTGGGCAGCACCTCGAAGTCTACCACTACGCCGGAATACTGAACCTGCTTGATGTGGTTGACGCGGCTAAAGGTGTGTCCTTCCCAGGTCAGGTAACTGACGTACTTGCCAGTGGGTTGATCGAATAGTTCGGTGAGTGCCTCCACCTTAGGTAGGCGCAGCACCCAGCTTTTTTTGCGGGTGGTGATTCCTTTGTAAGTGGATACGTTGCCAATCCGGTCGCGCTCATAGCCGCAGGTGAGGATGCCGAAGCGCATCAGCATGAAGCGGATGCTTTCGATCACGTTGCGGCTGGTCATTTCCAGCAGCAGCTCGAAGTTGTCGCGACTGGTGACGCAGCCGTCGGCTTCCATCAGGCCGCGCACGATCTGGAGGGTCTTTTCTTTGGGCAGGTGGAGCATGGTGGGGTGGACACGCTTTTCACCTTCGGCGTCGTACAGCATTTCACGGCTGAACTTGAAGCCCAGGTGAGCCGACCAGGTGAAGCGCATTTTGATGACGTCTTCCTTATCCGTGATGGTGGCGTGGATGCCGTTTTCGTACAGGTAGCGGCGCACAAAATTGATGTCGTCCGTTTCGCCGTTCATCGTCATGTGCGCCTGGCGGCCGTTGGCGCTGATGTGTCCGTCGCCCAGCATCATGCCGTAAAAGCGACAGTCATCGAGATTGTACTCGTAAATGTCTTCTTCGTGCTTGCTAAAGGCGGGGAAGACGATCAGGTCGTTCTCGTTCAATTCTTTGGCTTCCACCCATTCGGGTTTGGCGTAGCCTTTTTCCAGCCGGTTGCGTATGACGTCGAAGTTGACCATCTTCTGCTGGTTGCGCAGCACGTAAAACGGGTGTTCCGGGGTAACGCGCACCGGTTCGATACTTTGCTTTACACTCAGTTCGATCATCGGGCCGGTATAGTCATTGCGCAGCAGGCGGCCTACGCGCTCGTATTCTCCCTGTTCGCCCAACAATTTATCGCCCACCACGATCTCGTTGATCGTCTTGACGCCGTTCTGCGTGTAGACGATGGTGTCGGGGTGAAAACACTGGTCCACATAGCGGGCCGTATCGTTGTACACTTTCAGCATCGGAACGATGCCGTTGGACGCCCCGCCGGTGCCCTTGATATAGCTGCCCGTGGCCCGGATGTTGTGGATGCTCAGACCGATACCGCCCGCGCTCTGGCTGATCTTGGCGCAACGCGTCAGGGTCTCGAAGATGCCGGAGATGGAATCGTCCGTCATCGAGAGCAGGAAGCAGGAACTCATTTGCGGCTTGGGCGTGCCGGAGTTGAAAAGGGTAGGGGTGGCGTGGATGAACCACTTTTCGCTCATCAGCTGGTAGGTCTCAATGGCGGCGTCGATGTCCTCGCCGTGGATACCCACGGCTACGCGCATCAGCATCTGCTGGGGGCGCTCGACCACTTTGCCGTCCATGCGCAGCAGGTAGCTGCGTTCCAGGGTTTTGTAGCCGAAATAGTCGAAGTCGAAGTCCCGGTCGTAGATGATGGCCGCGTCCAGTTGACTGCGGTTTTTCTTGATGACTTTCATCGTATCGTCACCGATCAATCCGGCCGCTTCGCCCGTCTTGGGGTCGATGTACTGGTGCAACGCCCGCATGGTGGCACTGAAGGATTTGTTGGTTTCCTTGTGCAGGTTGCTGATCGCGATCCGCGCCGCCAGGCTGGCATAGTCGGGGTGGACGGTGCTCATGGAGGCGGCCGTTTCGGCCGCCAGGTTATCCAGCTCCGTGGTGGTGACGCCGTCGTACAACCCTTGCACCACCTTTTGCGAGATGTTGATGTGGTCGATGTAATTCTCGTCCAGCCCGTAGCACAATTTCTTGATGCGGGCGGTGATTTTGTCAAAACTGACGGCTTCGGTGCGGCCGTTTCTTTTTACTACTTGCATGATGAGGGATGTTGGTAGCTGATAGCTGATAGCTGATAGTTGATTGAGGTGCTTTGAAGCAAAGCTTGGAATGGCGCGAAATACGGTAGAGCAGGCTAATTAAATCAAGTACTCTGGATGGTCCCTTCCAGCATTCACGCGTGCTGGATTCTTGATTGCTGATTAGCGATTCTTGATTCTTGATTGGCCGATAAGACAAGCAAGGATATGCGATTACTTTTGTTTCCGTATTTTATCATCAGTAGATTTGATAGCCGAGACAAATATGCTAATCAACTGATTATTCTCATCAATGATTAGCGGCATAGTGTTTGCCTTCAAGTACTCCAGCTTTTCGATGATGCGCATATTAATATGCGTTTCGCGAAGTTCCTTGGCAATTATGCTCATCTTATGGCGGAAATCCCTTGAGGATTCGGCACTTCTTGCTTCGCCATAATTTAGGGCTGGCGAGGTTCCTGATCGAACTAACTGTTTAGAAAAATGGCTTCCACCCGTCGAGTTGGGCATGGCATCCGCCACTTTCACAATGCGTACTGCAAAGTCAATAAGACGTTCTTCAAGTAGGGCTGCTTTCTCGTTGGATGTCATGCAAAATGTTTTTAAAACAGTTAATAATCGGTTCTAAGTAATCGACCTGACGGGTAACTAATCAAGAACTCCGAGGAGCTTGCGACGATCAGCGCAGCTAATCAAAAATCCACCTGATCGGCGCGTCTCATTCATCACATTCATTTGACCCATAAAAATCATCGAAAGTGCTGCTGTGATCTAGAAACGCTCTAAGCAATCGACCTGACGGGTAATCAATCAAGAACTCCGAGGAGCTTGCGACGATCAGCGCAGCTAATCAAGAATCGCCAATCAAGAACTCCGAGGAGCTTGCGACGATCAGCGCAGCTAATCAAAAATCCACCTGATCGGCGCGTCTCATTCATCTCATTCATTTGACCCATAAAATCATCGAAAGTGCTGCTGTAATTAAGACATGCTCTAAGTAATCGACCTGACGGGTAATCAATCAAGAACTCCGAGGAGCTTGCGACGATCACCGCAGGTCATCGCCAATCAAGAACTCCGAGGAGCTTGCGACGATCAGCGCAGCTAATCAAGAATCCACCTGATCGGCGCGTCTCATTCATCTCATTCACTTGACCCGTAAAATCATCGAAAGTGCTACTGTAACTAAAACTCCACATCCATCGAAAACCCCTGATCCTCCCGCTTCCCCGTAACCCCCGCCTTCTGATACTCCGCCACGCGCTTCTCGAAGAAATTGGTCTTCCCCTGGAGCGAAATCATATCCATCCACGGAAACGGATTTTCGGCGTTGAACATCTTGGGACGCTTCAGCTCCACCAGCAGGCGGTCGGCGACAAACTCGATGTACTCACACATCAGGTCGGAATTCATGCCGATCAGGTTAACGGGCAGGGAGTCGGAAACAAATTCCTTCTCGATCGCCACGGCATCGCTGATGATGGTCTCGATCACCCCGTCTTCCAGCTTGTAATCGATGTGGTCGTTATAGAGCAGGCAGGCGAAGTCGCAATGCATCCCCTCATCGCGGCTGATCAGTTCATTGGAAAAGCACAAGCCGGGCATCAAGCCGCGCTTCTTGAGCCAGAAAATGGAACAAAACGATCCGCTAAAAAAGATTCCCTCCACGGCCGCAAAAGCGATCAGCCGCTCGGCGAAGGAGCCGTTGTCGATCCAGCGCAGGGCCCAGTCGGCCTTCTTCTTCACGCAGTCCATCGTTTCGATGGCGTTGAAGAGGTAGTCCTTCTCCTTCTTATCATCAATGTAGGTGTCGATCAGCAGCGAGTAGGTTTCGCTGTGGATGTTCTCCATCATGATCTGGAAACCGTAGAAGAACTTGGCTTCGGTGTACTGTACCTCGGCCACGAAGTTCTCGGCCAGGTTCTCGTTCACGATGCCGTCGGAGGCGGCGAAAAAGGCCAGCACGTGCTTGACGAAGTGGCGCTCGTTATCGGTGAGCTTATTGTGCCAGTCGTTGAGGTCCTGACTGAGGTCGATCTCCTCGACGGTCCAGAAACTGGCTTCGCTGTGCTTGTAGTACTGCCAGATGTCATCGTGCTCAATGGGGAAAAGGACGAAGCGATTGGGGTTGTCGGTGAGGATTTTCTCTTGATGTGCGTTCATAAAAAACGTAGCTTACTAACTATGAAGGTGAAAAAAACAGGTTCGTTACGGGCGTCGGAAAGACCAATCCGGCGGATCCATTGGGGGCCGAATGTGGTCGTGTAAGAGCTGCTGCTGTGTAAAAATGGTCGCCGCAGGGCGGATGAGCGTGGTTCAATCGGTAGATACCAACGGTCATCGCACGGGGCGAAGAAGAGCGAAGCCGACCCGGAAGTGCGACTTCGCTCCTTAAACAATTAGGTATCAGTAAGTAAGGGCGGTGAACCAGGTCACCCACCCGTTATTACTCTCGCAAGGTAATAGAAGAAAGTAGCCGATCCAAACAGAAGTTATCCACATTTGGTGAGTAAAGTGCCAGGAGGCCAGTAAAGTGAAGATGGATAATGATTAGGCTAAATTGATGGATTGTGGATAACCGGTGGTGAACTGTTAATAACTTCAATCTTTTCCACATGGACTGCTTTGACCATAGTCGGTGCGGCCTGAAATTCACATCTCCACCACCACCTCCTCTAAGAACCGCAGCACCTTTTCCACCGGCATTTCGCAGGGCCGCAGCCGCCCGCCCGCCTGGGTAGCGTAATAGTTGAGGCTGATGAAATCGGTTCCACCCAGTTCCTCGGCGTAAATTTTGATTGAGCGGCCGTCGTTGAATGCTGACTTACTGATGCCGTAACGCCGCCCCGCGTAGGCGCCGGTGGAATAGCCGGCAGGTAGGCGGGCAAGCTGAGTGAGGATGTCCATGCCAAAGCTCTTTGCTCTAATAACGCGTTAATCCACGCTCGCCCACCATTCCAACCCCATTTTGCTCACAAAGAACCGGTCCGGCGACGTATTCCAAATATACGCTTTCACCACATCGCCCTCCCGCAATTCCGGCAAGCGGGTCTCGTAGCGGATAGGTACCCAGCGGTTCAATTCCCGCCTGCTTTCCAGCCGCAGGGCGCGGTAGTGGAGCATCTCTCCCGCTCGGTCGGCGGTGAGGGCCAGGCGTGCCTGTCGGTACTGGTCGAAACGGTCGTTTTGTAGGTAGACCTCGGTGAATACGCTGACCCACTGACCGGAAAGCCGGCCGGCCTGCGCGGCATCCAATGTAAGGGCGATGGTGCAACCGAACTCCTTGTCAGGCGGCATCGTCTCGGCCGGTCGGCCGGCCGCCAGGGTGTCGGAAACGCACGGCTCGGCCGCGATTATTTCCGGGTCGGCGGGCGGCGCACCGGGGTAACGCTCGTCCACGTCGATGTACTGGTAAGAGAGGTTACTGAACTCAGTGCGCCCCCAGGCATCCCGGTAGTAGGTAGCGGTCATCTCATCGTTAAGCAGGATCCGGTTATGGTACTGCCAGGTCTGGAAAAGGTTGAGCACGGTACAGGCCGCCAGTATTCCGTAAACCGGCCACCGCCGCCAACTGCGGTCTGCGGCCGCGACGAGAACGGCCAGCGGCAGGCTGAGCACGGCGTAAGATTGCACCAGGGCACGCATCCCGAACGAACCGGCGTACCACCAGATGTGCCAACTCAGTACGATGTACGTATTAACGACCAGGTAAACCGCGACCGGCCAAAACCACGCCCGCCGCCGGCGATAAAGGGGAATCAGGCCGATGAGCGCAAGCACCATCAGGGGCGTGTACAGCAGCCACCCCTTGCGGTAGCTGAACAGGCCGTCCCACAGGTGCGGGGAAAACCAGTCGAAATGATGCTCCGCGTAGCCGTTGAAAAACCAGCGGCCGATGGTCGTGCGCCAGTACATGATCTGGGGGCTGATGATAACGATACCCGTCAGGGCCAGCAGCAAAACGTAGTGCCAATGGCGGCGAATGAGCTGCCACTTGGCCCGGGCACTCTCGCCATCGTGTACCCCGTACAGCAGCGGGAGGAGCAGCGCAATCCCTTCCGATGGCCGGCACAGGCACATCAAACCGATGATGACCCCGATAACAACGGTGCGCGGCGCGGTGGGCCGGTCGTGCCAGCGGGCACTGTATTCCAGCAGCAGGGCGTAGCCCGCAAACAGGTAGGCGTGTGGCATCCCGCTTTCCAGAAAAGTGTAATTGAACAGGTTGGTCCCCAGCAGCAGGGCACCGATGGTCAGCCACGTCACCCGCTCGGAGCAGAACCGCCCCAGGAAAACGGCCAGGAACCGGATGCCGAGACCCACGTAGCACAGCGTCGCCGCCAGCACGGCCAGTTGGTAGGGCAGGGATAATCCGTCGGCCGGCCAGGCACCGGCCACCCCGGCCACCGCGTGAGCTACCAGGAAAAAGGGCAGCCAGAGGATGGCCAGGCCCATGGTATAAATGGGGGAGAACGCTCCGTCGCCCACCGCCGCCAGTTGGTACATCTCGTTGGCTATCTGGTAGTTGGCAAAGTGATCGGCCGCAAACCCGTACTGCACCGGGTCGCCGTAGATCAGCCCGGCGGGCAGGTACACGTAGTAGCCGTAAACGTCCCACGTAATCAGGTTGGGGCTACCCGTCAGCGCAACGTAGCACCAGTAGGCAGCAAACAGAACGGCCAGTAAGAGGAAGGGGGTGCGCTTGATGATAGGCCGGATTTATACGGGGCGAGGAAGGGTGATTGTGCGGGCCAAGTTAGGGTTTTGCCCGCAAGTTTTCCGTCCGGTGGGCCAATCCATCCGTATTGGGTCGGCTATATCGTTCTTCTCTTTACTCCTGGTCTTTTACTCCAGTAAGTTTTGGGCGTGTCACCGGCCTGACGTCCGCTGCCGGTCCCTTCCAGGCGCGCAAGTCTGCTTGGCCCTGCGGGCTGCCTCCCTCCGGTCGTCCCCTTCCAGGCACCTCACGCAAAGCGAAAATTTCCATAGAGCGGGGGTGAGATCGTTAATACTGCGCGGAATCTACCCGAAAAGGAAAGATTCCGACGTACATTGTGCGCATGAATCTACCGCTTACCGGCCGCACCCGCGAGATTGCCACCCTCCACAAGGCACTCCACTCACCCGAAGCTGAAATGGTTTCCGTGATTGGCCGTCGGCGAGTGGGCAAGACCTTTCTCGTGCAGACGGTTTACCGCGACCGGATCGCCTTTGAAATATCGGGACTCCAGTACGCCGAGAAAGTGGATCAGTTGCGCAACTTCCAGCAACGGATGCGCGTCGCATTTCCCGACCGGCCTGCGGTGGAACTTCCCGGCGATTGGCTGGCCGCCTTCTTCCAGTTAACCGAGGCCCTTGACGCTACGGACGACGGTACCTCCAAACGGGTAATTTTCTTCGATGAAGTCCCCTGGCTGGCCACGCACCGGGCAAAGTTCCTGATGGGGCTTAGTTACTTCTGGAACAGCTGGGCCGTAAATCGCAGGGTGGTAGTCGTCATCTGCGGCTCGGCGGCTTCCTGGATGATTAAAAAAATTCTGCGCGACAAGGGCGGCCTGCACAACCGCGTTACCCGCCGTATCCGGCTGCAGCCCTTCAATCTGGCCGACACGACCGCCTACCTGAAGGCCCGCCACGTTAACCTCAATCACCGCCAGTTGCTGCTGCTCTATATGGCAATGGGCGGTATCCCGCACTACCTCAAAGAAGTGGAAGCGGGGGAGAGTGCCGCCCAGGCCATCGACCGGATCTGCTTTTCGGAGGACGGTCTGCTACGGGATGAGTTCGCCGCCCTTTACCCCGCGCTATTCGATCAATCAGAATCCCACGTCAAAGTGGTTCGCGCCCTGGCAAAAACCCAGCAGGGCTTTGATCGCCGACAACTACTCACGGCCACGGGGCTTGCGGACGGCGGCTACCTCACCCGCGTGCTGGAAGAACTGAGTGAGAGTGGCTTTATCGGCCGCTACCCGATTTATGGTAAGAAAAAAAAGGGCCTGCGCTACCGCCTCACCGACCAGTACTCCAGTTTTTACCTCCGCTTCATCGAGCCGAACACTTACGGCGGGGCGGGTAGTTTCGCGGCCCTCAGCCAGTCAGCGGTCTACAAGAGTTGGTGCGGTTACGCCTTTGAAACGGTCTGCCTGCAACACCTGCTTCAACTCAAAAAAGCCCTCAAGATCGAGGGCCTTTTCACCCAGTCGGCAACGTTCTATCAATCTGCCGGCAAAGATTCCGAGGGTGCCCAAATCGACCTCCTCCTCGACCGCAATGACGGCATTATCAACCTGATCGAAACCAAATTTCACGACGGCCCCTATACCGTGAGTGCCGCCGCCACCGAGCGGCTGCTCAGAGCCGGGCGCATCTTCCAGTCCGCTAGCGGCACCCGCAAACAATTGAGCTGGGTCCTACTGGCTGCCGACGGCACCCGCCCTAGTGCCCACAGCCTCGGGGTGGTGGATCACTATTTTTCGGCGGAGGTGTTATTTGTGGGGGATTGACAAGGGAGTTAAAACAACTCACCCCCGCCGCGCACGGCGCAACGGGGGTGAGTAAATCTGTAAGTAAGCAAGCGTTAGATCGCTTACTGCACATCCATCAAATTACGGATCGCCAGTTGCCGGTCAGTGAACTGACTGACGATAGCTGTTAGCATGACCGGAGCCGTGGGCAAGGCCGTTTCGGCAAAGGTAGCTTGGCTACGGGTGAACATGGCAAATGTGGCCGTGCCGTCCGTAACGTTGATCGAACCGTTGTAAGTGGAACTGCCGGACAAGGTAGCCCCGTTGACTTTCACCAGCGTGCTTTCCCATTCCTCGCCATTGTCGATCAATTCGTTGAGGGTGATTTCGCGGGGGGTGACCGGAGCCGCTACGCCAAACGAGGTGGCGTTGGCGTTAGGTACGTTATTTATCTGGAGCAAACCGCTGAACTCGCTGATCTCCAGACCTCCGATGTCGATGCGGATGTCTTCGTTGAGGGCAAATTCGTGTACGTCGCTGAAGCGAACCACGATACCGCGCTCACCGTCCTGAAGGACGAGGTTACGGCCGGTGATGTTACCCGATGCGGCATCGGAGATCACTACGCCGCGAATAAAGCGGTTGGCCGGGGCAGTAGTGGCCACGCCGTTAAATAGGTCGCGTACCGCGCCGACGGAAATCTGGGTGACATCTCCGCCGCCACCGCCACCGCCGCCGCCGCCGGTGTCAGCTTCTACATCGTCCAAATTGCGGAGAATGAGCTGATCGGTATTGAACTCGGAGATTATGGCGGTTACGTCACCGGCTTCGGTGGGCAGGTTGATGTCCGCGAAGGTGGCACCGAAAAGGGTGAATATGTCAAGCGATCCGGTACCGTCCATCAGGGTTACGCCGCCGGAGAAGGTAGGTCCGCCGGTGAAAGTAGCGTCTTCAACCGTTACGAGCGTACTTTCCCATTCCTCGTTATTGGCGATGATTTGGGCAATGGTTGCAACCCGGGGCGTGACCGTATTACCGGTATTCTGTACTTCCGCGTTAGCCAGGGGAACGTTATTAATCTGGAGCAAGCCGTTGAACTCGCTTAGTTCCAGTCCGCTTATGCCTACCTCGATCCGATCTCCCAGGTTAAAGGAGTGGTTGGCGGCAAAACGGAGCACGATGCCGAACTCGCCGTCCTGGATGAACAGGTTACGGGCATTGAGATTACTGGTTGACCGGTCGGAGATCACGATACCGCTGATCTTGCGGTTGGCGGGCAGGTTAGTGGCTGATCCGGTATATAGGTCACGCACATCCTCGATGCTAATCAGGTCGCCGCCGACGGAGATGCCGCAACGCTCGCCGGTGAGCATCAGGTCGCTGGGGTCGCTGATGACGAGTTGGCGAGTCTGGCCGAAAGCGGTCAGTACGGCCGTGATGGTACCACTACCGGTGGGCGTCAGTTCGGTAGCAAAATCGGAAAATCCGCTGCTCCGAACAATGATCTGATCGCCGTTGCAGTCGATGAGCGTCCGGTTAACGGAAAACAGGTTAACCGCATCGGCAAAGGTCACGGAGGTATCAGGGCCGATGAACTGCACGTTGTTGATCTGGATTAACGATCCCTTGTAGCGGTTAAAGGTGGCGGGGTTAGCCAGTTCGGCGATGGTCAGCACGGTCGGCATCAGCTCCACCGTTTCGCCGGTGGCGATGACGGTTTCCGGTACCAGTACTTCCTCGATGCGGGCATCGGGTGCGCCGTTGAGCTGGTACTGCTCGTTGAAGTCGCCGATGAACAGGCCCTGCAGGCGTACGAATACGCGGCTGCCGCGGGGGTACTGCGCGAAGTTATCCACGGTGTTGACCCGCACGATAATGGCACCGGTCTCGTCTTCCACGATGATCTCCCGGAAGAAGTTGCCGGCCTGGTCGCTGCTCACCACCGTTCCCTCGATGATGAGATCGTCGGTAATCTCGGTAGCGTTGCTGCCGATGGTATGCAGCGCCTTGAGTTCGGCAATGGTAAAGTTGGCCGTCAGATCGGGAAAGGTACCGATGGGCGGCTCGTCGAAATCCTCGTTAACACAGGCGGAGAAGCCGATTATCAGGAGGAGAAGGATGGTCAGGTTCTTCATTGGTAAGAGGGCTTTGCCCGTATTTTAGTAGGCACCTGCGGTGCTGGTAATTTGGTAGTTTGGTATAAGCCTAGGCGTGGGACCTCTCCCCCCGGCCCCCTCCCCAGGGGGGAGGGGGTGACGTGACGTGTGCCAAGCAACGTCAATATTCCCTCGCCCGCCTCCTACGCGTGAGGGATAGGAGGTGTTGTCTGAACGGAGCGTAGCGGAGAGAGTGCCGGATAGCCCGACCCGGCCCGTTGGCCGGGGCACGCCCCCTCTCAATGATTGAGTTAGTGAATGATTGAATGATTGAATGATTAACTTCGATAATCGCTTTGCGATTAGGAGAAGCATTGTAGGTAATGATTGAATTCCGTGCAGCTTCGCCTTTGAAAGCCGTAAGTCCAGGTTTACCGTGCAAAACTCAGTCATTCAGTCATTCAATCATTCAGTCATTCAGTCATTCTATCCTTCAATCCTTAAAGCTTAAACGCCAGGCTCACGAAGTAATTCCGGCCGAAGGAGTAGAAGTAGCGGTTGGGGAACCGGTCTACGTCTTTGCCCTCGAAATCGAAACGGCTTTGCTCGAAACCGCCGGAGCGGAAATCGGTCACATCGAGGATGTTGTTGACGCCGATGTTGAAGTAGATGAAGTGATCGTCTATTTTGAACGACTTGCCGCCGAAGAGGTCTACGGTGATGGCGGAGTCGAATTTTTCCTGGTCGATGATCTGGTCGTAGAGGGCGCTGCCTTCGGGGATGATCTCCTGTGAGAACTGGGGGTCGGGCACCCGGCTGAGGGCGGCCAGGGTGCGGCGCTCGTAGAAGATGTCGGCGTAGATGTCGTCGAAGTAATTGACGTTCACGTTGAGGAACCAGTACTTCGGGCTGCGGTAATTGAGGCCGAAGGAACCCGCCGTTTGGGGGGTGCCGGCCACGAAGAAATTCTTGATGAACACCTGGCGGCTGGCCGATTCGGTGGGGAAGTTGTCGAGGTAGGTGGTGACGATGGGCCGGCTCTGGTAGGTGTACTGGCCGAGGGCGGCCACGCCGGTGGCGCTGAGGCTGGGCGTGATCTTGACCTCGGCGGCGATCTCCAGCCCGCGGTACTCGGTGTCGAGGCCGTTGGTGATGTAGTTGACGAAGCCGCCGCGGGTGGCACCGGTGGCGTCGCGGATGGCGTTGTCGAGAAAGAGGCTGCGGTTTTGCAATTCGTTGTCGATGCGGTTGTAGTAGCCCATGAAGCGCGCTTTCACGCTGGGCGTGCGCAGGATGTAGCCGCCCTCCACGCCGTAGGCTTGCTCCATGCTCAGGTTGTCCACGATCTGGTTGCGGGTGCGGGGACTGGCGAAGGCATTGCGGGCCAGGGGCGCGCGCTCGCGGTAGCTGCCGCTGAATACGAGGTAGTTGCGGCCGTCGATCTTGTAGGTGGCACCGGCCTTCAGGGCGTAGGGCATGAAATTGGAGCGCGGGCTTTTGCCCAGGCTGGTAACGGGGAAACGGCCGTTCTGCACCGCACCCTCGCGGAAGAATTTGCTGAAACCGACGCTGGCCCCGAAGAAGTAGTCGATCTTTTTGCCCTGCTCGTCGAACTGCAGCCAAGCCTCGCCTTGGCGGGTTTCGAGGTTGTAGTCGTAGCCGAATACGTCGCCCTCGCGCACCAGGCGGTTGCGGCGGCTGAGGTCGTTTTGCACGAAATCGCTGGTGGGGGGCGCATCGAAGACGGCGAAGCGGTCGATGTCCACGTAAAACTCGGCACCCAGCAGGTCTTCCAGTACCTTGAAGTTGCGGGTGGACTGGGCCTGGTAGCTCATGCCGCCGGTGATGTTGCTATGGTCGGTGACGTTGACCTGGAAGCGCGTGTTAAAGGTGAAGCGCCTCACGTCGTTGCGGCGGTCTTCTACTACGTAGAGGGCACGGTTGCCGGTTATGTCGTTGCCCTCGATGCCGTTCACGTTGCGGATGGTGGCCAGGCTGTTGCGGTTGGCGGTATAGAGGCGGTCCCAGTCGATCTGGCTCACGTCGGTGTCGGTGCGGTAGGCTTCGGCCACGCGCTCGGCGTTGAGCGGATCGGCGAAACTGGGGAGTTTGCGGTAGTAGTCGGGGCGGGGGTCGGGACCGGCGAACCAGTCGAGGGCGGTGGAACCGCCGCGGCCGAACTGGTAGCCCATGGCCGTGGTGACGGTCCACCGGTCGGTGGGCGTAAAGTCGTGGCGCAGCATCAGCACCGGCTGGTGGTAGTTGGCAATGCGGGCGTTGCGCTTTTCGCCGTTCTGGAAACCCCAGTTGGGGTTGTAGAAGTTGTTGTCGGTCAGGTCGTAGATCTCCTGCACGCTGGCCGAGGAACGACCCCGCTTGCTGGGGGTACCGAAACCGACGAAGTTGAGGGCGTGCCGGTCGTTAAAGACCTTGTCCACGCTCAGGAAGTAGGAGTAGGCGTCGTAGCTCGTTCCTTCGATGTAGCCCTCATCGGCCCAGCGGCGCGAGCCGGAGATGGTGTAGGCCCAGCCGTTCTCGTCCAGGCCGCTGGAGTGGACGCCCATGATGCGGTGGCGGTAGGTGCGGTTGGAGATAGCGTAGCTGGCGCGGGTCTGTTTTTGCTGGCTGCGGGCGCGCAGGTCGATGCTGGCCAGACCGCCGATGCCGCCGAAGCCGTACTCGTTGGCGTCTACGCCCACGCTTACCAAACGGCCGTTGGTAACGCGGTTGAGGCCGCCGAACTGACCGAAGAACACCCGCCCCGATTCGAGGTCGTTGAACGGCAGGCCGTTCAGGTACAGTTCGGAGTTTTCGGTATTGAGGCCGCGAATCCGGAAGCGGGCCGCGCTGAATTTAAAGGCCGCCGCTTCCAGGAAGGGGTCGCGGGTGGCACCCAGCAGGCCGTTGATGCCGATGCTGTTCGAGCTGGCGTCTTCTTCCAGTCCTTCCAGGGTAACGTTGATGGTGGGCAGCTGCTCCTGCACGATGTCTTCCTCGTTGTTGCCGCCGGGCAGCAACATTAAATTGCCCAGTTCAATCACCGCGCCGTGTTCGGCGGGCAGGGTGGTGGTCAGCGGCTGGTAGTTTTCCAGGATGATGCTGAGTACCGGCCGGCTGCTGGTGCCGTAGTTGATGTTGAGTTTGAAGTTGCCGTCCACGCCCGAGAGGGTGGAAACGGTGCCGGTGCGGACTTCCGCCCCGGCCACGGGTTCTTTGCTGCGGTCGTCCAGGATGCGGCCGCGCACTTCGGTCGATTGAGCCACGAGGGTGCCGACTCCCAGCAGGAGAAGGAGCAGCAGGCTGAAAACAATTCTCGCAAGCGGGGTAGGACTCATTATCATAGGTAGGGAGCGTAATTGGCCGCAAAATTAACTTATTTTAAGGATTGGCGGGGATTTGAGGTGAATGTTAACAGGAACTTCATATTGGGAGGGCAACTTTGGCTGGTACTCCCTGTATTTTAGTAGGCGGCGTTGCCGCTGGTAATTTACCTGCGGTGATTGTCGTAAACTCCTCGGAGTTGGTACTTTTGCACCTGGGGGCCGGGGGGGACGTTTCTGTTTGACCTCGTTGCTTTTTTGGCAATGTTGAAGTTCAAAGGGGTTTTAGCTTTTCAAATTGGTCATTATGGTGACAGTTTTTAGGGCGCCCCCTCCCCCGGCCCCTCCCCAGCGGGGAGGGGTGACGTTGCTTGGCTCACGTCACGTCACCCCCTCCCCTCTGGGGAGGGGGCCGGGGGGAGAGGTCTCACGCGTATCCTTATCAAAAATACCAACATACAGACGCGCAGCGTCCTACCAAAATACGGGCGAAGCCCTCTTTCCATGATCAGATTCCTCCTAGCCACCACCTTCCTCCTCTCCCTCGCCACCGCCGCTGCCCAGCAACAGCAGTACCAGATCGGTGCCATCGGTTTCTATAACTTCGAGAACCTGTTCGACACCCTCGATACCGAAAACGTCAACGATACCGAGTTTACGCCCGCCGGGTCAAAGCATTACACCGGCGAGATCTACCACGATAAACTCGGCCGGCTGGCACGGGTGGTTTCCGAAATGGCCACCGACGTTACCCCCGATGGCCTCAGCATGCTCGGCATCTCCGAGATCGAAAACCGGGGTGTACTGGAAGATTTCGTGAAGGAACGCGCCATTGCCGACCGCAACTACCAGATCGTGCACTACGATAGCCCCGACAAGCGCGGCATCGACGTGGCCCTGCTCTACCAGGCCAAATACTTCACCGTCGATACCAGCCACGCGCTGCTGCTCGAAGGCCTCACTTATGCCGACGGCGACACCGTCTTTACCCGCAATATCCTGCTCGTTTCCGGACACTACGGCGGCGATCCGCTGCACGTGATGGTCAACCACTGGCCCAGCCGCCGCGGCGGCGAGGCCGCCAGCGCCCCTTTGCGCAACTTCGCCGCCGGCCGCGCTAAAGCCGCCGCCGATTCCATTCTGGCCGCCGACCCCACCGCCCGCGTCATCATCATGGGCGACCTCAACGACGACCCCGTCAGCCCCTCCGTCCGTAAAATCCTCAAAGCGCAGGACAAGCCCGAAAAAACCGGCCCCGCCGAGTTTTACAACCCTTACTACAACCTCTTCCGCCACGGCAAAGGCACCGGTGCCTACCGCGATGCCTGGAGCCTTTTCGACCAGATCCTCATCACCGGCAACGCCGTCGGCGACCAGGCCGGCACCGGCTGGCGGTTCTACCAGGGCAACATCTACAATGCTCCTTATATGTACGAAAAGTCGGGTCAGTACCGCGGCTATCCACTCCGCTCCTTTTCCTGGGACACCTATAATAAGGGGTACAGCGACCACTTTCCGGTGTATATGCTGCTGGTGAAGCCGCAATAGTGGGGGGGGGGGGCTTCGCCCGTACTTTTGATTAAGGCTTCGCCTTTGGTACTTTTGTATTTTGGTATAAGCCTACGCGTGAGACCTCTCCCCCCGGCCCCCTCCCCAGAGGGTAGGGGGTGACGTGACGTGTGCCAAAAAACGTCACCCCTCTCCTCCGCGGCGGCTGGGGTTACCACGAAGTAGCCGCGAAGCGAACGGGACCCAGACGATTAGCCGGGCCGGGGGTGGGGGCGCCGCAGGCACCCAAACCCGGACGAACACTCTCTCGGCTCTCTTGACTAACGCTTTATGTGTGTCTACCCGCTACCAGTACTATCCTACTATTCCGGGCGTGTCCGTCCCTGAGCGGGCCGGCCGGTCCCTTGCGGGCTTCGCTGTTCGCTCGGTGCTGTCGCACGTCCCCTCCAGGCACCTCACGCAATTGCGAAGGCCGCGATCTTCAGACCAGTCGAAGGGTCCCGGTCCCCTATTATAAGGGTCCCGGTCCCCAGACCTGGTAAGTAAGGGTCCCGGTCCCCAGACCTGGTGAGTAAGGGTCCCGGTCCCCAGACCTATTATAGGGGTCCCGGTCCCCAGACCTGGTGAGTTATAAATGACCCACGCAACTCCGGGCGGTGATGTGAGCCTTCGCGATCTGGGGATCGCGACCCTTAAATTACGCAACTTCGGGCGGTGATGTGAGCCTTCGCGATTCGGGGATCTCGACCCTTAAATTACGCTGCGCCGGGCGGTGATGTGAGCCTTCGCGATCTGGGGATCGCGACCCTTAATTTACGCAACTCCGGGCGGTGATGTGAGCCTTCGCGATTTGGGGATCGCGACCCTTAATTTACGCAACTCCGGGCGGTGATGTGAGCCTTCGCGATTTGGGGATCGCGACCCTTAAATTACGCTGCGCCGGGCGGTGATGTGAGCCTCCGCGATCTGGGGATCGCGACCCTTAAATTACGCTGCTCCGGGCGGTGATGTGAGCCTCCGCGATTTGGGGATCGCGACCCTTAAATTATGCTGCTTCGGGCGGTGATGTGAGCCTCCGCGATCTGGGGATCGCGACCCTTTAAGAAGGGATCCCGGTCCCCAGACCTGGTGAGTTATAAATGACCCACGCAACTCCGGGCGGTGATGTGAGCCTTCGCGATCTGGGGATCGCGACCCTTAAATTACGCAACTTCGGGCGGTGATGTGAGCCTTCGCGATCTGGGGATCGCGACCCTTTAAGAAGGGGTCCCGGTCCCCAGACCTGGTGAGTTATAAATGACCCACGCAACTCCGGGCGGTAATGTGAGCCTCCGCGATCTGGGGATCGCGACCCTTAATTTACGCAACTCCGGGCGGTGATGTGAGCCTTCGCGATTCGGGGATCGCGACCCTTGTGCTGCGCGATCCGGGGATCGCGACCCTTTTGTATGACCTGCTGTGACGAGATCAAACTTCTCCCGTCTGGAAGGTGTAGGTATTCAGGCGGCCCCTGGGCTGCATTTTTTTCATCCAACAAACAGTACAACCATGTTAGACAGCATTCTTAGCGGCATCAAAGGCCAGGTCATGTCCTCCCTCACCGAGCAAACCGGCCTGGATGCCGGGCAGGCGGAACAGGCGGTGCCCCTGGCCAAGGAAAGTATCCTCTCCGGCCTGACCTCGGCCGTGGCGGGTGGTAATACGGGCGGCATCATCGATATGCTCAAATCAGCCACCGGCGGTGCGAGTGGCGGCGGCGGCCTGATGCAAAACATGGTTTACCAGGGTATTGCGACCAATTTTATCGGGAAGATCACTTCCGCGCTGGGACTAGGTGAGGGCGTGGCCCAAAAAGTGGCGGGCGTGGCCCTGCCGATGATCCTGGGCAAGATCGGCGGGGCGGCGCAGGCCGAGGGGGATACGGACGAGATCGATGCCGGTAGCGTGATGAGTGCCCTGGGCATGGGCGGCGGCGATATTGCGGGCAAGGCCGGTGACCTGCTGAAGGGAGGTTTGGGTGGTATGTTTAAATAGAGCTGTTCCGGCTCCAGCGACTTATGCGGCAACCATCCCCGGGTTGAGGCGTTTAGGAAGGCCGTCCGATTCCCGCTGGGGAGTCGGACGGTTTTTTTGCGTGAGGTGCCTGGAGGGTGATCCCGCGAAGCGGGGCAGTGCGCAGCACCGAGCGAACAGCGAAGCCCGGAAGGGACCGACCGGCCCGTTAGGGACGGACACGCCCGCATCGTTAGCAGGTAGTTTCCGGCGGGTAGTTGGCGGCGACTGTCGGTCGCCGGGACGCAAGATTTTGCGTTTTCACCCTTCATTTTTTGTTTTTGGCGGCGACTGTCGGTCGCCTAGACGCAAGATTTTGCGTCTCTACCGTCAATCCTTGTTAATCCTCGATCCCTTGACCTACCACGTAAAGGAACTTTTTTACACCCTGCAGGGCGAGGGTGCCCAGGCCGGACGGCCCGCCGTGTTTCTGCGTTTTGCGGGCTGTAACCTGTGGACGGGGCGGGAGGCGGACCGGGCCAAGGCGATCTGTCAGTTTTGCGATACGGATTTTGTGGGCACGGACGGGATGAACGGCGGTAAGTATGCGGCTGAAGAGCTGGCCGAGCGGGCGGCGGCACTCTGGCCGGATCGGGCGCAGGGGACACCTTATATAGTATGTACCGGCGGGGAGCCGCTGTTGCAGTTGGACGAGGCGCTGATTGCGGCCCTGCATGCCGTGGGGTTGGAGGTGGCCGTGGAGACCAACGGCACGCTGCCGCTGCCGGCCGGGATCGACTGGGCGTGCGTGAGTCCGAAGGCGGGGGCGGCGCTGGCGGTGACGGGCGGGGATGAGCTGAAGCTGGTTTTTCCGCAGCCCGCCGCGTGGCCGGATGCGTTCGAGCACCTGGATTTTGCCCATTTTTACCTGCAACCCATGGACGGCGAGCGGACGGCGGCCAATACCCGGGCGGCCGTGGCCTACTGCCTGGAGCACCCACGCTGGAAACTGAGTTTGCAGACGCATAAGCTGCTGGACATTCCGTAGCTTGGCCGCATGGATTTACAACTGACCGATAAACTGATTGCCGTGGGCGGTGCCACCAGCGGACTGGGGCGCGGCGTGGCCGAGGCCCTGCTGGCGGAGGGTGCCCGCGTGATCGGGCTGGCGCGGAATGCCGACCGGCTGAAAGAAATGCAGGACCGCCTGGGCGACGGCTTTATTCCCTATGCGGGCGACCTGACGGACGAGGAGTTCGTGACCCAACTGGGGACGCACCTGAACGAGCAACATATATATGGTGTCTGTCTGAACGCGGGCGGGCCGCCCTCGGCGGCCATTGAGGAGCTGGAACTGGACGACTGGGACGCCGCCTACCGGGGCACGCTGCGCTGGAAGATCCAGCTACTGGACGCCATTTTGCCGGGGATGCTGGACCGCGCCGCCGGGCGGATTGTGCTGGTGGAGAGTATTTCCATCAAGCAACCGATCGATAACCTGGGCCTGAGTAATGTCTTCCGGGCGGGGGTGGCGGCCTACGTGAAAACACTGGTGAACGAGCGGGGCGGGCGCGGCACCACCATCAACATTCTGGCCCCCGGCTACCACGAGACGCCGCGCATTACGGAGGTGCTGGACAGGAGCGCGGAAATTCAGGGTCTGCCGGAGGAGGAAATCCGCCGGCTATTCCTGGCCCAGGTGCCGACCGGCACCCTGGGCCGACCGGCTGATTTCGGGACTTTGGCCGCCTGGCTGTTTTCCCCTCACGCGAGCTACGTGACGGGGCAGACGATTTGCGTGGACGGGGGCAGGGTGCAGGGGGCGTGGGGGTAGGGATTACCGCTGGAAGTTCGGCATAACCCCATGGAATGGTAAATGAACGACAAGACGCCACTCCATGACCCCTTTTAACAGCGGTGGGTTCGCTTTCCCGCAAAATCCCCCTATTTTGTCGCCCCGAAGTGATCGCAACCTTAGCCCTGCGTAACATTTTTGTTAACTTTACCCCCCGGCGCGCTACCTGGATGAGCATATTTGCTCTTCGGCGTAGCGAACATTTCGCCGCTTCGGCACCTTCCCCACTTAACACACGTTCTTGCACTTTTCAGCCCTGCCTCCCTGTGATGGGAAGCTTTCCGGGTGGAGATCGTGCCTTTTCCCTTTTCCTTTCCAACCAATCTTCTATATTCATGAAGCAAGTTTATCTCTTATTCATCGCCTTCCTCTTCGTAGGAATGGCCTCCGCCCAGGTCGTCTTCGTCGACATCGACGCTACGGGCACCGGCGACGGCACGTCGTTTGCCAACGCTTACACCAATCTACAGGCTGCTATCGACGCGGCGGCCCCCAACAGCCAGATCTGGGTGGCGGACGGTTTTTACCGCACCACTTCGGCAACGGCTTCGATTACGATCACGAAATCGCTTTCCATCATTGGCGGCTTCGACGGTACCGAAACTACATTGGATCAGGCCGATCCTGAAACCAACCTTGCCGTGATTACGGGTGACGTTAACGGTGATGATAACGTGGATGACGTGACGGCTAACCGTGCGGATAATACGGTTCACGTTTTTTACGTGGATAGTTTGATTACACCCGGGGTGTTCTTCATCGGCCTCGAGATTCGTGGTGGTAGTACTACAGGAGTTGACACCTTGAGTGTCCAGGATGAAGGTGGTGCTTTGCTCGCTTTCTCCCCCGTAATTGTGGACAATTGTGTGTTTACTGAAAATCGCGGTGTTCGCGGGGCGGCCATCTCCCTCCGTACTCAAGGAGCGAACGGTTCGACCATTTCAGATAGTGATTTCTCGAACAACAGAGCTGACAGCATAGGTGTTGTACTTGTTACCACCAATATTGGTACTGAAATTACGGGTTGTAATTTTGCCAATAATGTATCAACTGTCGGATCTGTTTCCGTCATTAATGCACTGAATTTTTTAGTAGATGACTGCTCATTTGATAGTAATGAAAGTCTTCCGATTAATACTGCTTTAGGTACGGCTATTTTCTTTTCTGGGGTTTTTGATTCGGAAATTAGCGGTAGTTCTTTTCTTAATAACCAGAATACAAGTGGTTTTGGGGGGGCTATATTTGTTTTTGGGGAAGATGGTGTTCCTGTTTCAAATCAAGACCTGATTATTTCAGATTGCGAATTTGCTGATAATGGAGCATTGTCTACCGGAGCACTTCGCACTGAAAGAATGGGCTTCACTCTTGAAGGTTGCACTTTCGAAAACAATCAATCAGGAGCCTCCGGTGGTGCCGGTTTTTTTCTTGGTAATGGTATGTTGAACCATTCACCTAACGAGATTTTGATTAGCAACTGCGAATTTACGGATAATGGTTCTGCCGGTGCCGGTGGTGGTTTTCGCTTATCTAACCATGGTTTTACCATTCTGAACAGTACATTCGAGGACAACACCGGCTCTTTTGGTGCCGGCTTCCTTTCTCAAGGAACTGCTACTTCTACGGATTCGGTTTCGGTTGTAATCGACGGTTCTACTTTCGATGGCAATGCTGCTGGAGTATCCGGTGGCGGTTTCTACCTCCAAAACCAAGTGGCCACGATCACCAACACAACTTTTAATGATAACCTGGCCCAGTTTGGTGGTGGCTATATTTATTTAGGTTCCGATGAAGAAGTAGGTGGTGGTATTGCTACTTTTAGCGATCTGACCTTTACCAATGCCGAAGTAGAACGTGGTGGAGCAATCTCACTTAATACCGGGGCTAACTCAGATATCAGAATTTCTGATTGTGTGGCTTCCGATAATTTTGCCTCTGATCTTGGTGGTGCTTTATTCGATAATTATGAGTGAAACAGGAAAAATCAGCATTGACAACTGTGAATTTAATGAAAATGGTATTGGTGATGCGGGTGTCTTTAGCAGTATCGGCGGTGCTATCTTCTGCTTTGATGCTGATACGCTGAATATTTCTAATTCATCATTTGTAGGCAATCAAGCGGACGCCGCCGGTGCTATTGCGACGCAGACTACGGATAGTCTCTTTGTTCTTGACGCGAAATCTAATATTACGATCAGTAATTCTGAGTTTCGGCAGAATCGAGCCAATAGTACTAGTGCCGGTGCAGTACGATTTGCATTGAACGCCGATGTAAATATTTCGGACTGTACGTTTGATGCAAACTTCGCTGAAGTGTCAGCCGGAGCGATGACTTACTTCTCTTTCTTTGGTTCTGCCGCAGCTCCCACCAATACTGGTAATGGTACGGTGAACATTGATCGGACCATATTTTCTAACAATATTGCCAATACTGGACAAGGCGGTGCCCTTGAAGTGAATGATGCGTTATTGAATGTAACTAATTCGCTATTCTCGCAGAATTTTGTCTTGTCTACTGAAGATGGTGGTGGAGGAGCTATCTCCTTAAACTCAAGTCTTTTCGATGTAGAGCGTGAGTTTATTAACAATACCTTCTACAACAATTTTCTTGCCGGAGATGGAGTAGGATACGACATTGCCAACTTCGTTGGTAATGATTCTATTTCCTCTACGACTACCCTGACCAACAACGCGTTCTTCAATGTTAACGGAACTAGTTACCAACTTGAAGCGGCGGACGCTATTCTTGATCTCCGGTAACCATCTCCGGTGGTGGTAATTTCTTCAACAATGAGTTTGGCGATCCTTTACTGGCTGCCGTACTAGGTGCCACCGATATCGTACAAAATGCTAACTTCGATGACGTCTTTCGTTAGCAAGAAGACCCCCTCGATCTCCGTCCCGTAGAAGGCAGCCCCCTCGTCGATGCCGGCGTAACCGGTCCCGAAGTACCCGAGGTCGACCTCAACCAGTTTGCCCGTACCGCTATTCCTGATATCGGTGCTTACGAATTGAATTCGGGCGTTGAGTTGTCCACCATCACCGAACTGGTAGTAGCTACCGACGACCTCAGCTCGCTGGAAGGTCTGGTCATCGCGGCCGGTCTGGCCGGCACCCTGAGCGGCGACGGTCCCTTCACCGTATTTGCTCCCAACAATGCAGCCATTGAGGTGTGGACGCTACCACGGCGAATGCCATCACCGACTACGGATGTACTGAGGAATTGCTCCAGTTTCACGTCGTTGAAGGTATTCACCCCAGCAGCGAACTAACGGACGGTGCCACCCTTACTCCCCTCGGCGGTGAGGGTGAGGTACTTACCTTCGCCGTATCCGGTGACGGTACGATCAGCATCGGCGATACGCATCGTTATCATCCAGGCCGACATTCAGGCCAGCAACGGTCTCGTACATATCATCGATGGCGTACTGATCCCGCAAACCGTAAACGTAACGGACATCGACGGCAGCGGTCTCGAAGTATCGTTCTTCCCGAACCCCGTACAGGATTACCTGAACATCAAGATCACCGACCAGGCCGTCCGTTCCATGGACGTCAGCCTGATCGACCTTGCCGGTCGCCGCGTACGCAACTTCCAGGTTGCCAACGGCGGTTCGATCACGAACATCAGCCAACTGCCCGCCGGCGTCTACACGCTCGAGCTGCGCATCAATGGCGAAACGTACAGCAAGCAGATCATGAAGCAGTAGTAAACTGCGGTCTGTGTTTTAAAAAATGGGAAGTTCGCCTTGGGGCGGGCTTCCCTTTTTTTTGTTGTAAGGATTGAGGGAATGAAGGATTGAGGGATTAGCTGAGCGCTTCTCTCGATCTGAATGATCTTTCGAGGTGAGGGATTAGGGCTGGGTGTACGGGGTGTTGAATGCCGCATCTTGTATGTTGTAGCTACCCTTGAATAACCTGATTGAGCGGGGTGAGTTTTTCCGGCAATGAGGGTAAATCAAGCTCCCCCACCCCCGGCCCCTCCCCAGGGGGGAGGGGTGACGGGGCGTGGCTCGTATTACGCCGTGGTCCCTCACCCCCGGCCCCTCTCCTCGGGAGAGGGGTGACGTTATTTGAGACCTCTCCCCCGGCCCCTCCCCAGGGGGGAGGGGTAACGAGACGTGGCAATCGTCGCTCGCCACCCTCTCCCCTGGGGAGGGTAAGCGCGATAGCGCGGGAGGGGGCGCACACGAAACAGAACGCATTCCGTCACCCCTCTCCTCCGCGGCGGCTGGGGTTAAGGGGACCCAGACGAATAGCCGGGCCGGGGGTGAGGTCTCCACGAAACAGAGCGCACTCCGTCACCCCTCCCCCCCGCCAAACCCCACCACGCCAACACCCCAGGTAACGCAAACCCCAGCGAGTTAAGCGAACCGTGCAGCGCATACATCAGCGGGATATTCAAAAACGCCACCGGAAAAACACTGCGCCAACCATAAGCCAGCGCGAGCAGCATCCCGAGCAGGAGGGCCAGACCACCCAGCCCCCAGGCGAAGGACGGGAGAAATCCCCAACGCGAACGGAATCCGAATAGCAGGTAAGCTACTCCCACCCCCGCCCCGGCCGCAGCCATGAGGGTGACGGATACGATTTCGATCACGTGGGGTAGATCATACTGGGTAGTAGTGATGCCGAGGGCCACCAGCGGAACGCCCGCCAACACACCCCAGCGCAGGAAGGCGGGCAGCGTGGGGTGGCGGCGGGTGAGCCACGCGAGGGCGTAACCCGCGTAGTGGAAATGGACGGCGGTAAGCAAGGTAATAGTAGCGTCGAAACCCATGACCGACCAACCGGCCCGCTCGGCAATGGCCCAGCAGGCGGCGGTGAGCAGGAAGAGCGGCTCGGCCGTGCGGAGCAGGTCGTTCACCCGCAGGGACCCGGACCCGGCCGCCCACTCCCGGAACCGGCGGATAGACCACTCGGCCGCAAACAGCCACCAGGGGATGACGAGGGCTACCGACCACCACGCGGCGGGCAGTAATATGCCCAGTGCAAAAGCCAGGGCGAGGATAAGGTCGAGCAAGCGAAACTCGTCATCGGCAGCCCGGCTGAGGGGGAGTACCACCAGCGGCGCGGCTACTAATAACAGGCGCACGTAGTCGAGCCGCAGCGCGGATTCGGGGAGGAAGAACACGGCCAGGATTAGCCAGACCGGTAGGCCCAGCAATGGCAACAGGCGGTGGGCGGGGTCTGCGGGTTGCTTAATGGTGCTCATTGGACGAAGGCTGGTGACGCGGCACAGATCTCGCGCATCCGCGCCATGCTTTCCCGCACGAAGCGGTGCTGCTGGGCGCGGGCGTAGGGTTTTAGGAGCCGGGTGCCCCAAAAACGGGGGCGGCTGTAAGCCTGAATGCCGTAGTAGACCCGCCCGTCGGTGGGGTCGAGGCGACAGTAGAATAACTCTTCGCCCCGCTCGATGTGGTTTTCCAGGGTGCCGTAGGAAAAGCCGTAGTAGTCGGGCCGGTCGATGACGTCCACCACGCGGGCACCGTTGAGCCAGTGGAGGTTGAACACGCGGAAGAGGACGACTACATCAAGACCTGGGCGGGGTACCTCGTTCTGGGCATAGGCCAGTGTCCAGTCAGTCGGGAAATGCCGGTACTCGCGAATGGCCGCCCGCGCGGTGGCAAAATCGGCCTTGCCCCGCCCCACCGCCGTTTCGTTGCGGTCGTGATCGTAGCCGGGCGGAAAATTATCCCGGGTAGCAAAGCCGCGCTCGGGATAGGAGAAGGGTAGGGTAGCGCAGTCGGACTGGAAACGGTCGAGGGCGGCGGTATGCGGGTAGGGGAGGGAAACGATCATGTTTCTGAAATTTCAGTAATAATTGAAAGTTTGTGAGATAACCGGTTCCTGGATGATTAAGTTGTTGGAGTGGGGGGATAATTTTTCGGGGGAAAGCGGTTGAATCGGGGCAACTGACGGGCACAATCATCAGAAGATGGCGATTTGCGATAATGAGGCACCCAGTAGGTACTAAGAGCGTGTCTAAATTTTTACTTCCTGATAACCAAGCATTTAAGAACCTGGCGTCGTAAAAACTGACTTACGTAACCCGCTCTGCGCGTAAGTTTTTATCTAGCCGGAACTTTAACCACTAAGTAGCCGCGAAGCGAATCATTGATCCTCAGTTCTTAAAAATTTTAGACACGCTCTAAAAAAAGATGAGCAGCTCTATCCAAACGTCCCTTTCTCAAAAAATGGAGAAAAAGTTTCCCGGTTGAGGACTGCCGTCTTCTCCGGTTGGTAAGTTTCCAGGAAAGAAGTCGGGAAACGGGGGTTTTTACGTGGATTGTACTTGATTTCGAGTGCTTGGTGCTTGCCCCCACGCACTACTACCAGATCGACTTCGGCACCGTTATTACTACGCCAAAAATATAGTTGACCACCACCGCCGGCGTAACTCAGTTGTTTCTTGGCTTCACTGACAATAAAATTTTCCCACAACTGTCCGTGGTCGTCTCGGAGGTTTAATTCGTTCAGGTTATCGATCACCGCGTTGCGCATCCCGTTGTCGATGAAGTAGATTTTACGGGACGTTGAAATTTCCTTGCGCGGGTTACGGGAAAGCGGTTCCAGCCGAAAAATGACGTGGCTCTCTTCCAGCAAACTGATGTAACGGCGGATCGTCTCACTGCTGACTTGCAGCATATTAGCCAGCTCATTATAAGAAACCAGGCTACCCACCTGAAAGGCTAGTGCCCGCAGTAGTTTGACGATCAGCTCCGGCTTGCGTACCGCTCCGTATTCCAGAATGTCTTTATATAAATAGGAGGCGGCAATTTCGCGTAGGCGTTCATTTACCGCACTGGCGGCCGTAACTACTTCCGGATAAGCTCCCAGTACCAACCACTGGTCCAGCTGACGGAGTGCCGGCACTAGCTGATAGTGTCCCACAATTTCCGCCCAACTCAGGGGGAATAATTCAAAGGTCCATTTTCTGCCCGTCAAAGTTTCGTTAATGGAGGAAGCCAAATCAAGAGAAGAGCTACCGGAAACGATCACCTGCACTTGGGCCGGTCCATCGACAATCATCTTTACCGTCAGTCCGATATTGATGATGCGTTGCGCTTCATCGATCACCAGGTAGTCGAATCCGGCGAGATAGCGCATGATGGTTGCTTGGGATAAATTGTCCCAGGTTAATCGGTCCGTCGGGTCATCACCGTTAACCCACAAAACATTTTCCCGGCCGGCAAGCAGTCGCTTAATCAGGGTCGTTTTTCCCACCTGCCGCGCTCCCTGGATAATAACGGCCTTGTCAGGAGATAAAAAACCGGCTACTTTATCACTGAGAATTCTATCTATCATGCGTTGAATTTGGTATAAAGATAGGAGAAAAATAGCTATGGACCAGCTTTTTCTCCACTATACCTTAAAAAATAAGCTTATTTTTTAAGGTATAGTGGAGAAATTGCGGGTAAAAGTCATATGTCCCACGCGTACACGCCGCTCAGGTCGAGGACGTCCACATCCGAGATGTAACCAGTCCCACGCGCACCCATCAGGAGCGGCCGGCCGGCTGCGCCGCCCTGCTCGGACCTGGAGATCCTCGACCTGAGCGACATCTCACATCAGACATCTCACATCAAACCTCGTACATCCAAACGGCGGCAGCCGTTTGTAGGCGCGAGACATCGCGTCTCTACGGATTCACCAACTCCTCCTCATCCTTGATCGCCTTACGGAACACCACCACGTTATCAAACACATCCAGCACCAAGTGCTGCCCCGGGTGGATTGTGCCCTCCAACATCTGCCGGGAAAGCTGACGCAGCACCCGCTTCTGGATCACCCGCTTCAGCGGACGGGCACCGAATTCGGGATCATACCCTTCCTCGGCCAGCCAATCCATTGCCTGCGGCGCAACGGCCAGCGTAATGTCCTGCTCCTTCAGTTGCTTGCGCAGGCCGTCGAGTTGTAATTCCACGATCTGCCGGATGTCGGCCTTGCTCAACGGATGGAACATGATCACCTCGTCGATCCGGTTCAGAAACTCGGGGCGCACCGTATGCTTCAGCTGGTCGAATACCTCCCGGCGCGTCCGTTCCACAATGGCTTCCTCGTCGCCGCCTTCCGCAATCTCGGCAAAATTCTGCCGGATCCGGTCGGAACCAATGTTGGAGGTCATGATGATCACGGTATTCTTGAAGTTGGCCACGCGCCCCTTGTTGTCCGTCAGTCTTCCATCGTCCAGCACCTGTAGCAGGATATTGAACACATCGGGGTGGGCCTTCTCGATCTCGTCCAGCAGCACCACCGAATAGGGCTTGCGGCGTACGGCCTCGGTCAGCTGGCCGCCCTCGTCATAGCCCACGTACCCCGGGGGCGCACCCACCAGTCGGCTCACGGCGTGACGTTCCTGGTACTCGCTCATGTCAATGCGGGTCATCATGTCGGCATCGTTAAACAGGTAGTCGGCCAGGGCACGGGCCAGTTCGGTTTTACCCACACCGGTCGTCCCCAAAAACAGGAAACTACCCACCGGCCGGTCCGGATTACTGAGACCCGTGCGGCTCAGCCGGATCGCGTCCGATACCGCTTCCACGGCCTCGGTCTGCCCCACGATCCGCCGGTGCAGTTCTTCCTCCAGGTTGAGCAGTTTCTGCCGCTCGCTCAGTAGCATCCGCGTCACCGGAATCCCCGTCCAGCGGGCCACGATCTCGGCAATATCCTCGGCATCCACTTCTTCCTTCACCAGCATCTTGTTGGCCGACTGCATCTCGATCAGCCGATCGCGGAAACCGGCCAGTTCCCGCTCCAGTTCCGGTATCCGGCCGTAGCGCAGTTCGGCCACGGCGGTGTAGTCGCCGCTGCGTTCCAGGCGGTTGGCCTCCAGTTTCTGGCGCTCGATTTCTTCCTTGGCCTGCTGCAAACCCAGCACCACCTCCCGCTCGCTTTCCCACTGGGCGCGCAGTTCGTTGCGGCGTTCTTCCAGGTTGGCCAGGTCCTCATTGATGCGGCCGATCTTCAGATCGTCGTTCTCCCGTTTCACGGCCTCCCGCTCGATCTCCAGCTGGCGAATCTTGCGCTCCGCCTCGTCCAGTTCCTCGGGCATCGAGTTCATCTCCAGCCGCAAGCGGGCGGCGGCCTCGTCAATCAGGTCAATGGCCTTATCGGGCAAAAAGCGGTCGGTAATGTAGCGCTCGCTCAGCTGCACGGCGGCCACTACGGCCTCGTCCAGAATGTTGATCTTGTGGTGCGTTTCGTAGCGCTCCTTCAGTCCGCGCAGGATCGAAATAGCGTCTTCTTCCGACGGTTCGGCCACCGTCACCTGCTGAAAACGGCGCTCCAGGGCCTTATCGGTCTCGAAGTATTTTTGGTACTCGGCCAACGTGGTAGCGCCAATGGCGCGCAACTCGCCGCGCGCCAGCGCGGGCTTCAATATATTGGCGGCGTCCATCGCTCCCTGCCCCTTCCCGGCACCCACCAGCGTGTGAATTTCATCGATAAACAGGAAGATCGACCCCTCGGCCTCGGTCACCTCGCCGATCACGGCTTTCAGCCGTTCCTCAAATTCCCCCTGGTACTTGGCCCCCGCAATTAGGGCACCCATATCCAGCGAATAAATTTCCTTTTCGCGCAGGTCCTCGGGCACGTCGCCGTTCACGATCCGGTTCGCCAAACCCTCCACGATGGCAGTCTTACCCACCCCGGGTTCCCCGATCAGGATGGGGTTATTCTTCGACCGCCGCGCCAGAATGTGCAGCACGCGCCGGATCTCCTCGTCGCGGCCGATCACGGGGTCCAGCTTGCCATTACGCGCCCGCTCATTCAAATTGATGGCATACTTATTCAGCGAGTTATAAGCGTTCTCCGCCGAGTTACTGGTCACGCGCTTGCCCTTCCGCAGGTCCTCGATGGCCAGTTTCAATTGCTTTTCGTTCACGCCCGCATCCTTCAGCAACTGCGCCGCCTGGTCGTTTACGGCCAAAATACCCAACAACAGATGCTCGACGGTCACGAACTCATCGCCAAAATCCTTCAGCGCGGCCGTCGCCCGCTGCAGGGCCTCCCCCGCACCACGCGACAAATAGGGCTGCCCGCCGCTCACGGTCGGAAAACCGGCTACCATCGCCTCCGCCGCCTGACGGATCATGCGCTCATCCACACCCATTTTTTTAAACAGATAAGGGGCCGCGTTTTCATCCGTTTCCAGAACGGCTAGTAGCAAATGGGCCGCCTCAATGGCCTGCTGCCCTTTTTCCAGCGCAAGTTGCGAGGCACGCTGCACGGCCTCCTGCGCCCGGATAGTGAAGTTATTGAGATTCATCTTATTAGCTTTATATGAGTGGAACGAATCCCCCGTTTCACCGGTTCGCCGCTCTTCCTCCCCCTAATGCAAAGCACGTACCGAAGTAACGCAAGTGTCTTTATGTCAGCCGTTTCCGGGATTATAGCGCCTTTTTGTCAGGTTATTTTTCGGGCGTGTCCCCGGCCAAAGGTCGGGGTCGGTGTCTTCCAGGCTCGCAGGTCTGCTCGGCCCCTCCGCTACGCTCCGGGTCTCCTTGCTCCGGGTAGGGACAAGCCCTACCCCTAAGCCGGCCCTTCCAGCCCCCTCACGCGTCAGGTAGGGAACGGGATTTTCATAATGGGGTCGTAATCTCCAGATCATGCAACAGTTTATAGCCCCTATCAAAATAATTTTTATCCCAAATATCCACACTAATGCATCGTCCACGCACTCGTACTCTTGCGCGTCCGACAACGGCGGTGCGCCGCGCTCAAACCGGATCGAGCCGGGTAAAATTGTTCTCATAATCTGCCGCCGCCCCCACCGGCTTCGCCGGTGGGGGCGGCGGCGTTTCGTGGGGCATATATGCGCCGCTCTGGCTAGCCGCCCCCCAGGGACGGTGTTGCTGATAATGAGGCTTCAAAGCGGAAAACCTACGGTACTAAAAGGATTTTAGCTGCGCTCAAAACAGGACGTGATGGAACGCCGCGAATTACAAAAAGCACTGGTGTCGTAACTCCACTCAGATGAAAAGCCTTGTGGGCCAACCCACAAGTTCTGTTACCCCAAGTCTGTCCTTTTTGCGCGCATATGAAATGCCCATAGGCCTAGGCTGTCCATTCTATTTATGTTTACCCACTACAGTTATAACTCTATGTCAACTTCCCGTCACCCCTCTCCTCCGCGGCGGCTGGGGTTACCACGAAGTAGCCGCGAAGCGAACGGGACCCAGACAAATAGCCGGGCCGGGGGCGAGGTCTCCAGGAAGCGAGTGTAAAACCTGTACTGGTTCAAGCCTGATAAACTGGATAGCCTAAATAGTAATGGTAGACACAGTTGGATGGACACACTCTCTCTAACCTCCGCGATCTGGGGATTACGACCCTTGAGGCTACCCTCAATCCCTTCATCCTTTACCTCGAAAGGTTATTAATGATCGAGAGAAGCAGCGCAGCTAATCTCTCATTCCTTGTGTTGCGTGAGGTGCCTGGAAGGGCCGGCCGTAGGACGGAGACGCGCTAGCGGCCGAGCGAATAGCGAGCCTGGAAGGGACCGGCCGGCCCGTTTGAGGGACGGACACGCCCTGAGTTTGAGAGTGTTCATCCATCATTACTAACCTTACCGTTACTGCCCTCTACCCTTACGACTTCGTACCCAACTACCCACGACCTCACTACCTACTAAAACCCCTACCTCACCAGCGTCAGGTCACCCTTGTAATACTCCCGGGTGCCGTCGATAAATTCGATCCAGACCTGGTAGATGTAGACGCCGATATTGGCCGGCTTGCCGTCCGTATTGCCGTCCCAGCCCCGGCGGTCGTTGCCGCCGCGCCCCTCGATGGGAGCTTCCAGGCGAAACGCCATGCCACCCCAACGATCGAAGATTTGCATTTCGGAAACGGCGGAAACGGAGGGGCCGCCGAAGGGCATCCAGAAGTCATTGATGTCATCCTCATTGGGCGAAAAAACGGTGGGGATGTAGACGCGGGGATCGCGCTGCACCACCACCCGCACTACGTCCAATGCGGTGCAGCCCTGTTGGTCGGTAACGCGGACGCTGAAGTCCTGGGTGGTGAAAAGGCTATCGATCGTCCAATCGGTGCAGCCGGGGCAAGTGCGGCTGCTATCGGGTAGCTGGTGCCAGTTGATGGAGCTGATCGGCTGACCGTCGTCGGTAACTTGTGCGCCGAGGGTGACGGGTTGACCCAGTAGGATGATCTGGTCAGGTCCGGCATCCACCCTAATGAAATTACCCGCTGCCAGGCTCAGTAAGGTGTCGATGCGGCAACCTCTGCTGTCAGTTACGGCCAAGCTATAATTTCCGGTTGCCAGGTCCATGAAAACAGCCTCGGGTGAGGGGGTGCCGCCGTTGAGCGAGTAGGTGTAGGGGGGCGTGCCGCCGCGTAGGCCGTTGATTTCGATCAGGCCGTCGGTATCGCCGGCGCAGACGGGGTCCATCCGGTCGATCATCCAACCGAAAGGCGCATCGGCCGGTGGGTCCAGGCGAATGGGAAGGGTGGTGATACAACCGTTGGCAGGGTTCTCCAGGCGGGCGGTGTAGGTGCCCGATCGTTCGGTCGTCATTACCGGGTCGGAGGTGAGAATAGCGGCCGCTTCGTCCAGCCAGCTGAAGGATAAATTGTCCGAGCTGTCGGGTAACTGAGCCGTAATTTGGGCCGGACCGCCCAGGCAGGTCAGGTCGGTAGACACACTCGCCGACAGGGGCGGGGCCACGCGGTCTACGCCCAGCACCACGGTGCGGACGGCGGGGCAGCCGCTGGCGGGGTGGCGGGCCGTGACTGTGTAAGTACCGGGCAGGGTGGCGGCGAACCGGTTGGTATCCTGCGCAACGGTGGTGCCGTTCAGGTTGGTCCACACGTAGCTCCACTCACCGTCCTGCTGCATGACGGACAGGGTGCGTGTGTCGTTGCGGCAGTCGAGCGGTTGAGGTGGGCTGAGACTAAATACCGGTGCGACCGAATCTACGGGCACTTCGATAATGTCGGAAGCATTGCAGCCGGTGGCGGGGTCTTCTACGGTGAGCGTATAGCTTCCCGAACCCTGTACGGGCAGGTTGGTACCGGCCCCGATGATCTCACCCGTCAGGTCGCGCCACGTGTATTGATAGCCGGGCTGATCCACCACGGCCGTGAGCAGGCTGAACTGATTGATGCAGTCGATAGTGTCCGAAAAACTGACGGCAACCTGCGGCTCGAACTGGAGGTCCTGAATTTGTACTGAGTCGACGTTGGAAACGCACTGGCTGAGCGTGTCGGTAGATTGCAGGTAATACCAGCCCGGCAGCGTAGTGGTAAACTGGGCCTGATCGGAGGCAAAGGCATCCGGTCCGGTCCAGTCGTAGGTCAGGCCGGGCTGGGCGGCGGGGCCGATGAGCACCTGGGGGTTGCGGCAAGTCAAATTCTGCTGACCACCGGCTTCGGCCACGGGCGGCTCGAAAATGGCGAGGGAAGTGGTCAGCGTGGCGGTGCAACCGAAGTCTGTAAAGAGATCGACCGTCACCGGCCCCGCTATGTCAGTAGCGTAGGTCGATTCGAAAGAGCCGTCGTTCCACATCCACGAATCGTAGGTGCCGGAGAGGGTGAACAGTCCGCTTTCTCCTTCGCAGATGGCATTATCTCCACTAATCTGCCCCGAAGGTAGCGGCTGGGGTGCCACCAGAATGCTATCTCCCGCACGGCAACCGAATTGATTGGTCACCTGCACCGATACCCAGCCGCTATCAGTTGCGGTAATCTGATTGCCCGTGCTGCCGTCTTGCCACAGTACGGTGGTAAAAGTACCGGCCAGACTGAAGGTGCGGGTTTCATCGGCGCAAAATTCCGCTTCGCCGCTGATCACGGGTTGCGGTGCCGGCCGTGCAATGATGGTAATGGACGTGTCGGCCGTGCAGCCGTTTTGGTCCACCACATCCAGCAGGTAAGTACCGGCCTCAGCTACTTCGATGATTTTTGTCTGCTCACCGGTAGACCAGTTGAATTGGGGGAAATTGGGTAGCGCGGTCAGGGTATTCGAGGCGTCCGGGGCACAGGTCGGTTGCGCCACCGATAAATACCTGCGGCTCGGGATAGGCTTCGATGTCCACTTCGGCGGTGACCTGGCAGCCGTTGTCGTGCGTAGCGAGCAACGAATAATTGCCGGGCGTGCTGACAGCTATGACCTGCGTTGTCTCGCCCGACATCCATTCGTAGTTGGTGTAACCCGGCGGGGCGGTCAGCATAATGGTATCGCCGGGGCAGAAGCCCAGGTCCGGTCCCAGGTCCGGGGCCACGGTCAGATGCCGGCGTACTTCGGTTGCGGCCTGGTATACGCAGCCGTTGAAGTCGACCACGTCGACCGTTAGTGGGCCGGGGGTATTGGAAAAGGTGGTGCCCTGATTGTTGCCGTCCGACCAGCTGTAGGCGGCGTAGGGGCCGTTGTTTAGCGATATGGCGACGCTACCGGTGGGGCAGAAGGCAAACTCGGGGTCCAAGTCGGGTGGATTATCCGGGAATAAGCCGATGGTGACGCTGGTCTGCCCGATGCAACCGTTCTCATCGGTTACCAAAAGGGAGAAGGTGCCGGGGTCGGGGCTGACGAAACTACTGGCCAGCACACCGTTTGACCAGCCATAGCTTTCAAATCCCTCCGTGGCGGTCACCAGGAAGGGTTGCCCCACACAGGCATTTTCCGGGGCCGAGATCACGGGACTGGGCAGCGGCAGGGCTTCCAGGGCAACGATGGTATCCCGTCGGCAACCCGCTGCGTCAAAAGCCGTCACCGCATAGGCACCCGCCTGGCTGAAGGTGCGCTGCGCGCCCGCCGGTCCGTCGGCCCACTGATAAATCTCAAAGGGACCGGATAACTGAATGGTGGTCTGGCTGCCCCCGCAAAATTGTCGGTCGCCGGCCACGCTTAACTGACCCACCGTTCGCTCCTGTACGGTCACGGTAGCCGAGGTTTGGCAGCCGCCCGCGTAGGTGGCCGTGAGGGTGTAAGGGCCGTTCTGGTCTACGCTGATCGACTCGGTGGTGGCACCGGTAGACCAGAGGTAGCCCTGGGCACCGTTTCCGGGTGCGGCGGTGAGGGTGACGGCCTGGCCGGGGCAGCGTTCGGTAGGGTCGCTGATCTGGATCTGGGGTGGGGCCGCCACTACCACTACCACGGGCGTACTACCGGTGCAGACCCCCCGCTGGGCGGTGAGTTCCAGTTCAAAAGTCGTCTGTCCGCCCGATAGGTCGAGCGTTACGTGCAAGCTATCCGTGCGGTTCAAAAGTCCGGCGGCGGGGCCGGACCACACGTAATCGGTGCCTGGTTCTACCAGATCTTCGTTCGAACTGAGGTTCACGGAGGTGGTGCCGGGGCAGACGCGTACGGTATCCCGGGCGGCCAGGCTGAAGTCGATACAACTCGGGTCGGTCAGGCAATTGAGGAAGGGTGCCGCCGATCCGCCCCAGTCGAAAGCAAAACCCATATCCGGCCCAGCCTGGTCGAACCAGTGATCGAGGAACATATAAAAGGACTGGCCGGGCTGTACCACGATCGCGGAGACGTAACCGTCACCCAGGTTATTCTCGGATATTTCGGTGGCACCGTTACCAAGTCCGGTCAGGCCGCAGGTATCGCAGATTGATTCCACACGTCCGAATGAACAGCGTAGCGGTGTACCCAGGCTGTCGCATTGGAGGTCGGGTCCGTAGATGGCAAAATCGTAGTCTTCCAGCCCCCCGCCCAGGGGCACGATGTCGAGTATAATAATGGAGTTGGGCGGCATATCGTCGCGAAAGCGAAACCAGAACCAGCCGTGGCCGAACAGGCTTTCGCCGGTCTCCAAGCAGCCCTGATCGTTATTGGGGTTGGCAAAGTCGGGGAATGAGGGAAGCCCGCCGCCGGGATCGAAGATAAAGCTCGAATCGGAGCAAATTACGATAGCCGTCTCGCAGTCCCGGTTGGGGTTCTGGGCGGCCAGGGTACCGCTGCCCAGGGCAGACAGTACCAGCAGATGGTACACAAGTGTAGAGAGTCGTTGCATGTAGATCGGTTCAAAACAGGTGCAGGCCTTCCGGGTGAGGAAAGACTACCTAGCTTAAGGGATGGGGAAAACCGGTTGCCCGCAGCGTAAAATTCCGCTCGGACGATGTTTTTGGATATATTCATGCAACGGCATACTTCTCCCGGGAAAAGGAGAAAGCCGGGAAAAAAGACTGGTGTAGATAACTGGGGTCTCCGGCCGGGACATAGGTGTCCGACAGTACTGGCGCACCGGGTGCGGTGCCGTAGCGCATTTTTGCGCGTGTGAGACGATTGGTACGTAGACGGGACAAATTTGTCCGATACAAATATATGAAATATAGATAATATCGTAGCCCTCCGGCAAAGTTTAACCTTGAATTTACCTGCTAATCCCGGTTTTCGCCCTTTCTGCGACCAATTTCCCGCACCACCATGCGGTATTCGCGGCCCATATCTTTGGTCACAGTAGTATTTTCCTGCGCCCGTCGGGTCAGGTAGGGCAGTACTTCCCGTACGGGACCGTACACCAGATATTTTGCAACATTGAAATCAGCTTTGGCAAGATTGAAAGTTAAATCGTCGCTCATGCCGTATAACTGACAGAAGGCAAGATGGGGGTGTCGCCGCGGAAGGCCGCGCTCCAAAATAACGCGGGCCATCAAATTGGTGCTGTCGCGGTTATGGGAGGCGTTACAAAAAGCGATTTCCTGATAGTGATCCAGGCAGAAGCGCAGGGCGGCATTATAATCACTATCGGTTGCCTGCTTGTCGGGCTGAATAGGGGAGGGAATGCCCAACTCCTCGGCTCGCTTACGTTCTTTCACCATATACGCCCCGCGCACCAGTTTGGCTCCGAGGATATATTCGCCCGAGCGGGCGCGATCGTAGCTGCTGGTGAGGTAATGCAGGCGGTCGTGCCGGTACAATTGGAAGGTATTGTAGACAATGGCCTTTTCCCGGTTGTAACGGCGCATCATCAAAGTTACCAGATGGTCGATGGTATCCTGAATCCAGCTTTCCTCGGCGTCTATAAACAGGGTTACACCGGCTTTGGCGGCTGCGGCGCAGATGGCATCCAGCCGCTTTAATGCCGTTTTGTACTCAGCGCGAGTAGCGGAATCGAAACTGAAATCAGACCGCTGGATGTCTTCCAGCAGCCCGAAGCGAGCCAACGCGCTAATCTTGGTGATTACTACCGGCACCGCATCCCGCTGGGCGGCAAACTGGATGTCGCGCAGGCAAACTTTCATCGTTTTGTTGAAATCTTCTTCCCGGCTTTTGCCCTCGGCCCCGTAATCGAGATAGGAAAATACGCCCAGCTCCTCCAATCGACCGATGTGTTGCTCGGCTTCCTTGAGGCTTTCGCCGCCCACAAATTGCTTGTAGATCGTGTTTTTTACGCTCCACTTGGCAAAGGGCACGTGCCACTTAACGGCCAGGGCGGACAAGCTGCCCAGCACATCACTCAACTTGCCGAAATTGAGCAGGTGAAACAGGCGTGCCGATTGCCGTAACTCGGAATCGGTCCGGTGCGCGAAGGTAGTTTCGGTATCTTCAAAATCGGGTAGATCGGCCGCCACGTTTGAATTTAGCGGCGGTAGCGGACGGTCGCCTTCCTTGGTAGCCACACGAATGGCCTCACCCAGTTCGCGAATGTTGCTAAAATCTCTTACCGGTCCCGTTGCCTTCTTCATGCGTCCATATTTTCCAGGCGGCCTCCGCCTGTCCGTGCAGCATCCCCAGGCCCGATCGACCGGTTGCCCCGCGTTGTCGGCCTTCCTCTATAAAGGTAGTCCGTGCAGGGTTATAAACAAGATCGTAAAGGTAATGTTGAGGCCCCACTCCGTCGTAATTAATCCGAGGGCACCGTGTTAGGTCCGGGGCCATTCCCAGAGGGGTGGTATTGACGATCAGTCGATTACGTCTTACAACTTCCATTGCTGCCTGGTCGTAAGTCAAGCGATCCTTTCCCTCATTCCGGCTCACCTTGCGTGTAGGGGATACCTCGCTTCTCCAGACTCCACCAGACGGCCCGCGCCGCGCCGCCCGTTCCCAGCACCAGGGCACTGATGCCGGTGCGATCCTCGGGCAACAGTTCGTCCAGGTCTTCTCCGAATCCGATCACGTCCGTGTTATGCCCTATCAGCCGCCCGTCGCTTACCGCAATGGTGTTTACCGCCCCGATCTCCCGGGCGGCCTCGCTCAGCTCATCCAGGTAAGGGATTACCGCCTGCTTGTAAGGTATAGTAATATTCAGTCCCGCTAACTCGTCACCTAATCGCTGTCGCAGGGCCGGAAAGTCCTCGATCCGCTCCAGCGGGTAACTCCGGTATTCGTGGGTATCCACCAGCCCCAGTTGCACAAATTTATCCGTAAAATAGCCGGCACTAAAGCTGTGTCCGAGCGGGTAGCCGATCAATCCAAATCTTTTCATGGGGTGAGGTGGTTTTGCTAACTTTGGCGGCCCATCTTCGGGTGGCGAATCCAATGAGCAGCTTTTTGTGCACATCCCGGTGTTTGCCCGGGCTGGTCAAAAATACCAAATTACCAGTGGGCAACGCCCGCCTACTAAAATACGCGGCGCAGCCGCCCCCACCATGCCACCTATTTCCTTCAACGTCACCCTCGTACTTATCATCGTCACCTGCCTGGTCTCCTACCGCGCCTTCAGCAGCCAGGACATGATCCGCCAATTCGTCCTCAGCCCCGGCACCATCAAGCGCAACGGCGAGTACTACCGCTTCATCACCCACGGCTTCATCCACGCCGATTTCCAGCACCTGCTGTTCAATATGTACGCCCTCTATATTTTCGGCGGCTTCGTCGAAATGGTCTTCACCCAGGTCTTCTTCAACGAGGTCGTCGGCCGCGTCCTCTACCTGCTTTTCTACCTCTCCGCCCTCGTCGCCGCCTCCATGGTCGACTACCAGCGCCACCAGGATAACCCCGCCTACTCCGCCCTCGGGGCCTCCGGGGCCGTGGCCGCCGTCATCTTCGTCTACGTCATTTTCCAGCCCTGGGCCTGGTTCATCTTCCCGCCCCTGCCCGCCATCGTCTTCGGCATCGGCTACCTCGCCTACAGCCAGTACATGGACCGCCAGGGCCGCGACAACATCGGCCACAACGCCCACCTGTGGGGTGGTATTTACGGTATCGTGGTCACCGTCGTCCTCCTCGTCACCCAGCGCCCCGACCTCATCGACGACCTCATCGCCCAGCTCTTCTCCCCACGCTACCCTTTTAAATAATCGTAGGGCCTAATCCGTTTCTACCTTTCAGGGGAGCGTGTCGCCGTGCCTGGCGGCCCGCCGCCGGTCCCTTCCCGGCTCCCTGTCGGTCGGCCCTGCGGGCTGCCGCTACGCGGACACCGTACAGGCACCTCACGCGGGTGCCGACCACGCCCCACGCGCACTCCCGTACTCCAGAAAAAACCTCGCCCAACCCTTACCCCTAGGGCATCGATTCTGTTAGGTTTTTCGGGTTCATTTTTCCGCATAACGTCACCCCTCTCCTTTGGAGAGGGGCCGGGGGAGAGGTCTTAAATAGCGAGCGCAAAACCCGTATCCTCAATTACTTAACAGAATCAACGCCCAACCCTTACCCCTAGGGCATCGATTCTGTTAGGTTTTCCTGGTTCAATTTTCCGCATAACTCACTCATCACCCTGGTTACGGTAGTCATCGCCCTACTGGTAAACGTGGTTTCCGAGGAGGTTGAAGTGTCGGATTCAAAAGTATTTTGGAACGCAGTACCTCTGGCCCGCGGCCGGTCTCCTGCTAGTAGCCATTCTAGTGCTCTGGGTTCTGAGTAAGGACGATCAGCCGTCCGCTAAATCCGCTAGCCGCAATCTTAAACGGCGGGAACCAACTCCCTACCTAACCCCTGTCTCCCCCACAACAAAACAGCATATTTGCGCATACCCTGCCCCATGCCAACCCGCACCCCTAACCTCGCCGAGTACCGCGACATCCAAGCCGCCGTCAGCAAAAATAAGCTGAACGAGGCCCTGCGGCTGATGAATGTATTCCCGGACTTTCAACGTTACATACCACTACTGCAACGTGATCTGACCAAGATCAAGCAGGAGCAAATCAAGGGAATCGAAAACCCCTCCCTCGTTACAAAAAGAGACTCGTTGCCGACCGCCTCCTCGGCCTCCTCGAACCTTACCTCCCCACCGAAGAACTGGAACCGGCCCCCGCCGGCACCCACCGGGGCCGCAGCGATTACACCCGCCTCCTCACCGATGCCGCCGCCGGCTACCTGCGCGTTACCACCCACTTCCGGGGGCGGGGCGAGAAACTGGCGAAAATCGCCGCCCTGCTAGCCGCCCCCGGCCAACCAATCGCTATTTACGGCGGCGGGGGCAATGGGAAAACCACCGTTTGCCACCGTGCCATCGCCAACTGGCTCTCCGCTGGGCCGGACCACCGCGCCTACGTGGTCCAAGTGGAGCACCTCAGCAGTTTCCCGCTCTTCCTGGCCGCGCTGGCCTCCCTGGCCGGCCTCGATCCCGATCGGACGGGGGAGGAGCAACTGCCCCAACTCCTCGCCGCCCTGGCCGAACTCCCGTCCGGCCTGCTTTATCTGGACAACCTGGAGTCCATCCAGGAGGAGCCGCAAGCCCTCGCCCTCCTGAATCGCATCGACCAAGCCGGCAACCTCCGCCTCCTCTGCTCCACCCGCATCCGCCTCGCCGGCTGGGAGGAAGTCCCCCTCGACGTGCTCAGCGACGCCGACGGCCTCGAACTCTTCCAATTGGAGTGGCACCGCAAATCCGGCCGCACCCTGGAAGACCCCCTGCTGCCGGCCTTCGTCAAAACCGAACTGGGCAACCACCCGCTCTCCATCGAACTTACCGCCTCCCACGCCGCGGAATACCTCCATCTCAGCGATCTCATCGACGATTGGCGCGAGAATGACGCCGCTCTCCTCGCCCGCTTCGCCGGCCGGGAGGGGGAGAAAAACGATAACTTTTACCTCTCCCTCGGCCTTTCCCTGCGCCGCCTCGCTAATCAGCCCGGTGCCCGCCGCCTCCTGGCCCTCTGCGCCCTCTTCCAGGACGGCCTGGACGGGGCCATGCAAACATCCCTCCGCCAAGCCGACGTCTACACCACCCGCGACCGCACCCTCCTCTTCGAGCGCAACCTCGTGCGGCTAAACGAGGCAAATAAGCTGGAACTGCTGCCCCCGGTGGCCCGCCTCATCCGCTCCGGCCTCCGGCAGGAAAGCGAGGAATTACTGGACGAGGCCCAGTTATTTGACGATGGGTTTGCGATTGCTTGCTCCCGGGATTACCCCACGCAGGCACGGCTGGATTTTTTGGAGTACTTCGTTTATCGCGGGTGGGAGGAGGAACGGTTGTTTAGGGTGTATGATAGTTTGTTTAATGACTATCAAAAAATTCCCCTTCGTAGCCATAAACTGCTTTCAGATCTAAAAATTCACCCTTTTTGGAAAGGAAGTGGTGGGGTATTGTCACATATTCTATTTATTCTAGGTCAACTCGAGTTTATATTAGGCCGTAACGATCTAGCGCGTGACCATTTTACGGAAGCCGGTAAGCTATACGAGAAGATAGGAGATGAGCAGGGGCGGGCCAATGTCCTCGCAACTTGGGGAACTGGAATTCAGGCTAGGCCAGAACGATCTAGCGCGTGACCATTTTACGGAAGCCGGTAAGCTGTACGAGAAGATAGGAGATGAGCTGGGGCGGGCCAATGTCCTCTTTAACTTGGGAGAACTGGAATTGATGCTGGGCCAGAACGATCTAGCGCGTGACCATTTTACGCAAGCCGGTAAGCTGTACGAGAAGATAGGAGATGAGCTGGGGCGGGCCAATGTCACTAGCAACTTGGGAGAACTGGAATTCAGGCTAGGCCAGAACGATCTAGCGCGTGACCACTTTACGGAAGCCGGTAAAGCTGTACGAGAAGATAGGAGAAGAGCTGGGGCGGGCCAATGTCCTCGTAACTTGGGAAGACTGGAATTCAGGCTAGGCCAGAACGATCTAGCGCGTGACCACTTTACGCAAGCCGGTGAGCTGTACGAGAAGATAGGATTTGAGCTGGGGCGGGCCAATGTCACTCGCAACTTGGGAGAACTGGAATTCAGGCTGGGCCAGAACGATCTAGCGCGTGACCACTTTACGAAAGCCGGTAAGCTGTACGAGAAGACAGGAGATGAGCTGGGGCGGGCCCATACCTTTCACTACGTAGCTCAATTAGAAAAGGCGGAATATAATTACGAGGATGCTAAGGTAAACTGGAACAACGCCTTAAAGCTATACCGAATGATTCAATCCCCAATGGATATTGCTGAAACACAGCTTTGCCTCAGCGAACTAGCCGAAGAAAGCGTCGATCCACTACCGGACCGGGAATAGCGGCTGGCGGAAGTGAATGCGCTGATCAATGCATATACGTTAGATCATCTGCGGGAGCGGTACGCGGCACTGGCACCAGGTGAAGACGGGGCCGGGGAGGAGGAATGAAGGCATTTACTCCCACCTGATTTTTTATCGTGGCTCCCACATATCAGGCGTCATAGACTACGTGCTCACGCCCACGAAGTCGCGATAATCGGTTCCTTTATATAAGAACTTCCGCAGGCTCAGGGTCGCGATCCCCGGATCGCGGAAACTGTTAGCGCACATGAGGCGTCCGGTGCGTGACCTCCGGTCTTGTGCGAGCCAGGCAACCGACCTCTGGTCGGGAGTTACCGGAGGCGTACTAGGCGATCTACCCCAGCTTTATTGTAGCAGTAAAACCTTCGACCGGAGGTCGGGGGCCGATTCTTCCGCGAGACCGGA
>CAVPZP010000011.1:0-77233 GCA_963710215.1 Lewinellaceae bacterium | reverse complement strand
CCCCGGCCCGCGTGAGGGGCCTGGACGGGGCGGCCCGACAGGGACGCAGCCCGGAGGGCCAAGGCGATAGCCGCGCCGGGAAGGGACCGACCCCGGCCCGGCAGGGACGGGGGCACGCCCAAACAAGGAGTAAACAAATGCAGGATGAAAAATAAATCGGTGCCAATAGGTAACCTGTTGGGTGGGGACCGGAATAGAAGGGCAAACAAACACCGACGCCATGAAGAACTTTGGATTATTTTTTATGCTTGCCGCCACGCTACTGCTGTGGAACGGCTGCTGTGAACCCGAACTGGTGGGCAACGTGAGCAATACGCTGCGCGACCAGGAAACCAATAACTGGTGCTGGGCCGCCACGACGCAGATGCTGGCGCAACACTTTGATCAGACCGTGAAGCAGTGCGATTTGGCTAACGAGCGATTTTCGGAAACGGCCTGTTGCTCGGATGAGGAGGAAGGCAATAGTTGCCCGAAGAATAACGACTGTAACCGCCCCGGCTGGCTGATGCTGGATTTTGCCGGACTCACATTTAGCGAAACGACAACGGCCATGAGCTGGGAGGACCTGCGAAAGCAGGTGCACTGCCGTAAGAAGCCGATGGGTTATGCCTACGGAACTTCGGGTGTGGTGGGCCACGTGCTGGTGGTAAAGGGCTACCTGACGCTGAGCGGTACCAATTATGTGGTACTGAACGATCCCTGGAGTCCTTGTAGAGGGGAGGAACGGATCATTACGTATGCGGAGTACCGTGATCCAGATGGTGCAAGCACCCACTGGCGGACCTGGTTTGATCTGGCTAAGAAATCCTAAGTACCTATTACCATTAAAAACAATACTATGAAGACGTTTATTACCGCCGTTTGGCTACTGATGGGCAGCCTGCTACTACTGAGCAGTTGCGGCACGAAGAACCCCCGAAACAACCAGGGGCCCGCCGGGGACCCGGCGGATACGCCGGTGTACGCATCGGCGAAGGCGGCGGCCGAGCAGGCCCAAGCGGACCTACTGTCCGCGCTGGACAGCGGCCTGGGACTGAACCTGGGCGTGGACCGCGCCACGCTGGCGAGTGCCGTGCCGGGGCCGGAAATAGCGCAAGCGGGCATTAGTTTTAAGCGGCTATTGCTGGCCGATTCGATGACGACGCTGCGCCAAATGGCCGATGACCAACTGAATGTGATTGTGCCGCTCATGAATGAGCAGTCGGTGGCGACGGTGGTGGGCCTAAGCCGCAGCGAGGAGGGCTGGCAAGTGGCCGAACTGGCCGGACAAGCTACCAGTAACGACCTGAACGAGGTGCTGGCCGCTACCGGAGCCGCTGCCTCGGCCGTGACTGTGTACCAGGTGCCTAATTTGCAGGCGACCGTATACGCAGTGAACCGGGGACAGGAATATGTTTCTTACCACACCAGCTACAACGGCCGCTCGATCCAGGAGGGTTACGATGAACGTGGTTTGCTACAGCAACTCAAGGCAGATGCCGTGGTGTTTCAGCGCACCTACGGGAACGAATTGCAGAAGCAGCAACTGGTACGGTAAGTATGGTATTACTACGTAAAAAGCCGCCGGCACCCTACGGGCACCGGCGGCTTTTCTATCAGCGATAGCCTGAATTAAGCCATGGCCAACTGCTTCTCGATCTTTTCGGACAGTGCAGCCTTGGTAATGGTGCCGACGTGCTTGTCGACAACCTCGCCGTTTTTCAGCACGAGGATGGTGGGGATGGAGCGGACGCCGTACTGCATGGACACTTCGGAATTGGTGTCGACATCTACTTTGCCGATCAGGACGCGGCCTTCGTACTCCGATGAGAGTTCCTCGATGATGGGACCGACCATGCGGCAGGGGCCGCACCATTCCGCCCAAAAGTCGACGACGCTGACGCCTTCGTTATTGAGAACTTGTTCCTGGAAGTTGCTATCGGTGAGTTCGAAAGCCATGTTGTGTTGTATTAAGGTTTGACGAAAAGGCCCGGAACCCGCTGGAAGCCGGAGGGGCATATGAGTTTGGCGACCGGGTTAGCAGCCGCCGGGAATATTAACACGCCACCGATTTAAGAGTTTTGTCGGACGGCCTGCCGAAGGGTCTACTGTCGGTACCCTACATTTGTGGGATGAGACAAGCTTTTTTTGCGCGGACTGCCGCCCGGCGGGCCGATCTGCGGTGGCGGCCGATGCTGATCTGGGTAGGGTTGCTGGCGGTGCTGCTGCTGCTGCGGACCGCCCTGCCCGCCGCCTGGATCGAGCGCGTGTATTCGCGCGGTTTTTTCCTGGGCGTGAGGTGGGTGCTGGATACGCTGGTGACCTGGTCGCCGGTGGCGCTGATCTACCTGTTCTGGCCGTTGCTGGTGGTGGGGGTGGTACGGCGCATCCGCATCATCCGGCGGCGGGCGCGGACGCGGGGGGTGTTCTGGGGGCAGTTGCTGGTGAGTACGGTGGGTTTTGTGGCGGCGGGCATGAGTGTTTTCCTGCTGATCTGGGCCTTCAATTACGGCCGCCTGCCGGTGGAAGAAGTACTGGAGTTGCCCGAGATCACCATCGACCTGGACCGGCTGGGCGAGCGCGTACGTGCCGAGGCTGCCGAACTGGCCGTGCTGCGTGCCGCGCTGCCGGGGGCCGACACCAGCCGTACGCTGCCGGAAGACCTCTTCCCCGCCCGCCCGGAGGCCGCGCTGCGGCCGCCGCTGGAGGAGGCCCTGGCCGCCTACGGCTACCCGACCACGGGGCGGGTGCGGGGGCGACTGCTGTATCCGAAAGGTATTTTTCTGCGCTTTTCCTCGGCCGGACTATACTGGCCTTTCGTGGGCGAGGGCCACATCGACGCCGGCCTGCTGCCCCTGCAACGCCCGGCCGTGACGGCCCACGAACTGGCCCACGGTTACGGTTTCGCGGATGAGGGAACCTGTAGCTTCTGGGCCTACCTGGCGGGCTTGCGTTCGGAGGATGCGGCCGTCCGGTATGCCGTCCGGCTGGATTACTGGCGGGATATTGCCGGCACCTACCGCCGCTATCGTAATGAGGAATATACCGCCTGGCGCACCGATTCGCTGGACAACGGCATCCGCCACGATCTGGAAGCCATCTATGCCAACAACGAGTTGTATCCCGATCTGCTGCCGGCGGTGCGCTATGCCGCTTATGATGCCTATCTGAAGTCGCAGGGCGTGGAAGAGGGGATCAAGAGTTACGGGCGGGTGATTGATCTGGTGGAGGCGTGGCGGGGGGCTGCGCCCCGTAGTTTTGATTAAGAGCGTTGCCGCTGATAACTTTGTACTCTGGTAGAAGCCTACGCGGGGGGGGGCTACGCCCCTTACTTTACCTGCGGTGATCGTCGGCAAGCTCATCGGAGTTTGTACGTTGATTTGAGCCGATCGCGTACACGGCGGGCAAGTTGAACCGTAGTTTATCTTTAGGTTAAGTCGTGCTGCAAGATTTGGTGAGCTACCGGAGGGCACTTACTTTTATGGTATTGGCTAATTATTGCTACCATTATATGCTCAAGTTGCGCTCGCTGGTCTGCTGTTGCTTTTTTGGATTACTGGCTACCGTGATGGCCGTGTCATCGACGCCTGGTGGGGTAAGGATGGAAGTGGGGCTGAATGCGGGTGCACGCTATGCGGTGTATGTGGAAGCGGTAACGGAACTGACTGTAAAGGCGGACCGCTATAAATCGGCACCCACGATGGCGAATCTGGCGGAACTGCGGAATGGACTGGCCGCCGCCCGCGATGCTTACAAGCGGATCGAATTTTTAGCGGCCTATTACCAGCCTGCCTTTGTGGAGGACTACCTGAACGGCGCACCCCTGTTGCACGCTGAAAACGAGGGAACGCACGGACAAGTGACCCCGCCCGAGGGCCTGCAGGTGCTGGATGAACTGATCCACTCGGAAGAAGCGGAGGCGGAGCGGTCGCAGATCGCGATCCTGTGCGGGATGCTGGTTAACCGGACGAAGCAACTGGAGGAAGAATTTAGCGGGAGGAACTACTCGCTGGATCACCTGCTGACGGCAGCGCGGATGCAACTCATTCGAATCTTTACGATGGGGGTGACGGGTTTCGATACGCCGGGATCACTGCGGGGGGTGGAGGAAGCGGCTGTTTCAATGGACGCCCTGCGGGAGGTGCTGGCGGTGCAACCGAAATTAGCTGCTGCGGCCGGATATACCGAGATCGACCGGCTGCTGGTCGGGGCGATAGACTACCTGCGGGCGAATGCGAATTTTGATACCTTCGATCGGTTGTACTTCTTGCGGCAGTACGTCAATCCGCTATACGGGCGACTAGGGAAAATGCAGCGAGAACTGAAGCTGGTACCCGAGCCGCTTTTTCCCTCGCCGATCAACCAGCGGGCGGATAACCTCTTTAGGCCCGACTTGCTCGATCCGTATTTTTATACCGACCTGACGGCCGCCGCCGACGGACCCGCCCTGCGCCAACTGGGTAAAACGCTGTTCAGCGATGCCAATCTGAGCCGGGGCGGGCAACTGAGTTGCGCCTCCTGCCATCAGCCGGAGCGGGCATTTACCGATGGGCTGCCGCAGTCGAACAGTGCCGTTGACGGTAAGACCGTGCTGCGCAACTCGCCTACTTTGCTCAATGCCGTTTACGCCGACCGCTACTTCCACGACCTACGGGCCTTTACGCTGGAACAGCAGGCCGAGCACGTCATTTTCGACCACGGCGAGTTCGATACCGAGTATGACCGGATCCTGGAAACGGTCAACGACGACGCTGCCTACGCCCCCCTAACCAAACAAGCTTTCGGCAAGTCCCGCCTGGACGCCGCCGGCTTCTCGGCCGCGCTGGCCTCCTACGTGCTATCGCTGCAATCGTGGGATAGCCCCTTCGACCGCTACGTGCGGGAGGAGAGCGAGGAGTTACCCGAAGAAGTGGTGCGGGGGTTCAACCTGTTCATGGGCAAGGCGGCCTGCGGCACTTGCCACTTCGCGCCTACCTTTGCCGGGCTGGTACCGCCGGATTTTGTCAAGAGCGAGAGTGAGATACTGGGCGTGCTAAAAACACCCCACCGCTTGCGCAAGCAGGTAGACGACGACCCCGGCCGCAGTGCCAACCAGGTGCACCACGAAGAGGTGTGGATCTACGCCAAGTCATTTAAAACCCCCACGGTACGCAACGTCTCCCGCACGGCTCCCTACTTTCACAATGGGGCCTACAGCACCCTGGAACTGGTGGTCGATTTCTACGATCACGGTGGCGGCGCGGGTATCGGCCTGGACGTGCCGAACCAGACGCTGGGGAGTGATTCGTTGCACCTGACGGTGGTGGAGAAGGCGGATTTGACGGCGTTCATGGAAGCGCTGTAAAAGGGGGGGTAATGATTAGCTATAATGTAACTAGCGTGAGGTGCCTGAAAGGTTTAGTGCGGAGCACCGAGCGAACAGCGAGCCTGGAAGGGACCGACGCCGCCCCGCAGGGCGGGGGCACGCCCGAATATAAACTTTAAATAAACGCTGTATTAATTTCACCTTTACTCTTGCGACCATCTCCGGCTGAAACGGCCTCATCCTTAAACTATAATTAATTAAAGGGAGACTATCACGTTACGTGGCACCGATACCTTTGCGGCCATTAATAACCTTGAAATTTCTCCTTCGATGAAGCTATTTTATTTAAGTATAATTTTTTTACTCTGTTACCTTGCTGCCGGCCCGCTGGCCGCGCAGGTGCAGACCGTGCAAATACAAATTAATTCCTCCTCGGATGATGCCGAGGAGCAGGGGCTGAACGGCAATAGCCCCGGTAGCATGGACCTGACCAGCTCGGACGTGGAGTTGGTACGCGACGGCGGCGACGGCGATCAGTTGGTGGGCCTGCGCTTTGCGGACCTGGCCATTCCCCGCAATGCCATGATCGTTAGTGCCTACATTCAGTTTGGCGTGGATGAGACCGATAATACCGACGGCACCGTCTATGTTCAGGTAGAAGATGCCGATGATGCGGTCACGTTTGCCGACATTAGCGGTAATATTTCGGGCCGTGCCCTGCTGAGCGATACGGTGACCTGGGCCGCTATTCCGGAGTGGACGTCCGCCGGTGATGCCGGTGAGGACCAGCGCACCCCCAGCCTGATTGCTCTGGTGCAGGCCATCGTAAACCGCGGCGGCTGGAATGCGGGCAATGCCATCAGTTTCGTGCTGACCGGCACGGGCGAACGCACGGCCGAAGCCTTTGACGGCGACGCCTCGCTGGCCGCTACGCTGGTGGTGGAATACCTGCCGCTGGTGACCGAGACCTTCTTGCTGACCGAATCGTCGGACGATGCAGAGGTGAATATCGGTAATGGTGCCATTGACCTGACCAGCTCCGATCTGGAACTTACGACCGACGGCAGTGCGGTACAACTGGTGGCCCTGCGCTACCCTAACCTGAGCGTTCCGTCCGGTTCCATCATTGCCGATGCCTACGTGCAGTTTACGGTAGACGAAACCAACACAGGCGGTACGGTGAGTGCCGGTATTTTCTTCGAGACGGGCGATGCCGCCCCGATTTCTGCGGCCGCCAATCCGGTGGATCGTGATTTTGATTTCCCGATTTTCTGGAACAACATCCCCGACTGGGGAACACTGGACGTGGCGGGTCCCGAGCAGCGGACGCCCAACCTGGCCGCCTCCATTCAGAGCGTGATCGACGGCGACGGCTGGAACCCCGGCAATGCGCTGCTGATCGGCATGATCGACCCGGCTATCCTGAGTATTCCCGGCTATACCGGTAATACGAGTAAGCGCGTGGCGCAGTCGTACGACAAGTCGGCCGACGCCGCTGCCAAGCTGGTTATCTCTTACTTTCCTCCCGTAGTGTTTCAGGACGGAATTTTTCCGATCACCAAGCAGTCTTCCTGGAAGTACAATGATACGGGCACGGCACTGGACACCATTGACTGGACTACACTTGCCTACGACGATTCGGCCTGGGCCTTTGGCGACGGTGTTCTGGGTTACGGCAACGGCAACGAGGTAACCACCCTGGATTTCGGTCCCGATGCCGCCGACAAGTACCCCACTTACTATTTGCGGCACACCTTTAGTGTAGATGATGCCGCCGCTTACGACTCGCTGCTCTTTGACGTGCTGCGCGACGACGGCGTGATCGTGTACCTGAACGGCACCGAACTGTTCCGCCAGAATATGCCCGAGGGCGACGTGGACTATACCACCTACGCTTCCGCTACCGCCGGCGGCGTGGAGGAGACGTTCTACTTTCGCAACAAAACCGCCAACCTGCTCCAGGACGGCCTGAACGTAATTGCCGTGGAACTGCACCAGGCGAGTGCGAGTAGCTCCGACCTGAGCTTCGATATGGCGGTCAGCTTCACCCTGCCCCCACTGGAACCCACCGATTTTCCGATCGAGAAGAAATCTGCCTGGCACTTCCTGGACGACGGCTCCGACCTGGACGGCGTGGACTGGACCGACCTGGCCTATGCCGATGCGGACGATGCCTGGGAATCCGGTAACGGCGTATTCGGCTATGGTGACCCCGTAGACACGGAGATATCCTTCGGCCCCGACCCCGATAACAAGTACATCACCACCTACTTCCGCAAGGAGATCAACATCGATCTGGCCACCCTGCCCGACTCGCTGGAACTGGGCCTGTTGCGGGACGACGGTGCCATTGTGTACGTGAACGGCGTGGAAGTGCGCCGTGATAACCTGATCGACGACCTGATCAGTTTTACCACCACGGCCACCGAAACGGTGAGCGGCGGTGACGAAGGCATCTACTTTACCTCGCGCCTCTACAAGGCGGATTTCCGCCAGGGCATCAACACCATCGCCGTGCGGGTACACAACCGCGACGTGTTCAGTTCCGACCTCTCCTTCGACCTTTACTTGCGCGCCGCACCGGTGGTCAATCCGGCCGCCCTGGGTTGCTCCGACGGTAACGAGGAGCACATTGCCTGCTTCACTTCCATCGCGCCTACCTCGCAGACCGAGCGGCTGCTGTTTCCGATGGAATCACACCGCTTCCAGAAGGTCGTCAAGCAGGGCGACCCCTATACCATCGGCGGCGGCAACGTGGGCGGCAACAACGACTTCACCGGCTACGTCGGCATCGAGGGCAGCAGCGAGGAAGGTTACCTGTCCATCAACCACGAGACCACGCCCGGCGGCGTTTCCATGTTGGGCCTGCACTATGACGATGCGAACAAACTGTGGGTGGTCGACTCTTCGCAGGCCGTTGACTTTTTCAACGACGACCTGGTAACTACTACCCGTAACTGCTCGGGCGGCATCACGCCCTGGGGTACCATCATCACCGCCGAGGAAACCGGCAATCAGGGGGATGCCAACAATGACGGCTACACCGACGTGGGCTGGCTGGTAGAGATCGACCCCGTAACCGCCCGCGTGCGCGAGTATGGCAACGGCCAACAGGAAAAGCTGTGGGCCGTGGGTAATGTCTCGCACGAGAATGCCCTGATTCTGGACGACGAAGTGACCCTCTTCACCGGCGAGGACGGCGGTTCGAGCGCCCTGTTCAAGTTTATTGCCGACAACCCCCGCGACCTAAGTGCGGGCAAACTCTACGTGCTGCAACTAAATGATCCGCTGGACGGCTTTGAACCCACCGGCACCACCGGCACGTGGCTGGAAGTGCCCAACACCACCAAGGAGGACCGCAACAACACCCGTTCGCTGGCCATTGCGCTGGGTGCCACCAATTTTAGCGGCATCGAAGACGTGGAAGTAGACCCCCTCACGGGCCGTATCTACTTTGCCGCCAAGGGAGCCAGCCGCGTGTATAGCTTCGCCAATGGCGACTCCACCGTAACCGGTTTCCAGACCTTCGTGGGTGGCATGAGCTACGTGCTCAACACCGAGGAAGGCGTGTTTACCGAACCCTGGGGCAGCGGTAACGACAACCTCACCTTCGACGACCAGGGCAACCTGTGGGTACTACAGGACGGCGGCCGCAACTACATCTGGGTCATTCGCCCCGATCACACGCAGGCCTCCCCTAAAGTGGAACTCTTCGCCTCCATGCCCATTGGGTCGGAGCCGACGGGCATGACCTTCTCGCCCGACTACCGGTTCGCATTCTTCTCCGTGCAGCACCCCAGCGGGGCCAACAGCACGGCGCAAGTAGATGCGGCCGGCGAGGGCGTGGTGTTCAACGGATCTACCACGGTGGTGATCTCACGCGGCAGCAACCTGGGCGCTCAGGCACCGGTGGCCGACTTTACTTCCGACATCCAGACGGTGGTCGTTGGTGAGTCCGTCACCTTTACCGACCTGAGCGAGAACTCACCCACCACCCGCCAGTGGGTGTTCGACGGCGGCGTACCGGCCGTATCCAGCCAAGAGGTGGAAACCGTTACCTACAACGGCCTCGGCCTCTACACCGTCCGCCTCACGGTGGGCAACGAGCAGGGTCAGGACCAGGTGGTTCGCACGCAGTACATCCGCGTTATCCAGCCCGCCCCCGAGACCGATTTTACCGCCAACGACATCATGGTGCCCGTGGGTCAGAACGTGACCTTCTTCGACCTCAGCTCCAATGACCCCACCAGCTGGAACTGGACCTTCGAGGGCGGCACCCCCGCTACCTCCGACCAGGAAATGCCCACCATCACTTATGATGCCGTAGGCACCTACGACGTCATGCTGGTGACCGGCAACGAGGCCGGCAGCGGCACCACCGAAACCAAGACCGCCTACATCCAGGTGGTCCAGAGCACCGGCACGGAGGAACTGGACGAGGCCAAAAATCTGGCCATCTTTCCCAACCCCACCACCGGCAACGTCAACCTGCAAATGGACGGCCTGAACGGCAACGACCGCGTCATCATCGAGCTATTTGACCTCCAGGGCCGCAAGCTCGCCGACCTGGCCGATGTCAATGCCCCCGTCGGCACCGGCATCTGGACCTTCGACATCAGCCGCCGGGTTCGCGGCAGCCAGGTCGTGGTCTTCAAGATCAGCGTGGACGGCAAGGTAACGCACCGTAAAGTGCAGATCATCAAGTAGAGATTTCGGGCGTGTCCGCCCCGCAGGTGGGTCCCCTTCACTCCACCCGGTCGCGTGCTCGCTATTCGCTTAGTGCTGCGCACGCTACCGCCCCTCCATCATATCACCTGTTTATCCAAGCCCGAATGCCGCCCGGCATTCGGGCTTTATTAAATCCACTCCATGCTAAACGATATCTTATCCGTCTTGCTACTCGTGGGCATTTACCCCGCCGCGCTCCCCGCACAGTACGCCGATGCTACCCAACCCGTCTACGACTGCGTGGATGCGGCCCTGGCCGTGCCGGACGCCCGCCAACTCAACCTGCGCGATCAACACCTCTTCTCCCTCGATAACCGGGTGACGCAGCTCACCGATCTGCGGTTCCTTAACTTGATGCGCAACGAACTGGAACGCTGGGACGAGGACATCTTCACCCTCCGCCGCCTGGAAGACCTTAATCTTTACGGCAATAAACTACGGGAAATTCCCGCCGCCATCGGGCAGCTCAAACGGCTGGAAGTACTGGACCTGGCAAAAAACCACCTCAACACGCTGCCCGCCGACGTGGGCAGCCTGCGCCGGCTGGTTTACCTGCATGTCTCGCTCAACGACATCGTGAGGGTAGACCCCGCCATCGGCCGGTGCCGCGCCCTGAAAGTAGTGGACTTGCACGGCAACCAGCTCCGCGAGCTACCAGTAGAAATCGGTCGCCTCCGCAAACTGCAACAACTCGACCTGAGTTACAATCAGTTCCGGGTGCTGCCCCCCGCCCTGGGAGAACTCCGCTCCCTGCGCGAACTAAAACTGGAATTCAACTTCCTCCGCACTCTCCCCCCCGAGCTGGGCGATCTGCGGGAACTCCGCACCCTGCTCCTCACCGGCAACGAACTCACGTCCCTGCCCGCCGCCCTTACCCAACTGGAAAACCTCGAACTCCTCATTTTGGCCGACAACCAACTCACCGCCCTTCCGCCGGACCTTAGTGGCTGGCGTAGCTTAAAAACACTGATCCTGCGCGGTAACCCACTACCGCAGGCTGAGGTGGCGCGGGTGCGGGCGGCATTGCCGGGGTGTAGGGTAGTGGGGGCTTCGCCCCGTACTTTTGATTAAGGCGTTGCATCTGGTATTTACCTGCGGTGATCGTCGCAAGCTCCTCAGAGTTTTGTGCGTTGGTACCCGGCCTACCCATACGCTTAACAGCACCATTTAAACGGCAAACGGTAGAGGAGTTTCACTCCGAAGAGCCTGTTCTGCCGCCGACTACAGCATAGTAAGGAGCGAAGCGACGACTACCATCTACGCTCGTACTACCTACCCACTATCCACTACTCACTACCTACTACCTACTACCAACTATCCACTACCCACTATCCACTATGACCACCAACTACCTGCTACAATTACTACCTACAAAAAGACCGGCCGTGTCCGCCCCTAACGGGTCGGTCGGTCCCTTCCGGGCTTCGCTGTTCGCTCGGCACTGCGTGCGCTAACGCCCCTCCAGGCACCTCACGCGGGTTGCCCCCCCGGTGGGGTAATTGTCTGAGTCCCCTTACCCCGTCCGCCGCAGAGGGGGGAGGATGCACGTTTTGCCCGTTAAGCGACCTTCATTCCTTCCATCCCTCATTCCTTCACCTCGAAGGAGCGCTTTGCGATCAAGAGAAGCAGCGCAGCTAATCCTTGTTTTACTTGATGAGAAAAATAATCGGGATAGGCGGAGCATGGTTTTTTAAAATTTAACTACTTTGCGGTCCGTGTTAGCGCGTTTATTTACCAGTCTTTTCGGGACGAGCGGTTTGGCCGGCTTGAGGGCGAAGCCGTGCGGGGATGTTTTTTGGGTGGGGGTGGGGAAGGAGCACGGTGTCAGCCAGTGCCATATTCAGCAGCTACCGGGGCATGGTTCTTCCAACACGACGGAGATCTATACCCACATCTCCAATGTGCACCGCCGCAGTATCGACAGCCCGCTCGATCGGCTTCTCGGTGAATGAGTTGCGTGTATTCCTCTTTCTTGGGTGAATCTGCGCAACCCGGTTGCGCATATGCTGCCCCAACCGGTGGGGTTGACGCAAGTTTAGGGTGCCCAGTTGCGCTTTTAGGGCTTAAAGTAAGGTGATAGGCGCAGGTTTTGCGGGTTGGGTTGCGTGGTTACTTGGATATTTGGTTGGGTAGACGTATGTTTAGGCTTCCCAGTTGCACTTTTGGAGCTTGAACTAGGGTGATATGCGCAAGTTTTGCGGGTCGGGTTGCGTGTTTGCTTGGATATCTGGTTGGGTTGACGTATGTTGGGGCGGTGGGATGCTTTTGGTGGGATATGCGCAATGCGTATATCGACTAGTTCGGCACAACCAAGAAAAAAAACTAAAAAAATATGGCAACTGTAAAAGGATTTATAAGGTCTTATGGAGCTGCGGTCAGAAGAGCTGAAAGAGACCAACAACGAAGAGCAAGAGAATCTGCTAAAAGATACAAAGAGCAATTAAAACAAGAAGAAATTGCCAATTCAGCAGAAGCAGTTGAAAATTATAATGAATATGTTGAGATAATCCAGTCAATTCATAAAAATTGTACGGAAGAAATAGATTGGAATCGAATAAAAAAATCGCCTAAGCCAGAAGACCCCAAAAGGACAATTTTTCATGAAGCAGAAGCACAAGAAAGATTAAATAATTTTCGTCCATCAATAATGGATAAAATGTTTGGTTCTTCAAGTAAGAAAATAGCTCGATTGGAAAATCAAGTCGAGGAAGCAAAAAAGAAAGATGACAAGGATTATGGATTAGCTAAGAAACAATATCTCGAAGAGTTAGAGGATTGGGAATTGTTACAAAAATTAGCGAACGGATTACAAAAAGGCAATCCTAAATCTTTTGAAGAAACATTGCAATATTTTAATCCCTTCTCTGACATTGGTGAGTTGGGGACAAGAATCGAGTTTTCAATTTCAGAGAATAGTCAAGTTGATGTTGATGTTCATATTAATGGTGAAGAAGTAATACCAAATTATGAATTGAGACAAACGGCAAGAGGTAATCTTTCAAAGAAAAATATGACGAAATCGAAATATTATGAACTTTACCAAGACCATGTTTGCAGTTCAATAATTCGAGTTTCAAGAGAATTATTTGCTTATTTACCATTAAATAAGGCAAGAGTAAACGCCATTGGACAGGTATTAAATTCTTCGACGGGACATTTAGAAGAAAGACCAATATTGTCAGTAGTCATGGTTCGAGAGACAATTAAGTTACTCAACATGAATACAATTGACCCTTCAGATAGTATGCAAAATTTTGTTCATAATATGAAGTTCTCCAAGACAAAAGGGTTTAGTCCAGTCGAGAAAATTGAATTAAAATAAAGAAGGCTGTGCCGAGCAAAGCATAGCCGTCAAGCTGCCCTAAGCGGGCAGCCTGCGGCTATGCGGGACGTTGGTGGCAATCAAAAAAAAATACTACATTTACATATGGCATTTAAGAAGGTAAAGAAGGAATCGTCAAACTACGAAAGTATCGAATCTCTATTTTGGGATTTAAATACTTCCAAAGAAGTACAAAGCTTATATTCACATCAATCTGATATACTGCGGTCTTATGAAAGTTCTGCATTAAAATCAAAAAATGTCACTATTGAATTACCTACTGGAAGTGGAAAAACTCTAGTTGGGCTACTAATTGGTGAATATTATAGAAGGGTTCATAAATACCGTGTCCTGTATCTTTGTCCTACAAAACAACTTGTTTACCAAGTTGCGGATATGGCCGATAGAAACTACGGAATTAAAGCTAATCCGTTCACAGGGTCTAAATATGACTATTCACCTGAATCAAAAATAGCATATAATAATTCAGATTCGATAGCAGTCACTACTTATAATAGTTTATTTAATATCAATCCATGGTTTGATGAACCTGATCTAATCATAGTCGATGATGCGCATGCTGCTGAAAATTATGTCCCTCCCACCTGGTCAGTAAGTATTGAACGAGGTGCAAATCTACAGGCTTATCGTGCTGTCGTCGATTTGTTTAAAGAATCATTGAACTACAGTGTCTACAAAACACTAATAGAAGATGAAGGAGATAATCTAGATAGAATTAGAGTTGAGAAGATATCGAACACAGTTATTTACGATAAGAAAGAAAGATTACATGAAGTACTAAGTGAGCATATTTCAAGTGATAAAAGTCTTAAGTGGGGCTGGAGACAAATATCCCATAATTTGGAGGCCTGTCAAATATTTATTAATTGGAGAGAAATTTTAATTCGTCCACTAATTTCTCCTACATTTACAAATGTCCCATTTGCTACGGCTAAACAACGGATATTTATGTCTGCAACTCTCGGTGAAGGCGGGGATATGCAAAGAATATTTGGAATCGAAAAGTTTCAAAAAATACCTATCCCTCAAGGTTGGGACAAAAGAGGTATGGGAAGAAGGCTATTCATGTTTCCCGATCTTTCATTGGATAGTGAAGATTTAAATGAGTTAGCCTCTGAACTATTGATTAGAAACAATAGAACTGTAGTCTTGGTATCATCAGATGATCAAGTACAGAATTTCAAAAATGATTTGGAATCAGGGCATCCAGATATTACCTTTTTCTCTGCTAAAGATATTGAAATAAGTAAAGAAGGTTTTATTGCTAGTGATAAGGCAGCAGTTGTCCTAGCAAATAGGTTTGATGGTATTGATTTTGCAGAAGATCAATCTCGACTTTTGATGTTAGTTGGAATTCCTTATGCCTCGAATCTTCAAGAGAAATTTTTTCAATCCAGAATGAATGCTGAAATTATTTTTAGCGACCGAAATAGAACTAGATTAGTACAAGCTATCGGTCGATGTACACGAAGTCCAAAAGACTATTCTGTAATTTTTGTAGTTGGTGAAAAAGATTTAAGTGAGTGGCTTGTTCTAAATAAAAAGTCTAAATATTTACATCCTGAATTACAAGCTGAGATTCAATTTGGAATTACAAACAGTCGAGATGTAACCAAAGAAGATTTTCTCGAGAATTATGATGTATTTATGGAACATGGTGATACTTGGAATTCAGTAAATCAAGAAATTATTCAAGACCGTTCTAGTTACGATCAAGCAAGTTTTGACGGAGCGTCTGAATTAGAAAGAGCTTCAAGTCTGGAGGTCAAATTTCAAAGACAAATATGGAATAGATTATACGAGGATGCCTTTGATACTGTAAACGAAATTATATCAAGTTTGGATGGTGGTAGCACTCTAAAGGGTTATCGGGCATATTGGAATTATCAGGCAGGTTGCGTTTGTCATTATTTGTATGATAAAACTAAGGATTCAATTTATAAAGATAAAAGAGATCAATTTTTTCAAAAGCTAATAAATATTTGTCCATCAGCATCATGGTCAAGAAATATTTCTGATGTAGTAATAAAGGATTTAAAATTCGATGATTATTTAGTAGACAATATTGAAAGACTGCAAGGATATATTACTGATATTAAAGTTTCTCAATCAAGAAAATATGATAAATTCTTAAAATCAATCACGGATTTTATTGATAATAGAGATTTAGAAAATTTGAATCTTTTTATTGGAAAAATTCTGGGTTACGATGCTTACAATGTTGAGAGCGAAGGGAGTCCGAATCCATACTGGATTTCAAATGATCGGTTTGTTATTGTTTTTGAAGATAAAATGTATGAAACTGATAATGATCCAATTCCTTTGAATGATATTCGGCAAGCTTTATCCCATAAAAAGTGGATACAAACAAATGTCGATGTAATCAATGCAGATGCTGAAATTTTTACCGTTCTCATTTCTAATAGAAGTAGCATAAGTAGTCCAGCACGAAACATTAGCGATGACATTTTATATTGGAACTATAATGATTTTATAACTTACTCTAACAAGGTGATATCGATTGCGAGAGAATATCCCAAATACTACAGTGGTGAAAATGACAGTAATTGGAAAGAATTCTTTATTGATGAATTCCATAAGAAAGAGTTAAGCCCTAGACAACTAATTAAGAGCTTGAATAATCTTAAGTTTATTTAAAGAAAATGCCACCAACACAGCAGCAGCGCCAACCCGCCAGTAGTGTTTTTGGCTTCGTATTAATGATTTAGGGTGGGGTAGTGTTTATTTCTTCGTATCATTGTTTATGGAGTGGCGGGCTGCGCCGCTGCATACGTTGGGCGAAATCTAATATGCCAAAAGTACCAATATGTCCAGAAATCGTTAAAATCGTAAATTCGCGCAATTTGTTTTTTGGGTTAGAAAATGTTTTTATTAACTATTAATGAGTTGTCAGATATAATGCACAAATAGCAATAGTATGGATTGTTCTAAATTCGAATACTGGCACATAAGTGTTGTATAATTATTAAAAACGTAATAATGTACTACTTTTGGCCTATGAATCTAAAGTAATTATATATGAGAAATCTTTTACTTTTCTTACTCTTAATTTTCTCCAACCAGGCACTTGTTGCTCAAAATCTACAGGTGAAAGAAATAGTAGTAATATGGCCTAAAACTAATTTTTCACCTAATGGTACTGTAGAACTAACTGTGAAAGGAAAATATAATGTTCTCATGAAGAAAGGAACATGTTTTTCTATACTCTCAACTGAGTCACAGGCTGCGCTAAGTCATACCGTTCGTTTCCTACCTAGTAATGAAACGATAGATTTGTCTCCAACAGTGTTTAGAGATAATGTGACCTACTATAAGTTTGGAATTATTCCGGGTTTGAATGAGCCATTTTTAAGAAAGATGAATCCAAAGAAGGGAAAACAGGCTTATGAAACTATAATATCAGAGGGCCTCAAAATAAAATCTATCAATCTAGATCAAGAAGCTACAGTAGCTTCGAAACCATCACCCAGAACAATTAACAAAAGTAACGATACCGTCATTGATAATAATGAAGGTTTAATTCTTCAGAGCGCTGGTGTAGCTGAGAATATTTCAGCCAATAATACCTCACTCAGAAGTTTCACTAATGATCAAGCTAATGATAATGATGTATTTGATGATATGGTGAACCTGCATGAAGATAAATCCAGTAATAATAAATTTCAAAAATTTTATACGATGGGAGGCAATCTTTATGATAGTGACTCAGATAAGATTGTAGCTGAAGGCGTGTTTCCTGGGTATGGAGTAATCGTAAATAATGATAGTTTTGCGATTATTAGCGATTTTACCTCATATTACCATAAACTGCAAATTTTTGATGGTGATGGCACGAAAAAACTTTCGTACGATATCGAAGGATTTATTTCTCCAGATTGTAAATATGTAATTAGTATCAAAGATGGAGATTTATGGAGAACTGATTTAGAAATTGAAGACGGGGAACTTCAGAATGAAAGAAGATTGACTCAGTTGGGGCTTTTTTATAGAACCTTTTATCATCAGCATTGGTACAAAGATAAAATTGTATTTCGTCCTGAAGGAAGTTCTGTAACTATTGGTACGCAATACGAAATAAATACCAATAGCGGAGTCATTATCAATTTACATGATAAATTTGGAGTTGAGGAAGTCAATGTAATTTCACCAATAAGTGGTAATGACGAAATGTTAAGAATGGACATTGCCGATAAATCTCCTTCACTAAGATATGCCTTTACAACTTTGGGACGTAATTCTAATGACAAGAACATTTTCAAACTCTATGATCTAAAAAATGGTGAATTTGTACCTTCTAATCTATCGAGCGAGATTTACTACTGGGGTTCAAACAATCATATTATTTGTAAAGAAACTAATGATGAAATTCCACAATTGATTATTAGGGAAGTATCATCTGAAAAATTTCAAGTTTTAGGACGTACTCATGCTTGGCCAAGATCACGAGAAATGATGTCAGCGAATGGTGAGTTCTTTCTATGGAATCGAAATGATGGATATGATAAAGCCATGTATGTTTATTCATTAGAAAATAACACGAATGACGTGTTAGAATCAAATAGTAGTTTAGTATTGGCCGATTTGACTTTTAAAAGTAAAATCAATTCTATTTCATGGATCTCTAATCATGAAATAATTTACGTTAAAGGTGGCGATATTAATAATCAAGGAACATGGTATTATAATGCGAGGGATAAAACTAAAACTAAGCTATTTTCTTTTAGGGCAGAAAGAATTGAAAACATTGCAGGCACTAATTATACTTATATATGGACAAATAACAAGCTTTATAAGTACAATAATGTATTAAAAGAAACTAAACAAATTATTAATACAAATAGATCAATAATCAATTCCTTCAGGAAGATAAACTTTTTAAGGGCTTTATATAAAATTTGAAAATATTCGCCCAACAATGCGCCACCGTCAACCGGGCAGAATTTCTATGGAGATTCTATTAGCGGTAGAAATTTAATTACTTTTAGGGTAGGTTATTGAATCAAGAAAGCCCGGCTGCGTTGGCGCTCCCGTTGTGCGTCATTTAAAAATGAAACTTTGAAATGCAAATTAGACCTGAAGAATTAGAGAATAAAGGTTACATCCTAATAGACAGTTTAGGACATAAGGAACTTATCCCATTTGTGAGAACATACCTAAAAAAGCGGACAAAAATTTCATCATTTTACACAGTCTCTAATATAATTGTAGCTGTTGCAATAATATTTTGTTTTTGGCAAAATTATGGAACTGATGATTTCAGTTTGGGCAGTGGAATTAAATATTTTACTTATGGAATGGCTATCGCATTTGGACTTACACCATTACACGAATTTATTCATGTTTTAGCTTACAAATCTCAAGGTGCAGAAAAAACATCCTATGGAGCGAATTTAAAAAAATTTCATTTTATGGCGATTGCTGATAAGTTTGTTGCCAACAAAAAAGAATTTCAAGTTGTTGCCCTTGCGCCATTTGTAGTCATATCTATTATTTTGGGAATTCTTCTATTTTTTGTTTCAGGTCTATGGGATTTTACGATTCTAGGAATATTGCTTACCCATACGGCTTTTTCTTCAGGAGATTTTGGTTTATTAAGCTACTTTGAATTTAACGATAAAAGAGAAATTGTAACCTACGATGATAAAGAAAATAGCATTTCATATTTTTATGAAAAGATTAAGTGAAATAAACGAACGCACAACAATGTATATAAAAAATAGGCGAAAAAACACTAAATTCAAGGCTTTTGGCTCATCTCAAAGTTGGTACTTAACCGAAAGTTTGGTGCTTCGAAATCGCCTACTTCTCATATACTAAACGTTGAACAAAACCCTCCCAACTCCCCCGCCAAACCTCTGAAAATCAGTAATTTGTAGCGAATATCTCCGTATCTTGATTTCATTGTTTCACCTACTCGATACAAGCGATGAAAAAGGAATACGGATACGTCACCGAGCTACGCGAATGGCTCACGCTGCGCAACTACGCGACCAATACAATCACTAGCTACTGCAGTTCGCTGCGGCGATTTGTCATCTGGCACCAAGCGCAGGAACTGGGTCCGGAGATCGACACCGGTCACGTGCGTCGTTACCTGCTGCATCGCTACGATCAGGGTCGAAGTTGGCAGACGATCAATGGCGATTATTCGGTATTACAGCAATTTTTCGTCAATATCCTCAAGCGGGATTGGGGCGTCGATAATTTGCCCCGGCCGCGGGGCGAACGCAGCCTGCCGCCGATACTTTCGAACGAAGAGGTGGGTCAATTAATAAATGCCGCGCGCGGCCTGAAGCACCAGGCGTTTATCGCCCTGCTGTACGGCACGGGATTGCGATTAAGCGAAGCGCTGGCACTACGGATCAGGCACGTCGACGGCCAACGAAAACAATTACGGGTAATCAAGGGAAAAGGTCGCAAAGACCGCTACGTCAACCTCCCTGAATGCCTGTTAAAAATACTGCGGGATTATTATGTGGAATGCCGGCCGGTGGAATATCTTTTTAATGGCAGGCGGAAGGGAGCAAATGGTCGCCCCGGGCGGCGCAGTACGCCATTGAGGCGGCGCGCAACGCGGCGGGCATGGCGCGGGAGGTCCATCCCCACGTGCTGCGGCACTGCTACGCTACGCACCATTTGGAGGGTGGCACGAATTTAGAGCGTGTCTAAATTTTTACTTCCTGAGAACCAAGCATTTAAGAACCTGACGTCATAAAAACTGACTTACGTAACCCGCTATGCGCGCAAGTTTTTATCTAGCCAGAACCTTAACCACGAAGTAGCCGCGAAGCGAATCATTGATTCTCAGTTCTTAAAAATTTTAGACACGCTCTAAAACGGGCGGCTGACGCATCAGCCGGCAGATCTCTGCGCGGGATCATCCACCGCATTTACCCGCCAACGGAAACCAGGGGCCATAATACTGCCCCCAAAGCCGGCCGAAACGATCCGAAACCCTTACCTTGAGCCACGGATCGGCTCGCTAAGCGGACAACCACTTTTTGCCTTTCCCATTAATTGGTGGCGGGACTCGGAAACCGGACTTCGTTCAACTGAAACGTCAGCGCCCTTGGGTGCGCTGACGTTCCTTTGAGTTGTGTGAAATAATTAGAATTTGATGTTTAGTCTATTTATAATTGTTGAATTAATCTAGATAATGTACCTAAATAAAGACGCATGATAAATGAAGCCAGTATGATACCTATGATAGAAAATATTTTAGAAGAGTTTAAAAAAGATAACAGTATTATATACGATGGAAGTGGAAATGCTGAATCGTTCCGATATGAACGACTGAAGAACTTTAAGAAGCCAATTCCAGTAAGGACATGTATCTACCCTAATTGTACAAATATTACAATTAAGAACTCTCATACAATACAGAAATCAGGACCACTAAAGAAAATATCTGAACAAGGCCATGTGATTGGACCAATCCGAAATTGGAAGTCTCAAGAAATGACAATGTTGCCAATTGGTTTACAGGAAGCTTCTACATTTCCCGGATATTGTAAAGAGCATGAAAGAATTTTTGAATCTTTTGAGCGAACCGGTATTTTTTTAACCGAAAGAGATATTACATTACAATTGTATCGAACAGTTTGTAGAGAGACCGTAGAGATTCAGTATTTTAATGATGAGTTCATGGATAACATAGATGTGTATATAGAGTATCGAAACAAAAAATTATTATCAATTCTAAAAAATAGAAATGAAAATATCAAATGGGATGAAAAATTGCATAATTGCATCCTAAAAGAATTAACAAGTAGAATCAATAATTTAGAACTTCATGATTTATATAGCCACTTAAACGAAAGAAAGCAATTTATGGGGAATTATCTAATTCCTTTGCAAAATGGTTTAATTAATGATATTGAAAGTGGAAAACATAATGAAATAACAGTAAATTTGATACGATTTATGGATGAATTACCTGTTACATTAGCAACTGTCGAAAGAATAGATTTTGAATCTTCGCTAAGTAAAGAGCCTTTGATTGCGATATTCAATGTCTTACCATCAGAAAAATATACTTATATATTTTTAGCCTCAATCAAAAGACAAAGACATATGTTAGAGCTATATGGAAATTCACTATATTTTCCAATTAATTGTTTGAATCGAGTTGAGTCCATGATATTAGGAAACTTGGCGGTGTACCAGATGTAAGGATGCTCCTATAAAAGAGCAGCAAAGGCCGATATTCATTAGCTTTGGAGTGTCCAAACCTCAAAACAATGTACATCAGTTGCCCTCGCTGCTGCTCGACAAAAGTAGTCAAAAACGGTTTTACCCACTACGGCAAGCAGAATCACCTTTGCAAAGACTGTGATCGTCAGTTCGTCCTAAACAACCGTCACATCATCCAACAGGAGGTTCGAGACTTGATTGCCAAAGCACTGTTGGAGCGCAACAGTCTTCGGGCGATCTGCCGAATCTTCGACGTCAGTTTAACCTGGCTGCAAGCTTTCGCTCAGTCGCTGTGGTGTCAAGTTCCCAAACGGCTGGGCTTAACAAAGAAGATGATCAAGAAAATAAAAAAGATGCAAGTCTTTGGTTTACAGGCCGATGAAATGTGGTCGTTCGTAGGTTGTAAGGCCGCTAAACGCTGGATCTGGATCGTCTTCGACCCCATTCACCGCGTAGTTGTTGCCTACCACATCGGCGATCGATCCGACCAATCCGCCCGGGCACTCTACCAAAAGATCCCCAAGCGGTTGCGGTCGTGCAAGTTTGAAACCGACGATTGGGATAGCTACAAGAAAATCTTCCATCAAGACAAGCACCGCATTGGTAAAGCCTACACCTACTTCATTGAAGGCTTCAATGCTACGATTCGCGCTCGCTGTAGTCGGTTGGTTCGTAAAGCCTTGTCATTTTCTAAAAGCGATACTTGGCACAATCTCGCGATTGGATACTTGCTCTGGCAACTTAACTTAGACCGCCATCCTTACTTTTGATACACCGCCGGAAACTTTAATAAATGGTTTATTCGTCCATCTGTGTGGGAGGATTTAAAAGATGAATGTAAGGTTGCTATCGGTCAAATGTTAAATACGGTAGATTATAAACCAATGGAATTACCATTTTCGATTTTGAACAAGTTGAAACTTGCGGAATTGAAAAAGTTGGATAACCTAAAAAACTTGGATCCGATCTATATTGAAGGATTTGGCGGTGTATCAAAAGTAAGGATGGCGGTCTAAGTTAAGTTGCCAGAGCAAGTATCCAATCGCGAGATTGTGCCAAGTATCGCTTTTAGAAAATGACAAGGCTTTACGAACCAACCGACTACAGCGAGCGCGAATCGTAGCATTGAAGCCTTCAATGAAGTAGGTGTAGGCTTTACCAATGCGGTGCTTGTCTTGATGGAAGATTTTCTTGTAGCTATCCCAATCGTCGGTTTCAAACTTGCACGACCGCAACCGCTTGGGGATCTTTTGGTAGAGTGCCCGGGCGGATTGGTCGGATCGATCGCCGATGTGGTAGGCAACAACTACGCGGTGAATGGGGTCGAAGACGATCCAGATCCAGCGTTTAGCGGCCTTACAACCTACGAACGACCACATTTCATCGGCCTGTAAACCAAAGACTTGCATCTTTTTTATTTTCTTGATCATCTTCTTTGTTAAGCCCAGCCGTTTGGGAACTTGACACCACAGCGACTGAGCGAAAGCTTGCAGCCAGGTTAAACTGACGTCGAAGATTCGGCAGATCGCCCGAAGACTGTTGCGCTCCAACAGTGCTTTGGCAATCAAGTCTCGAACCTCCTGTTGGATGATGTGACGGTTGTTTAGGACGAACTGACGATCACAGTCTTTGCAAAGGTGATTCTGCTTGCCGTAGTGGGTAAAACCGTTTTTGACTACTTTTGTCGAGCAGCAGCGAGGGCAACTGATGTACATTGTTTTGAGGTTTGGACACTCCAAAGCTAATGAATATCGGCCTTTGCTGCTCTTTTATAGGAGCATCCTTACATCTGGTACACCGCCAAGGATTTAATAGGGAACTTAAAAAAATATCTAGTAAGACTATTATTCACAATCTAGATCATAAATAAAATTCGCAGAACACAGCAGCAACACCATTAAGTTAAGGCGGTTCTTCCGATAGCCTCCACCCCCGTAAACACCGTTTTTAGGTACTGATGGGTTGCCACATTTTTTCAGTTGCCAAGTGGACATACCTCCCCCGTGCCCTTGTTTTCAAAGTGCTATTGTGGCGGTAGCCTTGCGGGTGTTTACATCGCTTTTCTATAGTTTTTTTCGTGGATATGCCGATTATTCATCCGCATGATTTTTCGCTCCCGCGCTCGGCTTCGGTCGGGGCGATACGGTTCGGTATAGCGGGACATCAATTTGAGGAGCACCAGGGTTTTGGCTCGCCAGTCATTGGGTCCACCCAGATATATGGTATACAAAAAGTGTTGGATCATCCCGCCCGTCACGTTACGGTTGATCCGGTATTCATATTTTCGGTGTTCGGTCGCTTTTTTAACGTCTTCCTCACTGGCGGTGACCAGCGCGCTTTGTTGGTTATAAAAGGCGAAGCTGGACCAGAGATCTTGTTCTACGCCGGGCTGCGTATAGGCCGATACCAAAGCTAGTTGTAGAAAAGATTTCAGGACGAAGATGGCGGTCTCTACACCCCAACGTTTCCCGTACAGCCATTTAAATTTATTTACCGGGTATCGTCTTGTATCGGTCAGCGAACTTATCAGTATTTCTACGCCGCCGTCATCAAGCTCGACGCGCACCAGGCGGACCTTGAACTCGGCGTCGCGCTCCGGTTGCAGCCCCAGTTCCCGGAGTTTATAAAAGGCGCGACCGGTACCCAGCTTTACCCGCCTAATTGTCTGGGGTTCATTGCTTTGCAGGAAGTCTTTGACGATGGTGGACCCTCCCTGGGTTTTCATTCTGATCACGTAGTGCGACCCATGCCGGGATAAATCAACGACGAGGGTGACGGTGCGGGCGAAGGTTAGTGGACTTTTGCGGATAAAAGTTGTTGCAGGATGATAGAGGTAGGCTTCGCGCCTCGGACCGTTGAGTTGGAGGAAGCATCGTATATTTGAGAAGTAACGGATGATGGGCTTCATACCGTATTAACGCAAGCGGGGGGGTATTCCGGTTTTGCTTAACTTAATGGTCGTGGGCTCTTGGTTACCGCAAAACTCGGGACCCGGGATGGACTACGCAATATGTGGTTGGACGGACGCTTACCGTTTAAGTTGCTCAGTTGCGCTTTTGGAGCTTGAAGTAAGGTGATATGCGCAAGTTTTGCGGGTCGGGTTGCGTGTTTGCTTGGATATTTGGTGGGGTTGACGCAGGGTTAGGTTTTCCAGCTGCGCTTTTGGAGCTTGAAGTAAAGTGATATGCGCAAGTTTTGCGGGTCGGGTTGCGTGTTTGCTTGGATATTTGGCGGGGTTGAAGTATGTTTGGGCGGTGGGTTGCGATTGGTGGGATATGCGCAATGCGGATATCGACTAGTTAGGTGCAAAGTTTAAAAAAAATGAAACTAAGATTTATCAATCACCGTTATATTATTAAATAAAACATTCTCATATGCCTATTAGATTGAATACTTTAGTTGGAGTCTCTTCTGAAAAATTAGATGATGCTGGAGTTTTCAACAGTTTTATAGACATGGATTCTAATTTTCATGTAGATCCTTCATTACTGAGTAATTTAGATATTCCGGAATTTAGAGATGCTAGAGAAAAATTTGATAATTATTTCAAGAAGGTTTTACAGTTGTTAAAATTATCAAATTCTACCCATGATAAGTTTTATCTGCAAGCGGTTAAAAAGTTAAAGTTTAAAGAAATCCCATACATCAGTCTTGGGTTCTCATCTGAGGGTAATCATGGTGGAGGAATAGGGATTTACTTCGCGAAACAATTAGCCGAGACAGGTAAAATTATTGCTGATGCAGGTTTCGAAAATCCTCAAGTATTTGAATTAATAGGAATATTTGAAGAGGGGATAGGTTCGGACAGAATTAGTGATATGACAATAAGTATTATTTATGATAACATTATACAATACACAAAAAGGCTTGCTAAAGAACTTAGGATAAAAACCACCACTTTTTCGTATAAAGGTGAAGATATTCAGTTACCTAAAAATTCATATAATAGTGGTAGACCAATTATGTTCTTACCTAGAAATCTACTTCGTAGGATTCCTATTGCAGATTCTTGGTCTGATATATCATCTGTGGAGGGGTATAACGATGAACTTAGGGAACGAACGAATAGTATTGTAGGAGGCAGCTGGAAAAAATATATCCAATCAAGGAATAAGAGTACATTAAAACATGAATTACTAACAAATACGGAACTATTAAAGCACTTACTTGAAGTTTATGAGATAAAGCCACGGAAATCTTATGATTTTGAGAATGATCCTTTCAATGAATTTACATGGATAGAATTAGCGAATAAGGCTGTAGAAGAAAATAGAATCAATTTAAAGAAATATAATCCAGTAAATCCAGATAATATTTTGGAACTTATGAAAGTGATTTGTCACCAATTAAAATCACTAATAGAAAATAATGGATGGTGGGAATTTCTCTATGACTCCAATGGAAGTCAAAGAAATGAAAGGTATGTTCAAAAATTACTTTATGGAGTAGCAGATACTTATTGTAGAGCTAATAATGTTGACTTAAACCGAGAGCCAAATGCTGGAAGTGGGCCAGTAGATTTCAAGCTAAGTAGAGGATATGACGCGAAAGTTAATTTAGAGGTGAAATTATCCACGAATAATAACTTAATGCATGGCTTCGAAAAACAACTTCCTATTTATGACAAAGCTGAAAAATCTCATCATAGTGTGTATTTAATTGTTATGACTAAGAATAACCGAACAAAAATAAATAAGGTTTTAGCAAAAGCTCGAACGAATAGAGCAGCAGGGCTAAGAACACCAACTGTTCTTGTAATTGATGGGAGGAAAAAATTATCAGCAAGTAAAAAACAAAAATAATGCACCTAACAAGCACTAGCCGACAAGCCTCCTACGTCGGGCTGCGGCTAGCGCGACCGTTGGCGGTAATTAAAAATGAAAATAAATGAAGAGAGATATTGATTACATCAAATCCAATTATATGATGTGGAATCGTACTGCGGATGTATTTAAAAAAAGCGGTTTTGAAGAAGCTTCATTGAAAGTAAAAGATGAAAATTTTAAAATTTTTGATGATGTGGAAGATAAAATATTTACAAACTTAATAAATGTTAAGGGTAAAAATATAATACAGATTGGGTGCAATAGTGGACTTGAACTAATATATCTCAAAAAAATAGGAGCGAATCGATGTGTTGGTGTTGATATATCTGACAAATTCATAGACTATGCAAAACGACTGTCTGCAGCATCAATGACTAACGTAGATTTTGTATGTACAGATATTTTTGATATATCAGAGGATTTCTATAACAAGTTCGACTTGGTGTATATATCAGTAGGTGTTTTGGGTTGGCTACCTAACATCGGTACTCTTTTCAAAATCATTAGTAAATTATTGGTCTCTGAAGGCGAAGTTTTTATTTATGAACAACATCCTATTTTGGGAATGTTCAATCCTAAACCGCCACATATAATGGACGCTTCCTATTTTCAAGTTATTCCTTTTGAAGACGATATTATGCCTGAATATATTGATAAATTAGGTGAGCATAAAGTACTTTCTTATTGGTTTCCTTATAAGGTTTCCGATATAATATCTGCTTGTATTAGCAACAAATTACAAATCTCTTACTTCGAAGAATATTCAAAAGACATTTCAGAGACTTACAAGGAGTTAGAAAAGAGGAATATAGGATTACCGTTAAGTTTTACTTTAATCGCTAATAAGTCCATTAGTAGAAAGAAAACTACCGCCAACAAAGGCTAAAACGACAATAGCCGCTAAACGCGGCTACTGCGTTTAGCCAGACCGTTCTGCGCAAGCAGTAACTTTATGGCCTTTTATAAAATTTAAAAAATCTACTTGAAAACTCAACTAATAATAGATATGAAAATATTGATACATTTTTTATTTACAATTTTAGCTATAACTTTAGTATCATGTAAGGGTCGAACTTTAGAGTCAGATAATTGTTCATTTGAAGAATTACCCTAATTTAATAATAGTAAAATTACAAAAGATGGTGTTAGTTTAAATGGAGATTTCGGCGCTTTAATTAAAAAGAATATCAGGTTATTGGGGAATTTAAATATTTTTTTCAAGAAAAGATTCTATTGATTTAGAGTATTAAAAAATTACTGAAAGAGATTTTGTTAGCTATGATTCGAGTTTAGTTTTTAAACATAATGCCCTCATCCAAATCTTTTACTCAATTGAGGTAGAAATTAAAGAGTCTGTAGATTCAATGGGCTTGGTTTAAACATTGCTGTGAAAATCACTATAAGCTACGCATTTGAATTTATTCCTATTAAATTTAGGCAAAAGAGCTATGTCAAAATCATAAGTGATTGATAATCAATTCGAAGAACTCCAGTGTTGTTAGTGTTTTCCGCAGGCTGTATACTCGTCAGCTAAGCACCCACCCGGGTGCTTAATCCCGCTCCACGCTCGCAGAAGTATTTACGGACACCGTAACCTCCGGGTCTCCCCGGTACCGCACTTCACTACTCGTTCTCGCGTCTCCAGTCAGCCGCTCGGAGACGCTAATTTCCAGGGAGGCGGAGGAAGACGTGTTCAGGTTAGTCTCCACGGTTTGCAAGCCAAAGCAGTTGGCTTCGCTGGAAGTCGAGCCGGTAAAATCCAGATTGCGGACGGTGCAGTCTAAAACGGTGAGTTGGCTGGAGGTACTGAGGTCTAACGTCCAATCATCGGCGGGTTGATCAAATGTGGATATCTGGACGACTGAGGAGGTGCTGGTCTCGATTCGCCGGATGGCCGGCATGGTAACCTGCACACTGACGGTCGTGCTGCGATAACTGCCGGGGGCCATGGAAAAGCGGAGTTCGCCGTCACGGATGACCGATTCGACGCGGTCAATGACGTTATCATCCGCCGTCAGTTCAACGCGGAATTCATTCCCCTGGCTTACGTCTACCCGAATGGATTCACTAGCACTAATATCGGTAAAGTCCGAAGCGTCCCGCATCTCGGAGATGAGGTTACCGGAGCCAACAATGTTGTCGTCATCGTCGCAGGAGAAGAAGAATAGGAAAAGAACGGGGAAGAGCAAAAATTTGTAAGACATGGTAGATGAGTTTGATTTAGTAATGATTCGGCTTAGGGGAGTAACAAGGAGAGAACTTCATCCCTTATCTCTTTGATTTTGTCCTCCGTTTCGTCGACCTTTTCAAGGTCGACTCCGCTAATGATTACGGAGAAAGTAACCCCGCTATTTGGGAAATGCAAGAGTATTGAGTTGTAGGCGGACGTAGATCCGGTATGACCGAATGCAAGACCGAATGGAGTGTTGTAACGGCTAATACCTAAGCCATAGGCCTCGTCTGGCCACTCGGGGAAATCGTTTCCGTCACCGGTCGGCTCTGTATTGGTAATCATCATATTACGGGTGGCAGGCTCCAAGAGGTCGCCGGCAAAAAGAGCTTCTATCCAAAGGTTGAGATCGAGCATATTACTGGCTACACCTCCGTCTCCCGTAGCAGCGTCCGAAACAGCGGTAGGGGTTACGTCAATGAATTTGCCACCGGTAAAGGCCAGGTAAGGCCGGACGACATCTTCAGGAATCGGGTCGTTTTCCGTACCCATGGCAAACCGTTGTAAACCAAGGGGCTGAGAGAACGCTTCGTCGACTACCTCCCACAAGGGTTTATCGCGCAGCGTAGACACTACGAGGCCGAGTAGCAGATAATTTGTGTTCGAGTAACTATATGCCGTTCCCAGAGGATGAATAGCTTCTAGCCCACGGGCGTACCTGAGTTTTTCCAGCTGCGTTTCCTTGAGGAAGGGGATGTTCTGCGAGTTGAGCGTTTGTTCCAGGGTCAGGTAGTCCGGAATGCCGCTCGTGTGGTTCAGTAGTTGCCGGATGGTTGCCTGGTTAGCATTGGCCAGATCACGGATAACTGCGGCGGGCAAATAATCCGCCAGTTGATCGTCCAAATTGAGGCGGTTTTCTTCTAACAACTGCATGATCATCACCGCAGTCACGGGTTTGGAGATGCTCGCAATCATGAACCGATGGCAATTTTCTACCGGTATACCGTTGCCGATATCAGCAAAGCCACGGGAGCCGGACCAGGTGTTTCCCTGAGCGTCCGTGATTGCTAGTTGGACACCCGTTGTGAGGGGGACGGCACCGTCCAGCAACCTGAAAAAGTCAGCGGAAAGCGGGTGGTCGCTCCCATTATCCGGACGGGAAAGCTCGCAGGCATACGTGGAAGCGGGAAGGGGCTCGAGTTTATCACAGGAGAAGAGAGTATACAGCAACAGGCTGCTGATCAGGAATTGTTTCATTACTTCAGTTGGTTTTTTAGCTGATTATTAATTCGCTAGTGGTTGGCAAAAGGATAAAAGCGAAGACCCAGCCCCACGAAGAGGTGGGGAGCCGGCACCAGGGCGAAGGGGGTTTCAACGGCGAAGGAATAATCCAACAGCAGCTCCGTTGCGGTGGGTGTAGTACCCAGCTTGTACCCCAGTTCCAAGGTAGCGGCGGGCATGAAGAGAAGCTGCCCGGAATTCTTCCCCTCCGCGTAGGTCCCGTCGTCGAATTCGTAAACCGGTTGGGTAGCGTAAGCCAGCGCGGCCCCCGGGCCTACTCCAATCGATCCGTGAAAGCGTTTCGCGCGCAGTCGGTAACTGATTTGTGCGTTGGTGAAAACACTTGTCCGGAAGTGCCGGTGGAAGTACCAACCAAGGGTTCCGGAGATGTAGAAACCATCGTAGCCACTTCTACCCATGGGGTACTCGCTGCTCAGAAGTAAGGCCGGTTCATATCCATAATCCACAAAGCTAAATCCCGGCAGGGCGATACTCTCGTCGGCCAATACGACTTTAAGGGGAGAACCCGGGCTGCCACTTTGTGCCGGTAACAGCAAGGAATAGATGAGACAAAAGCAAAGGGTCAGAACGTTCTTTAACGACATTGGATCAGTTATCAAGAGTTGAGCAAAACTACGTTGATGCAAAATTGTACTTCGATGTTCTAAGCGTACTCCTTGATTGTGAAAACTGCACAAATCAGGACTAGTATCGCACCAAAACCTACGATTTCCTTAGCCCTCCTCGCGAATAATCGCTTTATATTCGGATGGGGTACACCTCATTATTGACTTGAAAGTCTTGTAAAAAGCAGACTTCGAGTTAAACCCGGCTTCCAGCCCAATAGCCGCCAGGCTGTAGTCATCGAAGGTAGGGTCAGACAGCATTATCTTGACCTCTTCCACCCGATAGCCATTTACGTACTTCGTAAAATTACCAGCGGGGTGGGCCGCCAGCTTTCGGGAAAGGTACCCTGGACTAATGCCGAGCAGCTCGGCTACATCGGAACGACTAAGGGTCGCTGTTCGGTAAAGCTTTTCAGTGCTCATCAGTTTATGTAACTCCACCAGGTATTGATCCGTTACCAAATCGGATGCCTGTTCAGCATCTGAATTTATCGGTAAGGACTCCTCGATCTCTTTAGCGAGTAAGTCCTTCTCTGGTAGCCCGACCTCCACTGCGCTGCTTTTCGGCTGTCGATGAATTGAACCACCCGCCTTAACCAACCAAGTGGGTGGTTTGGCTTCTGATTCATTGTCGTTTTCTGGTGCTCCGTGAGAATTGCGCGTCCGAACTCTGATCTCAAAGCGCTCCTCCGCCAGTTTAAACAAAAAAACACCCCGGTAGATAAGTGTAGAAAAAATCAGACTTACCGCAACCCAAATCGCTAGGCTGAGGTTTTGGTTCATCACTTGGCTTCCTAGCCAGGTTGCTATCCAAACGAGCAGAATAACAACAAAAAGCAGAAAGCATTCTCTTGCCCATTTTTTGGTAATTGGCTTAATCTCCGTCTTGTTTATCAGACCGTGGACGTGAGTCATCACGGCTACGCAGAAGATGATCGTACCGACTTCCTCAACTACGTAATAGATCGTCAGCCAATGGTTCTTAGAAGAGAAAGGTAACTGGTACAACTGAAGAACCTCCCCTCCGTCGATAAAAAGGTTAATCACCAACGTCACTAAAAAAGGTAGGTATAAACTCCAGCGAACCGGTAGCGCTTGATTGCGCTCAGCTAATATGCGAATAAAGTATCCGTAGATCGTAGCCGGTACAAGGTATTCCCACATGACGTCGTTTACAATTGTAAAAAAATCAGTCGTCTCGGGTCTTCTGCCCACCAAGTCTAAAAAGCCAAGAAGCGCGATGCAAAGTGTGGTTGCCGCTAGGAAATTATTGGCACGGCTGCGGAAGTAAGGTGAAAATAAGAATATAGCGGAGATGACCAATCCTTGAGCTATACCCAATGAGAACAGTAATTGTGTTAAAGAAATGAACATTAGACGGCGTTGTTGTATAAATTGAACTGTGTAGCAGCTTGCCAAGGTGGCAAAAAAGATTGGGGTGAAGCCAATACCTTTGGTTTACGACAGCTGAAGTTAAATATTTTCGCCCCATATCAAAGATACAGATGGACGAGCGATTTGAAGTCAAAGTCAAGCAGAAGTACACCATCACTAACTGTTCGAAATACAATTGAGTGTAACTATTCAGCTATCCCAATGCCCGTAGGGCAAACGCATCAAATTAGTACCTTTGGCAGCATGATTCTCACAAAACCGCCCCTCTGTTTTCTTCCGTTCCTGACCCAAGAGTAGGGGGTAGATGTAAGTACAAACTATCTAGTATCTTGTTTATCGCCTTATGCACTTTATTATCTAATGGAGAGGATTTTGAAGATATGGCGGAGTTTGCGAGAGAACGAAAACTTTGGTTGAAGAAATACATTGATTTGGGCGATTCAACACCATCTCATGATACGTTCAACAGGGTATTTCAACTCGTTGACCCTCAATGTCTTCAAGAAGGTTTAAACGAAGATGGGAAAAAACTATTAAATCATCTTAAAGAGCGTCTGATTGCTATCGATGGTAAAAAAATAAAAGGCGTTTCTCCCAAATCAAAAGGAAATAGTGGCTTGTATATTTTGAATGCTTGGGTTTGCGATCAGGGATTGTGCATCGGGCAGACCAAAGTGATGGATAAAAGCAACGAAATCACGGCCATTCCCATCCTTCTCGATGAACTCGAATTGCAGGGCACGACGGTCAGCATTGATGCAATCGGGTGCCAAAAAGAGGTGGCCGAGCAAATAATTTCGGCTGAGGCCGACTACATCTTGGCGGTCAAAGGGAACCAAAAAGACCTGCTTGAAGAGGTACAAGAAGGATTCGATCATTGCGCTTGCGAATCTGAAGATTCGCAATGGGAATACGACCATGGTCGCTTCGAGACGAGAAAATGTGAAGTCATAAATGGCAAGGCATGGTTAAGTCCCGACTTAAAGGAAAAGTGGTCCAGTATTGAGCAGCTGGTAAAAATTACCGCCAGTAGAGAAATTAGTGAAGTAACTACAACAAACACAAGGTATTATATAACCAGTCACGCTAACAAAACCGCTGCCCAACTTAATAAAATGATTCGAAGCCACTGGAGTATTGAGAATCAGCTTCATTGGCATTTGGATGTAACTTTTGACGAGGATTCCAGCAGAGCCAGAATGGGAAATGCTCCTCTCAACCTCAGCACAATGCGCAAGATGGCACTCCACCGCATAAAGAAGGATAACGCCAAATTAAGTCAGAAAAAGAGACGATTCAGTGCATCCATGAACACGGACTACCTCGATCAACTTCTCAACTTATAATTTGATGCGTTTGCCCTAGCTCTTTATCATTCCTGCTACCTACCGAACCTCCTTCCGTACTTCCTCCTCCACGTTACCCAACTCCCGGAACCGGGAAACGATCAGGTCCAGATCGCGGCCGGTGGTGTAATCCCGTGCATAGAGCAGATTGAGGCGACTGCGCGTCGCCTCATCGGGTTTGGTGCCAGCGGGGCCGGGTTGGAGCACGCCGCGCGGCAGCTCGGGCAGCAGGTCCAGGCGCTCGTCGCCGCGGTAATAGCCCACCCAGGTGCGGCGGCCGATGAGGACGCGGTAGATGTTAGAGAAAAAGGCGCTGCGATCCTGTACCAGCCAAATGAAGAAGGGCCAGGTGATGAGTAGCAGCACGGAAACGCACTTATCGAACAGCCACTTGGCGCGGCGGTCGACGGGTTCGGCCAGGCGGAGGCGGAAATCGAGGGTGTAGAGTTCGCCCGCCCGGCCGCCGGAATGGCTGCCGATGATGGAGGTGCCGTGTTCGGGCAGGATCTTGTACCGTAAGCGCGGCCCTAACGTAGACATCCAGCCGAGGATGGACCGCAGCGGCAGATCGGCCGAACAAAAGATGAGTTCCGATAAATTATAAACCCGCACCAGACCCGTCAGCTGGCCGGTATTGCCGATACCGTCGCCGTCGTCCTCCTGATCGGGGGGGCTGATGCGGCCGACGAAATTGACACCCACGCCCGCCCGTTGCAGTAGCTGCATCACGCGCAGGGTTTCCGGGGGGCTGCCCACCACGGCCAGCCGGCCGCCGGTCCGGTCGCCGAGACGCAGGTGCCCGAAACGAAAAAAATGCCACGCCAGCCGCAACAACAGGGTGGTCGCAACGGCCCACACCGTACCTAATAGCAGCAGTGCCCGACTGGGCCGCAGCTCACCCGGCAACAGGCCGTACACGGCCGTGAGCAGGAGGGTACCCAGCACCAGACCGCGACCCAGCCGGCGGAGTTCAAAAGGACGATCGTAGCCGCCGCTCAGAAAAATACCCACCAGCCACAGCGCAATGTAAGCGGGGAAATGGAGGTAAAGGATGCGGTCGTCGTAGTAGTCGGGATTATGGAAATGATAGGCCGCCCAGTAGTTCTTCAACAGCACCAGCCCGCCGTAGATGACCAGTGCATCCACCAGTGCCAACCCGACGCGGCGCAGGAGGTTGCCCGCTAGCGTGATGATCGCCCGCACGTAAACGGCCGTTTGCATTAGCAAGACCAGCAATCCCGCACGGCTTCCGGTAAAGTGCTTGCGGGCAAAGATGATCATGGCCCGGTAGAAGACCTTGACGTAATTAAGGCTGCCTTTTTTAGTACTCTCGCCCTTGTAATGAATGATGGTGGTAGCGGCCAGGTACCAGTTCTCGTAGCCGCCCTGCGTGATGCGGTAAGACAGGTCGATATCCTCGCCGTACATGAAAAAGTCCTCGTCCAGCAGCCCCACCCGTTGCAGCGTTTCGGAGCGGAGGAACATGAAAGCCCCCGATAGCACTTCCACGCGGTGGTTCTTGTACTCGTCCAGGTAGCCGAGGTGGTAGCGGTTGAAGGTGCGGCTGCGCGGAAAAAGCCGTGCCAGGCCGAATGCCTTGGTGAAGGCCACCCAGGGCGTGGGCAGGCCGCGCTTGCTCTCGGGCAGGAAACGACCGGAGCCGTCGATCATCCGCACCCCCAGTCCGCCCACGTTAGGGTGCCGCTCCATGAACTCGAAGCAGACCCGCAGGCTGTTCTCTTCCACCACCGTATCGGGGTTGAGCAGCAGTACGTACTTGCCCACCGCCTGGCGGACGGCCTGATTGTTTGCCACCGAAAAGCCGGGGTTGTGATCATTCGCGATCAGTACCACCCACGGAAATCGCTCGCGGACCACCTTCACCGAGTCGTCCACTGAGGCATTGTCTACCACGAACACTTCCACGTCCAGCCCCTTACGCGCCCGGTCCACGGAGCGCAGCGTCTGCTCCAGAAAGTAGCGGACGTTGTAAGAAACGATGACAATGGAGAGTTGCATGGTGGGTCGCACCCGGCGCACGGGAAGTTTGGTAATTCAGTAGGCTGAACCGAAACTCGTTAGTGCCCCGGAACAGAGAACAAAAGTACTAAAATACCAGCGGCAAGGCCGCTTGCATACCGGCTCGGCCCCACCGCGTGAGGCACCTAGAGGGGCTGCGTAGGGGTAGGGCTTGCCCCTACCCGTAGAAGAGTGCGCAGCACCGAGCGAACAGCGAAGCCCGCAAGACGCCGACCGGCCCGTCAGGGACGGACACGCCCGAAATAGTAATGATAATTCGGTAATAATGGTAGATGGCAGTGCCTGACACAAGTGCATGGGCGGCCTGAGATCAAGCAGCCGAAATACCATTGTGCGCAACACTCCTGATAAATTACGCCCCCCGCACACGCGTAGGCATATACCAGACGTACAAAACTCCGAGGAGCTTGCGACGATCACCGCAGGTAAATACCAGCGTGCGCAGCACGCCTACAAAAATACGGGCGAAGGCCCCCTTCAATTATTTGGGAACGAATACATCATCCAACGTATCCCGCTCATAATAAGCCGGCGAAAAACCCCGCGTATGCTCGTACACGGCCGAGAGAAAAACCGTCTTGGCCGCCGAAATGGCCACCATGGTGAGCAGAATACCGGCAATGATGACGATGATGCCCAAAAACACGAAATCGAGCAGAATAAATGCCACGCCGCCGCTGATGGCCAGAACCCAGCCGACAACCCCCACCAGTCCGAAACTGACGTTGGCCGCCAGACTTTCGCCCCATTTTTCCTTCAGGATGGCGGCCGAGCGTTTTACGGCCTGCACCGGCCCCACGTCTTCGTAGGCCAGTACGGGCACCACGAAGAATACCGCGATGGACCAGGCAAAACCCAGCAAGCCGCCCACGATGCCGCCCAGCGGGCCGAGGCGCTCGATGACGATGTTGATGACCGTGCCCACCGTAGCGGCGAAGGCGGCCCAGGCAAAGATCTTGCCGATGCGCCGGGAGGCGTGCCCCATACTGGTCCGCACCGATACCCGGCGGCCTTCGAAAGCCTCACGCGAGGCGTGTACCAGGGCTACGTTGAAGTACACGACGATAAAGTAGTTGACCAGGTAGTACAGAAAGGAGAGGGCGTAACCGGCAAGGTCGCTCATGCCTTCGTTGTTTTCCGTGTTAAAAGAAAACGATGACCAGTCGGAACCCGCAAAAAAGCCGAGTCCCACGATGATCGCCAGCCCGAAAGTGGACAAAATGGCCATCAGCGCGGCCCCTGAAATGAGGGGGAAGACCATTAGTTTGGGGTGATCCTGAATGACGGCGAGGCTGCGCATGCTGAGGTGCCAGCCGGCCCGGAGGCGGGAAAAGACGTTCATGGTGATTGGTTGATGAAGTGATTTTTGGTAGTATCGAGGATAAATGTAATACCCGCTGCCTTCGATACACGAATGCTTTCGATAAATACGAGCAGTAGATCGACAAAAAACGAGACAGCCGCTTACTTCCGTAGAAGTAAGCGGCTGTTTGACTGACGAGCTTTCTGACGGCTGGGTTAGCGGCGTGCGCCACCGGAGCGGCCCTGGCCGAAACGGTAGCCGATCACCACCCCCAGGCGCGCGTCGATCGCCGAGATGGTACCATACGCGGCGGCCTCCGGCGCGGTCTACTAAATACCAGGCCCCTGCCCACGCCGGCATTCAGTTCAAAGAGGAAACCGCCGTCGGTCACCCACTTATGGCCGGCCATAATGCCCAGCACGCCCCGCGTAACCGCTTTGGTCGATTCGCCCTCCGCGCGCGTCTTCGCATTGGCCAGCTTACCGTAGCCGCCTACGAAAAAACGGTCCGTTCCCGCCTGGGGCGCAAAGTAGTAACGGTACTCGGGAATAACGCGAACGTTACGAAACCCGAGGCTATCGCTATTAAAATCATTATTGGCGTACGCCACCTCTAGCGAAAGACTGGAGTTGTCGTTCAGGCCAAATTCACCGTTCAGGCCGTAGCCGCCGAACAGGGCGCGGCCCACGTTCAGTTTCAGGTCCACCTGGGCCTGTAGGCCGCCCAGAACGCACAAAAAACAAGGAGAGAAAATAAGGTACGCATGGTGTTGGGTTTTTGGCCGGCGACAAACTGTCCCCCACTGAATTCGTCCGCAAGGTGCGGGGGGCGTCCCTTTCCGGCAAATTTTAGGGGGTGGCTTAACGTAGATTTAGCTAAAACGACCCCGGTTTCAGGCCATTTGTTAAGAATTTTGGGCGTGCCCCCGGCCCGGCTACCGCCGGTCGGGGTCGGGCTATCCGGCACTCTCTCCGCTGCGCTGCGTTCAAACAACGCCTCCTATCCCTCACGCGGGCGCGGGCCGGGTCCACTTCATACCCAATCCCCGAATTTCTCCCGCAGCAACGCCAGTTTCGGGTCAATAAACCGCTTGCAAAACGGCCGCTCCGGGTCCGTGGCGTAATAATCCAGGTGCTCGGGCAGGGAGGGGCGGAAGGCGGCGAAGGGCAGTACGCGGGTCAGCAGCGGCTCCGGAAAATCGGTTTGCAGGCGGACGAGGATGGCCTCCAGTTCCCGCCTCTCCTCCGCCCCGCCAAAGTAATAAACCGCCGACCGGTAGCGCCCCCGCAGCGGGTGATCGCTAGTGGCGGAGTGAGTGCGCAGGTGAATTTCCAGTAGCACCGCCACCGGCAATCGTTCCCCATTATAGTGTACGATCACGGCCTCTGACCACGCGTCGTCCGGCGGGGGCGCGGCCACCCAGCCCTGCTCCACGCGGCTCACGCCGCGCAGGTGCGTGAAGACGGCTTCGGTGCACCAGTGGCAACCGCCGCCTAGTGCAAGGATTGAAGGATTGAAGGATTGAAGGATTGAAGGATTGAATGACTGAATGACTGATTCATTTTATAAATGGTCGAGGAGTTGCACTCCGACTAGGAGCTATGCTCCGACCGCAGATTACGAGTACATCGGAGTGCAACTCCTCAACCGTTTGTTCGCACGTTACGAGTACATCGGAGTGTAACTCCTCAACCGTTTTTCCGTGGTGAAAATCACGTGACATCAGTTTTTGTGTGCCGAAACAAGCTATCGTCCTACTACAAACACCAGTGCCCCGCTCCGTCCTTCCGCATCCTGTAGCAGCAGCTCATAGGTGCCCGCCGGCAAGCCGGCTACGGACCAGGAACGAGAACCGCTGTCCAGGCGACGCAGCAGGCGGCCTTCCAGGTTACGGATTTCCAGCCGCTCGAAACGGACATCCGGGGCCGTATTCAGCAGGCGTAACTCGGTGCCGGCGGGTTGGGGGGCCAGCACCAGACCGGGCCAGGGAAGGGGATCGCGGCGCGTGGCGACGGGCGTACACTCGGGTTCCGCGCCGTTAGGATCGATGTTCAGGACGCCGTTCGTTACCGACCAATTTTGCCAGCTGCCGCCGTTACCGGTGGTCCAGTCGGATAGCTCGAAGTAGTTGGCGGGGGTGGTCAGGCCGGGAACGCGGTAGACTTTCACGGCGGCACCGGCACGGTCCCAGGTGAGGGGCTGGCCGGGGGTCAGGTTCTCCGGGCCGGGCGGGGTGGAGGCACAGTTGATTTGCATGAAAAAAGCGTAGTCACCAAACTCCGGAAACTCGCCGTAAACGGTAGCGCGGCCGGTTGGGTCGATGGTAACGGCCGTGGCATTATTGCAGGCAATGGCATAGGCGGGGCCGGAGTAGGCATCGCTCAGCCGCGCCAGCAGGGTGAAGGTGCGCCCCTGACGGTTGCGGTTCTCGAAGTGGGTATCGGTCAGGGTGCTGTCCAGGAAGGGCAGGCTGACCAATCCTTCGACCTGGATACTATCCATATAAGGATCGAAGGGATCGGCCAGGGCCTCGTCGCTGAGAACACCCAGGTCCTCGGGCGCATAAACCGCGCCGCCCAGGATGGCCATGCCCGCGCTGGTGCCGCCGATGGTAACGGCCTTTTCGTTGACCAGGTAATCCAGTGCCTCCTGCACCGGGCTGTCGCGCCAGTAGTCGAAGTAGACCGTTTGGTCGCCGCCGGCAATAAAGAGCACCTCCGCCTCGCGGATGCGGCGGATCACGTAAGCATCCTGTGCCCCCACCGCGTCATTGAAAAGAATGGTCTCCACGCTGTTGACGCTCACCCCCAGCTCACTGAAAAAGTAATCATTGTACCCATCGGAACCGGATTCGCGCAGTATCACCACGTCACCGCCCTGCGCCCTCGCCAGCATCCACTGCATCGCGTCGTCGTTGTCCTGACCCCCGCCCCCCAGCACGATCCCGAACTGGTGATCGGTCACTACGTCGGTCGTGTCACCGGTAAAGAAGGAAGTATAGCCCTGAGCGGCCAGGAAAGCCGTTGCGGCCCAGGTGAATAGCAGTAAAAGCAGTGATCGCATGATTTGTGTTTGAGTCGCAAGATAAGCAATAATGAATCGGAGATTCAAGGCTTACGCCCCCGGGAGAGGACTAAAAAGCGTAGGGTAGCATTAATGATCCACAACTAAAACCGGTACAAGAACACGCACCGACTCGTTCTTCGGCAAGCCATTTTTTGCGGCAGCCGTCTGTCGGAACGAATAAGCGGTAATCCCTGCAGTTAAACCTCTTCACCGTCCCCTTTCTCCTCGATATCCCACGTATGGTCGCCCAGCAACCGTACCGTAGCCACGTAGGTAAAGGGCGACTTGCGGCCCCATTCCGCCGGGGCCACCAGGCTCAGCACCGGTTCACCCTCCGGGCGGCGGTAAAGGTAATAAGTCTTCCCGATCAGCGGCTCGATCCCCATCTCGGCCGCATAGATCTCCTCGGAGATCAGGGCGCGGTCCTGGATCGCCTTGGCTTGCCGGGCCAATAACTCGATCTGCTCGCGGATCTGGCCCAGCTGCATATCGGTCTGCTCGTACATGGCACTCAGGGCCAGGCCCTTCACCTTGCCCATGTCAGCGGGTTTAATAGAGGCCCCGCCGCGCTCGTGGGCGTAGGGGAGGAGGTGGGGATTTTCGGCCACCTTATCCGGGTCGATGGGGTTGGTCAAGGATTGAGGGATTGAGGGAGTGAATGTAGTCCGTGCAGAACCCCCTTCGGGGGCAGGGGGGAAATTAAGGATTGAAGGTTCATATTGTTTAGAACCCCCCTTCGGGGGCAGGGGGAAAACAGGAGAAACAGCACCGGCTAATCCTTAATTCCGCGTGAGGTGCCTGGAGGGCGCGACCGCCGGGAAGCGGTGCGCAGCACGGAGCGATCAGCGAACCCCGGAAGGGACCGACGCCCCCGCAATTTTGCGGGGGCGACACGCCCTAATCACTCACTCACTCCCTCCCTCCCTCATTCACTACTCCCCCTCCATCATCCTGATAAACAGCTCCGTTTTGGAGTTCACCTGCAGCTTGCGGTAGATCTTCTTGATGTGATCGCGGACGGTTTCCAGGCCGATATCGTGGCGATCGGCGATGGCACGGTAGGAGAGGCCGTCGGTGAGGCCCTTGACGATTTCGAGCTGGCGGTCGGTAAGCAGGTTTTCGGCATTGGACGGGGCGGCGGTAACGGGGATGCTGCCGAAGTGGCTCATGACTTTGCGGGCAATGCCGGGTGACATATACGAGCCGCCGCGGTGGACGGTGTGGATGGCGTCGCGGAGAATGGAAAGGTTGACTTTTTTCTTGGAAATGTAGCCCACCGCGCCGAGTTGGAGGGCGCGAAAAATGTTGTCCGAATCATCGTGGTTGGTGAGCATAATGATGTCGATCTCCGGCTTGACGGCGCGGATGCGGGGAATGCCCTGGATGCCGCTCATGCCCGGCAAATTAATGTCCAGCAGGAGCATATTCATGGGGGAGCGCTCGGTGAAATCGGCCAGAAACTCTTCCATGCTGCCGGCGGCGCGGGTCACTTCCACGTCGCGCGTGGGTTCGAAGCATTCCTGGATGGAGCGTAGCATAATATTTTCGTCTTCTACGATGCCAAGATGGATCATACTCATAGGGTGGGTGGGTTAGTGGTGCGTAAAGTTAGTACATAAAATGCAGAAAATGAGGACCCGCAACTTAAATAAGGTGTTGGCAATCAAATGGCTACTTCCGGTCCTTTCCGGCCGCGCGGCGGAACGATCTTAACGGTTTGCTAACTTATTCGTTTCTTTGGACTCCTATCCAGACTACGATCCGCCGCCCGCCGGCGGATGACCACAAAGCTACCGTTGATGCCAAATGCACGAATTGCCGGAATCGGCCACTACGTTCCCTCTAATGTCGTTACCAACGCCGACCTGATGCGCCACATGGACACCACCGACGAGTGGATCCAGGAACGCACCGGAATTCAGGAGCGCCGTTACGTTACGCGCGGGGAGGAAACCTCCACCACGCTGGCCGCCGAGGCTACTCGCATGGCCGCCAAAGAAGCCGGGATCGAGCTGAACGAAATCGACTTCATCATCTTCGCCACCCTCAGCCCCGACTACTATTTTCCCGGCAACGGCGTGCTGCTGCAACGCGAACTGGGCATCAGCAACACCGAGATCGGCGCGCTCGATATCCGCAACCAGTGCTCGGGTTTCGTGTACGCCCTGTCGGTCGGCACGGCCTTCATCCAAACGGGCACCTACAAAAACATCCTCGTGGTGGGCGCCGAGGTCCACTCGCCCGGCCTTGATTTCAGCACCCGCGGCCGCGGCATCACCGTCATTTTCGGCGACGGGGCCGGTGCCGTCATCCTGCAACCCACCGAGGAAGAGGGCATCATGGCCAACAAACTGCACAGCGACGGCACCTACGCCGAGCGGCTGGCCTATTTCAACCCCGGCGGCCACGGCGGTTACCACCTGCGCAACATCGAGGGTTACGAGCATTTCAACGTCGATTACGAGACCGACGACAACGAATTCGGCCAGATGTGGCTCAACCAGGCCATGGTAGACGAGGGCAAGATATTTCCCCACATGGAGGGCCAGGCGGTGTTCAAAATGGCCGTCCGCAAATTCCCCGAGGTCATCATGGAAGCCTTCGCCTCCACCCCCTACGAGCTATCCGACCTGGATATGTTCATCCCCCACCAGGCCAATTTACGCATCAGCCAATTCGTCCAGCGCACCATGCGCCTGCCCGACGAAAAAGTGTTCAACAACATCCAGAAATACGGCAACACCACCGCCGCGTCCATCCCCCTGGCCCTCAGCGAGGCCGTACAGGCCGGCAAGGTCAAGCGCGGCGATCTGGTCTGCCTGGCGGCCTTCGGCAGCGGCTTCACCTGGGCCGCAAGCGTATTTCGCTACTGATAAAAACTACCCCCAATCACGCATTAGTGTGTGACCCCCAATCGCGCATTGGTGTGTGACCTCCGGTCGCGCGAATTTGGCTGCCGACCTCCGGTCGGAGGACAAAAAAGCGTTTGCCAAAACGCATCCACTATTTACCCCCACTACCCACTAAAATACGGGCGTGCCGCCTCGGCTAACGCCTCGCCGTCGGTCCCTTCCGGGCTTCGCTATTCGCTCGGCACTTCGTGCGCTAACGCCCCTCCAGGCACCTCACGCTAGGTAATGATTGAATGATTGAATGACTGAATGATTGAGTGACTAATACCGGGATAACCAAAACATAAACAACACAGGCAAACGGTAGAGGAGTTTTACTCCGATGCGGCGGCTTTGCCGCCGGGTTCAACGCCCCCCACATCCAGGCACCTCACGCTAGGTAATGATTAAATGATTGAATGACTGATTACCGGGATAACCAAAACATAAACAACACAGGCAAACGGTAGAGGAGTTTTACTCCGATGCGGCGGCTTTGCCGCCGGGTTCAACGCCCCCCCTCCAGGCACCTCACGCTAGGTAATGATTGAGTGATTGAATGACTGAATGATTGAGTGATTGATTACCGGGTTGACCAAAAAATAAGCAACACAGGCAAACGGTAGAGGAGTTTTCTCCGATGCGGCGGCTTTGCCGCCGGGTTCAACGCCCCCCCCCCACATCCTCAAGAGTTACTAACTTGTGCCACCGATTCATTACCGACTCCCCAATAGTAACCCATGCTAAAGAACCTCAAGTCCCTCTTCGTCGTCGAGGACCCGGAAAGTAAATCCGCCCCGAAAAAAACCGCGCCACAGAAAGAAGATGATGCCGCCGCGCCGCCCCACGCCGGGGCACCGGTTGCACCGCGCCCGGCCGCGCCCACGCACAACGAACGGGCCGGCCGCGCCGAACCCAGTTCACCGAGCACCTGCTGAACGCCATGGAAGCCGCCAACCTGGACGGCTTCGATTACCTGGAATTCAAGCGGGCACTCAAAGGGTTGGAGAAAATGCCGATGGACGAAAAAACCCGCTATCAATCGGCCTACGCGATGGCACAGTCCATGAACGTACAGCCCGCGCACCTGATCGATACGGCCAACCACTACCTGGTCACCCTGCAAAACGAGGAAAAAAAATTCGTGGCCGCCGCCGCCAAACAGCGCGAGCAGCAAGTGGGGGAGCGCGAACGGGAAATCCAGCAACTGGCCGCGCACCTGGAGGAAACCAAAGCCAAGATCGAACAGCTCCGCGCCGATGTGGAAGAGAAGGGAAAACTGCTCGCCGCCAAACAGGAGGAACTCAGTGCCGCCGCCGCCAAAATTACCGAAACCCGGCAGGATTTCCACGCCTCCTACGAGCTGCTGGCCGGACAGATCACGGCGGACGTGGAGCGGATGCAGGAGTATTTAAAATAGCTTTCAACCGGAAACCGGCCGCTGCGTTACAGGCCCGAAACCGCTCCACCCATGCTCACCGTTTACGATGACACCTATTTCATGCGCCAGGCCCTGGCCCAGGCCCGGCTGGCCGCCGAGGCCGGAGAGATACCCGTAGGGGCCGTCATCGTGGCCGAAGAGCGGATCATCGCCCGGGGCCGTAACCAGACCGAACTGCTGACCGACGTCACCGCCCACGCCGAGATCATTGCCCTAACGGCCGCCGCCAACTACCTGGGCGGCAAGTACCTGCCCCAGTGTACGCTCTACGTTACCCTCGAACCCTGCCCCATGTGCGCCGGTGCGCTGGCCTGGGCGCAGATCGGCCGCATCGTCTACGGGGCCGATGACGAAAAACGGGGGTTCATGCGCTTCGGCCGCGAAATCCTGCACCCCAAAACCAAACTGGCCTACGGTATCCTGCACGAGGAGTGCGGGGGGCTGATGACGAGCTTTTTCTCGAAGCGGAGGTAAGGGTGCCTAAGAGTAAATTCACTCATTACCCATAGTGCTTCTCTCAATCGCAAAGCGATTCTTCGAGGTCAGTCCATTGAGGCCGGATGGCGGTTCGCCATTCGGAGACGCAAGATGTTGCGTCTTTACGGTATATATGGCTCATTCAATCATTCAGTCATTCAATCATTCAGTCATTCAGTCATTCACTCCGCGCACGGCGGCAAAGCCGCCTGATCGGAGTGCAACTCCTCCACCATTTCTTTTACGCACCTCATTCACCTCGATTACTCAGTCATTCAGTATCAATTCAATCATTAACTAACGGCACCTCCACCCAAAATACCGTCCCCCCGCCGTCCCTGTCCTCGAATCCGATGGACCCGCCGGCGGCCTCGATCAGACGACGGCTCATGGCCAACCCCAGGCCCATGCCGGAGGACTTACTACTGAAACTGGGTTCGAACACCCGTTCGGCCAGTGCGGGGGGGATGCCGGAACCGTTGTCGGCAACCGTAAAGCGGAGGCGGCCGGCGGGGGTGGACCGGAGGCTGAGGCGGATGTCCACCGCCCGTTCCGGTACGGCGGCCTGGATGGCGTTGCGAATCAGGTTGGTCAGTACCCGCTGGAGCTGATCGGGGTCGATAAGGATGGTGTCGTCACCGGATAGGCCACTGAAATCCGGGGGTGGGAGTATGGTCTCGTGGCGGTGGAGTTCGTGGACGGCCAGCAGGCGGGTGCGGGCACTGAGGCGAACGGGTTTGCCCCTGGGCAGGTGGGAAAAATCACGGAAAGCCCCCGCGATCCGGGCCAGCATATCGATCTGTTCCACCAGCACGGGCGCGGCGCGGCGGCCGTAGTCGCGGGCGCGTTCGGGGTCACCCGCCAGCAAGCGTTGGAGTTGCTGAAGGTGTAGTTTCATGGGGGTGAGGGCATTGGTGATCTCGTGGGAAACCTGGCGGGCTACCTCGCGCCATGCCTGTTCGCGTTCGGAGCGGGCCAGCCGGGTGGCACTTTCCTCCACCTGGCCGATCATCCGGTTGTAACCCGCCACCAGGCGGCCGATCTCGTCGGGACCCCGGTAGTCGATGGGTTGGTTACCGCGCAGGCTCACGTCACCGAAGCGTCCGGTGATCCGCAGCAGCGGCTCGGTTATGGTATTGGCCAGCAAAATTCCCCCGCCCAGGGAGACGAGCAGCAGGAAGAAATAAATGGTCAGCATCCGCTCCTGTAATTGCTCGAAGGCCCGCAGGTCGGCAGTCTGCCCGCGCAGGAACTGGTAGGTGGCCAGACCGATAAAGAGGAAACTGAGGCAGCAGAGCAGGAAAAAAGCCACCTGGATACGCAACCGCAGCGAGGGCGGACCCACCAGCGGCAGTACGGCCGCGCGCAGCGGCGGGCGGCGGACAATAAGGCGGTACAGTTGGTAGAGCAGCCGGAAACCCAGTAATTCCAGCATCAACCCCATGGCCGTAAGGGCCAGCAACGGCTGGAAAACGGGCGGAGGGAGCAGGGCGGGTACCGAACGGCAGAAACCGGCAAAGACCAACGCATAAAAAATGGACCAGAACACGAACCACGTCATGGACGCCCGGTCGCCGCGGCGGTAGGCGTCCACGGTCAAAAAGCCGAGTAGGGTAGCGGCGGCGCAGAGCAAGGCCGCCCCCCAGCCTCCGGGCAGGAAGTAGCCGCCCAGTCCGCTGAGGGCAGCCAGGGTAAGGTAGGCCGTGAAACGCGGCAGAAATGCGGGAAACCGTTCCACCAGCCGCTGTACGCTATAAATGGAGAGCAGCAAGTGAACGACCACGAACAGCCCCGCCGGAACAAAAATCCACAGGTAGCCGGTCGGCAGGCTGAGTACGCCCGCTACCTGGGGGGGCAGATCGGCAAGCCACCGGCGCAACCCTCCACCAGCGAGTAACCACCCGAGGGCGGTTACTGCCGGTAACATCAAGTAGTGGAGTAGGGAATGACTTTTGGACCCGCTGGTCATGGTGATGTATTGCTAACCCAAGATCAGAAAATAGCGGACCCCCGCTCCGGGGAGCGGCGGTCCTAAGGTCCACGGTCGGGCGGGGTTTACGGGCGGGGGGCGGGGAAGGTTGCGTTGGGGGGGCAAATTTTGTGTGGGGAGATTTTCCCACCGGACTTCAGCGGGATCAATAAGTTGTCGGTTGTTAAAAATCTACGCCGCGATCAGTTCGTGCAATCGTATCAGAACACTACTACCCGTCCCACAATCCGGTCTTCTTCCACGCGCAGGCGATAAACGTAGACCCCGGCGGGTAAACTCCGTGCCGGCAGATCGGCGGAGCGGGGCCAGGTACCGATGGCGCGGCCGTCGATGGTGAACAGACTCAACTCACTGAAAGGCACGGGATCACCGGCAGTGGTAAACACGCGAAAATCACTCAGCTGCCGGATCGGATTGGTGATGCGGTAGGAAGCGGAGCGGGCGTCGGGTTCCTGATTGCTCGATATGATGTCGAGGACGATGCGCAGCAGGCTATCGCATCCATCAGGTTGGGGATAAATAAATTCATAAACCCCGGCGGTAGTAAGTACGGTATCGGCGATAAGCAGCGACTGGCCCTCCACGATGGCTGTGTCGATTAGCCTAACCACGGCCGGAAGGTAGGAGAGAGTGACGGCGAAAATGGTATCGCAGCCCAGCCCGATCGTATTGTTGATGTTGTATACGCCCGCTCCGCTAAGGGCGGTACCGGCGTAGATCAGCACCTCACCCGCGCAGGGACCGACGGCGAGGCGACAGCCGAGGCGGCACGCCCACCTACCCCTGCGGAACTTTCCCACGGCCGTGTCAACTTTACCCGAAAAGCGGTATTCTTATTTAGATTCCTTTTAGATAAGCTGCTTGCCGCCTATCTTTGCCGCCTCATCGGCTACAAAAATGACTTCCGTGCCCCATCCAGACCCCACCACCTCCGTTGTTGCGCTGCTCAAATTACGCCCCGGCCACGCCGGAATCGTGGAGCGGTTTACCAGTGAGCGGCTGGCGTGCAAGTTGCTGGACATCGGCGTGGTGCCCGGTAGCCGTATTCAACTCATTCGCAAGGCTCCTTTCGGCGGCGGTTGGTACGTAAAAGTGGACCGCCAGTGCATTGCCCTTCGCAAGCAAGAACTCGCATGCATCGTGATGAAGTAGCGGCACCGCCGCTGGTCATCGGCCTGGTCGGTAACCCCAATAGTGGTAAATCCTCGTTGTTTAACCGCCTGACCGGCCTGCGGCAGAAGGTGGGTAATTTTCCCGGCGTGACCGTGGACAAGAAGGAGGGCGTGCACCGTTTGCCGAGCGGCGAGCGGGCGCGGGTGGTCGATTTTCCGGGGGCCTACAGTTTTTATCCGACCTCGCAGGACGAGCGCGTGGTGGTGCGCGAGCTGATCGACTCTTCCGCTTCCGTCCGGCCCGACCTGCTGCTGTACGTGGCCGACCTGACCAAGCTGGACAAGCACCTGCTGCTCTTCAGCCAGCTACGCGACCTGGAGGTGCCGATGATTTTGGTGCTGAACATGTCGGACCTGGCCGAGAGCCGGGGCCTGCGCGTGGATGTGGATTACCTGGCGCGCAAACTGGATACGCCCACCGTGGCCGTGAGTACCCGCACGGGGGCGGGCCTGGACCGCCTGGACGACGCGCTGAATGACGTGGCCGCGCACGGCGACCCGTATGCGCGCCGCCCGGCCCACTACCCGCTGCCGCGTCAGGAGAACGAAGTGTCGGCCGCCGTGGGCGAGATCGTGCCCGCCCGTAACCCCTACCACGGCCTGCTGCTGGCGCACCACGCCGCCTGGCTGCCGGGGGTGACCGAAAAACAGCGGCACCGGATCCAGGAAATCCGGGTGGGGGCCAACTTCCACAGCCTGCGCGCGCAGGTGGAGGAAACGATGGCCCGCTATGCGGTGAACGAGCCGATAGTGGAACGCGCGGTGAGCCGCAGCCCCGATAAGATGACGTTTTCGGACCGGCTGGACCGGGTGCTGACGCACCGGGTCTGGGGGCCGATTATTTTTATTGTCATCATGCTGCTGCTGTTCCAGGCCCTTTACAAGTGGGCCGAGGCACCGATGGATGCCATCGAGTGGTTTTTCGGTACCGCCGGCGAGGGCATCCGCGCCGCGCTGGGGGCCGGTTGGCTGACCGATCTGCTGGTGGACGGCCTGATTGCCGGCCTGGGGGGATCCTGGTGTTTGCGCCGCAGATCGCGATCCTTTTTTTCCTGATCAGCCTGCTGGAAGAGGTGGGTTACATGGCCCGCGCTGCCTTTATGTTCGACCGCATCATGCAGGCTTTCGGCCTGAACGGACGCAGCGTGGTGGCGCTCATCAGCGGCCACGCCTGTGCCATCCCGGCCATTATGTCTACGCGGACGATTGCCAACTGGAAGGAGCGCCTGCTGACCATTCTGGTAACGCCGCTCACGTCCTGCTCGGCGCGGATACCGGTTTATACCGTCCTGATCGGGTTTGCGGTGCCGGAATCGGATGTGCTGGGCGGCTGGTCGGTGCAGGGATTGGCGTTCAGTGGGCTGTACCTGCTGGGGATTGCGGCGGCCATGGGCAGTGCGCTGCTGTTTAAGCTGGTGCTGCGCAGCCCCGACCGCAGTTTCCTGATGCTGGAACTGCCCGACTACCGGTGGCCGGTCTGGCGCAACGTATTTTTGACGGTATATGAGAAGGTGCGCACCTTTGCCGTGGAAGCGGGCAAGGTGATCATCATCATTTCCATCATTCTCTGGGGACTGTCCACTTACGGCCCGCAGGCGGACATGGATGCCGCCACTGCGGAAGCCACCCAACTGGCCGCCACCCGCAATTTGGGAGAGACTGCCGCCGCCGACCTGCTTGCCTCGCGCCGGTTGGAGGCCAGTTATGCCGGGCAGATCGGTCACTTTATCGAACCCGCCATCCGCCCGCTCGGCTACGACTGGAAGATCGGGATCGCCCTGCTGACCAGTTTTGCGGCCCGCGAGGTGTTCGTGGGCACCATGGCCACCATTTACAGCATCGGCAGCGTGGAGGACGAGTTCAGTGTCCGTGACCGCCTGGCGCGGGAAATGGACCCCGTTACGGGCGAGCCGGTTTATAACCGGGCCGTGGCGTGGAGTCTGCTGATATTTTACGTGTTTGCCATGATGTGCATCTCCACCCTCGCCATCACCTACCGGGAGACGAAGAGCTGGAAGTGGCCGGCGTTGCAGTTCTTTTTTATGACGGGGCTGGCCTACGTGGCGGCCTTCGTGGTGTACCAGGTGCTGAGTTAATAAAAGGTAGGCTGTTTTTTACGCTGGATGCTTAGCGCGTGTCATAATTATAGCAGCACTTTCGATGGTTTTATGGGTCAAATGAATGAGATGAATGAGACGCGCCGATCAGATGGATTCTTGATTCTTGATTGGCGATTCTGATTCTTGATTGGCGATGACCTGCGGTGATCGTCGCAAGCTCCTCGGAGTTCTTGATTGATTACCCGTCAGGTCGATTACTTAGCGCGTGTCTTAATTACAGCAGCACTTTCGATGATTTTATGGGTCAAATGAATGTGATGAATGAGACGCGCCGATCAGGTGGATTCTTGATTGGCGATTCTTGATTCTTGATTAGCTGCGCTGATCGTCGCAAGCTCCTCGGAGTTCTTGATTGATTACCCGTCAGGTCGATCATTTAGAGCGTGTCTAAATTACAGCAGCACTTTCGATGATTTTATGGGTCAGATGAATGAGACGCGCCGATCAGATGGATTTTTGATTAGCTGCGCTGATCGTCGCAAGCTCCTCGGAGTTCTTGATTGGCGATTCTTGATTCTTGATTGATTACCCGTCAGGTCGATTACTTAGCGCGTGTCACCGGCTATGCCGGTGCCGGTGCCTTCCGGGCTTCGCTGTTCGCTCGGCACTGCGTGCGCTAACGCCCCTCCAGGCACCTCACGCGGGGGCTGCGCCCGATATATGTAAGCCTCACACCTCCCAGGGACTCCTTTCGGCAGGGGCCGAAAGTAGCTACCTTTGAGGAGGAGTCTGGCTTTTGAGAGCGTGTCTAAAATTTTTAAGAACTGAGGATCAATGATTTAAGGTTCTGGCTAGATAAAAACTTGCGCGCATAGCGGGTTACGTAAGTCAGTTTTTATGACGCCAGGTTCTTAAATGCTTGATTATCAGGAAGTAAAAATTTAGACACGCTCTAAAGAAGTAAGGTATAAATTCGCCGCTCCTCCGATGTACCATTCGCTGAGACACCTTTAAAAACCAGGATCACCTGATGCCGCGAATGTTCATCGAAGGTGTCGGTGCCGGCTACAACTTAAAATACCACCGGTAACTCCACCACCTCCTCCCCGCGCTGCACTTTTACCGTCGTCTCGTCACCGGCCTTGAACTTGCTGAGGGCTTCCATATAGCCGTAAATGTCAGTAATTTCCATGTCTCCCATCCCGATGACGACATCGCCGTCTTTCATACCGGCTTTTTCGCCCGCGCGGCCGCCCAGCACGGCGTCTACCCGCATACCGGTGCCGGCGTGGACGTAGTCGGGCATGACGCCGAGAGTAACCTTGAAGGACGCGCCCTGCCGTTCCTTGTCATCCTGGGCGGTGGCGGTAAAGGCGGGTTTGCCCCCCCGGTCGAGCGCCTGGATGAGGTGGTACTGGAGGCGGGCGACCTGGTAAATACCGACGAAGTTAATGAGGTGGACATCGTCGGTCGGCTTGTGGTACTCGCGGTGCTGGCCGGTGAAAAAGTGCAGGACGGGGATGTCCTTGAGGTAAAACGACGTGTGATCGGACGGCCCCACGCCGGAGGGGCTGGTGGTAAGTTTGAAGCCATCGGCCGTGGCGATGCGCTCCAGGTTAGCGTCCCAGACGGGGCTGGTGCCGGTGCCGTAGACCGCCAGGGTACGTTCGGGATTGAGGCGGCCCACCATGTCCATGTTGAACATATAGCTGATCTGGTCCAGCGGGACGGTCGGTTGTTCCGTCCACCGCTTGGAGCCGATCAGCCCCAATTCCTCGCCGGAGAAGGCGATGAACAGGTAGTTGTTTCCCCCGGGTGCATCCGGTTTGGCCAGTTCTCCGGCCAGCCAGAGCAGCGCGGCCACGCCGCTGGCGTTATCGTCGGCTCCGTTATGGACGGCCGGTTCTCCGGCATCCAGTGAGCTGACGCCGCCCAGCCCCAGGTGGTCGTAGTGCGCGCCGATGACCACGGTGGCGGCCGCGCCCTTATCCAGGTAGCCGACTACGTTGGTGCCGGTTATCTCGGTGCCGGTTGCGGCGTGGGGGTTGTCGCGCTGTGTGAAGGTGAAGGGCTGCATGAATCCTGCCGTTCCTTTAGGGCTGAGACCCATTGCTTCCATCCGCCAGGCGATGTAATCGGCCGCCAGCTGTTCGCCGGGGCGGCCGGTTTCGCGGCCCTCCAGGTAGTCGCTGGCGAGGTAGACCACGTCGGTGCGCAGTTGCTGGAGGTTAGCTACCTGACCGTAACCGGTGGTGAGGGCGAGGAGAAAAGCGAGGGCGGATAAGGTAAGTCGCATGGGGCGGGGGTTACTTTTTTGCAAAAGTAGGGCAGGGCGTGTTTGGGGGGCGTCATTTTGCGGGGGGGAATTGCGTTGCCCGAAAAGCGACCGTTAGCGCGGGAAATAGCAATGCCCGTGTTAACTTTAGCCCTGCCGCCAGCTATTTACGGCGGCAATTTTCCGAACCCGACCGAATACGTACTACCATGACCGAACTGAAACTTACCGGCGGAGCACGCATCGGCATGGTCAATGCGACCATGCCATTCGCGACGCTGCGCGTCAGCAGGAATAAGTTAGCGTTGAACGTATCGCTGATCGGCAACCTGGTTTTTCAACCAACCGATATCATTTCCATCGAGCCGTATGTGATGATCCCGGTAATCGGGCAGGGGATCATTATCAAGCACCGTGTCCCGAATTACAAGGAGCGGGTAATTTTCTGGACGACCAAGGACCCCGATTGGGTCATTCAACAGATCAGGGCCGCGGGTTTTCAGCCGGCAAAACCGTTGGAGGGACAAGCGGTCGACCGGGAAATAGTGGATCAGCAGGAAAAGGGCGGTTTCCCGTTTAAGCTCGGGTTTGTGATCGTCGCGGTAGGGGTATGGAACCTGCTATTTATGGTGGATGTGGTGCCCGCTTTCAGTGCCGGCGGTGGGGAACCCGTACTTGGAAAAGGAATTATTACCGCCTCGGGATTGGTCGTACTTACGTCGCTGCTGAGTTTGTTTTCGCCCGGTTTCCGGCGGCTCATTCTTAAAGAGGGCCGGGGGCTGGAGCAGATCAGGCGGTCGATGGTAATACTGCTGGTTATTGGTGCGGTGATGTTTTTGTTGTTGGTGAGAAATTGGAACCACGGTTGAATGAAGAGAAAGGCACGGGGACACGCCCGGAAAAATCAACGCACCACCAGCGTCCGCGCCGTAGTCTGTCGGCCGCTCACCACCTGTAGCAGGTAGGTGCCCACGGGCAGGCCGCGCGGCAGATCGAAGGAGAGTTGTCGGCTGCCGGCGGGCAAGTTACCGTACGAGCGGCGGGCCAGTTGGCGGCCGTTTATGTCCAACAGTACCACCTGTACCGGCTGGGCGGAGGGCTGCTCGAAGGCCACCGTTACGCGCTCCGCTGCGGGGTTGGGGAAGGTGGTGAGCCGGAGCCGGGCGGCTTCTTCCTCGGCCACGTCCACCAGGGTGACGGGCTGGTTGAAACCGATATTAATGTCGTCCGTAACGGGTTCCAGGGTGGACAAATCCGCGATGCTGTAGCTATAGGTGATCAGCGGAGCGGCGTTGCCTTCCTGGTAAAACAGGTAGTCGACGTCGCGCTGGCGCGAGGCGAGCGTGAAGGGTTCGTCGGAGTCGATCGGGCGGGTGTAATAGTCGTTCTGAAAGATGGAGCGCACCCGTGCCACGTTGTCGTACTGGCCGAAATGGGTGGTGAGCGAAACACTATTTAAATACACGAACGAAACGATGGTGACGGTCGAATCCTCGGTGCCGAAATCCAGGTTCGGTTCCACTTCGATACTGGTGTTTTCTACCGAATCGCCGGGGGCAAAGTCGTAGGGCAAGAGGAGTTCCGGGCTGACGGTGGTGTCGATGAAAAAGATGCCGTTTTCCTCAAAGGAGAAGATGGCAGAGCCGAACTGAAACAGGCCGTCGTCTTCCTTGCGGACAAAAATACGTACGCTCCCTTCATCGTCGTCTTCATTGAAGAAAGCGGGGAAGTAAACTTCAAATTGGAGTACATCGTCGCCGTAATCGGGAAAGCCGAAGGTCTCGTTCTCGGACACATCATCTTCCGTGGGCGCGGGTAGCACGCGGGTGTTGAGAAAGCTGTCCAGGCTTACCTCCTTGATGGCCATGCTGTCGAAGAGCGGCGTATCGAACGCATCGACATCCACGATGTCGCCCAGGTAAGCGTAGTCGTAGGACACTGTTCCGTCGTCCGCCGGAATGGGATTATCCGCCAGTGGCAGGATGAAATCATAAGCGGCCCACTGGTCGCCGACGAACGGTCCCATATTTTCGGGTTGAAAAGTGAACTGGGCCGAGGCAGCCGCGGTAAGCAGGAAAAAAGAAAGGAGGGTAAAAATTTGACGCATATCATTGGTTTAAGGAGTGAGGTGCCGCCCGAAAGTCCACCGGTGCAGTAGCTTGCGCGGCGGGCAGATACATAGATTAAAGTCACATTACCCGTCCAATGTTCCCTCTGCGTGCCTTCCCCCCGATTGGTTTAACTTTGCCGCCTCGCAAACCCCCGCTCACGCCATGACTTACCACCGCGCCACCCTTGTCTGCCCCATCGACGCCGACCCCATCCCCGACGGCATCGTGCAAACCGACGCGGACGGCCGCATCATCGCCGTCGGCCCCGCCGCCGATTTCGACCACGGCGGCATCCCCGCCCGTGCGGGTATCCTCATTCCCGGCTTCATCAACACCCACTGCCACCTCGAACTCAGCCACCTGCGCGGCCGCGTGGCCACCGGCACCTCGCTGCTGCCCTTCCTGCGCGCCGTGGTCAGCCTGCGCGATACCGATCAGGACGTTATCGACAAAGCCATCGCCCACTGGGACGACCAGATGTGGCAGCAGGGCATCCAGGCCGTGGGCGACATCTGCAATAAGCTGGATACCAGCGTGGTGAAACGCGACAGCCCCATCCGCTACTATAGTTTCGTCGAGATGTTCGACTTCCTCCAGGCCGAGACTTCCGAGCAATTCGTTGCCCCCTACCTGCCGGTTTACGAGCAAATGGATGCCGCCGCCGGCAACGCCCGATCGGCCGTGCCCCACGCGCCCTACACCGTCAGCCCGCCCCTCTTTCAGCGCATCAACGACCTCAACCGGGGCAGCGGCACCGTCTCCATCCACAACCAGGAAACCCCGCCCGAAGACCAACTCTTCCTGGACAAAACCGGCGGTTTCCTCGACTTCTATCAGGGCTTCAACTTCCCCCTCACCGGCTTCACCGCCACCGGCCGCACCAGCATCCACTACGCCCTCCGCCACATGGACCCCCGCTGCCGCACCCTCTTCGTGCACAACACCCTCACCCAACCCGCCGACATCCGCGCCGCGCAGGAGTGGGGCCGCAACGGCGTCTTCTGGGCCACCTGCCCCAACGCCAACCTCTACATCGAAAACCGCCTGCCCAACTACCAGAACTTCCTCGACACCGACGCCCTCGTCACCATCGGCACCGACAGCCTCACCAGCAACTGGCAACTTTCCGTCCTCGAAGAACTGCGTACCATTTCGCGTTTCCAGAGCTACGTCCCCCTCGCCACGCTCCTCCGCTGGGCCACCCTCAACGGTGCCCGTGCCCTCGGTTTCGACGACGAACTGGGTAGCCTCACGCCCGGCAAATCCCCCGGCCTCCTCCTTCTCACCGATCTCGACGGGGTGGGGGAGGAGGAGCAGCGCATCGGCCTCCAGACCCGGGTGGAGCGCTTGGTCTGAGGAGGTTTGATAAACTGTTCCGCTGCCGCCGGCCTTACTCCCCCGCCCCGTAAATTGCCTTAAATAACCCTTCCTCTCCGGCCAGGCTATGGCTGCCCTGAATACTTTCCGGGCTGGGCGGGGGCAGGTAGAGGGTATCGTGAACAACCACGATCCGTGTGGCCGGGGCGGGCAGGGTGCGGTAGATGGTATCGAATCTAATGCGGTAAACGGGGCGATCCACGAATTGTCGGACGGTGTCGACGCGGGTGATGACGGTCGGTTGGGCCGCCGCTACCGGGGGCGGGGCGGCAGGTGCGGTGGTCGAGGGGCGTAGGTAAAGAACACCCGCCAGGACAACGGCCAACAGCCAACCGGCGGCTGCCGCCGCCGCCGCCGACCGGAACCGCCGCGATCCGCCGGCCGCCGTCGGGCGCACCCGGGCACGGTAGGCCGCCCGCAGGGCGGGCGGGAGGGCGGGGGTGCCCGCCCCGCTGCGGAGACGCAGGGCGACGGCGCGCTGCTCGCGGTAGTCGCTTTCCGTGATTTGACCGCGCACGGAGGCGGGCAGTTCGTGGTACTCCCGTTCGGTGAGGTAGTCGAGGTAGTCCATATTAAGGGGTCGTGTGGGGGTGAAGGAGGGTTGCCAGTTTTTTGAATCCGTAATGCAGACGAGATTTTACGGTGCCGGGCCGACAATCCATTATTTCGGCTATTTCTTCGGTGGTCAGTCCGTCCTGATAGCGCAGGGTAATGCAAGTGCGCTGCTCATGAGGGAGTTCGGACAGGGCGGCCGCAATGGGGAGAGTGTCTCTCGGCTCAATGGGAACAGCGTTACTTTCCTGCCGCTCGCGGTAGGTTTGCTCGTGGCGGCGACGGCGATTCAGGCTGCGGTGGTCGTTTTTCAGTACGCCGGCAGCGATAACGTACAACAGGGGAGCTAAGTCATCGGGGCCGTCATTGCGGGGGCGGCGAAATGCCTTGCTTTCCAGCAGCTGCAAAAACACCCGCTGGCGCACGTCCAGTGCCGTTGCCTCGTCGCAGCCGCGCCGGTACATCAGCCACGCCAGCAACCGGACCGCGTGGCGGTGGTAGAGTTCGGCAAAGGCCGCCTCCTCACCGCCCGCGGCCCGGTAGAGTAATTCCCGATCCGTGGGGCTGTTCGGCATCAGTCCAGGTATTCCATTACTACCCGAAAACCGACCGAAGGCGCGGGCAGCTGCCGCTCCCTGATCCGGCCGATCCGCATATCCTCGGCGGGGTCCAGCCAGCTGCCGCCCATACACCGGTTGTCTTCGCTGATCATTTCGGCGGCATTGCCGCTCATATTGTAGAGGCTGTAATTATTGGCAAAGTAGCTTTCTGTTCCCGCTACCAGAAACCTGCCGTCGTTACAGTCCTCACCCTGGTACAATTTTACAATATCGTTTTTTTTCACTCCGTTTTCTTCCCACACCACCAATGTGTCCGAACCGCCGCTCCGGGTATGCGGCAGCAGGCTGTTGAAGTTGGCAAGGTAACAGTCCTTATCATTCATAATGTACGGCCCGCCCCAGGGATAGGGAGCGTATTTTCTTCCTCCCAGTGCGGCATAGGTAAACTCGGTAGCCGTGGGCAACCGAAAGCGCACGCGGCGGGTATCCGGCCGTTTCTCATCCTGATTATACACCTGCCCCAGCCAAATACAGTACAATTCGGCGGCACGGTGGCTGATGTTCATCACGGGCATGAAAGCATGGCTTTCCTTTATTTTAGCCAGTTCTTCGGTCAGGTCCATATCCGTACCCAATTCCCTGGCGTAATCAATCGGCAGCACCGCCGCCGAGTCCAGGTAAGCAAAGCGGCGTTGCCGCAGCAGGTCTTCCAGGAATAGTTGGTAGTTCGCATTATTTACCTCCGTAAAGCTCATCTTAAACCCCTTCACACCCACCTCCTCTTCTCCAAAGGTATATAGAATGCCCGTAGGCACTTCCTCAAGCATCCGGTCGATCGCTTTGGCCCGCAAGCCCGGTTCCGGTCCGGCCAATTGCGGTTCGGGTGCCTGCTGGTAGGCCGTCAGGCGGTCCGCTATTCCTGCCCGCCGGGCAATGCGCAAAATCAGGTCATGTGTTCGGGATACCTGTTCGGGTATCCGGCCGGCATAGTGCTTTTGCAGCAAAAACAGCGAGGGTAAATAAGCACGGTTCAGCTGGTCCATCGCCGCCTGCTCGGGGCCGCTTGCCAGCGGTTGGCGTAGCTGGTCCAGCCGCCAACGATACATATAGCTACTCGCCAGCCAGGCCAGGTTATCAAAGGCGTCCGGCGTATAGCGAAACGCCAGCCCGGTCACGTACGAATAACCGCTGATCTCCGGATACGATCCGCTCTGCGGCCCCAGGGCGCAGTAGATCGGCCGCTCGGCCCGGTCGAGTTGCCGCAACAGGTCCGGCAAAGCCAGCGGCCCGGCCGGTGCCTCCCCCAACCCCAATTTCCGCCAGATCAATTGCCGGTAATTCTCGCGCACATCCAGTGCTTCCGGCGATACCAGTAGTACGTCCGTCCTTACCCCATACTGCACCTGCAGCAACCGCGCCGGTGCATCCGGCGTCAGCAGCACCGCACTAATATCCCCCACCGACATCAATTGGTTATAGTGCCAGTCCAGCATACCCATCGGCAGCTGCTGCGCGATCCCCCATTTTTTGACGGTTTCCCACACCCGCGCCGTTTCTCCCCGGTATTCCCAGTATTCCGCCAGGCCCCGCAGCAGTTCCGGCCGCTCAGGCCGCAGCGCGGCGGCGGCCAGCAAGTACGCATCGGCTGCCTCAGCGGGCCGTTTTGCCAGGTAACGCAAAAAATTGAGCGTAAACCCCTCGGCGGGCAGCACCGCTTCCGCCTCCGCCAGCACGGCGGCCGGGTCCGTTCCCGAACTAATCCCCAGTTGCTCCAAATAGTGGATCGCCAGGTAATAATTTTCCCAGGCCTCCCCGTCACGCGGGTCCGCCTCCGTGCGCGTCCGCCACTCCTGCGCCTGCACCCGGTAATAATTCGCCGGGTACAGGTGGTATTCCGGCGAGATAATCGGTTCGGGCGCGGCCCCCAGCCCGAGGGCACATAGCATCAGGCAAATAAGCAAAGTAGTACGCATGGCAAGTTTATTTTCCCCCTACCAAACCGCCCGATCGCAAGGGTTCAATTATACGCAAGGTTTATTTTCCGGGGGTTGGTCGTTTTTCGGGCGTGCCCCCGCGGCTACCGCCGCGGGGTCGGCACCTTCCGGGGTTCGCTATTCGCTCCGTGCTAACGCACCAGGCCCTCCAGGCGCCTCACGCGGGGGAGGGGGGCAAGGAATGAAGGATGGAGGGAATGAAGGAATGAAGGATGAGGAATAGAGGGATTGAAGGAATGAAGGATTAGCTCTGCGCTGCTTCTCTCGATCATAAATGATCTTTCGAGGTGAAGGTTAAGCCTGGAAGGATGGCAAACGTAGGGCGCGCGGCCCCTTTGCTCGTACCACGTTTTCCCCTCCCAACGCTATCGCGTTTGCCCTCCCCGAAGGGGTGGGCCGCATAGGTGTTTATGCGCCGACAACCTCCCCTTCGGGGAGGTCGAGCCGGTAGGCTCGGGTGGGGAACAAGGAATGAAGGATGGAGGGAATGAAGGATTAGCTCTGCACTGCTTCTCTCGATCATAAATGATCTTTCGAGGTGAAGGTTAAGCCTGGAAGGATGGCAAACGTAGGGCGCGCGGCCCCTTTGCTCGTACCACGTTTTCCCCTTCCAACGCTGGCGCGTTTGCCCTCCCCGAAGGGGTGGGCTGCGTAGGTGTTTATGCGCCGACAACCTCCCCTTCGGAGAGGTCGAGCCGGTAGGCTCGGGTGGGGAACAAGGAATGAAGGATGGAGGGAATGAAGGATGGAGGGAATGAAGGATTAGCTGCGCTGCTTCTCTCAATCGCAAAGCGATTTTTCGAGGTGAGGGAAGGAATGAATGAAGGATTAGCTGCGCTGCTTCACTTGATCGCAAAGCGATTTTTCGAGGTGAGGGAATGAAGGAAGGATTGAAGGCGTGCGTGACCACCAACCACGCGATGGTGCGTGACCTCCGATCTTGCGAATTTGTCTGCCGACCTCCGGTCGCAAGGGGTGTGACCTCCGGTCGCGCGAACCCTTGGCTGTGCGACCTCCGATCGCGCATTGGTGCGTGACCTCCGGTCTCGCGAATTTGGCTGCCGACCTCCGGTCGGAAGTAAGGGCGTACAAAAGTTACATCTCATAAGCTGCAATTTGCAGCGAATTATCGCCCCCCTCCACCCCGCCCGCCCCCGCAACAATCGGTGCATAGCATCCGCGGCAAAATAATTGTCCGTTTTGCGCGTGAATTTTGCCCTAATGTTTCGTTGTGGAACGCCTTACTTAGCCCGCCGGGTGCAGCAACCCACGTCTTGCCTGAGAACAAAGCCCCTCACGCAATTTCGGTCACTTGTTTACCCCCTGTCCCAAAGGGAATCCGGACGAATAGCCGGGCCGGGGGAGAGGTCTCCAGGAAGCGAGTGCAAAAACCTGTACTGGCTCGAGCCTGATAAACCGGACAGCCTGGATTATACCGTTAAAGGGAGAGATTTTATAAAGTGCGCAGCAACCCGCCGTTAGAAAATTGTCGACACTTCTTATTCCTTCAGATCGGTAGGACTTAACGATGCTACCGCAGCCAATTACCTGCCGTCATGCTGATACGTTTCCGCTGTCTCACTCTCCTTGTTTTATCACTCCTGTTCACCTTGTCCGGCTGCGATCAGCCGATTTGTGAGGCGACCCACCTGACTTTCACTACGTATGCACCGGAGGCGAAAGAATACCGGGAGGAATTGGCCATCCAGTTGGCATCCCAACGGGACTCGGAACCGAGGTACTGGGTGGACAGCTATCATGAAGCCAACGGTTCTACTTACCTGCGAGCCGCAGTTAGCGGCACGGAATTCTGTGCGCAAATGGATTTACTAGTCGAAGGCTCGAGTGAGGGACTAGCAGGCATTATCAATAGGAAGGGGGCCGGTTACCGGGGTGCGGAATTAGTGGATCTGGAGTACACGGTGCGGCAGGGTAGTGCGGGGCCGGAGTTTGTATTCCAGCGGGTAGGTCGCGTGGTGGATTAACGGCCCGGTGGGTAACTGATATTACCGTTTACATGCCGGGTGCCTTCCGCGTGAGGTGCCTGGACGGGCGGCGCGACAGCGACGAGTGCGTAGCACCGAGCGAACAGCGAGCCGGTAAGGGACCGACGGCGAGGCGTTAGCCGAGGCGGCACGCCCCCTGTTTAGAGGTAAATTGTAGCAGGTAGTATGCTCATAAGGGAGAGAGATTACTATCCTTAACCATTATTACCCAACTACCTACTGTCTTCTCCATAGTAGTTCCGGACAGGGGTGGATTTCATGCATGACGTTGGGAGCAATGGTCGATAGACCCAACGTGGCTCGACGCGAATGAGAGGGAGATTGATTGTCGTTATTTTGTACACCGACCGGAGGTCGGCGGGCCAAATACTCGCGCGACCGGAGGTCACACCCCCTTACTCCTGCTCTTTCACAAACGCATCAAATCCCTTGGCTTTCACCTGCCCACTCAGCTTAGTGGCCGCTGAGAGCGAGCTGAAGCGATCTACCAGGACTACGGCGAAGGCACCACCGTTAAAAATCTCCGTGCGGGCGTTGGCGAAACCGGCCTGACGCAGCGTGCGGGCGCGATCTTCGGCACCGGACTTTTGACGGAAGGAACCGGCAAGAACCATGTAACGGCCGTCGGAGTAATCGGTAGTACGAGCGGCCGGGGCAGGGGTCGGCTCGGTCACGGGTTCGGCAGCGGTGCCGCCGCCCGTGGTGGCGGAATTGTCACCGAACTCACCGTCATTAGCACCGGCGGGGGCAACGGGCCGGCCGCCGAAGGAAGGAGTGGTAACGGCATCGTTGGTGCCGAAATCGGTGGTGTTGTCGATGTCCGGCGTAGTGGCCGAACCGCCGGTGGGTTCCTCGTCGCCGTAGGGATCGTAGGTGTCGCGGGTATCGGTATACTCGTCGTCGGTGCCGATGGGGGCAGTGGCCACGACACCGTCCTCGGGTGCTTGCATCAACTCGTAAGTTTTAAACAGCAGGTAGCCGAGGGCGGCGAGACAGATTCCGACGATGACAACGGTGAGGATATCGAGACGAGACATGGCGATTTGATTTTTGTAGTTAGGGCGCAAGATAGGTTGTAGCGATCAAATGCTGAACAAGGCCCGGATCGGGGTTTGTTCGACGGCCCCCGTCAGGCGAGGACTCCCTCGAGGACTTCGGCGAATTCTCCGGGCGTGCAGGCAAATGGTTTGGTGCCCAGTTCGGCCAGTTGGGCGGCAATGGCGTGGTCGTAGGCCGGGGTTCCCTCGTCGGACAGGGCCAGCAACGGCAATAAGCGTACGCCGCTCTCGATGAGTTGGCGGCACAGGCGGATCATCCGTTGCGGATCGCCGCCTTCGTACAGGTCGCTGATCAGGATCATGATCGTATCGTGGGGGCGGCTCACGCGTTGGCTCGCGTAAGCCAGTGCCCGCCCGATGTCGGTGCCGCCGCCGAGCTGAATGGCGAAGAGTAGTTCGAGTGGATCGGGCAGGCGGTCGGTGAGGTCCACCACGGCCGTGTCGAAGGCGATGACACGGGTGGTCACGCTGGGCAGGGAGGCGAGGATGCACGACATGACGCCGGCGTACACCACCGAGGGTGCCATGGAACCGCTCTGGTCGATGAGAATAATGATCTCCCGAAATTGCCGCCGCCGCCGGGCGTGGCCGCGCAGGTTGACGGGTAGGATGGTCCGGTAGTCGGGCTGATAATGACGCAGGTTGGCGCGGATGGTGCGGTCCCAGTCGATATCCCCCGGCCGGGGGCGGCGCGTGCGCGCCGCGCGGCGCAGGCCCGCGCGCAGGGCCTGTTCGACGGGTAAGCGGAGGCGATCCTCGATGTCCCGCACGACCTTGTCCACGATCAGCCGCGCCGTTTCGCGGCTCCGCTCGGGGAGGAGCTTACTTAAGGACATGAGTACGCCGACCAAGTGAACGTCCGGTTCCACGGTGGCCAGCAATTCGGGTTCGAGCAGCATGCGTTTGAGACCCAACCGCTCCAGGGCATCGCGTTGCAGCACCTGCACGACCGGTGCGGGAAAGTACTTGCGGATATCCCCCAGCCAGCGGTTGACGCGCGGTGCGCTGTTGCCCAGGTTGCCGGTGCGTTCGCTGTCGTAGAGGGCCTCCAACGCGGCGTCCATGCCGGCGGCGTCGCCCTCCAGGGGCGTGGTGTTTTCCGGATCGGCGGGGCTGCCGAGCAGGAGGCGCCATTTGCGGGAACGTTCGTTCGGGAGCAAGGATTGATGGATTGAAGGATTGAAGGGGTTACAAGGATTAGCTACGCTGCTTCTCTCGATCGCAAAGCGATCTTTCGAGGTGAATGATTGACTGACCTCGATAAATCGCTTTGCGATCAGGATCCCCTTCGGGGGGTCGGGGGGGAAGATGTAAAAGATGGAATTAGGCACGAAAAGGCCGGACACAACAATCTTTCCGACTACTCGTTTTACAACCGTTCCGTGACAAATATACGGGACATTTTTCGATCCAGAGTCCTTTGCGGCGGTCTTCCGGCAACCAACTTGAGGAGGCTTTTGCAGAAAGGTGCGACGGATCATCACCAAATTCATTATTCATATGGCAACCATTCAGAATAATCCCAATCCCAATCCTTCGTTCTCGACCCCGCCGCCCACACCGCCGGAGAAAAAGAACAACCGCACCGCCATTATGGGCGCGATCATCGTCGCCCTGGTGCTGATTTGCGGTGGATTGACGTTTTGGGGCCTCGGCATGAGCGGCGATAACGCCGACCTGACCGCCCAGAACACCGAAACCGAAGACCTGAAAGCTCAGGTAGAGCAGCAGTACTACGAATCACTCTCCGAACTGGAAGAGATGCGCGGCAGCAATGAAGAGCTAAACGCCATGATCGAAATGCAGCAGGGCGAACTCAAGCAGCAGAAGGAAAAGATCGAGGGCTTGCTTCGCGACAACCGTAACCTGGGTTCGGCCCGGTCGGAGTTGAAGAAACTGCGTACCCAGACCGACCAGTATCTGGCCGAACTCAACCAACTGCGTGCCGAGAATGCCGAACTGACCGATAATAACGCCCGTTTGGCCACTGAACGTGACAACCTTTCCACTGACCTGACGCAGCAGCGTGATGCCAATCAGCAGCTCAACTCAGACAATGCCGTACTGGTTTCGCAGCGCGAGGAAGTATCGCAGAAATACCAGGCCGCCAGTAAAAAAGTGACGGCTGCTTCCGTGATCAAGATGAGTTCCGTAACGGCCGAAGGCCAGCGCGAACGCAATAACGGCAAGTATAAGTCAGACCGTCAGGCCAAGGATGTCAACCGCCTGTTTGTGTGCTTTAACACGACCGCCAATGACATTGCCCCCGATGCCGAAGAAGTTTACTTCATGCGCATCATCAGCCCCGGCGGTGAGACGATGGCCGTGGAAAGCGAAGGCAGCGGCACGTTTGCCATCCAGCCCACGGGCGAGACGGTACGTTATACCAAAGCCGTCTACCGTGACTACGCCGGTAACCCCGAGCAGATTTGCGCCGACTGGAGTCCCGTGGGACAAATCTTCCAGGAGGGTAACTATAAGGTAGAAATCTACAATAAAGGTTACCTGGCCGGATCGACGGAAATGGAACTGAAGTAATTTCGGGTTTCTATCCCGGTACCAATTAAAAGGCCGGGCGCACCGTGAGGTGCGTCCGGCCTTTGTGTATCCAGTTAGTTATGGAAGGTATCATTCCGCCTGCGCGGCCTTGTCCTTGCTCAACTTCTTCTGTTCGTTATTACTCTCGTAAATGGTGTAGTTTTCATATTTGGCGGGGTCGCGCTCGGCCCAGATGTCCTTGCCGATATCGCAGAGGGTGATCATTTCCGTATAGAGTTCGTTGCCGCGTTCCACGCGCCGCTCGACGGAGATGTCGCGGTCGGCCACCTTATCCTGTTGGATATTCATGGACGTTTCAAAATTGCGGCAGGCATTGGTCACCCGCTCCAGCACCGTCTCATTCAGGCCGGTTTCGGCCAGGAAGTCGAATTGTGCCCGGGCCACCCGCACCACCCGTCGACCGCAGAAAAGAAGTTGCGCGTCGGTCATGTCGCCCATTTTCGCGGTGCCGAATTTTCGGTAGCGGCCGCCGCGATTGCTAAATTTCATTCGCACGCGGGTCATCACGCCCCGGATGGCCGACTTCAGCTTTTCGGCGGCCTCGTATTTTTTGTCCGTCACCACCATTTGGTCACCCAGCAATTCATCGTCATCCGGCAGTTGACGAAACTTTTCGCAGCGGGCCAAAAATTTGGCTAGCCGGTCCTGATCGTAGCCGTAGGCGGTGAACTCCTGGTGGTCGCGTTTGGCATAACGGATACGCTCGATGCACTGCACGTAGAGATCGGCATCGGGAAAATTATAGAGGCGGTGGGCAGATTGCTTTTTCACGGGAACTGAAGTTATGGTGCAAATATAAGCAACAAATATCAAATTGTATAAAAATTACCTGAACAACATCTATTGTAGTTTTTTTGGGCCGAAATTTTACTCCTACATAGTTTTCTTTGATTTGTTATCCGGCAAATCTTCTCGCTATCACCAACCGGGTCTTGCTTACCTACCGTTTACGGCTGGAATGAACCGTTCCGTAACCTAACCCCATGCATGGGAGCAAAAGGCTTGCCCCGATCACAATAAGTGCTACCTTTGTTTGGTCAGTAAGCGACATATATGATGTTCTATTATTGATAACGATCGACCGAACTAACGCACGAATTTTCTAGGCCGCTACAAGTGAAGCGGATTCCTAATCTCATGAACAGTTGCGAAAAACCGATCGGGTCCTATCTCATCCAACTGTGAGAACACCCCCCATTTTTGGCCCGTATCTAACATAGGAAAAGCCGCTCCCGAAAGGAAGCGGCTTTTGTTTTTTCGGAAAGCATCGATCTACACGAATTTGGCTGTACGCCCGCCCATCAATGGTTTATCCCCAGCGCAACCCATACCCCCAACGAGACTGGCGGACCGTCCAGGCCGGTAATTCCAGCGGCACTGCTGCCGGACGTTCCCGCTCGACCAGATCGATAAGATAATTGGGCAATTGCAGGGGGCTTTCCAACAGGCCGTCGTGGCGAGCCTGAATTAACTGCTGATAATTAGAGCGGCCGTTTAGCATCCCCAGCACCTGTCCGCAGTCGGCCTGCTTGGCGGCATTAAGCAGGGTAGGACGATCACTCATCACCAGGCACGTAGCGGTATCTTCCTCACATGCTACCAGCGCGGCAAAGTCAGTTTCATCCACAATGGGTAGCAGCCGATCGTATACGGAAGCGGTACCGAATATCTCGGCACCGGTGCTGTCGGCCTGCTGCCACCCCAGACGCTGTAGAATCAATTCGGCATCGGCCCGCGGCAAGTAAGTCAGCAGCGTCACGTAAATATTCCGCCGTCGCAGCCAATTCAGCACGGCCGGCATCCCGGGGGCGGGTTCCAGGGCCGCCGTGCGTAAAAACTCGCGCATATCCTCCTGAACATACACCGCTACATCTTCCAGCGGAAGAATAAGCGATGTTATGTGCTGACGCAAGGAAGGATAAGTGGAAGAAGATAAGGACATATGGAAAGAACTGAAAAACAAGCTGTTATTAAAAACTTCTACAAAATTGGGTTTTTTTCTGCTCACCGGTCATACTTCCGCGAAAAAATGCGTAATGTTTCAACTTGTATTAACCTGTAATTAACTTGCGGCCATATTCGGACCGAAAGCCCTAACTTCGGCGTGTCGGGAAAAGCAAACTTTTGCCCCCAAAACTGTTCTATACGTATGGAAACTGCTACACGCGAATTGCTATCCTATACGCAACATTACCTCGGTCCGCACCGCGAGTGGCTCGTCTTTATTCACGGGGCCGGCGGCAGTTCCATTACCTGGAAACGTCAGGTCAATAGCTTCAAGCGGTTTTTCAACCTGCTACTGGTCGACATGCGCGATCACGGTGAGTCCAAGAACCTGCAACCGGCCTATTCCGCCTACGATTTCGATATCGTTACCGGCGACGTAATCGACCTGATCGATCACCTCGGGATTAAAAAAGCGCATTTTTTGTCCTTGTCACTGGGCAGCATCGTCCTCCAGCGGCTCGAAGACCGGCGGCCCGATCTGGTCCAATCCATGATCATGGCCGGCGGAGTATTCAAGGCCGACTGGAAGATTCACCTGTTTGCGCATTCGGGCAAATTTCTGAGCTATTTTATTCCCTTCCGCTATATTTACGATCTGTTTGCACTAGTGGTGCTGCCCCGCGAGAACCACCGGTCCAGCCGCCGTCTTTACCGGCTGACCAGCAAGAAATTAACGGCTACGGAATTTTTAAAGTGGCTGGGGTTGTACCGCGATTTATTTAAAACCATCCGCCGCTTTTACCGCAAGGAATTACGCAAATCCAGCCTCATCGTCATGGGCGGTCAGGACCACGTTTTTCTCGATGCCGCCCGCCGTTTTGCCGGTAATCAGGCGCAAAATGCCCAGCTCGTTATCCTCGAGGGGTGCGGCCATATTTGTAACCTGGAAAAAGCTCAGTTATTTAACGAAACCGTACTAAAGTTCCTCGGCGTCGATCCGCAGGACCAGGGCGAAACCGGCGCGACGGCTTCGTAATTATAAATGGTGAATTATTTCTCCCACCCTCTACCTTTATTATTGAATTACCCTACTATCTCGGGCGTGCCGCCTCGGCTAACGCCTCGCCGTCGGTCCCTTCCCGGCTCGCAAGTTTGCTCGGCCCTGCGGGCTGCTCTCTCCGGGTTAGGGCAAGCCCTACCCCTACAATCGCCCCGTCCAGGCACCTCACGCTCGTAACCCACTAATAATTCCAGCCCAGCCATGAAATTCGGTAAACTTCAGGATATCACGGGCGTGGATTTCAGCCTGCCCGCCGATCCCGCCGCCAATACTTCCCGTCTGGCCGAGTTTCAACTCCCGCCGGAGGAATTACCCAATATTTACCTGGGAGCCACCGGTTGGTCCATGCCCGACTGGCGCGGCAAGTGGTACCCCGCCAAAGCCAAACCGGCCGACTACCTGCATCACTTCGGGGCGCAGATGACCACCATCGAACTCAATACCACGCACTACCGTACTCCCGATGCCGCTACCGTCTCCCGCTGGTACGAGGCCGTGCCGGCGGATTTCCGGTTTTGCCCCAAGATTCCCCAGCGCATCAGTCACGCCGGCGATCTGGACCTGGGCGGCGATGCCCTGGAGACCTTTCTCGCCGCCATCGTCGGGTTGAAGGAAAAAATGGGCTGCTGCTTCATTCAACTCCCGCCCTATTTCGGTCCCGATAAACTGCCCCTGCTCCGCCGCTGGCTCGGTTCCTGGCCGCGCTCCATCCCGCTGGCCGTGGAAGTACGCAAACCCGCGTGGTTCGACGACGCGGCGGTCACGGAAGAACTGATGGACCTGCTCTATGAGTCCGGTGCCGCCGCCGTGATCACGGACGTGGCCGGCCGCCGCGATGTGGTTCACCAGTACATCACCGCTCCCCGTACCATGCTACGCCTGGTCGGTAACGGCCTGGTTGATTCCGATTACACCCGCGCCCGTGCCTGGATCGACCGCCTGCTGGCCTGGAACCTGCCCGAAAACTACATCTTCCCCCACCAGCCGGACAACGTCCTTTCCCCCGACCTCATCGCCTGGATGACTGCCGAACTCCAGTTGCGCAACCCCGCCCTCGCCCCCCGCGGCCCGCAACTCGATCCGGGTGAGCCGCAAATGAGCCTGTTCTAACACAGTGGTCATCGCCCCGCTAACGAAACCGCCGGTACCGCACTAAGCTTTATTCGTATGCGTTACCCTCATTCGAGCCTGCTCGTCGGTCCCTGTATTGACTTTTGCGTTTGTTTTCATCCGACCCCACAACCGAATGCCCCACGTTTGCGCTCCCGTTCTTTGTTTACTATTCACCTCGTTGCTGACCCTGCCGGTTGCGGCCCAGCAACTATATCCCGTACGAATCGGTGACCAGTGGGGACTCATCGACCGCACCGGCCGCCAGGTGGTACCCGCTCGCTACAGTGCCGTGGGAGAAACCGATGCCTTCGGCTACACCAGCATTCAGACCGACCGGGGCGTCGGCCTCCTACTGCCGGATGGAAGTGAACTTTTCCCCCCGCGTTACCAGGATATTCAGGTACTGGACAGCTTGCTCTACGGCATCATGGACGAGGGCAAGTGGCGCGTTGTCGATCGCAGCGGCCGCACCGTGCTGGCGGCGGGTTACGACCGGGTCCGATCCGCCGGCAAGCCCGGGCTACTGTTCTATTTTCAAAATGGTTTCTGGGGGGTGGTAAACGCCTCCGGTACCCGTTTGCTGGATGCCCGTTATGATGAGATCGAGCTTTCCCCCGCCGGAGATTTCATGCTCCGCAGCGGCGATTTCCGGGGGCTGGCCCGCAGCGACGGCCGGGTAATCGTGCCACCCCGCTTCACTTCCGTGGAACGCCTCGGTCCCGAACTCATCCTGGCCGCCCGCGATGGTCGTCAGGGTGGTTTTTCCGGGGCCGGGCAAGTGCTCTTTCCCGTCGAATACCGGCAAGTAAACCCGCTCGGCGACAACCATCTGCTACTCCGACGGGGAGAGCAGCTGGACTTGTTTTCCCGCTCCCTGGGCCGGATGATCGCCGAGCGGGCGGCGGGTGATTTCGCGCTCTTTTCCGAACATTACCTGAGCGTCCGTATCGGCGATAAGCTGGGCTTGATCACCACCGGCGGAGCTGCGACCTTACCCGTTATTTACCAGGAGATTCAGCCGTTCCTGCGCGGTTTATTTCGGGTCAAGCAAAAGGGTGCGTGGGGCTTGGTCGGCGGTAGCGAAGAAATCGTATTGCCCTGCGAGTATGATTACATCTCCCCCCTGAGCGGCGGCGGCTGCTTGCTCCGGCGCGGGGGCAAATTCGGCTTGGCCAACTACCGGGGCGAGGTGATCCAACCCTGTACCTACGACCGCATCGAACTGGAAGCCGACGGACGGGTACGGGCGTTCATGGGTCCGGTAAACGGTGCGGCCATGACCGCTCTGCGTATCCTGCCGGACGGCACCCTGAGCGAGGGCGGTCAGTTTGCCACCCACTTCAGGGTGCGGGTGGCGGGTGGTAACTCCGCTGGAGAATCGGACCGTAGTACGGCCAGGGATCCGAGTTCCCGTCTGTTGCCCGACTTCGAGTGGTTCTACGCCGCTGAAACCGGCCGCTGGGGTCTTCGTCGTCTTACCGACGGCAGTGTGGTCATCGAACCGGTCTTCCAGTCCATTGAAGTTGACGAGGCATTAGGGATTACGCTAGTCGGCATCCGCAAGAGCACCGAGCTGCGGTTCGAGCGCACCAACTACCGCGCCGAACAACGTTTCGGATTACTGCTCAACGCCACGGGAATGCTGGTCAACGAACTGGACTTTCTCGATATCCGCCTGGACGACTGGCGCAACGGCCGTCAGGTGGCCCGCGTCACCTTTACCTCCGGCCGCCACGGTTTGATCGACCGGGAGGGTCGGGTAGTGCGGCGGGATTTGGCCTACGTAGGCGAATTTGTCGAAGACCGCGCCCGCATCAGCATCGGCGGCTACCTGAGTGGCACCCTCACCCAATCCGATGATGATAGATTGGGAACGGTGGCCGCTTACCTACATGCCCTGCGTGCCCTGGTGACGCCTACCGATTACACCGCCTACGACCAACAATTCATCCGGCAAGCCGTCCTCCAGTGTGTGGATTGCCGGTGGGGATACGTAGATGGTAGCGGCCGACTTACCGTTACCCCGGTTTACGCCGCCGCCCGCGATTACGATGACGGCATCGGCCGCGTCCGGTTGCCCGGCGGCTGGGGGGCACTGGATGCCGGCGGCAGTGAGGTATTAGGTTTCGATTACGATGAGATTGCGGTGGGCGGCGCGGGCGGCCCGGAATTGCTCCGCCTCGGTATCAGTGCCGATCTTTACGGACTGATCGATACCCTCGGGCAACTGATCATCCCCGCCCGTTACCATGAACTCGGTCCCCCCCGGGAGGAAATTATCGCCATGCGAATCGATGGTCGGTGGGGTTTTCTCCGCCTCAACGGCGATACCCTAATCTCTCCGCGCTACGCGGAGGTCGGTACATTCGGGCAGGGGATGGCGGCCTTCCGGGCCGATAACCGGCAGTGGGGTTACGTAAGCTCCGACGGAGATACGCTCATCAACCCGATCTACCGCTCCGCCGGACGGTTTCACCACAACCGCGCCTGGGTACAGTATACCGATCAGACCTACAGCTACATTAACCGGGAAGGCCGGGAGGTCATTCCCACGCACTTCGCCGCCGCCGAGGAATTCAGCGATTTCAGCGTGGCACGAGTTCGCGAAGGTTCCTCTTTCGGCCTTATCGACACCCTGGGCAATTGGGTGCTGCGGCCGCGTTACGCGCAAATCCGTGCCTTTACGGGGGCCGGGGTAGCGGTGGTCCGGCTGGACGGCCGCTCCGATCTCTACGGCCTCATCAACTACCGGGGCGAGCTGCTCACCTCACGCGAATATCGGGAGATCGGCGTTTTTTCCGAGGGCCTGGCAGTAGTCAAAGACCAGCGCGGCCGCTACGGCTACATCGACGCTACTGGTCGGGAGATCATCACCTGCCAGTTCGGCGGGGCCGAGGATTTTAGCAACGGCCGGGCTGTTATCCGCGAAAACGGCCGTTGCGGTTACATCGATTACCAGGGTAGTATCATCATCGCCCCCACCTACGGCCGTTGCCGCCCCTTCAGCGGCGATCGGGCCGTGGTCTACCAGGGCATCCGCAACGCCGGCATCATCGACCAATCGGGTAATCACCTGGTGACCCCCAGTCTCAATCGCCTGCTGGATTTCCAGGAGGGTCGCGGCCTGATGCGCGACGATCAGTCGCGCTTCTTTTTCATCACCGAAAAAGCCGGTCTCTATGACGGCTACTACGAGGACGCCACCGCTTTCCAGAACGGCGTGGCCCGCGTGCGTTCCGGCGGCCGGTGGGGACTGGTCTCCCGCCGCGGCATCGAACTGGTGCGGCCCAAATACGCGGAGATCGGTCCATTCATCGGTGGCTACGCCCGTGTCCGTATCGAGGGCCGCTACGGCCTGGCCGACCGACGCGGACGTATCCTGCTCCCGGCGGATTACGCTTTCGTGGAATATGCCGGCGGCGGCCTGTACCGCATAGAAACCGATGGCCGTATCGGTTACGTGGATGAGACGGGAAAAAGGGTGTGGTGATCGGAATGGCATGATTTTGTAGAATCGACAAAAAAACCCGGTGTCGTGTTGCCACGGCACCGGGTTGGGTAGACATACAAGTCAATCTAGTCCGGCTTACCGGTCCCAGAAGATGGGGTCGGTTTGCGAGGTATTCGGTACGTTAACGGCGTTGCGGTCCAGTTCCGTGTTAGGGTAGGGAACGCGTAGCGGAAAGGAATTCAACGTAGCATTTACGGCCAGCATGAAATCCTGGTAAGCGAAATCATAGCGTCGTGCATCCACATAGGTCTCCGGGTGCAGGAAGAGGGCGGCGTACTTCTCCCGGAAGATGTCATCACGGCTCACCTCGTCATCTCCATATTCAGCCTCGATGTAATCGTCGATCTCATCTTGGGCTACTCCGATCCTAAGCATATCGGCGGTAATGCCCGCCTCAAATGCGGTGCGGGCGCGGTCCGTATTTCCATCGGCCAGGGCGGCCTCGGCTTCGATGAATTTCAGCTCGGTAAACGTGATGATGTCCAGCGGGCTGTCGGCACTTGATTTGGCGCCATCCTGCTCCAGGTAAGATTGTAGTGCAATTGTACCGTCGCCGCCGGCTCGGCCGGCACCATTAACGGTACCGACAAAAACTCCATTGGTATCGGGTGCGGTAAGCAGGGGCAGTCGCGGATCGGCCGTACCGAAAGTCATGCCGTTCAGCGCATCTACAAACTGCTCGGATAGCCAACCGTCCAGACTCAGACCGTCGTTATTACGGGCCACTTGTGCCCAGGGGTTTCGTACCTGGAAAGTCATAATACTTGCATTGTCATCGGTGCCGGTGTAAGAAGCATCAATGGCCGCAAGTACGGCACTAGGATCATAGCGGTCCAGTTGACTGAAGTGGTTAAGATAGCGAGCACGCAGGGCACTGATCGTCAACCGCCAAGCATCCAGATCTCCTCCGTGGATAAAATCACTATCAACATCCAGAGCAGGGGTTTCGTCGTCATTGTCAAAATCACGTTCTGCCTGCGCTAGCAAGTCGAACATGGTTTGATAGAGTTCTTCAGCCGTATCATAAGTAGGGCGTAAGGTCTCACCGGTAAATGCATCGCTGTAGGGAGCAGCACCCCAGTTGTCGACAATCAAACCTAAGTTCATGGCCATCAGCACCCGCGCTATACCCACATGGGCCTCGGCGGCATCTTCGGTGCCAAATTGGATCAAATCGTATAGATCTGCCATTGTTCCGTAGACACTGTTCCAACTACTATAGTTGGCAGGTTCGTAGGTGTCAGACGCTCCGGATACATTAGGACTAGCTAAGTATTGGACGTAGTAGGAAGTAAACTGAGTACTTACGGAAAATTGATTGATAGCCGTACCGTAAGAACTACTGGCCAATAATCCATCAAGTGGCGGCCGGGTGGCCGTATTGGGGTTCTCATTAATATCCAGGTAATCATTGCCGCACGCAGAAACGCCGAGCAGCAGTGCTACCAGAAATGAGTATAGTAAGGTTGTATTCTTCATTGGTTCGGGAGGATTAAAAGGTGAGGTTAACGGTGGCAAAATAGCTGCGAACAGCGGGATAGGTAAAGCCGCCGAAACCGTCATCACCGTTTTGGTTGCCTTGGTTTCCTTCAGGGTCGAAGCCCGAGTAAGGCGTACTAAGCCATAGGTTGTTTCCAGTTAGTGTTATGGTCGCACGACTGATGAATACGCCGCTTAGCAGAGAACTTGGCAGGCTATAGGTAAGAGCAACATTACGCAAGCGAATCCAGTCGGCGTCCTCAACGAAGTTTTCGGTTACACCTCGGAAGGTATTTCGGTAAAAGCCCGCACCGTAGTTTTCACCATCGGGTCCTTCTCCTTGACCTAGGAAAACCGGCTTGGTGTTCGGAGAACCGTCGGCCGTCACCCCTTCAAAAACAATCGTTTCATTGCGGTCCAGAGTATAGGGGGCAATGCCGAACGCGGCAAAGAAATTACCCTGCTGGTTGTACTTCTGCACACCCCGGCGGGTGTCAAACATGAAAGAGAATGACAAACTCTTGTACGTAAAAGTATTCGTGATGGCTCCAAACCAATCAGGTTGGGTATTGCCCAGGATCTTTTGTTCCGATTCGATTACCGGAAAGCCGTCATCTCCAATAAGTATTGGGGCACCTTCGTCAATAAACAGACTTGGGTCCGCACTGTCATCAGGATTGAAACGAGCATAGCTGGTACCGTATATATTACCATATGGCTGACCTTCGATCAAACGAATCGAAGCAGACGAACCGGCATAGCCGAAGGAGCTGCCAAGAAAGATATCTTCTACTCCTTCGAAAATCTCCAACACCTCATTTCGATTGCGTGAATAGTTTACGTTAAAACTCCAGTTGAAATCTGCGGTCTGCACGGGGGTGGCCCGAATAATCGCTTCGATGCCGCGATTGCGAATCGATCCCGCATTAAGTACGAAAGTAGAGAAACCGGTCGCATTCGATACGGGTACCGGTATGATCTGATCGTTACTCTCCGCATTATAGTACGTAAAATCAACGCCCAAACGGTTATTCAAGAATCGCATATCGGTACCAAATTCGATCGTATTAGTGCGTTCGGGAATCAAATTCGCTGCCCCCCGCTGGCTGCCGCGTGTCCATCCGGTCGTACCGTCGATCGGGAATCCTGCCGGGTTACCGTAGACTATACTTGTACGATATGGATCGGTATCCTTACCGATCCCGGCATAAGATGCACGTAACTTCAAGTAACTGATTGCCGCCGGAATCTGGGCAAGTTCTGTTACATCCACTCCTAAACTAACGGACGGGTAGAAAAACGAACGATTCTCCTTGGGCAGGGTACTCGTCCAATCGTTTCGTCCCGTAATCGTCAGATATAGTGCATCCAGGTAAGAAATAGACAGGTCACCGTACAAGCCAAGCAAGCGCCGTTGGGTCAGGTTACTACTGGTAGTAATTACTGCGGCGTTATTCAAGGAAAAGAGATTGAAAATATCCAGTTCATCTCCAAGCGTAGTAACTCGATTGTATTCGGAATCAAAAACATCGAAGCCCGTTAAAAAACGCACGTTCAAATCACTATTAAGATCAAAATTTAGAACGCCGTTAATATTGGAGGTAATGTCACGTCGTCTTATACTGGTTTCCTGAACGAACCCTTCTCCATTGTTTTCAAAATTCGCTGCCCCGGGAAATACCGGTCCTTGGCCGTAATTCTGACGGAAATCCGTGTACTGGTCCATTCCCAGCAGGTAGTTAAACGTTAAAAAGCTGGTGGGACTGTAACTGAAATTCAGATTACCCACCCAGCGGTCCACATCGTCAATGAATTTATTGGTAGCCTCACCATAAATCGGATTGTTTCCACCATTACCATCAAAACGGTAACCGTTCATCGAGCCGTCGGGCTGAATAAAATCATTCACATCTGCCTGTGGTGCCCAGTAGACTAACCGCTCGTTAAAACGATCGGCACTAACCCGGTTACCCCCACTGTTGATATAGTTTACACCCGCGCCAAAAGAAAATTTCTCATTGGCCCGGTAGTTTGCATTAATTCGAAACGAGGTATTCTCATAGGTGCTGAAAGGTAACACTCCGTTATGATCCAGACGAGAAAGTGAAGTCCGAAATTGGGCTTTCTCGTTTCCGCCGGATACACTTAGCGTATTGCGAAATTGATCGCCGGTAGTAAAAGCGTTCTCAAAATTATTGAACAGGGTAGCGGGGTGTTCGGGGTCCAGCATCCTGGCCTCTTCTACCGTCGGCCCCCAGCTGGGCCAGAAACTGTCAGGGTTGTAAACTCCTCCGAAACCCTGCGTGTAGGTCTTTTGTGTCTCAGGAAATTTATTCACTTCTTCAACGCCGACGCTGGAGGTCAGGTCTACCGTCAGCCTGCCCGATTTACCTTTTTTGGTCGTAATAATGATCGCACCGTTAGCGGCCCTTAGTCCATAAAGGGCCGTTGCCGCACCACCTTTCAGTACCGACATAGACTCAATATCCTGCGGATTCAAATCAGCAATCCGATTAGAAACGTTACGGCTTCCGCCGCCGCCCACGGTCAAGGTCTCGTTGGTTACCGGTATGCCGTCTACTACAAACAGCGGCTCGTTATTAGCACTGGGGTCCAAAGAGTTTACTCCGCGAATGATGATCCGCGCCGCCTGGCCGGGGCCGCCGCCCGCGCTACTTACCTGCACCCCGGCCATCTGCCCCTGCAGGGCATTCACCAGGTTAGGGGTCTGAAGACGGGTAATTTCCTCCCCATCAATTTCTTGTACCGCATAGCCCAGTGCCTTACGCTCTCGCGTGATACCCAGGGCAGTTACTACCACCTCGTCCAGCAATGCACCGGAAGTAAGTTTAACATCGATCCTGTTCCGATTCCCCACGGCCAGTGTCTGGCTCGCGTAGCCGGTGTAAGAAAACACCAGCGAATCAGTGGGGGAAGCGGTGACGGAGTACTCGCCGTCCAAATCGGTGACGGTGCCGGAGCCGGTGCCTTTCACCAGTACCGAGACGCCCACCAGCGGGGCATTGTCCTCGCCCGTGATCAGGCCGGAAACGGCCCGCTGGGCGATCAAAGAATTACCCGCCAGCGCAAAAAGCAGCAGGCAGAGCAAGAGTCTACATTGATTCATACGTGAGTGTTTTTAAGGTGGGGCGCGGGTCAATTCCCGCGCTCCGGTTGGTTCTGTACGCCAATGATAGGCAATATTTCGCTATGGCACTACCATGACATAACTATTTAACGGCCGGAGGGGGCGATGCGCGGCTTTGGGCTGCGGAGTCGGTGGTTTTCATCATTTGATCAGCAAGCTTCCCTTGGGCGTGCCCCCGTCCCAAGGCCGGGGTCGGGCTGTCCGGCACTCTCTCCCTTGCGGGGCGAATTGCATTCGCCCCTACAGTCCGTTCAAACAACGCCTCCCATCCCTCACGCGAACCAATGATTAGCTGCGCTGCTTCTCTCGATCATAAAATGATCTTTCGAGGTGAATGATTGAATGACTGACTGACTGATTGATTGAATATTCGGGATGAATGAGACGGGGGCATGACCTCCGGTCGCGCGAAGGTGAAGGATTAGCTACGCTGCTTCTCTCACTCATGAATGATCTTTCGAGGTGAAGGGCCGGCCTCGAAAATTCGCTTTATGCTTTGAAGAAGCACTGGAAGTAACGATGGATTAGCTACGGTACCTATTCCCCTCCCTGCGGCGGCTGGGCTTACCACGAAGTAGCCGCGAAGCGAACGGGATCCAAACGATCAGCCGGCGGGGGAGACAAATAAGTAGAGGATTGCACGACATCCCAAATGATTCTCCGCAGCGTAAAAACCGCTAAACGTCACCTATGGCGACACCTCATGTCCGTTTGCCCAAGCAAAAATGATTCCCCAAAGCCCCCAAAACGAGAAAAGGCCGACCCGCTTACGCGAGTCGACCTTAAAACGTTGTCGGGATGACAGGATTTGAACCTGCGGCCCCACGCCC
>CAVPZP010000010.1:0-37125 GCA_963710215.1 Lewinellaceae bacterium | reverse complement strand
AATGTGGTACCGGCGGCGCGGTCAAGGACGGCGAGATCATGGTCCAGGGCAATCACCGCGATAAGGTGGTGGATTTGCTGATCGAAATGGGCTACGGCGATGTCAAAAAGAGCGGTTGATCTTACCGTATTCATCCGGCTGATCGGAAATAATCCGCCCGCCGCTCCGCCCGCCCACGCACTGCTAACTTTTCCCGGCCTACCTTTGGCTCTTCGCCCACCGCTCTGTCGCGGCCCCGCCCTCACCGGCGGGGGTGAGGAAAGTCCGGACAGCGTAGGGAGCCGCGCCACCTAACGGGTGGGGCGCCGCAGGGGCCTCGGCCCCGGCGGCGTACGGAAAGTGCCACAGAAAACTATACCGCCCGCTTCGGCGGGTAAGGGTGAAAACGTGCGGTAAGAGCGCACGCTCCGGCCCGGCAACGGACCGGAGGGGTAAACCCCGCGGGCTGAAATACCAAGCATCAGTGCGCCCGTTCCCCGGAACGGGCGGCGGCCGTCCCGGTCGCTTCCCTGGCACAGAGGGTAGGTACATGGACCCCACCGGCGACGGTGGGGCTAGATAAATGACGGAGCGAGCCCGGCCCGAACAGAATCCGGCTTATGAGTGGGCGAATTATGACGGGCGGCCTCCGAAAGGAGGTCGCCCGTTACCTGTTTAAGGATTGAAGGAGTGAGGGATCGAAGGATCAGCTGCGTCGCTTCTCTCGATCATAACTGATCTTTCGAGGTGAAGAAAAGTAGGGCTGAACGGGATTGAGGTGAGCCTCCGCGATTTGGGAATCACACCCCTAGAGGCTACCTTCAATCCCTCCATCCTTCATTCCCTCATTCCTTGTAAGGACTGAAGGATCAGCTGCGTCGCTTCTCTCGATCATAACTGATCTTTCGAGGTGAAAGAAAGTAGGGCTGAACGGGATTGAGGTGAGCATCCGCGATCTGGGGATCACGACCCTTGAGGCTACCTTCAATCCCTCCATCCTTCATTCCCTCATTCCTTGTAAGGACTGAAGGATCAGCTGCGTCGCTTCTCTCGATCATAACTGATCTTTCGAGGTGAAAGAAAGTAGGGCTGAACGGGATTGAGGTGAGCATCCGCGATCTGGGGATCACGACCCTTGAGGCTACCTTCAATCCCTCCATCCTTCATTCCTCATAAGGCGTGAGAGATGCGCTGTTTATCTTGATTGCAAAGCGATCAAGAGGGGTAAAGGGCAAGGGGCGGGTACCGATCATGACAACCACCTCCCCTTCGGGGAGGTCGGGCCGGTAGGCCCGGGTGGGGAAGTGTACGTGTAGAACTATCAACCCCAAAGAGCTTGCGACGATCACCGCAGGTTACGTACGGATTAGCGGCTCTGCCGCTAATCCTTCATAATATCATGCTGCGTCAAAAAACTCGTATCGAAATTCCCGCTCCGAAAATCGGGGTGGCGCATCAGGCGCTGGTGGAAAGGAACCGTGGTCTTCACGCCCTCGACGATAAATTCATCCAGCGCACGCTCCATTTTCAGGATACACTCCTCGCGGGTGTGGGCGCGGCAAATGATCTTGGCGATCATGCTATCGTAATAAGGTGGGATGGTGTAGCCCGCGTACACGTGCGTATCCACCCGCACGCCGTGCCCCTTAGCCGAGTGAAAGCTGTTGATCTTGCCGGGGCTGGGGCGGAAATTGTGGCGGGGGTCTTCCGCATTGATGCGGCACTCCATCGCATGGCCCTTGGGCATATAGTTCTTACCGCTGATCTTGTGACCGGCCGCTACCAGGATTTGCTCCTTGATCAAGTCGTGGTCGATGACCTCTTCCGTTACGGGGTGCTCTACCTGGATGCGGGTATTCATTTCCATGAAGTAGAAATTCCGGTACTTGTCTACCAAGAATTCGATGGTACCCACGCCTTCGTAGTTGATCGCCTTACCGGCGGCCACGGCTGCGGCACCCATTTCCTCGCGCAGCTCGTCGGTCATGAACGGTGAGGACATTCCTCTACCAGCTTCTGGTGCCGCCGCTGGATGGAGCAATCCCGCTCCGACAGGTGGGCGACGGTACCAAACTGGTCGCCGATGATCTGGAACTCGATGTGGCGCGGCTCCTCGATGAATTTCTCCATATAGATACCGTCGTTACCGAAACTCGCACGGGCCTCCTGTTTCGCACTGTCCCAGGCCGCCTCGAATTCCGCCGGTTTCCAGATCACGCGCATGCCCTTACCACCGCCGCCGGCCGTGGCCTTGATAATGACCGGGTAGCCGATACCTTCGGCCAGCTTGATACCTTCCTCGAAAGATTTCAGCAGGCCCTCCGAACCGGGAATAACCGGCACACCGGCGGCGATCATGGTTTCCTTGGCCGTGATTTTATCACCCATGCGCCGAATGTGCTCAGGGGTCGGGCCGATAAAGCTTGATCCCGTATTCCTGACATACCTCGGCAAAATCAGCGTTTTCCGACAAAAAGCCGTAGCCGGGGTGGATCGCATCGGCATTGGTAATTTCTACCGCCGCCATGATTTTCGGAATGGCCAAATAGGATTCCGACGAAGGCGGCGGACCGATGCAGACGGCCTCGTCGGCAAAGCGGACGTGAAGGCTTTCGCGATCGGCGGTGGAATAGATGGCAACGGTCTTGATGCCCATTTCGCGGCAGGTGCGAATCACGCGCAGCGCGATCTCGCCGCGGTTGGCAATCAGTATTTTCTCAAACATAGCTGGCGGTTGTAAGGCACGCAGGAGCGATTAGCCCCTGGGGTCGACGAGGAAAAGAACTTGGTCGTATTCGACCGGCTGGGCGTCTTCGATCATCACTTTGACGATCTTGCCGCTTACTTCCGTCTCAATTTCGTTAAAGAGTTTCATCGCTTCCACGATGCAGACCGTATCGCCCTCGGCAATGGTATCGCCCACCTTCACGAAGGCGGGTTTATCGGGAGAGGAGGAGCGGTAGAAGGTGCCGATCATCGGAGATTTTACCGGGATCAGGTTAGCCTCCGAGTCCGGAGCGGCGGCGGGTGAGGCCGGCGGTGCGGCGGCGGCAGCCGGTGCGGGAGCAGCGGCCGGGGCCGGTGCGGCGGGAGCGGGGGCATAAGCCGGCATACCGCCGCCGGGCATGTTGATGATGCTGGGCTGGGTATTCATTTGGCGGTTGTCATTGCCAACCGCCTCGTTGTAGCCTTTGGAGCGAATGTGCAATTGAAAATCGCCCGTCTTCATTTTAAATTCCGCCAATTCGGTGCGGTTGATCAGCTTTATCAGCTCCTGAATTTCCTTAAGGGTCATACCTGATGATTGGTTCCGTGACAAGATAGCAATTTTGGCGGTTTCGCCGGAGGGCAAGGTACCTTATTTTTTTACCCGCTCGACATAGGCTCCATTGCGCGTATCGATCTTGATCCGGTCGCCCTGATTCACGAACAGGGGCACGCGCACCTCCTCGCCCGTTTCCACGGTAGCGGGTTTCAGGGTGTTGGTAGCCGTATCACCCTTCACACCGGGTTCGGTATAGGTGATGTCCATCTCCACGTACTGAGGCAGGTCCAAGGTAAGGGCCGTGTTGTCTTCCGTGGAAAACAGTACTTCCACTTCGGCACCTTCTTTCAGCAGGCCGGGGCGGTCGATCAGTTCTTTTGCCAGGCGGGCCTGCTCGAAAGTCTCCGAGTTCATGAAGTGGTAGCCCAGGTCATCGTTGTAGAGATATTGCATTTTGTGCCGCTCTACGCGCACTTCCTCGATCTTGTGGCCGGAGGGAAACGTATTGTCCAGTACGCGGCCGGTGGTGAGGCTCTTCATTTTGGTCCGCACGAAGGCGGCACCCTTGCCGGGCTTTACGTGCTGAAACTCGACGACGGATACCACGTCGTTGTTGTACTTGAAACAAAAGCCGTTACGGATGTCGGAGGTACTGGCCATGGTCTTATCGGTTAGGTGGCCGCTGGGGCCGGTGGTGGGGCGGATGAGAATCGGCAACGACGGAAGGCCGCGCTTCGGGGGCCGCTCCAAGGTAGGTAGTACCTTTTCGGCAGCGGGCGCAAAGATAGCAATTTCGGTATATCAAGGAATGAAGGACGAAGGGAAGGAAGGATTGCAGGATGCGTCTTACCGATCAAAATACGGGTCGCTCGATCCAACCAAAACTCCTAAAACGGGATATCATCGTCACTATTCATCTTCGACCCGATGGTGATCGTACCACTATAAGGTGCGTCTTCCCCGTCGATCGTACCGGCCGGCAGCAGGCTGAAATCGGGATCATCCAGATTAGTGAACTGCGCAAAGCGGTCGATGAACCGTAAACGGATGTTGGCCGTGGCCCCATGACGGTGTTTGGCCACGATGACTTCCGCCACCCCCTTGTTCGAGTTCCCTTCCTGGTCCTCCATGATCTGGTAGTATTCCGGCCGGTAGAGGAACATCACGATATCGGCGTCTTGTTCGATCGACCCCGACTCACGTAAATCACTGAGCTGCGGTCTTTTATCACCGCCCCGCACCTCCACGGCACGACTGAGCTGCGCCAGGGCCACTACCGGTACATCCAGTTCTTTGGCGAGGCCCTTGAGGGCACGGGAGATGGCACCCACTTCCTGTTCACGGTTGCCGCGGCTGTTGTCGCCGCCGCCGGTCATGAGCTGGAGGTAATCGATAACGATGAGCTGAATATCGTGCTGGAGTTTAAGGCGGCGGCACTTGGCCCGCAACTCAAAAACGTTGATGGCGGGCGTATCGTCGATGTAGACCTTGGCATCGCCCACCCGTTCGATGGCCCCGTGCAGGCGGCCCCATTCGTCTTCGGTGAATTTGCCACTGCGCATCTTGCTGCCCTCGATCTCGGCCTGCTGGGAGACAATGCGGGTAGCCAACTGGAGGCTGGACATTTCCAGGCTGAAAAAAGCGACCGGCCGCTCGAAATCAACGGCGGCATTTTTGGCCAGCGAAAGCACGAAACTGGTTTTACCCATGGCCGGGCGGGCGGCAATAATAATGAGGTCGGACCGCTGAAAGCCGCTGGTGAGCCGGTCCAGATCGGTAAATCCGGTGGGGAGGCCGGTTAGTCCTTCCTTGGTATCCTTTAATTTTTCCAGTTCTTTGAGCAATTTGCTCGAAAGGCTGGTCATATCGTCCACCTGGCGGCCCATGTTCTTTTCGGCGATGGAGAATAGCCCTTTTTCCGCCTCGTCCAGCAGGTCCAGCACATCGGTAGAATCCTCGTAGGCACTCTTGATGATCTCGTTGGACACCCGAATTAATTCGCGCTGGATAAACTTCTGGGCGACGATCCGTGCGTGGTACTCGATGTTGGCCGACTGGCTGACCTTGTTGGACAAATCCGCCAGGTAAGCGGGTCCGCCGGCCAGTTGCAGGGCGTCCATCTTCCGCAGTTCCTCGGCCACGGTGAGCAGGTCGACCGGCTGTGACCGCTCGAAGAGGTGCTGCATGGCCCGGTAGATCTGCTGGTGCGCATCGGAGTAGAAGGACTCCGGTTGCAGGATGTCGACCACTTTGGTCAGGGCCTCCCGTTCCAGCATGATGGCACTCAGCACCGCCTCCTCCAGCTGCGGGGCCTGCGGCGGCAGGGTACCGAACAGGTAGGCCGACATATCCTCGCCGCGTTGTTTGCCCGGCTGTTTTTTGCCGGCGGTGCGAGTAGACTTGTCGGGAAAATCGGGCATGGGGATTGGAAATTTTGGGTGGGCGGGCGTCCTCGGGGCGGGGGGCAAAGATACGCCTTTTTCCACCGACACCTTCGATGAGCATTCGCGCTGAGTTTTAGCCTAACGGACAATTTTTTTCCAGCCAATGATGCATCAGAGGAGCGGTAACTTTGTTGGCGGTGCTGGTGATTGCAAGTCCTCGACCTGAGCGACGTGTACGGGCGACGTGTATGCCGCTCAGGTCGAGGACCTCCAGGTCCGAGCAGGGCGGCGAAGCCGCCCGCCCGTAGCACGAGCACGTTGAAACGAATCACCTCTCGGACGTAAACGTCCTCGACCTGAGCGACGTGTTCGCGTGAGGTGCCTGGAGGGCACGACCGCAGGGAGGGGTGCGTAGCACGGAGCGACAGCGAACCCCGTAAGGCACCGACCCGGAGCCGCCAGGCGACGGGACACGCCCAAATGATGGGATCTGACCAATTGTACGAAATAGCGAAAGCACTAAACAGATTATCCCTTATTCCTAAAAATCATACCCCAGCGAGAAGTGCCACTTGCCCTCGCCGCGGATGGCGGTCTCGGTGCCGAAACCATAGTCGACGCGAATGAAGTAGCCGAAAAGCGTGGTGCGCGCACCGAGGCCGTAACCGTAGACGATAGGGTCGCGGAAGCGGGTGACCTGGACGGAGACGGGCGAATTGTTGTCGATACTCGGGTCGGGGTAGGTGATGATGTTGGCGGGATTGTCGGGGCTGTAGGGGTCTTCACCCACCCAGGCGGTGCCAATGTCGAAGAAGCCGACGAGTTGGAAATCGCGGATGAAGGAGGAGCGAATGCGCTTGAAGAAGTAATTGAAGACCGGGATGCGTAGTTCGGCATTTCCGAGGACGTAGGTGGTGCCGTTGCGGATGTTTTGGTCGAAGCCGCGCAGGGGGTTGGCGAGGGCCTGGAACGCGATGTTTTCCTCGGTGGGCACGGGAACGGCCTGCCCGAAGTTGGCTCCCAGTTCGTTATCGGCCCCGCCCAGGTAGTAGAGGATTTGTTGCTTGCCGAAATTGGTGACGCCCGCGCCGCGCAGGGCCAGGATGGACCACTTGTCGAGCCGCTGGTAGTGGCGGAAGTCGATGCCGATAATGCCCAGGATGCCGGGGACAAAGGTTTGCTCGTTGGTGTCGTTGCCGTTGAGGTCGAAATTGAAACCCTTATAAACGTCGGTGTACACCTTGTAGCGGGTACCCCACATGATGTTGGGCGAGACGGGGATGGTGTTGTCGAACACGTACTCCAGGCGCAGGCCCACGCGCTGATCGCGGGCGGGTTTGCTCTGCAGGGCCCGGATTTCGGTGGGGAGGGACTGCACGCGGTCGCGGCGCAGGGTGGCGGTGGCGCGCAGGGAGCGGAAGACGTCGAGCGGATAACGGACACCGACCTGGCCGAGGAGGGTGTTCTCGTCGATGCGGCGGGGGCCGAATTGCAGGTTCCCCTCGTCGCGGCGGCGGTTGCGGCGGTAAACGGCGTAGTTGATGTCCAGCCGCTTTTTGCGGTTGTGGTAGATCATGAAGTACTCGGTGCCGTTAAAACTGGTGGGGATGCGCAGGCCGCCCTCGATGACGTGGTCCTCGAACAGGTCTTTGACGTTGCCCTTGAACAGGATGCCCAGCGGCTGTTGCGTGAATCCGTCGGGGTTGCCGGCGAAGGTATTGAGGCCCTCGAAGAGCGGATCGTTGTCGGCCGTGGTCCTGACGTAATCGACCCGAAACTGTGTGCGGTAGGGCGTGATGCGCGAGGGCAGGAAGCGGTACACCTCGTTGGGTTGGGCGTAGACCTGCTCGCCGCGCAGGCTAGGGTTGACGGGCCGGGGCACGGGCAGCGGATCGCGGGGCGTGGTTACCACGGGTTCCCTGCCGGGTTCGCGGCCCAGGGGCGGGGGCGGTGTATCGTCCTCGAATTCGCTCTGGAAGAGGTAATTATCCAGGTCTATTTTGGGTTCCTGCGGGGTGGTTTCCACGGTATCCTGCGCGGGCGGCACAATGGTATCCAATTCGGCCGGGTCGGGGGTAAGATTGACGGGCGGGGCCGTGGGCCGGTTGGAAGGTAGCGGGCGCGCCAGCGCGCCGGCGGTGCGGCTGCGCCGCCCCGTGAGCGTGGTTTTGGCCTGGGGCTGACGACGGTACTGGGCCGACCCCTCGCGCTGAAAACGGCCGAAGCTGGTGGGCCGGGCCTCCACGATGGGTCCGACAGCCAGATTTTCCACAAAGATGCGCGGCTTACCGCCGTCCACGTACAGGCGGGCCTGGCGGCCCGCGCGGGGCGCGGTGGCCTGGGCGTGGATGTTGGTGGGCAGGTTGGTCTGGGGGTAGAGCACCGCCCGCTCGCGGATGATCGGTTCGATCACGATGGTGTCGATCAGGCTGGTGTCCAGGCTTTCCAGCGTGGAATCGGCGTTGAGGCGGATCTCCTCGCCCGTGGTGAGGGTGATGACCTGGTCGTAGTGGTGGATATAATCTTCCAGCCGCGCGGCGGTGGCGTTGTGGATGCCGCTTTCGTTGGTGACGAACTGAAAGTAGGTGGTGTCGATGGCACTGGGCAGCCGCTCGTCGGCAAAGGGGGTGTTGGTGATACGCACCAGTTCGTTGGAGCGGTTCTGCAAGTCGTAATAAAAGAGGTCGAAATTGGCGATGGGCAGAATCGTGTCCAGCCGCAGCGATTGGAGCAGCGTATCCGTACGGTTGGAGGCAAACACGATGCCCCGCCGCCCGCGCACGTTGACGGCCCGGGCGTCCAGGTCGTCGTAAAAATCATTGGTAACGGCCTGAAACTGGCGGGTGGCGGGCAGGTAGGTGAATACGTTGGAGTAACCGTTAACCGTGGCCGTTATTACCATGCTGCCGGGGTCTATATAGTCCAGGCTGTGTACCCGTTGCAGGCCGGGGGCCAGTTCTTCCACCAGTTTCTTACCCGTGGTCAGGCTGTAGAGCAGCAGTTTCGGTTTGTCGCGCACCTCGTAGAGCACGGCTATTTCCTGCCCGCTGGGGTTCCAGTCTATCAGTGGGTAGTTGTAATCGGTGGCCTGCAGGGCGTTGCGATTGCCGCCCTTATAAATGAGTTCGCGCTTGCCGGTGGCGATCTCCTGACGGTAGACCTTCACCTTACCGATCTCGTTGAGGACGTAGAGGATATTCTGCCCGTCCGGGCTGAGGCGCAGTTGGGTAACGGGCGAGTTGCGGCGGTTCTTAAACGCCACTTCCTGTCCCGGCAGGGCCGGCCGTCCGGCCAGGTCTTGCTGAAAACGACCCTGGTAAAATTCCTTCCAGTTGTAGAGCACCGTCTCGTAGGGGCTGCCCAGCACGTACAGAAATCCACTCTCCACGCTGCGGTTGATGCGCGTCAGGTAGAGCAGGTTAGACACGGTGGATTCGCCGTAGTTGCGGGCCACGAAAAACCAGAACGAGTGGCCGGCCAGACCGGGATACTCCTCGGCCAGTTCAAAAAAATCGTCGTAGCGGCCGCTCGCCATCAGGCTGCGCAGCTGGTCGTCCAGTTCGGTATTCCAGGGCTGGCCCATGTAAGACACCAGGCCCTGCTTGAACCAGTCGGGCAGGTTCATCAGTACGGCATTTTGCACCACCTCCTGGATGTTGCTGCCGTAGAGCATATTTTCCAAGTATACCCCGGCCACGGCCTCGCGCACCTGCCGCCGCAGGTCAGTATGGTCGCCGTTGAAGTACACAAATGCCTTGTTGCCCAAAAACTTGGCCTGCGACCCACTTACATAGCCGCTGCCGCGCAGCCGGTTCAGGTTGCCGCCGGGCAGGGTAAAAACCTCATCGGAGCCGATATTGCTCTGCTTCACGTCCGTAATGTCCGCATACACGATCAGTTGCACCTTCTGGTTCATGCGGTGCTCCAGCATCCCCTGGATGTAGGCAAAATCATATTCCGCCATCTGCACCACCGACTGCCCGATGGTGCGCCCCTGCCCGTACCAGTAGGTAATAAAATTATCGCTCTCGAAGCGCGACCACTCGTCAAAGTCCTGATTGTACTGCACGCGGTTCTTGCCAAAGGTGACCTGCGAGGTCTGGGCAACCATGACGGAGGCAACAAAAAGGAACAAAATCAGGAGGGTAAGCTGGCGCATGGGCGGTAGTTTGATCGGCATATCGGCGGGTGGGTACCCATACCTACGATACATAACGGTACTAAAGCGGTTTATCCCCTGCGATTGTTGAAAAAGTTGGGGTTTTTGCCGTAGGGGGTACTTTTCCGGCGGGCGGGTTGGGCGTGCCCCGTCGCCTGCCGGCTCCGGGTCGGTCCCTTCCAGGCTCGCTGTTCGCTCGGTGCTGCGCACCGCCCCGCTGCGCGGGCCGCCTTTCAGGCACCTCACGCAACACTTCACGGCACCCCTCACCCGCCAAACTTTTTCAACCGCCGCTCCAGTGCGTTGGAATGATTAGCCGCTTCCATCACGCCGTCCCGTTTCACCCGGTAGCCACTGAGATCATTGGTGTAGTGCGCATACTGATGAAGGTCGTTGAGTAATTTTGCGGCCTCGTTGTAGCCGGACTTGTTCCGCAGAGCGGCCTGCTGCTCGGCCTGTTGCCACATGGTGGATACGTTGGGAGCAAGGGCCTCCATGCGTTTCTTCAACCCGGCGGCGGCGGCATGCTCTTTTTTCTGCTTCCGCAACCCGGTAAAGTGTTCTTCCCGGGTCCGCAGTTCGCCGGCGGTGCGGCGGTCTGCCGCCGGGGGGGCGGGGGGTCGGCTGGGGCGTAATTGGCGGAGGCGCGTGAGAAGGAGTTGGCGGGCCGTGACGGCGTCTTCGGTCAGGGCGGTCAGAAATTCGCGGCGTTCCTCGTCGGTAAGTCGGGTTAGTTGATCGGCCCAGTTGGTGGAGGCGGGCGGTGGAGCGGTACCGGCCTCCGCCGCAGCGTCGATCAGGGCGGAGGGTATGCCCCAGAAATCGGTAAAACATTCCAGGGCGGCATCCAACCGGTTCAGACCGGGAGGAACGGGCGGCTCCAGCAGATCACTGACCTCTTCGCTGGAAGAATTGGCAATCATAGCCAGCCAGGCCAGGTAAAGTACGCGGTAATCTCCCGCCATCAGTTGGTCGCGGATGGGGAGCAGGATACTGAGCCAACCTTCATCACTCAGCCACTCTCCGCCGTCTTCGGCGGCTTGGTTGAAGTCGACGATCACGTAATCGCCCTTGCGGTGGATGGTTACCTCTTCCAGAAAGTAGTGGTCGTATTCGACATCCTCGGAAGCGTCGAAATAGGGCAGATAAGTGGCTAAACCATCATAGTCTACCAGCCCGGCCGGGATTCGGAACGCCAGCCGACGATCGCCGTAACTGCTGATGTACATCACCGCATCGAAATACTCTTCGAGAACCGTCAGGGTGTCGTAGCGAAAACTGGAGTAGTGGTACGTAAAGGCCGCCCGCTGAGGCGTGAGATCGACCCGGCTGGACATTTTCTCCACCTCCCGCACCTGGGCGGCAGTGAGCGAGCGGTCAATCGCCCGGAAATCGTGAAATTCGTAGGAACTCATGGTGGTATTTTATACTCCCGGCATCAGGATGACAAGGGGCGGGGAGGCTGTTTTACCGAAAAACAATCCCACCCGTTAATTGTGTAGTCAGCCCCTCACATTCTACCCCCGCACAACAACCCGCCGCCGCCGCCGTTTTTCCCCCTCCTAACGCCACGCCACCATGTCCGATGCCGCCCGCCAACGCTCCGTCCGCCTGTTGCGGTGGACCCGAACCGTTCACCGCTACCTGGGGATGACGCTGTTCGTGCTCTTCGTCTTCGTTTCCCTGAGCGGTCTGCTGCTGACCTGGAAAAAGAACAGCGGCGGCTACCTGCTGCCCGATTCCGAGCGCGGCACGAGCACCGATCTGCGGGCCTGGCTGCCTACCGACAGTTTGGCCGCGCTGGCCGCCGCTTACCTCGCCCGCGAGGTATCGCCCGATTTGGACCCGAGTATCGACCGCATCGACATGCGCCCCGGCAAGGGGATGGTGAAAATCGTGTTCAAAAACCATTATTACGGCCTGCAACTGGACGGTGCCACCGGTACCCTCCTCCACGTGGGCCGCCGCCGGGCTGATTTTATCGAGAATGTCCACGATGGCAGCGTATTGGATAACTGGCTGGGCACTAGTGGGTGGATCAAGCTGATCTACTCCAGTGTGACGGGTACGGCACTATTGCTGTTTACGATTACCGGCTTCTGGTTGTGGTACGGGCCGCGCCGCCTGCGCGCCGCGAAGCGGCGGGGGTAGGGAAAAGGGTGCTTCTCTCGATCGCTAGGTGGATTTTCCGAGGTCAATCCTCTGGTCATTCACCTCAAAGGATCGCTTTGCGATCAAGAGAAGCAGCGTAGCTGATCTTTGCTCCCCCTGCCGCGTGAGCCGCCTGAAAGGCCGACCGTAGGGAGGGTGCGCAGTACGGAGCGAACAGCGAACCCTGGAAGGCGGCGACCCTGACGTAAGGAAGGGGCACGCCCCCGTGAATTTCCACTCTTTCAATCATTGTGGATGCGGCGATTGGTGGTTGCCAGGACGCGGGTGCGACGACCGGTGGTCGCCTGGATGCAAGCTGTTGCGTCTCTACGTTAATCCTTCCCTACCCGAACCCCGCCGCGCCCGCCGGGTTAGAACGGGAAACTAACCCCGATGAACATTCAGCGTTTTCACGACGAACAATTTGACGTTTATTCCTACATCGTATCCGATGACAAGGCGAAAAAAGCCGCCGTCATCGACCCCGGCCGCAACGTGCAGCCGTACCAGGATTATCTGCGGGAACATAACCTGAATCTGGAGGCGGTTTTACTCACGCATATCCCCTTCGGCTATGCGGGCGGCTACTTGGAGCTGTATTTTGCCGAAGAGGTGCGGATCCACGCGAGTAAAAAAGCGGCGGCCAATTTCCCCACGGAGCCGCTGTCCGGCACCAGCGTAATTCGGATATCGGACGTGCTCCGGTTTCACGTCCAGGAGACGCCCGGCTTTACGGAGGATAGCGTGACTTTTCTAGCTTTTGAGGAAGGCAAGGAGCAAGCGCAGGCTATTTTTACCGGCGGCACCGTTACGGTCCACGGCGTGGGATACCCGGAGCCGCGCAAGGGTTTTGCCATACTGGGCCAGAGCCGGAGCGATGCCGCCGGAGAGCTGTATGACTCGATCCGGAAAATAGCGGCCATGTCGCCGCGGGCGGCCGTATTTCCGGGTTTCGGGGGCGATTATCACTACAGCACCGGCGAACGCGGTGACTACGACCAGAAAAATATTCAGGAACTGCGCGACGAACATCCCGCCCTGCAACAGCGCAACAAGGGCGCGTTTGTGAAGTGGCTGCTAAAGGACGAGCCGTTTTTGCCGCGCTACTACGCGGCCATGAAGGAAGCCAACCGTAACGGTTTCCCCGCACTGGGGGAAACGATCGGCATGGTGGTTCGGGACGAAAATCCGATCACCGTCGCCCCCGCCGGACCGCGACTGATCGACACGCGCCCCGCCGCGGATTTTCACGCCGGGCACCTGTTTGGTGCCTATAATCTGGGGGAATCCGACTTTTTTCCCTTCTGGCTGGGCTGCGTGATCGAGCCGGGGGAGGAGATTTTTCTCCTCGCCGATGAAGGGTCGGATTTTGACGATTTGCTGCTCGCCGTGGCCAAACTCGGCTACGACCGCCAGCTGCGCGGAATTGCCCGCTACACCGGCGGCGGGGAGATAGAGCGCGACCCCGCGCTGGACCTGAAACACTTTAAGGAAACCCATACCTACGCTTATACCGTGGTAGACGTGCGCCCTCCCGGCCCGGCCCACCGCGACACCCGCTTTAACGGGGCACTCAATATTCCGCTGTACGAGTTGCGGGAAAAAGCCGGGGCCGTTCCCCGCGACCGGCCCGTGGTGGTCCATTGCGGCGGCGGCTGGCACTCGGCGGCGGCGGCCAGTATTCTGCACACCATGATCGGCTCGTACGTGGAAATTTACGATCTGGGGGAGGCGATCAAGAAGTTCAAGGCGTAGTACAACACCCCAGCGCCGTATACCTTAATCCAGTCCCAGCAACACGTCCAGGTCCGCTGCGGAAGCGAGCGGTTCCGTCTGTGGTGTCAGGTTGAAGGTGAACGACTGCTCGCCCCCCGCCTGACGGCGGGCTTCTTCCTTCAATTCGGCGAAATCGGTTGCGGAGAGCAATGCGGCACGTTTATCACCGTAGAGGGCAACGAGGCGGTTCTGGGCCTTGCCGTCGAAGGCAAAGTTGCGCCACTGATTCTGCGGAAAACGGACCACCATATTGCCGTTGGAAGTAACCAGGTAGATGGTGGCCGGCTTGCTGCCGGTAGGCTCGTCGCCTTCCTTGATGCGGAAATCGGCCGGCAGCGCAATGTTTTCTTCCCAGGTATTAAAGATGTCGCAGTTGTGAATACCCAGCGTAAGGATAGGCAGGCTGCGCAGGCCGGCCGTAGCCAGGGAACGGTTTTGTTGGGCGCGGCGAGACTGGTAGGTCCGGTTTTGTTCCTCGAAGGCGGCCATTGCCGTGGCGTAATCCTCTTCGGACGGGATGGCGCGTACGGGCGTGGTGAAAGTCTTGCGGTCGTGGCCCTGCTGACGGAGTACCAGTTGATAGGTGCCGGCCTGCGTGCCCGGCTGCAGTTTCACGTCCGTCCAGTCGGTCCGGAAAATCCACTCGTTCTTATCGGGGTCGGTCTTGCTGCCCGGGGTACCGGCGTATTCCCAGACGACGTCCACATAGTCCGCCAACTCGGGGAAATCGGTGTAATCCACGGGGAAGTTGATGGCGGGGCGGCTGTTGTTGCGTTTGGCCGGGGGCACCGGGGCGGCGGCGTCGGTCGTGGAGGAAACCGATTGAGGCAGGGGCGTCAATTGGTTGCCCGAACCGGTGCGCTCCCAGCGGTTGGCGGCCTCGTCCAGGAACCAGGTATCGTAGGCACCGGGCACGTTGCTGTACATATTAACGTCGATCTGCCTGGTATCGGCCAATTGCAACTCGGTGCCCGCCGCATCCCGGGCGCGGATCTCGAACATACCGGCGGACTGGAAATTTTCGGGCTTGCCCTCGGCGTTCAGGGCACTCATTGGAATACCGCTCAGGATCACTTCGGCGGGGGTGCGAAACTCGCGGTAATTGATCTTCACCTCGCCTACCGAAGGGGTGCCGTCGCCGTACACGAAGGCCCGCTCGGGGATGACGATGCTACCGCCGTTGTCCAGTTTGATCGTCGTGGCGGCCTCACCGACGATAAAAGTCTGGAACGGAATATCCAGCCCGGCCAGCGGCGGGTTTACGGTGGGTATCGCGGCGGCTTCGGGGTCGGCGGCAGCCGAATCGTTCAGATTGACATCGGAGCGGTCGGCGCCGCAGGCGACGAGAAAAAGGGCCAGGGCGAGGAAGTAGGCGTAACGCATGTAATAAGGAGTTTAAGTAATCTATTTCAGGACGTAATCGGCGGAGCCGCCGCGCGGCTGCCACTCCTATAATGTACTGATGCAGAAAAGAAACAGGGTGGCGGAGGAATTTTATTCCCGCCGTTCCCCCTCACTCGTCGGGCATTTAGCCCGCCTGCTCGTTAGTCGGTAAAGTACCCGCAAGCCATCGTCAACGCTCCGCTTCCGCATCCCCCCATATCTTCTTACCTTTGCGCCCCGTTTATCCCCTGCTACCATGAAGACCAAAACGCTCCGTACCGATAAAGTCAACGTCGTGACCCTCGGCTGCTCCAAAAACCTGGTGGACAGCGAGGAACTCATCACCCAGTTGCGGGCCAACGACTTTCAAACCGTCCACGACAGCAACGACCCCGACGCGAACATCGTGATCGTCAACACCTGCGGTTTTATCGACCTGGCCAAGGAAGAATCGGTCAACACCATCCTGCGTTACGCTGAGGTCAAAAAGCGGGGCGAACTGGACAAACTCTACGTCACCGGCTGCCTCTCGCAACGCTACAAGGACGACCTGGAAAAGGAGATCCCCGAGGTAGACGCCTACTTCGGCACCGTGGAACTGCCCGGCCTGCTGGAAAAACTCAATGCCGACTACCGCCACGACCTCATCGGCGAGCGCGACATCACCACGCCCCAACACTACGCCTACCTGAAGATCAGCGAGGGCTGCAACCGCACCTGCTCGTTCTGCGCCATCCCCCTCATGCGCGGCAAGCACGTCTCGCGCCCCATCGAGCAGCTCGTCAAACAGGCCGGCCACATGGCCAACAACGGCGTGAAGGAACTGATGCTCATCGCGCAGGAACTCACCTATTACGGCCTCGATCTCTACAAAAAACGCGCCCTCAACGAGCTACTCGAAGCCTTGGCCGCCGTGCCCGGCATCGAGTGGATCAGGCTGCACTACGCCTACCCCAGCAAATTTCCGCGCGAGGTGTTCGACGCCATGGCGGCCCTGCCGCAGGTTTGCAACTACCTCGACATCCCCCTCCAGCACGGGGCCGACGGCGTGCTGCACCGCATGCGCCGCCAGGTGACCCGCGCCGAAACGACCGACCTGATCCGGCACGCCCGCGCGGTGGTGCCCGGCATCGCCATCCGCACCACCATGCTCGTCGGTTTCCCCGGCGAGACGGAGGCCGAATTCGAGGAAATGTGCGATTTTGTGCGCGAAATGCGCTTCGAACGGCTGGGCGTTTTCCAGTATTCCCACGAGGAAGACACCTCCGCCCACGACCTGCCCGATGACGTGCCCGCCGACGTGAAGGCCGACCGCGCCAACCGCCTCATGGACCTCCAGCGCGAGATCAGTGCCGAACTGAATGCCGCCCGCGTGGGCAAAACCCTCCGCATCCTCATCGACCGCAAGGAGGGCGAATACTACGTCGGCCGCTCCGAGCACGACTCGCCGGAAGTAGACAACGAGGTCCTCATCCCCGCCGGAGACCACTACCTCCGCCTCGGCGATTTCGTCCTGGCCCGCATCGTTGACAGTTCGGAGTACGACCTGTTCGGGGAGCTGGTGTAGCCAGTTCTTCTCGGGGCGTGCCCCCGCCTGCCGGCGGGGTCGGTCCCTTTCCGGCTCGCTGTTCGCTCGGTGCTGCGCACTCCTTCCTCCGGGCCGGGGCAAGCCCCGGCCCTGCGTCGGCCCGTCCAGGCACCTCACGCAGTGATCGGCCGGAGCTATTTATTGGCTCTGAGGCTATCTGAAAGCGTGGTAATTAAAGCAAAATTTCTCCACCCGCAATTTCACCTCTTCCGGCACCTCTTCTCCTTCCACCACCCATGTGTGCAGATTACCCGCATAGGTCATTCCCAGATAACCCGCCGTATTCAGAAACGGGACGAAGAAACCCTCCGTCACCACGTCGTCCGAGCCGCAGGCGACGGCGGCCATCGTCTTGCCGCGCAGGCGGCGGCCCAGGTCCTTCTCAACTTTCAGGCAGTCGGTCAGGCGGTCGAAAAAGAGTTTCAGGGTAGCACTCATGCTGTACCAGTAGACGGGAGTGACGAAAATAATGCGGTCATACTCCACCACCCGCCGCATGGTGGGCAGAAAATCATCGCCGGAATTACGGTGCTCGTAGTCGTAGGGGCCGATATTTTTACCCCACAGGTCGATCAGGTCGGCCTGCAGATGCTCTTGTAGCAATGTAACTATCTGGTGGGTATTGCCCCCGGAGCGGGAACTAGCCTGAAGGAGGAGGGTTTTCATGAAAGTCCAGCTAATTTTTACCGGCAGAAACGGGAGATTGCCCGAAAGTGCTGATTTCTATTACCGGCACAACGATAAAGGCGAGTTTTATTAATTGTTTAAATTTCTTTCTTCACGAACAACTCAGCCTGCCGGCGGCATCGTAAGTGTAGGTAGCAAGCAGGAAGGCCCCATTCTGGTCAAAACCCTGCTCTTTCAACCCCTCCACACTCGCTCCGTCAATAACCCGGTTCAGGCGGTTGATGTCCTGCGGCTCCCCCTCGCTCTGCGCCCACTGGATCGGATTCAGCGGCTGGTAATTATAGCTCAGTCGGTCAATCAGCCCCTTCTTAAAACCATCACCGCACCCCAACGTCCCCCGTCGGTCGAGCGACTGGATATTACCCACCGCGTCGTAGGTAATGTTGCGCACGTATAACTGGCCATCAGCAAAGCTGAAGGCCCGTTTTGCTCCCTATGGCAACGCCACAAATAAAATCTGCAGACCTAGGGGCCGAACAGAAGCACCCACCCAATTTCCGCTACTCGACAAGTGCTAAGGCACCTGCGGGTCAGCTACTCACTGGGTGGGAGACTAACCACTTCCCACTATCGACGATATTAGCAAGATCCTTTAGTGATAGCTTTACATTCTCTTTTGACGTGAAAAGTTTCTTGAAGTACTGCCCAAACGGCAGTAAAGGCACGCTATCGAAGTAATCAGAATAATTAAAATTCTGCATATCGATATTAAACTCATTTACAAAGGCTTCTAGAAACATATCTGCATCAAGTCCAGTTAATTTTAAATCATCAAATAAAACTGTTTGCTCGTTGACTTCATAGCCAATTCTTGAAAAAAAATTTGTGAGTCGATCTTGTGTATCCATTGATGTACTAATTGTCGAGATAAGTAATCATAAGTAATCATACATAAATTATTTGACATATTTGAAAGTCAAATCGCTGATATTACGGCGAAATAGTACTTTGTGCTAATGTCAGGAAAGATACGTGCCACTACTTAGAAGGCGGCACCAGAAACTGTACCCCCAACCCCAATTGCTCCTGTTGCGGACCATCTACCGTAATAGGTTGCTGCTTGATTGGCTCTACCGAAGGGTGTCCACCCAACTTTTGATCCAAGTTGATTTCCTAAACCACTAAATTGACGATACTTGTAAATAGCCGCAGTATAGCCAAGAGTTGTTCTTGATCCACCAAACCCAACTCTCATTCCTATCCAAGTTTTTGGGATTCTTGCTAATCCAGTGCCAGCAAGTGCAAGTCCGCTAAACTTTGCAATTGCCAACGTCGGCATTGGTCCAAAACTCGTAAGAAGTGGATTTACATAATTATTAGAAAAATCGAATATCGCACCATTTATATCAAACTGCATGAATTTGATAGCCGTTGCCGTTCCAAATTCTTCGCGTAATAGCCGCGCTGCCATTCCATCATTATGGCGAGCAGTCATGAACATCTGCTCCTCAGACATTAAACTTCCGTTTACTCTCCAATAGTCAGCTGGTGCTTGACTTGTTACCGTTGCCATCGGTAAATCTACTTGAGGGCAATTGGGGCAACCGCTACTGCTAGTACTTGATGGGCTACCAGAACCATAATGGGACCCAGTTCCAATCTGATTGAAAGAAAAATTAGACAACCCACTATCATTATACCCTAACCTGACGCTGGTAGGCATACCGGCACCATTATACTGAATATCACGACGTTCGGGGTCATCGCCTCCGCTCTCGAGCAAACCGGACGGATCATCCCAACTAATGGGATTATTAAATCCGAAGCGATAAGAGTTAATATTTGGAAATGATTCCGCCAACGGATCCACCTGCACCCACCGCCCAATCGCCGCATCATAACTCCGAAACGCCGCCAAATCCAGCCCCACCTCTTTCACGTGTTCGATCCCATTATACAAATACCGATTCTCCGGCTCCCGCCCCGGCGCAAACAACCCCGCCCCCTGTTGCCGCAGCCCGAACGGATAATAATCCGCCTCCTGCGTGATCTCCTCCCCCACGCCCACCAGCTCGATCAAATTATCCCCGTTCCGATCCGCAAATGCCACGCGGACGTTGCCCAGGTGATCGCGGTGGTGATACTCCGCATACATACCGCTTTCCGGCGCGGACTTCTCCCGCGCGGCCGCCTCTTTTTTGCGCTCCCCCTCCCTTAAAAATCCCGCGGACTTACAATCGCCTCGCCGCCCGAGCGGCCGCCGATGGCGTACTGCAACAGCACCTCCACGCTACCGCTCTGGTAATCCTTGATTTCGCTCAGGGTGAGATCATAGGAGAAACCGGCACGGAGGTTATCGCCGAGGTTGGTGCCGAACAATAAACTCACGCTCTCCCCGATACCGCTGGATTTGGAACCGCCGAGGCGGTAGGAAAGACCGCCGTAGAACGAATCGTCCCACCAGGCGGTGACGTTGGCGTCGGCATCGAAGGGGGCACCCTTGACGTACTTGAGCAGGACCTGGGGGATGACCCTTAGCTTATCGCTCGCCTTTACCCGAATACCGGCCATGGCGTACATATGCCGGGCCTCGCGGGAAATGATGGTGGTTTCCTCGCTCAGGTCGATGCTGTTTTCCACCAGGCGGGGGGCACTGATACCGAGGTAGAAACGGGGGCTGTCGTAGTAGAGGCCCGCCCCGAAGTTGGGTACGTATTTGCTCTGAATACCCGCCGGGATCGACTCGTCACCCGTCTGGACGGGGGCCGCCTCCGTGAAATCGACGCGCAGCAGGCGCACCGAGGTGGAAATACCGATGCCGAGCGTGCCGCCCGTGCCCACATTGATGCGGTAGGCATAATCGGCCTCGGCGGTATAAAACTCGCTCAGGCCCAGCGTGGATCGGCTGATCTGGCCGCCCAGACCGATGCCGTTGCCCGTGAGGCGGGTATTAAAGGTGATCAACTGCGAGGAGGGCGCATCGTCGAAACCCAGCCACTGCTGCCGGTAAATGGCCGTGAACGTACCCGTCTCCACCGCACCGGCAAAAGCGGGGTTGTAGCCCAGCTTGTGTTCCATGAATTGGGTAAACTGAGCTTCCTGCTGCGCCGCCAGGCGGGGGGCGAAAATGCCCAGGAGCAGAACCGAAAAAAGGAGTGAGGTAAAATGCTGCATGTTAGTGGGATTGAGAAAAGGGTAAAAGTTTCGGGTACCGGTTGAAGAGAAAATTTTTGGAGGCAGAGTAAAAGATACCGGGCGTCGGCTAATCTAATTGTTTGGTAAATGGTGGAGGAGTTGAACTCCGCTGTACTCGTGGCACATGATCGGGGCATCGCACCTCGTCGGAATGCAACTCCTCGATCATTTGGTAGAAAGCCGAAAAGCCGAACTCGCAAAACCGCCCGCCCCCCATTTACCCATTTGCGTGAGGTGCCTGGAAGGGCGGCCGCTGCGGCCGCGACCCGGAGCGTAGCGGAGGGGCCGAGCAGACCTGCGAGCCTGGAAGGGACCGGCCGTGCGGCCCAAAGCCGCACGGACACGCCCAACCGCCCTTCCAAAAACCGCAACCGCCCACTTAGCGCTGAATGAGCACGTAGCCCTCCAGCGGTACCGACCCGTCGCCCGGATCGACGACGTAGAAGTAGGTGCCGGCCGGTAATTCCTCGCCATCGTAGGTGCCCCGCCAATCGTTATCGTAGGGGATGCCGGAAACGTAGACCTCGTCGCCCCACTGGTTGAAGATGCGGACCTGGCTCTGCGGGAACCGGCCCTCATCCAACAAGCAGGGGATCACGAAGGCATCGTTGACGTCGTCATTATTGGGCGTAAAAATATTGGGCGGCGTACACTGAGCCGACTGGCCGACCTGGAAGTCGATCAGCGCATTGACCGTGGTGCAACCCGCGCTCTGTAGCTCGTAGAAGACCGAGATCGTGCCCACGAAATTGGCCGGGGGTACGAACTGGAAGCCGCCCTGACCGTCCGCCTCCACCCGGCCCCGGCTGGGCACCGTCGGGAAGTTGACCGTGGAGCCGGGAGGTACCTCGTCGTTGACGGTGGGGTCAAAGGAGGTCGTTGCTCCGAAGGGTACCAGGACCACATCGGCCACCGCCAGGGGCGGCTCTTTGTAGAGAACGACGGTGGTATCGCGAGCGCCCGGCCCGCAGAGGCCCTGGTCGACCGTCCAGACGAGCAGGTTTTCGCCCACGGCCAGGTTGCTGACCTGTGTGCTGCGGTTGGCCGGGTTGGCAATAACCACGGCCGCGTCCGGGCTGGACCAGCGGCCAATACTGCCCACACTGGGTGCGGCGGCCGTGACGGTGGCCGCAGCGGACAAGTCGCAGGCGATCACGTCGGGTCCGGCGTCGGGGGCGGGGTCGCTGATGTTGACCAGCACCACGTCGGTGGAGTTGCCGCACAGGCTGCTGACCGTCCAGTTGAACGAGTAAACGTTGTCGGGCTGCAGGCCGGTGACGGCCGTCTGCGGATCGTCGGGGTTGGCAATTACCACGCCCAGTATTTCCTGCGCCAGCGGCTGGGTCCACTGTCCCGAGCTACCGGTGCCGGTGGGCGCAACGGCAGCGAGTTGTACCGCCGTATTGGCACAGACGAGGATGTTTTCCCCCGCCTGGGCGGTCTCGGCGGCCGTCACGGTGACCGTGATCTCGTCGGTGGAATAGTTCTGGCAACTGCCGTTCGACAGCGACCAGCGGAAGGTGTAGGGGCCGCCGGCCACCGTCATGCCGGTGATGGCCGTGGTAGACGACTGGGGGGCCGTGATGAAGGCGGCGGAATCGCCGCCCACCCGGGTCCAGCGGCCGGCGGCCGTGCCGGGTTGCTGCGCGATGAGCACGAATACACCCGCACAGACGGTGGTATCGGGACCGATAGTAGCCACATCGGCCGGAATCCGGTCGAGCCGCACCGAAGCCGCGCCCGAGAGCGGGCTGGTACAGCCGTTAAGATCGGCCCGCACGAAAAAGTTGTAGTTACCCGACTGGCCGAAGAGCGTGAAATCGGTGAGGCCGAACTCCAGGCTGGGCGTGAGCGGGCTGACGGGCGTTACCCCGTCGGCGGCAAACCACTGGTAGGCGGCCCCGGGCGTAGCCGAGTTGGAGACCACGCTCAGGTTGATGAGGGCACCCGGCTGATCCAGGCAGATCGGTCCGGCAATATTGCCAACGGGTGCCGTGGGGCGGGGATTGACCACCACCTCCACCAGCATGGTATCGGAGGAGCAACCATTGTTGCGGGCCACCACCCGGTAAGTGCCGTTGTGCAGGGCGGCATCGGCCGTGTTGATGGTCGGGTTGGGCAGGCTGGAACTGAAGCCGTTCGGCCCCTGCCACACGTAGGTAGCACCCGGCAGGTTGGTGGCCTGCAACTGAATGACACCGCCCGCGCAGATGGGCGTGTTACTGGTAGCCGTGATGACGGGAAAGGTATTCACCGTCAGGTTGCGCGGCAGGCTGAAGGGTGAAGAACAGCCCTGACGGACCACCCGCACCCGGTAGGTGCCGCTGCCGCCGGGTGCAAAGCCGGTGAGTGCAACCATGGGTTCGGTGGTATTGATTACGCTACCGCCGGGCAGCTCCCAGAAATAGGTCACGCCGGCCCCGTAATCGTTGGTGGTCAGGGTGAAAGAATCACCCGTACAGAAATTGGTCGCTCCGCTCAGGGTGGCCGGCATGGTGGGTCGGGCGGGGGCGAAATTCAGGTCGAGCGTGAAGGTACGGGGCGGCGAGGTACAGCCCTCGGGGTTGGTAGCCACTACCGTATAGTTGCCGATGGCGGCCTGGGTCACGTTGGGGATCATGAAACTATCCTGGCTGCTCATGCCGCTCGGCCCGGTCCACTGGTAGGTGTAGGTATCCGTGCTATCCAGCGGGAATACCGTGGCAGTCAGGGCCACCGTTTCGCCGCCGTTCAGGCAGCTGGGGGCATTGCTATTGATGCCCAGCACCCGCAGGCCGGGGCGTACGTTTACCGCCAGCGTGCGGGAGGTGGTACAACCGCTGGGGGAAGTGACCTGGAGGGTATAGTTGCCTCCGGCGGCGGCCGTCACGTTGGGGATAATGGGCGATACCTGGTTGCTGGTAAAGCCGTTCGGTCCCGACCAGGCGTACTGGCTGCCGGCCGTGTTGCTGCTGCCCTGGAGGATCAGGTCATTGCCTTCGCAGATGGGGTTGGGCGCGGAAACGGCGTCGGCCGTCGGCAGTTGGTTGACCACCACCTGCGTGGGCATGCTGGTGGGCGAGACACAACCGTTGACGGTGGTGAACAGCCGCCAGGTGCCGGCCGTAGCGGCGGTGGCCGTCGGGATGGTCAGGTTGGGTACCATGCGCACCGTTTCTTCACCCGAGGGGGCGATGAAGGTATAAGAACTGCCGCCCGTGGCCGAGGAGGTCAGGGTGAGCGGAGAACCCAGGCAAACCGGGCCGTCGTTGCTCAGTTGCGGCTGGGCGGGGGCGGGCAGTACGTTGACCAGCACCGAATCGGGGGCGGAGAAGCAGCCGCCGCCGCTGACCACGCGCAGGTAGTAGAAACCGGAACTGAAGTTTTGCAGCGGCCCCAGTTCCGCAAACTGGTTGTTGCTGGTGTAGTTGTTCGGTCCGGTCCACTGGTAGGCAATGTTGGCTCCCGGCACGGTCTGCGCAGCCAGCACCAGGCTGGTCCCCTCACAACCGGAGAGTGTATTGGCCACGGTAGCGGCGGTGGGCTGGACCGTGGTGGTAACCGTCAAGCCCTGCGAAGCGGTGCTCTCGCAGCCGTTCACCAGCACCCGCAGGTAAAACCGCCGACCGGCATTGCCGTGGGGCGGGGGCACCATATATTCCGCCTGGGCGGTGGAGGCGAGCAGCGTTCCGGTGGGGGCCACGCCCTCGTACCACTGGTAGACTACCGTGCCGGCAAAGTTGGACGTGGAGGTCAGCGGGATGGGCGTGCCCGTACAAACCGCCATCGGCGCACTGAGCTGCGGGGAGATGGGCAGGTCCTGAATGGTGACGTTCACGGTATTTTCCGCCATGCAGCCGGTAAGACCCAGGATTTCCACGCGGTAGGCACCTTCGTTCGCCTCGCTGATGCCGGGGATGACGGGGTTTTCCACCGTACTGATAAGGTTGCCGTTGGGTCCGAACCAGCGGAAGGTGTAGACCACCTGACCGGGCACGGTGGGCGTGGGCGGGTTGGCAAACAGGAAGAGCGTGTCTCCGCCGCACAGGCCGGAATTGGCCGTGGGCTGCGGTTGCAGGGGCTGCACGGAGACAAAAGTGCCGGCCGTACTTTCGTTGCCGTTCACGTCGCGCACCGTCAGGGTGACGGGCTGCGTGGTGTTGAACTGGCTGCAGTTAAAGGTAGCGGGAGTCAGAAAAGTGGTGTCGATCGTACAGTTGTCCGTGCTACCCGCGTCGATGACCGAGGGGTCGATGGTCTGCGACAGCAGGCCGCTGGGGTCGATGAAGACGGTGGTGGGCTGCACCAGCACGGTGGGCAACGTGGTATCGCGCACCTCCACGATCAGGTTACAGGTATCGGCATTACCCGCCAGATCGGTGAGGGTGTAGGAAAAATCGGTGATCCCGACGGCAAATTCCAGATCGGGCTGACCGGCCTGGGTTCCGGGGGTGGTCAGCGGCACCGTGGTGGCCCCGCCGGCAAAGTAGGAAGGTTGCAGGGTGTTGTAAGTGATGGTGATGAACACATAGCTGCTGCCGTCATTACCGCCGTTGGTGGTAACCGGCGTGCAGGGGTTGATCCCGTCGCCCGGCGTTCCCGGCGGAACGGTGATCGCCCGCGGGCGGAAGGTGACCGTGAAGTTGTTGGTCTGCGCCAGTGCGTTGAAGGTCGTGGCGGGGATGGTACGGACATAGGTGCCGGGGGCCGTGCAGGTGGCGTCGCCCACGCTGCTCGCGCTCAGGGCATTGTCGCCGTTCAGCAGCAGGTCGAAAGTGGCCTGGCTGGTCGCGAAGTCCCCCCGGAAATCCGCCCGAATGGTCACGGTTCCGAAAGCGTTGGCCGGCAGACCGGGGAACACAATGTCCTTGTTCTGGGCCTGGTAGCGGTTCAGGTTGGGGTCCAGGGCAAAGGTCAGCAGCGCACCGGCCGTGTCGGCGGGCAGGGTGACGCTGGTTTCCATCGCCAGGCCGCAGTTGTCCGTAGCCGCCACGGGCAGGGGCACGCGGATACGCGCCGAGCAGCTATCCGCCGCCGCTACCACGCTTACGCTGGGTGGGCAAACCACCTGCGGCGGTTCGCGGTCTTCTACCGTGATGGTGTGGCTGCAACTGTCTACATTACCGTTACAATCGGTCGCGTAGTAGGTAATGAGGTGGAAACCCTGCTCCAGGGTCGTACGGAAGGTATCGATCGGGCTGACCGCCACGCGGGGCCGGTTGTCGATCCCGATGTCGTAAAAGATGGGTGAACTCCGCCGGATCGGCGTCCGCAGTTCGCCGATGGCGGTACTGCCGCCGGCGCAGAGGGCGTTGACCGCGAAGGCCCCCGACTGTCCGGCCGGCACGTTGGGTACCAGGCGGATTTTGATCATCCCGTCCACGGCATACTGGTCGAACTGGAGGCGCGTCAGTGCCGTGTCGATCACCGTGATCGAGGTGCCGCACTGTGTATCGGCCGGGGCGGTGGTTCCCAGCAGGGCACCGTCTTCCCCGAAAATGCGGAAAAACTCGTCGGGGCCCTCGGCATCCACGTTGTCTAACCGGATGGTCAGGCGGGTAATGTTGAACGCAATGGCGGGCAATTCCACGTTGATCGGGAAGTTGAACAGGATTTCATCCACGGGCGTACTGCCCTCCTCGCCGGGGGCCGCCTGGCTGGTGATCGGCAGCGTATCGCGGGTCACGTGCAGCAGCGTCAGGCCGGTCACGCAGCGGTCGCGGATCCGGGGCGGCGGCAGGGCGGCGTTGTAGTCGCAGGTGCCTTCATCCGTGCCAACGGTGCGGTTGGCCGGGCAGTCGAACAGGTCGGGCGCATTGGGGTCTCCCTGGCGGTAGATCATGGTGGCCACGGTCTGGTTGCCGCACTCGTCTTCGGCCACCACGTCCACGTCCAAGGCGCGGATGTAACCATTCATGGTACAGATCAGGTCGGGAAAGGTCGGCTCGTCCGTCGTGCCGCTCACGTAAAAGTTGTAAACGATCGCATTGCCCGGCGTGCAGTTGTCCGTCGCCACGGCACCGCCCAGACTGGTGATCCAGTTGTTGTAGGCCACGAACTGGTCCAGTTCGTTCTCGCAGGTCAGGATCAGGTTACTCGGCGGGGTGCTGAATACCGGTGCCGTCGTGTCGATTACGGTGATCGTCTGGGGAAAGGTGCGGCTGTTGTTGCAGTCGTCGAAAATCCGCCACGTCCGCTGGATCACGTAGTTATTCGCGCAGGAACCGGGCTGGATCACGTCCGTAAAATCCATGCCCACCGTCGCATCGCAGTTGTCCGTCAGGTCGGTGGGGGTACCGGTAATGCTCGGCTCGTCGGCATCCTGGCATTCTACCGTGATCGGGCCGGGGCCGAAGCCGTTCGGGGCCTGGTTGTCGAACACGTTGATCTGCTGAATCTGTACGCTGGTGTTGTCACACAAATCCCGCACAGCCCAGGTGCGGCGGATCATGTAGCTCTGCGCGCAGTCCGAGTTGCCGACGATCATGTCGGTGTAACTCACGTTCAGGTCCGCCACCGCCGTGCAGTTGTCCATCAGGTTACTCGGCTCCAGGGTAATCGCCAGGTTCTGCGGGTCCTGGGTGCAGTCGATCATCCGAAAAGGCGGCACCGAAAAAGTCGGGGCCTGGTTGTCCTCGATACTGATCGTCTGCACCAGGGTGCTGGACAAGTTGCAACTGTCGGTATAGGTCCAGGTGCGCGTGATTTGGTATTCGATGGAAGCACAGCCCACGGCGTTCGTCGGCTGGTTGCTGGTTTCCGTAAAGGTGCGGGTTAGTTGCCGCGTACAGTCCACCACCTGTGGGTCCACCGCTGCGGGGATGGGCGCATCGCAGGCAATCACCGTATTCTGCGGCGGGTTGACGAACTGGGGCGGCGTGCCGTCGAACACGCTGTAAGTGACCATTCGTTGGGTCATGAACCCGCAGTCGTCCGTTACCGTAAAGGTGATTGTCAGGGCATCGTTGCAGTCAAAACCGTTGATATCGGGCGGCGCATTATCCGTGCTCGAAACAATGGGTGCACAACCGGCCGAGGTGCCGAGTGCCACCGACAGGCGGCGGGCCTGCAACCAGTTTTGGTAGTAATCCGCATTACTCGGCTGGGCCGTGGCAATTCGGCAATCGACGGTGATATTGGCCAGCGGCGCGTTGATCGTCGGACCCTCGGTGGCGGCCTGCACGGTGATTTCCTGGATCGCCCGCAGCGTTTGCCCATCGCCCGTTGCCGTCCAGATGCGGAAAACGGTGCCGCCCTCGCAGAGAATGTCGCTCATCGGCACGATCGAATCCACGGGCACGTTGATGCTCGTGTCACCGGCCATATTCACGGAGCGCAGGTTGACTTTCGGCGGCAGGTCCGCGAAGCAGTCGATGGTCACGTCACCCGGCACGGGGTCGATGAACATGGGGGCCGGTGCTCCGTTGGCGGCGCCAAGCAGGAAGGGAAGAAGGGCGAACGAGAGTACCAAAAGGATACTCCCCTGACGACGGTAGCGGTGATTCATTTACCGTAAAGTTTTGTGGGATTGTAAATGGGAAGGCAGAAAAAATCGGTTACCGGCCGCCCCGCGTAGCGGGCGGCGGTGGTACAACGGCGGCGGTCTAATCGATGGTGGTTACCGGTTCGGGCCGGGCGCGGCGTGGTCGCGGGCGGCCGGAAAATGCGCGGTACGCGCAAGGGAAAGACGGCCGGCGGCCGTCAGTTGGAATGCGTTTCATGGGATCGGATTGTTCCGGGATACTCGCAACCGGCCGCCCGCGGGCGGCCAATTCGTCTGCAAGGTACTAATTCGCACGAAAAAAAGCGGACATCCCCGGGGAATGTCCGCTTTTATACGCGTCAGGTCAGCCCAGGTTGGGCACTGACTACTTCTTGTAAACCTGATCGGATACCGTCAGCTTGTGACGACCCTTGGCGCGGCGGCGTGCCAGTACCTTACGACCGGATTTTGAACTCATCCGCTCCCGGAATCCGTGCTTGTTCGCGCGCTTGCGCTTCGAGGGTTGGAACGTTCTTTTCATCGCTATACTATTTATCGATCCACCAAAGGACCGTTGCCGTGTTTCTTAAAGGACCGCAAAGATAAAACGCCGCCCCGACCTATCCAAACCATCGGTTACTTTCTTTCGCCCTCAGTTGTTTTGCCGCTCGCCGGTTGCGGTGTTAAGAGCGTGTCTTAAAATTTTTAAGAACTGAGAATCAATGATTTCGAGGTTCTAGCTAGATAAAAAATTCGCCTTGCGGCTACTTCGTGGTGCGCGCATGGCGGTTTATGTAAGTCAGTTTTTATGACGCCAGGTTCTCAAATGCCTGGTTATCAGGAAGTGAAAATCTAGACACGCTCTAAGGCTAAGTTTGTGGGCGGTTCTGCGGGCGTGCCGCCGTCCGCTGTCGCGGCCGCCGTCGGTCCCTTCCCGGCGCGGCTATCGCCTTGGCCCTGCGGGCTGCCTTGTCAGGGGCAGGGCTTTGCCCTGCCCCTGCCTGCGGACACCGTCCAGGCACCTCACGCAGTGAATCGTAGACTGCTTTTCGGAGGGGTTGGGCGGGGTGATCGACCGCAGTTTCCAAGGGGGGGGGAAACGGTAGGGCGGCGTACACGGCTTCGGTTTTTACCCTGGTATGATGTGATGGAGCCGACTCACCCGCTCTGATCGAAAATATTCATGCGTTAGTCGAAAGCCTCATCCGATCTGATGGTTACCACCTAGTTTTGAGCGAATTAACCAATGCGTAGTAAGTAAAAACACGAACCATGAGACCATATCTTTACCTCCTCGTCTGTTCGCTCATCTCCGCCGCCGGTGTAAGTGCGCAGGCTTTCGACCAAGCCAATATGGATGCTTTCTTCGATCTACTGGACGCCGAGAAGCAGGCGATGGGCAGTATCGCCATCATGCAGAATGGCGAGCAGGTCTACCAGCGCAGCATCGGCTACGCGGACGTGGCCGCAGAAAAGACCGCCGATAAAGACACCAAGTACCGGATTGGAAGCATTTCTAAAACATTTACCGCCACGCTGGTTCTGCAATTGGTGGAAACGGGCGAGCTTAGCCTAAATACCAAATTGAGTGAGTATTTTCCACAGGTGCCGAATGCACAACTAATTACGGTGGAGCAGTTGCTGCGGCACCGGAGCGGTATTTTCAACTTTACCGACGCCGCGAATTACGTGGAGTATATGGAGCAGCCGAAAACCAGGGCAGAACTGGTGGACATTATCGTAGCCGGCGGAAGTATTTTTCCGCCCGACTCGACAGCCGATTACTCCAACTCTAATTACGTGCTGCTTACGTACATCGCGGAAAAAGCCGCCGGTAAGGATTACGCGACCCTACTACAGGAGCGTATCTGTAAACCGTGTGCCCTGAAACGAACCGATTACGGTGGAAAGATCGATGTGTCCGCAAACGAGGCCCTGTCTTACCAGTCGGCGAACGGTCAGGAGATAGCTACGGAGACCGATATGTCGATCCCGGCCGGCGCGGGTTCCGTGGTTTCCACGCCCGGCGAACTGACGCAGTTTTTTAGCTGCCTGTTTACCGGAAAACTACTCAAAGAAGAATCGCTGGAGGCGATGACTACCCTCAAGGATGACTACGGCATGGGGCTGTTTCAGGTCCCCTTTAGCGAGAAAAGAGCCTACGGGCACAACGGCGGTATCGACGGTTTTCAGTCGATGGCGGGCTATTTCCCGGAGGAGAAAATGGCAATTGCCTACGTGGGTAACGGCATAAAGTATGGCATCAATGATATCATGATCAGTGCGCTGAGCAACTATTACGGGCTGGAATTCGAAATACCGGAGTTTACCGCAGCCATCGAAGTTGCCCCCGAAGAACTGGACCGGTACGTGGGCACCTACTCCACGCCGACTTTTCCACTGAAAATCACGATTCGCCGGGACGACGGCCTATTACTGGCCCAGGCCACCGGCCAGTCGGCTTTTCCGCTGGAGGCTTACGGTACGCACCTGTTCCGGTTCGATCCAGGCGGGGATCAAGATCGAATTCGTTCCGGCCGACGGAAAACTGATCCTGCGGCAGGGTGGGGGGGAGTATGAGTTGACAAAGGAATGAGGAGGCAACGTTGAGATTGATTATTGGGTGGTCGACAGCTGATCGGTCGAAAAGCCGGGGGTGATTCCTGTAACACCGTCGGAGTGCAACTCCTCTGTCATTATTTCAAGTTATCCTCATTCTTTGTACCCCCTCACCCGACCAGTTCCATCCATTCCATTTCGCGTTCCTCGATCTCGTCGTTGACGGCGGATAATTCTTTGCCCAGTTCGGCGATGCGGTCGGGGGTAAGGCCGTCCATTTTGGTGAACTGCTGATTGATTTCGACCTTGCGGGCTTCCAGTTTTTTGAGTCTGGCTCTCGACGCGGTTGATGGCCTTGCGCTGCTCCTGGCTGATGGGCGGCTCTGCTACGCTGCCGGGGTGGATTTAGGTTCCTTGGACTGATTGGCGGAAGCTGACGCGACGGAGACCGGCGGATTTTCCTTCAGTTCCTGCCGGTAGTCGGAATAATTGCCGTTAAAGTCCCGGATTTTGCCGTCACCCTCGAAAATGAAGAGGTGATCGGCCAGTTTGTCGAGGAAAAAACGGTCGTGCGAGACGATGAGGATACAGCCGGGGAACTCCAGGAGGAAATCTTCCAGGATGTTGAGCGTCATGATGTCCAGGTCGTTGGTCGGCTCATCGAGGATAAGGAAGTTGGGGTTCTTCATCAGGACGGTGAGCAGGTAGAGCCGCCGTTTTTCCCCGCCCGAGAGTTGGCTGACGTATACCTGTTGCTGCGGCCGGGGGAACATGAAACGTTCCAGCAGGGCGGGCGCGGTCAGTTTCTGTCCCTTGGCGAGCGGGATGAACTCGGCGATGTCGCGGACTACCTCGATGACGCGTTGGTCATCGTCGAGTTGCATCCCTTCCTGGGTGTAGTAGCCGAAAACGGTATTGCCGCCTACCACTACCTTGCCGGTATCCGGGGCTACTTGCTGCGTGAGCATATGCAGGAAGGTGGATTTGCCTACGCCGTTCGGCCCGACGATGCCGACGCGTTCGCCGTTTTTGAATTTATAGCTGAATGCTTCCACCATCTTCCGGCCGCCGTAGCTCTTGCCGATGTTGTGAGCCTCGAGGATCTTTTTGCCCATGCGCCGCCCCTTGCATCTCGATGATAAGTTCCTGATCGACGGTCTGGCCGTCGACTTTTTCCTTCAGGTCATTGTAGGCATCCACGCGGCTCTTGGATTTAGTGCTGCGTGCCTTTGGCATCCGGCTGACCCAGGCCAGTTCCTTTTTGGCCAGTTTGCGGGCCTTGTCCTGCTCCACGGCTTCGATGTCGTGGCGGGTGGCCTTTTTCTCCAGGAAATCGCTGTAGTTACCGGAATACTTGAAGAGTTTGCCCTGATCCAGTTCCAGGATATTGTCACAAACCCGCTCCAGGAAGTAGCGATCGTGGGTGACCATGAGGAGGGTGAGTGCCTGGCGGGCCAGCCACTCTTCGAGCCATTCGATCATATCGAGGTCGAGGTGGTTGGTCGGCTCATCGAGGATGATGATGTCCGGCTCGTCGATGATCAGTTTGGCCAGGGCTACCCGCTTGCGCTGCCCGCCGGACAAGGTGCCGATGCGCTGGTTGATGTCCTCGATATTGAGTTTGGATAGTACCTCCTTGATGCGGGCTTCCACGTCCCAGGCCCGCAGGTTATCCATGCGGGAGAGGGCGTCGGCCAGGTCTTTGGGCCGGTCCAGTAGCAGGGCGCGCTCGTAGTCGCGTACGGCGGTTACCAGCGGGTTGTCGCTCTCGAAAACGGCCTCCAGGACGGTCTGCTCGGGTCCGAATTCCGGTTCCTGCGGCAGGTAGGCGAGGCGTGCGTCGCGGTGCAAATAAACGGAGGAGCCGATGCCCTCGGGCCGGTCCACTGCGGCGGCCACGCGGAGCAGGGTGCTCTTGCCGGTGCCGTTTTTGGCCACCAGAGCTACTTTCTCGCCCCGGTTAACGGACAGGTCCAGCCGGTCGAAGAGCAGTTTTTCGCCGTAGGATTTGGAGACTTGTTCTAACGCGAGGTACAGCACGGGGTGGGATTTTTTAGCGGGGGGCAAAGGTAGTCATTAGCGGGGCGGCTGGACTGCTTACCTCATTTTTGCCGCAACAACTTCTCCCTACAGATCGCGGAGTAACATTAGCCGGTCAACCTGAGCAAGATTGGATAGGACAGATGTATCACCTATGACGATCATTGTCGACTATGCCTGGGTATCAGGTTTTAACTGTTCCAAAGTTTTCAAGTCATCATCCAGATCGTCTTCATCGTATTTGATGGATTTATCTCATCCGGCCATTTCTTTTTGGAAAGAGATCAGGTCCATTTGAACCAGGTTTTTGCTTGCCCAATACTTAGGTCACTTATTCATCCTGCGTTGCTAATCCATATACGGCGGCGTAAGATCTTGCGCCTGATTTTGGAATATTTTTGCTTCAAAGTATTCAAATAGGATACAAAATCTCATGATGCTGTGATTTTGCGGTAAAATGTGAATAGCCATTGCTATATTTACCCCTAAAATCACTCCATAATGTGCATTCAGGAAATTGGGCAACTGGTCAGGGAGCGCAGACGTGAGTTGGGCATTACCCAACTCACGCTGGGGCAACTGGCTGATTTGAGCAAAAACACCATCTATAAATTTGAAGCCGGAAAAAGCAACCCCGGTCTGGGAGTAGTGCTGCGCTTGCTGGAAGTTTTGGGATTGGAAGTGGTGGTGCAGCCGAAAAGCGTTGGGCCGTGAGAAAAGCGAACATTTACCGCAACGGTACCCTGGCCGGGAAGCTGACGGAAAAAAGCCGGAACGAATACGTATTTGAGTATGACGATAATTACTACCGTGATAATGGTATGCCGCCAATCAGTCTTACCTTACCCAAGGGTAACCGAAGTTACCAGAGTGATTACCTGTTCCCGTTTTTCTGTAATATGTTGAGTGAGGGAGTCAATAAGCAATTGCAATGCCGGCAATTAAAGATTGCGGAAGAGGATAGTTTTGGGCTGCTACTGGCTACGGCCGGTTACGATACGATCGGGCCGGTGCTGGTAAAAAAGATTGCGAATGAAAATGAATGAGCTAATCGTTTGCCCCGGTACGCTGGCACCGGGTTATGCGACTTACAGCCCGGCCTGTTTGAGAAATATGTTCAACGGCCGCAGGGTAAGCCACATTCTTCCCTACGATTCTCCGCAGGACGATGAAAAAATTGCCGGGCTGTTTATCGAAAACAGGAAACGGGTCTCTATTTCCGGGGTGCAAGAAAAATTGAGCCTCACGCTGGAGAAAAATTTGTTGCGATTAACGAACGACCGGGAGCAAGGGACCTACCTACTGAAACCGATCCCGCGCGATCTGACGAACGTGAGCCAGGTGCCCGCCAATGAGCACCTGACGATGCAGATTGCCCGGCAGGTTTACAAAATTCCCGTAGCGGCTAATGCGCTTATTTTCTTCAAAAATGGAAGTCCGGCCTATCTTACCAAAAGATTTGATGTAACCAAAGAAGGTAAGAGGTGGGGAGTAGAGGATTTCGCCTCTCTGGCGGGTAAAAGTTTGCCCGCAAACGGTGCGGACTACAAGTACGAATTCAGTTACGAAGAAGCGGGGAAACTCGTGCGAAAATTTATCCCGGCCTGGCGGGTGGAAATAGAGAAATATTTCCGGCTCGTCGTGTTCAACTATCTGTTCTCGAATGGGGATGCCCACCTGAAAAACTTTTCCATTCTGGAATCGAAGCGGGGAGACTATCAGTTGAGTCCGGCTTACGATCTGATCAATACGAGGCTGCACGTGGGGGATACGGATTTTGCCCTAAACGGGGGGCTATTCAAAAAGGACGATCAGAGCGAGGCCCGGACGAAAACGGGCCACCCCGGCCGACAGGATTTCATGGAATTTGGCAACCGAATCGGGATTCTGGAGACCAGGATGGAAACACTGCTACATCCGTTTCTGAGCAGACGGCGTGAGGTAGCGGAGATGATCGGTAGATCGTTTTTGCAAGAGCCGTTGCGGCGAGGTTATTTACTGCATTACCAGACGAGGTTGAATGCGTTGAACCGGTGAGTTGAAGGCAGCTAGCAACTGCCCGCCCCGGAAAACACTGGCCTCACCGTCTGCGTGAGGTGCCTGGACGGGGCGAACGACAGGGAGCAGCCCGCAGGGCCAAGCCGGCAGGCGCGCCGGGAAGGGACCGGCCCTGCCGACCGAGGCAGGGACACGCCCAAAGTAAAAAACTCCTAAATTTGCCCTCTCCGCAAAACCAACCCATGCAACCCACGGTCCGGCTCCTTTTATTACACCTTATAGTACTACTGGCGTTTTGCCCCCGCCTGACTGCCCAGCAGCAGGAGGCCGCCGTGACGTTTACCGCCTCGGCCGACGGCGAGCGGATACTGCTGGGGAGCTACCTGAACGTGACCTTCACGCTGGCTAATGCGCAGGGGACGGAGTTTGCGCTGCCCGCCATTGAGGGGGCCGAGGTGGTGAGCGGGCCGGCGAGTAGCGTGCGGACGAGCATCATTAACGGGGCGATGAGCAGCCAGGCGAGCTATACCTATGTGCTGAAACCCGAACGGACGGGGACACTGACCATTCCGCCGGCGACGATCCGGGCCAACGGGCGGACGTTCAGGACCAACCCGCTGCGGGTGGAAGTGCTGAAGGCCGATGCGGCCTCGGCCGCGCTGGCACCGAATATTAAACTGGTGGCCGACCTGAGCACCGCCACGGCCTATGTGGGGCAGCAGATTGTGCTGGATTATAAGCTGTACACGACCACCGACGTGGAGACGATCAACCCGATGCAGGAATCGGACTATGCCGGGTTTTTTAGCCAGGAGGTGCGGCAATTCGACGGGCGAGTATATAGGGAGGTGCTGGACGGCAAGCAGTACTACGTAAAAATACTGAAGCGGCTGGTTATTTTTCCGCAGCGCAGCGGGCGGCTGGAAATTACGCCCTACCGCGCCATGCTGGGGATACCGGAAGGGGAACGCCAGGCTAACAACGGCTTTTTTTTCAGCCGCCGCCGCCGGCAGGAACCCGCCGAGACCCGGCCGGTGTTTGTGAACGTGAAGGAACTGCCCGCGCCCGCGCCGCCCGAATTTAGCGGGGCCGTGGGCCGCTACACCTTTACGGCCGACCTGAGCAACGACGAGATAACGACCGATGACGCCCTGACCCTGCTGCTGACCGTGCGCGGCGAGGGCGACCTGGAGCGCGTGCAGGCACCCGACCCCGGCCTGTCGGCCGACTGGGAAGTCTATGACGGCAAGCTGCTGGACGAGGAGTGGGTGGTGGACCCTACGGGCGTGTACGGCCGCAAGTCGTTCGAGTTTCCGCTGGTGCCGCGCCGGCCGGGGCAGTTTACGGTAACGCCCACCTTCACTTATTTTAATGTGGACAGTGCCCGCTACGTGAAGGCCGAGAGCCTGCAATTCAGGGTGCGGGTGCGGCCCGGCACCAATCTGGGTACGGACCAGGTGAACGATGAACTGACCGTGGCCGACAGTCTGGCCAGGGCCGAAAACCGCCCCCGCATGGCCCCCGATGCGGCGTCGCTGAATCCGCGCCGCTACGGCTCGTCGTTTCTGGGCGGCGGCCTGTACTGGATGCTGGTGTTGCTACCTTTTCTCGGCCTCGGTTTCCTCTGGCTGCGCGACCGCCGCCGGGCACAATTGGCCGGCCGCGACCCCGAACAAGTGCGCCGCCAACGCGCCGTGCGCATGGCCACCGACCGGCTGAAGCGCGCCAGGGCGCACCAGGCCGATGTAAACGACCCCGCCTATTTTGCCGAGATCAGCCAGGGCCTGCTGGGCTACGTGGCCGATAAGCTGCGCATTCCGACCTCGGAACTGAGTAAGACCGAGGTGCACCGCCGCCTGGTGGATACGGGCGTCTCTTTTGCCACCGCCGACCGGTATGTGGACCTGCTCAAGCGCTGCGAGATCGCCCTCTACGCGGGCGGCGGCCGCACGGCCGCCGAGCGGGCCGACCTGTACGATCAGGCGAGGAAGTTGATTGTGGGGACGGAGAAGGAACTGGGGGGGGGGTGAATGATTGAATGAATGAATGACTGAATGATTGAATGGCAACAAGGATTGAGGGAATGAAGGATTGAGGGATTGAGGGATGAGGGAATGAAGGAGTGAGGGAAGGAAGGATTGAAGGTTAACCGTGTGATTCTCCCCCCTTCGGGGGGCCGGGGGGGAAACCAAGGATCAACTGCACGATTCTCCCCCCTCTGCGGCGGCTGGGGTTACGGGGACCAGACGATTAGCCACCGGGGGGGAAACCGCGGGATTAGTTCCACGATTCTCCCCCCTCTGCGGCGGCTGGGGTTAAGGGGACCCAGACGAATTTCACGCCACCCGGGGGGGAAACCAAGGATGAGCTGCGCTGCTACTCTGGACCATAAAATGATCTTTCAAGGTGAGGGAAAGACCTCAAAGAATCGTTCTGCGATTGAGGGAAATACCGAATGGGATGGCTAAATTTTTGCGCCTTCTTCTTCGCGGCCTCATTGATTCGGCCCTGCTGGAGTGGACGTCATGGGGGGGCACGAAAGCTTGGTAAGGGGGCAAA
>CAVPZP010000009.1:0-156502 GCA_963710215.1 Lewinellaceae bacterium | reverse complement strand
CGGCCAATTACCGGCCCTTGCTGACGGCGGCGGAGACGATGCTGGAAAGCAAGCGCTATCGCCGGCTGTTGCGCAGGCCGAGGCGGCCTACCGGGCGGGTGAGGAAGCCCCGGTTGCCGCTGCTGCAGGCCGCTGCCGATCAGTTGCGCGGGTTGGCCTACGTGCGCGATCCGCAGGCGGAAGCACTGGAGCGCGTGACGGGCATTAAGGCCCTGCGGCGGGCGGCACTGACCTATCAGCAGTTGGGCCCGGAGGAAGAGGTGGCGACGGTGCTGGGGCAGATTAGTGCCGAGACCGGCCGCAAGGAGGAACTGCCGCGCCTGCGTGATGCCCGCCCCGCGCGCCGCACGCTGCCCCGGCGGCGGCGTGACGCCGACGCCCGCCTGGACTCGTTGGAAGTGGAGAGTGAAACGATGCAGGCCATTTTGAACACGCAGACCGAGGCCATCGAGGCCCTGAGCGATACACAGGTGCCGCAGATGCTGTTGCTGCGCCAACAGCGGCTGGAGCTGGACGTTTTCCATCGTGGCTCTGGAGGACAGCCTGCTGCTGACCCAGCAGGAGGTACGGCTGATGGAGCGACGGAGCGCAGCCGAGCCAGCGGTTGCAGCGAAACTTCCTGATCCTGCTGGCCCTGGGCGTACTGGGTCTGGCGGGCGTGCTGTACTCGCGTTTCCGGCAGGGGCGGCGCTACCAGGGGCGGCTGGAAGACCAGAACAAGGTGATTGCCACCGAGCGGGCGCGGTCGGACGAACTGCTGCTCAACATTCTGCCGCCGGCCGTGGCCCGCGAGCTGAAGGACGAGGGAAAGGCCCGCGCCCGCCACTACGGTGCGGTGAGCGTGCTGATGGCCGATTTCAAGGGCTTCACCCAACTGAGCCGCCGCCTGGACCCGCAGCAACTGATCGACGCGCTGGACGAGGCCTTCCGCGCCTTCGACGTGATTGTGCGGGAGGAGCGGCTGGAAAAGATCAAGACCATCGGCGATGCCTACCTCTGCGTGGCGGGGATCCCCGACCGGGGCGACGACCACGCCGAGCGGGCCGTGCGGGCGGCCGCGCGGATGCAGGAATACCTGAAAACGAACGAACACTTCGACGCCCGCATCGGTATCCATACCGGTCCCGTGGTGGCGGGCGTGGTGGGCCTGCACAAATTTGCCTTCGACATCTGGGGCGATACCGTTAACCTGGCTGCCCGCCTGGAAACCGCCGGCGAGGTGGGCCGCGTGAACGTGAGCGCGGCCGTCTGCGAGCTGCTGCCGCCCCGCTTCAAATGCATCGCCCGGGGCGAGTTGCCGGTGAAAAATGCGGGCCGTTTATCCATGTTTTTCGTGGAAGTGCCCGACTGATGGCTCCACCTATGATGATTTGGCGTTACTTCACGCCCTTAAACACACCCCGATTATGAACCGCACGATTTACTTGCTCCCCCTGCTCTCGTTCTGCTTAATCCTCGCCGCCTGCGGCGGCAAGGAAATGAGCGATCAGGAACACCTGGCCCTGAAAGAGGGGCGTGATTAGGAACTACGGCAAATCCACGAGGATTTTGCCGACGAACTGGATGATGCCGTCGACATTCAGGAGGACCTGGAGGGGGCCATCACCGACACGACGGATGCCGCATTGGTGACGATGATTAAGAGCCAGGCCGCCGAACTGGCCCGCCTGAGCGGCATCGTTTCGGGCCAGGAGCGGATCCTGGACCAGCACAAGGAGTATTTCCGGAAGCATGAGGATACGGCCCTGGGGGCCAACGAGATCATGGCCAGCACGAGCAAATCACAAAGGGGTCCGGCGACCATGCGGGCGCAGAACAGTGATATTCAGCGGAGCCTGGATGCGGTGAAGCGGGAGCTGGACCGGGATTAGGGGGGCTGCGCGCCCCGTACTTTGTAGGCGGCTTTGTCACTGGTATTTTTTAGAAAGATTTTTTTGCGCGGCGAGTTTTTGCTAATTGATTGAAAACCGTTGCCTTACCGAATATCATTGCTAAAAGTGGGGAATTTTTTCTCTGCTTCGTGGGTTAAATGCTTGCAGGGCGTGAAAAGCTGTCCTATATTTGCACCGCGCTAGGAAATAGCGTCCTCTACTTTAGAGCTACGGTCTGGTAGTTCAGTTGGTTAGAATGCCGGCCTGTCACGCCGGAGGTCGCGGGTTCAAGTCCCGTCCAGACCGCAAAGGCCATCCCGTAAGGGGTGGCCTTTTGTAGTTTATACCAGCCGTACCCCCATCCCGTCCCACACCCCGAACCGGCCGTCTTCCTCCAGCGGGCGAATTTCCAGGCCGGAGAAATCCTTCAGAAAGCCGCGGACGGTGGTGTAGCCCGCAAATTCGGTCGGCTCGTGGGTAGTAGTGAGGATTAGCACGTGGCTACCGGCATTCTGTCCCGCGCCCGCGCCCGTGGGGCTATCCTCGAAAAACAGGCAATCGGCCGCTTCCAGGCCCAGACCGGCGGCGGCCCGGTTCACTACTTCGGGGTGGGGTTTGCCGTTGCTCACGTGGCCGGCGTTGACGATGGCCGTGAAACGGTCGCGCAGGGCCAGGGCATCCAGCAGAAAATCGGCGTTCTCGGCCGGGGCGGCGGTGGCAATGGCCAGGGGGACGTGCAGGGCGGCGGCCCGGTCGATGAATTCGATCACCCCGTCCACTGCTTTCAACTCGGGCGCATAAATCCGGCGGTAGGCAGCCTCCTTGCCGCCGCTGACGCGCTTGCGGTCGGCGGCCGTAAATTTTTCGCCGAAGAGGCGCAGCAAGATTTCCTCGTTGACCCCGTGTACTTCTTGTTGAACCCGTTCCAGCGGCCAGTCGATGCCCTCTTCGCGCAGGGCGGCCTGCCAGGCGCGGTGGTGCACCATCATGTTGTCGACCATGGTGCCGTCCATGTCGAAGATCATTCCTTTAATGCCGCGCATCGCTCGTTACTTTTTTCGTGAATTGGTGGAACGGGTAAGGGCGGAGAAATGATTAGTTTGCGCTATGAATTACCATTTCATCCACTTCCACGACCTCAGTCTCCAGCAACTCTACGACATCATGGTACTACGCCAGCGCGTGTTCGTGGTCGAGCAGGACTGTGCGTACCTGGATGCCGACGGCCGTGACCAGGCGGCCGTGCACTGCCTGGCCCGGGCAACGGACGGCAATGAGTTGGCCGCATACGCCCGCTTGCTTCCCCGGGGCGTTGCCTACGCGGACTACCACTCCATCGGCCGCATCATCACGGCACCCGAAGTTCGCGGCACCGGCCTGGGCCGCCCGCTGGTACGGGCGTGTATGGATAGGGTGCAGCAGCAGTTCGGGGCGGGGCCGATCAAGATTTCGGCGCAGTCGCATCTACAGGAGTTTTACGGCTCGCTCGGTTTCGAGCCGGTGGGAGAGGAATATTTGGAGGACGGGATTCCGCACCGGGGCATGGTGTGGGGGGCTGCGCGCGCCGTACTTTAGTAGGCGGTGATCGTCGGCAAGCTCCCCGGAGTTGGTAATTTGGTATAAGCATACGCGTATGCTACTCTACGCTTGCTAACAAGACTTTCGCATTTTTGAACAAAGCCCGTTAACCGTAGTTAGACAGGCTCACCAACCACTCGTTTTATGTTTACGTACAAGAATGCGTTTTCTCTTTTCCTTTGCCTGGGTATGCTCTTCCTCGTTTCCTGCGGCGACAAGACCGAAGAAATGGAGGACGATGCCATGACGGAAGACGTTGTGGTAGAAGAGCCGGTGGTAGAAGCCCCCGCCACGCCCACTATCGTCGGTGTTGCGCAGAGCAACGGTAACTTCTCCACGTTGGTCCGCGCCGTACAGGCTGCCGATCTGGCCGGTACGCTGGACGGCAACGGCCCCTTCACGGTATTCGCCCCCACGGATGAAGCCTTCAACAAGCTGCCTGCCGGTACGATAGACGAGCTGCTAAGGCCCGAAAACAAGTCGAAACTCTCCGGCGTACTGACCTACCACGTGGTATCCGGTAAGTACACGGCCGCCGATATTCTCGGTGCCATTGAGAAGGACAACGGCAAGTTCGTGATCACCACCGTTGCCGGTGGCACCCTTACCGCCACCCTCAATAACGGCAAAGTGATGCTGAAGGACGGCCAGGGCAAAATGTCCACCGTTGTGATGACGGACGTGGAAGCCTCCAACGGCGTCATCCACGCCATCGACGCGGTAGTGATGAACTAAATTGCTTCATTATTATCGGCAAGCAAAAGCCGCTCCCGGGACCCTGGTTTCGGGGGCGGCTTTTTTTGTGGGGCGTGTCCCCGGCCGGAAGGCCGGGGTCGGCGTCTTGCAGGGTTCGCTGTTCGCTCCGTGCTGCGCACCCTTCCTCCGGGTCGGGGCAAGCCCCGCCCCTACGTCGGCCTTCCAGGTGCCTCACGCGGGTGGAAGGGCTAAATTGTTGATTTTGGTGTATTAGTAACCTATCTCCTTATTTATTTACTCCCCCGATCAGGCATTAGCGTCAAAGTTTTTCTGCATGAAATTTCGATAGGTCAACCCTTTTAAACCAGTCAGTTGATAAGCTTGCTGATAAGGTAGTTTGTTGGCTTGTACTAGGCCAAAGTTAACCTCGGTAATGATTCTATTCAGAGAAGCCACAACGCTGGACCCGTAGATTCAAAATCCGGAGGTTGATCTTTACACGTTCTTAGAGAACTTACGAAATTTTTGAACTACTTACTCTATTTTGCAATCAGCCAAAATAAAAAAACCAAAGGTGAATATATCTCAACTATGAGACGAATCACAGAATAGGCTGTCCAGTTTATCAAGCTTGAGCCAGTACAAGTTTTGCACTCGCTTCTTGGAGACCTCTCCCCCGGCCCGGCTAATCGAAAGGGTCCCCTTAACCCCTTCCGCCGCGGAGGAGAGGGGTGACGGGAAGTTGACATACACTCATAACTGTAGAGGTAAACCTAAATAAATTGGACAGCCCAGTGCAAAGGGCATACAAAAGCCCGCCCCCCTAAATCAGGAGACGGGCTTTCCTATGGTTCTTACAACCACCGTATTACTTGTCATCCGCCGGGTCGTGCGGGTAATCGGGTTCGGTGCCGTTCTGGTCCGTCTTACCGGGCAGATCGGCCTTGCCGGCATCGGCCTTGGCACCCAGTTGGGGGTCTTTGCCCATGCCGTCCTTCTTATTGGTCGGTGTCATTTTCGGGGGATTATTCTTATCCATGATCGTAGTATTTATAACGGTTAACGGCGTCCGATGCGGACCCGCCTTGTTAGTGTAACGTAAATGGAGGGGGATGTTCTTATTTGAGGGTCGCGATCCCCGGATCACGGAGGCTTAAGGGTCGCGATCCCCAGATCGCGGAGGTCAAAGGGGTGACGAGGTGCGTTCTGCTTCGTGTGCGCCCCCTCCCCCGGCCGCTGCGGGGGAGAGGGGTGACGGGGTGTGTGCTGGTTCGACTCCGTGTTCCCTCACCCCCGGCCCGGCTATTCGGCTGGGTCCCCTTAACCCCAGCCGCCGCGGGGGAGAGGGGTGACGGGGTGTGTGCTGGTTCGACTCCGTGTTCCCTCACCCCCGGCCCGGCTATTCGGCTGGGTCCCCTTAACCCCAGCCGCCGCGGGGGAGAGGGGTGATGGGATGCGTTCTGTTTCGTGGAGACCCCTCCCCCGGCCCCTCCCCAGGGGAGAGGGGTGACGGGGTGTGTTCTGGTTCGTGTGCCTTCGCGCGGCGGGAGGTTATGTACACCTACCCCGCACAACTTCCAAATTCCTCTTATCTTCCCGGCCTAAGCTGTGCTGGGCGGAACGATTGTTGCAATAGCCCACGCAACAACTAGAATTTTCGCTCCTTACCCGCTAGCATAGCTGATACCAGATAAACACGAACCCATGCAAGAACAAGCACACAACATCCCCCAACGCCTCTGCGGCCGCGTGCCCCAGCCACCCACCAAGCTGGAGGGGCGGGGGCAGGATAAGGCTCGCCTTATCAATAAACTGAATGATGCCGGTGCGACCGCGCTGATGAACGGCATGGGCGGCGTGGGCAAATCGACGCTTGCGGCCGCGCTGCTGCATGATCTGCTGCCGACCCTGAGGCATTACCTCTGGGTTACGCAGGCGGGTGATTTTGTGACCAGCCTGTTGTCGGACAGGGTGTTGCTGGATAATTTGGGTGTGCCCCGCACTAAGAACCAGGAGGTGGATGCCGAAAAGTTATTGCATAAACTGGCCGCCCTGCCCGGCCCGAGCCTGCTGGTAATCGACAATGCGGAAAAGGACGTCGACCAGTGGCTGGACCGGCTGCCGGGTGCGCCTGAGTGGCAGGTGCTCCTCACCTCCCGCGAGGAGCTGCGGGTAAATTCCATCCTGAGGCTGCAAAATCTGGATGCCAGGGCGGGTTTCCGGCTCTTTACCAACCATTACCAGCTGGAGCGGGACGAGGAGATTATCCGCGCCATCGTGGAGGACGTGGGCGGCCATGCCCTTACTATAGAACTGCTGGCCAAAACCGCCCAGACCGGCCACCATAAATTGGCCGATTTCTACGCCCGCCTGCAAACCGGCGGCCTGGCCACCGTCCCGGCCGAGGAGGTGGCCGTTGCCCACGCCGGGCACGAGCGGGTGGAGAAGGTGTTTCCCTACCTCATGGCTGCTTTCCAGCTCACGGACGTGGGGGAGCGGGAGGTGTATTTGCTGAAGCAGCTGGTGCTGCTTCCGGCAATATTCGTGCCGTTTGATCTCCTGTGCCGCATTTTGCGGGTTGGGGAGGAAGCGAGTACTCCCGCTGACCGGCCGGATGCCGAACCGGATGCCAACTCGTTCAGCCGCCATGACCTGACCTCTGCCCTGCGCACCCTCACCCGCTCCGGCTGGCTGGTGCGGAGTGAGGCCGGGGAGTATAAGTTGCACCCCGTGGTGCAGCAGGTGGTGGCGGCGCAGCTGCGCGAGCAGACGGTGTTTGCGGATATTGAGCGCACGGTGGTGGGGGTGACGGGCTTGGTGGAGTTTGATAAGTATGCTAAAGACGATAGCCCGATTGCGCGGGAGGGCTTTTTGATTTACGGGGATACGCTGGCTGCGCGGCTGGGGACGGCTTGGGAAAGGGAAGGAAAGGTGATTAACTTTCTTGATCGGCTGGCAGTCTTGTATGCAGTATTCGGCCGCTACCGGGAGGCCGCTGTTTTAGGTAAACGTGCATTAGCTTCTGCGGAGGTAACTTTTGGAAGTGACTCGGCGGAAGTAGCTAGGTATCGGTCTAACTTAGCCAATATTTATGGAGACCTCGGCCGCTACCCGGAAGCGGCAGGATTACTGGAGGCGGCGCTATCGACTGGTATCAAACATTTTGGGGAGGAACATCCAAGCGTACAAGTTTTGCGGTCTAATTTAGGAGAAGTATATCGAAACCTCGGCCGCTACCCGGAAGCGGTAGACTTGCTGGAGGCGGCACTAAAAGCTGGCATCAACCACTCTGGGGAGGAACATCCAACGGTGCAAATTAGGCGGTCTAATTTAGCCAATATTTATGGAAACCTCGGCCGCTACCCGGAAGCGGCAGACCTGCTGGAGGCGGCACTGATGGCTGATATGAGCCATTTTGGGGAGGAGCATCCAACGGTGCAAATTAGGCGATCTAATTTAGGAGAAATTTATAGAAGCCTCGGCCGCTACCCGGAAGCGGCAGCCTTGCTGGAGGCGGCACTGAAAAGTGAAATCAACTATTTTGGGGAGGAGCATCCAACGGTGCAAATCAGCCGGTCTAATTTAGCCCTTGTTTATGGAAAGCTCGGCCGCTACCCGGAAGCGGCAGGGTTATTGGAGGCGGCATTGAAAGCTGACATCAACCTTTTTGGAGAAGGGCATCCAACCGTGGCGATCAGACAAATAAACCTGGCGGTAAATTTCTATCACCAAAAGCGTTTTTCGGAGGCACTGCCGTTTGCGCAGGCGGCCTACGAAAATTATTTGCGGAATTTTGGGGCGGAGCATCCGAAGACCCAAGAATTTAAAACAACTCTAGAAGTTATTCAAGCAGCAACAGAAGGAAAGCAATAATATTTTTTGAAAAATTTCACTCTCCCCCACCCGCGTGAGGGATAGGAGGTGTTGTTTGAACGGACCGGAGCATCCGCCGCTAGGGGGTGCGGAGGGGAGAGAGTGCCGGATAGCCCGACCCCGCCGGTAGGCGGGGGCACGCCCTGATTTGGTGAGTTAGTAGGTAGGGGAGAGGGGTGACGGGATGCGTTCTGGTTCGTGGAGACCCCTCCCCCGGCCCCTCCCCAGGGGAGAGGGGTGACGTTTTGCGTTCTGGTGCGTGTACTCCCCACCCCCCGGCCCCTCCCCAGGGGAGAGGGGTGACGGGATGCGTTCTGTTTCGTGTACTCCCCACCCCCCGGCCCCCTGCCCCGAAGGGGAGGGGGTGACGTTTTTTGGCACTCGGTGCGGCTCCGTGTTCCCTCACCCCCGGCCCGGCTATTCGGCTGGGTCCCCTTAACCCCAGCCGCCGCGGGGGAGAGGGGTGACGAGATGCGTTCTGGTTCGTGGAGACCCCTCCCCAGGGGAGAGGGGTGACGTTTTGCGTTCTATTTCGTGTGCGTTCGCGCGACCGGAGGTCACACCCCCTCGTTTCTTCATTCCTTGCTCAACTCCTCCCGGAGGAACTTGCCGGTGTGGCTCTTTTTGTTGCGGGCGACCTGCTCGGGGGTGCCGCGGCTAACGACGGTGCCGCCGCCGCGACCGCCTTCGGGGCCCATGTCGATGATGTAATCGGCGACTTTGATGACGTCCATGGTGTGCTCGATGACGATGACGGTGTTGCCCTTATCGACGAGGCGGTTGAGGACTTTGAGGAGGTAGCGGATGTCTTCGAAGTGGAGGCCGGTGGTGGGTTCGTCGAGGATGTAGACGGTGTTGCCGGTATCGCGCTTGGAGAGTTCTTCGCTGAGTTTTACGCGCTGCGCCTCGCCGCCGGAGAGCGTAGTGGCCTGCTGGCCGAGGGTGATGTAGCCCAGACCGACGTCGGCGAGGGTTTTGAGGCGGCGGTAGATTTTTGGGATGGGCTGGAAGAACTCGGCGGCCTCGGCGACGGGCATGTCGAGGACGTCGTTGATGGATTTGCCCTTGTAGATGATCTCCAGCGTCTCGCGGTTGTAGCGTTTGCCGTCGCAGGTTTCGCACTCGACGTAGACGTCGGGGAGGAAATTCATCTCGATGGTGCGCCGGCCGCTGCCCTGGCAGGTTTCGCAGCGGCCGCCCTTGACGTTGAAGCTGAAACGGCCGGGTTTGTAGCCCCGGATTTTGGCCTCGGGCAGGTCGCTGAAGAGCTTGCGGATCTCGGTGAACAGGCCGGTGTAGGTGGCCGGGTTGGAGCGGGGCGTGCGGCCGATGGGCGACTGGTCGATCTCGATCACCTTGTCGATGTCGTCGAGACCGGTGATGGATTTGTAGTCGAGCGGTTTTTTGAGGCTCTTATAAAAGTGCTGCCGCAGGATGGGGTAAAGCGTCTCGTTGACGAGCGTGGATTTGCCGCTGCCGCTGACGCCGGTGACCAGCGTGAGGGTGCCGAGCGGGATTTTGGCGGTGACGTTCTGGAGATTATTGCCGGAGGCCCCCTTTAGTTCCAGGAACAGGCCGTTGCCTTTGCGCCGTGACTGCGGCACCTCGATCTGGCGGCGGCCGCTGAGGTACTGGGCCGTGAGGCTGTCTTTGCCCGCCAGGAAATCGGCGGGCACGCCGGCTTCCACCACGTGGCCGCCCAGTACGCCCGCGCCGGGGCCGAGGTCGATGAGGTAATCGGCCGCCAGCATGATGTCTTTGTCGTGTTCGACGACGAGGACGGAATTACCGATTTTGGCCAGGTCGCGCAGGGCCTCGATCAGGCGCTGGTTGTCGCGCTGGTGCAGGCCGATGCTCGGCTCGTCGAGGATGTAGGTGATGCCGGTCAGCTGGCTGCCGATCTGGGTGGCCAGCCGGATGCGCTGCGCCTCGCCGCCGGAAAGGGTGCGCCCGGGCCGGTCGAGGCTGAGGTAGTCCAGCCCCACGTGGAGGAGGAAACCGAGGCGGAATTTGATCTCCTTCAGGATGTCCTCGGCGATGGTGGCGGTACGGTGGTCCATGCCCTCGCCCGCCGTTTCGAGCCAGTCGGCCAGTTCGTTGAGGTCCATTTTGGCCAGCTCGCTGATGTTTTTGTCGCGGATGCGGAAGTGGAGCGATTCCTTGCGCAGGCGCGCGCCCTCGCAGACGGGGCAGTCGTCGATGGTCATGAATTCCTCGGCCCACTGCCGGATCCGCTCCGAGGTGGATTCCTCGTACCAGCGTTGCAGCATGTTGAACAAGCCATGCTTTTCCAGGTCCCAGACCAAGTCGTGCGCTACCTTGTCGTACTTGCTCTTGCGGCCTTTTTTGGGGGCACCGTAGAGGATGAGGTCGAGAGCGGCCTTGGGCACATCCTCGACGGGTGTGGACAATTTGAATTTGTGGTCCTTGGCGATCTTTTTGAGCTGCTTGAAGGTGGTATTGTCGCGCAGTTCGCCGAAGGGCTTGATGCCCTCTTTGGCGATACTCAGTTTTTCGTCGGGGATCACTTTGTCCAGGTCCACGCGGTTGACCAGGCCCAGGCCCTTGCAGTTGGGGCAGTAGCCGTAGGGCGAGTTGAAGGAGAAGCTGTTGGGCGAGGGTTCCTCGTAGCTGATGCCCGATTCGGCGTCCATCAAATTTTTCGACAGCGGCTGCACCGTGTCCGTATCCTGATCGTGGATGAAGAGCAGTCCGTCGCCCATGCTCAGGGCCGTTTCCACGCTTTGCCGCAGGCGGTTGACGCGGTCGGGCTGCATTTTGATGCGGTCGATCACCAGTTCGATATCGTGCACCTTATAACGGTCCACCTGCATGGCGGGGGTCAGGTCCGTGATCTCGCCGTCCACGCGCACCTTGGTGTAGCCCTGTTTGCGGACTTGCTCGAACAGTTCGCGGTAGTGCCCCTTGCGCCCGCGCACCAGCGGGGCGAGGATGGTGATTTTCTTGCCCGCGAAATCCTCGGCGATGCGGTCCTGCATCTGCTCCTCGGTAAAGCGGGTCATGGCCTTGCCCGTCTCATAGGAGTAAGCCGTGCCGGCCCGGGCATAGAGCAGGCGGAGAAAATCGTAGATTTCCGTCACCGTGCCCACCGTGGAGCGGGGACTGCGGTTGGTGGTCTTCTGCTCGATGGAGATCACGGGGCTGAGGCCGGTGATGAGTTCCACGTCGGGCCGTTCCATCGTACCGATAAACTGGCGGGCGTAGGCACTAAAGGTCTCCATGTAGCGCCGCTGCCCCTCGGCGTAGATCGTATCGAAAGCAAGGCTGGACTTGCCGCTGCCGCTAATGCCCGTCACCACCACTAATTGATCGCGTGGGATACGCAGGGATATATCCTTGAGGTTGTGCTCCTTGGCACCGATTACCTCGATGTATTCTTCCGCCGGGGCGGTGGTCACTCCATTCCCGTTGGAGGAAGCGGGTGCGGTATTTTTGGTGGTCTTTGGTTGACTTTTCGCCTTCGTAACGGCCATGTAGCGGGGTTGAAGTCACTATAACGGCTGGGGCGGGGATGCGTTTAAAAATTGGGGAAGATGGGTAGGAAAAGTTTGAGGTAGGGGGACGGTGTGTGAAGGATTGGATATTCTATCTTTCGTAGCGGAGGGAGTAGTTCAGACCGGCAGATCCCGGAACGTAGCCCTCCCGCGATGAAAGGGGGAGAAAGATCAGGGTCGATAAATCACCACAAAATAATCCCACTCCGCCGGATTCCCGACACCCACGCTACGGGCATAGGTAAAAAACCCGAACCGACTACCCGGATCGGCAACCGCATCGTGCACCACCTGCAAATCGGCCACGGCGGCCCAGAGTTCAGCCACGTCGGCATCTTCGGGGTCGACGCCGAAAGGATTAAGGTTCTTGATCGTAGGCAGTGGGGCAGCCGCATCAATGGTTTGAAAATTCGCTGCCGGGTCAAGTTGAGCGGGTGAAATACGCTGACCCGTACCGGCCCACACGATGGTACCGAAAAAAACGGTGTCGTTATCAATGGTGGAGGCGAGCAGAATATCTCCGAAATCACCCGGCGAATTGTAAGTCACTGCAATGGGCAGCGTATCGGCCGGCGTGGTGACCGGCGCGGCGGGAACAAAGTTTCCGGCCTCGAAGTCTAACGTCTGATAATCGACCTGGAGGAGGGTGAAACTGCTCTCCGTGTAGGGTTCAAGATAGCCATCATCCTCCCCATCACAGTTGGACATATTGGTCAGAGCAAAAAGTGCGAGCAAAAGAAGTAAGGTGGTTAGCGGCTTCATTAATTTGTTGTTTACAGGATTTAAAAGGGCGCGTTTACGTCGGGACCGACAGCGCGCAAAGTGAATACCTCCGCACGCTGACCGGGTAGACGGGCCGGGAAGCGAGAAACGTTGGCGCAGGAGGGAAAATTTTTTCACCGGCCGCTTGTCACCTCCGAGACACCCCGCCCGAAACTGAAACATATTTCTGCTCACATATTGAAGTAAAGTACATAGTTTTGCCTAGGTTAGCGTGACATACCCAAAGTTACGCCTCCGCCTTAATTGTTTTCCCGATCCAACGCCGAATGATTACCAGACTTACCTTCTTCCTACTCCTTATATACAGCGGTCTCGCCCTTAGTGCCCAGCCCACCCAACCCACCGGCCTGACGGCCACCGGCTACGACCGCCACGTGGAACTGCGCTGGGACATCAGTGCCGAACCCGGCCTGAGCGGCTACAACATCTACCGCGCCGAGCCGGGCGGTGAGTTCACCTTCGTCAAGTTCATCACCAGCATCAACCGGTCCTACATCGACTTTATCGGTCAGTCCGACCGGACGTTCGACTACCGCATCTCGGCCAAAAATACCTCCGGCGCGGAAGGCGAGTTTTCCGCCACCGCCACGGCGGCCACCTTCACGGCCACCGACGAGCAGCTGCTCGACATGGTGCAGGAATATACCTTCCGCTATTTCTGGGATTTCGCCCACCCCGTCTCCGGCCTCGCCCGCGAGCGCAACACCACCGGCACCGTCACCATCGGCGGCTCGGGTTTCGGCATCATGGCCATCCTGGTCGGCATCGAGCGGGGTTTTATCACCTACGAGCAGGGACTGCAACGACTCACCAAGATCGTCAACTTCCTCGAAACCGCCGACCGTTTCCACGGGGCCTACCCCCACTGGATGAACGGCGCCACGGGCAACACCATCCCCTTCAGCCAGTTCGACGACGGGGCCGACCTGGTCGAGACCGCCTTCCTCATCCAGGGCCTGCTCACCGTCCGCGAGTACATCGACGGCAACGGGACCCAGGAAACCGTCCTGCGCCAGAAGATCACCCAAATTTGGGAGGGCGTCGAGTGGAACTGGTTCCGCAAGGGCGTCCAGAACGTGCTCTACTGGCACTGGTCACCCAACTTCGGCTGGCAGATCAACCTGCCGCTGCGCGGCTTCAACGAGACACACATCGTCTACATCCTCGCCGCCGCCTCCCCCACCTACGCCATTCCGCCCAACCTCTACACCCAGGGCTGGGCCGGCGGCAACTACGTCAACGGCAACACCTACTACGGCTACCCCCTGCCGGTGGGCACCGAGCGCGGCGGCCCCCTCTTTTTCGCCCACTACAGCTACCTCGGCTTCGACCCCCGCTACGTCCGCGACCAGTTCACTAACTACTACAACCAAAACGTCTACCAGACGCTCATCAACCGCGCCTGGTGCATCGACAACCCCGAAAATCACCCCGGCTACGGTCCCGATTCCTGGGGCCTCACCGCCGGCGACGACCCCTTCGGCTACCTCGCCCACGAACCCACCCTCGCGCGCGACAACGGTACCATCAACCCCACGGCCGCGCTCTCGTCCATGCCCTACACGCCCAACCAGAGCCTCGCCGCCCTCAAGCACTTCTACCGCGATCTCGGTGCCGATCTCTGGGGCGAATACGGCTTCTACGACGGCTTCAACATCGGCCAAAACTGGTTCGCCACCTCCTACCTCGCCATCGACCAGGGCCCCATCATCGACATGATCGAAAACCACCGCAGCCAACTCCTCTGGAACAATTTCATGGCCAACCCCGAGATCACCGACGCCCTCACCCTCCTCGGCTTCGTCCCGGACAGCAACCTCGTCAGCCGCACGCCAGACATTGACAACCAGGCCTTCGCACTGAACATTTCGCCCAATCCGGCGGTAAGTAAAATTAGCATTAACTTTGATCTGCCGGCGGCAACGGCCGTCCAATTGACCCTGACGAACGCGTCCGGTCAGCTAGTCAAAAGCTTCGCTCCCCTGTCTTTTCCGGCGGGTCCGGGCCGCCGACATTTCGATCTCGGCGGCTTGCCGGCGGGCGTCTATTTCCTCCGCTTTCAGGCGGATGGGGTGGCGGTTGTTCGGCGGATCGTGGTGGCGCGTTAGCGGGTGGTTTGGGCGTGCCCCGTTGCCTGACGGCAAACGGGTCGGTCCCTTGCGGGCGCGCCTGGCGGCTTGGTGCTACGCACTAAACCCTCCAGGCACCTCACGCGTACACGTCGCTCAGGTCGAGGACCTCCAGGTCCGAGACGTGAACTGTCCCACGCGCTCGCACCACGGGCGGCCGGCTACGCCGCCCTGCTCGGACGTGGACGTCCTCGACCTGAATGCGAACACGTCGCTCAGGTCGAGGTCCTCCAGGTCCGAGACGTGAACTGTCCCACGCGCTCGCACCACGGGCAGCCGGCTACGCCGCCCTGCTCGGACGTGGACGTCCTCGACCTGAATGCGTACACGTCGCTCAGGTCGAGGTCCTCCAGGTCCGAGACGTGAACTGTCCCACGCGCTCGCACCACGGGCGGCCGGCTACGCCGCCCTGCTCGGACGTGGACGTCCTCGACCTGAATGCGTACACGTCGCTCAGGTCGAGGTCCTCCAGGTCCGAGACGTGAACCATTCCACGCGCTCGCACCACGGGCAGCCGGCTACGCCGCCCTGCTCGGACGTGGACGTCCTCGACCTGAATGCGTACACGTCGCTCAGGTCGAGGTCCTCCAGGTCCGAGACGTGAACCGTTCTACGCGCTCGCACCACGGGCGGCCGGCTACGCCGCCCTGCTCGGACGTGGACGTCCTCGACCTGAATGCGTACACGTCGCTCAGGTCGAGGTCCTCCAGGTCCGAGACGTGAACCGTTCCACGCGCTCGCACCATGGGCGGCCGGCTACGCCGCCCTGCTCGGACGTGGATGTCCTCGACCTGAATGCGTACACGTCGCTCAGGTCGAGGACCTCCAGGTCCGAGACGTGAACCGTTCCACGCGCTCGCACTATGGGCGGCCGGCTACGCCGCCCTGCTCGGACGTGGACGTCCTCGACCTTATACAGCATACACTTTTCGATCATCTTCAAACATCCAATTACCGTGAAAACACTTTTACTTTCCCTTACCTTCCTCTTCGCCTTCACCAGTGCCCTCACGGCGCAGGTGGTTATCGAAGACTTTGAAGGCACTCCCCTCGGCTGGGGCGGAGACGGCACCTTTAACGGAGCCATCGATAACCCCGACCCCGACCAGACCAACATGAGCGCCCAGGTCGGCTCCTACACCAAGTCGGACATGACCGGCTTCAGCCTGCTCATCGCCACCCTGCCCGCTCCGCTCGACCTGTCGGTCAACAACAAGATTTCCATCGACGTCTACGCGGCCGTGGCTACCAAATTCATTTTCAAACTCGAGGGCGGCGGTCAGAGCTTTGAGGAAACGATCAATATCCCCGTCATCAATCAGTGGCGGACCTATACGGTCGATTTCAGCAGCCTAGAAGATGCTACAGAGATCGACAAGATCGTCCTCTTCTTCGACCCCGGCGTGGAAATGAGCGGCGACACCTACCTGTTCGACAACATCGTCGCCAACCCCGCCGACGAGTGCGCCGGCACCGTGCCGGAAGAAGGCATCCTCGACGACTTCGAGTGCCAGCGGAACGTTACCTACGGTGGCGGTTTCGACAGCCTGTCGGTGATCGCCAATCCCGACCCGTCGGGCATCAACACCAGTTCGATGGTGGGCCAGTACATCGACCCCCAGGATCTGTTTTCGGCACTGGTTCTCGACTTTGGCGACCCCATCGACCTGAGCACCCGCAACCAAGTCAATTTTAAGGCCTGGGCACCCAAACTGGGTAACTTTTTCGTCAAACTGGAAGGTGGTGTATCCCCCTCCATCGAGATAACCGTACCGGTGACCGCCGTAAATACCTGGCAGGAATACACCGTCGATTTTAGCGATCAGGCCAATGCCAATTACACCCGCCTTGCCATCTTTTTCAATGCCGGCGTAATGGCCGAGGCGGGCGATATTTACTACATCGACGACATCCGCCTGCTGGAAGGTGCCCCCGATGAGCCGATCGAAGATTTCGAGGACGGCGGCGACCTGAGCTGGGAACCGCTGAATAGCGACGCCGTTAATCACGGTTCTTTCGCCATTATTCCCAACCCCGACATGAGCGGCGCAAATACCAGCGACAATGTGGGTGAATACACCAAGGGCAATGCCGCTTTCAGCACCGTGTCCGCCTTCCTGCCCGACGGTCTGGACCTGTCCAACGATCCGCAGCTTAACCTGCAAGTGTGGGCACCGGACGGTTCCGAGTCGGTAACGCTCCAGTTATCCAGCCCTATTTCGGGTACCCGTGACGTAACGCGCACCATCGATGCCACCACGGAATGGATAGACCTTTCCTTTAACTTCGAGGAGTCTTCCATGATCACCGATTTCGAGAGCGTACGCATCCTCTTCGATCCGGGCACCTCGGCCGCCGGAACCGTCTACTACTTCGACAACCTCATTCAGGGTAACGTGACCGTAGACCTCTGCGAGAACGTGGATTCGCTGACCAATTACCTCGATGATTTCGAGTGCCAGCGTAACGTCACCTACCTGGGTGGTGCCGACCGGCTGAACGTCATCCCTAATCCCGATGTGTCCGAAGGAAACAGCAGCACTACCGTCGGTGAGTATACCGACCCGATGGATGCCTTCTCCGCACTGGTACTGGACCAACCGGGTAACGTCGATCTCAGCCTGGAAAATCAGTTCCACATCAAGGTCTGGGCACCCATCGCGGGGCCGATGGTGGTCAAACTGGAAGGCGGCACCTCTCCTTCCATCGAGGAAATGGTAATGATTACCGAGACCGAGCAATGGGTGGAATACGTAATCGATTTTAGCGGCGAAGAAGCCGCTAACCACGACCGGGTAGCCATCTTCTTTAACTTCAACATGGTCTCCGATATGGAGGACGTGTACTATATCGACGACATCTTCTTCACCCGTGATTCCTACCGGGGGTGCGTATCGGATTTCGAGACGCCGAATACGACCATCGGTAACTGGCAGTACTTTGCCAATGGCAGCCTGGAGCTGATCAAAGGGTTCGAAATCGTGGAAAACCCTTCTCCCGATGACCTCAACGCAAGCGAAAACGTAGGTGAGTTTGTCAAAGCCAGCGATGCCATGTCCTTCGCCGGTATGTTTGCCGCCCTGGATGCACCCATCAATTTCCGCGACAACAAAACGCTGCGCGTTAAAGTACTGATGGACCACATCGGTAACGTGGGCATGAAAGTAGAAGGTGCCGCCAATCCGATGATGAATCCCGGCATCGAGCTATCCGTACCGAATACGAAAGTAAACGAGTGGGAAGAGATCACCTTCGATTTCAGTGCCGCCGTAGGTGACGCCGATTACCGCACCCTGACCATCTTCTTCGACCTGGGTATCGAAGCCACCGGAGAAGATGTGACCAGCTACTTCGACGACATTGTGATCGGTGACGGCATATGTACCTCCACCGGCGTATTCAATCCCGTCAACGTGGAAACCTTCCGGGTTTTCCCCAATCCCACGAGCAGCAACCTGTGGGTGGAGAAAACCGCCGACATCACCAGTCTGATCGTTTACGATGCCTTCGGCCGCGAACTGCGCCGCATCGCCACCGACCGGCTGGAGTACCGCGTGGAAGTTCCGGTCAGTGACTTGCCGCAGGGCGTTTACCTGCTATCCGGCCTGGATCGAACCGGGCAGCTGCAAGCAAACGGCCGCTTTGTTAAGCAATAAGCCGCTAAAAATGATCCCGACGGCACTACTGGTGCTGTCGGGATTGTTTTTTATGCCCCATTGTTCCGCCCCGCCCGCCGTACGGCAACCGCCCGCACCGGCCGAGGCGAACTCGCCGCCTGCCCTGCCCCCCTACAGCACCGAGGAATTACGGCGGCGTACCTTCAACTACTTCTGGGAATTGGCCGATAGCGTCAACTACCAGATTCCCGACCGCTACCCCCGGCGCACCTTTTCCAGCATTGCGGCTACCGGCTTCGGGCTGGCAAGCTACCTGGTGGGCGTGGAACGGGGCTACGTAACGCGCGAGGAAGCCGCCCGTCGGGTGCTGCTGACCTTGCGGACGCTAAACGAACTACCGAAAGGCAAGGCCGCGAGCGGTACCGCCGGTTACCGGGGGTTCTTCTACCATTTCCTCACCTACGAGCACGCTACCCGCTTCAAGGATGTGGAGCTTTCCACCATCGACACCGGCCTGCTCATGGCCGGAATCCTGACGGTGATGAGCTACTTCGACCGCGAGGACGACGCTACCGAAACCGAACTACGCCGCCTGGCCGACCGTCTCTATCGTGCGGTAGAATGGGACTGGGCCATGAACGACCGGGGGCGCATCAGCATGGGCTGGCGTCCTGAAAAAGGGTTTATCCCCCACGACTGGCACGGCTACAATGAGGCCATGATCCTGCTGATCCTGGCCCTGGGTTCGCCCACGCACCCGGTGCCGGCCGCAGCCTGGCAGGAGTGGTGCAGTACTTACGAATGGGGCACTTACGGCGGACAGGAACACCTCAACTTCGAGCCGCTGTTCGGGCATCAGTACAGCCATATCTTCATCGACTTCCGGGGAATCCGGGACGATTACATGCGGGGCAAAAACTCGGACTATTTCGAGAACTCACGCCGCGCCACGCTGGCCAACCGGGCCTGGTGTATGGAGAACCCCCACGGCTACGAGGATTACGGCCCCCTCACCTGGGGCTTGACCGCCTGCGACGGCCCCGCCCGGGGACCCGAGCGGCACACCTACCACGGCCGCCCGTTTCGGAGCTATTCCGCGCGCGGCCCTGAATTCGACGGCGGTTTCGACGACGGCACCATTGCCCCCACAGCCGCCGGCGGGAGCATTCCCTTCGCCCCCGAGATTTGCCTGCCCACCCTGGAACACCTCTGGAACACCTACGGTGACCGGCTGGTGGGAGAGTACGGTTTCCGCGATGCTTTCAACCCTTCCTACACCTTCGGCCCCGGCAACGAGTCTGGCTGGTTCGATACCGACTACCTCGGCATCGACCAGGGGCCGATCCTTCTGCAATTGGAAAATCACGAAACCGGCTTGATCTGGGAGGTGATGAAGCGGAACCCGTACGTGCGGGCGGGGCTGGAGCGGGCGGGGTTTCGGGGGGAGGGTTAATGATTAGCTTCGCTGCTTCTCTCGATCATAAATGATCTTTCGAGGTGAGTGACTGAATGACTGACCTCGACAAATCGCTTTGCGATTTAGAGAAGCACCGTAGGTAATGATTGAGTGACTGACCTTGAGGAATCGCTTTGCGATTAAAGGAAGCACCGCAGGTAATGATTGACCTCGATAAATCGCTTTGCGATTTGGAGAAGCACCGCAGGTAATGCTTAGCTTCGCTGCTTCTCTCGATCATAAATGATCTTTCGAGGTGAAGGACTGACTGAATAGACTTCTTCCTCGGTCCGGCTTCGGGGGCCTGGGGTGACGGGGTGCGTTCTGGTTCGTGTTCGGCACCTCGCCAGATCAATGGGGTCGCGATCCCCAGATCGCGGAGGTTATACGCATGGCGGGGTGCGTTCTGGTTCGTGTGCGCCCCCTCCCCCGGCCCCTCCCCAGGGGAGAGGGGTGACGGGGTGCGTTCTGGTTCGTGTGCGCCCTCACCCCCAGCCCCTGCTAAGATTGGGATCCCTTCGATTAGTCAGGAGCCGGGGGTGGGGAAACGCGTACGCTTAGGCTGGGTATTAAAGTACAAAAATATTAGCAGGCGCAGCCTGCCTACTAACTCCGAAGAGCTTGCCGACGATCACCGCAGGTAAAGTACGCGGCGCAGCCCATAATCAATCAATCATTCAATCATTACCTACGGTGCTTCTCTAAATCGCAAAGCGATTTGTCGAGGTCAGTCACTCAATCATTAACCCGCGTGAGGTGCCTGGAGGGGCATCCGCGCAGCGGGGCGTGCGCAGCACCGAGCGAACAGCGAAGCCTGGAAGGGACCGGCAGCGGCCTTCGGCCGGTGACACGCCCAGAGGAGTAATGGTAAAGGGTAGACACTTAGGGTGAGAAAGAGATAGCGAGGGTAGTTTGTGAGTACTTGGCTACTCGATCCGACGTGGACCATGGGAGGAGGCCGGCCGGCTCCATTCACCCGAATACGATGGGGAAGAATGACACGAAAATCTTACCTTTAACCGTAAAATAATCCAAGCCGACACGCTTATGAAATTGATGAAGATTACGTTTTGCCTTTTTTCTTTTACCGGGCTGCTGCTGTTTCTGGCGGCCTGCAACGCGACCAAACCCACGCTGACGGCCCAGCCGATGCCGGGCAAAACCGTTGACCAGCGCGTGGACAGCCTGCTGGCGCTGATGACGCTGGACGAAAAAATCGGCCAGATGACGCTGTTTACCAGCGACTGGGACGTGACGGGGCCCACGATGCGGAAGGGGTACGAGGCGGACATTAAGGCGGGCCGGGCCGGGGCGATCTTTAATGCCCACACCAGTGCCTACACGCATAAGTTGCAGCGGATGGCGGTGGAGGAAACCCGGCTGGGGATACCGCTGCTGCTGGGTTATGACGTGATCCACGGGTACCGGACGATCTTCCCGATCTCGCTGGGCGAGAGTGCGAGTTGGGATATGGCGGCCATTGAGAAGGGTGCCCGCGTGGCGGCCGTGGAATCGACGGCGGCGGGCCTGCACTGGACCTTTGCGCCCATGGTGGACATAGCGCGTGACCCGCGCTGGGGCCGCATGAGCGAGGGTGCGGGCGAGGACGTGTACCTGGGTAAGCTGATTGCCGCTGCACGGGTGCGGGGCTTTCAGGGTAATGACCTGGGCGCGGCCAATACGCTGCTGGCCTGCGTGAAACATTTTGCCGCCTACGGCGCGGCCCAGGCCGGACGGGATTACCACACGGTGGACATCTCGGACGGCGTGCTGCGCGAGACTTACCTGCCGCCGTTCAAAGCCGCGCTGGATGCGGGGGCGCAATCGGTGATGACCTCGTTTAACGAACTGAACGGGATTCCGGCCACGGGAAACCGCTATTTGATGACGCAGATCTTGCGCGATGAGTGGGGTTTCGACGGTTTTGTGGTGACGGATTATACGTCGATCAACGAGATGATCCCGCACGGCGTGGTAGCCGATGAAAAGGAGGCGGGCGAACTGGCCCTGCAGGCGGGCGTGGACATGGACATGCAGGGCGCGGTGTTTTATAACCACCTGAAAAAATCGGTGGCGGAAGGCAGGGTGCAAGTGGCACAAATAGACGAGGCGGTGCGCCGCGTGCTGCGCGTGAAGTACGAGCTGGGGCTGTTCGACGACCCCTACCGCTACGGCAATGCGGAGCGCGAGCGGGACGAGATCATGTCGGCCGGGCACCTGGCGGCGGCGCGGGACGTGGCGCGCAAATCGTTCGTGCTGCTGAAGAACGAGGGACAAACCCTGCCCCTGAACAAGACCGCCAAGGTGGCCGTGATCGGCCAATTGGCCGACAGCAAGGCCGATATGCTGGGCAGCTGGCACGCCGACGGACGCGCCGAGGACTGCGTGACCGTGCTGGCGGGAATCCGCGCGAAAGTGGGGGCCGGCCAGGTAACCTACGCCGAGGGGACGCAGGTGGAAGGCATGAGCCGCGACGGTTTTACCGCCGCCCTGAACGTGGCCCGCAACGCCGATGCGATAGTGGCCGTGGTGGGCGAAAACTGGTGGATGAGCGGCGAGGCCGCCGTGCGGTCGGAACTGGACCTGCCCGGCAACCAACTGGAACTGGTGCGCGAACTGATTGCCACCGGCAAGCCGGTGGCGGTGGTGCTGATGAACGGCCGGCCGCTGGCCATCCCCGAACTGGACACCACGGCAGCCGCCATTCTGGAAACCTGGTTTCCCGGCACCCAGGGCGGCCACGCCGTGGCCGATGTGCTGTTCGGCGACTACAACCCGTCGGGCAAACTGCCGGTGACCTTTCCGCGCAGCGTGGGTCAGGTGCCGATCCATTACAACATGAAGAACACCGGCCGGCCGCTGGACCTGAATAATAAGTATACCAGCAAGTACCTGGACATCCCGAATTCGCCGCTCTACCCCTTCGGGCACGGACTGAGCTATACAACGTTCACCTACGGCCAACCGACGGTGGACCGCACCGATTTCAGCGATACCGAACCGGTGACGGTGAGCGTGAAAGTGACCAACACCGGCAAGTACGCCGGCTCGGAAACCGTGCAACTCTACGTACACGATCTGGTGGGCAGCGTGACCCGGCCGGTGCGCGAACTGAAGGGCTTCGAGCAGGTGATGCTGCAACCCGGCGAGTCGCGGACGGTAACCTTTACCCTAAACACCACCGACCTGGTTTTCTACACCGCCGACCTGGAATTTCAGACCGAACCGGGTGATTTTGATGTCTACGTGGGCGGCAACTCGGACGCGCCGAACAAGGTACGCATCCGCCTGCGCGACGACCGCTAATGTTAACTATCCTTTCCTCTTAAAACCAACGTCAATGAAACCATGCTACCAACTTTTACTCACGCTTACGCTACTGCTCGGCGCGGCGGCGGGCGCGGCCCAGCGCAGCACCGTAACCGGTACGGTGACGGACGCGGCCACTAACGAAACCCTGATCGGGGTGAATATCCTGGTCAAGGGCACCAGCACCGGAACAATCACGGATGTGGACGGCACCTACTCTATTTCCGTACTGCCCACCGATACGCTGGAGTTTTCCTACACCGGCTTTCAGACCCGCGACGAAGCCGTGGCCGGGCGCGCGGTCATCGACCTACCGCTGGCCACCGATGCCGAGATCCTGAATGAGGTAGTGGTGGTGGGTTATGGGGTGCAGCGTAAGAGTGATTTGACCGGCGCCGTTTCCAGCGTATCGGGAGAAGAGCTTACCCGTATCGCCACGCCCTCCGTCAGCCAAGCCATCCAGGGTAAAATTGCCGGGGTGCTGGTAACGCCGGCTTCCGGCCAGCCGGGGGCCGAAGCCATTATCCGCATCCGGGGCACGGGAACCCTGAATGACGCCTCTCCCCTATTCGTAGTGGATGGCATGCTACTGGACGACATCGGTTTCCTTAATCCCAATGACGTGGAAACGGTGACCGTACTGAAAGACGCTTCCGCCACGGCCATCTACGGGTCGCGCGGTGCCAACGGTGTGATCATCGTAACTACCAAGGGCGGCACGTCCGGTAAGACTATTTTTAACGTCGACTCTTACTACGGCACCCAGGAAGTAGTGCGCAAGATCGACCTGGTCGATGCCGATCAGTTTGCCACACTGGCCAACGAACTGGCCGTCAATGAAAACATCGGCCGCCCTTTTCCCGAGACGACCGACTTCGGGGCGGGTACCGATTGGCAGGACGTGATCTTCCAGCATGCCCCGATTCAGAGCCACCAGCTTTCGGCGCGGGGCGGTTCGGATGCACTGACCTTCTACCTCAGCGCTAACTATTTCCAGCAGGAAGGAATCGTACGGGGGTCGGAATTTAAGCGACTTACCCTACGGCTCAACAATGAGTACCGCCTGACCGACAACGTGCGGCTGGGTCACAACATCTCGCTCATTCGTACGGACTCGGAGTTCCCCGCCGGCGTGGTGACCAATGCTTACCGTGCCGACCCTACCGTGCCGGCGGTAGATAGCCTGGGCAATTTCGGCAATACCAGCATCCGTGCCTCCGTAGGCAACCCCGCCGCTCAGATTGAATTTAACAACAATTCCGGTTTCGGTACGCGGGCGGTGGGTAATATTTACGTGGATGCCACCATCCTGAAAAACTTTAATTTTCGTACCAGCTTCGGACTGGATCAATCGCAGAACCAGTCCAAAAATTTCGTGCCGGAATTTTTCGTCTCTTCCATTCAGCAGAACCTGGAATCCAATCTCTCGGTCAACCTTAACCGCAACCAGACCTGGCTGTGGGAAAACACGCTTACTTACTCCAGGGAATGGAATCGCCACCGCGTGAATATTCTGGGCGGTATTACGGCGCAGGACAACAGTTCGGAATTTTTCGGCGGCTCGCGGGTCGGTATCCCCGGCGATACGGATGAACTGTTTTTCCTGAATGCGGGTGAGGTAGACGGTCAGACCAATTTCAATGGCGGAGACGTCAGCAACCTGCTCTCTTACTTGTTCCGGTCCAACTACACGTTCAACGATCGGCTGTTAATTACCCTTAGCATGCGCGCCGACGGCTCATCTAAATTCGGTCCTAATAACCGCTGGGGGTACTTCCCGTCCGCAGCGGTAGGTTACAACTTCTCCCAGGATGCCTTTTTGGAAAGTATTCCCGGCCTGAGCAGACTTAAAATACGGGGTAGTTGGGGCCAAACTGGTAATGAAAAAATCGGGACTTTCCGCTACCTCCCGCTGGTCACTTCCAACCTGAACGCCGTATTCGGCAACCCGGAAACCTTTAATTTTGGTGCGGGCATCATCACTCGCGCTAATCCCGATATTAAATGGGAGGAAACCACGCAGACGGACCTCGGTCTGGAACTAGGCTTTATCGGCAACCGGCTAACCCTGGAGGTAGATTACTACCGCCGCGTCACTAGTGGTATTTTGATCGACGTTCCTATTCCGGACTTTATCGGCTCGGCCAACAACCCTACGGTCAACGCCGCCGAGGTACTCAACCGGGGCTTTGATTTCGATCTCAACTGGCGCGATACCCGCAACGATTTCTCTTACAACTTCGGCATTGTGGCTTCAACCGTTTACAATGAAGTACTCGGCCTGGGTCAGGGCAATGAAGATATAATCGGCGGTAACGTAGGCGTCAACGCTCAGAATGCTACCCGCACCCTCATCGGTTTGCCCATCGGCGCTTTCTACGGCTACCAAACCAACGGTGTTTTCCAGAACCCGGCTGAAATTGCCGACTCCCCCACCCTGGGTGCCCAGGTTCCGGGTGACCTCCGGTTCGTAGACACCGACGGCGATGGTACCATTACCACTCAGGATCGCACTTACCTGGGCAGTCCCATCCCTGATTTCATCTATGGTTTTACGCTCGGGGCAGCCTACAAGGGCATCGATTTTTCGATTGACTTCAACGGCGTTAGCGGTAACAAGATTATCAACGCCAAAAAGATCGCCCGCTTCGGCACCTATAATTTCGAGACCAGTTTCCTCGACCGCTGGAACGGCGAAGGCACCTCTAATAGCGAACCCCGGATTACTAATGGCGGCGTGAATTACAACGTCTCCGATCGCTTCATCGAAGACGGCTCCTTCATGCGCCTGCGCAACCTCCAGATCGGCTACACGTTGCCGCAGCAACTTACCCGGCGTTTGTCCATCAGCCGACTGCGTATTTACGCCAACGGCACTAACTTGGTCACCTGGTCGGATTACAGCGGTTACACGCCCGAAATCAGCAGCGGTTCGGTCATTAATGTCGGTATCGACGATGGCATTTATCCCATTGCCCGCACCATTACGGGGGGTATTAATATCACATTCTGATTAGTGAACTTCATAAAAAATTTTCCAATGAAAAATATATTTCTTTTCACCCTGCTCGCTTTCATCCTGTTAGGCTGTAGCGATGAATTTTTGGAAAATAAACCCCAGGGCCAACTTACGGCCGCTAACTTCTTTACCGAACCCGATCACGCCGTGTGGGCCACCAACGCCACCTACGAGCAGATGCGGAGTTTCGACGTGCACGTATTCAGCTACCTGGGGTTAACCGATATCATTTCCGATGATGCCGATAAGGGCAGTACGCCCAGCGACGGTAACTTCCTGCTGGAACTGGACAACTTCACTTTCGACCCCGGAAACATCGCTTTCGACGTGGTCTGGCAGGGCTACTACCGGGGCATCAACCGGGCCAACGTAGCGCTGGAAAATATTCCGAATATCGAGATGGACGAAGCCCTGCAAGAGCAGCTGCTGGCCGAGAACAAGTTTCTGCGCGGCTATTTTTACTTCAACCTCGTTCGCTGGTTCGGCCCGTTGCCCCTGGTTACCCGCCCGCTGGAGCGCAGTGAGTACAATCAGGAGCGGCAGCCCGTGGAGGCAATATATGCCCAGATCATCCAGGATTTGGAGGAAGCCGCCCTGGTGCTACCCGCGCAGTATCCCGCAGCCCAGCGCGGTCGTGCAACCAGCGGTGCCGCCAACGGTATGCTGGCCAAGGTGTACCTGACCCGCCAAAATTACGCCGAGGCCGCCCGCGTGGCGGAGGTGGTGATCAACTCCGGCCGCTATGCCTTGCTGCCCAGCTACAGCCAAATTTTCAGTGAGGCGGGCGAGAACTCTTCCGAGAGCCTGTTCGAGGTGCAGTCGGCTGCCTTCGAAACGGGCGGCGGTGCCACGCAGTTCAACGAGGTCCAGGGCGTGCGCGGTACGCCTAACCTGGGCTGGGGATTCAACCGCCCCAGTGATAACCTCGTCGCTTCCTACGAACCCGGCGACCCCCGCCGCGAGGCCACCATCCTCTACCCCGGCGAGGTACTGCCCGACGGTTCCGCCATCGTGGAAGACAACCCCAATATCTTCAACGAGCGCTATAACCAGAAGGCATTCGTGGTCAGCCACGCCGGCGGCAACGGCAACGGCCCCGGCAACATCCGGATCCTCCGCTACGCCGACATTCTCCTGATTGCCGCCGAAGCCCTCAATGAGCTGGGCCGCCCCGAGGAAGCACTTACCTACCTCAACCTGATTCGCAAGCGCGCGCGGGGCCAGAGCCAGTCCATCCTGCGCGACATTACCGTCACCGATCAGGCCCAGCTCCGCTCCATCATTTGGCGCGAACGTCGCTCGGAATTCGCCATGGAACAACAGCGCTGGTTCGACATCACCCGCCAAATGCGGGCCGGTGAGGTGATGCGTGCCGCCGGCAAGCCGTTCGTAGACGGCAAGCACGAGCTGCTGCCGATCCCGCAATCGGAGATCGATATCAGCGGTTCGCTCAACCAGAATCCGATGTATTAGAGTTGGTGGTTAATATAGAAAATCCCCCCGGCTGCTAGCGTGTAGCCGGGGGGATTTTTTATGGGGGGGGCACTTATAGCCTACGACTTCGATGTAGGCTATTCAGGCTCATTTCAAAATAAGAGGTACTGGAGAACAGGGTGAAAATGAGCCATCCCGCAAGTCATACCCCACTAATCTTTTTTAATCGAGTAACATTTATTTTCGGCTCCCTTACCCTTTACTTGTCCTTATTTTTCTTCCTCGCGTACCCACAGCTGGGTTTCCAATCCCTGGATATTATAATAAATATCCGCCAGTGAAATATCCAGGTCGAGTGATTGGAGGTGAAGCACCGCTTCCAGGCCCTTGAGTACTTTTGTTCCCCACATTTCTGCATTCTGTCGATTAAAAACTTGCACGATAGGGCGGTACTGATTCACCAAAACGTATTCTTGCAGCGTATCCAGCGTCATGTATTTCTGGAATTTCTCCCCGTAATCGTATCCCTCCGTGCTCTTGGATAATACCTCTACTACCACTATCGGATTGATGAGAGATTCAATATCGGTCAAAGCACGCTCAATTTTCCCGCAACTTATGGCAACATCAGGATATACGAATGAATCAACTTTTTCAATCCGGATTCTTAAATCAGAATTATATACGCGACAGCCCGATCCATTTTTACGCACGGCACTTTCTAACGCGTAACCGACATTCGAACAAATTGCACTGTGATTAATCGTCCCCCCACTCATCTCCAGAATCAGCCCGTTTTCGTACTCGTGCCGCTCCGTCGCCTGTTCTTCCAGGCGCAGGTATTCCTCGATGGTGTAGTGTTTTCCGGTTTCCAACTCGCCCATAATCATGATTATTTAAAGGGTTCCTGCCAAAGATAGGGGTTTTATCTTCCCCCACCCTCACAGCATTTTTCAGAATACCACCTTATCCTCGCCCGCGGCATAAAACTCCCGGATGCGTGCCTCCTCGCTGTACCCCAGTTTATCGTAAAACTTGCGCGTCAGTTCAAAACCATCCAGACCGGAAGTTTCCACGATCAAAATCCGCTGCCCGGATCGGCGCAGGTGGTCCTCTACATCCGTCATCAACGTAGTGCCGATACCTTTCCCCTGCGCGGCTTTTTGCACGGCAATCAGGTATAAATTATGTGTGCCGTCGGTCATTTCCTCGGGGGCGTGAAAGGCCAGCCCAAGCAACTCATCGCCATCCTCATATCCGATCCACCGCTGTTCGGCGGGGTTGCCGTCAAAATAGGGAGCAATCATGTCATCCAGCAATTCGGACGGGAACAACCCGGAAGAATCGATAACGGTCTTGGCGGCAGTTAGGTCGGCAGGCAGGAGATTGCGGATCATGGTGTAATGCTTGTTTCGGCACGAAGGTAGGCGTTTTGGGCGTGCCCCCCGGCCCGGGGCCGGGGGTCGGCGGCTTGCGGGGTTCGCTGATCGCTCCGTGCTGCGCACCCGCCTGCGGGCCGGGGCCTTGCCCCGGCCCGCAGGCGGCCCTCCAGCTGCCTCACGCTTTAACCTATGCTCTATTGAAAAGGTATCCCGCATCCTACCACATAAATCTACTCTCCTCCTATTCGCTATTTTTGCTTTCGATTCATCATCCAAACCACGAACCGCCGGAGAAAAAGCGGTGGATATTTGTAGCCTTTTTTAGCAAATCGTTCTCCCAATACTGAAACCTCCTGCGGATCGGCGGATTTGGCGCCCAGGCCGTCGATGTAGCGGTTATACATGCAAAAAGCCGCCGCAATCAGCACGGTGTCGTGGATGTCTTCCTCACCGGCTCCGTTATTTTTCGCTACTTCGACGTCCGATGCCGTGACTGCTTTACCGCTCCGCTGTACTTTGGCGGCGATATTTAGCAACGTTTTCATTTTTGGATTCAGCACGGAATGATCAGTGCCGGCAATTGCGCAACTAACGGCAGCCGCTCCTTCTTCCATCTGTTTATCCGTAGCTGCGGTGTGTACCCGTCGGCAGAAGTCGCATTCGTTGAGGTCTGATACGTAGGCGGCAATCAATTCCCGCTCCCCTCGGCTCAAACCGGACGGGCCGTGCAACAACGCGTGCACTAAATTGGCAAGCGGCTTGCCGGTAGATCCCTTGTAAAACAGCAGTTCAACCAATCCCGGTTGATTGACGCCGGTTTCGATGTAGGCCATGTTTGGATTTTCTTCTTGTGATTTTTAGATAGAGATAGACGCAGTTACGGAGTTCCGCTAAAACAGCGTAAACGAATCGAACATATACTTCAGTTCCTTCCAGGTGTCTACCGAAGATCCGAAATTGGGCGACCACTGGATCTCCACCAGGTAAAGATTCTCGTCTTTTTCCAGCAGTTTGGCGATCCGGTAAATAGTGAACGGCCGCACATCGCCGGTATCCTGGAGGTAAAGGTTTTCTTTGGAGACAAAGACAATACTATCCTGCGTGGATTCGATCTTTTCGATCTGGGGTTGATAGTCTTTAATGAGGCGCTGGAAAAACTTGTGAATGTCCGGCTGGATCACCGCTCCTTCCTCGTATAACTTGTTGTAGGTCGCCACCATGAAGTAGTTCTTGAAGCGGACCTTGCCGTCTTTCACGTTATCGTGAAATTCCTGTTTGAATTTGGCCCGGATTCCCTCGGCCCAGCCCTCTTCCAGTTCACTAACGTCTTCCAACTCATTGGCCAACTTCTGAATGCGGCGGATGGCATCTTCCACGGCCTCGGTGCTGAAGAGGTAGTCGATGTCCAGTTCGTGATCGTCGCCTTGCTGGAGCAGTAAAATGTCCGCGTGGCATTGCATGCGCCCGAATTGCGTGAGCGACAGGGTGTTTTCCCATTCCCGGTAATCGAACCCATCGCTACCGCCCACCCCCAACCCTACCTGAGCAAGGTGCTCGTGTAGGCGAAGGTTGTTCTGCACGGTCCAGGCGGAGACCTCCTTACAGTTGAATTTGAATTTGTGGGTGTTCTCGACAATGGCACCGACTTTGGTCGAGGGTGTGGAAATGACGTAATCGATGACCGGCTCCCGTCCGGCGTCGATCTCAACGGAAGGTTTGATGACGGCATTATCCTGGGGGACAATCTCATTGTCTTCGAGAAAATTAAGGAGGATGAAGTTGATCTGATTTTGCTCCTCCTGGTACTTATCGTAGGAAATGCCCCCTTTCGCGTACAGGTCCCAACTGGTTTTGAGTCTCCCCGACAATAATATGATCTCTCCGGCCACGGGTTCGACTTCCAGTAATCTGGCAAGGACGATCTTGGTTTTTCCTTTGGCCAGTAGTTGGAGTAGTTCTTGGTTGATCATAGTTGGGCCGGGTTAGATTTCGGGGCTTAGAGTGACGGGCCGATTTTCAGCAGCAACGGCGGCTATCCACCTGCGTGAGGTGCCTGGAAGGGCCGACGTAGGGGTGGGGCTTGCCCCTACCCGGAGGAAGGAGACCCGGAGGCGTAGCCGGAGGGGCCGAGCGAACAGCGAGCCTGGAAGGGACCGACCCCGACCTCCGGGAGGGGGCACGCCCGCCGGTAAGCAACAAATAAACGACATCCTGCGCAAAACTACCGGTTAGCCCACCAAATTCTGCCCGAAAATGGCGGAATACGGTCTTTAGCCGATGGGAAATACCACTCATCCAGCTTATGCGACGCTTCACCGCTAAAAACCTTGTGCCGGGCCGGATCTCGCCCCACATTTGCCGCATAACCAACCACGACACCCATGTCACTGCGTCACTTACCCTTCCTGTTTTTCTTCCTGCCACTCGGCCTTTCGGGCCAGGCAATCAAGGGCACCCTGACCGATGCCCAGTCGGAAATGCCCCTGGTGGGCGCCACCGTAGAACTGATTTCCGTGACCCCCCTGCGGGGCACCACCACGGACGTGGACGGCTATTTTAGCATTACCGACGTGCCGGCCGGGCGGCACCAACTGCGCATCAGCTACCTGGGTTACCTGCCCCGGGAACTGTCGAACATACTGGTAACCACCGGCAAAGAGGTCATCCTCTCCCCCACCCTGGAGGAGAGCGTGGCCGAATTGTCGGCCGTTACCGTGTCGGCTCAGACCGGCGGCACCGCGCCCACCAACGAGATGTCGACCGTTTCGGCCCGCACCTTTACCGCCGAACAGGTCAACCGTTTTGCCGGGGGCCGGGCCGATGTGAGCCGCCTGGCCGGAAACCTGGCGGGCGTGGCCACCTCCGACGATAGCCGCAACGACATCGTTATTCGCGGCAACAGCCCCACCGGCCTGCTGTGGCAACTGGAGGGCATCCCGATCTTTAACCCCAACCATTTTTCCACCCTCGGCACTACCGGCGGACCGGTGTCCGCACTGAACCCGAATATGCTGGGTAATAGCGATTTTGCCACCTCCGCCTTTGCCGCCGAATATGGTAATGCCCTCTCGGGCGTGTTCGATCTGAGCCTGCGCACCGGCAACCGCGACCGCTACGAATTCATGGGCCAACTGGGTTCCTTTTCCGGGCTGGAATTTATGGCCGAGGGGCCGATCGACCGGCGAGGCGGTTCGTTCGCGGTCGGCTTTCGCAACAGTTTCATCGGCTTTGCCGACGCCATCGGCGTACCCATCGGCACCGGGGCCACGCCCGATTACCGCGACCTGACCTTTAACGTGGATTTCGGGCAGACCAAGTGGGGCAAGTTTTCCCTGTTCGGTATCGGGGGCACCAGTAACATCGACTTTCTGGGGGCGGAGATCGACTCGACTGACCTGTTTGCCGATCCGGGTCGCAATGCCTATGCGACCAGCGATTTCGGGGTGCTGGGTCTGCGGCACAACCTGATCACCGGCAAGCAAACCTACCTGCGTACCGTGCTGAGTGCCTCTACCCAGGGTTCCGGCTACGAGGAGTTCGACCTGGACGAGGAAAACCGGCAGTCCGTTTTGCTGACCGACGTGACCGACCGCACCACGCGCTACAGCCTGAAAAGCTACCTGAACAGTAAACTGACCAATCGGCTCACCATCCGTACCGGGCTGCAGGGGGAATGGAGCAACCTGAACACCACCGTTACCGACCGCGACGGACAAGTGGATAGCGATGGCGACGGCATCCGGGACCTGGTGACCCTGCGTGATTTTGACGGCAACTTCAGTCTGCTACAAGCCTTTGGGCAGGCCCGCTACCGCCTGGGCACCAAGACCACCCTTAACGGCGGCCTGCACCTACAGTACTTCACCCTGACCGAGGACGCGGCCGTGGAGCCGCGTCTGGCGGCCGCCTACGCCGCCACGCCGCGCCTGACCCTGACGGCCGGCTACGGCCGGCACTCGCAGACACCCGCCCTGCCGGTCTTTTTCTTCCGTGACCCGAGCACGGGCAACCCCGATGCCAACCAGGAATTGGGTTTCCTGCGGGCCGACCATTACGTGCTGGGAGCCGATCTGGCCTTTGCTCCCGCCTGGCGCATTAAGGGCGAAGTGTATTACCAAAACCTGTTCGACATCCCGGTAGACAACTACCCTTCCAGTTTTTCCATCCTGAATGCCGGGGCCGATTTTGTATTTCCCGAGCGGGGCAACCTGGTCAATGACGGCAGTGGTGAGAACTACGGTCTGGAGATCACGCTGGAGCGTACCTTTACCGACAACTGGTATGCCCTGTTTACCGGCTCGGTATTTGAGAGCAGCTACACCGGCAGCGACGGTACTGACCGGTCGACGGCCTTTAATAACCGGTACGTGGCTAATCTGCTGGCCGGCCGGGAGTGGGCCATCGGCAAGGCGAAGCGCAACCGTTTTATGCTTAACGGACGGGTAACTACCTCGGGCGGTCAGTATTACTCGCCCGTTGATCTGGAGGCTTCCCGCGAGTTCGATACCGATATCCGCAGTGAAGAACTGGCTTTTACTGAGCGTTACGATCCATACTTTCGGGTGGATTTCAAATTTGGTTTCCAATTCAACAGCAAGGGCAAGAAATTCAGCCAGAGTTTTTTCGTGGATCTGCAGAACGTGACCAATCGGGAGAACGTGTTTCAGCAGCGCTACAACTCCGTGACCGGGCAGGTGAACACCGTCTACCAGGCGGGCTTCTTTCCGGATATTCAGTACCGCGTGCAGTTTTAAAGCACAGAGAATTCTTAACTTCACCACCATGAGACTACTGTTTAATCAAGAAGAGCGGTTGCGCTACCTCGGTTTTGACGACCGACGGCTAATCTGGTTCGGCCTGCCGGTGGTATCTCTGATTGCGACCATTATTTTTTATCCCGCACCGGAGTCATCTGATTATTTACCCGGTGTGACGGTGAGTTGCTTTTTGATCAGCCTGCTTTATTCGTCGGTGTACTGGTCGATTAACCGGGTACTGATTGTTGATTTGCGTAAACGTTTTCCACGGCAGGAACAAGTAGTAGGGCGCATCGCTATCTTGGTAGTGTTGTCGCTATTGATTGTACTGATTTTTAATGAGGCGATTGACTGGCTGCTGGTTTTCCTCTTTCCTTTTCTGCGGGACCAGGCCGATCAACTGCCCGGATTTACGGTAAGCCTGGTGGTGAGTTTTGTACTTTGCCTGTTGGTGATTGCCGTATATGAATCCATTTACTTTTTCAGTAAATACCGGCAAAGTATCGTAGAACAGGAGCGGCTGGCCCGGGCCAATATGCAGGCACAGCTCTCGGCTCTGAAGCAGCAAGTGAACCCTCATTTTCTGTTCAACAGCCTAAATACGCTAGCCAACATTATTCCCGAGGATCAGGCACTGGCCACGCGTTTCGTGCAACGGCTGGCCGCCGTTTACCGCCGCCTGCTGGAATACCGCCACGAGGATACCATCTCATTGGGGGACGAACTGACGGCACTACGTGACTACGCTTTTTTGCTGCAAACCCGCTTTGAGGACAAACTGACGGTGCGGGTGGCGACGGAAGGCGGCGAGGAGGAACTGCCGGACTATTTGCTGCGCCGCCGGGTGGTACCGCTGTGTCTGCAACTGCTGCTGGAAAACGCCGTGAAGCATAACGAGGTGAGTAGCGAGCATCCGCTGACCGTGCGGATCGTCGTATCCGACGACCGCGTGACGGTGACCAACAACCGCCGTCCGCGCTTGCACCCGGAAGATTCGACCGGTCTGGGGCAGCAGAACATCCGCCGCCGCTATCATTTAGTGAGTGAGGAAAAGGTGAAAATAGCCGCTACCGCCACTGCGTACAGCGTCAGTATTCCCCTATTGTCTACCAGTAAAATTGCCACGAATTATGCCACTGCATGAGTGTTGGATCATTGAGGACGAGCCGCCCGCCCTGCGGCGGCTGCGCCAGCTACTGAGTAAAGCACGGCCCGACCTGGACGTGACCTTTACTACCGATACCGTGGCCGGTTGTCGCCGCGCCCTGGCCGAACGGCCGCATCCCGACCTGATCCTGAGTGATATTCACTTGGCCGATGGTCTGAGCCTTACGATCTGGGAGGAGGCCGATTGCCGCTGCCCCATTATTTTTACTACCGCTTACGACCAGTACGGAATCCGTGCCTTCCGGGTCAACAGCATCGACTACTTGCTCAAACCGATCGAAGAGGGCGACCTGGAACGCTCGCTGGCTAAACTGGAAAACCTGTCCCAACCGACCGTTCCCGCCCCGGATTGGTCGGTGCTGGCCGACATGATGCGGACCAGGCAACCCGCTTACCGTCAACGTTTTCTGGCCCGCCACCGGCAGGAACTGGTGCCGCTGACGGTGGACGAGCTGGGGCAGATCTACAGTCAGGACGGCCTCACCTTCGCCCTCACCGGCACCGGCCAACGCTACCTGCTGGATGAACCCCTGGACCGGATTGCCGAAGAATTGGACCCCGCCCACTGGTTTCGGATCAACCGTGCCCAACTGGCCCACATCAGCGCAGTACGCCGGGTGGAACCTTACTTCAATCACCGCCTGGCCCTGACGCTCCAACCCGATGCGGGGCTGGACAATGTGGTGAGCCGGCAACGGGTGCGGGCGTGTAAGGAGTGGCTGGGCGGGGGTTAATACGTAGTAGGTGGTACGTAGACGTAGTAGGTAGTAGGTTAGGCTGTCCCGTTTATCAGGCTTGAGCCAGTACAGGTTTTGCACTCGCTTCTTGGAGACCTCTCCCCCGGCCCCTCTCCAAAGGAGAGGGGTGACGGGAAGTTGACATGCAGTTAAATCTGTAGTGGGTAAACCTAAATAGATTGGACAGCCTAAGTAGTAGGTAGTCCATAGCTTTTGCTGGAACCAATGTGTACATCACATCAGCGATCTATGCGCAAATTCGGCGAGAAGAGGTTTTCCACTCGCCGGTAAATGTCTTCCATGAGTACTTCAACGTTCAGGGAACGAAATTCTACCACCTTGTCCAGCCCGGTAAAAACTTTCATGCCCCAATCCGATTCAGCCTCACTCCGGTAACGCACTTCAACGAATGGCTGATACTGATCGATAAGGACATATTCTCGCAATGATTTTAATGATGCATACGTTAAAAATTTACTCCCCCGATCGTAGTTGCCGGTGGATGAAGATAATACTTCGATAATCAACAAAGGGTTAACCAGGGCGTCTTTATCGTGTTCTGAGAATTGTTCCTCTCCGCAGACTACTACTACATCCGGGTAAACGAATGAATTGGCTTCTTCCACGAATACTTTGAGATCGTTGATGTAAGCTTCACAGGTTCTGTCCTCCCCGTCGATCAGAGCACTTATTTTTATAAAGATATTGCCATTTATTCTGTTATGCACGGCACTGGCACCGCTCATGGCAAGTATGCTGCCGTTTTCGTATTCACTTTTAAAGGAATTTAGTTTTTCCCGTTGCAAATATTCTTCAATGGTATGATATTCTGCTTTTTGCGGTTCTCCCATGACGGTATATTTTTACACAAGGTAAGGTTTTTTCTCCCCGTCAACTCGTTCAGGCCACCAATTGGCTCCTTCACCAACTTACTGTTTCAGGCATTGATTTGCTACCTTCGCGCCATGGCAGCACTGGACCTCAACGGCAAATCCATCCTCATCACCGGCGGCACCGGCTCGCTCGGCAAGGCCCTCACGCGGCGCATCTTCGCCGAGTGGCCCGACGTGCGGCGGCTCGTCATCTTTTCGCGCGACGAGCAGAAGCAATTCGTCATGGCCCAGGACTACCCCCTGCGTGACTACCCCGCCATCCGGTTTTTTATCGGCGACGTGCGCGACCGTGAGCGGCTGGTACGCGCCATGAGCGATGTGGACTACGTAATCCACGCGGCGGCCATGAAGCACGTGCACCTGGCGGAATACAACCCCTCGGAGTGTATCAAAACTAACGTAGGCGGCGCGGAAAACGTCATCTACGCCGCTCTGCAAACTAACGTGCATCGGGTGGTGGCCCTGAGCACCGATAAGGCCTGCGCGCCCATCAACCTGTACGGTGCCACCAAACTGACGAGTGACAAACTGTTCATCTCGGCCAATAACATCCGGGGCAAAAACCCGATCCGTTTTTCGGTGGTCCGCTACGGTAACGTGATGGGGTCGAACGGCTCGGTGATCCCGTTTTTCATGAAGAAGCGGGGCGAGGGATTCCTGCCCATTACCGATCCGCGCATGACGCGGTTCAACATCAGCCTGGACGGCGGCGTGGACATGGTGTTTCATGCGCTGGCCAGTGCCTGGGGCGGCGAAATTTTCGTGCCGAAAATTCCCAGTTACCGTATCACCGATGTGGCCGAGGCCATCGCCCCGGGACTGGAACAGCGGGTGGTGGGCATCCGGCCCGGTGAGAAAATCCACGAGGAGATGATCACCTCCTCCGATTCGTTTTATACTTACGACATGGGCAAATATTACGCCATCCTGCCCTCGGTGCCGAACTGGGACCTGGAAAAATTCCGGGAGGAATTCGGGGCCGAGCAGGTGGAAAACGGGTTCAACTACAACTCCGGCACCAACAAAGAGTGGGTATCGGTGGAAGAGTTACGTAAGTTTATCGTGGAGCACGTCGATGCGGGATTTAGCGTTTAACAGATGATTTTTCGGTAGACTAACCCTACTACTCCCATGACCAACTATTCCATCCCCTACGGCCGGCAGCACATCACGGACGAAGACGTGGCCGCCGTCTCGGCCGCGCTACGCGCCGACTACCTGACCACCGGCCCCCGCGTGGCGGCCTTCGAGGAAGAATTTGCCGCCTACGTGGGTGCCCGCTATGCCGTGGCCGCGGCCAACGGCACGGCCGCCCTGCACCTGTGTACCCTGGCACTGGACGTGCGGCCGGGGCAGCGCGTCATTACCACGCCCATCACCTTTGCGGCCAGTGCCAACTGCGTGCGCTACGCGGGCGGCGAAGTCTGGTTTGCCGACATCGACCCCGAAACCCTCACCCTCGACCCGGCCAAGACCCGCGCACTGCTGGCCGCCCACCCGCCGGGTTTTTTCCACGGCCTCATCCCCGTAGATTTTGCCGGTTACCCGGTAAACCTGGAAGCCTTCCGCCAACTGGCCGATGAATACGGCCTCTGGATCATCGAGGACGCCTGTCACGCCCCCGGCGGCTGGTTTACGGACGGTGCGGGAAAAGTGCAACGTTGCGGCAACGGGGCCTACGCCGATCTGGCCATCTTCAGCTTTCACCCCGTGAAGCACATCGCCAGCGGGGAGGGCGGGATGGTGACGACCAACGATCGGGAGTTGTACGAAAAACTGATGATCCTGCGCACCCACGGCATCACCCGTGAGCCGAGCAAACTACGGCGGCCCGACGAGGGCGGTTGGTACATGGAAATGCAGGAACTGGGCTACAACTACCGCATCCCCGATATCCTCTGCGCCCTGGGCAGCAGCCAGCTGCGCCGCGCCGACGAGAACATGGTCCGCCGCCAGGAAATTGCCGCCCGCTACGACCGCGAGTTCGGTGCCCACGGGGATAAGCTGCGCATTCACGGCATCCCGGCCGACGCGAGCACTCTGCACGCCTTCCACCTCTACGTGATCGAGGTGGCCGACCGGCGCGGCCTCTACGATTTCCTGCGCGAGCAGGGGATCTATGCGCAGGTCCACTACATCCCCGTACACACCATGCCCTATTACGCCGACATCGGTTACGACGCGGCAGATCTGTCGCGGTCCGAGGCTTACTACGAACGGGGATTGAGCCTGCCGATGTACCCGACGCTGACGGACGAGGAGCAGGGGTGGGTGATTGCTAAAGTACTGGAATACCTGTCATGAAACGACTCGCCATCATACCGGCCCGGGGCGGCAGCAAGCGGATTCCGCGCAAGAACGTGAAGCCGTTTCTGGGTAAACCCGTCATTGCCTACAGTATCGAGGCCGCGCTGGCTAGTGAATTGTTCGACGAAGTGATGGTCTCCACGGAGGACGAGGAAATCGCGGCCGTCGCCCGCGAGTATGGCGCGACGGTTCCGTTCATGCGCAGCGCGGCCGCGGCCGACGATTTTGCCACCACGCTGGACGTACTGCTGGAAGTGCTGGATGCCTACCGCGAACGGGGCACCGAGATAGTATCCGCCTGTTGCATCTACGCCGCCGCGCCCTTCGTAACGGCCGCGCGCCTGCGCGAGGCCAACGATCTGCTACGCGCACGTGAGCTGGACTGTGTATTCCCGGTACTGCGTTTCGGTTTCCCGATCCAGCGTGCCCTCCGCCTGAGTGCCACCAATACGGTGGAAATGTTTTCTCCTGAACACCTGACCACCCGCTCACAGGACCTGGAGGCGGCCTTCCACGATGCCGGTATGTTTTACACCTTCAACGTGGCCCGGGTGCGCGCCGCCGGAAAATTGTACACTGAAAACTCCGGCTGCCTGGTGGTGCCCGAGCTGGAGGCTCACGATATCGACACCCCGGAAGACTGGGAAGCGGCCGAATTTAAATACCGCCTGCTGCGGGAACGCCGTGGCTAAACCGATCGTCCTTTTCCGCGCTGACGGCCACGCCCAAATGGGTCTGGGCCACCTGATCCGCTCCGCCGCGCTGGCGGAAATGCTGCGCGATGATTTTTGCTGTGTGCTGGCCCGCCGCCACCTGCCGGATGCGCTGCTGCCGGAGATGGAGCGGGTGTACGATCAACTTATGGATCTCCGCTCGGTAGAGGAAGGACTACCGGAAGCGGAATACCTGGCGGAATTTGCCCGAATGCCGGACCCCCACGGGATAAATCCTGTTGTTATTCTGGACGGTTATCATTTTCGGACGGATTACCAGCACGTACTGAAAGAAGCGGGTCTGAAATTGGTTTGCATCGACGATATCCACGCCTACCGGTTTGAGGCGGATGTAGTGATCAATCACGCTCCGATTGAGGGACTAGCTCAGCAATACGATTTATCGGATCAGACAACTTTACTCACGGGCCTATCTTACAGTCTGCTACGACCAGCTTTTTTAAGTGCCGCCCGGAAAAGACAAACCAGATCGCCGGCGGGAGAAAAGCGATACTATATCTGCTTCGGCGGTTCTGATTTCAACAATATTTCCGGCCAACTAATCGGTTGGCTAACGGATGCCGGTTGCTCGGTGCCGCTCGATGTCGTGCTGGGCGCGGCCAATAATCACCAACCCACAGTAGCACAAGCTGCGGCCGCATATCCCGCTTCGGTGACCATCCACCAAGATCTGGGAGAGGAGGAAATGATCGAACTACTGAAAAAAGCCTTCCTGGCCTTTTTACCCGCCAGCACCACCATGATCGAAGGCCTTACCGTGGGGGTTCCCGTTGTGGGAGGCTATTACGTGGACAATCAGATCGCCATTTACGGGGGCTTGGTGAAAAAAGGCCTCATTCACGGAATCGGTAATTGGAATGCCCCGGTAGGCCTGGCTAAAGTAGTTGCCCGGCTTTCTTTACCAGCGGCGCCCACCAGGACTCCGGTCGGTCATTACTTAGACGGCTATGCCAGGGTCAACTTCACCCAACTTTTCCGGCAATTGATCCGGGGAGAGGAATTGCTCATTGCCCGACCGGCTTTGCCGGAAGATGTGGAGACCTATTTTCGGTGGGTTAATGATACAGAGGTACGCAAAAACGCACTCCAGAGCGAACCGATTACCTGGAAGATACATCAGGGGTGGTTTACGGATAGGTTAGCGGAACCCACCAGTTTATTGCTTCTCTTTTCCGTGCTAAATCAGCCCTGCGGTCAGGTACGATTTGATTCAGGCGGTCATTCCGCTTTTATCGACATCAGCCTCGATCAGGAATTCAGGGGCCGGGGGTTCGGCTCACGTATGCTGTATCTGGCCGAAGAACAACTACGGCTACGAAAGCCCGGTATCACCCAAGTAATTGCCTGGGTTAAAATCAATAATACAGCATCGGTCCGGCTTTTTGAAAAGAGCGGCTATAAAAAAACCAATAATTTTATTCAGCAGAATAAGGAGCTATTTACGTTTCACAAAATTCTGAACCACTCCTTATGATACTAATCGCCAACAGCAACCCCATCCACCTCTCCCGGCTGGCCCCGCTGGCCGCTGAGCTAGGAGCACCGGTTATCGGCACCCCGTCCGAATTGATCGAATACACCACCGCCAATCAATACGACTACATCTTTTTCCCCCACTGGTCGCACATTATACCGGCGGAAATTTACGAAACGCAACAGTGCGTGGTCTTTCACATGACCGACCTACCCTACGGCCGGGGCGGCAGCCCCCTGCAGAACCTGATCGTGCGCGGTATCCAACACACAAGAATCAGCGCACTGCGCGTGAGCGAGGGCCTGGATACCGGACCGATCTACCTTAAGCGCGACCTCTCCCTCCACGGCACGGCACGCGAAGTATTCCTCCGCGCCGGCGAAGTGATGGAGCAGATGATCCGCGATATCATCGCCACGCAGCCGCAACCCGTACCGCAAACCGGCGAGCCGACCCTATTCAAACGCCGCAAGCCCGCGCAGGGCGACCTTAGCCCGCTGGAAGAACTCAGCCAGGCCTACGATCACATCCGCATGCTGGACGCCGACGGCTACCCGCCCGCCTTCGTCGAAACGGCCCATTTCCGGTTCGAGTTTTTTCGGGCATCTTTGCACCCTGAACAGATCCTGGCCGATGTACGAATTACTCGAAAATAAGCGAATTTTAGTCGTCGTTGCCCACCCCGACGACGAACTGCTGGGCCTTGGTGCCACCATGCACCGCCTTATTCGGCACCACGGCTGCACCATCCGGGTGGTCATCCTGGGCGAAGGACTGACCAGCCGGGCGGACCACCGCGACCCCGCCGCCTGGGAGCAAGAACTGGCCGTACACCGTTCAAATATCGAAACGGCGCGGGCGGCCATCGGCTATCATTCCGTGAGTGCCCACGATTTTCCGGATAACCGCTTCGATACCGTGGCCCTGCTGGACCTCATCAAGGTGATCGAGGCCGAAAAGCAGACCTTCCAGCCCTCCGTTATCTTCACCCACCACGGCGGCGACGTCAACATCGACCACCAGCGCACCTTCGAGGCCGTAGTCACCGCCTGCCGCCCCCTGAGCCACGAAACGGTCCGCACCATCATCGCCTGCGAAACCCCCTCGGGCACCGAATGGCGGGCCGCTACCGACCCGCGTCACTTCGTGCCCAACCTCTTTTTCGCCGTTAGTGAGACCGACGTGGAAGCCAAGATCACCGGTATGGAAGCCTACGAGTTCGAGCGGCGCGCCTACCCGCACCCTCGCTCGCCCGAGGCCCTGCGCATCCAGGCACGCCGCTGGGGCGTGGTCGTCGGCACCGATTTTGCCGAGGCCTTCGTACTCGTACGCTCGGTAGGAAACTGAGGCTGATTTTTTCGGGCGTGCCGCCGGCCTACCGGCCGGCGTCGGCGTCTTGCGGGCTTCGCTGTTCGCTCGGTGCTGCCGCACCACCGGCCTACGGCCGCTGCCCTTCAGGTGCCTCACGCGGGGGTTACTTAAGGGTCGTGATCCCCAGATCGCGGAGGTAACTTAAGGGTCGCGATCCCCAGATCGCGAAGGCTCATATTACCGCCCGGTGCGGTCTAAGGGTCGCGATCCCCAGATCGCGGAGGCTCACATTACCGCCCGGTGCGGTCTAAGGGTCACGATCCCCAGATCGCGGAGGCTCACATTACCGCCCGGTGCGGCGTGGGCGTCTAAAACCTTCCAGGTCTGGGGACCGGGACCCCTAATACGTTTCGATCCCCAGATCGCGGAGGTAACTTAAGGGTCGCGATCCCCAGATCGCGGAGGCTCACATTACCGCCCGGTGCGGCGTGGGCGTTTAAAACCTTCCAGATCTGGGGACCGGGACCCTTAATACGTTTCGATCCCCAGATCGCGGAGGTAACTTAAGGGTCGCGATCCCCAGATCGCGGAGGCTTACATTATCAAGAATTACGATAAATAGCATCGTACATAGGATTCAAGTAAGTACCCGGCCAATCTTCCCATTCGTCTACTAATTTAGCCTTAACGGGGTTATGTAGCACGTACAGCATCAGTGTATGCAGTTGACCGACCCGGACATTTCGATCAAAGTAGCCTGCTTCCCAGAAAGCTTTTCCAGTCATACCGAACAATTCATTACAGATACGTGCAGTGTATCCCTTATTAGTTTTCAACACTGGACCGGGTGGTATCTCGACTTCATTTGCACTACCGGCCACCACGTGTACGTGATTACTCATGACACAAACGGCGTGAACAATAATTCCCTGATTGACCTGCGACCATTTCCAGCAATTGATAATTTTGTCCGCAATGCCGGGTTTACTCAAATAATATGGACCGTTCGAAGCAAAGTGAAGCTCCTCCTCCAACAGATGTTCAACGGTTTCCTCAACGATTTCTCTGACTAAATCCAACTGTTCACTCGTGAGTTTTCTATGATCTGCTTGCAGTGTCGAAATTTTATCTTCGAATAAGTTGTTTCGCTGGGCTACTATCTCCTTCAAAACGGCTTTAGGAATGCTACCTTTTAACCGATAAATTATGTGCATCGGGGTTTGGGTAAAGGGTAGGTGGGGTAGTCTTGGATAATGCATGAGTTGAAGAATTTCAATTTCGTAATATACCTTTATTTGGTAAGGCGCGGCAAATTATTTCGCGGAGACTCACCTAAGGGTCGCGATCCCCAGATTGCGGAGGTTCACATTACTGCCCGGTGCGGTCTAAGGGTCGCGATCCCCAGATCGCGGAGGCTTACATTGCCGCCCGGTGCGGTCTAAGGGTCGCGATCCCCAGATCGCGGAGGCTTACATTACCGCCCGGTGCGGTCTAAGGGTCGCGATCCCCAGATCGCAGAGGCTTACATTACCGCCCGGTGCGGTCTAAGGGTCGCGATCCCCAGATCGCGAAGGCTCACATTACCGCCCGGTGTGGTCTAAGGGTCGCGATCCCCAGATCGCGGAAGGCTTACATTACCGCCCGGTGTGGTCTAAGGGTCGCGATCCCTAGATCGCGGAAGGCTTACATTACCGCCCGGTGTGGTCTAAGGGTCGCGATCCCCAGATCGCGGAAGGCTTACATTACCGCCCGGTGTGGTCTAAGGGTCGCGATCCCCAGATCGCGGAAGGCTTACATAACCGCCCGGTGTGGTCTAAGGGTCGCGATCCCCAGATCGCGGAAGGCTCACATTACCGCCCGGTGTGGCGTGGGCGTTTAAAACCTTCCAGGTCTGGGGACCGGGACCCTTAATACGTTTCGATCCCCAGATCGCGAAGGCTCACATTACCGCCCAGTGTGGTCTAAGGGTCGCGATCCCCAGATCGCGGAGGCTTACATAACCGCCCGGTGCGGCGTGGGCGTTTAAAACCTTCCAGGTCTGGGGACCGGGACCCTTAATACGTTTCGATCCCCAGATCGCGGAGGTTGCATAAGGGTCGCGATCCCCAGATCGCGGAAGGCTTACATTACCGCCCGGTGTGGCGTGGGCGTTTAAAACCTTCCAGGTCTGGGGACCGGGACCCTTAATACGTTTCGATCACCGGATCGCGGAGGTTGCATAAGGGTCGCGATCCCCAGATCGCGGAGGCTTACATAACCGCCCGGTGCGGCGTGGGCGTTTAAAACCTTCTAGGTCTGGGGACCGGGACCCTTAGTACGTTTCGATCCCCGGATCGCGGAGGTAACTTAAGGGTCGCGATCCCCAGATCGCGGAGGCTCACATTACCGCCCGGTGCGGCGTGAGCGTCTAAAACCTTCCAAGTCTGGGGGGGATCGGGACCCTCGTTGTGTTGCGTGAGGCGCCTGGACGGGCCGACGTAGGGGTGGGGCTTGCCCCTACCCGGAGGAAGGAGACCCGGAGGCGTAGACGGAGGGGCCGAGCAGACCTGCGAGCCGGGAAGGTGCCGACCCGGCAGGCAGGCCGGGGCACGCCCAAACCTGACTGCCCATAAAACCGGAACGGCCCTCAATCGTTATCTGCCTTCACCACCACGACAGACCATGCAAATAGGAAAATACGCCATTGGCGCGAATCACCCGCCGTTCATTATTGCCGAGATGTCGGGCAACCACAACGGTGATATTGAGCGGGCGAAGAGTCTGGTGAAGGCTGCCGCCGGGGCGGGGGCGCACGCGCTGAAACTGCAGACGTATACGGCCGATACAATGACGATTGACCACCAGGGGGGCTTGTTTGATATTACCGACCCGAATTCGTTATGGGCGGGGCGGAATTTATATGAGTTATACCAGGAGGCGCATACGCCCTGGGAGTGGCACGGGGAATTGTTTGCGTATGCGCGGGAGCTGGGCATGACGGCTTTTTCGTCGCCGTTTGACGAGACGGCGGTAGATTTTTTAGAGGGTTTGGACGTGCCGGCCTACAAGATCGCTTCGTTTGAGAGTGCGCACCATCCGCTGCTGAAAAAAGTGGCGGCGACGGGTAAGCCGGTGATCATTTCGTCGGGTATGTCGAAACTGGACGATCTGTACGAAAGTGTGCGAATACTGCGTAAAAACGGGGCGGGGCCGATCTGTGTGCTGAAGTGTACGAGTACGTATCCGGCAACACCCGAAAATACCAATTTACGGACTATTCCGGTATTTAAATCCGTATTTCCGGATTGCGAGGTGGGCCTGTCGGATCATACGATGGGGATCGGCGTGGCGGTGGCGGCCGTGGCCCTGGGGGCGACGGTTGTGGAAAAACATTTTACCTTGCGCCGCGCGGACGGGGGCGTGGACAGTGAGTTTTCTTTGGAACCCGCTGAATTGGCGGCCCTGGTGACTGAAACCGAGCGGGCGTGGCAGGCGCTGGGCGGGGTGCAATTGGACACGCAGAAGGCGGAAGAGAAGAGTTTGCAGTTTCGCCGGTCCATTTATGTGGTGCGGGATATTGCGCGGGGCGAGGAGCTGACGGCGGAAAATCTGCGCATTATCCGCCCGGGAGACGGGCTGGCGCCGCGTTACTGGGACCAGGTATTGGGCCGTCGGGCGGAGCGGGACTGGAAGCGGGGCGAGGCGTTTGGGTGGTGAGGTGTGGGGTGTTGGTGTATATCTAATGGGTAATTAATAATATGGCTTTACTTAAATCATCTTCTCGGACCACAGCGGAAGCTATTGAAAAGGAGATAGATCGCCTGAAATCGCTAGAAACCTGGTGGAAGGGCAAGTTGTACCGCAACCATTCATACTACGGACGCAGTAAAATACTGCGGGAATTAACCGGGCTGCCCCCGCTGTTTCCCATCAATGTAGGGATGAACCACGGCATTATTTTCTACACCCTGACCCAAAATTACGCCGATCAAGTAGCGAGAATGCGTAGCCCCGTATTCTTTGCGCATAGTTCACGAATAGCAAGTTTCCTTAGGGACAAAATAAACAAGCGTGTCGAGATATTCGCGGATGTATTCCCTCAATATCGTAGATTTAAGGGTTGGAAACGATTGACTGAGACTGAGGGAACCCTCTATTACCCGCACCATTCAACCCGTGAGGTAACTGTTACTAACGATATAAAAGGTATTTGCGACCGGTTAGCAGCACTCCCGGATGAATACCATCCCATAACTATCAGCCTGTACTTCAGGGATTTACTGAATGGTAATTGGCAAACGTATCAGGATTATGGCTTTGATGTTGTCTGCAACGGTCATTTTTACGATCAGAATTTTGTAGATAATTTTTATCACAACTTGCTGAGTCATCGCTTTGCGGCGGGAAATGGTCTTGGTTCGCATACTTTTTATGCTATTGAGGCGAGTATTCCTTATTTTATTCTTGGTGCTCCACCGGTAAATATTACCGCCAAAGTTGATGATGGCGTCTATAAAAAAGGTGATCAATCTACCACCGTGTTTCATGCAGAGGAACGGCAAATTCATTTTGAAGAAAAACTGACCTACCAATCCTTACCTTGGTTACCGAGACTCGATGATGAGACGACAGCTTATGTACAAGCAGAATTAGGTACGTATGATTCTGTTTCCACTAAAAGAATGCGCAGAGAATTGATTAAAGCTCTACCACTGACTTTCAGCAAATTATTTCGCGTAGTAAGTGATGACATAAAGAATAAATTCAGCTAATGGGGATCATTGCGCGACAGAGTACGATGAGCACGCTCGTCCAATTTGCCAGCGTGCTGATTGGGGTGGTCAGTACGCTGTTCATCTATTCTCTGGACGACTTTGAGTCCTACGGGTTCTCGCAGGCATTGCTGGCTGCCGCAATTATCATTACTCCTTTTGCGACGCTTGGTGCAGCAGGATTAGTTACTCGCTTTTTTCCAGTTTTCCGGGCAGATGCAAGGCAGCGGGCGGCTTTTTTCACCTTACTATTGCTGGTTGGGACCGCCGGTTGCGTGTTCATCGGGTTACTGGGCAACTTTGGTTTGCTGCCCCTACTGATTGCCGGCACCAGTTCGACAAATAACGTGGAGCTATACGTAGAATACGCGCGGCCGATCTATTATTTGGTCGTTATTCTGGTATTCTCGGCTCTTTTCGATACCTACATTCAGAATTTTCATCGTATCACAGTGCAGACGATTCTGCTCAACTTCGTGCCAAAACTATTACTGCCTCTGCTAATTTATCTGGGATACTACTATCGTTTGCCGTTTGAGGTAATCGCTTACGGTCTGGTCGTGATGCAGGGTATCGTTTTGGTATTACTAATTGGATACCTCTACCACCTCGGGAACCTCCGCTTCTCGCTTCAATTCTCTGATTTTCCGTCCGGTATCTGGAAGCAGATGGCAACATATGCCGCTTACGGAATAATTGGAGCACTGAGTGGAAAGATCGCGCTGGAAATAGATACCGTTAGCTTGGGAGCATTCACCGACGAGGAGACGGTTGGTATCTACCGGGTAATCGGGTTCGCGGCCCTGGTCATCGCAGCCCCCCTCAATGCGGTAACAAAAATTGCTTCTCCGATTATAACACAATCGTTGGCCGATAATAATCTTGTCGAGGTGGAGAAAATTTACCGCAGATCGGCAGTGCTCCTCAATATGGTGGGTCTGGTATTATTTACTCTTATATTAGTGTCATTGAATGACATCTTTGCCCTGACTGGAAAGCAGCCTCTTTTTGTAGGTGGCACCCTGACTTTTATGCTGCTGGCCGGTGCGCAGCTTTTCGACTTGACCAGTTCGGTTAATAGTCAGATCATTGCTTATTCGAAGTTTTACCGCTTTAATTTGGTCGTCATCACGCTACTTGCAGTACTTAATGTCTGGCTCAACTGGCTGTTCATTGCGCATTGGCAGTTGGGCATAGTTGGTGCAGCCGCTGCTACCTTTCTGGCGGTTTTTCTATTTAACCTTGCTAAGGGACTGTTCATCTTACTCAAGTTCAAGATTCATCCACTAGAGATTTCATTGGTCTTTCCTGTTGTGATAAGTGCTGCCTGTGCATTGATTTTACAGCAAGCTAGTCTTGAATTTCACCCGGTTGCAAATATTGGCATTCGTTCAACACTTGTCGGTTTGGTATTTCTTGGCTATCTTTGGTTTACACCTTATCTGCCGGAATTGAAAAATATGCTGATTCAGTTATTAAAAAGGTTAGGATTTCAACTCAGGTAGGTTGGTATTATTTAAATTTTCACGCTTGTCACTCTATTATTAAATATATGAACACCTCTAATTTATTGATGTGTATTTTACTTACTGGCCTCTTTGTCCTGGTTACCAATGTAATTTTTGCACAACCAACCGATCAGCTGGCCGCTCACTATTCATTTAATGACGGAACAGCAAATGATCAAGTTGGCGATGTTGATGGAGTTGTTGTCAATGTTCTATTCACATTCGACAGATTTGGCAATAGTAATTACGCGGTTGACTTCTCCCAAAATGAATCGCGTATTGGATTCGGAGATAATTTTGATTTTTTTTCCGGCCCTAATTCCAGTTTTAGTTTTTCCATTTGGATACAAAGTACTTTAGCAGGGAATGAGTTGTTTATCAATAAATATGGGAATAGTTCTTGCAGTCCTGCTGAACAGGAAAGAGAATTTTTTTTGCGAATTAATCCATCCAATAAAATTGAGATGGTTTACTTCTCCGATCCTGGTGGACAGCAGTATAGAAGCGTTCAAAGCAATACAGTCATTAATGATACTTGTTGGCATCACGTGGTTATAAACTACAATGGCACATCAAATAGCAATAATGGATTGGATAGAGTTGAAATCTATATCGACAATAATCTGGAAAATCTATCTTTTGCATTGTCCCCGCTTGGAGGATTAGGAGATATTCAGAACACACCTTCACATTTTTCTCTGGGAATGGCCCTGGATTCCGAAGGGCAACCGTGTGGTGAGGATTTTACGGGTAAGCTGGATGATTTTAGGGTATACTCTCGACTTCTAACTGCTAATGACGTAACTCAACTTTACCAAGAAGCAAATCCGGTGGCCGGTCAAGGCAGTCCGGTTACGGCAGCTTTTCAGATCACTAACGATACAGTCTGTGTTGGGGAATGCACAAGTTTCGAATCACTTGAATCAAGCTGCTCTACTACGTGGAATTGGACTTTTCAAGGGGCTGATCAATCATCATCAACTATTCAGAATCCTGCCAATATTTGTTTTAATGAAGCTGGTACTCACGAAGTAATGCTGATTGCAGATATTGGATTTGCTGCTGATACAACGATACAGTTTATCACCGTCTTTCCTGCTCCAGTTGCCGATCTGGGTAGTGACATGAGTCTTTGTGCTAATTCGTCCTTTGTTTTCAACGTCGGCAGTCAGGATTCTGCAACTTATCTTTGGCAAGATGGATCGACAGATTCGACCTTTTTGGTAAATCAGGCAGGAACTTATGCTGTTACCGTGACTAACGGCTGTGGAGAAGCAACAGATCAGGTAGCTATTACTTCTTTTGCGGATATTGTCGTTGAGCTACCCAACGATACGACCATCTGTGGAGAAGAAGATTATCTAATCAATGCCTTTAGTGATGCGGCTGTCAGCTATATGTGGAGCGACGGAACTACCAATAGCCAACTAACAATAAATTCATCAGGCACTTATAGTGTAACCGTTTCAAATCCGTGTATCACGATTGCCGATACTATCCTGATAAACTTTGAAGCCCCACCCACCACCCTCGACACCATTCCCTTTTGCCAAGGCTCCTCTGTCATCTTCAACGGCGTTGAGTACTTCGCGGCGGCGCAGATTTTCGAGACCACGCCGGCACAAGTAGGCTGCGATACGCTTAATGAATTTCGCATTGTAGAACTTCTCGCTCCTACCCAAACCACCAACTTCTCCCTCTGCTCCGGCGATACCCTCTTCATCAACAACCGCGCCTACACCCAACCCGGCACCTATTTGGACACCGTCTCCGCACTGGTGGGCTGCGACACGATCAAAGAATACCTGATCGCTGCCGAGCCGAACATCACTCAGACCGCCAACTTCTCCCTCTGCTCCGGCGATACCCTCTTCATCAACAACCGCGCCTACACCCAACCCGGCACCTATTTGGACACCGTCTCCGCACTGGTGGGCTGCGACACGATCAAAGAATACCTGATCGCCGCCGAGCCAGAAATAACTCAGACTACCAACTTTTTCCTCTGTGCCGATGACACCCTGCTCATCAACGACCGCTTTTACAGTCAGCCGGGAATCTACCGCGATACCATTGCCGCCGTCACGGGCTGCGACACGATCCACGAGTACACTATTACCGGCCTGACAGCCATCCGTAATTCCATCACTATCGATACCTGTCCCGGTAGCAGCATCGGCTACGAGGGCCAAAATTTGAGCGCGGGCACCACTACCGAAGTGATCCTGACCAGCGTGCAGGGCTGCGATTCTACCGTAACCGTTACGGTTACGCCCGTGCTGATTCTGACCGATTCGGTACGACTCAGTGCCTGCGGGGGTGAGTTTGCAACCTACAACGGTAACGAACTGGCCATCGGCAGTACGGACGAATTTACGTTCATCTCCACGGCCGGTTGTGATTCCGTGGTTACGGTAACGGTAGTCGAACAAAACGACTACGGCGAATTCCTCGGTCCCGATACCACCGTATGCGGTCTCGAATATTTCCTGTTCAGCCCCGACACCGCCACCTTCTGGACGGGCGGCACCCAAAGTTCGCAACTCGGCATTACCGCTACCGGCACTTATACCGCCACTTTTCAGGATGCCCTCGGTTGCGTGATCACCGACGATATTTTCGTCGAATTTCCCCTCCGAGATACCTACCTGCCCAACGCCTTTTCACCCAACGGCGACGGGATCAATGACTGCTTCCAACCGCTCTTCCCGGCGGGGCTGGAGTTCCTTACCTACAATCTTACCATATTTAATCGCTGGGGGGCACCCGTCTATTCGTCCACCTCACCCCAGGCGTGCTGGAACGGTACCTTTCGGGGCAAGAGTGCCCAGGCCGGTGTCTACGTCTGGGTGCTGGAATCCGTGAATGCCGTTTGCAGGGAGACTGATTCCCGCAGCGGCAGTGTGACGCTGGTGCGTTGAGGACTTCGCCCGTACTTTGCCTGCGGTGCTCCTCACAAACTCCTCGGAATGGATAGACGGCGTTGCCGCTGGTAATCAAATCCTCAACCCCTCATGTCCCCACTTCTCACCATCGCCATCTGCACCTACAACCGCGCCGAACTCCTGCGCGAGTGCCTCGGTGCGCTGACCCGCCAGACGGCCCCGGCCGCTGCTTGGGAGTTGCTGGTAATCGACAATAATAGCCCGGACGAGACGCCCGAAGTGGTAGATGCTTTCCTGGCCGCTAACCCCGCCACCCGGGGGCGGCGGGTACTGGAAACCAAACAGGGGCTGAGCCACGCCCGTAACCGTGCCTACGCGGAGGCGGCCGCGCCCTGGGTGCTGTACCTGGACGACGACGCCAAGGCCCGCGAGGATTTTGCGGCCCGCGCCCTTTACCTTATTCAGCAAACCGATCACCGGATCGTGGGGGGCGTCTATTACCCCTGGTACCACTACGGCCGGCCGGCCTGGTACCGCGACCGCTACGCGAGTAATGCCCTGCCTCACCGGAAACTGACCGTACCGGGCGGCAACTACACGGCCTGCGGCGGGGTGATGCTCTGGGAACGAAATCTACTGGAAGAGCTGGGCGGTTTCGACCCCAAAATCGGGATGATCGGCACCAAGCTGGCCTACGGGGAGGAAACGTACCTGCAAGCCAAAGCGGCCGCGCTGGGCGTACGCCCGGCCTACGACCCCGATCTGGTGATCTACCACGTGGTGGCCCCGTTCAAATTAAAGGTCGATTATTTTTTCCGCTCCTACTTTCTGGCCGGCCGCGATGCGGTGGTGGGCGGGCAGGTGGGTACGGGTACGGGCAGTTTACTGCTCCAGTTCCTCATCGGCCTGGCGGTGATGACCAAGGATTTCCTGCGCTGCACCCCCAAACTGCTTTTCCAATCCAATTACTACCGGGAGAATTGGCTGATCGATGTATTCCGCAAAATGGCAAAACGGGTGGGCCGGATCTATACGGCGGTACTGCTGGATCGCCCCCCTACTCCACCACGATCCGCTGAAAAATAACCCGCCCGTCCATTCGCTCCAGCCGCAACAGGTAAACACCCGTGGCGAGATTACTCGCGTCGATTTGCCGATCACCCACCGCCAGCGGCGTACTACGCCCGAGCAGATCGTAGGCGACGGCGCTGCGCGGTGATTCACTGCCGGTCAGGTGAAGAATGCCCTTGGTAGGATTGGGGTATACCTGAATAGCTACGGCCGCGACCTCCGAAACATGGGTACCCAGCGCACAACCGGCCCCGGCAAACTGATTGACGGCCGCAAAAACCGCTTCCTCGGGCGCATAAAAGGCGGAGTTGGTGCCAAAGGCGTAGTAATCGGCCCCGTAATAGCCGTTGATGACGAGCGTGATACTACGGCCCTGGTCGGGGAAAAAGTAGGCGTCGCTGATCAAACCGTAGGCTTCGCCCGCATGGCCGTAACCCGCGCTACCGGGGATGATAACGTCGCCGCCGGGCGTGTTGGTCGTCCGCTGAATACCGAGGCCCCAGGAATTGAACAGGTCGAAATAGTTGTTGCCGTTGGTGCCGTTGAATGTCCAGGCATCGGAAATGAATGTAGCCACGGTGGCGGGTTCCAGTACGGTTACGCCATTCCAACTCCCCTCGTGCGCAAGCATCTGGAGCACGTCGGACAGCTCGCGGGCGGAGGCCCGCAGGCCGCCCTGGGGCGAAAAAATGACGGCGTTGGTGCCGGGCACGTAGCCGCTCAGATCGCGGGGCGTGGGGAAGACGCCGCCGTAGTTGTCCCAACTCGGGCTTCCGTTACGGTAGAGGACGGAGAGACTGCCGAGTTCCGGCAGATTATCAACCAAAAAGGTGGCCTGGATGCCTAGCGGGGCGAGGATATTGGCCTCGATATAGGTGTCGAACCGCTGGCCGCTGATGCTCTCGATCAGGGTGCCGACGAGGCCGTAATTCAGATTGGAATATTGGAAATAAGTGCCCGGCGCGCGGTTGGTAAACACGTCGGTCGTATAGTAATTGCCGCCGGTAGTCAGCAGTTCCGACAGGTTAGGCGGCAGGTCCGTAGCATAGGAGGCCGTAAGAAAGTTGAAATAACCGGCCCCGTCCACAATACCGGTCCGGTGGCTCAGCACGTCACGAATAGTAATGGCAGCCGTGGGAAAATTCGGGTTAACCAGGTCGAAATCCAGGTAATCATTCACGTCATCATCCAGCCCGACCAGGCTATCCTCGTACAACTTCATCATGCCCAGTGCCGAGATCATCTTGCTGATACTGGCGATGCGAAAGCGGGTGCTGTCCGTCACCGGCAGGTTACGAGCAATGTCGCGCCGGCCGTAGTGAAAGGCCGTTTCTACCTCCTCGCCGCAGGTCACGATGACCGACATACCGGTGAGGTTATAATCGTCACCGACTTGCTGTAGGGCAGCCGTGAGATCGGCCTGCGCGGCCAGGGTGAGGCTGGATAGAACGAGGAAAAGGAAGAGGTAAAGTCTGATCATGGAAAGTGGTTATTAAATGGTTTTACCAGTCCGGAGACAATTGCGGCCTCAATTTACCAATTAATCTTCCAACTGCGGTACATCGAACCGCACACCAAAACGGTTCAGGTAATCTTGCAGCGGTCCCATACCGGCTGCGGCGCGGCGCTGGTTAACGTATTCGGGTTCCCATAGGGGCGACAATTCGTTGGCACCGGTAACCGGATCGGTGGCAACCTGCGTGCCGTAAATTTGCGGTTGGCCGTCCTCCACCAGCACCCGGTCTTTCATCATGGCAATCGTTCCCCACTCAATATCGCCCCGCTCGGCGGCGGCTTCCAATTGGGGGAGGTACTGCTTCCGGTATCGGTTGTTCGCGTGCTGAAGTACCGCCCAGATACCGGCCATTTGTTCCTCATCGACTTCTTCCTTGTTCGGTAAACCGCACTGATCGATCAGGCCTGCAATAATCTCTAGATTAGCGTGATCGGCTTTCGGGTCGAACCGGTTCTCCTGCCTTATTTTTTGATCGCTATCAAAGACCGCCTGCAGAATACTTGCCTTATTCACACAGTCAATTGGCACCGCCCTCAACTCCGGCCCCTCCTCCATGGCAGCCCGTAATTGCTTACTAAACTTCCGATCTTCCTCACTGCCCGGCCGGATGATAATTTCCCGAATGGCACCCTCTTTATCCTGGTAATATATTAACCCATAGCTTTCCGGATCGGTGATACGGCGCAGTGAATCGGTGGCAATCACTTGTCCCTCCCGGTCTTTAAATACCACTTGGGACATATCACTCAATTCAAAATTAGCGGCACGCCGGAGTAGCTCTTCCCGGTCGACCTCAGTGAGGTTGGCGGGTATGTAATTAGCGGAATCATTGCACGTACAAATAAATAGGAGAAATGCAACAAGAAATAGATTTTTAACCATAATCGATAAATTTTAAACACATGCTTTAAAGAAGATCATTGATCTCTAATCAATTAATTATGCTACTTTAGTCGAATAATTTTGCGTCTACCCCATAAAGAAAAGCACATAGCTATTTCCTCGCCTCGAAAAATCATTTAGACTAAGAGAACTAGTGCAGCTAATCTTTTATTCCTTGACTCCCTCACCTACCACGTAAAGGCGGCGACTGTTGGTCGCCTGGACGCAAGATGTTGTGTCTCTACTTCACCTCGAAAGATCGCTTTGCGATTGAGAGAAGCAGCGCAGCTAATCCATGTAACCATTCAATCATTCAATCATTTCCCTCCTTCATTCCCTCAATCCTTGCCCCCCCCCAACCCTCGGCATCACCTCCCGCCCGATCAACTCGATAGCGCTGACCAGGTCGGGATGCGAGATACCCGCGTCCATCTGGAAGGTGAACCGGTCGATACCACCGAGGGCGGCGGAATGCCGGACGATTTTCTCGGCCGCCTCCTCGGGGCTGCCGACAACCAGGGCACCGGTACGTCCTACCTGGGCCATGTAACTGTGTTTGGTGACGGGGCCGAAACCGCGCTCCTGCCCAATCCTGGTAAACATCTCGGCGTAACCGGGAAAGTAGGTTTCGTGAGCGGCCTGGGTAGTTGCGGCCACGTAGCCGAGCGAATGCAGGCCCACTTTCAGGGTCTCGGGGGCATGGCCCGCGCGGGCACCGGCCTCGCGGTAAGCATCTACCAGGGGCCGGAAACGCGCCGTTTCTCCACCGATCACGGCCACCATCAGGGGCAGGCCCAGCGTACCGGCCCGAACGAAGGAGGCCGGGGTGCCGCCCACGCCCAACCAGATGGGCAACTTATCCTGCACGGGCCGGGGGTAGATGGATTGCTCGCGCAGCGCGGGGCGGAAACGGCCCGACCAGGATACTGTTTCCCGGTCACGAATACGGAGCAAAAGGCCGAGTTTTTCCTGGAAAAGGTCATTGTAATCCTGCAAATTATAGCCGAACAAGGGGAAGGCTTCGGTAAACGAGCCGCGCCCGGCCACGATCTCCGCCCGGCCGTTGCTGATTAAATCCAGGGTAGCGAAATTTTGGAACACGCGCACGGGGTCGGCCGCACTCACCACCGTTACGGCCGAGCCGAGGGTAATGCGGCTGGTCCGGGCGGCGGCGGCCGCGAGGATCATGTGCGCGGCGGAGTCGAGAAACTCGGCGCGGTGATGTTCCCCCAGGCCGAAAATATCGAGTCCCTCCCGGTCGGCCAGTTCGATGCGGTCGAGCAGTTCGGCAATGGCGGTCACGTGCGTGGGTGCCGATGAGGTAGCGGCGAAGGAGTCGATTCCGATTTGCATGGGGCGGTGGGCAGCGTTTAGTGTACCGGTGCAAACGGTCGGGGGCACGGTTGGTTTCAGGTCGCGGTTGGTTTGGGCGTGCCCCGGCCTATCGGCCGGGTCGGCACCTTCCAGGGTTCGCTGTCGCTCCGTGCTTACGCACCCTTCCCCCGGTCAGGGCCAAGCCCTGCCCGGCGTCGGCCTTCCAGGCGCCTCACGCGGGAGGGCCGAAAACTATAATTTCAGCAAATGCATTCCCGTGTGGCGTTGTTGCATATTACGACGCTTTATCCTGGCATCTGAGCACTGCCTTGAACCCGCCTGAGCGTCTATGAAAGTGGGCCGATCATGTAGTATCTTTGATTTTGGAAGAACAAAACATACCGATCAGCCCATGTCAAAGAGACAACAAGATCAGTAAACGAACGATCAACCCAAAGAACAGTATCGCATTACCAATTGGTCAGCCTACCGGCTTAATGGAGAGAAACATTAACCCCGTGGCTCCCCGCAGAAAAACGCGGCAGAGTGGTACTGGGAGGAAGATGGGGATGCAGACGATTACCCTCGGAACGTAGCCATATGTCGCATTCGAGAAATAGGGCGGGCGGAGTGGAAAAAAGAAGCGGGTTATCATCGACGAAGTTTATTCGAGACCGCGATGTTCAGGTATAAAAAGATATTTGGAGCCGAACATTATTCAAGAAAATTTATTAGCCAGACAAAAGAAAACGACATGAAAATTAAAGCTCTCAATACTATGACAGCCCAGGGTATGCCCAATTCGATAATCAAAAATCAGCTTAACAACTGAAAATTATAGCGCAAGCTCCGCTTGTAATCTACATGCAACAAAGCCCAACCACAGCTATCTATTGTGTTTCGTACCTTGAAACTACGAAGTGTTAGGGCAAGTTTTCAAAACTAAAAAACGTGGCCAGCTTTTGCCGTCAGATTACACAGCCTAAATTACAAGTCATTCAGTTTATCTGTGACTATTCTCAATATTGAGTTTGAAATTCTAAAGTTATTATCGATCAACTTATTTATAACTTTTATTCCACTTTCAATTTGACCCCTTTTTTGAGCCAATACGATAACACCCAACAAACCAATTATATTAATATTAGATTCCTTTGCGATCTTTCGCCCTTTCCTTTCATCAATTATTAAAACACAACCATGATTATCTTGACAATATGCAATCGCACTCGCTTCTCCGGGATCTAATTTATTTCTCAGGATTTGATATTTTACTTTGTCATATTCACTAGTAATCCTGATCCAATCGGGAATACTAATTTCAACTTCTTTTGCAACAACATCCGTTATGTATATCTCGGAATATAGCTTCTTAAGAAGGTCAAGTTGGTCAATCTCGAAAAGAGTAATGATCGGACTGGCATCTGAAACAACTATCATCTTATAATCCGTCTAATTCTTCTAATAGTTCATTGTCATCATATTGGAATATAGATACTCCATATTTTCCTACAATTTCAATAAAGCTTTTCTTAGATAAGCCAACCATATCAGCCGCTTGGCCTGAAGTCAAAATACCTCTATCAAACAGCAAAGCTGCAATATTCATAGTTAGCTCAAATTCAGACAATTGAACAGTATCAGGTATTTTTATTTGATATGTCATGATGCTTTATTTAATAGTAAAACGGATTTCCAAGGTCAATAGTTGCACACAACGTTAAGCCATCCACCCGCCCACCCGATGCAGGAGGGACCACGATCCACCTGCCGGTTGAACGAAGCCGTGTCACGCCCGCACTGCTATGGGGATTACATTTTCTCACCCCGCACCATTCGAGGACTATCCGAGTTATTTCTCGCCCCAAGATAAGCCATTCAAGTGTAACGGTACAAGTTTAGCGACTCATTTTTATTCGTTTCATCGGTAAGGCAGCTCTCTCCACCCTTCGTGGCATTACGAAGCGGCGGATGTAAGGGGTAAATGTAGGGAAGCGCGCGAAAGAGACCGAGCGGATAGCGGTGGGGAGCGACGGGGCTTCAACCATTCGATCACCGGCGCAGACTCGACCAGGCTTGGCGAAACAGCTCTCCGTACAAACGCTTCTCATTACGACGCATCAGGTCGTGAAGTGCCGGTGGAATAGTAAAAACCAACAGGTAGTGAGGAACCGGGAGAAGTTCTTCGATGTCGTTTCAGATAAAGCCGTTAAAAAAGCGACCGAACACCGAAAATATGAATACCGGATCGTAAGCGTACGAGCAAGTACATATTGCAATATAGAAAAGAATTACAGGTTACTTATATTTCAAAACAAAACTGATCAAATGTAGCGTATCGAAGCATTCTCAACTTTTTGTTGTTTAGTATTTGAATATTTACCCTTACCTGTATAATTATTGAATTGCACAATAAGTAGTTGCTCGGACGCTTACACCGGATCAACCGTAACGTGACAGGCGGGATGATCCAACACTTTTTATATACCATATATCTGGGTGGACCCAATGACTGGCGAGCCAAAACCCTGGTGCTTCTCAAATTGATGTCCCGCTATACCGAACCGTATCGCCCCGACCGAAGCCGAGCGCGGGAGCGAAAAATCATGCGGATGAATAATCGGCATATCCACGAAAAAAACTATAGAAAAGCGATGTAAACACCCGCAAGGCTACCGCCACGATAGCACTTTGAAAATAAGGGCACGGGGGAGGTATGTTCACTTGGCAACTGAAAAAATGTGGCAACTCATCAGTACCTAAAAACGGTGTTTACGGGGGTGGAGGCTATCGGAAGAACCGCCTTAACTTAATGGTGTTGGCGTATTGTTCTGCGTATTTTTTTTGCCTGAATTATATTTATAAATAGTACTGATCAAAGATAATCATTATCTAAGTAAGACAGATTTTAGAGATAACTCCAATTGCCTTAGTTAAGTGGTTTTCAAATTCTCTTGTACAGTCGTCTGTTCCTGTTTTAGCATGAATCAATTCATGAATCAGAGTTCCGGCATATTTAGAAATATCCTTTAGTTGTCTTCTATGAATGACTATAGATTTCGTCGACTCATCCCAACAGCCTTGCGTAACAGAACTAGAAGAAAAGTCTTTCCTCATAGATTTTGAAATTCTAATATGCTTTACTTTTTTCGGTCTTGATCCGTAAAGCTCTATAATTCTATCTGTTAATTTAAAAACCTCTTTTTCATCGTCTTTTAAATCTTTTTCATCGATAAAATTAAAATCAAAGCTATCATTATAGCTGCTTATATATTCATCTATATTAATAATAGGATTGCCATCTTTGTCGGTTTTATCTTTCAATTTGCTAGCTAAGTTTTCCGGAACATAGATAATCTCATATCCATTGCTAGTAGCATCATCGATCATATCTCTATAAAGATAAGCATCCATATTCGTTACAAATAGATATTTTCCGTTCTGATTTAAAACACTAACTGCATGTTGTTGAATGTCTATCCATTGTAATTCATCTTTAGCATCACCATAATTCAATCGATTCAAATTTTGCCCTAAATAATTTGCCACATTTTTAGATTTGGACGATAAAATAATATTCTTGATTGTGGTCGTATATGCAGATCTTCCCACATTAGTCCTTTCTCTATTTAAAGCTTTCTTTATTGAAGCATTTGTCCTTGTTATATTGTAGCTAAACATAAAGTTATCCTCCTCAGCTACTTTTACACCGTTTATAAAAATACCCCCTGGGCCTTTCTTCCTTTCTATGATTTGGCCTCGTGTAGTTGAATCTAAAATTACTTCATTAGAAAAAACCAAAAACAATTTTTTAGCAGACTCAATGTCTTCGTCACTAATATTACGAAGTATAAATTCTGTTCCCTCAAAGTCATTTTCTGCATTTTCATCGTCTATCAAAGCATGAAGCGTAGATATATCTTCAAAACCTCTCTTTGTAGTTAATTCAGTCGTAATTTTACCAAATTTAGATTTGATCGTAACTTCAACTCCATTTCTATATAAAGTTGCTAAAGCATCTTTTAGTCCAATACCAAATTTCCCAATGACCTTAGTGCTTCTAAGCTTTTCATCGTTTTCATTTTGAGTAAGATGATTGTACTTGATACCTCTTCCATAATCCCTGACAATCCAGACATTATCTTTTTTGAAGAGTTCTATTTCTTTAGATTTCGATAAAACTTGCTCGTCAATAGCATTAGCAATGATTTCTCTTACGGCGTAAAAATTCTCCCAGTTTTCTAGGATCTTCTCAATATTTAGATCAAATTTTTTCATGATAATTAGTTTACAGGATATTTTGGAACGCGCGCACAAGACTTTAAATATAGTCAACTACAATTCGCGTCTTTTGGTTGCACAGAACTCAAAGGAACGTCAGCGCACCCAAGTGCGCTGACGTTTCAGTTGAACGAAGCCCGGTTTCCGAGCCCCGCCACCAACTAATGGGAAAGGCAAAAAGTGGTTGTCCGCTTAGCGAGCCGATCCGTGGCTCAAGGTAAGGGTTTCGGATCGTTTCGGCCGGCTTTGGGGGCGGTATTATGGCCCCTGGTTTCCGTTGGCGGGTAAATGCGGTGGATGATCCCACGCAGAGACCTGCCGGCTGATGCGTCAGCCGCCCGTTTTAAGCCACCTTAGTACACTGCTATACATGAGTCCATCTAAGTGGCTTGGCGGACCTAAAAATTCGGTTCAAGTAGCGGATAGCCGTTTTGAGTGAAGTCAGGTATTTCGTGGCAATGTCATAATCTTGCCGGAAGGTTGAATGAACCAGGGTTATTTTGTCTCGACAGTGGTCTTCCTTGACCTGTTTGGCCCTGGGGTTGTCATGATAGAACCTGGTTCCCTCCAGAACCATGATGGCAAAGAACATACTCACGATTGCCATCGTCAATTCATGTTTACCCACTCCTTCCACTCTCATCTTTTCCAGATCAAAACCGTTGGATTTGACCCTTTTTGACGCGAACGACAAAATCGATTCCCCTGTCAGCTTTCAGGTTCTTAAGCCATTGATTGCCAACGTATTCACGATCTCCTAACAAAATCATTCCTCTCAGGTCCAAGTGCTCAGCGGCGCGATCCAGAAATGCTCCTCTTTCTTTTTGTGAGGAGTGACCGATCTTTGCCAGGTCGATGCTTGCAATGGGAAGCGCGGTGTTTTCAACGACCACGCATAGACTCAGGAATTAAATCTTTCCGAGGCGTGCCTTCCATTTGGAACCGTCGATTACCAGGTATTGGGCTTTCTTGAGCGATGAAGGTCGGAAGTTACCGATCACCGCGGCGGTGATATTCTGAATGAAGTGCTGAAAATCGTCTTGATGGTCACCGACGGCCTCATTGAAAAATCGGATCAGACGCTAATAGTTGGACAAGGGTTGAGCTTCCAATGCCTGCTTCGTTTCAATGATCTGAGGAACGAATCTTTTGGCTTTTGACAAGTTGGTACTACCGGCAAGACTAATGGCTTGGCTGGTGATAAGCAAGTTTTGTAGCAAGTGATAAGGCAAGTTAGTATTCAATGTCGTAACTTGGGCGGCGAGCGGATGGGCCATGTTTTGTGCGTGTTGATACCCAAAATATAGGCACATTCGCTCAATTTTCAAAACTCAACCTGAGAGCCTTCTACCGCTCATGTATAGCAGTGTAATTGCGCATGCAAAGGGAGGAAAAATCCTTTCTTCGCTTCATGACGCACCGCGATGCCCGGTTTGATAATAATACGGCTGAGCGTGACCTGAGAATGAATAAAGTCAGACAAAAAATATCCGGCGGCTTCCGATCCAGGAAAGCTGGAGAGGAATTTATGCGCGTACGCTCCTTCATAGCGACCGCCGTGAAGCAGGGCTGTGACCCGCTGGAAGAACGTAACCAAGCTATGCACGCTAGGTGATAAAAGTTATATGCGCCTTGTGCGTAACCCTGAATAGTTACAAAAACTTTATGCACTATACTAATCTCTAGTTTCAAAATTATAATAATTGGGGTATGTACATTAATCCATTTTTTGCCAAATCAATTAAAAAGTCATAAGCCACATCTTTAGAAAACTTGAATATTACCTTGAATATATTTTGCAGATATTTTTTTATTTCGCCTTTATTCCTTTTTAAGATTTCTTCCTTACTTTTTTCTAAATCATGTATAACCTTTTTAAGGTCTAAATTTTCATCATAGCCTTTTTGATCCTTCACTTTACTAGTAACCCCTTCCAAAAGAAAATCAATATATCTAATTTGCTCTGGTGTGTAGTAATCTGCACCATCTCCAATATTTTCATCAAATAGTGAGTCAAACTTGAATTCATTATACTCTGCTAATAAAAGAATCCAATCGTTGAATATTTTAATAACTTCATCTGTACTAAGACCTTCATGAATTGTTTCTCTACTATCAGTTAAAGAAGTAGGCTTAAAAAAGATATCAAATAGTAATTTATCACTCTCTGAAATCGAATTACTGTTTAACAGTGATTTTTTATTGTATCCTTTGTTGTCCTTTTTCGATCTATCGTCGTGACAAGGATAGAATTCTAGTATTGAAAATGAAAAATCTGAGTTAGGATCGTCCTCAACTAGAATACCTCTTGTTTCGTACTCTAATCCTAAATGAGACATTAAATCATTGGTTTCTCTTACTAATTTTGAAGGACCAATTGCTTGGTTCAGATATGAATTAATTCTAAAAAGATCTTTTTTATATTCCTTGATTCTATTCAGTTCTAGGATTGAGCATTGCTTCTTATTTGGCACTTCAATATCTAAAGTCAAAAATTTAGAATTGGCCTCATTTTCGGTAATTTTTTTCTTTCTAATCTCTTCTCTTTTTCTAGTCTTTTCGTCTTCTTCTAGTAAAGAACGTCTCTTTAATTCTTGTCCTTTTAATTTCTTTTGTCTATCCTTATAAAATTTAGTATTAGGCCCAAAATTAGTGTAGACACCAATCAGAACAAATATAAGAACCATAATTACGAATTCGGGACCCATAAAATGCCTTTTAGGAAATTTATAATTTTTTTAGGAATTTACATAATCCTACTCTACAAAGTTAATATACAAGTTTGATTTCGCCAACGTTAAGTCAGGTATCCGCCCACCCGACGCAGGAGGGACAACGCATCTACCTACCGGTTGAACGAAGCCGTGTCGCTCCCGCACGGCCATGGGAATTACATCTTCTCACCCCGCACCATCCGAGGTCTATCCGAGTCATTTCTCGCCCCAAGATAAGCCATTCAAGTGTAACGGTACAAGTTTAGCGACTCATTTTTATTCGTATCATCGGTTAAAGGCAGCTCTCTCCACCCTTCGTGGCATTACGAAGCGGCGGATGTAAGGGGTAAATGTAGGGGAGCGCGCGAAAAAGACCAAGCGGATAGCGGTGGGGAGCGACGGGGCTTCGACCATTCGATCACCGGCGTCCGCCCTACCCCACCGTCCTCGCACCGTGTTGGATCACGCCCCGTCAGCTTTAACATAAGCAGTTGCCAGGGCTGATCGACACTTCGTTGATAGTTGCCCGCGAGCAACTCATGACACTTCGCCAGATGCGTTTGCCGGTTTCTGGTAGCCGGCAGTCCGTCCTCCCATGGGCTTTTCCCCTGCACACAGCGTACGCCGACTCGACCAGGCTTGGCGAAACAGCTCTCCGTACAAACGCTTCTCATTACGATGCATCAGATCATGCAGTGCCGGTGGAATAGTGAACACCAATTGGTAGTGAGGAACTGGGAGAAGTTCTTCAATATCGTTTTAGATAAAGCCGTTAAAGAAGCGACCGAACACCGAAAATATGAATACCGGATCAACCGTAACGTGACGGGCGGGATGATCCAACACTTTTTATATACCATATATCTGGGTGGACCCAATGACTGGCGAGCCAAAACCCTGGTGCTTCTCAAATTGATGTCCCGCTATACCGAACCGTATCGCCCCGACCGAAGCCGAGCGCGGGAGCGAAAAATCATGCGGATGAATAATCGGCATATCCACGAAAAAAACTATAGAAAAGCGATGTAAACACCCGCAAGGCTACCGTCCCAATAGCACTTTGAAAACAAGGGCACGGGGGAGGTAGGTTCACTTGGCAACTGAAAAAATGTGGCAACCCATCAGTACCTAAAAACGGTGTTTACGGGGGTGGAGGCTATCGGAAGAACCGCCTTAACTTAATGGTTTTGGTGCATTGTTGGGCGAATTTTTGATCTAAGTATTCGGAATATTATTTTCTGCAATATCTGTCGCCGTATCAACAACTTTTTTTACTCCATCTGCGACCTTCTCAATGTTAGATTTAGCTTTTGTAACTTCATTCTTAATTACTGGTGAAGCCTTTTTATTCGCTATCTTATCTAACCCATATTTTTCTAAGAACTCCATAACAGGATGGTCAGATTCTTGGTAATTTGATATCAACTTGCCAGGATTTTCAGCCGAAACCGCCAAAAAGTTTATCAATAACCTTGTCCTCAATTCATTTGATATCCCCGGATCATCGGTTTTTTCAATCTGGTTCGATAATCCATAAAAGGTACGACTAAGTACTTCCTTGTGAGTATATTCCTCGATTAGTCTTTTTGATAAATTCATTTTTTTGTTAGCAGCATATGCTAGCCATAGCACTGGAATGTACAAAGGTAGTATAGCTAAAACTAATCTGGGTCCTCTATCTATTACTGTGTTCCAACTTTCATCATTAAGTAAAAAAGTAACGCTCAATACAAATGGAATTAAGGAAACAACTACTAAGCCTAAAATCCCCCAAATAAACTGAGTTCTTAATGACTTAAACGATCCCTTTTCCTCTTCTCTTTTATCATGAAACGCTCCACTCAGGCCAGCTGTAAGTGCTCGAGGTATTAACTCCTCAATTGTGGTCTCATAATCTTTATATTTCGCTTTCCAATCTTCAATAAAGTTATCGATAGATTCAGTGGTTTCAGTTTCAAGAGATTCAAATTGACTTTTGGAGGAATTTTTTAGCTCAATTAGTTCTCGTGTTTTAGATTTTAAATCTTCTTCTAATTTTTCATATTGGCTTTCTAGGACATCTTTAGTTCCAGATACTGAAGTTTTTTCACCAGTCTCTTCATCAACTTCTTCGCTTCCAACAATTTCATAATAAATTTCGTCAATTTCATTTTTCCTATTTGAGGCGTTTCTCAAAATAGCTGTTATTTTGCTATTCGAATCATTGACTTTTTGAAGAGTATTATCAAGTTCTTCTAATTCAGCAGTCAATTCAGGATGTTGTTCTAGTACTCTTTCAATTTTATTAATTTTCGTTTCAATTACTTCAACTCTTGTGTTGGTTGTAACCTCTAGATTCTGCAGAGTAGAAGCACTACTTTCAGCAATTGCGATCTGACTTTCCAAAGCTACTTTACTAGCGTCTACAAGAGATGATGTCTGATCAATATTTGATTTTACGGTATTTAGATGATCAAGCAATGCATCTATTTCTTTTTTTCTATCTAAGGCTTTATTTCTATACTGGGTGGTCATCTTTGAAGCTTGTTTAGCTTCCCTTACATCTTCTGATGCTGATTTACTCAATTCATTAATAAGTTCTTTCAGATTAGTTATCTCTTCCCATAAGAGCTTTCTTTCATTTTCTAAATACTCCAGTTGTTCTTTTTTGGAATCTTTACCGAACATAGTGTTTGTTTTTAGATTGTGTAATTATATAGAATAAGTATTGTATACTTTTTGTTTCGCCCAACGGTCTGGCTAAACGCAGTAGCCCCGCATAGGGACTATTGCCGTTTTAGCCTTTGTTGTCGGTCGTTTTCTTTCATTTATTTGAGTCCTCTGATAAATTTCCTGCTAAAAATGTACAGGCAAAAGAAAATATTAGACTTAACACAAAAGCAACATAAACCCCTCTGTTAATAAATTCGGGTAAATTAGATATTGACGATTTTAAATCTATATTGAAAATTATAATTAATGCCCCGAGTAAAACATAAATTGAGCATAACATACAAAAGATAAAAAATGCTTTAATTGCTAACACTTCATAATGAAATTGCCTTAAAACCTTATAGTTTTTAGGAATCTCTAACAAGGTTCTAAGATTAGCTGGACAGTTTGAAATATCAATTTCTTTGTCAAGAACAATTGACTTAGCATTCCTGACGGACTTTTTAGCTAACAAGTTCGTTGACGAATACAAAGCTCCTGCGCTTGTTACAATCAAATCAATCATTATTATTATTTTTTACTTTGAATCGTAATGCTAAAAATAACCCCAAACTTGTAATTACCATCCCAGCGGGAGTTGCTAATTGCGACCAAATCTGATTTGCTGAAATATGAGTAATATACGTAGAGAATAAAATCAGCAACCAAGCTAACAAAATGCTTATTGAAATTATGAAGTTTCCAGTTTTGCTTAAATGAATTGGCTCAGATTCTAAATTAATAAGAGAATAAATTATCAATGGTGCAATAATCGCTATTTGTCCAAAAATATTATAAATCATTGGCATGAACCATTCCCCTACATTTGCCTCCGCAATACCATATATTATTGTTAAGATAATCATTATAGCAAAGGAAGAAATAGAGATGAGATTTTTTAATTTATCTACGGATAAACTTTCAAGTTTTTTCTTAAAAGTATTTGTATCGGCAAAGGAAGTCGTTAAAGCAATCAAAGCAGTATCTGCTGTTGAAAACAAAGCCGAACCAAATCCTATCACTATAAGTGGATATAAAATGCCTTCAGCTATTCCTCCTTCAGATTTTAATGCCAATAACAAATCATCTAATACTCCAAAGTTTAGCCCTTTTGCTGACAGGATAGCGAATGCAATAACAGGCAGAAACCACACCATAAGAAATTGGACAATATGAGATTTAAATCCGTTCCAAACTTCTTCTCCTGATTTACAAGCTGCTACTCGCTGCCAAGATGATAATTGTGTAAAAGGAAGTGTAAAATTTAGCACTAATATCCAAAACCAAAATATAAAAACATTTGTCCAATCCGAAGTAAATGAGGTAATTTCAGGTATAGTTGGTATATTATTATTTTGGGAAATAAAGCTAAATAGCAATAATGCTACAACCGCTATGATTAGCAATCTAAGTTGCCATCCATCTGTTTGCATCACCGCCCTTAGTCCGCCCAAGCGAACATAAAGTATGACAATAATTCCTATTGTCAAAAAAGAAATAATTTTAGCATATCCTGTTACGGATGCAAAAAAGTAACTCAAGATTATTGAACCGACATAAAGCTCTACAAAAAGTATTATTAAAAAACTTGTTACTGTTAGAGCTGTTATTAATCTTGAGTTTGTCTTACTTCTTACAGTATAATACCACAAATCTGCTATTGTTCGAACATCCTCCTTTATTACTTCTTTGTTTCTCACAAATCTTACAAAAAAATACTGACCTACTAAATAAGTAGTCCCGCACCAGAGTAAGGTTATTCCATAAGTCTGAATGGTACTCAAAAAGAAAAGAATAACAGTTGCAAGTGATGTACTCGCTGCCACGAAAGAAGCTCCATATTGTTGCCCTGTCACTTGTTTATCAGCAAGTGTATACCCCAATAATGAAAATGATGTAATTTTTGCACGTGACGCAAGAAGTACGAATACTGTTCCTGATAATAAAAGCCCTATTAGAGCTGTCCAATCTGCTATTGTCATAAGTATGGATTTTTCGTATTGTTTAATTTTATTCTTTGAGTAGGCGTTTTGTTTGTCTTACAAGATTTACCCACAAATCTTCTCTCTCTGACTCATTCATCTTGATGACTGGTTTGCTTGGTGGATTTAATGCTTGATATTGATTTAATTCAGGGAATTCTTCAAATAAACAGGATTTAACAACAACGATTAATATAGAAGCACCATCTTCCTCCGCAGCTTTTAATAAAGGAGGAAGTTCGTCTGTCGAAATGAAATCTGAACCTAAAAAATCTGTACTCACCAATAAAACTGCCACTTTAGTATCGTTTATTGCTTTTTTAATTTCTTCCTTCCACTTTTGACCAGGCAGTATTTTACTGTCATCCCAAAAATCAATATCTTTTAAAAATGGTTTGAAATGCCTCTTTAAATCTATTAGAAAATCTTTATCTACATGGCTATAACTGACAAAAACTTTCTCTCTTTTATATTTAGGATTTTCGATTAAATTTTGGTGGGCGACTATTGGGAGTGTCGCTAATTCTTGTTTAATATAAAATGCAAGTTTTTCAGCAGTTATTTCATATCTGCACGAAGGCGAAGCTACACCTCCATGTGCACTATTTCTGTGATTTTGTAAATCTTCTTGAATTTGAGATTGTACCTCGTCCAAGAAAATTGCTTTATAATCAGATGAATAAAAATCTTGCAATCTCACCTTTATTTCATGAAACTGTTCAATAGCATTATTTCCTTTCATCAACTCATGAAACTCCTTAGCTTCATCTCTTATGATTTCTTCTTGGTTCATTGTTTGCTTTTTAATGACCGACAACTACTCAATATCCGCATTGCGCATATCCCACCAATAGCACCCCAACGCCCAAACATACGTCAACCCCACCAAACATCCAAGCAAACACGCAACCTGCCCCGCAAAACTTGCACCTATCACCCTGCTTCAAGCTCCAAAAGCGCAACTGAGCAACCCAAAAATACGTCAACCACCCCAAACCTCCAAGCAATCACGCAACCCAACCCGCAAAACTTGCACCTATCACCCTGCTTCAAGTGCCAAAAGCGCAACTGGGGAACCTAAAAATACGTCAACCCCACCAAATATCCAAGCAAGCATGCAACCCGTGCCGTAAACTTGCGCGTATCACGCACCTGCAACCTCCTTAAGCGAAACCGGACAACCTGAAATTGCATTAATCCCTCTGAAAGGCGCACCCTGCGCAACCACATTGCGCACAGGCACCGAAGCAAGAATGATACCCGCAGCTCAGTCATCGAAATACTAATTACCTGGGCTATCGGCGGGAGGCTGAAAGGGAAATTCGCGTGAGGTGCCTGGAGGGGCGTTAGCGCACGAAGTGCCGAGCGAACAGCGAAGCCCGCAAGGGACCGACGGCGAGGCGTTAGCCGAGGCGGCACGCCCGGAGTAGAAGGGTAGTGAGTAAAAATGGTGTTGGAGTGCAACTCTTCGACCGTTTACCTTCGCCCCGAAAGCTCAATCAAGATCGAGAGAAGCAGCGCAGCTTATCCTGCATTGCTTCATTTTCTCCCCATCCTTCCTTAGCTTTGCGCATGGAAAACCACCAAGCATTCGCGCACAAATTTCTTTCCGAGGGCCTGACCTTCGACGATGTGCTGCTCCTGCCCGCTTATAGCGAAGTACTTCCCCGTGAAGTAGATGTCTCGACCCAACTGACGAAAAACCTGCGGCTCAACGCGCCCATCGTGTCCGCCGCGATGGATACGGTGACCGATAGCAAGCTGGCCATTGCGCTGGCGCGCATGGGGGGGATCGGGATCATCCACAAGAACATGCCCATTGCGGCGCAGGCCGCGCAGGTGCGCTTCGTGAAGCGTTCCGAGTCCGGTATGATCGTCGATCCGGTGACGCTGGAAGATTCGGCCACCGTGGGGGATGCCAAGGAGTTGATGAGCCGCCACAAGATCGGGGGGATTCCGATCATCGACGCCCGGAAGCACCTGATCGGTATTTTGACCAACCGCGACCTGCGCTTCGAGGACCGCACCAGTATTTCGGTGCGCGAGCTGATGACGAGCGAGAACCTGGTGACCGCGCCCGTGGGGACGACCCTGGACCAGGCGCGTTCCATCCTGCAACGGCGCAAGATCGAGAAGCTGCCCGTGGTGGATGAGTCCGGCGTGCTGGTGGGGCTGATTACGTATAAGGACATTTTAAAAGTGCAGGATTTCCCCAATGCCTGCAAGGACGGCTACGGCCGCCTGGTGGTGGGCGGTGCCGTGGGCGTGACTGCCGATATGATGGACCGCGTAGAGGCACTGGTGCAAGTGAGCGTGGACGTGATTACCGTGGATACGGCCCACGGCCACTCGCGCGGCGTGCTGGACGCGGTGCGCCGGATCAAGGATGCCTACCCCGATCTACAGGTGATCGGCGGCAACGTGGCCACGGGTGAGGGGGCCAAGGCCCTGGCCGACGCCGGTGCCGACGGCGTGAAGGTGGGCGTGGGGCCCGGCAGTATTTGCACCACGCGGGTGGTGGCGGGTGTGGGCGTGCCCCAATTGTCAGCTATTTATTTGGCCGCGCAGGCCCTGCGGGGCACCGGCGTGCCCGTGGTGGGCGACGGCGGTATCCGCTACTCGGGTGATATTGTGAAGGCCATTGCGGCCGGGGCGGATGCCATTATGGCCGGTAGCCTGTTTGCGGGCGTGGAGGAATCTCCCGGCGAGACGATCATTTTCGACGGCCGGAAGTTCAAGGTCTACCGGGGCATGGGTTCCATCGGGGCAATGAGTAAGGGGTCGAAAGACCGCTACTTTCAGGACGTGGAGGACGACATTAAGAAACTGGTGCCCGAGGGGATCGAGGGCCGCGTGCCCTATAAAGGTACCCTGGCCGAAGTGGTGAACCAATATCTGGGCGGCCTGCGGGCGGGCATGGGCTACTGCGGCGCGGCCACGGTGGCTGACTTACAGGAGGCCCGCTTTACCCGGATCACGGGTGCGGGGATAATCGAGAGCCACCCCCACAACATTACGATTACGAAAGAGGCTCCTAATTATAGCCCGCGCTAACTTCTCACGCCTCGATAACCGCGATCAACCGACGGTTGATCTCCTCCAGTCCGTACCCCTGCTCCACCATCCGGCGGCTCGCTTCTCCCAGGGCCGTGCGCTTTTTTTGGTCCAGCCGACTAAATTTCCGGATCGCCTCCGCCAGTGATTCCGCGTCCCGGACGCGGGCGGTGAAACCGTTTTTGCTCTCCTCCACTAACTCCCCGCAACCCGGGGCATCGCTCATGATTAACGGCCGGGCAGCGGCCATTGCCTCCAGGGCGGCGCGGGGGATTCCCTCGCGGTAGGAAGGCAGCACCAGGGCGTGGGTGCGGGCCAGGAAGGGGCGAATATCATCCGCCGGCGGCCGGTGAATAACCAGCCCCTCGGCAATCCATTGTTCCAGTTCCGTGGCGGGGACGGCGGCGGGGTTGGGCGGGGCGAGTTGGCCCAACAGGGTGCATTCGATGGCGTGGCCTTCCTTTTTTAGTAGGCGGAGTGCCGCCGCTAGTTCGCGTAAGCCCTTGTCGTAGAGTAGCCGCCCGATGTAGAGTAACCGGAGTTCATTCGCCCCGGCGGCGGGATAAGGTAGCGGGCTAAAATAATCCGTATCCACCCCCGACCCGGGGATAAGGTGCAGACGATCCCGTGGCACGCCGCGCTCGTGGAAGTAGTCGAGGTCGGCCCGGTTGTAGCAGACCACCGCCCGGCTGCCGCCCAGACTGAGGCGGTAGAGCAGCGGAACCAGCCGGCGGTTGACCCACCCGCCGTGCAGGGCGGCATAGCCCTGCCCCGTGATCACCGCCACGCGGGGCACCAGTGCTAGACGGGCGGCCAGACCGGCAAGCAGGACGATCTTGGGGGTATAGAGCAAGACCCGGTCCGGGCGGACGGTCCGTAGCAATTGGTAGATTTCGCCTAGTGCTCGCAGCTCCCGGTCGGGCCGCAGGTTGCCGGGGTCCAGGCAGCGCAGGGGCCGAAAGTCGATCCCCGCCGCCCGGATTTGGGGTACGGACGAATCCACCGCTCCGGCTGATACTACCCGGTGACCGCGCATCGCCAGATCGCCGATCAGGGCGGTGCGCGAGTGCCAGATATTCCAGGCCGTATTGGCAATGAGCAGGATAGTCATGGGCGCGAAAGTAAGGGACTATCCACTTGCAGCGACTTTAGTGCGATCGGATCGGGCCGGTGCGGCAGGGTTTTTTTATCCAGCCAGATCGTGTAGGCGGCAAATAGGTAATTCGTCAGTTCTTCCAGCGCGGCCGGTTCGGCGGAAGCAAACACCCGCCCCGAACCGGTGCCTTCCACCAACTGGTTCAGTTCCGCATCCGCCGGGCCGTCGAGCAGGGCTACGATCGGCCGCCCCGCCGCCAGGTAATCGTAGAGTTTGGCGGTGAGTACCCCGCCGTAACCGGCCGCCGACCAGGATAGCAATACATTTATCTGGGCACGCTGCTGGAGTTCGACGGCTTCGCCCGCTGTCACGGTTTCGCGGTAATGATGAAGTATTTCCGATCCACCGTACTGCTCCTGCCAGCCGCGCCAGACGGCCGTGTCCTTGCCCGTGTAGTCGATCCGCAGGTGATCTGAATTAACTCGGCCTGATGCGATTAACTTATTTAGTGCGGTATACAGCAGGGCGGGCGATTGGAGGCGCGGATAGCAACTACCGGTATAATTGATCGTAAACAATTCGCTTTTCGGAGCCGTCTGGGCGGGCGGTAATTTCAGCAGTGGATTGCGCACCACGCGCACGTGGGGGTGGAGTTTGCGGAGCCATACGGCCTGCCCCTCGGATACGGCCCATAATTCATCCGCCCCACGCAGCAAGCGGCGGATCACCCGGGTTTGCAGGCGCGGCCACATCACGTCGCGGCGCACCGGGTCCACGGGCAGGTCACGGAAATCGGCGGTCCAGTGCAGGTGGGGGAACCGTTTTTTAATGCGCCGCGCAATCAGCTGATCCGACCAGGGCCGATAGGAGGAAAACAGGCGGTCCAGGCGGTGTTCTTCCACCAGGGCCGCGCCGCGCGCGGCCGCGCGGCGGCGATAGCCCGGCCCGCCTTCGTCCAACAGCCAAATAAAGGGAAACGATTGCCGCAATCGGTTCAGCGGCCCGAACCACCAACGTTTTTTGCGTTCCGCGCTTACCGTCGCACCACTGGATCCGGTTATAATTCGGCGCAGGCTGCGGCCCGTGACCCGGTGCAGGGTCACCCCCGGCACGTCCGTAGAATCGGCCGCTGAAATGACGTGCACCTCCCCCACCCCGGCGGCTTCCGCACCCGTGTACAGCCGGCGCAACCGGCGGGCGGAAACGCGGCCGCCGGGCGGAAAAAAGTGGTGAATGCCCAGCAAACCCGGCACTAGACGTAGTCCTCGCCAAACCGCTCGGCCACCAGCGAGCGCAGTTGTTTGATCTCCTGCTCGCGGTTTTTCGGGAAGATGAGCAGGACGTCTTTTTCGTCCACCACGATAAAATCATCCAGCCCGCCGGCCACCACGATTTTGCCCGCCGGGGCACTGATGAGCGAGTTATGGGTATCGGTCAGCAGGATATTCTCGCCGATCACCACGTTTCCGTCGGTGTCCTGATCGGTTTCCTCGTGCAAACTCTTCCAGGTGCCCAAGTCCGACCAGCCGAACTGGGCGGGAATGGTATAAATATTCGTCGCCGGTTCCATAATCGCGTAATCCACCGAAATCGAGGGCGTTTGCGGATACATTTTATTAATAAAATCCTGTTCGCGGTCGGTATTGTAGCAGCCCTCGTTATTTTCCAGTAACCGATAAATTTCCGGCGCGTGTTCGCGGTAGGCAGTTAGAATGGTTTTGGCGCGCCAGATGAAGATACCTGCATTCCAGAGGTAATCTCCGGAATTGATAAAGCTTTTAGCGGTATTTAGATCGGGTTTTTCGGTAAACCGTTTTACGGGGTAAATACCGTCGTTACCGCCCTCGCCGTCGAATTGAATGTAGCCGTAGCCGGTATTCGGCCCGTTGGGCGAAATACCCAGCGTGACCAGCGCGTCGTTGGCGGCGGTATATTCCAGTGCCTTGCGCAGGTTGTCGGTAAAAATTCCCTCGTTGTGGATCAGCGCATCCGAGGGGGCAATGACGAAGTTGGCTTCGGGGTCGAGGTTATATAATTTAAAGGCCGTATAGGCGACGCAGGGCGCGGTATTGTTCCGGCTCGGCTCGCGCAAGATTTGGTTGTCACTAATTTCGGGCAAGTGTTCCTTCACCTGCGCCGCATACCGCTCGTTGGTCACGATCAGGATGCGGTCGGCCGTCGTCAGGCGCAAAAATCGCTCGAACGTGATGCGCAGCAGCGATTTACCGGTACCGGCGATATCGAGAAATTGTTTGGGGCGGTCTTCGCGGCTGGCGGGCCAGAATCGCGAACCGACACCACCGGCCATAATGGCTACGTAGGTATGCTGGGACAAATGAAAACTGTTTTGACGGTCAGTAAAGGCTGCCAAAGGTAGGGGTTTTGCGCCGGGTACCGAATCGGTTCGACGGCTAATTTTGCTTTGGCCGTGCCCCCGCCTACGGACGGGGTCGGTCCCTTCCCGGCTCCCTGCCGGTCGGTGCTGCGCACTCGTCGCTAACGCGCCGCCCGTCCAGGCACCTCACGCAACCGCTACCAGACGTACAGCCGCTTATTCGGGTAGTCAATCGAAACCCGGTTCGCCCGCAGAAATTCGTAGCCCAGGATACCGTCGAACGGCCGGCCGTCCTCACTCAGATAATCGAGTGATTTGAGGAGGAAGCGCTGCTCGTCCAGGTGCAACGTGGTGTCCTCCCAGTCAGTAATTGTGGCGGCCCGTACCGAATTGGCGTTGCCGTCCAGGCCGCGCAACTGAACGGCACCGGTCATGTTTTCCGACAGCTCGTTGCGCTCCGATTGGCTCAGGGCCACGGGGTCGATCAGGTTGGCGGCCGCGCCGCTATCCACGGCAAAACGCAGGCGGCGGCCATTGCGCACCAGCGTGATGATGGGCAGGTGGTCGTAAAACTCGAGGATAAACGTAAGGCGGGGACGTTCCAGCCGCCGGTTCACCGGTTGGTCGGCGGCGTGGAGGCGCAACACGCTGTCATCGTAGTCGAACAGCAGCTCGCGGTCCTGAAATTGCTCGTAGCCGATGATGCCGTCGATGTGTTGATCGCCCGCTTCCTCAAAGTGGGCCATACTCAGCACCAGCGCAGCCGGCGATTTCCAGGTGCGGCCCGCCCACTCCAGCCGTTCCACCGTCGTCCGGCCGATATCCACGTGCCCGCCGGATCCCATCGCCTGGTGCGATTCCACGTCGCGTTGCGCGGCCGCCGTCAGGTGATCCACGTTCAGCACCAGCCGCGGCGCACCGGTATCCAACAGGTAGCGGCCCGCCCGCCCGTCTACGGTGGCGGCTACGTAAATCATGCCCCGCACCAGCTCGAAGGGAAGTACTTCCTCATCATATAAACTGACGCGGCTGAACGCATTTTCCTCCTGCGGAAGCAGCCGCAGTTCAGGTACATTCAGTAAAGCAACGGTAGACTGGCTAAAAGCTGTGGAAGAAAATACCGGTAGCAGGAAGACCAATAATAACGTGGATCGGGATGGGAACATAAGCAGGGAGTTGACGGCTAGTCAAACCGGCCGTAAAGCCGGGGGGAGTATGGCGGAAGCCGCTCTATTCAGTAGCGGCTCCGTAAGTTTACGCTAAGTTAAGCATAAGTTTACATACAGTTAACATAGGTATCTCCCCATAAGTTGCTTTACGTTACGTCCCGACACAAAAAAAGCCGGCCGTCAAATGACGGCCGGCTGTTGGAGTGGAGGTGGCGAGATTCGAACTCGCGTCCAGCGAAAGCGCAATAGAGCCTTCTACATGCTTAGTATAATCTTGGATTTTCGAGTGCTGGAAAAGTGGTTATACAAACTCATACCGGCACCTTATTTCCTGAATTTCGCCCATCGTTCGGATCAGTTCCGACGGACTATCTCCCTGGTTGGTTGATGTGCGGAAAGACGTAGAGAGAATCAGTCTAACGGCACAATGGCTTCCTAATTCCTAGTATTAGGCCGCCATGGCGTAGTTACCTTCGCCATGTAGAAAAGTGTTATGATTATTTTTAACGGAGTAACTCATAATGCTCCGGCATGCTTACTAAACCGCAAACTTCCCTGTCAATTCCAGGCACCCCCATTGGAGTGAAGCACTGGGCTTCTTAGAGCGTGTCTAAATTTTTACTTCCTGAGAACCAAGCATTTAAGAACCTGGCGTCATAAAAACTGACTTACGTAACCCGCTATGCGCGCAAGTTTTTATCTAGCCCGAACCTTAACCACGAAGTAGCCGCGAAGCGAATCATTGATCCTCAGTTCTTAAAAATTTTAGACACGCTCTTGAGAAATTCGGTTGCCGAGATTACATCGGCGGAAAATGGGCCGTAGCCCGTTTCTAAATAACATTAACAAGGTAGGGGAAGAGAAAGTTTCTACTCCCGAAAGCTTATTTTACCTCACAGCATATCCGGTCCGAAACCAAAGGGCAGGATGCAGGCTACGGAATCGAAGGCCAGAATATCGCCGGTTTCCCCCCGCAGTAATAGGCGGATTTTGGCACCGTGCCGCTGCTCGTGTTCGGTAAGGACCTGGCGGCAGGAACCGCAGGGCGAGGCCGGAGCGCCGATCACCTGCCGCTCGTTTTTGACCGTGATCGCCATCGTTTCTACGGGCACCTGCGGGAAGCGGGCGGCGGCGGCGGCCAGCACGGCCCGCTCGGCGCAGAGGCACATGGGGTAGGCCGCGTTCTCGGTATTGCAAGCCGTGATCATCGCTCCGTTGGTCAGCCGCGCAGCGGCGGCCACGCGGAAGCGGCTGTACGGAGCATAGGAATGAGGGAGTGCTTCCACGGCCCGTTGCAGCAGCTCCCGATCGGGGGCGGCGAGTTCGGAAGGTTCCGCGTAGCGGTGGTAGTTGATCTGGAGGGTCTGTTGCATGCTGCGGGGGAGCGCGTATTAATGGTTAGGAGTGGTAAGAACGAAGGCAGCCGTGCAAATCGTTCCGTAGCGGGTGGGCAATGAACCCCCGCCTACCCTTATTCAGTTGACTGCTGGTAGTGGCGGAGCACCTACTCCAGGATATGGCCTTCTCTTTTTTGCCGCGATAGCGACCGGAAAATGGGCATTTATTCCTTTTTCCATCCACGAAATTATCCCTCGAAACGCTTACCTTTATCGGGTGAGCGCAACTTCAACAACATCCCTTCCCGCCGCCATCACCATCGACGTGGCCACCCCGGAACAAGCCGTTTATGCCCCCGCCATCTGCGAGATGATCGCCGAATCGGCCCGCTCTCGCGGTATCGGCCTCGCCACCCGCGAACCGGAATATGTGGAGCGCAAGATCCGCAACGGCAATGCCGTCCTGGCCTTTGCAGACAACCGCCTGGCCGGTTTCTGCTACATCGAAATCTGGGACCACAACCGCTACGTGGCCAACTCCGGCCTGATCGTCCACCCCGATTTCCGTAAACTCGGGCTGGCCGGCAAGATCAAGGCGCGCATCTTTCAACTCAGCCGCGAGAAATACCCGGAGGCCAAAATTTTCGGCATCACCACCAGCCTGGCCGTCATGCGCATCAACACCCGCCTCGGCTACGAACCCGTCACCTTCTCCGAACTAACGCAGGACGATGCGTTCTGGAACGGCTGCAAATCGTGCCCCAACTACGATATCCTCGTTCGCAACGAGCGGCGCATGTGCTTGTGCACCGCCATGCTGGCGGATCAAGGGAATGAAGGATTGAATGATTGAATGACTGAATGATTGAATGACTGACCTCGAAGAATCGCTTTGCGATTCAGAGAAGCAGCGTAGCTAATGATTGACTAGCTACGCTGTTGCTCTTAATCATGAAGTGATTCTTCGAGATGAGGGATTAACTGCGCGATTCTCCCCCCTCTGCGGCGGCTGGGGTTAAGGGGACCCAGACGATTAGCCACCGGGGGGGGGAAAACGCAAGGATTGAAGGATTGACCTCGAAGAATCGCTTTGCGATTGAGAGAAGCATCGCAGCTAATGACTGAAGGATTGAATATCCCGATTAACTTGAAACTCTCCCCCCTCTGCGGCGGCTGGGGTTAAGGGGACCCAGATGATTAGCCACCGGGGGGGAAAACGCAAGGATTGAAGGATTGAATGACTGAAGGATTGAATATCCCGATTAACTTGAAATTCTCCCCCCCTCTGCGGCGGCTGGGGTTAAGGGGACCCAGACGATTAGCCAACGGGGGGGAAATCAAGAATTAGCTGCGCTGCTTCTCTCGATCATAAATGATCTTTCGAGGCTAAGTTAAACGGTCTCGGTCGAGGAGTTGCACTCCGATGCCATTATTACCTTCAATCCATCAATCCTTGCAGCTCCTTCAATCCTTGCACCTCCTTCATTCCTTCAATCCCTCCATCCTTCAATCCTTGTCCTTCCTTCAATCCTTGCCCCCCCCCGCGTGAGGGATGGGAGGTGTTGTTTGAACGGAGCGTAGCGCAGAGAGTGCCGGACAGCCCGACGCCGCCGGCAGGCGGGGGCACGCCCCCTTGTTGAGTAGCGGCCGTGTAGCCATGCCAATTGGGGCGTGTCCCCTCCCCTACGGTCGGGGTCGGCACCTTACGGGGTTCGCTGTTCGCTCCGTGCTACGCACCGGGCCCTCCAGGCGCCTCACGCAGCGGACGAATAACCTTCACCGCCCTTGGTTTGTACCCCATTAAAGTAATAACACAACCCCGGCCGCTGCCGGCACCAAAAATATACCCTTGAAAAAAATAGTACTCGCCTATTCCGGAGGTCTCGATACCTCTTACTGCATTAAATACCTGACGGCCGAACTGGGCTATGAGGTACACGCATTCACCGTAGATACGGGCGGGTTCGATGCGGCGGAAATCGAACAAATGCGCGGCCGGGCACTGCAATTAGGGGCAAAAACATACGAGCGGCTGGACGTGACGCGGGCTTTCTACGACGAATGCCTGCGCTACCTGGTGGCGGGCAACGTGCTGCGCTACCAGACCTATCCGCTGTCGGTTTCGGCCGAGCGGATGTTTCAGGCCATGGAAACGGCGCGTTATGCCCGCCGGATCGGGGCAACGGCGGTGGCGCACGGCAGCACGGGGGCCGGAAACGACCAGGTGCGATTCGACCTGACGTTCCAGATTTTGGGCAGTGAACTGGAGATCATTACCCCCATCCGCGACCTGAAACTGAGCCGGCAGGAAGAGGTGGACTACCTGGCGAAACACGGCATGGCGTGGCCGGAAAAAAAGGGGAAATACAGCATCAATGCCGGCTTGTGGGGAACCAGCGTGGGCGGCACCGAAACACTGACCAGCGACCAACCGCTGCCGGAAGACGCCTGGCCCGTGTCCGTGACGGAAACCGAGATGCGGCGAGTGGACCTGCACTTCGAGGCGGGCCGACTGCTGGGCGTGGACGAGAAAAAATTCGACCACCCGGTGCCGGCCATCCAGTACCTGGAACGGATGGCGGCCCCCTACGGCATCGGGCGCGACACGCACGTGGGCGATACGATCATCGGGATCAAAGGACGCGTGGGTTTTGCCGCCGCCGCGCCGCTGCTGATCATCAAGAGCCACCACTTGCTGGAGAAGCACACGCTGAGTAAGTGGCAACTGTTCTGGAAGGAACAATTGGCCAATTGGTACGGCCTGCAACTGCACGAGGGCCAGTTTCTGGAGCCGCTGCTGCGCAACATCGAGGCTTTCCTGGTGGATTCGCAGACCGACGTGACCGGTACCGTACACCTGGAGCTGCACCCCTACCGCTACGTGCTGCGGGGCATCACGTCGGCCAACGACCTGATGGGCGCGGGTTTCGGCAGTTACGGCGAGATGAACGACGGCTGGTCGGGCGAGGACGTAAAGGGGTTCACGCGGGTGCTCAGTATTGCGGGGCGGATTCAGGAACGGGTAAAAGAGCAACAATGATCGAGGCAGGTAATAGGTGAACCTCGCCCCGGGGCTACCGGAATGGGCGGGCCTGGAGTTTAAAACCGGAGCTTTTTAGTGAAAATAGCCTAATTTGCCGCCCGTGAATAACGAACTCCCCATCGACCCGTTCGACCACAAACGGCTGCAGGAATTCCGCCGGTTTTACAATTCCACCCTCTATCCCGAACTAAAGCGGATGGAGTACCAGCGGCGTCGGCTGTTGTATTTGCTGGGTGGATCGGTTGTTCTGCTGGCCGTTGCCGCCATCATTACCTTTGCGCTGGAGGTAGCTTTTATTCCGTTGCTGCTCAGTCTGCCGGCGGGGGTTTACGTGATCTATCTCTTCGATCGGGTGCGCCGTTTTCCGCGCCTGTTCAAGCCCCGGGTGATGCAGCTCATCCTGGAGTTCCTGAACGACACCCCCAACTACGAGCAACTCGAATACCGCCTGGACCTGACCATCCCGCGCGAGCGGTTCGTGCAATCGCTGCTGTTCAAAACCAAGGCACCCTATTACGAGGCCGAGGATTTTATCCAGGGCATCGTGGGGGAACTGCGTTTCGAGATGTGCGAAATGGATGTCAAGGAAATCAGCCCGGCCACCAACCGGCTGGACGATATTTTCACCGGCATCTTCATCTACGGCGTCATGGGCGAGGCCGATACGGAGGGCGAGCTGGCCGTCTACCCCCGGCACATCAAGAACCAGCTTACCAAGTCGATCAAAAATTACATCAACCGGCAGGGAGCCGTGCCGGCCACCGTGGAATTGCAGAACGAGGAATTTGCCGACCGTTTTATCGTTTACGCCAAAAAGAATTTCAAGGTCCACGCCCTGCTCACCGAACCGATGCAGGATGCCCTGTTGGATTACGTGGACCGCACCGGGCGGGATATTTACGTCAGCTTTCGCGGTCCCCACGTCTACGCCGCCATTTCCGAACCCCGCGACCTGCTGGAACCCGCCCTTTTCGATTCCAATCTGAGTTTCGACCTGGTGCGCGATTTTTACCAGGATATCGAACTGGTGCTGAAATTGATTCAGGTGTTCGATCAGACGCACTGAGGGGAGGCTTCGCCCGTACTTTTACAGGACGCTGCGCGTCCGGTATTTCACCTGCGGTGATCGTCGCAAGCTCCTCGGAGTTAGCAATTTGGACCAGACCTGAGTGTGCGCGTCTGGTGCGCACTCGATCCCACCGCAGTCGTACCACCCCACTAAAATACCAAAAGGCGAAGCCTACTAACCAGGTATGGGTTCAGCCCCTGCTTAATTCTCCGTACTTTCGCCGTCAGTTATGGAATATCAATTATACCCCGCTCAGGTAGCGGCCGTGGTGCAGGCCCTGCGGGCCATTTTTGAAGACAAGCGCAAAGCCGACCGCGTGCTGCAGGAAGTCCTGAAGGCCGACAAGCGGCGCGGCTCCCGCGACCGGGCCTTTATTGCCGAGAGCACCTACGACATCGTGCGGCACTACCGGCGGCTGGCCTTCCTGCGCGGCGGCAGACCCCGCACGGAAAACGAGTGGTGGGAACTCTGGGGTGTCTACTGGACGGACAAGACCAACCAACCGCCGCCCCGCTGGCGCGAGCTGTCCGGGATGCCCCCGGCGGGCGAGGTGCGCGAGCGCTACGAGAAAGTGCGTGCCGACCCGGCCCTGGACGAGAGTTTTCCCGACTGGCTGTTCGAACTGGGCAAACGCGAAATGGGCGATGACTGGCTGCCCGCCATCAAGGCCCTGAATAAAACGGCCGAGGTGGTGATGCGCGTCAACACCCTGAAGACCGACCGCGAAGACCTGCAACGCCGCCTGGCGGCCGACGATATCAGGACCGAACCGGTGGGCGAAGTGGGCCTGAAACTACTAAAACGCGCCAATGTTTTCGGCCACGCGACCTTCCAGCTCGGCTGGTTCGAGATGCAGGACGCCTCCTCGCAGCGCGTGGCCCAGGCCCTGGCCCCCGAACCCGGCATGACCGTGGTGGATGCCTGCGCCGGGGCCGGCGGCAAGAGCCTGCACATTGCCGCGCTGATGAACAACAAGGGCCACCTGATCGCCTTGGATACCGAGGAATGGAAACTGGAAGAACTGAGCAAGCGCGCCCGCCGCGCGGGCGTGTTCATTGCCGATACGCGGGCCATTACTTCTTCCAAGATCGTGAAGCGCCTTGACAACAAGGCCGATCGCCTGTTGCTGGACGTTCCCTGCTCCGGTCTGGGCGTCCTGCGCCGTAACCCCGATGCCAAGTGGAAACTGGGGGCCGAATTTCTTGATGAGGTACGCACCACCCAACAGCAAATCCTGCGCCGCTACGCCCGGATGCTTAAAACCGGCGGCCGCATGGTGTACGCCACCTGCAGCATCCTGCCCAGCGAAAATCAGGACCAGGTGGCCTCCTTTCTCTCCTCCGATCCGGGCAAGTACTTCCACCTGCTGGAACAAACCACCCTCCTACCCCAGCATGACGGCTACGACGGTTTTTTCATCGCCACCCTCGAACGACGCAAGGAAGCCAATGATTACGAACGCGAAGTGGTAGCTAACCTGGTAGAGCTGAAGCCGCTCACATTGGAGGCCGTAAATGATGCCCCGGCGGAAGTAGCGGCAGAAAAGCCCGCTAAAAAGGTAGCAGCAAAAGCTCCCGCTAAAAAAGCAGCCGTTAAAAAATCTACCGCTGAAAAAGAGGTAGAGGCCGCTACGGATGAACCGGTAGCGGAGAAGCCCGTGAAGAATGCTCCGGCCAAGAAAGCGGCCGCTAAAAAACCTGCCGCTAAAAAGGAGGTAGCCAAGGATGAGGTAGCTGCGGAAAAACCCGTGAAAAAGGCTCCGGCCAAAGCACCGGCCAAGAAAACGGCCGCCAAAAAACCTGCCGCTAAAAAGGAGGTAGCCAAGGATGAGGTAGCTGCGGAAAAGCCCGTGAAAAAGGCTCCGGCCAAAGCACCGGCCAAGAAAACGGCCGCCAAAAAACCTGCCGCTAAAAAGGAGGTAGCCAAGGAAAAACCCGTGAAAAAGGCGACGGCCAAGAAAGCAGCCGTCAAAAAACCGGCGGCAAAAAAGAAAGCTGAGAAAACCGAGGAAAAACCGGCCAAAGCCAAAGCCGTGAAGAAAGCGGCAGCCGAAAAGCCGGCCAAAGCGAAGAAAGATTTGCCGCCGGACGAGGGGTAACGCTTTTAAATAAAGTCCGTAACGCAGCCCCTCGGCCCGCACCACGTTTTCCCCTCCCAACGCTAGCGCGTTTGCCCTCCCCGAAGGGGTGGGCCGCATAGGTTTTTATGCGCCGGCAACCTCCCCTTCGGGGAGGTCGAGCCGGTAGGCTCGGGTGGGGAAGCGTAAGCGTAGGCTTACACCAGAATACTAAACTACCAGCGGCAACGCCGCCTACAAAAATACGCGCGCAGCGCCCCCCCATGTCCACCTCCCTCAACAAATTCATCAGCGAAACCGGAATCTGCTCGCGCCGCGAAGCGGACAAGTGGATCGAGGCCGGCCGCCTCAGGATCAACGGCACCGTGGCCGTGAAGGGTAACCGCGTGGAAGAGGGCGATACGGTGTTGCTGGACGGAAAACCCCTCACCCACCGCCCGCCGGCCGTGTACCTGGCCTTCAACAAGCCCCCCGGCGTCACCAGCACCACCGACCAAAAAGACCCCACCAACATCATCGACTACATCGGCTACCCGGAACGGATTTTCCCCATCGGCCGGCTGGATAAATTTTCGACCGGCCTGATCATTCTTACCAATGACGGCGATATCGTCAACCCCGTCCTGCGGGTGGAAAACAGCCACGAAAAGGAATACCGGGTGCACGTGGACAAACCGATCACCCGCGATTTTCTGCGCCAAATGGCCGACGGCGTGCCCATTCTGGATACCATCACCAAACGCTGCGAAGTAAGGCAGGAATCCAGCCACGCCTTTACCATTATTCTCACCCAGGGCCTCAACCGGCAGATCCGCCGCATGTGTGAGTACCTCGGCTACCATCCTACCTCTCTACACCGCGTGCGCATCATGCACATCACGCTGGGCAACCTCCGCCCCGGCCGCTGGCGGCGGCTAACGGATAAAGAAATTGAAAGATTGGTCGATAAACGCTGAGTGGACAATGGGCCGGTTCCACCTCCGAAACCAAAACCACCACCCCTTCACCGACGTTATCCCCCCATGAAAGTCATCGAAAAACACCAGCTCGACGAGCGGGCCGTCGACCGCATCATCGGCATGGCCTGGGAAGACCGGACGCCCTTCGAGGCCATCGAAACCCAGTTCGGCCTGACCGAAAAAGAAGTCATCAAATTGATGAAGTACCAACTCAAAACCAAGAGCTGGCAAAACTGGCGCGCCCGCGTGCAGGGCCGCAAAACCAAACACCGTAAGTTGCGCGGCGACGACGTGATCCGCTTCAAGGCCGATGAGCAGAAGTTGATCTAGGGTTCCCCGCCGGCCCGCCGAAGGGGGAAGAAACCACGGCAAGCAACTATTGAGTCATTACCGGCGGTGCTTCTCTAAATCGCAAAGCGATTTTTTGAGGTCAGTTATTCAGTCCTTCAGTCATTCAATCATCGCGCACGGCGGCAAAGCCGCCTGATCGGAGTACAACTCCTCTACCGTTTTTTTATGCACCTCATTCACCCCGTTTACTCAGTCATTAGCTGCGCTGCTTCTCTAAATCGCAAAGCGATTTTTCGAGGTCAGTCATTCAGTCATTCAATCATCGCGCACGGCGGCAAAGCCGCCTGATCGGAGTACAACTCCTCCACCGTTTTTTTTACGCACCTCATTCACCCCGGTTACTCAGTCATTAGCTGCGCTGCTTCTCTAAATCGCAAAGCGATTTTTCGAGGTCAGTCATTCGATCATTCAGTCATTCACTCCGCGCACGGCGGCAAAGCCGCCTGATCGGAGTGCAACTCCTCTACCGTTTTTTTTATGCACCTCATTCACCCCGACTACTCAGTCATTCACCTCGAAAGATCATTTATGATCGAGAGAAGCAGCGCAGCTAATCATTCAGTCATCGCGCACGGCGGCAAAGCCGCCTGATCGGAGTGCAACTCCTCTACCGTTTTTTTTATGCACCTCACTCACCCCGATTACTCAGTCATTAGCTGCGCTGCTTCTCTAAATCGCAAAGCGATTATTCGAGGTCAATCATTCAGTCATTTAGTCATTCACTCCGCGCACGGCGGCAAAGCCGCCTGATCGGAGTACAACTCCTCCACCGTTTTTTTTACGCACCTCACTCACCCCGATTACTCAGTCATTCAGTCATTCAATCATTCGATTCGCGCACGGCGGCAAAGCCGCCTGATCGGAGTGCAACTCCTCCACCGTTTTTTTGCGCACCTCATTCACCCCGATTACTCAGTCATTCAGTCATTCAGTCATTCGATCATTCGATTTGCGCACCTCATTCACCCCGACTACTCAGTCATTCAATCATTCAGTCATTCAATCATTAGCTACCTCCGCCTTCCAGCGCCTGCTCACCATCATGGACGAACTGCGCGAACAGTGCCCCTGGGACCGCAAACAGACCTTTCTGTCCCTGCGCAAACTCACCATCGAAGAAACCTACGAGCTGGCCGATGAGCTACTAAAGGAAGACCTCACCGGCATCAAGGAAGAAGTGGGCGACCTACTGCTGCACATGGTGTTTTACGCCAAAATCGCCTCCGAGCAGGGCGCGTGGAACATCGCCGATGCCCTCAACACCGTCTGCGACAAACTCATCAACCGCCACCCCCACATCTACGGCGACGTGGTGGCCGAGAACGAGGAAGCCGTCAAACGCAACTGGGAACAGATCAAATTAAAGGAAGGCAAGGGCAAAAAGACCGTTCTCTCGGGCGTACCGCGTGCCCTGCCCGCCATGGTAAAGGCCATGCGGATGCAGGAAAAAACCGGCCAGTTCGGTTTCGACTGGGACAACCGCCGACAGGTGTGGGACAAAGTGCGCGAGGAAATGGAAGAATTTTACCAGGCCGCCGAAGTGGAAAAAGACGCCGCTCACGCCGAGGAAGAATTTGGCGACCTACTCTTCAGTCTCGTCAACTACGCCCGCTGGCAGGGCATCGACCCCGAAACGGCCCTGGAACGCACCAACCAGAAGTTTATCCGCCGCTTCGAGTACGTAGAACGGATGGCCGGCGACAACGGGCTAGCCGCCACGCCTTTAGCCCAGATGGAAGCCTGGTGGCAAGCCGCCAAAACCGCCGGAACCGACCCTCAGCCGTCGTAAAATATCACATCATTCACTAGCCCCGCCCACTTCTTTTCACTTATGTTTGCGGTACAACATTCCCGCATGAATACCGGCGTTCGTTATTTTTATAGCTTTTGGTTTTACGGTCACCGACCGTAAGGGACAAGCTATTGTAACATCGCAACCAACCGATAAACGATAAATGGTCCCGCCTTCCAGTGGGGCCGTTTTTCGTTTATGCCTAGGCTAAACGACTTCCACCCATGTCCACATTTTCCGCCCTCTCCCCCACCCCGGCCCCGCCGGATACCGCCCCGCTGCGGGTCAGCATCCAAGGCTATACCGGTGCCTTCCACGAGGTGGCCGCCCGCGCCTACTTCGGCGACCGGCCGCTGGAAGTAGTCCCCGCCCACACCTTCGACGACCTCGTCGAGCAGATCGTCGGCGGCACCGCCTGCGATCTCGGCCTGATGGCCATCGAGAACACCCTCGCGGGCAGCCTGCTCACCAACTATACCCGCCTGCAGGAGAACGACCTGCGCATCACCGGCGAGGTTTACCTGCGCATCGTCCAGAACCTCCTCGTCCTGCCCGGCACCACCCTGGCCGAGCTGCGCGAGGTCCACTCGCACCCCGTCGCCATCATGCAGTGCCGGCCTTTTTTCCGCGCCCACCCGCACATCCGCCTCGTCGAAACGGTCGATACCGCCCTTAGCGCCCGCCAACTCACCGAAGACGGCGACCGCAGCCGCGGAGCCATCGCCGGCACTCTCGCGGCCGACATTTACGGCCTCGAAATACTGGCCGCCGGCATCGAGACCAACAAGCAAAACCACACCCGTTTCCTCGTTCTCGAACGCGGCCGCTACGTCCACCAGACTACCGCAAGCACCGGCAACAAAGTCAGCCTCAGCATCACCGTAGACCACCGGGCCGGCAGCCTCCATCACGTCCTCGCCGTCCTGGCCGCCTACCGCATCAACCTCACCAAAATCCAGTCCATGCCCATCATCGGCCGCCCCTGGGAGTACCGCCTCTTCCTCGATTTCCTCGCCACCGGAGACGTCGGCTGGCACCAGGCCGTCGAAGCCATCCGCCCCCTCACCGTCGAACTTCGCATCCTCGGCGTCTACCAGGAGGGTACCAAGGAATGAGTCTTTCGGGGCCGCCCCGCCCCTGCCGGGAGCGGGGCCGGGCGTGTCCGCCGCTCGCTGTTCGCTCGGCCCTGCGGGCTGCCTCCCTCCGGTCGGCCCGGCTCCCATCCCTCGTCCATTTGCCCCCCCGCCCCCCCGAGGGGGGAGAAGGCAAAAACGGGCCAATTAAGAATCTAGAAAGCCGATGAGCTTGCGACGATCAGCGTAGCTAATCGCCAATCAAGAATCCATTCTTTTGTCATTTGCTAATTTAATTCGCGCACGGCGGCAAAGCCGCCTGATCGGAGTGCAACTCCTCTACCGTTTTTTTATGCATCTCATTCACCCCGATTACTCAGTCATTCAATCATCCAGTCATTCAGTCATTCAATCATCGCGCACGGCGGCAAAGCCGCCTGATCGGAGTGCAACTCCTCTACCGTTATTTTTTACGCACCTCATTCACCCCGATTACTCAGTCATTCACCTCGAAAGATCATTTATGATTGAGAGAAGCAGCGCAGCTAATCATCCAATCATTCACTCCCGCGCACGGCGGCAAAGCCGCCTGATCGGAGTGCAACTCCTCCACCGTTTTTTTATGCATCTCATTCACCCCGATTACTCAGTCATTAGCTGCGCTGCTTCTCTAAATCGCAAAGCGATTTATCGAGGTCAATCATTCATTCAGTCATTCAATCAATCAGTCATTCACTCCGCGCACGGCGGCAAAGCCGCCTGATCGGAGTGCAACTCCTCCACCGTTTTTACGCACCTCATTCACCCCGATTACTCAATCATTCAGTCATTCAATCAATCCAGTCATTTAATCATCGCGCACGGCGGCAAAGCCGCCTGATCGGAGTATAACTCCTCTACCGTTATTTTTTACGCACCTCATTCACCCCGATTATTCAATCATTCAATCATTCAGTCATTCAATCATTAACCCCGCCCCCCTCCTCCCGCCTCGGTGAAGTAAAAGAATACTACTTCAGCACCAAGCTCCGCGAACTGGCCCAGCGCGCGGCAGCGGGGCAAGAGATCATTAATCTCGGCATCGGCAGCCCCGACCTGCCGCCCCACCCCGCCGTCATCCAAACGCTTACCGAGGCGGCGGCCGATCCGGCTAACCATGCCTATCAGGCTTATAACGGTATTCCCGAATTACGTCGGGCTTTTGCCGATTGGTACCGGACCTGGTTTGGCGTCTCCCTCGATCCGGCCGACGAGGTACTGCCGCTCATGGGTTCCAAGGAAGGAATCATGCACCTCAGCATGGCGTTCCTCGACCCCGGCGATGAGGTGCTATTTCCCGACCCCGGCTACCCGACTTACCGGGCCGTTACCGAGCTGGCGGGAGGGACGGCCCGGCCCTATCCGCTATCCGCCGCCTCGGGCTGGCACCCCGATCTGGCGGCACTGGAAGCCGAGGGGGTGGACCGCGTTAAATTGATGTGGGTCAACTATCCGCATATGCCCACCGGCACCGCCGCCGATCCGCGCCGGTTGGCCGAGATCGTGGATTTTGCGCGGCGCAACGGTATCCTGTTGGTCAACGATAATCCGTATGCCTTTTTGCTCACCGAGCGGCCGGTGAGTATCCTTTCCGTACCCGGTGCCGCCGGGGTGGCCCTGGAACTCAACTCGCTGAGTAAGGCGCACAACATGGCCGGCTGGCGCGTGGGTGCCCTGCTGGGCGATGCGGCGATCCTGAAAATAGTGCTGCGTTTTAAGTCGAACATGGATAGCGGCATGTTCAAACCGATCCAACTGGCCGCCGCCCGCGCCTTGGGACTGGGTCCCGACTGGTATGCGGCACAAAACGATGCCTACCGCGCCCGGCGCGCAGTGGCCTATAAACTCTTCGACCAGCTGGGAATCAGCTACTCGACCGACCAGGTAGGCTTGTTCGTCTGGGGCGGGGTGCCGGAAGAGTTTACTGACGGCTATGCACTAACTGATCTGATCCTGGACCGAACCGGTGTATTTATTACCCCGGGCGGTATTTTCGGCCCGGCCGGAGAACATTTCGTGCGTATTTCACTGTGTAGCCCGCCGGACGTGCTTGCCGCCGCGCTGGAAAAAACCGCCGCCCTCACCCTGATTCCCAAATAAATTATGCGCATCTGTATCATCGGTATCGGTCTCATCGGCGGCTCGCTGGCTATCTCCCTGCTGGAGAACGGTTTCGCGAGCGAGGTCATCGGCGTGGATAAGAGCCAGACCAATCTGGATAAAGCCATCCGCCGCCGCCTCATCAGTAGCGATGCCGGTTTGGAAGAAGGGGTGCGGGCGGCCGATGTGATCGTGCTGGCCACGCCGGTAGATTCCATGCTCACCCTCCTACCCCGTATCCTCGATCTGGTGGGCGGCGAGCAGACCGTGATCGATGTCGGTTCCACCAAGAAACGTTTGCTCGATAGCGTGGCCGATCACCCCAACCGCCGCCACCTGGTGGCCGCCCACCCCATGGCCGGTACCGAGTACAGCGGCCCCGAAGCCGCCGTACCCGACCTGTTTCGCCACAAAACCTGCGTCATCGTCGACCCCGGTGCTAGCGATCCCGGCAGGCTGGCCACCGCCCGCCGCCTGTTCGAGAGTATGGCGATGCACCTCACCGAACTGGACCGCGATGCGCATGATTTGCACTGCGCCTACGTGTCGCACATCTCGCACATCGCCAGTTTTGCCCTCGCCCTCACGGTGCTGGAAAAGGAGCGTAACGAGGATCGAATTTTTGAGCTGGCCAGTTCCGGTTTCGGGTCTACCGTGCGGTTGGCCAAGAGTTCGCCGGATATGTGGATCCCTATTTTCCGGCAAAATCGCGACTACGTTCTCGACGTGCTCGATGAGCATATTAACCAACTGTCACGCTTTCGCAGCCTGCTCATCAAGCAGGATTACGAGACGTTTTATTCGCTGATCGAGGAAGCGAATAAGATCAAAAAAATCCTTTGAGACATAACATTCATTCATTAACTACGGGAAGTACCGATGACATTCATTTTATCCGCGTGAGGTGCCTGGAGGGTGCGTGCCGCAGGGGTAACCCGTAGGTGCGCAGTGCGCAGCACCGAGCGAACAGCGAAGCCCGGAAGGGACCGACCCCGACCCCTGGGAGGGGGCACGCCCAAATGAGACCCACTGGAAAACCACTACCTATTTCAACTAATTTATTATGGAAATGAAAATCAAGCAAGTCGTACCCAAGAAGCCGGGTGAGCCGTTCGTGATTGCCGGCCCGTGCAGTGCCGAAACCGAGGGCCAGGTGATGCAAACCGCCAAGGAACTGGCCGCGCAGGGCGGCGTGGATTTGTTCCGCTCCGGTATCTGGAAGCCGCGTACGCGCCCCGGTAGTTTTGAGGGCGTAGGCACCGAAGGTCTGGCGTGGCTGAAGCGCGTGAAGGAGGAAACCGGCCTGAAAACCACCACCGAAGTGGCCAAGGCCTCGCACGTTTATGACTGTCTGAAGGCGGGAATCGACGTGCTGTGGCTGGGTGCGCGTACGACGGTTAATCCGTTTTCCGTGCAGGAAGTGGCCGATGCCCTGAGCGGTGCCGATGTGCCGGTGCTGATCAAAAACCCGATCAACCCCGATATCGGCCTCTGGATCGGGGCCATCGAGCGCATTTACAAGGCCGGCATTACCCGGATCGGCGTGATCCATCGGGGGTTCAGCTACCACGGCGAGACCATTTACCGCAACGTTCCGCGCTGGCAGATCGCCATTGAGCTGAAGCGGCAATTTCCCGACCTCCAGATGATCGTGGACAATAGCCACATTTGCGGTCGCCGCGATCTGCTGGCCGGCATTGCGCAGGAGGCCCTCGACCTGAACTACGACGGCATCATGACCGAGGTGCACCCCCGCCCCGACGAGGCCTGGAGCGACGCCGCGCAGCAGATAACCCCCGCCGTTTTCCTGGAAATGGTGACTAACCTGCGCCTGCGCCAACCCACCACCGACAACGAGGAATACCTTAATCAGCTGAGCGAACTACGCCGCCAGATTGACGAGATCGACGATGAGATCATCGGTCAGATCGGCCGCCGGATGCGCTTGGCGGAACAGATCGGCGTGTACAAAAAGGCCAATAATATCGCCATCCTCCAGGCCGCCCGCTGGAATGAACTGATCCAGCAGGCGACGGATAAGGGCGGCAAGCAGGGCTTGAGTAGCGAGTTTATGCACCAAATGCTGCGGGCCATTCACCAAGAGAGTATCAACCATCAGGAGAAGGTGATGAAGGGGTAGTATGGTTTGCAGACAAAATCCCCCGTTTTCGCGGTTGCGAAAGCGGGGGATTTTTGTGCAATGGTCAGTCTTGAATACTAACCGTTCAACAACCGTTAAACAGACCGACGACCCAGCCGCGGGAAGTCTCGGTGACGGCCCCGGCGGGTAAATCTCCGGGAAGTTTGGGTTGAACGTTCCAGAGGCTCATGGAGGAATCGATGAAGGCGCTCGGATCGGCGGGGTCGAGGGTGATGCGTTCCCATTTATTGCCATTTTTTGTGCGGATAACTTCACCGCCGGCCGTTTTGGCGTAGAGGTAATTTTTTACGGATAGTAAGGGGCCGATGGCGGTTTCCGTGCTGATGTCAGCCCAGATGATTTGCTTCTCCTTTAAGATGCCCATACCGTTTTGGCGGGCGACGAAAATTTGATCGTTGTGCAGGGCGAGACCGTAAATGGGCACGCGCTCCTCGCTGAGGAGTTGCCAGCTGTCGCCCCGGTCGGCGGAACTCCAGATGCCGCCATCGGTGCCGCCGTAGAGGATACCATTATGAAAAAGGAGGGGGTCCGTCCAATCCTGATTGACATTGAAGATGGGCCGTCGCCAGTGTGCGCCCTTGTCGTCAGAGAGATAGACGCCGCCGTTGTACGTTGCGGCGAGGATCCGATTACCGATGCCAATGAAGGTGTTTATCGACAAATTGACGGGGAAACCGGTGCTGCGGGACTGCCAGGCACACTCTCCGGCGGGGAGAACGTAGATACCGTGTTTGAACGTGCCGAGGTAGAGGTCGCCCCGGTGTTCCATTACCTCGCGGGTTTGTGCGTCCGGCGGCAGGCCGTCGGTGAACGCATTCCAGCTGACCCCGAGATCGGTGCTGAGGTAGAGGGAGGGAGGGGGTGCGGGAGCGGGCGGCGCATCGACGGCAGGAGCAGAGACGAACAGGCCGAATAGAAGGAGGAGAAAGTACATGGGAAGCTGTTGTTTTTGTTTGACCGCAAGGTAGGGGGCCGTCCGGTTGGATGGCGCAAACGATTGTAAAAGGATGTAAAGGGCTGGTAAATGTTGAGTTACGCCAAAAATGCTGTCCCTATCTTTACGGCATGAAACAATGGATGCTGCGTCTTACTCCGGCCATCGGGTTGGTACTAATCCTGGTCATGCTCACTTCCGTGCTGTGGCCCCAGCCGCTGCCGGATACCCGTACGAATGCACTGGCCGTGCGGCAGGTGGGTCACGATTACCTGCGGGCGGTGGGCGACAGCACGTCGCTCATTCCGGCCGTGCGTGACTTGGGGGATGGTAAATTCGTGTTGCCCCTCGGCCGGTGTATCGACTACGATGAACTGATTGAAGTAAGCAAACGAGTGATGCGGCACTATGCCATTAACTTGACTTATACCCTGGCCCTGGAAGACGATACTTCCGGGGAGGTATTTTTGGGCAGTCTTTTTTATCCATCCGCTAATGAGGGACTGGCAGAGGCCGCGAGTGCCGCCTGCAGTGAACGTGACCGGGAGGACCGCCCGGCAAATATCCGCATTACTTTTGTTCGGGAGGATGAGACTGCCGGGTCGGCGGGGCTATTTTGGCTGGGGGGGCTGGGATTTTTCCTGCTCGTGGCCGCTCCGCTGGTGGGCCGGATAACTGCTCCGAAAGCAGGCGTAGTTTCCGTGCGTGAGGACACCTTACCCTTATCCGAAATGATGGATGAGACGCAACGGTTGCTCATAACTCCCACCCTGCTACTGGATGAATCGGCCTTACTTCTGGTGATTGATGGCGATGAGCAGACCGTGACCTACCGGGAGGCAAAATTACTGGCTTACCTGGCGAAGCACCCGAACGAGGTACTGGAGCGGACAATTATCCACGATGCTGTATGGGGCGAGGAAGGCATCATTACCGGCCGTAGTCTGGATGTATTTGTCTCGCGGTTGCGCAAGAAACTGGCCGCCGCGGAGGAAGTGGAGATACAAACGGTGCACGGGGTGGGGTATCGGTTCAGGGTTGGTGGGGGTAGTTCCTAAACCAATCCCCCCTCAGACGACGTTATAGCTAACACAGCTTATCCCACACCCCCGGCCCCGCGATGCAACGATCCGATTTTATCATTTCCCTGGTGCTCAAGACCCTCGCGGCAGCGGTGGGACTGATCTTGCTGATGCGTTTTTTTCCGCCCCTGCGCATGGCAATCGTGGGCGGGCTGGTGCTGGCACTGTTCGGCCTGCTGATGTATGCCCTGCTGATGCACTGGCGGCAACGCCGCGACGCCCGCGAGGAATCGGACGCTATTCTGGAAAACATCGATGCCCGCCGGGATGAGTGCAACGAGCACGTAGCGGCATACGAAAGTGAGGTAAAACGGATCGAATCGGACATCACCGAGCTGCGCGAGCAAGCCGAGCGCAGCCCCCAGGCCCCGGAGGGTACCCGCGCTGCCGTGGCCGCTACGCTCCGTGACCTGGAAGCCGAGCGGGACTTGCGCCGGGCGAAACTGGATTTTTTCACGGCCTGCCTGCCCCGTTTAGATGCGCTGCGGCAGCAGCACCTGCTGCAAAAGAAACTGGACGAAAAACAGCGCGAAGTGCGCCGTCTGCGCGAGAAGAATTACGATGATCTGGCCGCGATGGAGGCATTCCGCTATCAGCTAGATGCCGACCGCGTGACGCTGGAAACCATGGCGGACCTCAGCCGACAGGTTGTATTAGAAGACTCACCGGAGCATACGGCGCGGCTACGGGAAAGGCTGCAAGCATTACAAGTGTAACGATCTTTCGATCTCTTCCACTAGCTACCCCGCTAGTAACAAGCAGCCCACCAGCCCCACTAAACTAACGATGGTTTCCATTACCGTCCACGAGCGGAGGGTTTGGCCGATGGTAAGACCGAAATACTCTTTAAATAGCCAGAAGCCGGTATCGTTGACGTGGGAGCAGGTAAGACTGCCCGCGCCGGTGGCGAGTACCAAAATTTCCGGTGCCACCCCGCCCGTAAGTACGAGCGGCTGGACCATTCCCGCCGCCGTGACGGCCGCTACGGTGGCCGAACCGAGGGTGATTCGCAGGGCCGCCGCCACGCCCCACGCAATCAGGACGGGCGATGCCGCCCGCCCGCTGAGGGCCGCAACGATCTCCGCGCTGGTGCCGCTATCCACCAATACCTGCTTGAACGCCCCGCCGGCGGCGATGATGAGCAGGATGATGGCGATGGGCTTGACGTACTCCCCCACCCCGGCGGTGAGCTGGCGCACGGATTTTCCGTTTGCCCGGGCCAGGAGCGGCAGTGCAATCAGGATACCGAGCAGGAGTGCCACCGTGGCATCGCCGAAGAAAAGCAGCGAGCCGTCCAGGTAGCTGCCGGGAGAAGTGCCGGACCGAAGCAAGGTGGTGAGCGCAATGAGTATTACCGGAAACAGGGACACCGTGAGGCTGAGGCCGAGTGAGGGCAAGCGATCCGGGAGGATAGGCTGTGCGAATAACTCGGGTGGAGGGTTCCCGTGCATATTACGCAGGGTGCGGGCGAAGAGCGGTCCGGCCAGGATAACGGCCGGGACGGCGAGCAAGATTCCGTAGAGCAGCACCCGCCCCAGATCGGCCCCGTAAGTATCGGTAATGAGTACCGGGGCCGGGTGGGGCGGCAAAAACCCGTGGGTTACCGATAGCGCAGCCACGGTGGCGACGCCCAGCATGGGTAGCGAGAGGCCCGTGCGCCGGGCCGCCGCGAATACAATCGGCACTAGCAGCACAAATCCGACGGTGTAGAATAGCGGAATGCCAATGAGAAATGCGACCGCCGTGAGTGCCCACGGTACGCGCCCCGGGCGAGTTCCGCTCAGTAGCCGGTCGCTGATGACGTGGGCCGCCCCCGTTTCGGCGATCAGGCCGCCCAGAATGGCGCCGAGACCGAGGAGGAGGGCCAGCCCGCCAAGGGTGCTTCCGACTCCTTTAGTGATGGTGGCAAGCGTAGACTCCACTCCCATGCCCAGGGCCAATCCGCTAACTACGGCCACGATAATCAGGGCCGGGAAGGCGTGCAGGCGCACTGCCAGGATAAGGACGAGCAGGCCGATGATTGCCCCGGCAACGATGAAGAGGGAGGTGGTCATGGGGGGGGAGGTGAAAAAGTGTGTGGCTTGAAATATAAGATACTTACAAAAAATCGCCCCCCGGCCGCTGTGCGGACGGGAGGCGATTTAAAAAGATCGAAGAACGATCGGTTACCAATTAAATAGATTGATTAGTAACCGGGGTTCTGCATCAGGTTCCGGTTCGCATTGATCTGCGGCTGCGGAATCGGGAATACGTTTTTCGTAGCGTCAGAGACGGGCTTGGCGAACCAGGCACGATTGTACTGACCGAAACGAATCAGGTCCGAACGACGCTGGCCTTCGTAGAAGTGCTCGCGGCCACGCTCAGCCAATAGATTAGCATCATTAAGGCTGTCAAAATCATCCAAACCGGCACGGTCACGGATTTGATTAACTAACATTAAAGCCATTCCATCACCATTATTCCGGCGGTAGAGAGCCTCGGCCTTGTTCATGAGTACTTCCGAGTAGCGAAGAATAGGAAAGTCATTGTTCATGCTTGATGCGGCACCTTGCTCGAACTGAAACTTCTTAACCCGGGCACCTGCTTGACGCAAAGCATTTGGCTCAAGTTCGTTCACTTCCGGGGTGTGGAAAATTTCATCCCCATCCGGGTCAGTACCTTCGGCACTGTCATCGGTAGCAATATCACCGTTAGGCCGGCGTAATGCACCTACGAGAAAGTTACCGGGACCTTGGGTTTCACCAGGAGTACCGCGACGAAGATCGTCCTCATCGTAGCTCTCGTAGAATTCCTGTAAGGTACAGTAACCATTCCATGGCTGCTCCTGTAAGTTAAATACTTCACGTGCGCTGTAGTGGTTCGTCATCTGAACCGTGTTGAAACCCGTAGCGGTAACCTGATCGTAGGGAATTACCAGAATATTCTCCGTGGTACTGGCAAATCCATTATTATTACCAGGGACAAAGTTTTCAAAGTAGTCGTCAGTCAATTCGAACAGACTCGTATTGATCACATTATCGGCCGCACGAGCGGCTTCCTCGTAGCGAGGGGTTCCCGTAAGCACTTCAGAATTCAGATAAATACGAGATAATAGCGCTTGATTGGCGGCATAATTAAAACGAGCGTAGGTATCGGTAGACTTCTCGTTCGGCAGAGCACCAGCTACTGCTTCCAATTCACTAATTACAAAATTGTAAATTTCTTCGCGTGAATTCTGAGTCGGCTCGCGAGCTACCTCGGGTTCGTCACCCGTTATCAGTGGCACATCGCCAAATGCGTCCGTCAACCAATAATAGAACAGGGCGCGTAGCGAACGCATTTCGGCATCGTAAAGAGCAATTTCCTCCGTGGTGAGAAATTCGGCCGATCCGGCACTATTAACCAATTGAATGGTGTTATTCGCTTGTAGTACGCCTTGGTAAAGGAAGAGCCAGGCACCATTCAGGTGCCCTTCGGTAGGAAGGTACTGGTGGCGGTGCTGACGCAACCAGATCCCACCGTCGAACCAGTCGGATCCACGCTGTGGAATCATGATTTCGTCGGAAGCAACTTCGATACTCGACCAGAAACCACCATGGTTTTGCAGGGGATATAGACGGGTATAAGTAGAGGCTACCGAAGCGATAATATCACCGCTTCCCCGAGGAAAGTTTTCCGAAGTGAGATCGGAAAATATTTCCGGCTCCAGGTCCGTACAGGAATTGAACGGTAAAGCCAGCAGGGCCAGCAGTAGGATAGCCACGCTGCGGTATTTGATGAGCTTATTCATATGTTATTATTTAGAGGGCTTGTTACGCAAATGCCTGGAAGCAAGTTAACTAACTGACCTACAGTTGCACCCGCGTAACAAGCCATTGAATTAAAAGTTTACGTTCGCTCCAAAAGTGAAGGAGCGTGTCCGGAAATAGGTGTTCCGGCGGTCAAGACCGTTTACCAGAACGTTGGTTGGATCGCCTATTTCAGGGTCCGGTCCGCGGTCGCCGTAACGTACGTTAGGATCGACGCCGGAGTAACCGGTGATGTAGAACAAATTCTGACCGGCTACATAAAAACGAATGTCCCGAATCGAAGAACCCTCGCCCAAGCGAAGCGTATAACCGATTTGAGCGTTATCGAGTACCACGAAAGAGGCATCTTCTACGAAGTAATCGGAAAATTGGGGCGCACCGAGGATACCTTCCTGGAAACGATCGTTGACAATCAGGTTGTCAATGGCACGAGTAGTCAGGTTACCCTGCTGACCGTAGAAGTTCTGGGGCAGGTTAGCCAGATCATGACCGAAGTCTCCGCGTAGGAAGAAACTGAAATCGACGTTTGCCCCCAGTGTGAATTGGTTCTGGAAACCGATGGAGAAATCAGGTAGGCCGTTGCCCACCAGTACTCGATCGTCATTGTCGACATCGCCGTCACCGTCCTGGTCGATATAGACCCACTCGCCGGCCTCACGGCTGGCTTCGAGGTCAGCCTGACGGGTGTAGATACCGCCGATGTCTTCACCAATGGCTACCTGTACGAGAGGATCATCATTCTGGCCGGGAGAACCGGGAGAGGAAGAAGCAAATATCTCACGTCCACCGGAACCGAAATTAAAATCCGGTTCATCGCCATTGTCTTCCAACTTAGTGTTAAAAGTAGAAAATACAAAGTTAGGATTCCAACTGAAACCGGAAGCGGCATCGCCCACGTTATAACCGATGGCTAGTTCAAGACCGGTGTTTACAAGTTCAACGTTGTTGAGGTTTGCCTCGGTGCTCCCAAAAAGCTCGGAAGGTGTCGGTACTTGTACATTAAGTAACAAATCGCGAGTCCGTCGGGTGTAAAAATCTAGACTACCGACAAGGCGATAATCGGCAAATGCAAAATCAAGACCGGCATTGAACTCGCCCTTCTTCTCGAATCCAAGATTCAGGTTGCCGTTCGTAGTCGGGCCGATTGTAGTAAGCGACACGCCGTTGATCGGGAATTGCTGGCCGACATTGGAAAGCTGGAGGAAACCGAGGTTGCTGTTCGGGATCGATCCGGTAATACCGTAACCGGCACGCAACTTCAGCCGGTCAGCACCGGCAATACCGACTGCTTTGACCAAATCCACGCTAGCGGAAATGGCGGGGAACAGTCCCCACTTCTCACCGGGTGCGTTGCGGGTCGTTCCGTCACGACGCAGCGACGCGGTAAGGAAGTAAGTATTATCCAAATCGAATCGGGCACGTCCGAAGAATCCGATGATGCGGTAAGCTTCACGGTAACTTCCGATATTCAGTTGTCCGGTAATCAAGTCAGTTAAAGAGACGATGTTGTTGGCCTCGAACGCATCTGATGGTAGTCCCCGGCCGTCAACATTAAAACCTTGAAAGTTATATTCCTGCCAGGAATAGCCAGCTAAAAACTCCATGCCGACATTGCCAAGGTCACGGTTAAAGATACCCGTCACCTCGATCAAATCGTTACGACGACTATTTTCTTCCCGACCGGAAAAACCACGAAGATTTAGTGCTCCGGCCGCATTGCCCGCAAAGAAGGACTCACGGCTGGCAAAAGTGCTAATGCTTTCAGTTTCACGGTTACGAGCATAAAAAGCGGAAACCTTCAGATCGTCCGTTAAATCGAACGTTCCTCGGAAGCTATAAAGCAGGTTGGACGTTTGTCCATTGCGGCGGGTTTGATTGGCGATGGCAACGGGGTTAAAATAGTCGAAGTTATCGACTTCAAAAAAGCCGCCAAAATTAGCCAGCGAGTTACGGCGAATACCGTCCGGTACTCCACCCGCATTGTCACCGTCTACTCGTACCGGAACGGTGGGGTTGTAAGTGACTGCATAGCGGAAAGCATCTGTATTGAAAAAATCTGACTGCCGATCCGTAGCCGTGACATCGGTCTGGAGGGTAAGTCGATCATTGACGGCTTTCTGGGTTACACTTAAACGCCCGTTCAACTGACGAAAACCGTCGTTCTCTATGCCGATACCCTGAATATCACGGTAATTGGCCGAGGCACGGTAAGTCGTTCCGCCGGCACCGCCGGTATAGGACAGGTTGTGCGCATGGCTGATACCGGTACGGGTAAGTTCGTCTACCCAGTCGGTTTCAGCCCCGTAGTCATTGTCCATGGCAATGGTATCACCGGCCGTTGCCCGCACCAGGCGCAGGTACTCCGATGCCGAGGCAACTTCGGGAGACTTGGCCACCGACTCAGCCGTCACGTAGGTACGGTAACTAAGGCGGGAAACGCCTGCCTTACCACTCTTGGTGGTAACGATGATTACCCCCGAAGAAGCCTGGATACCGTAAATAGCGGCAGCCGAACCGTCCTTCAATACATCGATCGACTCGATGTCCGCAGGGTCAACGGTTTGGAGATTGGCACCCACCACACCGTCGATAATGACGAGGGGTTGGGCATTACCTCCGAAAGTAGACAAACCACGCAGACGGATCGTCGGCGTGCTATTGGGGTTGCCACCTACCTGAGAGATCGACAAACCGGCCACCTTACCCTGAATCAGGGCAGTAGGGTTGTTAACGTTACCGACGTTGAAATCCTCCGCCTTCACGGAAGTAACCGCACTGGTCACTTGCTCCTGGGTGGTCGTTCCGTAGCCGATTACCACAACCTCGCCGAGCGTCTCGCCCGAGGACAAGGTAGCATCGACGACACTGGAGGTGCCGACATCTACCGTCTGGGTCGTATAGCCGGTATAGGAAATGGTGAGTTGGGTAGCACTGGCGGGAAAATTCACGCTGTAGTTACCATCTAAATCAGTAACGGTACCGGAGGAGGTATTCGTTACCAGGACACTGGCCCCGATCAGGGGTTCGTTGGTTTCCGCATCCGTAATCGTACCGGTTATGGTACGCTGCGCTGAGGCGAGACTGGTCAGGCCGACAGCGAAGAAAAGGAGCATCAACCCACGTAAAAAGTAGACTTTAAGCTTCATACACTACTTGGGTTTTAAAAAAATGAATAGACAATGGTTAAACACGCGAACGCAGCACGGCACCAAACAACCAGGGTTGCTCGGTGGTCTCCGTTCGTTTCTTGTAAAATGGTTAGTGGTTGGGCAAAGTCCGGCGCGAAAGTACATTCGCTCTAAGGTTACCGGAAGGTTAAGGCCAAAAGTCGAACAATCGTAGCTAAAAACCAAAAGTTTGGCAATAATTTGTCGCAAAGGGCCACACATCCAAACAAAGTTAGGGTTTTCCAGCCCTGCGGCTGCAAAGTACAATTAAAACGTCGTATTTCAGTTTTCGCTGCCCGAAATGCTAACAAAAAATTAAAATGCCCCCTACCTCCCACTATTATTCCGGCAAATCCTTCATCTTACCGAGCAATCAGCCACTCTGCCCACTATGAATCGAATTAAGGTCCTCCTCCTGTCCGTGCTATCCCTTAGTGGAGTAGCGGACGCGCTTAGGGCGCAAATGGGGCCGGACCTGAAGATTTTGGGGGCTAATCGAAAGATCGAAATCCCTTTTCAGCTGGAAAACGACTTCATCATCGTCTCCGTCATTTTCAACAAGGTCATCCCGATGCGCTTCATCGTCGATACGGGAGCCGAGCACAGCTTGCTGCTCGACAAAACAGTGGCCGATGCACTGAAAGTAAACTACCAACGCACCTTCGACATCATGGGGGCCGATATGTCTACCGTTCTGAAGGCACACCTGGCCACGGGAATATCTCTGCGGTTCAGTAACGAACTACTAGTGCGCAACCGCAATTTGCTGGTGCTGGAACGCGACTACTTCAACATCCGGGAAACCAGCGGCGTCGATGTGCAGGGTATTCTGGGAGCGGACTTCTTCATGCGCTTCGTGCTGGAGTTCGACTTCCGCCGCAAGAACCTCATCCTCCACGATCCGGCAACGTGGAAAGACCCCGGCCGCCGCTATGAGGAGGTGCCCGTGGAGTTTTACCGCAACCGCCCCTTCCTCACCCTGCCCGTCGACCTAGACGGCAGCGGGGCCCAACCGCAAAAATTGTTACTGGATACCGGTGCCGGCCTGGGGCTTCTCCTGCACACCGGAAGTAAGCGCAATCTGGAAATGCCGGAAACCGTCATCCCCTTTCCCATCTCCCGCGGTCTGGGGGGCAGCCTCACCGGCAGTGTTGGCCGCGCCCGCGCCGTGCGACTGGGTAGTTACGACCTGGGCGGGGTGGTGACGCATTTTCAGGAGCTGCCGGAAAGAATGGACAGCTCTATTTTCCTTAATGAACGCGATGGTATCCTCGGCACTCAGATTCTCTCCCGGTTCAGACTGGTGGTGGATTATGCCCGCCAAAAAGTATACATCCGGCCCACGCGCAAGTGGCGTTCCCCCTGGCGGTTCGATCGTTCGGGCTTGTCGGTTTCAGCCGGGGGACAGGATCTGCGTAATTTCGTGGTCCTGAACGTGCTGCCTGGCAGCCCGGCCGAGCGGGCGGATATTCGGCGTGGCGACATGATCCTGAAAGTAAACGGCTTACCGGCAAATTTCATCACCCTCGGCAGTCTGACCCGAAGGCTGGAAGGTAGAAAAGGCAAGAAAATCAGGCTGCGCATTGCCCGGGGCACGCTCCAGGTCAAGAAAGAGTTTCGTCTGGAAGAATTGCTCTAACGAAAAAAAATGGCACCCGCCCGGAGGACGGATGCCGTGAGTCAAAATTTCCAACGTTCTATTTTTTTATAAAAGGTAAGTTCTGCTCGCCCCCCCGCGATTGGGCACGGAGAATATAATTGCCCGCAGCCAAACTGCCCAGGTCCACCTTCTCGCGGTAGGTACCGACCTCCAGGCGCAGGCGTGTCAGGTTGCGCACCAATCGGCCCTGAAGATCGTAAACGGCGAGGCGCAGGGTCGTGGGTTCGTCCACTTTTCCCTCCAAAGTAAGCGTGCCGCCGGTGGGGTTAGGAGATAAGGTGTGGATCAACTCCACCACTGCGGGAGCGACGGGTGTAGTCGCAGCAGCCGGGATGACGGGCATAACTCGGGTAACAGGCGTGGCGGGTGAGACGGGTGTAACCGGCTCAACGGGTGATACCGGCATAACGGCTTCATCCGGTAATATTTTGTAAGTCGGTTCTATTTGCTCTACCGTTCTATCACCAGTGAAGCCGATCACAACCACTCTTGGTAGGCTATTCTCTTCTTCATGGTTCTTTCGCTTCCCTTTTTTCCACCCCTTTGCGTCAATATCGATCAAGCCGTAATAAGCATCGGTAATTCCAAATTTTTTGAAAATCTGTTGCTGATCCTTATAAACGTTGATCGCTTTAATCTTGGCAGGGTCGATCTCATTAAAGACGGACCGCTCGATCCGCTCACCGTTAATGATATAGACGGGCCGTTTGGATGGATTCGGTTCCAGTACGATCAGCGGCTGATGCATTTGGTAGATTTCATCGGGCGGCACGGTATCCAGTTGCAGTTGTGAAAAATCAGGCGTAACGGGAATACGCATAATCTGTCCGTTTGCCAGCGGCATGGTCTGGTAAACCATGTCCCGGACGGGAACTACCGGTTCACCCTGCTCGGTTCGCAGTACCTGAGACTTCGGATCGGCAACTTCGAGAAAAAAGGAGCAAACCTGGAAGACCATTCGCCCGGCGGCGGGGTTTTGCGGGTCTCTGAGGGAGGTTTGGAAATTGATCACTCCGTTAAAGTTTTTACCCACTGTTTCCAGCGCTTTGGCCAGGCTCCCGGGATACTGCTCCTTCAGTTGCTCCGGGCTTACCGTTGCCCCGTCCAGTAGCAATTCCGCGGCGGTGGCACTGGTTGGTAGGGTAGCTGATTGCTCCGGCACTAGCTCGGCGGTCGTTTCGCTATCAGCCGCCCAGAGCTGTCGCGCTCCCAGCAATAGTAGGGGTAAGAGCAAAAACAACAATAGGCGGGGCAGTAATTTAACGGATGTCTCCCGCGCTCCGTAAAGGCGGTGCAATCGGCGGGTGAGGCCGGAAGAGGATTTGGTAGCATGCATGGCTAATTGGTTTTTACGGGTTATTGAAAAGCGGGCCGTTCGCAGCAGCGAAGCGGCGTAGGTCTGTCGGTCGGTGCGGCGGGTTACCCAGTCATCGCAGGCAAATTCCCGTTCCCGGCGGATGAAGCGGTTAAGCAAGTGGACGGCAGGGTGATAAAAGAAAAGCGCGGCCAGCACGCTCTGCACCCAGTTGACCAGGTAATCGTGGCGGCGGATGTGGGCCAGCTCGTGCAGCAGTACGGCTTCCGCCTCGGCGGGAGCGAGACCGGCCAGCAAACCCAGTGGAAATAAAATGACCGGACGCCACCACCCGAAGGTGAGTACCTCGCCGCAGCGTCTCGAAAGCAGCCACTGCGTACGCTCCGTTACTCCCGCCTCGATACGGAGTTGGCGAAAGCGATGCAACCATTCCGCCGGCGGCAGGATCGTTCCCCGCACCCGCAGGCTTTGTAGCCGACGATACCGAAAAATCAGCCGCAAACCGCCCAACCCCAATCCCAGCCAGTAAAGAGCTAATATATAAGGTGTCAGCGGCCCGATCCACCGGCTCAATACTTCCGTCCAGTGCAGGGGGACTGCGGGTGCCGAAAATTCGGCTGCCGGTACAACGAGTAGTTCGGTTACTGCATGGGGGATGCTTGCCGCCTCCGGCCAGAGTTGGTAAAGCAGGGCGGCAAAAAGCAGCGGCAGTCCGGCCAGCACTCCTAAAAGCAGGCCGTAGCGCAGGCGGGCGGACCCAACCAATTGGCGCAGGCCCAATCCAATCAGCAAGGGCGGCACAAACAGCCAGCAACTGTGCACGATGGCCCAGCCGAGGGCCTGAATAACGGTATCCTGGGTCCAGATCATGGCTGCTTGTTTTTCTGTTCTGCCACCCATTTTTCCAGTTGGTCCAATTCCTCGGGCGTGGGTTGGCCGTCGCCCAGGGCACGCAGGGCCAATTGCACGGCCGATCCGCCGAAGGCATGGTCGGCCAGGCGGTCCAGCAAGCCGCGTTCCACCTCCTCCCGCGGATGCACGCCCCGGTAAACGTGCTGCTTACCGCGCCGCTCGCGTTCCAGCAGGCCCTTGGCGTGGAGGCGCTGTAACTGCGTTAAAATGGTGGTGTAACTGATCGGCCGCGAACGTTCTATCCGCTCGTGCACCTCCCGCACGGTGGCGGGCTGGTCCTCCCAGAGGGCCTGCAAAACCTCCAGCTCGGCTTCGGTGGGTTGGGCTAGTTCTTCCATGCTTGCAAATATATACTACAAACGTAGTATTTTCAAGTTTTCCTACTACAAGTTTCGTACTTTAACGTTTGGGGGTGTCGCTAACGTTCTTTTTTTGCCGGGTATCAGCGTACTTTGGGCGTGCCCCGCTGCCGCTAAGACGGCAGCGGGCCGGCGTCTTGCGGGCGCGCCTACCGGCTTGGTGCTCCGCACTGGCGGCCCCGGAAAGTCGATCCAATTCAACCCATTTATCCAGAGCCGCCCCCCTCCAGCCGCCTCACGCACCGATTTATCGGCTCCGGCACCTAAAAAAACCCTCAAACAGAATTTTCCGCCGGCAAAATATTTATCGCATAACAATTATTCACATGAGTGTAACAACATTTGGTTTATCGGAACTAAACTACCAAATCCTATAGATTACCCTCCCCTAAAATCACCTTCATGCCCTTTACCGAACACGGCGATGCCTACGTAGCCTTTCACGAAGACGGCTTCAATGCCATCCTGAATCACCTGACCCGGCAGCGGCCGTCGCTCTTTAATTACGCCTCGCCCGACCTGGCCGTCCTGGACCGCTATGCTAACCTCTGCCTGCCCCTGGATTACCACCCGGCCGTCGATCGGTTCAACAACCGTGTCGTCACTCCCACCGACTACCTACCGCTCCTGGGCCATGACGGACCATACGGTCTGGCCTTTTCTTTCCAGATCACCCGGCCGCGCATCGATTTCCATCCCTCCAGCTTCATCACCCTCCCTCCCCAACTGGCACCGCCCCTGTATGAGCAGCACGCGGCCCTCAGCATCCAGGTCTGCGCCGGGGTCGGTTGTCCGGAGGACCGCATCCTGAGCCGGATCGTAGCGGAAGAGATCGAGCGCGAAGAAGCCCGCTCCGAACCCGGCAAAGAATTTCGCGCACCTACCGGCGGAAGAAACGCTCCCGAAGAACAGCCCCGCCAACGCCGCCCCCTACCCTACCGCGAACTTACCTGCTTCTGTTTGGACGTGGTGGCCACCCTGCGCATCGTACGGACCGCCAACCACATCCGTCCCCACCTGACCGGCCTGGAAATCCGCGACATCCGCCCTGAACCCCTGGAAAACAGCATTGAGTGCTTCCTCTACGGTAGCCTGCAACTAGGAATACTGCCCGGTCTGCGGATCGCGCTGGAAGACCTCATTTTCTCACTGGGGGATTATCTCTCCATCCAACCCACCGCCACCGGCGGCGACTTACCTTTCAACCCGGCTATCTCAGAAGACCAGGTGTCCATGACCTTTAGCCTGGTCTGATGAGCTTTCTCTAATCCGTTCATTCCCCGGATTATCTTCTTCCAGTTCCATACCACTAACTCATTTGCCATATGCCACACCTTACCCTGGCCGCCAACGAAACGGCCTTTACCGAACTATTCAATAACGTCCGCGACACCCTCGTCAGATCTACCGGCGGCAGCGGCTCCTTCGGTCCCTTTACGGCCTCCTACACGGCGGGCGTCCGGGTCGAGGGGGGAGAAATTGACCTACGGACCAGCCCCGACCGGGTTGTACTCAACGAGCTGGATGTCGTGATCGACCCGCTCACGCTTGACCTGGATATCGATATTCCCGAGGCTTGCATCGGTGGCTTCTGCCTATTCTGGGTCCCCTTTTTCGGCTGTCAGATACGGGCACCGCGCATCTGCGTTTTCAGTGCCGACCCCGACCTGCGCATCTCGCTAGATCTCAGTGATATTTTCACGGCTGAAATTTCCGGGGCCTTCGATGTCGATGCCCGCTATTTTCTCAACCCAGGCCGGGCGGGACTCACCGATCACGAGGCTGAACGTGATGGTCTGGAAAACGAGTGGCGCCTGTTCCTTGATCCCATCTGGCTCGACCTGGACATCATCGACATCGCCGACACCGTCGGCAATGCCCTTGATGCCGCGATTGACTATGCAATCGACGGCTTGCTGGGCTGGTTGCCGCGCTGGGCCCGCGCCGCGCTTTCGTGGTTACTCAATGGCATTTCCGATATCATTCGCGCTATCCTCGATATCGGTGACGACATTGGCGAATGGTTATCCGACCTGTTCAACACTACTTTCGGTCTTTTCGATACCATCCTGATCTTCTTCGCCGAAGCATACGCGGAACGCTATCCCATCTACGCATTCGCCGACCCCTATCCGATCAAGAAAGGCACGGCCGATCTCATCCCAATCCTGCTACCCATCCGCCGACTGGACGTGGATATTGAAAATACGGAGATGATCCTGACGGCGGATATCGGCTGATAATTCGTCTTGGCCAAAGGTCCAACCTGATCGGCCTGACCGGCCAAGATTACTGGCAAAAAAATTACTAACAGCTTCCAGCTAATCTAGACTCGGGCCGCTGTTCCCTTCCCTTAATTACCTCCTTAACACCCCATTTCATAATGGCAAATTTCATTAATCGGGCTGCCCTCAACAAGACCACCTTCAGCAGTTCCGGCGTAGGCATACTATCCTACACCCTCCACTGCATCACCAAACCGGCCCGCTACCGGGGCACCGTGCTGGATGACGGCCGCCAGGTAGCTAATTTCACTATCGAGTGCGACGAAAAATGCACGGATAATTTTCAGGCCGACGTCGATCTTGCCCTGTTAGCCGGCCCACAAGCAAGTACCACCAAACCAACTTACCAGCTTCGGCCCGGTGGTTTCCTGCTGCTGTTCGATTCGCGCTACGACCGTAATTACCAGGTCCGTCTCCATGAAATCGGTAGCGAGCAGAAGTCGCGCTCCATCTTCGACACTAAAACGCTGGGCAAAGGAGACGCTTACGCCATGTCCTTGTTGCGGCCGGGTGAGTACGGAGGATACAATACCAAAAACAAGACGGAGTTTTGCCTGTCAGTGCTCTACCCACCGACAGTTTCGGCAAAAAAACAGCCAGATGTATCCCAGTTGGCTCCCCTGGAAATAGCCGTGAGCGAAAAAGGATTCCACCCAAATTCTGCCGATGTGCTACCGGGACAGGGAATTGTTTTCCGGATCGCCACGCCCTCCCAAATCGAGTTGAAACTCACCAAGGCTGCCCCGGAACCCAAGCGGCTGGAAGCAACACAATCAACGAAACAAGCCGCTACTCCGCTTAAAAAGAAGGGTGAAATACGCCATACCGTTCAGTGGCGCCGGGCACCGAAGGCGAAGTAAGGTGAATGGTAGCTGGGGTGATGGTTGCAACGGAATTCGTGTATCGACCCACCTCGCCAATGTCTCCACCATGTTAATAGCCGGCTGGGCCGTCCGTCTCGGACGTAGACGTCCTCGACCTGAGCGACGTGTACTAGGCTCGGATGGGGGAAATCTGCGGCGCGTAGGAGTGAACGCTGCGTGAGGTGCCTGGAAGGCTGACCGCTAGGGAAGGTGCGCAGCACGGAGCGATAGCGAACCTTGGAAGGGACCGACGCCGGGCCCTGGCCGGCGACACGCCAAAAAAAGCTTTAGAGCGTGTCTAAAATTTTTAAGCACTGAGGATCAATTATTTATGGTTCCGGCTAGATAAAAACTTACGCGCATAGCGGGTTACGTAAGTCAGTCTTTACGACGCCAGGTTTTTGAAGGCTTGGTTATCAGGAAGTAAAAATTTAGACACGCGCTTAAATTCTACCGATTGGCTATTTCGTCTACCATCGCCTGGGTAAAGACCTCCTTATTCAATTCCTCACAGGTCGTAAGCAGCCCGTCCTTGAACATCTGTATCGCTTGGAAAAACTGGCTGGTTTGGTTCTCTCCGCAGAACAGTCGATCCACCCGCTGAATCGGTTTGCCCGCCAGGAATAAACTCGATTCTACCTGAAAACAGGCGGCAATGAAGCGGGTGGTTGAAGAACTTAGGGAAGAGTCCGCACCCGTCACTTCGGTAGTGCTAGCATTGATCTTCCAGTGAGGACGGATGCGGTAAATTTCTAGTACCAGTCCGCTATCGGGCCTACTGTCTACTTGCGAAACCACCTCAAAGTTATCGGTCAGGGTTGCCACCAAGCTTTTTCCAACCGTCCTTCGATATTCCGTGGCCGTAACCGTCATCATTCCAAACTCTTTGAGGGAAACGCTATCCTTTACTTCCGGCCCCAGCAACAAGTATAGCGGCTGCCGAATTTTTTGGTCGAATGGTCGGGCGTAAGGATCCAATTCAAAGTAGCCAAGTTTACTCGGAATATAAGCAGCACAAGTAGTCAAAGATAATAGCGCGGTAAAAGTGACAAACAAAATTAATGTCTTTTTCATGACTTAGGTATTTATCGGGGTTAGGGCGTGTCTAAAATTTTTAAGAACTGAGGATCAACAATTTGAGGTTCTGACTAAATAAAAAATTACGCGCATAGCGGGTTACGTAAGTCAGTTTTAGTGAAGTCAGGTTATCAAATGCTTGGTTCTCAGGAAGTAAAAATTTAGACACGCTCTTAGGTAATTATAGTACAACAACTGAAGATTTGTGAAAACGCCCGGATTCATGCCTTGTGCATAACTCATTGATAATCAAGTTTAAACTACACAAAATCGACTAAGATGAAAATCACAAGTCCTAGGTTGTTTTACTATAGCACACTTTATGTGCCTCCTCCCCAAATTACGATGCCCCGCGCTACCTGACAAGTCTTTATGATAAGTTTAACGCCCCGCTAAGAGCTTACTAAAATTTTTAAGAACTGAGGATCAATGATTTAAGGTTCCGGCTAGATAAAAACTTACGCGCATGGCGGGTTACGTAAGTCAGTTTTTACGACGCCAGGTTCTTAAATGCTTGGTTATCAGGAAGTAAAAATTTATACACGCGCTAAACCCCGCCGCCGCTCTATACGTACTACCTCTATCAAACTGATCTACCTCATGACCACCCGCGAAGCCATCATTGAAACCGTCAACCGTCTATTCATCCACACCGATAACGAGGAGTGGGACGAATTAAAGAGCAAGGTTTTCACCCCACACGTTGACTTCGATATGTCGGCCATGGGTGGCAAAAAAATGGATACCACTTCTGAAGTGATCTGCGATACCTGGGCCGAAGGCTTCAAAGGGCTGGATGCAATGAACCATTTGGCCACAAACTTCCTGGTAAGCGAAGAAAACGAGCATACCGCCACGGTTTTCTGCTACGCCACCGCCACTCATTACAAGGAGTCGGCCACCAAAGGTAAAACCCGCACTTACGTAGGCACCTACAATTTAGGTCTAACCAAAACGTCAGGCGGCTGGCGGATCAATCGGTTTGCTTACAAATTAAAATACGAGGCGGGTAATGTGAAGTTGGCTTAATAAAACTTTTCACGCCACAAAAGCACACATATCCCACCAAGAAAACGCGCACAGCGCGCAGGTCGAGGGATTTTTTCCCGAACGGGATGGCGAAGCCGGACCATCTACGCAATACGGGAAGGTCGAGGGTCTCCGACCCGAGCGGGACGGCGAAGCCGGACCATCTGCGCAATACGAGCACGCAATACGAGTAGGTCGAGGGTCTCCGACCCGAGCGGGACGGCGAAGCCGGACCATCTGCGCAATACGAGCACGCAATACGAGTAGGTCGAGGGTCTCCGACCCGAGCGGGACGGCGAAGCCGGACCATCTGCGCAACACGAGCACGCAATACGAGTAGGTCGAGGGTCTCCGACCCGAGCGGGACGGCGAAGCCGGACCATCTGCGCAACACGAGCACGCAATACGAGTAGGTCGAGGGTCTCCGACCCGAGCGGGACGGCGAAGCCGGACCATCTGCGCAACACGAGCACGCAATACGAGTAGGTCGAGGGTCTCCGACCCGAGCGGGACGGCGAAGCCGGACCATCTGCGCAACACGAGCACGCAATACGAGTAGGTCGAGGGTCTCCGACCCGAGCGGGACATAGGCAAATACACCTAGCCGGCTGGGCCGTCCGTCTCGGACGTAGACGTCCTCGACCTGAGCGACGTGTAGTAGGCTGGGATGGGGGAAATCTGCGGCGCGTAGGAGTGAACGCTGCGTGAGGTGCCTGGAAGGCTGACCGCTAGGGAAGGTGCGCAGCACGGAGCGATAGCGAACCCTGGAAGGGACCGACGCCCGGCCCTGGCCGGCGACACGCCCAAAAAAAGCTTTATTCAAACTAGGTCCTCATCCCGGTAGGGCCTATTCACGTCCCGTGGCGGGGCGGAACGCTCCGGGTGGCGGTTAATCCAATCGCTATCGGATTCCTTCCCGCGATTAAGGCGGCGCAGTTCTTTTTCGATCTCTTTTTCCTCCCATTCAGAGGTATCGCCGGGGCCACCGTAGGCGGCCATGCCCTGAAAGAAAATGCCCAGGCCCCAACCCAGAATGGGCCACTGCGCCCACCAACCGCCGTAAGTCATGACGTTGAGCACGATAAAAAACACGCTCATCACCAGGTACACGCGGAGGTGACGGTGGAATTTGCGTTTTTTCTCGACCCGCCGGCGGGCCATTTCGTAGTGATGATCGGGTTGCATGACAGGGTGTGGTAGTGAAGGAGGAACACAAAGATAAGTGTTTGCCACTATACCAGGTCCTTATCCTGCCACACGTTTTGGTAGTCGTCGTCGCGGCCGGGGCCGGTGTCGTCCATGCGGCCGGTGTGCTCCATCCAGTCTTTCCAGTCGCGGCCGAGAAAACCGTTGGTGAAGGGGACGCCGTTGATCTTGGTATACTTAATGAATAGCACGATGCCCCAGATGACGGAGACGATGCGGAGGTCCCAGATCTCTTTATCCAGGAAGAGGCCGAGCAGGGCGATGGTAAACGTGAAAAGGACCAGTTTGCGGAAGCTGCGGTAGAAGCGGGCCTTTTGGCTGCCCTCGCGGTAGTCGTATTTGGTGGGGTACATGGGAATACTGATTTTGATGATGCACCAAAAGTAGGGCCGGGTAAAAGCGGTCGCAAATGGGTTCGACGAAGCTAGGAGAATTTAGGATGAACCGCCCGCGCAGGGTTCCCACTCACTATTTTTGCCCCCGTGGGCGTTTGTGGGAAGCAACCAAAACTGAAAAACATGATTCGCTTACTCTTCGCAGCGGCCCTGCTGCTGCTTTTGACCAGTTGTAACAAGACCAAGGTGACCACCCTGGAAGCCCAGTTGGCCGCCAAATCAGAACAGGTGCAGCAACTGGAAACCCAGGTGGTGGCCCTGCAATCGACCAATTCCGGACTGCTGGAGCGAATGAGCGACCTGTCCATCATTAGTAAATCTGGGGCCGCCAGTATCGAAAAATCGCTGGAAAGCATCTCGCGCCAGGGGAACTTCATCGAAACGCTGAGCAACCGCGCCGAAGCCAAGGATTCCCTGAATATGGCCCTCATCACCAACTTGAAACGCAGCCTGGCAGACGTGAACGACCAGGACGTGCGCGTGAACGTGCGCGGCGGCAAGGTGCTGGTGTCCATCTCCGATCAGCTGTTATTCGCCTCCGGCAGTGCCAAGGTTAATGCCCGCGCACAGGAGGTACTGGCCAAAGTGGCGCAGGTCATCAACGATCACAACCAGATGGACGTGCTGGTAGAGGGCCACACCGATAACGTACCCACCGACGGCCGCCAGTTCGTCGATAACTGGGACTTGTCGGCCAGCCGCGCCGCCGGCATCGTGCGGGTGCTGACCGACACCTATTATGTAGCCCCCGAGCGGCTGACCGCCGCCGGACGCGCCCAGTACGCCCCGGTGGAAAACAATGATAACCCCACGGGACGCGGTATGAACCGCCGCACCGAGATCGTGCTGACGCCTAACCTGGATCAGTTCTTTGCGCTGCTGGAGCCGGGGGCGGTGCGGGATTGAAATTTGAAGTTTTCCGGTATGCTATTTGACGACTACCTCATCATCGACTGGAGCGCGGCGGGGAAACCCTCGCCCGCAAAGCCTTCCAAAGATGCGATCTGGGTCGGCCACGCACGGAGTGAAGATGCCGTACGGATAGAAACGACTTACTATCGTACCCGCCGCTCTGCCATGGGGGCGATCACTAACTTGTTACTGGAACTCACCGCACGGAACCGGCGGGTGCTGCTGGGAATAGATGCCGCCTACGCCTATCCGCACGGCACCAACGCGGCCCTGGGAGGTGGAGGTGACAACGCTTGGCATACTACCTGGCAACTGATTGCCGGCCTGATTGAGGATGACGCAAACAATGCCAATAACCGCTATAAGGTAGCAGCCGAACTGAACCGGCGCATGGGAGCACCGGCGGGTCCGTTCTGGGGCTGCCCGGCGAGCAGTAGCGGGGCATTTCTGGTTCCGAAGCGTGGTTTTAGCTATCCCGTAATTACCGCCGACCGGCAAGTACTGGCCGAGCGGCGAATCGTAGAGACCCGCTACCGGCGGATGCAACCGGCGTGGAAATTGGCCTATACCGGAAGCGTGGGCAGCCAGACACTGACGGCCATCCCTTACCTCCACGGCCTGCGCTTCCAACACGAAACATTAGGACTTACCAGCCGGGTATGGCCATTCGAGACGGGTTTCAGTACCGATCCGCTGGGGGAGATCGAACGGACCGAACCAACCCCCCGGCCGCTCATCCTCCACGCTGAGATCTACCCAAGCCTCGTCAGCCGCCCCGGCACCGATCCCATTCCCGACCGGGAGCAAGTCATCTGCCTGGCCCGCCACCTGCGGCGGCTAGACCGGGAAAACCGCCTGGGAGGGTTACTTGATCGGCCGGCCAATTTGGCTCCGCAGGAACTTGAAATGGTGTTGCAGGAAGAGGGTTGGGTGCTGGGAGTACGCTGAGGCGACAAATAAAACCGGTGAATTGCTAGTTATAGAGCTATTGCTCAACCACCTGCTCCGAACATGACCCGCAAAAATTTCCTCGCTACCGCCGGGCTTTCCGCTTTTTCCATCTCCGCTTTCGGCAGCGTCCGCCCCGGCGCGGGAGACTTGTTTGTTGCCGATTGCGCCACCACCAATGACATTCTCGGTCCTTTCTACCGGCCCGATGCGCCCCTGCGGCAAGACCTTACCTCACCCGGTCTGCCCGGCTCCGTCATTCAACTGAGCGGCACCGTTTTCGGGGCCGATTGCACCACGCCGCTGGTCGGTGCGCTGATCGAGATCTGGCACTGCGATACCCGTGGTGAATACGACAACGAATCGGCCGACTTTCAACTCCGCGCCCGCTGGATCACCGACGAAGCCGGCACTTATTCTTTCCGCACCATCCTGCCCGGAAAATACCTCAACGGAGAGAAATACCGGCCCGCCCACATCCACTACCGCGTTACGGCACCGGATAGCCGCGAGTTGGTTTCGCAACTCTATTTCCACGGTGACCCCCACATTACCGCCGACCCCTGGGCCTCGCGTGCCGGGGCCGAGCGACGCATCCTGCCCATTGCCCTCCTGGACACCGTCGGCAATCTGGCCGTCAGTTTCGACATCTATTTACCCCGCGCCTGAGCACATAAACCTGCCCGCCACCGAACGAAATACGCCCCAAAGTGTACTCCAACCGGGATCGCCGCTATCTTTGCGATCCCGATTCAAAAAGCGCGCACATGGCCACCGTACATTTCACCTTCGAGGACGAAGCCCTCTCCCCCAAAACCGTCACCGTGCCGGCCGACACCAGCATCCTGGAAGCGGCCGAGGACAACGACATTCACCTCAATCACAACTGCGGCGAGGTCTGCGCCTGCAGCACCTGCCACGTCTATGTGGAAGCGGGCGACGAATTCCTGGAAGAAATCTCCGATAAGGAGGAAGATTTTATCGACCGCGCCATCAACCCGCGCATCGAGAGTCGCCTCGGCTGCCAGGCCGTCATCCTGGAAGAAGGCGCGGTGCTACGGGTGCAAATTCCCGATCAGCGCAAGATCATCGGGCACGAGCATTAGTGTTTAGAGTTGTTTAGGGGCCCACCGCCGGCCGGGCCGGCGGTCGCTGCGTCCGTGGCTCGCTATTCGCTCGGCCGCTAACGCGTCTCCTCCCTCCGGTCGGCCCACTCCCATCGCTGGTCCATTTTTCCCGCAAGCAAATTATTTCGGCAACACGTCTTGTTTAATCCCGCACATCAAGTCGATCCGGGTCCGATTTCGCTTACCGCCTACGCAATCTTCCGTCCACTTTTCCACACTTGCTTTTTCTATAATCCACCCACCAACCACATCACCACCTATGGCTTTCGACGATATTGACGATTTACCCATCAACTGGCCCGACCACGAGGACATTGCCATGGCCCTCTACGAGCGTTTCGGCGACGATTTCGGCCAGGACAAGATCTATCGCATCCGCTTCACCGATCTGCTCGATTGGATCCTGGAAATTCCCCACTTCGAGGGTACCCGCGAGGATAGTTCCGAGGGGCACCTGGAGCAGATCCAGGCCAAGTGGGTGTACGAGTGGCGGGATAATCAGTGAGGGGACCTGCGGCCCGTATTTTAGTACTTTTGTATGTTGGTGCTTTAAAGCGGCCTACACCTACCCATAAGAGCGTGTCCAAAGTTCTTAAGAACTGAGGATCAATGATTCGCTTCGCGGCTACTTCGTGGTTAAGGTTCTGGCTAGATAAAAACTTCGCTTCGCGGCTACTTCTTGGTGCGCGCATAGCGGGTTACGTAAGTCAGTTTTTATGACGCCAGGTTCTTAAATGCTTGGTTCTCAGGAAGTAAAAACTTAGATACGCTCTAAGCTGCTATTAAAATACAAAACTCCGAGGAGCTTGCGACGATCACCGCAGGTGATTACCAGACGCGCAGCGTCCTATCTAAAGTACGCGCGAAGCGCGCCGCTATGAATCAATTTGAAAAATTTGCTGACGTAACCACCTTCATCTTCGATGTGGACGGCGTGCTGACGGACAGCACCTTGCTCGTGACCGAAGAAGGTAAGTTGCTACGCCGTATGCACGTGCGCGACGGCTATGCCCTGAAGCGTGCGGTACAGGCGGGTTTCAGGGTAATCGTCATTACGGGCGGAAACAGCGAGGGCGTTCGGGAGCGGCTGTATAACCTTGGCATCAACGACGTGGCCCTGGGCGTGAGCGATAAGGTGGCCAAGTATGACGAGTTTATCGACCTCTATAACCTCGACGAGGACGGCATCCTCTATATGGGCGACGACATGCCGGATTACGACGTGATGCGGCGGGTCGGATTTGCCGTCTGCCCCCACGATGCCTGCCCCGAGATCAAGAGTATCAGCACCTACATTAGCCCCGTTAACGGCGGCCACGGCTGCGTGCGGGAAGTGATCGAGCGGGTGCTGAAAATCCAGCGGAAGTGGGAGGTGCGGAAGGGATCGGAAACCCCTACCTCGGATTTGTAGTTCTGCTCCCCAAAGCCTCGCCGCTGGAAGTGTCTCTTTTCTGATTGAACATAGCTAAGTTATTCTTTGGAGTAATGGTAGAATTGCTCCCCTTCGGTAGACGAGTCAATCATAAATCCTCTCATTATTCCACCCTTACTCACGCTGCACAACCTTCGCATCACCTTTCCCGGCGCACCGGTGCCGGCGGTGGATGACTTGTCGTTCCGGATCGGGCGGGGAGAATCGGTGGCACTGGTGGGGGAAAGCGGGTCGGGGAAAACACTGACGGGGCTGGCGCTACTGGGATTACTGCCCGCCGCGGCACGGGTGATTGTAAAGGAAATCGGGTGGCAGGATAAACAGGACGGGCTGCGGGTGAACCTGGCCGCCCTGCCGGAACGAGAGCGGCGGAAGTACCGGGGCGGGCGGATCGGGATGATCTTTCAGGACTCGCGGCAAGCACTCAACCCGGTACGCACCTGTGGGAGCCAACTGACGGAGATGCTGGAATTGCACGGCAAGGGAAACGATAAAAAATCACGCCGGACACTGGCCCTGGAGTGGCTGGAACGCGCCCGCCTGAGCGAGCCGGAGCGAATATACCGATCTTACCCCCACCAGCTGAGCGGCGGCCAGTGCCAGCGGGTCATGATTGCCCAGGCCCTCTGCCCGGAACCCGAATTACTGATTGCGGACGAGCCGACCACCGCGCTGGACGTGAATATCCGCGCCGGCATTCTGGAATTATTGGATGAATTGCGCCGTGAATCCGGCACCGGATTACTTTACATCAGCCACGACCTGGATACGGTACACCGGCTGACGGAACGTTGCCTGCTACTTTACCGGGGAAGAATGATGGAAAGCGGCCTTACGAGCGAATTATTTTCGCAGCCCAAAACGGACTACACCCGCGCCCTGCTGGCCGCGCGCCCCCGCCTGCCGGATGCGCGGGAGCGGTTGCCCGTGTGGAACGACCCTGCATGACCGCGTGAGGTGCCTGGACGGGGCGGCCCGATAGGGACGCAGCCCGCAGGGCCAAGCCGACAGGCGCGCCGGAAAGGGACCGACCCCGGCCTCCGGCCGGGGGCACGCCCCAATAACAATAAAATTAACTCCCCTACCCTATTTATAGGCCATCAGTTCCGTCAGATACGCGCCCCGGTAGCCGAGGTTGGCGAGCTGGGTCTTGACCTTATCGGCCTCGGCGCGAGTGGGATAACTGTCGCGGCTTTCCACCACCCAGACCTGCTCGCAGGGGCGGTAACGAGCCACCAGTAATGGGTGGAAGGGGAAATCAGCCGGATCCGTGAAGCGGAGAATGGCAACTTGTATTTTGTACTCCGTGGTGGGCGTGGTGGCAAAACGCGGCAGGGGCGGCGGGGTGGCCCCCTTCACATTGACGGCACCGTAGGTAACGGGCAATTCCTCACAGTAGGCCGGTTTATCGGGCTGGGCGAATACTGCGGAAGAAGCAAGGAGGAACAGCGTTAAAAAGAGAAAGATTCGCATAGTAATAGTTGGTTTCCGAGCTGAGATCACGGCTCGATCGGGGGTTAAATCGTGACCGCACTTGATGCCGCGCGTTCAGTTTATGAGACCGCCGGCCTGCTGCAAAGTCACTTTACGCTCCGTAAATATGTTGTTGTAACCCAACAAAAGTTTGGGTGTTTTGTAACAGTATCGAATTAGTCCCCAATTTAGGCTAATTCTCCCGAATGAGCGTGATTTTTATGTCCACCCGCCGATTTTGCTCGCGGGGCTGATCGGTTGAGATGGACCCCACGCCGTTGACCTGGATCTGATCCACGCTCTGCCGCCGCTGCAGTAAACTGACCGCCACCGACCGCGCCCGCTGTTCGGACAGCCGGAGGTTATACTCCGAACCACCGATGTCATCCGCGTAGCCGGTAACGGAAATCCGCTCTATTTCCTCGCCCATCAGGCTTTCTAAAAACTCATCCAGCTTGATCAGCTCATCACTGTTGACCTCGATCCCGTCGAAGCCGAAATAGACCGGGTGGGTACGTACCACCTTGATTTTGCGGACCGTCGGGGCCAGATCGGCGGGCGGCTCGGTCCGCAATTCGGCAATGAAACTAATCTCGGGCCGCAACAGCAGGTCGATATCGTAGTGCTTGCGGTTGTCCCATTTCGGGATGGCGAAATTTTGGTGATAGGGAAGGTAAGTCTCCACCTCGGCACTCAGGTCCACGATCACATCGGCCCCGACGCAAATAAAAAAACGGCCCAACTCATCGGTCCGCAGGGCCTGGCCGCCGTCGATCTGGATAACCGCATGGGGTATGGGGCTGCGGGTAACGCTATCGCGGGCGTAGCCCTGTACGTAGGTGGTGGGTTCGCCGTACAGCTTTTCGGAAAGCGTAAATTCGTAAATATCCATGCCGCCCTGCCCGCCGGGGCGGTCGCTGGCAAAAAAGCCGGTGCGGCCGTCGGCACTCAGGTGCAGGCCCAGTTCGCGGTGCGGGCTGTTGACGGGCGGGCCGAGATTGATGGCCACCGTCCAGCGTTGGAGGGCGGGGTCGTACCAGGACATGAACAGGTCTTGCTCGCCCAGCCCCAGGTGGCCGGTGCTGGCGAAGTAGAGCGTTTGCCCGTCGTTGGAAAGAAAGGGCGATTCCTCGTCACCGGCGGTATTTACGGGTGCGCCGATATTGCGCGGTTCCGACCAATCGCCGGTGGCGGTGCGTTCGCAGTACCAGATGTCCGATCCGCCCAGGCCGCCGGGCCGGTTGCTGGCAAAGAAAAGTCGGCGGCCGTCGCAGCTTACCGCCGCCTGGCTGTCCCATTCTCGGGAGTTGACGAAGCCGCCGATGGGCCGTTTATTGCGAATCCTATTGTTATCATCCACGATGCCGGAAAAGAGGTTGCAATCCACCGTATCCTTGCCGCCGCCGCAGACGGTAAAGAAGATCTGCCGGCCGTCGCGCACCAGCGTGGTCATGCCTTCCGGTTGGTTGGTATTGAAGCCGCCCTTCACGCGCTCGGCATCCCACCGGCCGGGTGAACGGCGAAAGCCGAACCAGAGGTCCTCGTCGCCATTTTCGCTCAGGCGGGTGTAGTACAAGCTGTTGCCGTTATTGGCCAGAAAGGGGAAGTAGTCGTCATCTTTGCTGTTAATGTTCGGTCCCAGATTTTCGATGGTGGTGACGTTGATGAACTCACTCGAATCGAGGGAGATATGGCAGGCCCGGATACTGGCCGGCAGCCGGTCGCGGAGCAGTAGTTCTTCCGCCCGCTCGGCTTCGCCGCGGATGGTGAATTGGGATAGGGGGACTTCGTTGAGGTCGCGGAATTTTTTGAAGTAGTAAAGCCCCAGTTCGGCGCGACCCATCTTGTAGTAGACCTCGCCGAGTTTGTAATAAAGGACGCGGGAGAAATTAGGGTCCAGCTCCAGCGTATAGCTAAAAGCGGATACCGCCTGCGTATAGTGCCCCTGCAGGTACTCGGCTTCGCCGAGCAAGCGACTGGCGATGGCCATTTTTGGATCGGCGTCCAGGGCGCGGCGCAGGGCGCGGGCGGCCTTGTCGTAGTCGCGGGACAGCAACAGCTGCTCGCCGTCCATATAATGACGGTAGGCCGCCGAAGAGGGTTGGGCTGCGGCCGGGGTGATAAAAATGCCCAGGAAAAGGCCGAGAAAAAGCAGGTAGCGCATCATGGTGCAAAATTAGCCCGATAAACCATCCCCCAAAAGTTCAGGGCGGGTTTTCCGAAGATCGTTGACAGAACGCCGTGCCGACCCAACTTAGCGCGGGCCGAGCCGGTGGCAAACGAAATTAAGTGAGGTTAGGTAGATGTTAATTTAACACCAACAACACTATTATCGTATCGCGATGTTAATTTAGCACCACTACTTACCAATTGCGGTGAAGTACGGTCGGCCAAACGATCCGACCTTTGCACTGCAATCAACAAAAACAGTACTGATCTCGAGCCTGAAGTCATCATGCCTCTCTTTTTTCATCGACGGAACCCGCCATCTATTCGGTTTTCCGTCCTAATACCATTGACCATGACTCGATTGATCCTTTTCTTCAGCCTTTTTTGCCTGGCCGCCCCCTCATTTGCTGCCGGCACCACGCCCCCCGTTCTCGACCTCACCGTGGCCGCCGCCGGCGAAGACCGGATGCTGGCCGTCCGTTTCAACGGACTCACGCAGGCGGGTCGCGTAAGCATCCTCGACAAGGATGGCATCGCGCTGCTCCAGGTAACGGTGCCCGCCGGAGAACCCTACGGCAAACTGCTCAACCTCCAGGCCCTGCCCGCCGGTAGCTACCGCCTGTCCATCGACACCGATCTGTTCACCACCATTCAGCCTTTCCGCATCGTGGGCACCTTTATCGACGTGACCAGCAGCGACCGGTTCACGACCTACAAGCCCCACTTGCGCTATGCGGACAACACGATTAATCTGACCTACTTCGGCAACGGTGGCAAGTGCCGCGTCAGCCTGGCTGACGCCGGCGGCACTACGCTGCTCGAAGACAAGCAGGACGGTCGGACCGTGGTAGAGCAACGCTACGACCTGACCTCCCTGCCCCGGGGCACCTATTTCGTGACGATCATCACCGATCACGACATGGTTTCACATCAGGTAGTCCGCTAAACAAACCTTTCAATAAATCCCCTAAACAAAGCCCCCGCTACACACCGTAGCGGGGGCTTCTTTTATGGGTTCCCCCCGGCCCCACGAAGGGGGGAGGTTGTAATTTTTATTCCTCTTCAGAACCGGGAGATCCGTTTTGCTCGGCGCGGCTCCGGCCGGGGATGCCGTGGTCGGGCGGCCGGTCGTCAAAGCGGCGATCTCCCTGCCAACGTTCGTTCTCGGCATCGTAGGCCTTGATGATTTCTTTCACCAGACGGTGGCGCACCACATCGTCGGCACTCAGGCGCACCACCCCGATTCCCTTGATGCGGCCCAGGATGTCCACCGCGTAACGCAGGCCGGAAGTCTGGCTGCGGGGCAGGTCCACCTGGCTCAGGTCTCCGGTAATGATGCACTTGGCGGATGGGCCGAGGCGGGTCAGGAACATTTTCAGCTGGCTGGTAGTAGCATTCTGCGCCTCGTCCAAAATCACGAAAGCATTGTCCAGCGTACGGCCGCGCATATAGGCCAGGGGCGCAATTTCCAGCACCCGCGTTTCGGTAAACTGCTTCAGCTTATCGGCCGCGATCATGTCATCCAGCGCATCGTAGAGCGGGCGCAGGTAGGGGTCGATCTTATCCTTCAGGTCACCGGGCAGAAAGCCCAGGTTTTCGCCCGCTTCCACGGCGGGGCGGGTCAGGATGATCTTCTTTACCTCCTTATTTTTCAGGGCGCGCACGGCCAGGGCCACGGCGGTGTAGGTCTTACCCGTACCGGCGGGGCCGACGGCAAACACAATATCGTTCTGTCCGGCGGTATCCACCAGCACTTGCTGGTTCTTGGTCTTGGCCTTGATCGGTCGGCCGGTGCGGCTATGCACGATTGTTTTGTTGCCATTACCGCGCCCCAGCTTGGTGGCAAAGGGGTTTTCGCCCGCCAGCAGGTCTTCCACGGTTTGGGTAGGAAGTTCGTGGTGTTCCTTCAGCAGGCGCACCATCATCTCGATGCGGTTTTTAACCGCCTGGGTGTCGCGCTTTTCGCCCGAGATGCGCACACTGTTACCGCGCTGGGTAATGCGCGTATCGGGATAAGCCTCCTGGACCAGGGAGAGGTTTCGGTTCTTGTCACCGAATAAATCGACGGGGTCCACCGTGTCGATTGTCAGAATGATTTCACTCAAATGCTTGTGTTTTGGGCGCGCAAAAAATGCTTTCGCACAACCCCTCAATAGGAGCAACTCTCGGGTTGATTGTCACCGGGGTTAACCGACGAAAGGGTGCATTTGTTTCACCTTTTTAGTGGACCACCACAAAGCAGCGGGCCTGCGGCTTGCGGTCACCGATGCGCACATTGGCCACGTAGGTGCCGGCGGGATAGTGGCCCACGCTGAACTCCACGGTGCCGTCCAGCGCGGCAATTTCGCGCTTGGCCATCAGCTGGCCTTCTTTGGAATAGATAACGACTTCCGCCGCTTCGCCCAGGCTGGTCTCTTCCACGTCCAATTTTAAAAATTCGGCCGTGGGGTTGGGATAAATGGCGAAGCATTCCGCGCTGAGGGCCGCCTCCGCTTCGGCACTGGGGGCGGGTGTCCATTCGGGATCGTCCTCGGTGCGGGGTTCTACCCTACCGACTACGTATAGAAAAGTCTGCGGCGGGCTGGTGTTGGCCGTGATCGTCACCTTCTGGTTACGCTCGCCCTTCTTGCTTTTTGAATTGAATTGCACGGTCAGTGAAGCGGTTTCGCCGGGCGCTATCGGGTCGGTAGGGTAACGCGGCACGGTACAGCCGCAGCTTCCCTTTGCGTTGCTGATCACCAGCGGCTCGGTGCCCGTATTGGTGAAGGTATAGACGTGGGTAACCAGTTCTCCCTCCAGCACGGTGCCGAATTCGTAAACCGTTTCGTCGAAGAGTATTTCGGTAACCGGCGGCTCTTCTGCGGGCGTCAGTTCGGCGGGAATGTCTTGGGCGTCCAGCGAGGCGAGGCCGGCAATCAGAGCAAAAAGGAAAAGAAAGGTGTTCAAGTAGCTGTTTTGCATAATAGCGGTTGATTTGTTGGTGTACCCTCTTTCAACGAGTGAAGCCAGGCAATTGGTTCCTATTGGATGCAATTTAGCGTTTTTTGGGCGTGCCCCTGCCGCTCATCGCGTCAGGGTCGGGCTATCCGGCACTCTCTCCCCTGCGGGGCGAATTGCGATACCGCCCTGCGGGCGAATGCAATGCGCCCCTACGGTCCGTTCAAACAACGCCTCCTATCCCTCACGCATCCCCCCGGCCTATCGCTATCAAATAAAAAAAACGGCACTACCCTCCCGCAGGAGAATAGTGCCGTTACTAAAGCTCGGAAATCAATCCAAACCCCTCGTTCCCTAGCGGAGCGAGATCAGTCGTTCCATAAACAGCGGTTCACCGTCCACGGAAATGCGGAGCAGGTAGGTACCCGCCGTCAGGCGAGGTGCATCCACCAACTCGGTATGGGTACCGGCGGGCAGCTGCTCGTCGGTCAGGATACGTTGTACCACGCGGCCGTCCATGCCGATCAATTCGGCACTCACCCGGCCCGGGGCCTGGAGCGACAACTTGAAGGTAAAGCGGTCCTGGAAGGGGTTCGGTCCTACTTCCAGTTCGTAGCGCAGGTCAGTCCGGCCGAAACCGCTTTCCAATGCTCCTTCGGTAGCTATCGCAGTAGTTTCATCCATGGCGGGTGCCACATCCATTTCAGTCTGTAGTAAGGTCACGTCGTCTTGTGATCCATCCATTCTGCTATAGACACTGCAATCTTGGCGTGTAAGCGAATAGGGCTTATTGACCGGTCCGTTACAACCCGTAACTGAATTGCGGTAGAAGGCTACAAATTCGTAGGTACCAAACTCAGCACCCGGCTTGATGCGTAGTACGCCGTCAGTAAATGTCCGAACTTCGTTGTCGCTGTTATCACCCACCAAAAATTCCTGGCCGACCGTTAGGTTCGAAGTCCCGGGTACACTAACAACCCTCCACACCAATATCTCATTGGCAGCAGTAGGCAATCCTGCTTTTACCTGCCGCTGTAAGTCAGGATCGGTAGAGCAGAAGGTAACGTCGTTAGAACCGATTGCCGGGGCAAAATCAGCCGGCAGGGCATTCTTGGTCAGCGTAAAGGTCGTGCGAGGACCCTCGCAACCCGTGGTCGTATTGCGACCGAAGGCTTCAACCGTATAGGTACCGACGGCGGCACCGGGCTTGGCCCGCAGCGCACCGCCGTCAAAACTGCGCAGTTGCGTACCCAAGTTATCATTACCCGTAAACTGCGTTCCGGCACTCAGTCCGGAGGCGGCGGGGGCACTTACTACTTCCCATACCAGCACAACCGGCGAAGTGGGCACGGTGGCGCGTACTTCCCGTTGCAGGTCAGGCGCGTCGGCGCAGAACGTTACGTCGGAAATGATCGGTGTGATGGCGGCCGGAGAAGGATTCTTCGTCAGCGTATAGGTTCCGCTTACCGGACCCTCGCAACCCGTTACCGAGTTACGCGCAAAGGCCACGAACGTGTAGGTTCCCACGGCGGCACCGGGCTTGGCCCGTAGTGCACCGTTGGCAAAACTGCGGATTTGCGTACCCAAGTCATTATTACCCGTGAACTCCATGCCTACCGTCAAACCGGAGGCGGCGGGGGCACTGGTCAGGCGCCATACCAGCACGTTGGGAGCGGTGGCGGGATTAGCTTTCACCTGCCGTTGCAGGTCAGGTGATTCGGGCAGAACTCAACCGTCATCGGGCCGTCGGCCGTGATGGTCTCGGTCGGAAGGGCGTTCTTGGTCAGCGTAAAGGTCGTGCGAGGACCCTCGCAACCCGTGGTCGTATTGCGACCGAAGGCTTCAACCGTGTAGGTTCCCACGGCGGCACCGGGCTTGGCCCGCAGCGCACCGCCGGCAAAACTGCGCAGTTGCGTACCCAAGTTATCATTACCCGTAAACTGCGTTCCGGCACTCAGTCCGGAGGCGGCGGGGGCACTTACTACTTCCCATACCAGCACAACCGGCGAAGTGGGCACGGTGGCGCGTACTTCCCGTTGCAGGTCAGGCGCGTCGGCGCAGAACGTTACGTCGGAAATGATCGGTGTGATGGCGGCCGGAGAAGGATTCTTCGTCAGCGTATAGGTTCCGCTTACCGGACCCTCGCAACCCGTTACCGAGTTACGCGCAAAGGCCACGAACGTGTAGGTTCCCACGGCGGCACCGGGCTTGGCCCGTAGTGCACCGTTGGCAAAACTGCGGATTTGCGTACCCGAGTCATCATTACCCGTGAACTCCATGCCTACCGTCAAACCGGACGCGGCGGGGGCACCGGTCAGGCGCCATACCAGCACGTTGGGAGCGGTGGCGAGATTAGCTTTCACCTGCCGTTGCAGGTCAGGTGATTCGGGGCAGAACTCAACCGTCATCGGGCCGTCGGCCGTGATGGTCTCGGTCGGAAGGGCGTTCTTGGTCAGCGTAAAGGTCGTGCGAGGACCCTCGCAACCCGTGGTCGTATTGCGACCGAAGGCTTCAACCGTGTAGGTTCCCACGGCGGCACCGGGCTTGGCCCGCAGCGCACCGCCGGCAAAACTGCGCAGTTGCGTACCCAAATTATCATTACCCGTAAACTGCGTTCCGGCACTCAGTCCGGAGGCGGCGGGGGCACTTACTACTTCCCATACCAGCACAACCGGCGAAGTGGGCACGGTGGCGCGTACTTCCCGTTGCAGGTCAGGCGCGTCGGCGCAGAACGTTACGTCGGAAATGATCGGAGCGATGGCGGCCGGCGAAGGATTCTTCGTCAGCGTATAGGTTCCGCTTACCGGACCCTCGCAACCCGTTGCCGAGTTACGCGCAAAGGCCACGAATGTGTAGGTTCCCACGGCGGCACCGGGCTTGGCCCGTAGTGCACCGTTGGCAAAACTGCGGATTTGCGTACCCAAGTCATTATTACCCGTGAACTCCATGCCTACCGTCAAACCGGAGGCGGCGGGGGCACTGGTCAGGCGCCATACCAGCACGTTGGGAGCGGTGGCGGGATTAGCTTTCACCTGCCGTTGCAGGTCAGGTGATTCGGGGCAGAACTCGACCGTCATCGGGCCGTCGGCCGTGATGGTCTCGGTCGGCAGGGCGTTCTTGGTCAGCGTAAAGGTCGTGCGAGGACCCTCGCAACCCGTGGTCGTATTGCGACCGAAGGCTTCAACCGTGTAGGTACCGGCGGTGGCACCGGGCTTGGCCCGCAGCGCACCGTTGGCAAAACTGCGCAGTTGCGTACCCGAGTTATCATTACCCGTAAACTGCGTTCCGGCACTCAGTCCGGAGGTGGCGGGGGCACTTACAACTTCCCATACCAGCACAACCGGCGAGGCGGGTACGGTGGCGCGTACTTCCCGTTGCAGGTCAGGCGCGTCGGCGCAGAACGTCACGTCGGAAATGATCGGCGTGATGGCGGCGGGAGCGGCATTCTTGGTCACCATATAACCCGTCAGCTTCGCGCTCTCGCAACCCGTGACCGTATTGCGGCGGATAACCGAAAGCGTGTAGGTGCCAACTGCGGCACCGGATTTGGCGCGAAGTTGCGTTGTTGCATTATTGATGGTAGCAAAGTTGGGGTCTCCAACAACTACCTCAGTGCTTCCCGAGTAACCGGGACCGCTTTCCACGATCCAGGCAAACTCTTCATCGATGCTATTATCGTTCTGCACCGAAATCTGGCGCTCGCCAACCGAAGCGCCGGGGCAAAATGAGATCACCTGGGGGCCGTTCGCGGCAGGAGTAGCCGGAGTAGCGTTCTTGGTCACCTCGTAACCCGTCAGCTTCGCGCTCTCGCAACCCGTGACCGTATTACGGCGGATAACCGAAAGCGTGTAGGTACCAACTGCGGCACCGGATTTGGCGCGAAGTTGCGTTGTTGCATTATTGATGGTAGCAAAGTTGGGGTCTCCAACAACTACCTCGGTGCTTCCCGAGTAACCGGGACCGCTTTCCACGATCCAGGCAAATTCCTCGTCGGAACCGTTGTTGTTCTGTACCGAGATCTGGCGGTCGCCAACTGAAGCGCCGGGGCAAAATGAGATCACTTGGGGGCCGTTCGCGGCAGGAGTAGCCGGAGTAGCATTCTTGGTCACCATGTAACCCGTCAGCTTCGCGCTCTCGCAACCCGTTACCGTATTGCGGCGGATAACCGAAAGCGTGTAGGTGCCAACTGCGGCACCGGACTTGGCGCGAAGTTGCGTTGTTGCATTATTGATGGTAGCAAAGTTGGGGTCTCCAACAACTACCTCGGTGCTTCCCGAGTAACCGGGACCGCTTTCTACGATCCAGGCAAATTCCTCGTCGGAACCGTTGTTGTTCTGCACCGAAATCTGGCGCTCGCCAACCGAAGCACCGGGGCAAAATGAGATCACTTGGGGGCCGTTCGCGGCAGGAGTAGCCGGAGTAGCATTCTTGGTCACCATGTAACCCGTCAGCTTCGCGCTCTCGCAACCCGTTACCGTATTGCGGCGGATGACCGAAAGCATATAGGTACCAGTTGCGGCACCGGACTTGGCGCGAAGCTGCGTTGTTGCATTATTGATGGTAGCAAAGTTAGGGTCTCCAACAACTACCTCGGTGCTTCCCGAGTAACCGGGACCGCTTTCCACGATCCAGGCAAATTCCTCGTCGGAACCGTTGTTGTTCTGCACCGAAATCTGGCGCTCGCCAACCGAAGCACCGGGGCAAAATGAGATCACTTGGGGGCCGTTCGCGGCAGGAGTAGCCGGAGTAGCATTCTTGGTCACCATATAACCCGTCAGCTTCGCGCTCTCGCAACCCGTTACCGTATTACGGCGGATTACCGAAAGCGTATAGGTACCAACTGCGGCACCGGATTTGGCGCGAAGTTGCGTTGTTGCATTATTGATGGTAGCAAAGTTGGGGTCTCCAACAACTACCTCGGTGCTTCCCGAGTAACCGGGACCGCTTTCTACGATCCAGGCAAATTCCTCGTCGGAACCATTGTTGTTCTGCACCGAAATCTGGCGCTCGCCAACCGAAGCACCGGGGCAGAATGCGATCACCTGAGGGCCTTTCGCGGCAGGAGCGGCCGGCGAAGCGTTCTTGGTCACCATGTAACCCGTCAGTTTCTCACTCACGCAACCCGTTGCCGTATTGCGGCGGATGACCGAAAGCATATAGGTACCAGTTGCGGCACCGGAATTGGCGCGAAGCTGCGTTGTTGCATTGTTGATGGTAGCAAAGTTGGGGTCTCCAACAACTACCTCGGTGCTTCCCGAGTAACCGGGACCGCTTTCCACGATCCAGGCAAATTCCTCGTCGGAACCGTTGTTGTTCTGCACCGAAATCTGGCGCTCGCTAACCGAAGCACCGGGGCAAAATGAGATCACTTGGGGGCCGTTCGCGGCAGGAGTAGCCGGAGTAGCATTCTTGGTCACCATGTAACCCGTCAGCTTCGCGCTCTCGCAACCCGTTACCGTATTGCGGCGGATAACCGAAAGCGTATAGGTACCAACTGCGGCACCGGATTTGGCGCGAAGTTGCGACGTTGCATTATTGATGGTAGCGAAGTTGGGGTCTCCAACAACTACCTCGGTGCTTCCCGAGTAACCAGGACCGCTTTCCACGATCCAGGCAAATTCCTCGTCGGAACCGTTGTTGTTCTGCACCGAAATCTGGCGGTCGCCAACCGAAGCACCGGGGCAAAATGAGATCACTTGGGGGCCGTTCGCGGCAGGAGTAGCCGGAGTAGCGTTCTTGGTCACCATGTAACCCGTCAGCTTCGCGCTCTCGCAACCCGTTACCGTATTGCGGCGGATAACCGAAAGCGTATAGGTACCAACTGCGGCACCGGATTTGGCGCGAAGTTGCGTTGTTGCATTATTGATGGTAGCGAAGTTGGGGTCTCCAACAACTACCTCGGTGCTTCCCGAGTAACCGGGACCGCTTTCCACGATCCAGGCAAATTCCTCGTCGGAACCATTGTTATTCTGCACTGAAATCTGACGCTCGCCAACCGAAGCGCCGGGGCAGAATGCGATCACCTGAGGGCCTTTCGCGGTAGGAATAGCGGGAGAAGCATTTTTAGTCAGCGAGAAGGTCGTTATCGGACCTTCGCAGCTCGTAGCCGTATTGCGGCCGAAAGCCTCAAACGTGTAAGTGCCGATTGCGGCAGCATTCTTGGCACGCAGGCGTCCATCCGCAAAACTACGGATATCCGAAACGTTCTGAACGTCTCCGATAAACTCCGTTCCAACCGTCAGGTTGGCGGCGGCCGGAACACTCGTCACGCGCCAAACCAGTACAACGGGAGAGGCCGGAACTACAGCCGCTACTTCTTGCTGGTTAGGATCGACATCCTCGCAGAACGTGTTATCCGCCGGACCGATCGGTTGAATTGCGGCAACCGGTTGGCTACCTACTGTCAGATTAAAATCGCAGGTCGTCCGGTTACCGCTCGCATCAGCGTAGCTGATGGTGCGTACAAAGGTTTGACCGGCATCGTCGCAGTCCAGATCGCGGACGGCGTTGGCCATCACGATAAAGGGACCATCCAAATCAGCCTCGGCCGTGCAGTTGTCCGTGGCCGATGAGATCAGATTTGCGCGGGTAAAGGTGGCCGTGCCATTCGTACCCAGTTCAATGGTAATGTCCGAGCAGGAGATAACCGGTTTTTCCGTGTCATTGACCGTAACGGAGAATGAGCAGCTTGCCATGTTACCACCCGCGTCAGTTACCGTAAAGGAATTCACCGTGGTGCCGACGGGGAAGAAGGTCGCGTTTGGGTTACCCGCAGTCTGCGCAACCGTGAAGCCACAGTTGTCAGCCGGCTGGTTGCCATACATGACAGTTGCTCCGCACTGACCCGCATCGTTCGAGACCGTAATGTCGCCGTTGCCGGAGTTGCAGATGATGGTGGGGTCTTCCGTGTCATTTACCGTAACGGAGAATGAGCAGCTTGCCGTGTTACCACCTGCGTCAGTTACAACAAAAGTGTTAACCGTCGTACCGACCGGGAATAAGGCTCCACTCGGCTCACCCGAAGTCTGAGTGATCGTGAGACCGGGGCAGTTGTCCGTCGGTTTGTTGCCGTATATGACATTCGCGCCGCACTGACCCGCATCGTTCGATACCGTGATGTCGCCGCCGCCGCCGTTGCAGAGAATAGTGGGGTCTTCCGTGTCATTTACCGTAACGGAGAATGAACAACTGGACTGATTACCCGCAGCATCGGTGACCGTAAAGGAATTCACCGTGGTGCCGACGGGGAAGAAGGTTGCGTTTGGGTTACCCGCAGTCTGCGCGACCGTAAAGCCGGGGCAGTTATCTGAAGGCTGGTTGCCGTACATGACGTTCGCGCCGCACTGACCTTCATCGTTCGAGACGGTGATGTCGCCGTTGCCGGAGTTGCAGATGATGGTGGGGTCTTCCGTGTCATTTACCGTGACGGTGAATGAACAACTGGACTGATTACCCGCAGCATCGGTGACCGTAAAGGAATTCACCGTGGTGCCGACGGGGAAGAAGGTTGCGTTTGGGTTACCCGCAGTCTGCGCGACCGTAAAGCCGGGGCAGTTATCTGAAGGCTGGTTGCCGTACATGACGTTCGCGCCGCACTGACCCGCATCGTTCGAGACCGTGATGTCGCCGTTGCCGGAGTTACAGACGATGGTGGGGTCTTCCGTATCGTTTACCGTGACGGTGAACGAGCAGCTGGCCTCATTGCCCGACGGATCGGTAATCTTAAAGGAGTTCGTCGTCGTACCGATGGGGAAAAATTCCGCGTTCGGGATACCCGAGGTTTGAGCGACCGTGAAGCCACAGTTGTCCGCCGGCTGGTTGCCGTACATAACGTTCGCGCCACACTGGCCTTTATCGTTCGAGACGGTGATGTCACCATTACCGGAGTTGCAGACGATGGTGGGGACGATGTTGTCCTCGATGCTCACGTTATAGGTACAAGTAGCCGTATTGTTGCTCGCGTCACGAACTACCACGGTGCGCGATACGGTGGTACCGGCATCCGAGCAATCGAATACTTTTTGGCTGGGGCCGCCCATTGTAAAGGGACCCTGGATGGTGCCGCAGTTGTCGGATGTGCCCGTTACCGCGTCGCCGTTTTCGAAGGAGGCATTGCCCGTTGCATCCAACTCAATGGTGATGTCTTGACAAGTGACTACCGGGTCGATGTTGTCCTCGATGGTCACGTTATAGGTACAAGTACCCGTGTTGTTGCTCGCATCACGAACCACTACGGTGCGCGATACGGTGGTACCGGCATCCGAGCAATCAAAAACTTTTTGGCTGGGGCCGCCCATCGTAAAGGGACCCTGAATGGTGCCGCAGTTGTCGGATGTGCCCGTTACCGCATCGCCGTTTTCGAAGGACGCATTGCCCGTTGCATCCAACTCAATGGTGATGTCCTGACAAGTGACTACCGGGTCGATGTTGTCCTCGATGGTCACGTTATAGGTACAAGTACCCGTGTTGTTGCTCGCATCACGAACAACCACGGTGCGCGATACGGTGGTACCGGCAGCGGAGCAATCGAATACTTTTTGGCTGGGGCCGCCCATCGTAAAGGGACCCTGGATGGTGCCGCAGTTGTCGGATGTGCCCGTTACCGCATCGCCGTTTTCGAAGGACGCATTGCCCGTTGCATCCAACTCAATGGTGATGTCCTGACAAGTGACCACCGGATCGATGTTGTCCTCGATCGTCACGTTATACGTACAAAAGCCCTTCTGGTTCATGGCGTTGGTATAGGTGACCATTCGCTGGACGGTGGTACCGGCAGCGGTACAGTCGAATGTTCTCTTGGAAGGACCGCCGACCGTGAAGGGACCCTGGATGGGGAAAGGATCGTTTACCGTGAGAACGGGGTCACCATTCTGGTAACCGCCGGTACCCGATGCCCCCAGCAAGACGGTGATGTCTTTGCAGGTGATAACGGGAGCGAAAAAGGTTGCTTCCTCGCATGCTTGTTGTTCTTCTTCGCACGGATCGGCGACAGCGCAGTCATCGTTACCGCCGGCGGCGAATAACGGGGAAAAGCCGGCCGAGGCCAGCAGGGCAAACAGGGCAAACGTACAACAACGGGTGAATCGCCGCAGACGAGCTACCCGGTCTTCTATTCCCCCTTGCGGAAATAATGGGTTAAAAATGGTCATAATGGGTTGGTTGAGTAAGGGATGTGTTGAAAAATTGGATTGACCCAATGGGGCCGATCCGGAAAAACAATCTAAAGATTTCATCATATCAGCAATACGTGACGTGAAAAAATAGGGTGATAGGGCCGATAAAGGTCACGAAGACCAATTCAGCTAATTGAATATGCCTGAAAAGCTGTCATATAGGCAGCAAATATGCATAACGGTGACTCGTCAGTCGGGGGCCTGACGGAGTGCAATGAGTGGGGGGAGTAAAAAACTAACGTAAGTAGCCCCAAGCACGAAACGAATTATTTGATCCGCGCTAAATTGCTGTGTGTAGGTGTTTGAGAGCTGTATTAAAGTCGTCTCTAAGACATGAATAGGGTCACAACAGATCGAAAGGCTGGGGAGAGCCGTCGGTATAAAAACCGACCGATTTATATATATGACTATGCACCGATAACTGATCGGGTGCGGCTATGTTCGCAAAGATGGTAATTTTTTTTGAAATACGTAATTGCTAGTCTTGTTAAAACGTATTTTTTATGGTTATACGTGAATTTTCTCTGAATAGACCTGATATTTCCCTGCGTGAGGTGCCTGGAAGACCGACCGGAGGGAGGGTGCGAAGCACGGAGCGAACAGCGAACCCTGGAAGGGACCGGCCGGCCCGTCAGGGACGGACACGCCCGGATTTTAGTAGGCAAAGGGAGGGGGTAGAGGGTAGTAGTGGTAGAGTGCGCCCCCATAAGATAGCTGGACAGACTTCGACTCCGATTCCTACGAACGGCGGATCGGAGGCAGCACCGGGAATGAAAAAGCCGCTCACCCCCGGAAGGAGATGAGCGGCCGTTACTTTTAAATCTTGCCGAATTTACAGCAGCGGTGCGATAACGAGCGCGACCACGGCCATAAGCTTGAGCAGAATGTTGAGCGAGGGGCCGGACGTGTCCTTGAAGGGGTCGCCGACGGTGTCGCCGACCACGGCGGCCTTGTGCGGCTCGGAACCCTTGTGGAAGACGGTACCCTGGTACATTGGCTCCTTCCTCGAACATCTTCTTGGCGTTGTCCCACGCGCCGCCGGCGTTGCTTTGGAAGAGGGCCATCATGACGCCCGCGCTGGTGACGCCGCCCAGGAGGCCGCCCAGCATTTCGGCACCGAAATCGGCACCGAACAGGCGGGGACCGAAGCCGATCACCACGGGGGAAAGCACGGCGATGAGGCCGGGCATGATCATCTCGCGGATGGAGGCTTTGGTGGAAATTTCCACGCACTTCTGGTAGTCGGCCTTGCCGTCGGCGGCATCGAAGGTGGCCTTATCGGCGGCACTCCAGCTGCTTTCGGGCTTGCCGTCGTTGCGCTTCATTACGTCGAGGGCGGCGCGTAGTTCGGGGATGTCGCGGAACTGGCGGCGCACCTCGGTGATCATGTCGTTGGCGGCGCGGCCCACGGCCTCCATGGAGAAGGCGCTGAACAGGAAGGGCAGCATGGCACCCAGGAAGAGGCCGGCCATGACGTAGGGGTTGGCGATGTCGATGGTGGTGATACCGGCCGTTTGCATGAAAGCGGCGAAGAGCGCGAGGGCGGTCAGCGCGGCCGAACCGATGGCAAACCCCTTGCCGATGGCGGCGGTAGTATTACCCACGGCGTCCAGTTTGTCGGTACGCTCACGGACTTCCTTGGGCAGGCCCGCCATTTCGGCGATACCGCCGGCGTTGTCGGAGATCGGTCCGTACGCATCGACGGCCAACTGGATGCCCGTGTTGGAGAGCATGCCCACGGCGGCGATGGCGATACCGTAAAGACCGGCGAAGTAGTAGGCACCGATGATGGCGGCGGCCAGCACGATGATGGGCAGGGCCGTGGAGCGCATGCCCACCGCCAGGCCGGCGATGATGTTGGTGGCCGCGCCGGTAGCCGACTGGTCTACGATGCCCTGCACGGGCTTGGTGCCGGTGCCGGTGTAGTACTCGGTAATGTAACCGATGGCCAGACCGGCCACGAGGCCGAACAAAATGGCAAAGAACACGCCGTTGGAAGTGTAGGCGAAGCCGACCAGTTCGCCGGCGGCGTCGGTCAGGGGCTTGCCCGCATTGTCGAGAGTGCTGATGAACCAACCGCCGGGCAGCAGGGTGGTAACGGCAAACCACGTGGCGACTAGCATGATGGCGGCCGCGATCAGTTCGCCCGTGTTGAGGGCCGTCTGCGGGTTGCCGCCTTCCTTGACCTTTACGAAGAACGTGCCGATGATGGAGGAAACGATGCCGATGCCGGCCACTACCAGGGGAAGCAGGATGGCATTGATGCCGCCGATTTCCGTATCCCGGAACTCGGGCAGAACGATGAAGGCCGCTCCGATGACCATCGTACCGATGATGGAACCGACGTACGACTCGAAGAGGTCGGCACCCATGCCGGCCACGTCGCCTACGTTATCACCCACGTTATCGGCAATGGTGGCGGGGTTGAGGGGGTGGTCTTCGGGGATACCGGCTTCTACCTTACCTACCAGGTCGGCGCCTACGTCGGCGGCCTTGGTATAAATACCGCCGCCCACACGGGCGAACAGGGCGATGGACGAGGCACCGAAGCTAAAACCGGTGAGCACGGTGATGACGCGCACCACGGCGTCCATTGACGCCTGCGTACCGTTCTCGATACCTTCAGGGACGAAGAATCCCTGAAATACCAGGAAGAGCGTACCGAGACCCAGCAGGCCGAGGCCCACCACGCCGAGGCCCATGACGGAGCCGCCGGCAAAGGCGACTTCCAGGGCGCGGCCCAGACTGGTGCGGGCGGCCTGGGTGGTGCGGATGTTGGCCTTGGTGGCCACGCGCATGCCGATGAAGCCGGCCAGGGCGGAACAAATGGCACCCAGCACGAAGCTGACGGCAATCATCCAGCTGGAAGTGACGCCGTTGGCGGATACGGCGAGCAGGACGGCCACAACAGCCACGAAGATGGCCAGTACGCGGTATTCAGCCTTGAGGAAGGCCATGGCACCGTCGGAAATATTTTTGCCGATGCGCACCATGCGCTCGTTTCCGGGGTCTTGCTTGGTTACCCACGCGGAACGCCAGGCCATGAACAGAAGGGCGACGATACCTAGTACCGGTGCGCCGTAGAGAATAGTTTGAACCATGAAAATTGAGACTTTACTTGCTGAAATTTAGGGAGAACGTCCGCTAAAAAGGGTGCGGACTAGTCCGCCGGCAAGTGTACTGAATGGCCGTGGTGTATATAAGGTGTCCCGTCGAGCAAAAAAACGGTTCCTCCACGCTTCAGCAGTGCCCTTGCTCCGGGCAGGGCGCAAAGGTACGTTTTTGGGGGAAAAATCCTAAAGTGAGGGGGAGGATTGTTGTTTTGGGCCGAACAGTCAGGCATTCCGGGAAAGAAGGTACCAACCCGCCACTGTTAGCTATTTTCTATCATTGTTATTCCTTGCCCTCTACCGTTACTTTCCTCACTACTTCCCCTCCCCTTTCTTCTTCCGGATATTCGGCGCGTTCCACTCTTCCTTTTGCGCAAAATCCACCACCTGCCGCATAAAGGCCATCATGGCCAGAAAGACCAGGTAACCGATCGTGACCACGATATAGATCCAGCGGTAAGAACCGGCCTCGCTGATGGTCAGGCCGGAAAATGCCCAAGCCAGTAGCCCGGAGATGGCGGCCACGGCCATGAAACTGTAGAGCGAGCGGCCCCAGTACTTAAACATATTGTCAGTAGCAACGCTGAAAACCGAATTAAAAAGGGCGAAGAGCAGCATGAAACTGGCCGCCGTCATCCACGGAAAGCGGCTCCCCTCCACGGCACCGCCGAGCTGGAGGAGCCTTGGCCACCAGATTGAAAAGCCAGCACGCCGGCAATGGCGATAGCCGCCTGCTTGACGGGATCGAAACGTTGTTCGTAGATGGAATCGGCCATAAAACTATCTGGTTTGCTGCTCGTTCGAGGGTGAATAGCTACAACGGTACCATGCACGAATTGTTACGAAAATATTTGCTCGCCCTTCTCCTCCTGAGCACCTATGCCGTTTACGGCCAACCCTTTAAAACCATCCACGAATTACAGGGCAGCGGGGCACAAAGTCCGTTCCTCGGACAGAACGTTACGGCCGATTCGATGGTCGTTACCGCCGTAGGCACCGGATTTGCTTTCGCGCAGACTTTTCCCGGTCGGGAAGACGACAATCCTGTCACTAGCGAGGGCATCATGCTCTTCGACCTGCCCACCGGGAATCTCAACGTTGGCGACCTGGTCCGCGTCAGCGGACTGGTGCGCGAGATCGACGAACTCACTGCCCTCAGCGGTCCCGATCTGCAACTTACCCTGCTGGCTACCGGTCAGCCGCTGCCGCCGGCCACGGCCCTCGGTCCCGATTTCCCCAGCCCATTGTATACGCCCTTCCCCGATCTGGAGCGGGTCGAGGCCATGCGTGTTTCCTTCGACGCCACGGTGGGCGGCCCCAGCAACGGTTTCGAGGCTTACGTTTACCTCACGCCAGATCGTCCTTTCCGCGAACCCGGCATCGAAGCTCCCGGCCCCGCCGCTCTGCCCACCTGGGACGGCAACCCCGAACTGATTCGCTTCGACCCCGATCTGCTCGGTGCGGTCAATAATCGTTTTCTCAGCGCGGGCGATGTGGTCAGCGGCACCGCCATTCTGCTCGATACCGACCGCGACGAGTACCGCCTCGCCCCCGTGGGGTCTTACTCGTTTACGCCCAATCCCGACCTGGTGCGTGCCGCCCGCCAGCGCCTGGATTTTGAGGTCACGGTCGGTTCCATCAACGTACTGTTCTTCGAGACCGAGGATGAAAACTACCCCGCCCGCCTGCGCAAACTCGCCGACTACATCGAAGACCAGATGCAGCTGCCCGACATCGTCGCCATTCAGGAGATCGGCGGGGCCACCGAACTCACCGCGCTGGCCAACCGGCTGCGCCAACAAAACCCCGCCGCCGATTATCGCACCTATTTCGGCGAGGGCATCGGCGATCTGAGTACTGCTTTCCTGGTCGCCCAGCGGCTGGGCGGCACGCCCACCGTTCAGCAACTGGGCACCAACCAGACCCTCAGCAGTGGCGGCATCCTCCACGACCGGCCGCCGCTCCTGCTCACCCTCACCCTGCCCGATTCGGTGGGCACCGTGCTTAAGGTCATGAACCTGCACCTCCGTTCGCTGGGCGGCGTGGAGGGCAGCAGCTCTAATTTTGTGCGCACCAAGCGTTTCGAGCAGAGTACCAGCGTAGCGCAGATGGTCCAGGAGCGGATCAACGACAACCTGATCCTGGTCGGTGATTTCAATGCCTTCCAATTTACGGATGGCTACGTCGACGTGGTCAACCAGATTGCCGGCCAACCCGGCCTGGGGGCCGAGCGGCCGATCGTGCCGATCGTGACCCAACCCCTACAGATTATCACCGCCGAGTTGCCGCCGGAAGAGCGTTACAGTTTCGTTTTCGGCGGTTCGGCGCAGCTCCTTGATCAGGCCCTCGCTACCGAGCTTAACGGGCTTACGGTAGAGGAACTTCAGTTCGTACGCGGTAACGCCGATGCGGCCGAGGCCTTCATGGCCAACGAGTTCATCCCCCAGCGTGTCAGCGATCACGACGGTTTCGTCCTCTACCTCGGCGTCGACGGCCTCGTCTCCGCCCGCGATGAGTTGAGCAGTTCCCCCCGTTATTTCATGCCCGTCAACCCGCTCCCCGCCGGCACCGCCCTCCCCTACTCGGGTCTTCCACGCGGCAGCCGGGCCGTGCTCTACGACATCCTCGGGCGGGCAGTCAGCAGCAAATCTTTGGACGCGGGCGACGGCAGTTACACGCCCCCCATCACCCGTTCCGGTTGGTACACGCTTGTGGTCACTTACCCCGGCGGCGGAGAGGTGGTGCGGTTTTTTGCGCGGTAGAATGGCCTTTTTTGGGCGTGCCGCCGTCGCTAACGCGCCGCCGTCGGTCCCTTACCGTCTCGCTGTTCGCTCGGCCCCTCCGCTGCGCTGCGGGTCTCCTCCCGGTGGTCGGCCCGTCCAGGCACCTCACGCGGGAGGGGGCTGCGCCCCCTCGTACTTTAGTGGGCGGCTTTGCCGCTGGTAATTTGGTACTTTGGTAATCAGCCCAGGGGCCGGGGGTGGGGCGTCCCGAACATCCACTCCACACAACTACCCACAACTTAGGCTGTCCAGTTTATCAGGTTTGAACCAGTACAGGTTTCGCACTCGCTTCTTGGAGACCTCTCCCCCGGCCCGGCTATTCGTCTGGGTCCCCTTAACCCCAGCCGCCGCGGAGGAGACGGGTGACGGGGAGTTGGCATACAGTTAAAACTGTAGTGGGTAAACATAAATAGATTGGACAGCCTAACCTACAACTGCTTTAAAATATCCTCACAAAACGAGTCCCACCCCGCCCCCTGGTTTTTTCCCTGCCGCCACCGCATCAAACCACCCTCCCGATATCTTACTGTACCCCAATCGCTCCCGGTAACCCGCTACGCTTACGTATTCCGGCAGGGGAACCCAAACTACGTGTGCCCGTGCCAGGGCCGTGCGGTACTCTTCCTCGCTCAGGGTATGGGAGTGCGTGACTACCTCCAACCCGGCGGCGCGGAGGCGACGGGCTATTTTCGGCTCGGCCAGGCGGCCCACCAGTTCGATTCGGCAGCGGTAGCGGGTGGCCAGCTCCAGCAGTTTTGTTTGGCCCGCTGCCCAATCCCGGCCGCGTTCGCGTACCGTGCCGGGGATGGCGATGCACAATTCTTCGCCGGGTAGCGGCAGCGGCGGCGGGGCAGTGCCGGCGGGTGCAAAAGCGAAGGGTAGCACCACGATCTTGCCCTCGTGCTTCAACTCGTTGCGGGCATAATCCGCCATTTGCCGTGTCGGTACGGCCAGGGCAGCGGCGCGGGCTAGCAGTTTGCTCCGGTCGCCGTTTCGCCACCACTGTTTCAGGCGGCGGGGCAGGTGACGAAGGCCCGGCTCACGAAACCGGCGCACCGCTAGAAGCCAGTGAAGGTTATGCGCCACCACGGTCAACCGCAGGGGCTGCCGGACCCGCTTGAAGTAATCGTAGCGGCCCGCCGTGGTGATGAGAATGACCCGTTCGGCGGCGGCCAGCTCTTCCGTCCACCCGGCAAGATAACGCGACCAGCTCTGCCCTCGCTCCGGTGAAGCCCACCGAAATTGCGGGGATTTGCGTAGTCGGTCGGGAATATCATTCAGGTGCTTTTGCCGTACGTGAACCACCACCCGTACTTGCGTCCGTTGCTCCAGGTAGCGGTCCGCCCGGCGGATGATGATCTCCAGGTGCGCGGCGGGTTCGATCCAGTGTTCGGTACTCATTGTTGGATAACTCGATCCAAATAATCGGCAAAAATATGGACGGTTGCCGTTCGGCTAAATACCGGGTGCGGGCCGCGGGCGGCGGCAGCGGCCCAGCGGTCGTAAACGGTGGGGTTCGTAGCCAGGTCTCGCAGGGCAGTTGCAACTGCTTCCGCAGTGGGAGCGAGCAGTAATCCCGACCGGCCGAAATCCAGTGCCTCCCCCACCCCTTCCGTAGCGGCGGCCGCCACGGGCAGCCCCGCCGCCAGGGCTTCCAGCACCACAAAGGGCAAGGCATCCCGCCGGCTCGGCAGGCAAAGCAGGTGGGCACGGGCAAAGGCAGTTTGTAATTCCCTTTCCCCCAGATAGCCGGGGAAAATCACTTTGCTTTCGGTGGGCAACGCGGTCGTGAGTTGTCGCATTTCCTCGGTCAGCCGATCCGGCGCGAAACCGGCGGCCGTTAGTTCGATCCGCAGGTCGGTAAGTAAATGCATCGCTCTCACCAAAATATCCAGTCCGCCCAGTACGGGATTGCTCTTCAGAAACAAAATCCGCAACGGCTCCTCCGGCTTCGGCGCGGAGCGAGTTTCAATTGTTTTCCCAGCAAAGACCACGCAGGGCCGCAGCACCCCCACTTTCAGTTTAGCGTTCAGCCGATTTTGGTAGGCCATGCATAGTTTTTGCAGTGCGTAGTTGGAGGGGACCACTGTCATACTCGCCCGCCGCACGGCCGCCCCCTCCAGGTAGCGGTACAGGCGGCGGAGTAGTTGTTTGCCTTTTCCCTCGCCCGGGTGCGGCCACAGATCGGTATAGGCGGTGTCGTTCACCAGCAGGATTACGGCCGGTTTTTTCTTCCCGCCCCGGCACACCGTTGCCCACCCCTGAATGCCTTCCGCAAAAACCAGTACGTCGAACCTGAACTTGCGTTGCAATCGCCGCAACGCCCGCCGGTAGCTGATGGAACGGATCAATTTATGCAGTGCCTCTACCCGCGCCGGATAGCGGACGGTGTGGGAAAATACGCAATCGTTTAGCCGCTCGTCGGTGGGCGGGTCTTCGGTTAGCAGGTGCAACTCCACATCCGGCCGCAGGCGGGGCAGGTCGGTCCACAGATGGTTCATCATTCGCGCGGGGCCGTGCGTGATGGTACCGAAAGTAGGAGCGATGAGGAGAATGCGCATGATGCCCCAAATTAAGTGATTGGTTGGATTTTTGCTTCCTGAGAACCGACTATTGACAAACCCGGCGTCATGATAAATGACTGACTTAACTCGCTAAATACGCCATTTTTCCAGTTAGCCGGAGCGGTAAGACACTGGTCCTTGGCTCTAAAAATCCCTAAACAGATGCTGAATAATCAGGTGACTCAGGGTAGCAACAATCATGGGTCGGATCACTAGCGTGAGGTGCCTGGAAGGGGGTGGCGATAGCCGACAGCCCGTAGGGCCAAGCCGGCAGGCGCGCCTGGAAGGGACCGACCCCGGCCTCCGGCCGGGGGGACGCCCAGTTTATTCGTAGTTAACAGGTAGGCAGGAGTAAGGAGAGGTTGGACGAACGTAGACTACCTATTACCTATTCGTATCACTAACCGACGGCCAGATTTTCGGGATCGGCCATAATGTGGTAGCGGGGGTCTTCGATACTATCCTCGATGACATCGCGAAAAACGGGGCTGGCTTTGTAGAGCAGTTCCTTGCATTCCTCGCTGAGGTGCTTGAGGCGAACCACCTTGCCGGCCGTCTGGTATTTGGTGACGAGCAGAAAGAGGGCTTCCAGGCCGGAATGGTCGGAAACACGGCTTTCGATGAAGTCGATCTCCACGTTATGGGGGTCTTGGGCAACGTCGAATTTATCATTAAATGCCTTGATGGAACCGAAGAACAGCGGACCCCAGAATCTCGTAAACCTTGGTGCCGTCGGCCTTGACGTGCTTGCGGGCGCGGATGCGTTTGGCGTTCTCCCAACTGAAAACCAGTGCGCTGACGACCACGCCGACCAGGACCGCGACGGCCAGGTCGAAGACGACGGTGAGGGACGAGACGAGGATGAGGACGAAGGCGTCGGTGCGCGGAATCTTGTGAAGGATGCGGAAACTGGACCACGCGAAGGTGCCGATGACGACCATGAACATGACGCCCACCAGGGCCGCGATGGGGACCTGCTCGATAAGGCCGGAGGCGAAGAGAATGAATGCGAGCAGCGTGAGTGCGGCCACGATACCCGACAGGCGGCCGCGGCCGCCGGACTGGATGTTGATGATGGACTGGCCGATCATGGCGCAGCCGCCCATGCCGCCGAACAAGCCGGTGATGATGTTGGCCCCGCCCTGGGCGACGCACTCGCGGTTGGAGCTGCCGCGGGTTTCGGTCAGCTCGTCGATGAGGTTGAGCGTCATCAGCGACTCGATCAGGCCGATGGCCGCCAGGATGAGCGCGTAGGGGAAGATGAAGCGGAGGGTGGCGAAATCGAGCGGGATTTTGGTAAAAATATCCGACTGGAAGGTGGGCAGGCCGCCCCGGAGGCCCTGCCCGCCGCCGTCGCGGATGAAGGAGCCGACGGTGGCCACGTCGAAATTGCCGAAAATGGCGATGAGGCTGACCACCAGGATGGCGGCCAGGGCTTCGGGGACCTTGGTGGTGAGCTTGGGCAGGCCCCACATAATGAGCATGGTGAGACCGACAAGGCCGAGCATGAGGGCCAGGTCCGTACCGCCCATCCAGACGCGCTCGCCGCCGACGTTTTCGCGGAACATGTTGAGTTGCGAGAGGAAGATAACGATGGCCAGGCCGTTGACGAAGCCCATCATGACGGGCTGGGGGATGAGGCGCACGAACTTGCCGAGCCGGAGAACCCCGGCGAGGATCTGGATGAACCCCATCAGAATAACGGTGGCGAACAGGTAATAGAGGCCGAGGTTTTCCTCGGGGGCACCCATCGCATTTCCCTCGGACACCAGGGAGACCATGACCACGGCCAGGGCACCGGTGGCACCGGAGATCATGCCGGGGCGGCCGCCGAAAACGGCGGTGATGAGGCCGATCATAAAGGCCGCGTAAAGCCCCACCAGCGGGTCTACATCGGCCACGAAGGCGAACGCCACGGCCTCGGGCACCAGGGCCAGGGCTACGGTGAGACCGGAAAGAATATCGTTGCGGGCATTCCCGATCCGCTTGATGATGAAGTCCGTCATGGGTGGCTTTTTTCACCGCCGCCGGCCGGTTGAGCGGGGCGGGGGTGCGAAAAAAGCTGCAAAGGTAGGTCTAATTGCCGGAAGGGTTGAGCATTACTTCCATTGATTAGCCAAACGGCAAGTTTACTTGCCGAAGCCCCGGATAAGTTTCTCCTTCATCTCGTTGAATTCCGCTTCGCTGAGGATGCCCTGTTGGCGCAATTGCCCCAACTCTTTGAGTTGTGCCATGACTTCGTCGGTAGCAACGGAGGAGGCGGTTTTTGCCATCGGTTCGGTGGGCGGGATGGGTTCGTGTACGAGCGTGGGTCCGGGTGCGGGGGCCGGCGCGGGTGCGTCGGCGGGGGCGGCTTCGGTTTCTTTCCACTCTTTGGCTACCGTTTTGCCTTTCTCGAATTTGTCGCGGTAGACCTTTTTGAGGCGCTCGACGTCAAAATCGAGGATGGTGCCGCCGCTGCTGAAGTGTTTCCGGAACACCTCGCCCAGGGCATAGGTGGATGCGCCGTTGATGACCGAGGTGGTGATGCCGCCGACGACGGTGCCGATCATGGGCACCAGTTTGATGAGCGAGCGGGCACCGGCGCGGGCCATGGTGCTGGTGGTGAGGGCGGAGACGATGGCTTTGCCCTGGGTCTCGGCGAAGTCGACATCGTATACCCGGCACAGTTGGCGGATCATATCGAGTTGCAGGGCCGAGACGGCAAACACATCGGCAATGGGCAGCGGGATGATGTAGCTGGCCCCCATGGACCACAGCACGTGGTTGCGGATAACGGTTTCGGCGTGGCGGTCTTTGTCGTTTTTTCCGTCGGGCATGAAGCTCTTTTTGAGTTGGCTCTTGGCCAGGTCGGTGATTTTTTTGCGCATGGTTCGGGTGGTTACGGGACGAGGTATTTTAAAGGTACACTATTGGGGGAATTAGGGTTGCGGGTTTTCGATGAATGCAGGGGTTTGGTAGACGGAGGAATGAAGGAATGAGGGTGACAAGGATTGAAGGGGTGAGGGGGGTGACAAGGATTGAAGGAATGAGGGATTGAAGGATTGAAGGGAGAGGGACAAGGAATGATGGGGTGATGGAGGGAAGGGGGTGACAAGGATTGAAGGAAGGAGGGATTGAAGGATTGAAGGGAGAGGGACAAGGAATGAAGGGGTGATGGAGGGAAGGATTAGCTGCGCTGACTTCTCTCGATCATAAATGATCTCTCCAGGAGGGGAGGGGTGACGGGGCGTGTTCTGGTATTCGTGGTGACCTCACCCCCGGCCCGGCTATTCGTCTGGGTCCCCTTAACCCCAGCCGCCGCGGGGGAGAGGGGTGACGGGTTGCGTTCTGTTTCGTGCAGACCTCTCCCCCGGCCCCTCTCCTCGGGAGAGGGGTGACGGGTTGCGTTCTGTTTTGTGTGCTCCCCCTCCCCTTCGGGGTAGGGGGGTGGGGGGTGGGGAAACGTGTACGCGTAGGCTGGTCGAAAATATTAAGATACTAATGGCAACGCCGCCTGTTAAAGTACGGGCGAAGCCCAAAAAGCTTTCAGCTTTTGCGCCAGCGTACGTGCGTGGCCGGCCTCGGCCTCGTGGCTCCAGCCGCCGATGTGGGGGGTGAGGAGGACATTGTCAAATTCCAGGAGTTGTTGGAAGGGGGCGGGCATTTGGGCGGGGTCGAGGTGGTGGAAGCTTTGTTCCTCGTATTCGATGACATCGAGGGCGGCACCGAGGATTTGGCCGGAGGTGAGGTTGGCGACCAAATCAGCCGTGGGGATGAGGGGACCGCGGGCGGTGTTAATCAGCCAAAAGGGGTGGGCAAAGGCGTTCATCCAGGCGGCGTCGGCGTAGTAGCGGTTGTTTTCGAGGGGGATGTGGAGGCTGACGATGTGGGCGCGCTCCTGTAGCTCGGCCAGGGATACGGCGGCGGCGAACTCATCGCCGTAGTTACCCGGGAGGCCGCTATCGTGGGTGATGACGGTGCAACCGAAGCCGCTGAGGCGGCGGGCAGTGGCACGGCCCATGTTGCCGTAACCGATGAGACCCACCGTTTTGCCGCCTAGCTCGGTGCCGCGATTGCCGGCGCGGATCCACTCACCGGCGCGGACCTGACGGTCGGCGCGGCCCAGGTGATTGAGGAGCATCAGCAGCAGGCCCACGGTGTGCTCGCCCACGGCGTCCTTGCTGCCCTCGGGGCTGGTCAGGACGGTAATGCCGCGCTCGCGGGCATAGTCCAGGTCGATGTGCTCGGTGCCCACGCCCCAGCGGGCGACCACCCGCAGCTTGTCTCCCCCGGCATCCAGCAGTTCGCGGTCGATGTCGAGGCGACTGCGCACCACCAGGCCGTCGTAGTCCTTCAGGTCGGCCAGGATGCGCTCGCGGTCCAGGCGGGTGTAGTCGGCGCAGGAGAAGCCGGCCTGGATAAGGGGGTTGTAAAGGGTGGGGCGGAATTCGTCGATGAAACAGATGGCGGGCATGGCGGCGGGTGGTTTAGGCTAACAAGTCGGTGATGCCGGTTTTTGTTTGCCGGTTCGCTCCCCGCCGCTGGCCGATAACGGCCCGGGGCGCACCAACCATTTCCCGCTCAAGGCGTTACCATCGGTCCTTCGGCACCACCGCCGCACCCCCGTATTTCGCCCGGAAGTTATGAACGTCAAGCAGCTCGCCTACCTCAACCAGTTTTTCCTGCGCTACCGCTGGCGGTTCTTGCTGGGCGTCATTTTCGTGTCGCTGTCCAACTACTTCCGCGTCCTCCAGCCCCGCGTTATTCGCGAGGCCCTCGATCTGGTCATCGAGCACCTGGGCATGTACCGCCTCTACGACGGCTTTGCGCTGAGCGAGAAGTATTTCGATGTGCTCGGCAGCACGCTGTTGCTCTTCGGCGGCATCGTGCTGTTGCTGGCCATCCTGATGGGTATTTTCCTGTATTTCACCCGCCAGACGATCAACGTGATGTCGCGCCTCATCGAGTACGACCTGCGCAAGGTGATTTTCAATCACTACAAAAAACTCGACCTCGGTTTTTTCAAGCGCAACAATACCGGCGACCTGATGTCGCGCATCACCGAAGACGTCACCAAAGTCCGTATGTACCTCGGCCCGGCCGTGCTCTACGGGGCCAACCTCATTTCCACGGTCATTCTGGTCATCTACGCCATGCTGAGCGTCAGCCCCCTGCTCACGTTTTACTGCCTCGCTCCCCTACCCTTCCTGGCCATCTCTATCTACTACGTCAGCAACCTGATCCACCAGCGGGCCGAGTTTATCCAGATCCAACTGGCTAAACTCAACTCCATCGCGCAGGAGGTGTACAGCGGCATTCGGGTGGTTAAGTCTTACGTACGGGAGAAACCACAGGAAGCCTACTTTGCGCAGGAAAGCGAGGTATATAAGGAGAAGAGCATGGATTTGGCCAAGATCGAAGCCTGGTTCTTTCCGCTCATGGTTTTCATGATCGGCGCGTCCACCATCCTGGTGGTCTATGTCGGCGGCCTGCTGGTGGTCGACGGCCGCGTCTCGGCCGGTAACATCGCCGAGTTCGTCATTTACGTCAACATGCTCACGTGGCCGGTCACGGCCATCGGTTGGATCGCCAGCATCGCACAGCAGGCGGCGGCCTCGCAGAAACGGATCAACGAATTTCTGGAGACCAGGCCCGCCGTCACCAACGAGGTGCCGGCCGCCGATACGCCGCTGGCCGGGGCCGTCACCTTCCGCGACGTCAGTTTCACCTACCCCGACACGGGCATTCAGGCCCTCAAACACCTTGATTTCGACCTCAAAGCGGGGCAAAAACTGGCCATTATCGGCCGCACCGGCTCGGGCAAAACCACCATCGCCGATCTGCTCCTGCGCATGTACGACGTCACCGAGGGCGAAATCCGCATCGACGGCCGCCCCATCCGCTCCATCGACCTCAATAACCTGCGCCGCCGCATCGGCTACGTCCCGCAGGACGTGTTCCTTTTCTCCGACACCATCGCCAACAACATTGCCTTCGGCCGCCTCGACGACCCCGAGCGCGGCGAGGTGGAACAGTTTGCCAGGCACGCCGCCGTCCACGAAGACATCAAGGGCCTCTCCCACGGCTACGACACCCTGGTCGGTGAGCGCGGCGTCACCCTTTCCGGCGGCCAGAAGCAGCGCGTCAGCATCGCCCGCGCCCTCATCAAAAAACCCGACATCATCATCCTCGATGATTGCCTCTCCGCCGTGGACACCAACACCGAGCAGCAAATCCTCAGCTATTTCAACACCGCCCTGGCCGACAAAACGGCCCTCATCATCACGCACCGCATCTACGCCCAGCTCCGCTTCGATCGCATCATCGTCCTCGAAGACGGTGCCGTCGCCGAGTCCGGTACCCACGAGGAGTTACTCGCAAACGGCGGGTACTACGCGGAAATCTTCCAGCGGCAGCTGGCCGAGGAGGAAAGGGAGGGTGAGTAGGTAGTCGGGTAGTAGCGCGAGGGGGTGTGACCTCCGGTCGCGCGAGGACTTGGCCCGCCGACCTCCGGTCGGTGAGTAAAAAAACGATAATTTGTCTCTCCCTCATTCGCGTTGGGCTATATTGAGTCTGCCGATCACCCCTCCCAACGCCATGCATAAACTCCACCCCTGACCGGGGCTACGGAAAGAAATTTCGCGGAGAGTTTTCCCTGCCGTTAACCGTTGCCAAAGCTAACGGCCACCTCCAAAGCGCGTACTAGCCCTTACCTACCAAATACACCTACTAAAATAAGGGCGTGTCCCGGCCCAACGGCCGGGCCGGCCCCTTCCGGGGTTCGCTGTTCGCTCCGTGCTAACGCACCCTCCTACCGTCGGCCCTCCAGGCGCCTCACGCGGGGAGATATTTGGAACAATCGAACACCTGACCAACCGGTAAATCTATCCCCGGAGGTAATATTATACAACATTTCGACCAGCCGAGCTATCTCAAAAACGAGTGCATCGGAGTACAACTCCTCGACCGTTTGCAGATTAAAGAGCTTGGTAGAATCAATATCTGGATGCTCGACTACAGCGACGATGTCGAACACCTGACCAACCGGTAAATCTATCCCCGGAGCTAATTATTATACAACATTTCGACCAGCCGAGCTATCTCAAAAACGGTTGAGGAGTTTCACTCCGACGAGGAGCTATGCTCCGACCGCTCATTACGAGTGCATCGGAGTGCCGCTCATTACGAGTGCATCGGAGCGCCACTCATTACGAGTGCATCGGAGCGCCACTCATTACGAGTGCATCGGAGTACAACTCCTCGACCGTTTGCAGATTAAAGAGCCTGGTAGAATCAATATCTGGATGCTCGACTACAGCGACGATGTCGAACACCTAACCAACCGGTAAATCTATTCCCGGAGCTAGGATTATACAACATTTCGACCAGCCAAACTATCTCAAAAACGGTTGAGGAGTTTCACTCCGACGAGGAGCTATGCTCCGACCGCTCATTACGAGTGCATCGGAGCGCCACTCATTACGAGTGCATCGGAGTACAACTCCTCGACCGTTTACAGATTAAAGAACTTGGTAGAATCAATATCTAAATGCTCGACTACAGCGATGATGTTGTAATGCATGAGTACCGACCCAAAGTAACCGGCGATGAAGACCTATATAGTGTTGTCTGCTACCGTTTTGCTACTGACTGCATGCCACATACTCACGAAACCAGCCTCCGAGAACACAACCAGCTCAACTGACGCTTTTTACGAGGATTTCGCATCCGTCGATTCCATCATTGCTGCAAGTAACCGGATCTGGACAGGTACACTGGATACCCTATTGACTCAGGACGAGACAGGAGAACTCTTTTTCATTCTTCGCGACTTCTGCTCCGGCATAGCATGTGCCGAGGTAATAATTTATTTTAAAGTGGAAGACGATCCGCTTCCCTGGAAACCGGGATTTTCAGAAAGGATCAAACAAAATTCTTTGAAAAAATCCGATTTCGCTCGAGAGCTGACGGGGGATTCACGGCAAGTAGCGGTGTTGAATGCGGAGGGAGCCATTTTAAAGTATTATTTACTGGATGAAATACGTGAAAATTTTAAGACCCGGCAGTGAGTTGTCTCAGACCGGGCGGGTTGCAATGAAATGACGCTTTTTTGCTAACAACGACGGTATGTTGTGATTTTCTTTCACAATTACTAAACATCCTTTCACGGAAATCATTTTCAATGGAAAAACGAGCTTCATGCCCTCAAAATATACGCTGCTATTAATTTTGTTTTGCTACACATTCTCGCTCTACGGGCAGTCCGTTCGCATCAACGAAGTGGTCGCTTCCAACTATGAGCTGACCGACGAAGACGGAGACACGCCGGACTGGATCGAATTATATAACCCTTCCCCCGAAGCCGTCAACTTACAGGGATGGACCGTTTCCGACGACCCGACCGAACCCGGTAAATGGACTTTCCCGGATGTGAATGTTTCCGCCGGCGATTATTTCTATTTTTGGGCCTCGGGCAAAGACCGGTCGGTTGAGATAACTGACCCCACCGGTCTGCGGTTACACACGAATTTTAAACTGAGTAAAGGTGGAGAAACCGTATATCTATACGACGCAACGGAAATACTGGTCGATAGCCTCGAATTTCCTGAGTTACAGAGTGGAATAAGTTACGGTTATGTGGCTGCCTCCGCCGAGACGGCCTTTTTTCCTGGTCCCACACCGGGTAGTCTGAACTCGGGTTCCGGCTACACCGGGATTGTCCATTCCACGGTGATTTTTTCTCACCAGGGGGGCAAAGTCAATCCACTGATCCTCAATCTGAGTGGGGCCGAAGCAGGCGAAGAAATCCGCTATACGCTGGATGCATCCGTTCCCACGGTTAATTCGCCGTTAGCAACCGAACCGATCGCAATTGACAGCACTACGATCGTACGAGCCGGTATATTTCGGGACGAATATCTGCCATCCTATACCCATAGCCGGTCTTACCTGGTCGGCGTAGCCCACGATTTACCCGTCGTTACATTAGTGACCGATCCAGGCAACTTTTTTCATCCCGATACCGGAATTTACGTACCCGGTTCGATCGTAGAAGCGGGGGGCGCAATTTTTCCCTTTGCTAACTACTATCAAAATTGGGAGCGGCCGATCCACTTCACCTTTTACGAGCCGGATGGCAGCCTGGGAACAGCTTTGAACGGAGGGGTAAAGATATTCGGTGGGTTTACGCGCAATTTCGATCAGCGTTCTTTGTCATTTTTTGCCCGTTCGCGCTACGGCGAAAGCGAAATCGACTATCCATTTTTCCCGGAACTACCCTACCAGACCTTTCAGGCACTCGTACTGCGCAATGCCGGTAATGATTTTCTCAAGGCCCAGTTGCGGGATGCCACCATGACGGGCTTATTGGCCGGCGCAGACCTGGAGGTACAGGCATATCTCCCCACCGCAGCCTATTTAAACGGGGTATACTGGGGCATCTACAACCTGCGAGAAAAAGTAAACGAGCATTACCTTGCCTCCCGCCATGATGTGGAACCCGCCGAGATTGATTTACTGGAAGAAAACGCCGAAACGCTGCACGGCAGTAATACGGACTATCTGGCCCTGATTGACGATGTGCAAAATAATGGGGTTACCGACGAAGAGGATTATGCCGCCGTTCTGGAACAAATCGAGGCAGATAATTTCATCCTCTATTACGCCGCTCAGATTTACTTTGACAACTATGATTGGCCCAACAACAACATCAAATTTTGGCGGCCCCGGGACGGTAAATGGCGCTGGATTTTATTCGATACTGATTTCGGTTTCGGCCTGATGGATTCCGATAATTACACAAACAATACCCTTGCCTATGTCCTCGACCCGGAAGGAAACGGTTATGGTAACCCTCCCTGGTCCACCCTGCTGTTCCGCAGGTTGATGGAAAATATTGATTTCCGTGACCGTTTCATCAACCGTCTGGCCGATGAACTGAACTCCCGCTTCCTTCCCGACCGCGTGATTGCCCACCTGAATCAAAACGCAGCGCGAATCGAATCCGAAATTCCCGCCCATTTCTCGCGTTGGGATGCCGATCCCCAGGTTTTTTCCGATCAAATTTATGCTATCAGCAACTTTGTCACGGAAAGACCCTCCTACCTCAAAAACCAGGTGCGGGCACAGTTCGATCTGGAAGCTTTCAACGAATTGATCATCAACAACCTGGATACAACCCACGGTTACGTTGAAGTGAATAACAACCTGAAAATTCGTACAAACGAATGGTCCGGGGACTACTTTGCCGGGGTTCCCGTCACTCTTCATGCGGTGGCCGAGCCGGGATATGCCTTTAGTCACTGGGAGCAAGATTCGACAATTACTGATTCCGAAATCGAACTGGACGTAAACACCGCAACTTCGGTAACACCCATTTTCATGGCGCAGCCGGTAGCAGCCGGAGACTTAATTATCAATGAGATCAATTACAAGTCCAGCGACGACCACGACACGGGTGACTGGGTGGAGCTGTACAATAACTCGGGTGCCGAACTGAACGTATCCAATTGGGTGTTCCGGGACGATGACGATACCCACGAATTTATTTTCCCAGCGGGCACCATCATCCCCGCAGACGGTTATTTACTGCTCGTGCGTGACCTCGATAAATTTCAGGATTTCCACCCCGATCTTCCTAACGTGATCGGCGAGTTTGATTTCGGCTTGTCTTCCAACGGCGACCAGGTGCGCATTTACCGCGAAACACTCGTGCTGGAAGATTCCGTCGCCTACCTCAGTGAATCTCCCTGGCCTACATCTCCGGCCGGAGACGGACCGACGCTGGAGCTACTCAGTCCCGAACTCAACAATGAGATAGCCCAAAACTGGGCTGACTTGCGTGATTATGGCAGCCCGGGCCTGATCAACGAACCCAATAGCCTGGTAACTTATAACGGTGCGCGCCCCGTAGCGGTCCGGGTAAGTCCCAATCCTTCGCAGGGGCAGTTAACTATTGACCTGGACCTTACTGATGCAGCCGAAGTGCAATTCATGGTTTTTGATGCCTGGGGGACGAATGTATATACCACGGCAGTTCGTACCTTGTCCACCGGAACACACCGCTTACCTACCGACCTCGGGCGCTTACCCGCCGGTGCTTATTTCATTCGTGTGATCGTAGATCAAGTGCCCCGGGGAGTGGCTCGGTGGATTAAGCAGTGAGTCATGTTACTTCCTGCCATATAACAGAGCGGATAGCACTTCTTTTTGTTAGCTTGCAGGTAATTTCCGTCCCCATTTCCAGTAACGGTGGACAAACCCAGTAAAAGCCGGCAACCATGAAAGCACTTTATCTGATCTGCGGTTTTCTTATCGGCCTCACCTCGCTTCACGGCCAAACCGACAGCCTATACACCCTCGACTACCTGGACAAGAGCACCAGATTTGCGTGGCTCACCTACGGTGGCGATGTGAACTACCTGAGTGGGGGCAGTACCCGGCAATTCATCGACGGGACAAAACAACCGACCGACTTCGGCAGTACGATCATTCCGAGACTGACCATTGGCGGAATTCACTTTTGGGGACATGCCGATTTCTACGTTTCGTTTCCACTATCCTTCCTGATCCTTCAGGACACCCCCGCAGGGCTGAGTGATCTGGATGTCTTTCAGGGCGTCGAAACGGGGGTGCGAATTTATCCGCTCAAGCTGAAGCCCGGCCGGCTGAGTCCGTTTGCAGGCATCAGTTTCCGACGTACCCGCTTCTCACAGGAATCCGAAACGAGCGACAGCGAAAATGGCGTCCCGAGTTACGGCCGTTCTACCACCCCCCTGCAATTCGGACTGACCTACACCTCCAGCAAATGGCACCTTTCCGCCTCGGGCTACTACAATTATCAAAATAAATTCGACTATTACATCTCCCCAACGGAACAGGCCGAGGTAGAATTAAATCCGCTTTCTTTCAACTTGAGTCTACTGCGGTACATCGATTCTGACCGGTACATGCGATCGGAAAGTGCCGTCGCCGCCGTCAACAGAAATTATGAAACTTTAAAAAATGCCGATTTACTGGACGCCTGGTTTTTCGGTATCGGCCCCTCGGCAGCCCTGCAAATGAGTAAATCACCTTATTTGAATGAAAACTTCACTTATTTTTATGACGATTACTCCGCCGCTATCTTACCCGATCTGACTTTCGGTCGCTACTTCCACCGGCTGGACGCCAACGTCAACCTGACCTATCGTACCTACGGAGAAAAATACGAAGGCTTCGACACGGAGATCAAAATACGCAGGCATTCGATCGGACTGGAATCCGTAAAGTTTCTCTTCAATTATCTTGGTTTCGTTCCCTTTGCCGGTCCGGTATTGAGTTACGAGAACCTGCACACCTCCGTCAACGGGGCCGATTACCGCGAAAACAAACTCGCCCTCGGTATTACTTTCGGGTGGGATATCCGGATCACCAAAGCGGAATCGAGCCTCCTACGAACCAACCTGCGCTACTATCCTGACCTACATATGAACGTCGAGGGCGATAAAATGATGTTCGATCACATTGAATTCAATTTTATTCAGTGGGTGCAGTTTATCGGCAGGAAAAAAGTGTTGCGCTAAATAGACTCGGCAGGTCCGGTTCTCGGACCGTAAATAAGGGGAACAGCCCTTTACACGTTGCGGCTACCTGTTATCCGGTTCGCCGCCGCTCGATCCTATCCGCTTTTCCCTTATCTTCCGCCGCTCCCCCACCCACTCCTGACCACCACCACCCCCATGCTCGCCACCGATCGCCTCCAGAGTCTCGACATCTTCCGCGGCTTCACCATCGCCCTCATGATCCTGGTCAACGACCCCGGCTCCTGGGCGCAAATATACCCACCCCTGCGCCACGCCGAATGGCACGGCTGCACCCCCACCGACCTCGTCTTCCCCTTTTTCCTCTACATCGTCGGCATCTCCATGGCCTTCTCGCTCGGCAAACGCGGCATGACCCTCAGCGGCCCCGTCCTAGCCAAAATCGCCCGGCGCACCGCCCTCATCTTTCTCATCGGCCTGGCCCTCAACTGGTTCCCATTCCACACCAAATCGTTTGCCGAACTGCGCATCATGGGCGTCCTTCAGCGCATCGCCCTCGCCTACGGCTGCGCCGCCCTGCTTGTCCTCGCCGTCCCGCGCAAAACCCTCCCCTGGTTCACCGGCGGCCTCCTGCTCCTCTACTGGGGCCTCTCCTACGCCCTCGGCATCCCCGGCGACCCCTACAGCCTCACCGGTAATTACGGTCGCTTTCTCGATCTCTCCATCCTCGGCGAAGCCCACCTCTACGGCGGTTTCGGCCTCCCTTTCGACCCCGAGGGGTTCTTCGGCACCCTATCCGCCATCGGCACCACCCTCCTCGGCTTTCTCACCGGCTCCCTGATTAAACAAACCCCCAACCGCGACCATCTCGTCAAAAAGCTCCTCATCTACGGCCTCCTCGGCATCGCGGCCGGCTACGTCTGGGGCTGGTTCTTCCCCATCAACAAACCTATCTGGACCTCCAGCTACGCGCTCTACACCGCCGGCATCGCCGCTTGCTTTCTCGGCATCGCCATGCAATTCTACGACATCAAAAAACGCACCTTCGGCCGCTTCTTCTTTATCGTATTCGGCACAAACGCTCTGTTCGCCTTCGTTCTCCACGGTCTCTTGGCAAAAATCAGTCGCTACCTCATCACCTGGGAAACGAGCGAAGGCGAAACCACCCACCTGTTCGCCTGGGTTTACCAGAATGTTTTCGCCACGCCCTTCGGCAACACCCCCTTCGCATCCCTTCTTTATGCCATTGCTTACGTGCTGATGTGCTGGTTAATTACCTATGGCATGTATCGCAAGGGTTGGTTTTTGAAGTTGTAATGTCACTGGGCACTAAGGGTAGGAATAATGAGTGGCGTAACCCAAGGTAGCGTCGTTGCCATTATTCTGTGCCTCAAGCAGTCAGGGCTACGCGGGTGCGCAGGTTGCGTTTTCGTTCACTTGGGCGTGTCGCCTCGGCTATCGCCTCACCGCCGGCCCCTTACCGGCTCGCTGTTCGCTCGGTGCTGCGCACTCTTCCCTACGGTCGGCCCGTCCAGGGAGCCTCACGCAGGGGGGTGGATATATAGATTCGATTCACCACTATCGATAAGTAGACTTATCAAATATCAGTTACGATTTTCATCCTGCTTTGGTGGAATAACAAACGCTAATATCTCATTACTCTCTCCTGAAAAAAATATAAGTTCGCTATATACTTCTCCAACTTTGATTTGATAAATTTTCTTAGAGGGGGTAGTAAATTTTATTCCCTTTGATTCTAATAATTTCAATATTCGGGGCTGTGAATATACAAAATTCGAAGTGATTTCGATATTGAAACTTATTGGCAATACAGCAAACAGCAATTCATCTGCGGAGATATTTTTTTCGAAAATAAGATATTTATTTAGGCAGTCAACAAATTGGCCAAAAAGATAGAAATTATCACTAGGATATATATCATTAAAATATTCCACGTCTTCAATATTATAATCATTTGGAAAGCTTCTTATTCCGTTCAACAAGCACGGAATATAATACGCTTCACTATCTCCCCTGATTGAATTGATACTAATATAATAATTATATCCATCTACATGTTCTTTGCCAGAATTTTTTTGATAATATTTAATATTTAAATAATCTGTTAAATTACTATCTATAAGACGATAATCGAAAGGAAATTTTGTACATGAAAAATTATATGAATCCGTAGCCGCAGTTTCACATATTTCGCATCCTTTCGTATTTTTAGCGGCCTCAATTTCTACGCAAGAAAATAGTGCTAGTAGGCAAACTAAAAACAATGCTAAAACCAAATTAGTGTTATCCATGTTATTAGTTGTTATCACCCGCTGCTTGCGGTCGGAGATCACGCTCAGCACATTGCCCAGATGGTTAGTCAGCTCGTAGGTCTTGCCAGTGGTCGTTAGCTGGTTGGTCGCGTAGATCGGCGGCTGGTTGGCTTGCACCACCTGGTTCGGCCGGAACATCCCCAGGCGGCTGGAGCCGTAAAGGCTCTGCTCTTCCCAGAGCAGACCGTCCTTCAATTTGGAGTAGACCGCAAGGGCGTTCCCTTGCGCATCGCGAATATAGTAGGTTTTTTTCTCTTCTTTGCCTCCGAGGGTGGAGAATTTAATCCAGCGGTTTTTGTCCGGAACGGGTGATCGCTTCGTAGTTTTCCCGACTCATTTGACGTGTATGTTCGGAAGTTGACATTTCACACCGGGAACCTGCTTTCCTATTCCTAAACCCTCAATTTCACTTTTTTTGACCGCCAAAAAAAGTAAATAAAAAAAGCGGCCGTCTGTCGCAGGTTTCAAGGATTGAGGGATGGAAGCAACGAAGGAGCGAAGGACATGGGATGAATGTGGCGTACACCTGATTAGTTCGGTACAATAAGATAAATCAGAACAAAAAGAAGAAATGTCCAATAAAGAAAAAGCTGAAATAATTGATAAGTTTCTTGAAGGATTGAGAGATACAAGCTTTCCGAGTTCTTTGGCTTTGATTCTTGAATTAAGTCAAATCCCAAAGCGAGAAAATAAAGAAAAATATAAGATAATTGAGTATGAACTTGAACGGCTTGGTTTAGTAGAGTTTATAAGAGGCAGAGACAATTCAACTTTAGGTGGGCAATGTTTTTATTTCATCAGTGGGAAAGGTTTAGATTTAATTTCAAAAGGAAAATCCTCTATTGAACTATTTAATGATGAGCTAATAGAAACAATTAAAATGGAAAACGAAATGGATTGGCATAAAGTAATTTTTATTGCTCATGCTTCAGAAGACAAGCCGTTTGTCAGAAAATTGTATAAAAAATTAAAGGATAGTGGATTGGAACCTTGGTTAGATGAAGAGAGCCTAATGCCAGGAGTCAAATGGGATGACAAAATTAAAGAGGCAATAAAAAATGCAAGATTTTTTCTGGCATGTATATCTACAAACAGCATTGAAAAAAGTGGATATATTCAAAGAGAATTACGTATGGCACTAAATGAACTTGAACAAAAAGCACCTGATGTTATATATTTCATTCCAGCTTTAATTGAAGAAGTTCCTCTACCAAATATTACAGTAGGAACTATAAATCTTAGAGATTATCAAGCTGCTAATATTTCAAATGAAACTGGCTTAGCAAGGTTAATATCTCATCTCCAAAAGCAAGTAAATATTATTGAAGAAATAGGAAAGAAAGAAAAACCAGAATTTAGCTCTGTAAGAAATGCTTTGATGCATGGTGAAATTGATAAAGCAATTAACACATTAGCGGAATATGTTAGTGGGAATAGAGAAGGTTTTGCCAATAATGTAATTTTACTTTCATCAAGGTACAAAAGACTAATTCAGTCAGAATCCAATGGAATTATTTCAAGACAGGATTATGAAATCCAAAATAATCAAATCGTATATTCCCTATTAGAAACATTAAAACTAATAGAAGCAGATATAAAATAAGATACTGTGCCGAACAACGCATACCTGTTCATGCCTCCTAAAAGGTCGGTACGTCAGGTATGCAAACGGTT
>CAVPZP010000008.1:0-29314 GCA_963710215.1 Lewinellaceae bacterium | reverse complement strand
TGGTCACCATAAAGGTGCAAGAACCCTGGTTACCGGCCATATCATTGGCAACAACCGTACGAGAGACCGTGGTGCCGGCGTCGTCACAATCGAACATCCGCATTGATGGGCCGCCCATGGTGAAAGGGCCTTCGGGGTCCATGTCGCAGTTGTCGGTGATGCTGGTTATAGCCGTCTCATTTTCGATCATGGCAGTGCCGTCCTCGCCGAGTTCGACCGTGATGTCCTCACACTCGATAATCGGAGGCGAAGCATCCATACTGCAATCCGTTTCACACTCGGGTGATCCGGCCGTAACTAGTACCGTAAAGGTGCAAGTAGCGGGGGCATTAACGCCGTCGCTAGCAGAAAAAGTAACTGTTACGTTGCCGACTTCAAATTCTTCACCGGCCAGGGTGGCAGTTCCGTTGATGTTGTTGGTCAGGGTAACCTCGCCGCAGTTATCACTAAAACCGGCGGGGTCCAAGCCTGTTCCCGCATTAACGAAAAGGCAGGTTACGGGAGCGGAAACAACCGTTTGGATACCCACAAGATTGGAGCAATCGATAGTAGCGGGGGAATCGTCACTTACCGTAACGGTAACCTGACAAGTCTGCGGGCCGGTTCCGCCGGCGGGCGTGAGAGACACATTAACCAGCTGGAGGCCGGTAGTGGTACAATCGAATGCCGTTACATCGGCAGAAAGATCGTCGCCGTCGCATACCTGAGAAGCGGTAGTAACCGTAGCCAGATCGAGGGTGGCTTCGCCTTCGGCATCCAGGGATACAGCAGTATTGTTGCAGACGAGATTAGTTGTTGCGGAAGCAGTCACGTTAAAAACCAGTGTACCGGTGCGATTACTGGTAGAAGTGGCATTGAAACCGCTAGTTCCAAAATTTGTATTAAAACCTCCGGCAACAATGTAGTAGGTGCCGGCCGCAAGATTGGTGAGCGTAAGGGAACTCAAGGAGCCGGTTCCTCCGTCATCGTCGTTACCTAACAATGATCCTGCTGAACTGTAAAGGCCGATTTCCGTATCGTTACCCGGGGCAATGGTAGAACCTTCCGTATCGAAGGTCAGGGTTTGGGATCCGCCGTCATAGTCAAACTCTACCCATCGTACACTGTTAGCAGTAAGTTGAGTAGAAAGAGTCACCATATCATTACATCCGGAGGTGGCCAGCGTTCCCACCGTAGCTGGGGGAGGGGGCGGAGCAACAATTTGAGTGATCAACGTAAATGCCGCCGTTTGCGGTAAAGGGAAGGTAGAAATATGGATGAAGTATGTCGTGCCGGCTACCAATGGACCTGCAAAAGGAATTGTTTCGTTTCCCGCCGATGAAGTACTGGAGCCGAGACAATCGGCAAGAGTGGCTACGTCAGGGCATGCCGATTGGAGGGAAATACCCGTCCAGGTAGCGGGAGAAGTCAAGGTCAATTGCATACCCATGCCGTCATCGGCGGCGGTAGCAGTGTACGAGAAGAGATAATCATTACCTCCGTCGTAAGACCCGAGGCAAACATTATCATCGTAGACGTCACCCGTGTTGGCCGTGTTGCCGCTCTGCGCGATACCCGGAGTGAGGGGAATGGCCGTAGCGCACGTTCCTTGTGCGGAGACGGCCGACCAAAGTCCACAACAGAGGACGGTCAGGGCCAGACAGCGGCGCAAAATGCCCGGCGCAAGCCGGTTAGGATAGAATATATTCATAAGATTACGATTAAAAATCGAAGCCCCCCTACCCTGCCGGCCGTTAGCCGGGCAGTTAGCGAAACTTCAAGTGCCCCATGATTAGCAGGGCGGATTAGGAGAAAATTGGTCACCCACCGGGTCGTAGCGGAGGGGAAAGCACCCATAGGGAGCTGTTCGGCAACAAATATACAGCAAGGAAATCATTTCTCATATATGAGAATGAAACTTTTTTTGATTGTTTAGTCTCATATTCAGGCAAGTAAGTACCAACAAATAACGACCGTGTTTACACAAATTTTGTTTTCTACTTATTATTGTTGGACCAGGGATGGGAGCAGGGCCGACCGCAGGAAGGCAGCCCGCAGGGCCGAGCGAACAGCGAGCTGCGGAACAGCCCGGCGCCGGCGATAGCCGGCGGGGCCCCATGAAGAAAGGGACTTTGCCTTAATTCAATCTTTCAACCTTCTATTTTGGTTCCCCCCGGTTGCTGATCGTCTAAGTCCCCTTCACTCCAGCCGCCGCAGAGGGGGAGATTACTACCTACTGCCTCACTACCTACTACTCCCCTTCCCGCCCCGCTTTTCTACCGCGCGCCGGATACCCTCGATCTCGTCGGTCAGTTCGCCGAGTTGGCCGAATAGTTCGCCCATGCGTTCTTCCAGGCCGGCCCCGGCGCGGCGTTGCTCGTCGAAGGTGAGTTTTATTTCCGTCCAGCGGTTTCCTTCTTCCGGCGTGAGGTTGGCCACCATGCCCTTGAGGCGCAGGTAATTGGCCTCGGCGTCGTTGGTCAGCGTCTGGCTTTCGCGTTGGTAGTGGCTCAGGATCAGGGATTCCAGTTCGCGGTCGTTCATGATGGGCACGATCCGCTCGGCCAGTTTGTTCATGTCGCGGTAGCTGCCCTGGAGGCGGAAGGCCGGCTCGGTGCGGTAGGCGTCGTTGGTGGCGGCCGAGCGGATGTAGGCCTGATTGACGTCCAGTACCACGTCGCGCACGCGCAGTAGTTTTTGCAGCAGTCCCACGTACTCCGCGCGTTCGGCGGCCGAGTAGTTGCCGGTCAGCTGGGCGGTATCGGCGCTGCCGGCCTCCAGGGCACGCACCAGCTCCAGAAAATCCGCGCGGCCGCCGGCGGCCACCAGGCGGCTCAGACCGGTATTGGAAGTGAGCGCATTTTCCAGGTAGCTGAGACGGAAAGCGGCGGCCTGGTCGCCCAGGATGTCACCCAGGTTGTAAATGTCGGCACGATTGGCCAACATGTCGGGCACGCGGAACTTATCGCCGCTCTCCGTGTAGGGGTTGCCCGCCATCACCACGGCCAGGCGGCGGCCGCGCAGGTCGTAGGTTTTGGCCCTGCCCTCCCAGACGCCCTCGATCTTGCGTTGGGCATCGCAGAGGGAGATGAATTTCTGTAAAAACTCGGGGCTACAGTGCTGGATGTCGTCGACGTACAGCATGATGTTGTCGCCCATTTCCAGGGCCAGGTTCAGTTTCTCCAACTCGCGGGCGGCCGCCAGCGAGGGCGCATCCGACGGGGCCAGACCGGTCACCTGGTGGCCCAGGGCGGGGCCGTTAACCTTCACAAAGATCAGCCCCAGCCGATCGGCCACGTATTCCATCAGGGTGGTCTTTCCGTAGCCCGGCGGCGAGATCAGTAGCAGCAGACCCATGCGGTCGGTGCGGGTATCCGCGCCGGCGGTACCCATCTGTTTGGCCAGGTTGTTACCGAACAGCGGCAGGTATACCTCGTCGATCAGGCGGTTGCGGACGAAAGACGACAGCACCTGCGGCTTAAACTCTTCCAGCCGTAGTTCCTCGCTGAAGGCTTTGCTCAATTCCCGTTTTACGTCGCGGAACTGGCGGAACAGCGGCACACTCATCTCCTCGAAACGGGCCAGCCGCTCGGTAAACTCGTGGTAGTCCAGTTGGTAGGTACCGCTCTCCCCCACCCTGGCCTCGTGTTCGCCCAGCAGGTCGGTCAGTTCACGGCGCGAGCGGGCGGCGACTTCGGGCGCGGGCACGGGTTCGGTGGTACGCAGCAGGCTCACGGCGGTTTCTTCCAGCACCGGCCGGTCGGCGGGGGCGGCCGGGGTGGCGGCCACATAGGCGCGCAGCCACTGGCGCACCAGTTGCAGGCGGGCGGGGGTGCGCTCGGCCAGGTCGGTCAGGCTCTGACGGAAGCGGGTCAGGGAGCGGTTTTTTTTCAAGTGGGCCAGAAAATCGTCGTGCAACTCGGCGGCGGCGGGCGAGCGGGTGGGTGCTTCGGCCGTGGCGGGGTCGGTTAGTTCTTCCAGCAGGTAAGCGGCGGCACGGGCGGCATCCAGCTCGGGGTAAAGATCGGGCGCGGACAGGTCGGCAGCCAGCGCGGCGGCCAGGCGGTCGGTCAGGTAATCGGCCTCGCGGCTGTGGGGAAATACGGCCAGCACGGCGGCCGCACCGTCGGTTTGGTGTTTCCAGGCGGCGCGGGTGTCCTCGTCCAGCAGTTGCGTCCACCAGTAAAGGGCCGCCGCGCGCAGGTCGGCGCGGTAGCGCAGCCGTCCCAGTTCGCGGTCAATGGTCAGCAGGGCCGCCAGTATTTTGGCGGCATCGGCATCGTGTACGCCCCGCGTGTAGCCCTCCTCGTAGCGGGTGCCGGCGGCGGTGGTGACCCGGGCGGCCAGTGCTTCCTCATCCGGCACGTCCTCGCCGCGCAGTTCTTGCAATAAGGAATAGGCCAGGTACTCGGCCCGGTACACCGCGCGGTTTTCGGAGATCAGGGCCTGGCCCCAGACCGGCCGCGTGGCCAGTACGGATGGATCATTGAGTGGGGTATAAAAATGGGTGCCGGTCAGGTGATAGTATAGGTGGCCTTCGCGCTGCACCACGGTCAGTTCCAGCGGCTGGCGGTTCACGGCAAAGCGGTGCTTGCCCAGGCGGATGATGCGGTCGCCGTCTTCCAGCAGTTCGTTGCGGTCGGTCAGTTGGCGCACGGCCTCCTCGCGCAGCGTTTTCAGGTTGGCCTGCAGTTCGCCGGCGCGGTTGGCGTGGCCCAGGTCTTCCAATTGGCGCACCAGGTCGCGCACCTTGTCCACCATCAGGTCGGCGGCGAAATAGGCACTGATCTCGGCCTCGGTCTTGAAGGCGTTCGCCCGCCGGCTGATCCCCTTCACGATCCGGTCGGCGGCGGCCTCCAGGCCGGCGGCGCGGCGGTCGCGGGCCTCGGTCAGGCTGTTCTTACGGCCCTCGAAGGCGGCGTAGACCTCGGCGCGTTTCTCGGCCAGTTTTTCGATAAAACTCTCGCTCTCGGCAAAGCGGCCCTCCAGTTCTTCCAGTTGCACCATCAGGCGCGTCAGGTAGTCGTCGGTAGCCTCCGGGGTGTCGGCCAGGTCCAGGTAATTGAGGGTGGCCTGGTCCAGCAGCCGCAGCTGGGCGGCGAATTCGGCTCCGGCTTCGGTGTCGGCAAAGCCGCCCGCCCGCCGCTTCGCGGCGGCCCGCAGGCGGTTCAGGCCGGTAAACTGGTCGGAGATCCGCTCCACAATGGCGGTCGTCTGGGTGGCGTCGTCTATTTTCAGGTTGCTCACCACCTGGGTCAGCAGTTCCAGGTCGGCGCTGATCTGTTCCAGTTCCTCGGTCACCTCGGCCACGGCGCGGGCGGTTTCGGTGGTCTCCAGACGGGTTTCCTGGGCGGCCATGCGGTCGGTAAAACCGGTCAGGGCGTCATCGCGCAGCAGCCATTCGGTGCAGGCGCGGGCCAGTTGCTCGGCCAGGGCGGCGGCGCGCTCGTCTAGCGCGGCCACGGCGGCGGGTTCGGTGTATTTGGTTTCCGACAGTTCCACAATGGCTCCGCGCAGCGAGCGCACTTCGGTCAGCAGCACCACAAAATCGTTAATGTCGCTAAAGGTGGCCCGGCGGGTGCGGTCGGCGGCGGCGGTCAGCCGTTCGGTCACCTCGGCCTGGCGGGCCAGGGCGCGGCGGCGGGCGGCCTCCTTGCGCTCATACTCGTCAATGGCGGTCTCGGCCGTGGTGCGCAGTTCGCGCAGGGGCGCGGCCAGGTCGGCGGCGGCCTCCTGGTCCAGCCAGTAGTGGGCGTCCAGGGTGGTGGTGGCGCGGCGCACCAGCTCGTCGTATAGGTTGCCGTACGAGTCTTCTTTGGTGGTCAGGGTCAGTATTTCCTGCACCTCGGCCATGGCCCGCACAATGTTTTTGTTGCCCACCTTGGCCAGGTAGTGGTCGGGCTTGCCCACCTTCACCTCGCGCTCGGCATCGGTAAAGGGTGTCTGCCATACCTGGATCACGTGGTGCCTGGTGGCCTCTTCCTCGGCCCCGAAGTAGCACAGTTCGCCGGCCGGCAGCAGGGTATAGCCGTTGCACTGGATGGGCGTGGCCACCTGCTGGCTGATGATGTTGTAGGGCAGCAGGGTGTAGCGTCCCTCGCGGTCGTCGGTAAACACGAACAGGTAGTCTTCGCCGTTGGGCGCGGCGTGGCGCTGGTGAAACCGCATCTCGCGCGGCTGGTGCTCGAACACCTTGAACTCGCCCGTTTGCAGGTAGTAGCCGTTGGCAAAGATCAGTCCATGACCCTCGGGCAGCAGCACGCCGCTGCGCGCCAGGGCTTCGATCCGCCGCACCGTCTGCATGTTCTCGTTGAACACAAAATAACGGGCCTCCTCCTGGTAGGGCCGGATGCGCAGCGCGATCAGGTTCCCCAGGTCGGCGTAGGCAAACTCCGCGTCGTCCAGCGTCTGGTCGGGGTACTCCACCGGCTCGGCGTAGATGCCGCGTCCATCGTCGGTATTGTCCTCTACTTTAATGGTCAGGTCGCCGCCCACCGTTTCCACAAACACGCGGTCCAGGATGGACACGTGGGGGTGGCGGCCGCTGCGCTGTTCGTCGCGGCCGGCCGTTTTCCAGCGGAACTCGTACTGGGCCGGCGGGGCTATTTCGTGCTCGCTGCGGTTATCCACGTACGTCAGCTTGCCGTCGGTCAGCAGCCACTTCAGGGCCTTTACGTCCACCTTTTTGTCGGTCAGGTGAAAGACCATATATACGTTACGCCCCCGCCGCTCGAACCGCGCAAAAGCCGCCTCCTTGTAGTAGCGGTAGAGGTTGGTAAAATCGGTCACAAAATCCGGGTCGGTCAGCAGCGTTGCTTCGGGCAGGGCCTTGAAACTCCCGTCCCGGTAAGCGTACACGGCAAACACATCGCTGATTCTTATCCCCTCGCGCAGGCCCACATTCACGTTATAGCCCAGCAAGGCCAGATCGCCCACGGCCGTCAGGTCACGCGCCGTGCAGTAATTAGCGGTGGTCACGCGGTCGGTACTCAGCAGTTTGGTTTCCGCGCCGCCGAAGATGTCCTTGCGCAGGTCGTTCAGGGCCTGCATCCGCGCGCGCAGCTCGGTCGCCTGGGCCTCCAGGCGGTGGCGGATGATCTCGTAGGTGCCGGTTTCCAGTTGTTCGTCGTTTGCCATTGGGGGTGCTGATTCGGGTCGTGTCGTGGGGGGTCAGAGTAAGGGTTGCCGGGGGTGGGGCCATCCCGTCCCGCTAGCGCGGGGCCGGGTCGCTGCGTTGCGGGGCTCGCTGTTCGCTCGGCCGCTGCGCGTCCGCCCTCCCTGGCGGTCGGCCGCCCCTCCACATCGCTTGTCCGGGCGGGGTTGTGCGAAAAAGTCTTCCCAAGATGCCGCTTTTATTTTATCCCGCCTACTTTTAACGAGGAAAGGTGAGTGGTGATCGACGAACGTTTGACAAGGAATGAAGGATGGAGGGAATGAAGGATTGAAGGGCTGACCTCGATAAATCGCTTTGCGATTTAGAGAAGCAGCGCAGCTAATGATTGAGTATCGTATGCAGGGTAAGTGACCTTCGATCATGCGATGGGTGTGACCTCCGGTCGCGATTCCTGCAATAGATTCTTGATTGGCGATAAGCTGCGTTGATTGTCCCAATCCCCGCAGAGATAGGGGTATAAAATGTTTGGAGAAGTAGGGTTTTTCGCTTGTTTCTTGAGACCTCTCCCCCGGCCCCTCTCCAAAGGAGAGGGGTGACGGTGCTTGGCTCGTACCACGCCGCGCGCCCTCACCCCCGGCCCCTCTCCTCCGGGAGAGGGGTGACGGTGCTTTACTCGTACCACGTCGCGCGCCCTCACCCCCGGCCCCTCTCCTCCGGGAGAGGGGTGACGTTTTGCGTTCTGTTTCTTGAGACCTCTCCCCCGGCCCCTCTCCAAAGGTGAGGGGTGACGTTTTGCGTTCCGTTCTTGAGACCTCTCCCCCGGCCCCTCTCCAAAGGAGAGGGGTGACGTTTTGCGTTCCGTTTCTTGAGACCTCTCCCCCGGCCCCTCTCCAAAGGTGAGGGGTGACGTTGCTTGGCTCGTACCACGTCGCGCGCCCTCACCCCCGGCACCTCCCCAGGGGGAGAGGGGTGACGTTTTGCGTTCTGTTTCTTGGGACCTCACCCCCGGCCCCTCTCCAAAGGAGAGGGGTGACGTTGCTTGGCTCGTACCACGCCGCGCGCCCTCACCCCCGGCCCCTCTCCTCCGGGAGAGGGGTGACGTTTTGTGTTCTGTTTCTTGAGACCTCTCCCCCGGCCCGGCGAATCGTCTGGGTTTCCTTTGCCCCGGCTTACAAAACATGGGGCAAAAGGAATGAGATAGGTTGAGCAAAATTTCATGATCCAAACCATCATTTCTCAACCTTCCTTCCTTCCATCCTTCATTTCTTGCCCCCCGCGTGAGGTGCCCGGAAGGGCCGACGCAGGGGTGGGGCTTGCCCCGGCCCGGAGGAAGGAGACGCGCAGCGGCCGAGCAGACTTGCGAGCCTATAGGGGACCGGCCCGGCCATCGGCCGGGACACGCCAAAAAATCAGTACTAATTAAAAGTGTTAGGGCAGACTTTTCTGATTCGTTAACCTGTTAACTAATATATACACCCTGGAAAATCACCTTAACTTCACTGCGTAATAAAATAATATGCTCCGTATTTTATTCATCATTTCCCTTCTCTTACTATGCTTACTGCCCCTTATTGCTCAGGATAGCAATCTTCGCTTTAACCTTCGCAGTGGACTCATTGAACCTATCGGCGGGGAGAAATACGAAGAAGACGGCCCTACCATAGTAGCGGGTGTAGAATATGCTCACTTTTTAAATAAACGGCTCGCAGTATTTAGTGGACTACATTACGCTTATGCTAATTTTAGCACGATTAGTTCCACCCATAATTATACGCTTGGTCATTTACCAACCCATACGATTACTTCGTATGACATTTACGACGTTCGTCGCATCGATATCGGTATTGACGCAGGATTAGAAATTAGTGCTAACAGATTTGCTTTTCGCCCCTATTTTAGATTAAATAATAACCTATGGTCACAGGTAAATAACCGAATTGTTACGGAATATCAAATTTTATCGGTTAATCAACCGGCGGAATGGACCGTCACGGAAGAATATCGTTTTAGGAATCGACGGACCGGCCGGTCCAGCACTGAGGATATTTCCGAAGATAGCTATATCGTCAATTATCAATCTTCCTGGGAATTAGCCGCCGGAGTCGATGTACTTTATTTCCTGACTCCCCGCGTTGGCGTAGGATTATCCGTCTGCCAAACGGTTGGGGCGCCCCCACTTACTATCCAACGTGAGACTTGTGGTTTTGCCGGCTGTAATACCAGAACTACGAAAGCTAACACCAACCGCTACGCCGCCTACCTAAGCATCCAATACCGGCTCTGACCAGTCCGATCTCCCGCGCTACACCATTCCCGCCCTCCAAATCCCCCAAACCGTTTACCTTTGCCGTCCTACGCTAACCACACCCCGGCAACGATATGCACGAACAACACTCCCGCTTTTACTCGCACCACCTCGGCCACGAGATCGACCTCATTACCTTCGGTACCCGCGGCTACCCGCTGGTGCTGCTGCCCACCACGCTGGGCCGCTACTACGAAGCCAAAGATTTCAAACTGATCGAGAGCGTCCGCTGGTTCGTGGAGCAGGGGCTGGTGCAGATCTTTTGTCTGGATAGCATCAACAACGAGAGCTGGTACAACCGCAACATCCACCCCGGGGAGAAGGTGCGCCGCCACGTGCAGTACGATAAGTTTCTCTTCCACGAATTCATCCCGCAAATCCGCCACCGGGGCGGCACGGGGCGCGTGGCCATGGCCGGGGCCAGTTTCGGAGGGTTTTCGGCCACCAACTTTACCTTCCGCCACCCCGAAATGGTCAGCCACCTGATCTGCATGAGCGGGGCCTACGACATCAGTAGCTTTATGGGCGGCTTCCACGATGAAAATGTCTACTTCAACAACCCCGTGGAGTTCGTTCCTAACATGCAGGATTGGGCCATCTGGAACATCAAGGTCATCCTCGGCACCAGCGAATGGGACATCTGCCTGAAGGACAACCTGCAGTTCTCGCAAATACTCCGCAACAAGGGCATCGACCACTGGCTGGACGTGCGCGGATGGGTAGAACACGATTGGCCGCTGTGGCGCGAGATGTTCCCCCACTACCTCTCGGTGATGTAGCAGGGTTGCCGCCCGGACCGGTGACCCTGGCCGATTGAGATCGTTCAGGCGTATTTTTCCAGCACACTCTTACTCATGCTCACGCCCAGACCCGGGCGGTCGGGCAGGATGGACATGATGCCATTGCTAATGCTAAAACCGCCCTCGGCCAGGGTATCGGCCAAGTCGAGGCTACCGTCCAGGTCGATGAACTTGGTATTCGGCATCGACAGCGCGGTGTGCAGGGCGGCGGCAATGCTGATCGGGCTTTCATCATTGCAGCCCCACATCAATTGAATACCCGCGTGGGCGGCCGTCTGACCGATCCGCCGCCCGGCGGCGGGGCCGCCGCACTTCATCAATTTAATGTTAAATATGCCAAAGGGCACGGGCGTACAGGCCAGGTCGAAGGCGTCGTCGGTCGATAGCAGATCCTCGTCGGCCGCCGAGAGGGTCCGCAGGTTGGCGGGCAGGCGGCGCATCTCGTCGGTCTGGCCCACGGGCAGGGGTTGCTCGATCAGTTCCAGGGCCAGATCGGTGGTGGCGTTCACGAAGTGATCCAGGTCTTCGGCGGTGTAGCCCTGGTTGCCGTCCACCCGCACGTAAGCGTCCTTGCCGATCAGGGCCATCAGTTCGTGGCAGGTTTGGGCGTCGGCCACCGGGTCTTTCCCGATTTTGAGTTTGATGTGACGAAAGTTACGGTCCAGGTATTCCCTGGCTTCTTCCAGGGTTTCCTCCAGCGTGTCCTTGATACCGATGGTGATGGAGGTGGGCAAATCCGGCACGGCGCGGCCGAAATAATCCAGCAGTGGGATACCGAGTCTTTTGGTGTGCAGGTCGTGCAGGGCAATGTCGATAGCCGCGCGCGCGGCGGGCGAGTTGGCCCATAATTTGCCGAGCCGATAACTCACCGCCGGCAGTGCCCGAATGTCCGCTCCGATCAACTGCGCCGGCAATTCGGCTTGCATGCGGCGCAGGCTAATGTCAAAATCCTCGCCCGTCACCAGCTTTGACGGGTTGCCCGACCCCACGCCGTAGGTCCCGTCTTCCAGGCGTAGCAGTACATAAAAAGCTTGTACGGAATTGATGGTCCTGAATGCAATGGTGTAGGGCCGGGAAAGATTGAGGTCTTCGGACCAGACGTGGACGGAGGCGATCTTGTGCAAGGTGGTGGTGGATTTGGCGGGCCGTGCCCGTGGTTTTGGCGGCGTTAAACATGGTGCTACCCCGGGGCTGGAAATCTGCCCGGCGTAAAGGGCGTTCCATTTTTTTTCGATTTTTAAGAAAAAACTCCCTGGATATTCGGTGAATTACTATATTTGCCTTTGTGACAATGGCAGAATTACGGTTCCCGGGGGGGAACCTTTCGTTTGGCTCTTTGAGCCAGTGGCGAAAGTAGCCGTTTTTCCGGTCACCGACCTACCCTGGTCTGTTTTATTCCCCCCGCCCGCGGATTCACTCCGCTTACGGCAGGCGGGCCGCTCCGTTTGCGTTACTTTAACGCCCCGGCCCCTACCCCTTTATAAACACATTTTGTACTGACACTGCTACCGGCCGATCCGGTTGGCACCGGACCGGCTCGTTGCCGCCCGTAAGTCTATCGTCTCGATTGACCGGGTCAATAGTATGGTCTAATTCATCATCCGCGCCGCGCTATCGACGGCACCGGAACACCATTTCTATATCCGGTCGCGAACGGTATGGGGGCATGGCTTCCGATGTCCGCTTAGCGCGGTAATTATTACTTCACTTCTTTCAAATTCCGATTATGTACACCCACTACACCAAGCGTACCCTCTGGGTCTGCTCCTTCGTTTTCGCTTTATCCGTATTCTGCGCTTGCGAGCGCGAAACCGCCGTGGCCGATCTCGGCCCCGCCGCACTGCCCGCCTCCTTCATCCTGGATGACAACGAGGATGGCCACACCGGGCTGCCGGATTTCGATTTCGGTGACGCCATCGTCGCCGATGTCGTGTCCCACACCATCAGCCTGGATCGCATCACCCGCACCGTCGATACCTACCCCGACGGTACTTCCGAAGACCGCCTGCTCATCGACGGTTGTATCTCCGTCAGCAAAACCGAACTGGAAGAACTCACAAGCCTCGTCGCCTCCGGCGAGAAGCAGTACCGCACCAATAACCTGGTCAGCCCCCAAACGGTCACCGTTATCGGTTACACCGGCGGCGGCGGTTTCGGTCTCACCAACAACATGAGGACTTCCCTCCAGTGGGCCGTCAACAACTACAACGCACTGAACCTCAACCTCACGTTCTCGTTATCTTACTCCAGCAGCACCAACGCCGATATGGTGGTTTACCGCCAGCCCAACCAATCGGGCGCGGGCGGTCAGGCCGGTTTCCCTTCCGGCGGCAACCCCTTCAAGTGGATCCAAATCTACCGCGGCATGGACAACTATGACCTCAACACCATCGAGCACGTCATGACCCACGAGATGGGCCACGCCGTGGGCCTGCGCCATACCGACTTTTTCAGCCGCCAGAGTTGCGGCCAGAACGTCAACGAAGGTTCCGGCAGCGACGGTGCCAACCACATCCCCGGCACGCCCACCGGTTACGATGCCAACTCGGTCATGCTCTCCTGTTTCGGCAGCGGCGAGGATGGTGAGTTCGGTTTCTACGACCGCGTAGCATTGCAGTACTTGTACTAAATACTGAGTTTTTATTTCGGCCGGTAAATATACACGAGCAAGCCCCGCGACAATGCATTGTTGCGGGGCTTTTTTGACGACTTCATCGCCAGTTATCTCAGGAAAACGTGAAAAAAACGTGGCACGCGGCAAGTTGCCAAACTTCGAAGTGTCCGGTAAATCAGTCCTCTAAACGGTACATATCTCCACCCCCTCCCGTAGCGACGCCAGCTTATCCGCCGCCGTAGGAATAAACTCCTGGGCCACGTAACCCTCGAAACCCGTTTCGTGGATTGCCCGGATAATGGCCGGATAGTTTAACTCCTGCGTGTCATTGATCTCATTGCGGCCGGGCACGCCGCCGGTATGGTAATGACCGATGTAGTTGTGGTACTTGCGAATCGTTGCAATCACGTCGCCCTCCATAATCTGCATGTGGTAGATATCGTACAGCAACTTAAAGCGGTCGCTACCGATCATTTCGGCCAGTGCCACGCCCCATTCCGTTCGGTCGCACATATAATCGGGGTGGTTCACTTTACTGTTCAGCAGCTCCATTTGCAGCGTCACGCCCGCCTCTTCGGCCAGTTTTACCATCGGCCGCAGGCCGTTGGCGCAGTTGATCATCCCCTCATAATCGGTCAGCCGGCGGCGGTTACCGCTCATTACAATCATGCTCGGTATGCCGTGATCGGCCGCATCGCGGATCGCCCGCGTATAATTCGCCCGCAACCGCTCGTGGTTAGCCGGGTCGTTCCAGCCCTCCTCGATACTGAATTCTTTCAGCGTTCCCATCGCGCAGTTCAGGCCGCGTTCTTTCAGTAGCGGCCACTCGTCCACCGTGGTCAATTCAATACTTTTCAGCCCGATCTGCTTGCCCCGGTCGGCCAGTTCCTCCAGCGGAATATCCTGGTAGCACCAGCGGCAGGTACTGTGGTTGGTCTTCCCCGCCGCCCCGGCGGCCAGATCGGCGGCATCGGTAGCACGCACGGCACTGCTCAGGGCCAACGTTCCCAGCGTCAGCAGGCTGTTCTGAATGGCTTTCCTTCGGTTCATCGGTAATGGTTTATTGCTTTTGAACGGTCAAGATAAGTAAAACAGGTTAAATTAGCGGGCCGGATCAGCGGTTTACGGCACGCTTGCTACTCAATGACCTTTCGCGGTGGTCAAAGACCGGTTGTGGAGTAACAGGCTAGCGAAAGTCGGATTTCGGCAGTGTTTTCGGGCGTGCCCCTCCCTGGCGGTCGGGTCGGTCCCTTGCGGGCTTCGGCATTCGCCTCGGCACTGCGTGCGCTAACGCCCCTACAGGCACCTCACGCGGGCCGGGCCGCAGCACGCTGCGCCGGTAAATATAAGGGTCGCAATCCCCGGATCGCGGGAATATTCCCAACCCCGTGAGTAAAGGTGAGAGTAGAATAGCCGAGCGGGGTGCAATTACGCATTCGCGTACCCGACGTGGGCGTCGGGGTCCCCGGCCGAGCGGGGCGCAATTACGCATTCGCGTACCCGACGTGGGCGTCGGGATCCGGCCGAGCGGGGTGCAATTACGCATTCGCGTACCCGACGTGGGCGTCGGGATCCCCGGCCGAGCGGGGCGCAATTACGCATTCGCGTACCCGACGTGGGCGTCGGGATCCGGCCGAGCGGGGCGCAATTACGCATTCGCGTACCCGACGTGGGCGTCGGGATCCCCGGCCGAGCGGGGCGCAATTACGCATTCGCGTACCCGACGTGGGCGTCGGGATCCGGCCGAGCGGGGCGCAATTACGCATTCGCGTACCCGACGCGGGCGTCGGGATCCCCGGCCGAGCGGGGTGCAATTACGCATTCGCGTACCCGACGTGGGCGTCGGGATCCCCGGCCGAGCGGGGTGCAATTACGCATTCGCGTACCCGACGTGGGCGTCGGGATCCCCGGCCGAGCGGGGTGCAATTACGCATTCGCGTACCCGACGTGGGCGTCGGGATCCGGCCGAGCGGGGCGCAATTACGCATTCGCGTACCCGACGCGGGCATCGGGATCCGCCGAGCGGGGCGCAATTACGCATTCGCGTACCCGACGCGGGCGTCGGAATCCGGCCGAGCGGTACAACTCGTCAAAACTCCACCCGCACCTCTTCCACCGGCGGCGCGGCCGCCGGCCGCAACAGCGAGGCGGCGACGTATCCGGTTCGCCCGTCCGTCAGGCGGATGCGGCAGTAGGCGGCCTGCGCCGCGATGACCCAGGCGGGCGTGGCGGCGGGCAATTGCTCCAGCGGCGTACTTTTGGTGGTGGCCTGCGGGCGGAAATTGGCGGCACCCGTGGTCTCGGCCCAGCCGCCGAGGAGGGTAGTATCGGCTGTTAGGGCGGGCGGGTCATCGGCCCACTGTTTGACGAAGGGCAGCGGGTCCACCGCTCCGGAGCCGCCGTAGATGCCGAAGTGCAGGTGGGGCGCGGTGGTGCGGGCGTTGCCGGTATTGCCCACCAGACCCAGCGTGTCTCCTACCCGGACCCGTTGGCCGAAACCGACCAATTGCGTATCCAGGTGCGCGTAATAGAGGTTAATGCCCCGGTCTCCGGCGCGCTGCCACACGGTTTTCCCACCCAAACCGCCGTTGCCCACACTGGTCACCCGGCCGTCGGCCACGGCCACCACGGGGGTACCGCGCGGGGCAAAAATATCGATCCCCTCGTGGCGGCGGCGGCCGCCGTCGCGCTCCGCGCCCCAAAACGACTGGATATCGCGGTTACCCGCCCCGGCCACCGGAAATCGTAGCGGCGGGTACCGATTCACGTAAAGATCGAAGGGTATGGTAGTACCGAGTTTTCCCTGCAGGCGAAACAGGTAGTCTCCCGGCCGCCGGGCCTCGAACTCCAGCCGGTAGGTGGTACTGTCCCAGTAAGCGACTTCCTCGAATTGCTCCACCGAATCGGTGGTGCCGGTGATGCGGTAGACCTCGCCGAAAACCTCGCGGGCGGGGAAGGGGGGCAGCAGGCTGAAGCGCAGGGCCTCGCCGGCCGCGAGGCGGAAGCGGTAGCCGACGGCCTCCGGCCGGTCGGCGGTCAGCAGGCCGCGCTCCCGGAAGGGCGGCTCGGGCAGGGCGGCGGTCTGGAGGGCACGTTCGGCGGCCCCCAGCCAGAGGTAGGTGCTGTCGGGTTGGTTTTTGCGCAGGTTTTTTTCGTACACTTTGCGCGGGGAACGCGGCAGCGGATTGAGCTTGTCGCCGAGAGCCGACCAGTCGATGGGCAGGCAGGCACCCAGCAGAATGATGAGCAGAAGAAAGAAAAGGAGCGCGGTGTGTTTCATGGGGTGGGTTGCAAAAGTGGCAATGGCTAGCGGCCCTGATATTAACGGCTTTGCAAAGTAGGAGGTTTGTTAATAAAAGGCGAGTGCGATTTGACGGGGAAACACTTATACCGGTCGTACACGTCGCTCAGGTCGAGGACGTCTACGTCCGAGAAGTAATCTGTCCTGCCTGCAGGTATTGCAAGTAGCCGGCTGCGCCGGCCGTCTTGGACGTGGACGTAATCGACCTGAGGTCGTACACGGCCCCGCGTGAGGTGCCTGGAGGGGACGTGCGTAGCACCGAGCGACAGCGAAGCCCGGAAGGGACCGGCGGCGACCGACAGGGAGGCGACACGCCCAACGCAACACCACGCTCCATCTGCCGCAGCAAAACCCGACCCGACGCCGCGGTACTACACCTTATATAGTGACCCATCCGCTTGACCCAACAATTTTTGGTATTTTCGCGCACTGAAACACACAAGGTCCATGGGGAAGGTAATCGCAATCGCAAATCAGAAGGGGGGCGTGGGAAAAACCACGACGGCCATTAATCTGGCCGCGTCGCTGGCAATTCTGGAAAAATCAGTGTTACTGATCGACGCCGATCCGCAGGCAAATGCTTCCAGCGGCGTGGGAATTATGGAGGGCGATGCCGATACCTCGCTCTACGATTGCATGGTGAACGACCTGGACCCGCAGGAGGCGATCTATGAAACCGAGACGCCCAACCTGCACCTGCTGCCGTCGAGTATCGCGCTGGTGGGTGCCGAACTGAAACTGGTGGACCGTTTCCGGCGCGAGGACGTGATGAAGACCAGTGTGATCGACAAGATCCGCGATGATTACGACTACATTCTGATCGACTGCCTGCCCTCGCTGGGGCTGGTAACCGTCAATGCCCTGACGGCCGCCGATAGCGTGCTGATACCGGTGCAGTGCGAGTACTTTGCCCTGGAAGGCCTGGTAAAATTGCAGGATACGATCAAACTGGTCCAACAGCAACTGAACCCCGATCTGAAAATCGAAGGAATTTTGCTAACGATGTACGACCAGCGATTGCGCCTGGCCAATATGGTAGTGGACAAGGTGCGGGAAATCTTCGGCGAGCGAGTGTTTCAGACCATTATCCACCGCAATGCGCGTATCTCGGAGGCCCCCAACCTGCATATGCCCGTGGTGATGGTGAATGCCGGCAGCCGGGGCGCGGTCAATTTTCTGAATCTGGCCGAAGAATTTCTCCAAAACAACGGCGATAAACCCCGCAAGTAGCGACGCAACATCTTGCGTCGCCGAATGGCGGTCAGCCATTCGGAGCCAACGTATTACCTCAACATTTTGCGTCGCCGAATGGCGGTAGCCATTCGGGCCACGTTTCCGCAACATCTTGCGTCGCCGAATGGCGGTCAGCCATTCGGACCCAACGTATTACCGCAACATCCTGCGTCGCCGAATGGCGGTCAGCCATTCGGAGCCAACGTATTACCGCAACATCTTGCGTCGCCGAATGGCGGTCAGCCATTCGAGTCCTCGTTTCAACGCGCCGCAATATTGGCCCGGCTCTCCCGCAAATAATTGCGCAGATTGAGCCAGAACGCCGCAAAGAAGTAAAGCAAAAGCGGCGACCCCAGCGTGAGACACGAAATATAGATAAAGTAAAGACGGACGCGGCTACGGGTCAGGCCCATGCGATCGGCCAGATAACCGCAGACGCCGAAGGCGGAGTGTTCGATTTTACGGCGAAAGGTTTCCATACAAGCGGTAATTTGACGAAATATACGAAGATAAACGATTGTGCCGTAGCGATTGTGCACTTGCTACAAGCGAGCCGACAACTTTTTAGCGAAATCTTTATCCCAAAGCACAAAACCACCACCCCCAAAGGGGGCGGTGGTTTGCGTAGTTTAGCTTTCTCATGCGAAGAACGGTTGGCTGATATCGGGAGTATTAGTCCCAAACATAAGTGCCGTCCAGGGTCTCATTGGGCGTTGTCGAATTTTCGTTAGCGTAGGGTTGGTCGGAGGAAGCACCACTGGAAAAGTGGACCGCCCCGATGAGGCCTACCGCCAGAACGACGAGCAAAATGAGGGTTTCAAAACGAGATGTGTTCTTGTGTTCGTGCGTTGCCATCTTGGACTTTGTTTAATGGTAGCCTTCCCGAAGGGGAGAAGACCGGTTAACAAAAACGTCCTTTGGTGTAAAATAGCCCTCTTGAAAAACGGGGAGTCGATCGTTACCAACTCCCGGAAAAACACGGATTTCCACAAAACCGCGCTGCTGTCAAGATGGACCTACTGATGGTGGTGTCGGTGTGTTTGCCTTTTTTGCCGACGACCACGCTGTTCGCACTGTCGAGGACAAAGATAGACGAAAACGCATAGATAAAAAGCTAAATTGATTTTTTTATCGCCGCGTCAAGCTCACTAAGCTAAAGGCAAGGACCGTGCCAAAAATGGGTGTCCAAGTGATAAGGTGCCGGTTTTTGGAAAAGGATTTGGCAAAAGCTGATTATTGAGAAAGAAATAGTTCATCGGCTTGGGGGGTAGCACAATTTCCCGTGTCTGGTAGGAAAGGACGATGACGAACATTGTCGGCCATCTTCCACTTGAACTATCACAACTACTACAATAATGACTACTTCCCGCGAACAACTGATCGAGAGTTTCCCCCTGTTTTCCTGCCTGAATTCCACCGAGCGCACTGCTTTGGCCAATATGATGGAAGAGCGGCGCAAGGAGCGTTTCGAATTCATCTATCGCCCGGAAGACAGTTGCGATCACCTGTTTTTCCTCGCCAAGGGCGCCATCAAGATCGGCACCCACAACCAAGACGGAAAGGAAGTCATCAAGCAACTCCTTCACCCCGAAGCCATTTTCGGCGAACTCGGCTTGGTTGGTCAGCAGCAGCGGGGCGAATTTGCCCGCGTATTGCGCGATGATGTAGTGATCTTTGCCGTCCGTATTGCTGATTTTCAGGGCCTGATGTACGGCAATGCCGATCTGGCCCGCCGCGTGATGAAGGTCTTCGGCCACCGCCTTATCGCCGCTGAAGATCGCCTGGAAGGTCTTATCTTTAAGGATGCCCGTACCCGCATTATCGACTTTATCCGCAAGAGCGTAGAGCAGCGCGGCCTGCGCATCGGCTTCGAGATGCTGCTTAAGCATAGCCTCACGCACCAGGATATCGCCAACGTCACCTGCACCAGCCGCCAAACCGTAACGCTGGTTCTTAACGAACTCCGCAAGTCCGACCTGATCTACTTTAACCGCGGCAAGATTTTGGTGCGGGATATGGAAGCACTGCGCACTAACGCAGCGTAGCTGCGGAGGGGGCTACGCCCGTACTTTTGATTAAGGCTTCGCCTTTGGTGATTTTGGTACTTTGAGTATAAGCCTACGCGTACACAATCCCTCACCCCCGGCCCCTCTCCAGAGGAAAAGGGTGACGTTATTGGACCACACAGCGTCACCCCTATCCCCTGCGGCGGCTGGAGTTGAGGGACCCAGACAAATAGCCGGGCCGGGGGTGAGGGAACACGGAGTAGGCTGTCCAATCTATTGGGTTTTTAGCATGTCGGTTTTCGTGGGTCGTCGACGTCTGATGTCCCTCTCCCGCAGAGGGCTGGTACTGAGGGAACACGGAGCCATACACGAGGGGGCTGCTCCTCGGAGTTAATAAGACGCTGCGCGTCTAGCAGTTTGGTACTTTAGACTACCTGCGGAGCCGCCTAGTCCACACAACCCAGCTGCCGCTGGAAAAAATCCATCCGGTACACCTCGTATTCCTCGAAACCGGAACTCCAGAATACACGGATAAAATCTACCTCGCTGTTTTTCAGCAGGCTCAGTTGCGCACGGTCGATGGGGTAAAAGACGGAATAGGTCAGCAGCTCCGTGCGGGTGTTGTAGGAGCCGGTGGCCAGGGTACCCGAACGGAAATTGACGAACTCGCCGTTCAGCAGGCGCACGGTCAGCAGGCTGTTTTTCTCGATCATGCCATAGGCCTCGGCCGCGTTCGGGTAGGCGAAGGTGAACTCCAGCGTCAGGTAGCGGTAGCCGCCGGTGCTGTGCAGGAAAGCCGAGCAACTCAGGTATTCCCGGTCCTTCAGGAAGGGCCGCAGGCGGTCATCCGTGTGGGTAAACAACAGCTCGCGCTCGCCCTGGCGGCGGTAGCGGCCGTCCAGTTCGGGGTCCGGCCCGTCAAAAGCCAGCGCGCAAGGGCGCACCGGCGGCGTAGCCGCCGCCGTGCCGGCCCCGGCCGGCAGACCGTCGAAACCCGTCTCGCGGTGCAGGGGCAGCAACTCGGTGCGGCCGGTCACGACCTGCTCCGACCGTTTTTCCGACTGTTCCCGGCGTTGCCTCCGTTCCTCATTATAGGCCTGCACATAGGTGCCCTTGCCCGTCAGTTCACGGGTGGCGGCAGCGGCGGCGGCCGCCGCCTGCGCTTCCTCCGCGCTCTCCACCTGGATCCGGGCGGCCAGCCGCAGGCGTTTGGCCAGCAGTTTGCGTTCTTCCTCGCTCGCCGTCAGGGCCAGTCCGGCCCGTTCTTCCTCGATCCGGGCCAGGTTCTCTTTAGCCGATGTTGCGCGCCGCGCGGCCTGCTCGGCCGCGGCGGCGGCCAGCTGGGCGCGGCGCTCGGCTATGCGGTACACGTCGGCTTCGGTGGGCCGCACGGGGCCGCCCTCCAGGGGTTCGATGGCTACTTTGATGACGGGGTAACGGAGCGAATCGGGCACCAGATCGCCGTTGAAGTAGGTCATTCGGCCGTCGGACTGCACGATCACCTTATCGCCGTTGGCCAGCGTGCGTACGGTCGGTTGGCCGGCCAGCAACAGCGGTGCGGCACACAACACGGCTAACAACAGCCGGTAAAAGAATTGTTTCTGGGAACTTTGCATAACTTGCGCAAGATACGGACGGCCCGCCAATCAGCCGCCCCGGAATAAAAATACACCTTGGATCTCTTTCTGATCAAGATCGGTTTTCTGCCCATCAGCCTCTGGGATCTGCTCGACATTCTCGTCGTCGGCTACCTCATTTATCGGTTGTTCAAGCTGTTGCGCGGCAGTATCGCCGTCAACATCTTCATCGGCATCATTTTTCTGTATGTCCTCTACCAGCTCGTCAGTTTGCTGGGTATGGACCTGCTTTCGGGCATCCTGTATAACTTTTTCGAGGTCGGCTTTATTAGCCTCATCATCATTTTTCAGCCCGAGGTCCGCCGCTTTTTACTCCTGCTCGGCAATTCCACGCTCCAGCGCCGCTCCGATCTGTGGAACCGCCTGCTCGATCGCGAGATCGGCGGTGCCACCAGTGCCGCCGCCGCCAGCGTGGAAACCGTCAAAAACGCCATGCTCTACATGGGCCGCAAACGCACCGGTGCCCTACTCATCGCCAGCCGCGGCGCGGGCCTGGAGACTGTCATCTCCGGCGGCACCCCCCTCAATGCCGAACTTAGCGAAGGGCTGCTCCTCAGCATTTTCAACAAAGAATCACCCCTCCACGACGGGGCCGTGGTGCTGGAAAGCGGCCGCGTCACGCACGCGGGCACCATCCTGCCCGTCTCCGAAAACATGAACCTTCCCCCCGCCGTGGGCCTGCGTCACCGGGCGGCCGTGGGCGTTACCGAAAAGATGGACGTGGCCGCCTTCATCGTCAGCGAAGAAACCGGCCACGTCAGCTTTGCCTACGGCGGCGAACTGGAATTAAAACTCAGCCCGGAGCGATTGGAAGAGCTGCTGCGTTTGTATTTGTAGGGTAGGCAAAGAGGTGGGGCGTGCCCCCGCCTACGGGCGGGGTCGGTGCCTTGCGGGCTTCGCTGTTCGCTCGGTGCTAATGCACGCTACCGCCCCTCCAGGCACCTCACGCAGAGAAAAGCCAAAATTTTTCGGCCCCGCTGCCGGAGTTCATCCGGATCGAGAGAAGCAGCACCGGCTATCTAGTTATTAGCTGCGCTGCTTCTCTCAATCGCAAAGCGATTTGTCTAGGTCAGTCGTTGTTTCCCCCCCGGCCCCCCGAAGGGGAGGAGATTAAGATAGCAGAATAACTCAATCATTACGCTCGCCGCTATTCCCTATTCACACTCGCAAACCCCATTCCTCACCGCAGGTCATTCATGATCATTCAATCAGTGCAGATCATTCAATCATTCAGTCATTGACCTCTAAATGAAGTTCTTCCGTTCCATCACCGCCGCCGACCCGCCCGACGATGCCGCGCTGCTGGAACGGTACCAGCGCAGCCGGGAACCCGCCGACCTCAGTCCGCTTTACGACCGTTACCTGGAACTCATTTACGGCAACTGCCTCCACTACCTCGGCACCACCGAACGAGCCGAGGATGCCACGGCCGCCGTATTTGAAGAACTGCTCCGAAAGCTGCCGGGCCAACGGATCGAAACCTTTCGGGCGTGGCTGCGCACCTTCGTGCGTAATTTTTGCCTCATGCAACTGCGGCGTGAAAAGCGTGACCCCCTGCGCCAAACCGCCGCCCACGAAATCGGTAGCGACCTTATGCAATCCGCCGCCGCCGAGCATCCTGACTATGACCTGGACCCCGCCGACACCACCGAACGCCACCTGAAAGACTGTTTACAGCAGCTTAATGATCTTCAGCGCGACTGTATCCGGCAGTTCTACTACCAGGATCGTTCGTACCGCGAAATAGCCGAAACCCTGCAACTCGCCACCGGCCGCGTTCGTTCCCATCTCCAGAACGGCCGCCGAAACCTGCGCCGCTGCCTGGAAGAAAAATCCGGCGATTAGCGTTGCCGCCTACAATGATTACAACTCTTTCTTTTTTCCCGCCGCTAACCTCATCCACCGTGCCTCCTCCCCCCTCTTCCTCACCTACCGCAATCGACCTGCTGCGCCGCTGGATTTCCGGCGACCTGCGTCGCACCGATGAGCGTAGCCTGGAAACCGCCGCCCGCGAGGACGAACTGGTGGGGGATGCCCTGCGCGGCTACCGCTCCCGGCCGGAGGACGATCACGCGGCCGCCCTCGGTCGTTTGCGTGCGGGCTTGCCCGCACGCAAGCGGGGCGGCCCGGCGCCTGCCGCTACGGTTGGCGGCCGCCGCCGCTCTGCTGCTCCTGCTCACGGCCGCAACCCTCTATTTCACTACCGACCTGTTACATAAATCCGCCTCCTCCCTGGCTGATGCCCAGGCTGAGGCACCCGCCCTGCCACCCGAGCCGAGCACCACTCCCCCACCCCCGCCGCCCGCTGCGAGTGATGAAGCCGAAACCGCCCCAGCCGAAACCGAGACGCTTGCCCGCGAGCAAGTGGTGGAAACGGCCGACCAGCCTACCGATCAGGCTCGTCCCTCCGAACAACCGGCCGCCTCCACCGCTACGTCGTCTCCTGACCGGATCGTCTCCGCACCTGCGGCGACGAGAGCGGCTCCGCCCCGGCCCACGGTTGCAAGGCCCCTGCCCTCCCTCTCCCCCGCACCACTACCCGCCACGGATCTGGGTGAGGAGGCGACCGGTGAGGATCAGGCAATCTACGGTACGCGGCTCCCGTTCCGAGGCAACAAACTATTACATCGACGGTGTACGTGTCGGTACTTCCGACCGGGCGGCCGAGAAACAGCAGAATGTGGCGGCATCCGTGGCTCCCCGTACCCGCACCCCGGCCCCTTTTTCGCTCGACAACCCCGCCGCCCGCTACATCGAGGGCCGGGTAACCGATGAGTTCGATCAGCCGATCGCCGGTGTCCACGTTAACCCTTACGGGATGCCGGTGGGGGATTCACGGATTCCAGCGGCTACTTTCGCCTGCAGGTAGACCGGGGCGTCCGTAACCTGATGGTGCAAACCGACGGCTACGAGCAACTGGCCGTTAGCCTGCCCGCCCGGGATACGGGGCTGTTGCAGCTGGAATTGATCGAGGAGGATGCCGATAGCCGCCCCTCCGGCCCTGATGATTACCGACGGACCTCCATCGTTATTGACAAGCAGCCGGTCACCGTGCTCCCGCCGGCGGCTACCGCCGCCTCCGGGATCCGTTGCGGGCCGACCGTCCGACGGAATTGCCTACGGGGCGGGTCCGCCTGTTATTCACCATCAACGTAGCCGGCCAGATTGGTAAGTTCCGCGTCGAGCGCAGCCCCAGCCCAGCCCTCGCCGAGTGGGTGATAGAGCAGCTACGCCAGGTAGAAGATTGGCAGGTGCAGGGAGGAGGTGAATCGCGGGAGGACGTGGAGGTAGTGTATAGTATTTTGTTCCGGCCGTAGAGACGCGATACCTTCCGGCGTCTCCGAATGGCTGCCGCCATTCGGAGATAAGATGTCCGTAAAAACGCGATGTCTGATGTCTGATGTACCGTACACGCCGCTCGGGTCGAGGACCTCCAGGTCCGAGACGGCCGGCGAAGCCGGCTAACGGTCTAACGTTTGATCGTACACGCCGCTCGGGTCGAGGACCTCCAGGTCCGAGACGGCCGGCGAAGCCGGCTAACGGTCTAACGTGTCTGATCGCAACCCGAACTTACCCCAGTAAGCCGAACCACATTCAACGCTTAGCTGCCCGTACCGGAACTTAGCCGACCGTGCCGCCCCGCTCGGATGTGGATATCCTCAACCTGAGTTCGTACACATCGGACCTTTAGTTGCGTGAGGTGCCTGGACGGGGCGTTCCCGCAGGGACGCAGCCCGCAGGGCCAAAAGGCGACAGCCGCGCCTGGAAGGCACCGACCCCACGCCCGTCAGGGCTGGGGGCACGCCCGAAAACACCCATCGAGTCTACCCCATCAAACCTCCAGGATGAAGCCGCGACCGTAGACGTTGCGGATTTTTACGTTCTCGTCCGGGGCCAGGTATTTGCGCAGGCGGCTGATGAAAACGTCCATGCTGCGGCGCGTGAAGTAGTCGTTTTGTTCCCAGACGGTTTTGAGAACGTACTCGCGATCCAGGATCTGGCCGCGCTCTTCGGCGAGGAGTTGGAGAAGTTTGCCTTCGCGCTCGGTGAGCTGGCGATCGGGCAGGCGAGGGTGGACGAGCAGGAGCGTGGCGGGGCGGAAGGTGAAGGCCCCGATGGTGATTTCCGGCGGGGTATCGCGCAGGTGCCGCCGCGACGGACGACGGCGCGGATGCGGGCCACCAGCTCGTCCTCGTCGACGGGTTTAGTAAGGTAATCGTCGGCCCCCAGTTTCGAAGCCGCGCAGTTTATCGGCCTTGAAGGAGCGGGCCGTGAGGAAGAGGACGCCCGGCGGCCGCTCGCCGCCGAGGATGGCGCGGCCGAGATCGAAACCACTGGCATCGGGCGAATTGACGTCCAGTACGCAACAGTCGTAGGGGAATTTGCGGCTGAGGCTGAGGCCCTGATCGAAGGTGGTGCCGAGATCGACGGACCAGTCCTGGCCGGTGAGAAATTCCTGAAGGGCGGGGCCGAGGGTGGGGTCGTCTTCTACGAGGAGGATGCGCATCTGGCAATGATTGAATGACTGAATGATTGAATGACTGACTGAATGATTGAATGACTGACTGACTGAATGACTGAATGATTGACTGAATGATGGACCCCGATAAATCGCTTAGCGATTTGGAGAAGCAGCGCAGCTAATGAATGATTGACTGACTGACTAATCTTAACAAATCGCTTTGCGATTTGGAGAAGCAGCACAGCTAATGATTGAATGATTGAGTATTCATATCGTGATCTCCCCCCTTCGGGGGGCCGGGGGGGAAACCGGGGGGCCGGGGGACCTGGGGGGCCGGGGAGAAACCGGGGGGGGGGGCGAAGCACGCGGATAGGTCACCACAAACCGGTTCCCCCCCAGCGGGCTATCCTCGATCCGGGCGCGGCCGCCGGCCGCGCGGACGGCGGTGCGCACGTAGTGCAAGCCCAGGCCGTAGCCGCTGATGGTCTGACCGGGCAGGCGGTAGAACGGCGGAACACCCGGCGGCGGCGCTTTTTGGGGATGCGGGGGGCGGCATCGTCCACGCTCAGTTGCAGGTTGCGGCCGGTGGCGGTGACGGTAATTTGATGCGGGGGGCGGTGGGTTGGTACTTGAGGGCGTTATCCAGCAGGTTGCCGACCACGCCGGCGAAGTGGGTGGCGTCTGATTCGAGGTAAAGACCGGGGGTGATCTCCGTGGTGTAGGTGCCGCCGGCGGCGGCCACTTTTCGCCGAAAAGTGCCGAACTCCTTTTGTAGCAGCTCATCCACCGAGAAGTGCCGTACGTGCAATTGCAGGCGGGGGCGGTCCGGTTCGGCAGATCGAGGACTCGCTCGGCGCGTTCGCGCAGACGCTCGTTGTCGGCCCTGAGGGCGGTGATACGCTGCTGGAGTTCAGCGGGGTCGCGCTGTTTTTGTAGATCGGTTTCCAGCAGGCGCAGCGGCGAGCGGCTGGAGAAGAGCGGCGTTCGAGTTCGTGCACCAGGTGATTGAGGAAATCATCCTTGGCGGCGTGCAGGCGGCGCAGGCGGTTGAGGTAGAAGAAAAGCAGCCCCGCCCCGGCCAGCAGCGAGATCAGGGCCGCCGCCGCTGCGGTCAGTTGCAGGCGCAGGCGGCCCAGCAGTACTTTCATCGGGTCGGGCACTTGCAGCAGTAAACTCAGTTCACAGCGGCAGTAGCCGATGATGCGGGGGCCGCGCAGGCGGCGGGCGTAGTTGGCGTAAAGTTGCCGGTCGTCAAAATCTCCGCTGCCCAGCACGGCGTTGCCGCTGTTCTCGCTCAGCAGTTGGTAGGCGTAGGGCAGCGGCTCGCCGCCCACCGATTCTACCTGTGAGCGCAGCAGTGAATCCAGCCAGCTTTCCACCTGGATGGCCGATCGCTCGGGGCTGGGCTGCTCGCGGAACACCAGCTTGTTTAATTGCAGCAGGCGCGTGCTGTCCGCCCCTTCGATGGCCTGGGCCGTGCGCAGTAATACGGTTTCCACGCGCTCATCCAGGCGGCGGCGTTCCATCCGTAATGAATCGAGTAACCAGGTATACTGGAGTACCAACAGGCCGGCCAGGCCCGCCGCCACCAATCCACCGGCCGCAAGGTATCGTATCACGGTGGTAATAACGGACAAAGCCACTGATTAGCTTAGGCACGGGGCGGCGTTAACGCGTGCTTGGGTTTCCGACCCCGTTTCCATAAACAACAACCGCCCGACGATCCGGGTGGATCGACGGGCGGTCGGATGTCAAAAGCAATAGGTCAGAACCAAGTGCTTTCAATGGATTTCAAGTGGGCCGCACGGTGTGTTTATGGGATCGTCACATTCAGGTGACTGTAGTTGAGTGGTGTAGTTTTCAGTGGTTCCGTGCGGTGGTCGTGTTCAGGAGATTATTAGGCCATTTCCAGTCGGCGGCTACGGTTCCAGCTCGGCGTATAGCCGTAGTGGGTGTAGATGCTGTCTAAAAATTCGTTGCTAGGGTTGCTCGGCCAGTTGTCTTTATTGAAACCGGGGGCGTTGTCCAGCTTTTCCTTGATAATGTTGAGCATAAAGGTTTCGTTTTCACGGTTTACCTCAAATGCTTCGAAAGGGTATGGCGAACAGTTTGTCTCCCATTCCCCCGAAACCGCCGAAGGAAAGAACGGCGTACGTGATCTCACCGGTGTTGGTGTTGATCATCAGGTCTTTAATATCACCGAGGTGTTTACCCTCGTTGTTATTTACTTTGGTTCCTACGATGGAGGTACTGCTTAATTGACGGTTGTTCATAATGTCGTGTGTTGCGGCGTGCGATTTATCCATATAGTTAATAAGGTTTCAACGGCCGGAGCCGCTTGGTTTAGCACACCTTGTTATCAAATTAGTTACAATTATATAACCCACTATCACTAAAATAGTTCAACTACGGGGCCGTTTTTCAAAAAAACCCGTTTGCTTAACTTTTTCGCCGGTTAGCCGCCTTATTGCTATCTTTCGCGCTCTTCCGCATTGAAAACTACTTTACCACCCCTTCCCGACGATCATGCAAACCACCTCCATCGGTTCACAAAAACCCCGCCTTTCGTTCTGGCAAATCTGGAACATGAGCTTCGGCTTTCTGGGCATCCAGTTCGGCTTTGCCCTGCAGAACGCCAACGTCAGCCGCATCTTTGAAACCCTCGGCGTGCACCGAGATTGCCCTCTACTGGCTGGCGGCCCCGGTCGCGGCCTGCTTGTTCAGCCCATCATCGGTTACCTGAGCGACCGCACCTGGCACCCCACGCTGGGCCGGCGGCGGCCCTTCTTCCTGATCGGGGCGGTGCTGGCCTCGCTGGCCCTGTTCGTGATGCCCAACGTGTCGGCGCTCTGGATGGCCGTGGGCATGCTCTGGATCCTCGACACGTCGATCAACATCTCGATGGAGCCATCCGCGTCCCTGGGTGGGCGACCTGTTCCCCTCCAGCAGCGCACGGCGGGCTTCTCGGCGCAGACGTTCTTCATCGGCGTGGGGGCGGTGGTGGCCTCCCTGCTGCCGTGGGTCTTCACCAACTGGCTGGGCGTGGCCAACACGGCCCCGGCGGGCGAAATCCCCCCGTCGGTGAAGTGGTCGTTCTACGTGGGCGGTGTGGTCTTCTTCGCCGCCGTGCTCTGGACGGTGCTCCGCACGCGAGAGCACCCGCCGGAAGACATGGAGGAGTTCCGCCGTGAACAGGCCCGGCAGGGCTTCACCGACGGGGTCCGGGAGACGTTGCTGGGCGTCGTGCGCATGCCCACCACCATCAAGCAGGTCGCCGTGGTGCAGTTCTTCACGTGGTTCGCACTGTTCGCCATGTGGATCTTCACCACCAAGGCCGTCACGAGTCACATCTACGGCACCTCCGACACCACCTCGGCGCTCTACAACCAAGGGGCCGACTGGGTGAGCGTCTGCTTCGGCATCTACAACGGCGTCTCGGCGCTGGCGGCCCTGCTGCTGGCACGGGTGGCCGGGCGCGTGGGGCGGCGGCGCACGCACCTGATCTGCCTGGTGATCGGCGGGCTGAGCCTGATGTCGATCTACGTGATCGCCGACCCCAACCTGCTGGTGCTGCCCATGTTGGGCATCGGCATCGCCTGGGCCAGCATCCTGTCGATGCCCTACGCCATGTTGGCCGGCTCGCTGCCCGCCAACAAGATGGGCTACTACATGGGCGTGTTCAACTTCTTCATCGTGATTCCGCAGATCGTGGCCAGCTCGATCCTCGACTTCCTGGTCAACGACGTCTACGGCGGCGAGGCCATCTGGGCGCTGGTTACGGGCGGCGCGTCCATGATCGTGGCCGGCTTCCTCTGCCTCATCGTCGACGATAATGACGTGGCGGTAGACTTCGCCAAGTAGGT
>CAVPZP010000007.1:0-28548 GCA_963710215.1 Lewinellaceae bacterium | reverse complement strand
CTGATGAGGGTAAAACTTTCCTCCCCGCCTGCCAGCAGCAGCAGTTCGTCGATAATGCCGTTCGGCTTTTCGTGGATCAGGAAATCTACCTTGGATTTGTTGCCCTGCCGCACCGTCATCAGCACCTCGTAGTCGTTGGTGGGGATGCGGCGGCGGGCCTCGGCGTAGAATTTAACCACATCCCGGTCGGTACTCATGATGTGCAGACCGCGCAGGTCTTTTACCATGTCCTTGACCAGCGCCTGGTCTTTGTCTTTCACGTCCACGTCCCCCAGGTCGAGGCGGTCGATGAGCTGAAAGACCTTGGGGCTGATGTAGACGATGGAAAAGCGGTCGTCTTCGAGGTACTGGCTAAAATATTTTTCGATGGCATTGGTCGCCTGCGCCCGCAGGGTGCCAGCCGCAAGCGGCAGGCAAAACAGGGCGAATAGGAGGAGCTTTTTCATTGGTTCGTTCGGTTTGAATGGAATTACTGAGGAAGGCCGGCGGTGTCGAGGGGGTCGGATAGTAGTTTGAGTTGGCGCAGCGGCGCGGCTTTTTCCTTACCGGTCGCCATTTCCTGCGAGACGGTGCGCAGGCTTTTGACCAGCACGCGGGCGGCTTCTTCGGGGTCGGTAATCTCGTAGCGCGACCAGTCCACGGTGCTCTCGCCGGTGGTTTCCGCCATCGGGAAGGTGCCGATTGCGGGCAAGTGGGTCCGCTGCCAGCCGTTGACGGCCAGCACCAGCAGCAGGATGGTTGCCGCCGCGGCCAGGCCGCGCAGCAGGTAGCGGCGCGGTCGGCTGCGCAGGCGTGCCCTGATTCGCGTTTCTGCGGCGGTGGGCAGGCGGCCCCTGCCGGGCAGCGGTGTAGTAACCGAAAAGTACGGCCTCGGGCGGCAGGTCCGCACCCGCCGGTTGGCGGGCGAAGTAGTCGCGCAGCCGTTGTTCTTCGGCCAGGGTGGTCTCGGCGGCGCGGAGCGCCGCAGCAGTTCGTCGCGTTCGTTAGCGTTCATGTTCCGTTATTTTTTCCACCGCTTCGCGCAGGCTTTTCCGGCCGCGATGGAGTTCGCTTTTGACTTGGCTGAGGTTCATTTGCAGGCGGTCGGGCGATTTCCCGGTAGGTATAGCCTTCGATTTCGCGCAACTGGATGACCAGCCGCCGGTCGGGCGGCAGGGCCGCCAGCAGGCGGTCCAGGCGGTCCCGCTCGTCGGAGATTTCCAGCAGGCCGGCCGGGTCGGGCCGGGGGTCGGCCCGGTCACCGGCCCGGTCCAGATCGGTACGGCGGCGGTGGTAGGCATCGCGGGTCCGGTCGATGCCGGTGTTGCGCACCAGGCGCACGCACCAGCCTTCGATACTGCCGATTCCGGCCAGCCGGTCGCGTTGCTGCCACAGTTTGAGCAGGGTGTCCTGTACCACGTCTTCGGCCGTCTCCGGCTCGCCCACCAGCCGCAGGGCAATGCGGTACAGGCGGTTGCGCAGGGGCCAGACTTGTTCGTGAAAGGGGTCGTTACTCATGCCGGGTTGCGGTTTCTATCGGGTAGTCGAACCGGGCGGGAGTAAAGTTGCGGGCGGGAGAAAATAAATATTATATAAGCGGCGCTACCGCGTTCCGCGCGGAATCAGGGAGGTCGGGAACACCACCACGCTCTCGTTGCCTTCCTTGCTCACGCTTGCCATGCCGAAAAAGAAGTTATCCACCACGATGTTTTCCAGCGTGTAGGCCGTTTGGCCCGCCGGGACGAAGCGGCGCTCGGTCCACTGGGGGCTGGTGGTCTTGCGCCAGTACACATAGTAGCCGGCCAGATTGGCGGTGCCGGTCGGTTCCTCCCAGCGCAGGTAGGTATTGGGTTCCACCGCGCCGCCGATCATTACGGTCCGGGGTGGGGGGAGGGGCGGCCGCCAGTCCGGCCAGGCAAATGGCGTTTACGCCCGTTAGTTTGGCGCAGTAATCAAAATCCACGCCCTCGATCACGTCGCCGTAGGCGATGCCGTCCTCGGTGCGCAGGTCCTGGTGCTGGCGGGTATAATTTTCGTGGGTTTCCATCATGCGCACCCCGGGGAAACCGGCGTCGTTAAATGGCCGGTGGTGCCCCCCGCGCCCGAAGCGGTCCAGCCGGTAGATCATTTCGGCATCCAGGTTGGTGCAGTACCGGTCGGTCATCCGGTCGATGTAGCGGGCCAGCTGGCGGCTGGGGCCGTCTACCTCGCCGCCGTAAAACCGCCGCCAGATACGTTCGCGCTCGTCATCGGCCTGGTAGTAGGGTTCGCTGAAAACGCGGAAACTGGTGTTGTCGATCACGCCGTCCACGCCGCTGATGTTGCCGATCATGTCGTTGTTGATGATGCCGATAATGTCCCAACCGTCCTTTTTTGCCGCTGCGGCCAATCCTTGACCGCCAAATAGCCCCTGTTCCTCACCGCTGAGACCCACATAGGCAATGGTGTTCGGGAACTTGAACTTGGTTAGTAAACGCGCTGCCTCCAGGGTACCGGCCATGCCGCTGGCGTTGTCGTTCGCCCCCGGTGAGTCACTGGTGCCGTCCAGCGGGTCGGAAACACGGGAGTCGATATCGCCGCTCATCATCACGTAGCGGTTCGGGTGCTCGGTGCCGCGCTGGATGGCCACCACGCTCACCACCCAGGTATCTTCGGGGATGCGGCGGTTGCCGTCGGCCGGCACGAGGTTGCGCTGAAGTAGACCTCCAGACAGCCCCCGCAGTCGGCACTGATGCGGGTCGAATTCCGCCTGATCGACCGGCGGGCCGCGCCGATCCCCCGCACGTCGGAAAGAGTGTCGCTGAGGGTGTGGCGGGTGCCGAAATCCACCAGCCGCTTTACGTCGGCACGCAGCCGCTCGGGCGAGGCCCCCTCGGCCACACCGTACCAGCGTTGGTCCACGCCCGGACTGGTCGGTTGCGCGGCGGCCAGGATGCAGAGCAGAGAAAAGGAGGCAAGGAGGCAAAAGCGTAGCATAAGGGGCTAATTGTCCAGCAGTTCCAGTGCCGCATCCACGGAGGCAAGCAGACTTGCCCGGTCGCCCTCGATTTTTGCCGAGCACTTTGATACCGTTATATAAGGTATAAAAAAGACCGGCCAGTACCCGCAGGTCCGGTCGGTCGGTCAGTTCGCCGCGCTCGCGCCCGGCTAACATGAAGTCATACAGAATTTGCTCGAAGGCAATCTGGTTACTACAAAGCAGAGCGGTCAACTCGGCATCGCCGGACGCCAGTTCGGTGGTCGCATTGACCATAAAGCAGGCCCTTGTTATCCACATCGGCAATCGATTCCTCGATCCCGCGACTGAACATGGCCCTGATGCCCCGGCGCACGTCGGTCTGTTCGGCCAGAAATGCGCCGCACCGCCCGCCCTGTTCTCGTCGCGGTAGCGGGCTAGGGCCAGATCGAAAAGTTCCCGCTTATTCCCGAAGGTTGCATACAAACTGGCGCGATTCACGCCCATATCGTCCACCAGTTCCTGCATCGACGTGGCGTGGTAGCCCCGTTTCCAGAACAGGTTCATCGCCCGGTCCAGGGCGGCGGCTTCGTCGAATGCGCGGGTGCGGGCCATCGGTGCAAGGTACGAATAGTCAAGGATTAGCTGCGCTACTTCTCTTGATCGCAAAGCGATCTTTCGAGGTGAAGGATCGAAGGAATGAGGGATTGAAGGAATGAGGGATTAGCTGCGCTGCTTCTCATGATCGCAAAGCGATCTTTCGAGGTGAGAGAATTAGCCTCGCGCCATTTTCCCCCGTTCAAGGATTGAAGGATTGAGGGAATGAATGATTGAAGGAATGAGGGATTAGCTGCGCTGCTTCTCATGATCGCAAAGCGATCTTTCGAGGTGAGGGATTAGCTGCGCTGCTTCTCTTGATCGCAAAGCGATCTTTCGAGATGAAGGATTAACTGCGCGATTCTCCCCCCTTCGGGGGGCCGGGGGGGAAACCAGGGATTAGCTGCGCTGCTTCTCCAAATCGCAAAGCGATTTTTCGAGGTCAGTCCATCGAGGCCGGATGGGGTTCGCCATCCGGAGACGCAAGATGTTGCGTCTTTACGGTATATATGGCGCATTCAGTCAGTCAGTCATTCAATCATTCATCCCTTATCCTACCCCACCAGCGGGTTTACGATAATCCCGCCGTCGATATTATACTCGGCACCGGTGATCCAGCGGGCGTCGTCGGAGGCGAGGAAGGTGACGAGTTTAGCAACCTCACCCGGCTCTCCGAAGCGCTTGAGCGGGATACGAGCCTGCATGGCGGCCGCGAAGTCGTTGAGCTGTTCCTCGGGCATACCCGTTTTGCCGAAAATAGGCGTGGATACCGGCCCGGGATTGACGGCATTGACGCGAATCCGGCGCGGGGCCAGTTCGGTGGCCGCCGTACGGACGTAGGAGTTGAGGGCGGCCTTTGAAGCGGCGTAGACCGCCGTGTTGGACATACCCGTGTAGGCATTTACGGAGGAAAGTGCAATCACGCTCGCCCCGTCACGCAGGATGGGCAGAAATTTTTCAATGGTGAAAACGGCGCCCTTAAAGTTGATGCCCATCTGGTGATCGAACATCTCCTCGGAGATCCGGCCCACCGGCGCGGGCTGAAAGATGCCGGCGTTGACAAACAGTACGTCCACATGGCCGTGGTCCGCTCTGACTTGTGTTACCAGGGCGTCGGTGGCGGCCAGGTTTTTTGCATTGGCCGTGATGCCGGTCACGCCCAGTTCGGCGGCGGCGGTTTTGACTTTTTGCGCATCACGGCCGGTAATGATGACGGTGGCTCCCAGTTGCTTGAAGTTCTGCGCGGCGGCGTAGCCGATGCCGCTGTTGCCGCCGGTTATGACGGCTACTTTTCCCTGTAAGGTACTCATGGTGGTGTGGTTTATGGAACGATCGTTCCGTTATTGAATCTGGGTATTGGAACGAACGTTCTGATAAGTCGGTCGAATGAGTAGTTGACTTTTTTGAAAATTAATTCTTTGGCACTGCGTGAGGTGCCTGAAAGGTGGGCGCGTGAGCGACCAGTGCGAAGCACCGAGCGAACAGCGAGCCTGTAAGGGACCGACCGGCCCGTCAGGGACGGACACGCCCCACTCCGGATTGAGGGAATGAAGGAATGAAGGATTGAGGGAATGAAGGATTGAAGGATTAGCTGCGCTGCTTCTCTCGATCGCAAAGCGATCTTTCGAGATGAAGGATTAACTGCGCGATTCTCCCCCTTCGGGGGGCCGGGGGGGAACCAGTCATTAGCTGCGCTGCTTCTCCAAATCGCAAAGCGATTTATCAAGGTCAGTCATTCAATCATTCAGTCATTCAATCATTCAATCATTGCTTCCTCCGTACCTTTGCGCCCTTCCACCAAACTTCCCCCGACATGGCCCGCGACAAAGCGATACGATCCGCCCTAATTTCCGTTTACCACAAAGACGGCCTGGCCGACATTGTCCGGCAGCTCGATCGCCTCGGTGTCCGGCTCATCAGCACCGGCGGCACCGAGCAATTTATCCGTGATCTGGGCGTGAGCGTGACGCCGGTAGAAGACCTGACGACCTATCCTTCCATCCTCGACGGCCGGGTGAAGACCCTGCACCCCAAAGTCCACGGCGGCATTCTGGCGCGGCGCAACGAGGATCACCTCGGGCAGTTGGAGAAGTACGACATTCCGGAGATCGACCTGGTGATCGTCGACCTCTACCCGTTTGAAGAGACGGTGGCTACTACGGAAGAAGAGGAACTGATCATCGAGAAGATCGACATCGGCGGCATCGCGCTCATCCGGGCGGCGGCCAAAAACTATAACGATGTAGTGATCGTGCCCAGCCGGGAAGATTACGGAACGCTGCTCACCGTGCTGACCGAGCACGACGGAAAGACCACGGTTGCCGAGCGGCGGGCACTGGCACGGCGGGCTTTTGCCGTTTCCAGCCACTACGATACGGCCATTTTTCGCTATTTCAATGAGGCCGACGAACTGCCCGCTTTCAAGGAGAGTGAAATGACGAGCCACCCGCTGCGCTACGGCGAGAATCCCCACCAGGAGGCGCGTTTTTACGGCGATCTCAGTAGCATGTTCGATCAATTGGCGGGCAAAGAACTGTCCTATAATAACCTCGTCGACATCGACGCGGCAGTTAAAATGATGGGCGAATTCGCGGAGGGAGACCCCGCTTTCGTTATCCTCAAGCACACCAATGCCTGCGGGGTAGCCGTGCGGCCCACGCTGGTGGAAGCCTGGCACGCCGCGCTGGCCGCTGATAATATTTCGGCCTTCGGCGGTATCCTCATCGCTAACCGACCCATCGACCTGGCAACGGCGGAGAAGATCGACAAACTGTTTTACGAGGTGCTGCTCGCTCCCGCCTTCGCGGAAGATGCTTATGAATTATTAAGCAAGAAAAAGAAGCGTGTGCTGTTAAAGTACCATCATTTGGAGCAGCGCGACAAGTCCTTCAAGAGCCTCCTCAATGGCGTTATCCGCCAGGATGCCGACCGCCGGATTGAAACGGCCGAAGATTTTACGGTCGTCACCACCAAAGCCCCGACCGAGCAGGAAACGGCCGACCTGATCTTTGCCAACAAGTGTGCCAAGCACCTCAAATCCAACACTATTGCGCTGGTGCGAAATAACCAGTTGCTCGGCATGGGCTGCGGCCAGACCAGCCGGGTAGATGCGCTGAAGCAGGCCGTCGACAAGGCCGGCCGCTTCGGTTTCGACCTGAAGGGGGCAGTCATGGCTTCCGACGCTTTTTTCCCCTTCCCCGACTGCGTGGAGATTGCCGACCGGGCCGGTATCACGGCCGTCATCCAGCCCGGCGGCTCCATTAAGGATCAGGATAGTATCGACTACTGCAACGCGCACGGCATGGCGATGGTGACCACGGGGGTGCGGCATTTTATGCACTAATTGTTTCAACCTTACTGCCGCAAAACCTCCAGCACCCGTGCCGGTTCCAGCGTCAGCCCCGTGGTCGGTCCGCTAAAATCTTTTGCCGCGATGACGGTGATGATTTCCTGACCCTGGTAGAAGGGTAGGAGGCGGGCTTTGGCGAATAATTTTTTGCGTAGTCCGGCTTCGTCTTTGACGGTCGACCACTTACATTCGCCTACCAACAGCCGGGATTTATCGGGGGTCTGGGCCACGAGGTCTATCTCCATGAACTTACCCTGAACGTTCTTACCCCACCAGCGGTCGCAATCGTAAAAGTCTTTCGCCACGGCATCGTAGGCAATGGCCAGAACGCAGAGGCGCTCCCAGGTAAGGGATACAAAACCGGGAAGACTACCCTCGATAAGTTTCCAGAGTTCATCGGTCCGGCCCCGTTCGATCATGGTCAGGTTGGGGTAAACGAAGCGATAATAAAAACGCATAAACGGATCATCTACTTTGTAGAGTGATTTCATATTGTCCTGGGGCCGCGTGCCGTAGGGTCGTTCCCGCAATAAATACCCTAATTGAATAAGACGGTTGAGGGGACGGGTAAGATCCGAAGCGGGTTTCTTTAAGCGGCTTCCTAGTTCTACGGGCTTGTGAACTCCACCCGCAATAACTGATAATAAAGTTATTGGCTGATTGATGTCTCGCAAGTCGTCCAGCAACAATCTCATCGGTTCATCGTACAGCAGCCCGACAGGATTGATGATCATGTTACGAACGGCAGTTGCCAATGATTCATGAGAAGAACGTAGTTCCCAGTAACGGGGAACCCCACCCCAAACCGCAAATTCTTCAATCAAACTTCTAGCATCGGTATTCGGTAAATGGTCGATTAGCCAGCCGGCTTTTAGGGGCCGGACTTTTAAAATTTGATCCGCGCGCCCGTAGAGAGGAGCGGTGGAGGCCAGCACTAAATTGCCCATCATTTGCTGAGATGAACCACACAGGATGAGGTTGTAATTTAGCGCGGAACGATCTTCGAGTAACCCTTGTAAAATACCGGGTAGTGAAGCATCGCTTTTTATAAGATAGGGAAATTCATCTAGAATTAGCGTAAATCTCTCATTCGCTCGCTGATTGAGAGACAGTAGTAGAATTTGCCAACTCGAATATTCCGGCAGATCGAAACCGGGAAAAATTTCAGACAGTGTTTCTGCCAGTATACGACGCTGGAATACTGCTTCCCCCGGGGCGGCCAAGTAGTAAATGTCTACCGGCCGCATCGTTCGCTGAAGCAGAGTGCTTTTTCCACATCTTCTCCTTCCATAAACCACTCCGAATTTGGCACCAGGCCCTTGGTGTAGGTCCGCTATGCGTTCTTTTTCAGTTGCCCGGTTGTAAAAAGCAGTCTCCATATCATTGTTTTCACAAAGATAGGGTTTTAATTTACAACTGTAGCTGCTACACGTGTAGCAGCTACATGGTGTAGTAGCTACACACGAACCAGCTACATGATGTTGCCGTTACCTTTAATTCTATTATACTTGAGCCGGCCATTCCATAAAACAATGGTAGCTCAAAGCACCCGTTACTCAATCCCCAGGTGCAAAATCCGCCCCCCCGTCTGGTTCACCGGACCCACGCTCTTGCCGATCACGATACCGGCCTCGGGGGCATGGTAATCCGTTAGCAGCTCTCCGAACACATTTCGGATGGAGGCGATCAATTGGCCTGCCTGCACCCGCTCGCGCAGTTCCACGTGCATCGTTAGCAGGCCGCCGCGGTCGGTATAGATCCAGTAGGATTTTTTGCACATCACGGTTTCTTCCTGGGGCGGCACCACTTCGTCGTCCACCATGTCCAGGTAGCAGAGCACGTTGTGGATACCCTCCATACCGCTGCGGATCAGGCGGCGCTGGAACGTGTTGGGGTTACCCACCTCCAGGGTGATTGCCGGAATGCCCAGCTCGTTGACCGCGCCGCGCAGCGTGCCGTCGGAGGGCGGGTTGCTGACAATGATATCGGCATTCTGCAAAATAGCCAATTCGCGGGCCACGGGATTCCCCATGTCGGCCCGCACGTAGTACGAATTTACGCGGCCGCTGCTGGCGGTATGCAGGTCCAGCAGGTAGTCGAAATGGCGAATCACCCGGTCCAGCAGGCGGTAAGCGTACACCTGGCTCACGGTGCCGTTAGCACGGCCGGGCATGATGTGGTTCAGGTCGGTACCGTCGGTAAAGCGGCGGGTGTGGCGGATGAAAGCCGGCACGTTCACCACTGGAATACCCACGATGACACCGCGCAATTCCTCGGGTTCGATCTCGCTGAACAGCCGCTGGATGACCGAAATACCGTTCAGCTCGTTGCCGTGCACGGCGGCCGTCAGGCCCAGAATCGGGCCTTCCTGCAAGCCCCGCGCCACCATGACGGGAATATTGATGGGGTTACCCAGCCCGTCAGAGGTAATGCGGAGCCAGAATTTGCGGATCGTGCCGGGAGGCGTTTCTTCCAGGTTGAATTCAAGAACGTACCGGACTTCATCCAGCGTGGTTGTCGGCTGTTGCGACATAGTTGACTATTTTTTCGATCGTTTGGGCTACCACGGGCCGGCCGCTCTGGGCCTGGGCTTGCGGAAAGCCGCCGATACTTAGGGTGTTCACCTCCGATAAAACGCGTTTGCCATCGTCATTTACCAGCGTATCGGCCCCAAAGATAAGGATGCCTTCGGCTTTTAGGGCCGGACCGATTAATTCGATCATCGCAATCTCCTCTTTTGTCACCTCCGTACCCACCGATTTACCGCCCTGGGCCACGTTACAAATCCACGACCCCTCCGGCGGCAACCGCAGGCTGGCCGCCATAATCTGGCCGTCTACCACCAGGATTCGCTTGTCGCCCTGGTCCACGTTTTTCAAGAATTTCATGGCCAGATAACCTTCCTCCTTCAGATATTTCTCCTGGCGTTGCAGATAGGCGCGGGTGTCGTGTTCCTTTCCGTCGGCCACCAACTTATCGCCGTCTATTTTAAGGATACCCCGGCCGCCGTAGTCCTTCAACGGCTTGAGCACCAGCGAAAATTGTTCGGCAAATGCCAGCACCTCCTCCACCGAATGACACAGGCGGATGGGCGGGCAAATTTCCGGGAAGTTGAGCAGGTAAGCCTTGCTACTCGTCCGCTCGATGCCGTCCGGGTGGTTGATAACGATCGCGCCGGCGGCCGCTTTCACCAGGTGATTCATCCACTCCGTACTCACCGGGCGCGGCACCCGCAAAAAGATCACGTCGAAATCACCGATCTCCACCCACTCGCCGCCCGTGCTAAATTGCTCACCGGAGGGTTGAAAAGCAAAATCAGTTCGTACCGGCACGGCGTAAACCCGGTTCCCCTCATTGGCCCGAAAAAAGGCATCGTTGGCGGCATTCCCCCGGCTGGCCACCAGCAACCGCTCGCAGTCCGGGTGGCGCGCCAGTTCGGCCAGCAACGCATACAAAGAGTTTTCGGGGCTATGGCCGGAGTGGTCGGTAAGGGCGAGGTAGGTAGGCAAGGATTGAAGGATTGAGGGAATGAAGGATTTAAGGGTATCATTGTAGAGACGCAACATCTTGCGTCCAGGCGACCGACAGTCGCCGCAAAAAAGGAAATGACGTAGAGACGCAACATCTTGCGTCTTGCGCCCAGGCGACCGACAGTCGCCGCACAAAGGGAATGGCTGCCCTGCAATAGGTTATTTCCGCGTGCATTGTTTTCCAGCAAGCAAAATTATTTGGGCGTGCCCCCGGCTACCGCCGGGGTCGGCACCTTCCGGGCTTCGCTGTTCGCTCGGTGCTAACGCACCCCGCCGCTGCGCGGACGGCCCCTCCAGGCGCCTCACGCAGGTAAAAACTACTAATCTTTCCCTCCCTTATTCCTCCTCCCCCGCAATACCCACGTGAAACAGCGCATCACCCTGACTGACCACGGCCGAGTTGGCGTGACCGATGATGAAGCCCTTTTTGGGGCACAGGATACGCTTGTCGTTGGCCACTCCGGTGGGGTCGCAGATAACGCCCAGGGGTTCGCCCTTGCGTACCACGTTGCCGCTCGATTTATACCACTGAAAGAGGCCCGCCCGCCCGGCACGGACCCAACTGCTGCGGCTAAACCGACGGATGGCCACTGCGGGCAGCGGATCGGCCGGGGGCATGAACCCGTAGTGCGTCAAAATGCGATGAACCCCCAGCAACGCCCGCTCGATACTCAGGCCGTCGTAGCGGAGGTTTTCGCCGCCCTCGTAGGTGAGAATGGACTTGCCCAGGTTCTTATGGGCGACACGGCGCAGCGATTTGGCGGGCGGCTTACCGGCCACCATGATGGGGGCGGCAAAAATCGCGGCCATCTCGAACGCTCGCTCGTCGGCCGCCTCGTAGCGAATCTGCGGGTAATTGTAGGTGCCCCGCCCGCCGGTGTGGAAGTCGATGCCCATATCCACGAACGGGAGCAAAGATTTGTACAAGGCCCCCGCTACCCGCGAGGCCAGCGAGCCGCTGGTGGTGCCGGGGAAGGCGCGGTTAACGTCCTTACCGTCCGGCACGTCGCGGCTGAAGTTGATGAACCCGTAGATATTCAGGAGGGGCACGGCAATAACGGTGCCGGCCTCGATGGAATCCAGCAGACCGTTTTTGATGCAGCGGCGCACGATCTCGATGCCGTTGATCTCGTCGCCGTGTACGCCGCCCAGCAACAGGAGTCCCGGTCCCGGTTTGAGGCCGCGGTAGACGTGCGCGTGCAGGGCTATCTCCGTGCCGCTGGGTAACTGGCCCACAGGCAGGCGGACGACCTTGTGCTGCCCGGCACGAATTTCCTCGTCGCCGATCAGAAGCGGCTCGGTGTGGTAAGGAGTGGGTGCTGACGGGGTGGCGGAACTCATGGGTTGGATTTTTGCGGCTTCAGGCCGATACGTACGGCTACCTCGATCACCGCCCCGGCCACATCGACACCGGTGGCCTGCTCGATTCCCTCCAGGCCGGGGGAGGCGTTTACTTCCATGATAACCGGTCCGCCCTGCGTGGGTAGCAGATCGACGCCGGCCACATGGATGCCCAGCAGGTCCACGGAACGCAGGACAATATCGGTTTCCTCCGCCGTTAGCTCGATGGCCTCGGCGGTGGCACCGCGGTGCAGGTTGGAGCGAAATTCCCCGCTGCGGGCCCGGCGGCGCATGGCGGCCACCACCCGACCGTCTACCACCAGTGCGCGGATATCGGTTCCTTCGGCCTCCTTAAAAAAAGGTTGGATCAGCGCACGGCCCTGCAGGCGGATGAAGGATTCCAGCGTCCGTTCCAGTTGCAGCCGGTTATGTACCAGGTCTACCCCGATACCGTGGGTGGATTCCAGCATCTTGACTACATAAGGGAATTTGCCCAGCCGCTGGATGGCGTGCCAGGGGTTCTGGTAGGCCGTGGCCACCACGGTGGGCGGCACGGGCAGCCCCTGCGCGGCGAGGTACTGGAGGCAGCGCAATTTGTCGCGGGCCAGCAGCAGCCCTTCGGTGCCGGTAGTGAGCGGAATACCCAGCATCTCGAAGTGGCTGGTAACCCCCGCCCCCAGTGCCGTAATGCTGGACCCGATGCGGGGGATGGCCACGTCGGGCAGGTGCAGGGGAATGCCCCGCAGCAGGATCTCCCCCCGCCGGTCGCCGCCGCCGCCGATCCGCAGGGAACAGGCCGCATGATCGACGATGGAGATGTCGTGGCCGCGCTCTTCCCCGGCCTCCACCAGCCGGCGGGTGCTATATAAGGAGGGGCCGCGGGAAAGGATGGCGATGTGCACTAGGGGAATGATTGAATGATTGAATGATTGAAGGATTGAATAAAAGAGGAGACCAGGATCAGTTGTGCTGCTTCTTTTGACTATAAATGATCTTTCGAGAAAAAGAATGAACTGCGCGATACTCCCCCCTTCGGGGGGCCGGGGAACCAGGATCAGCTGCGCTGCTTCTTTCGACTATAAATGATCTTTAGAGGTAAAGAATGAACTGCGCGATACTCCCCCCTTCGGGGGGCCGGGGGGAACCAGGATCAGTTGCGCTGTTCTTTCGACTATGATCAAAAGAATGAACTGCGCGATACTCCCCCTTCGGGGGGCCGGGGGGACCGGATCAGCTACGCTGCTTCTTTCGACTATGAATGATCTTTAGAGGTTAAGAATGAACTGCGCGATACCCCCCCTTCGGGCCGGGAACCAGGATCAGCTGCGCTGCTTCTTTTACTATAAATGATCTTTCGAGAAAAAGAATGAACTGCGCACTCCTCCCTTTGGGGCGGGGGGAACCAGGATTAGCTGCTTCTTCGACTATAAATGATCTTTAGAGGTAAAGAATGAACTGCGCGATACTCCCCCCTTCGGGGGGCCGGGGGAACGATTAGCTGCGCACTAGTCCTTCCATTCTTCTTTCCCTCATTCCCTGGGTATCCCGCGTGAGGTGCCCGGAGGGGGCCGACGCAGGAGGCAGCCGCGCTAGCGGCCGAGCGAACAGCGAAGCCCGGAGGGGACCGGCCCCGGCCTGCGGCCGGGGACACGCCCGGAAGAAGGACTGCCTACACCCACCTACTTGGCGAAGTCTACCGCCACGTCATTATCGTCAACGATGAGACAGAGTAAGCCGGCCAGGATCATGGTGACGCCGCCGATGATGAGGGCGTAGATGGGTTCGTTACCGAAGAAGGTTTTGAGGATGAAGCCCAGGATGCCGGCGGCGACGATCTGGGGGATGACGATGAAGAAGTTGAAAACGCCCATGTAGTAGCCCATCTTGTTGGCGGGCAGGATGCTGGAGAGCATGGCGTAGGGCATGGACAGGATGCTGGCCCAGGCGATGCCGACGCCGACCATGGAGACGAGGATCAGGGTGGGGTCGGTGATGAAGTAGATGGAGATGAAGCCGATGCCGCCGCAGCACAGGGCGAGTAGGTGCGTGACGCGGCGGCTGACGCGGCGGGCGATGACCGGCAGCAGGAACGCGACCAGCGCGGCGACGCCGCTGTAGACGGCGAAGCAGATGCCGATCCAGTCGGCCCCCTCGTTGTAGAGGGCCGATTCGGTGTCGGAGGTGCCGTAGACGTGGCTTGTGACGGCGGAGGTGCCGTAAATCCAGAGGGCGAAGAGCGCAAACCAGGAAAAGAACTGCACGGCGGAGAGCTGCACCATGGTCTTGGGCATTTTGAAAATGCCGAGGAAGGAGGCCGACAGGCCGGCGAAGATGCCGACGGCGGCGTTTTCTTCGCGCAGTTTATTGATGTCGTCGGGCGGGTACTCGTCGGTTTTGACGACGGTCCACATGACGGCGAAGAAGTAGGCCAGGCCGCCGAGGTAGAACGACCAGCGGACGGAATCGGGGATGCCGCCGTTGGGGTTGATGTTGCTGACGCCGAACCAGTTGGTGAAAATCCAGGGCAGGGCGGAGGCCACTACCGCGCCGATGCCGATGAAGAAACTTTGCATGGCGAAACCGCCGGTGCGCTGCTCGTCTGAGAGCATGTCGCCGACGAAGGCGCGGAAGGGTTCCATGCTGATGTTGATGCTGGCATCGAGGACCCAGAGCATGATGACCGCCATCCAGAGGGCCGTGGAGTTGGGCATGAGGAAAAGGGCCAGCGTGGCCAAAACTGCACCGACGATGAAAAAGGGGCGGCGACGGCCCCACTTGGGGTGCCAGGTGCGGTCGGAGTAGTAGCCGATGATGGGCTGCACCAGCAGGCCGGTGACCGGGGCGGCGAGCCACAGAATGGGCAGTTCGTCCTTGGAGGCGCCGAGCGTCTCGAAAATACGGCTGACGTTGGCGTTCTGGAGCGCGAAGCCGAACTGGATGCCCAGAAAGCCGAAGCTCATGTTCCAAATTTGCCAGAACGTGAGGTGCGGTTTTTGTGAACCGATGGAGGTGGTTTGCATGATCGTCGGGAAGGGGTGGTAAAGTAGTTTTCAATGCGGTAGAGCGCGAAAGATAGCAATAAGGCGGCTAACCGGCGAAAAAGTTAAACAAACGGGTTTTTTTGAGAAAACGGCCCCATTATTAAACTATTTTGGTGATAGTGGGTTATATAATTGTAACTAATTTGATAACAAGGTGTGCTAAACCAAGCGGCTCCGGCCGTTGAAACCTTATTAATTATATTGATAAATCGCACGCCGCAACACACGACATTATGAACAACCGTCAATTAAGCAGTACCTCCATCGTAGGAACCAAAGTAAATAACAACGAGGGTAAACACCTCGGTGATATTAAAGACCTGATGATCAACACCAACACCGGTGAGATCACGTACGCCGTTCTTTCCTTCGGCGGTTTCCTGGGAATGGGAGACAAACTGTTCGCCATACCCTTTGAAGCATTTGAGGTAAACCGTGAAAACGAAACCTTTATGCTCAACATTACCAAGGAAAAGCTGGACAACGCCCCCGGTTTCAATAAAGACAACTGGCCGAGCAACCCCAGCAACGAATTTTTAGACAGCATCTACACCCACTACGGCTATACGCCGAGCTGGAACCGTAGCCGCCGACTGGAAATGGCCTAATAATCTCCTGAACACGACCACCGCACGGAACCACTGAAAACTACACCACTCAACTACAGTCACCTGAATGTGACGATCCCATAAACACACCGTGCGGCCCACTTGAAATCCATTGAAAGCACTTGGTTCTGACCTATTGCTTTTGACATCCGACCGCCCGTCGATCCACCCGGATCGTCGGGCGGTTGTTGTTTATGGGAAAGAGACCCGAAACCCAAGCACGCGTTAACGCCGCCCCGTGCCTAAGCTAATCAGTGGCTTTGTCCGTTATTACCACCGTGATACGATACCTCGCGGCCGGTGGATTGGTGGCGGCGGGCCTGGCCGGCCTGTTGGTACTCCAGTATACTTGGTTACTCGATTCATTACGGATGGAACGCCGCCGCCTGGATGAGCGCGTGGAAACCGTATTACTGCGCACGGCCCAGGCCATCGAAGGGGCGGACAGCACGCGCCTGCTGCAATTAAACAAGCTGGTGTTCCGCGAGCAGCCCAGCCCCGAGCGATCGGCCATCCAGGTGGAAAGCTGGCTGGATTCACTGCTGCGCTCACAGGTAGAATCGGTGGGCGGCGAGCCGCTGCCCTACGCCTACCAACTGCTGAGCGAGAACAGCGGCAACGCCGTGCTGGGCAGCGGAGATTTTGACGACCGGCAACTTTACGCCAACTACGCCCGCCGCCTGCGCGGCCCCCGCATCATCGGCTACTGCCGCTGTGAACTGAGTTTACTGCTGCAAGTGCCCGACCCGATGAAAGTACTGCTGGGCCGCCTGCGCCTGCAACTGACCGCAGCGGCGGCGGCCCTGATCTGCCTGCTGGCCGGGGCGGGGCTGCTTTTCTTCTACCTCAACCGCCTGCGCCGCCTGCACGCCGCCAAGGATGATTTCCTCAATCACCTGGTGCACGAACTCAAAACGCCGCTCTTCTCCAGCCGCTTGCTGCTGCGCCTGCTGGAAACCGATCTACAAAAACAGCGCGACCCCGCTGAACTCCAGCAGCGTATCACCGCCCTCAGGGCCGACAACGAGCGTCTGCGCGAACGCGCCGAGCGAGTCCTCGATCTGGCCGAACTGGACCGCCCCCGCCTGCAATTGCACGTACGGCACTTCTCGGTGGATGAGCTGCTACAAAAGGAGTTCGGCACTTTCGGCCGAAAAGTGGCCGCCGCCGGCGGCACCTACACCACGGAGATCACCCCCGGTCTTTACCTCGAATCAGACGCCACCCACTTCGCCGGCGTGGTCGGCAACCTGCTGGATAACGCCCTCAAGTACCAACCCACCGCCCCCCGCATCAAACTTACCGTCACCGCCACCGGCCGCAACCTGCAACTCAGCGTGGACGATGCCGCCCCCCGCATCCCCAAAAAGCGCCGCCGCCGGGTGTTCCGCCGTTTCTACCGCCTGCCCGGTCAGACCATCAGCGGCTACGGCCTGGGCTTGCACTACGTGCGCACCGCCGTCCGCGCGGCCGGCGGCCGCGCCCGGATCGAGGATAGCGAGTTGGGGGGGAACCGGTTTGTGGTGACCTATCCGCGTGCTTCGCCCCCCCGGTTTCCCCCCGGCCCCCCGGTTTCCCCCCCGGCCCCCCGGTTTCCCCCCCGGCCCCCCGAAGGGGGGAGATCACGATATGAATACTCAATCATTCAATCATTAGCTGTGCTGCTTCTCCAAATCGCAAAGCGATTTGTCAAGATTAGTCAGTCAGTCAATCATTCATTAGCTGCGCTGCTTCTCCAAATCGCTAAGCGATTTATCGAGGTCCATCATTCAGTCAGTCAATCATTCAGTCATTCAGTCAGTCATTCAATCATTCAATCATTCAGTCATTCACTCAATCATTCAATCATTGCCAGATGCGCATCCTCCTCGTAGAAGACGACCCCACCCTCGGCCCCGCCCTCCAGGAATTTCTTACCGGCCAGGACTGGTCCGTCGATCTCGGCACCACCTTCAATCAGGGCCTCAGCCTCAGCCGCAAATTCCCCTACGACTGTTGCGTACTGGACGTTAATCTGCCCGACGCCAGCGGTTTCGACCTCGGCCGCGCCATCCTCAGCGGCGAACGACCGCCGGGCGTTCTCTTCCTCACGGCCCGCTCCTTCAAGGCCGATAAGCTGCGCGGCTTCGAACTGGGGGCCGACGACTACCTCACCAAACCCGTCGATGAGGACGAGCTGGTGGCCCGCATCCGCGCCGTAGTCCGCCGCGGCGGCACGGTCCGCGATACCCCGCCGGAAATCACCATCGGTGCCTTCACCTTCCGCCCCGCCACGCTCCTGCTCATCCACCCTCGCCTGCCCGATCGCCAGCTCACCGAGCGCGAAGGCAAACTTCTCCAACTCCTCGCCGAAGAGCGCGGCCAGATCCTGGATCGCGAGTACGTCCTCAAAACCGTCTGGGAGCAAAACGACTACTTCACGCGCCGCAGCATGGACGTTTTCATCAGCCGCCTGCGCAAATACCTGGCCCCGGACGAGAACGTGAAAATCCGCAACGTCTACGGTCGCGGCTTCATTCTGGAGGTTTGATGGGGTAGACTCGATGGGTGTTTTCGGGCGTGCCCCCAGCCCTGACGGGCGTGGGGTCGGTGCCTTCCAGGCGCGGCTGTCGCCTTGGCCCTGCGGGCTGCTCCCTTCGGGCAGGGGCAAGCCCTGCCCCTACGATCGCCCCTTCCAGGCACCTCACGCAATCTTATCTTCGCCGGGTCCCGATCTCCCGGTCGGGTACGCAAATGCGTCACTGCGCTCAGCTCGGATATCTTATCTCCAAATGGCTGCCGCCATTCGGAGACGCGAGGTATCGCGTCTCTACGGCCGGAACAAAATACTATATACTACCTCCACGTCCTCCCGCGATTCACCTCCTCCCTGCACCTGCCAATCTTCTACCTGGCGTAGCTGCTCTATCACCCACTCGGCGAGGGCTGGGCTGGGGCTGCGCTCGACGCGGAACTTACCAATCTGGCCGGCTTCGTTGATGGTGAATAACAGGCGGACCCGCCCCGTAGGCAATTCCTCCGGACGGGCGGCCCGCAACTCATCCCGGAGGCGGCGGTAGCCGCCGGCGGGGGTCACGGTGACCGGCTGCTTGTCAATAACGATGGTGGACCGTCGGTAATCATAAGGTCCGGAGGGGCGGCTATCGACATCCTCCTCGATCAATTCCAGCTGCAACAGCCCCGTATCCCGGGCGGGCAGGCTAACGGCCAACTGCTCATAACCGTCGGTTTGCACCATCAGGTTACGGACGCCCCGGTCTACCTGCAGGCGAAAGTAGCCGCTGGAATCCGTGAACTCGCCCACCGGCATCCCGTAAGGATTTACGTGTACTCCCACCAACGGCTGATCGAACTCATCGGTTACCCGCCCCTCGATGTAGCGGGCGGCAGGGTTGTCGAGCGAAAAGGGGCCGGGGTGCGGGTACGGGGAGCCACGGATGCCGCCACATTCTGCTGTTTCTCGGCCGCCCGATCGGAAGTACCGACACGTACACCGTCGATGTAATAATTTGTTGCCTCGGAACGGGAGCCGCGTACCGTGATTGCCTGATCCTCACCGGTCGCCTCCTCACCCAGGTCCGTAGCGGGTAGCGGTGCGGGGGAGAGGGAGGGCAGGGGCCTTGCGACCGTGGGCCGGGGCGGGGCCGCTCTCGTCGCCGCAGGTGCGGAGACGATCCGGTCAGGGGACGATGTAGCGGTAGAGGCGGCCGATTGTTCGGGGGGGCGGGCCTGATCGGTAGGCTGGTCGGCCGTTTCCACCACTTGCTCGCGGGCAAGCGTCTCGGTATCGGCTGGGGCGGTTTCGGCTTCATCACTCGCAGCGGGCGGCGGGGGTGGGGAGTGGTGCTCGGCTCGGGTGGCAGGGCGGGTGCCTCAGCCTGGGCATCAGCCAGAGAGGAGGCGGATTTATGTAACAGGTCGGTAGTGAAATAGAGGGTTGCGGCCGTGAGCAGGAGCAGCAGAGCGGCGGCGGCCGCCAACCGTAGCGGCAGGCGCCGGGCCGCCCGTTTGCGTGCGGGCAAGCCCGCACGCAAACGACCGAGGGCGGCCGCGTGATCGTCCTCCGGCCGGGAGCGGTAGCCGCGCAGGGCATCCCCCACCAGTTCGTCCTCGCGGGCGGCGGTTTCCAGGCTACGCTCATCGGTGCGACGCAGGTCGCCGGAAATCCAGCGGCGCAGCAGGTCGATTGCGGTAGGTGATGAAGGGGGGGGAGGAGGCACGGTGGATGATTTAGTTGCCGGATTTTTCTTCCAGGCAGCGGCGCAGGTTTCGGCGGCCGTTCTGGAGATGGGAACGAACGCGGCCGGTGGCGAGTTGCAGGGTTTCGGCTATTTCGCGGTACGAACGATCCTGGTAGTAGAACTGCCGGACACAGTCGCGCTGGAGGTCATTGAGCAACTGGAGGCAGTCTTTCAGGTGGCGTTCGGTGATGTCGGCGGGGTCCGGGTCATAGTCAGGATGCTCGGCGGCGGCGGATTGCATAAGGTCGCTACCGATTTCGTGGGCGGCGGTTTGGCGCAGGGGGTCACGCTTTTCACGCCGCAGTTGCATGAGGCAAAAATTACGCACGAAGGTGCGCAGCCACGCCCGAAAGGTTTCGATCCGTTGGCCCGGCAGCTTGCGGAGCAGTTCTTCAAATACGGCGGCCGTGGCATCCTCGGCCCGTTCGGTGGTGCCGAGGTAGTGGAGGCAGTTGCCGTAGATAAGTTCCAGGTAACGGTCGTAGAGCGGACTGAGGTCGGCGGGTTCCCGGCTGCGCTGGTACCGTTCCAGCAGCGCGGCATCGTCGGGCGGGTCGGCGGCGGTGATGGAACGGAAGAACTTCATTTAGAGGTTAATGATTGAATGACTGAATGATTGAATGATTGAATGACTGACCTAGATAAATCGCTTTGCGATTAGGAAGAACACCGCAGGTAATGGCTGAATGATTAGCTGCGCTGCTTCTCTCGATCATAAATGATTCTGCGAGGTGAGGGAATGTGGTATTTTGGAAGAGGAAATAGTGAATATGGAATACAGAATAGCGAATACGGAATAGCGAATTGCCCTGCTAACTTAAAACTCCTCCCTTTCGGGGGGGGGCGGGGGGGAAACAACGACTGACCTCGACAAATCGCTTTGCGGTTGAGAGAAGGGGCGCAGCTAATGATTATATAGCCGGTGCTGTTTCTCTCGATCCGGGTAAACTCCGGCAGGGGGCTGAAAAATCCCGGCTTTTCTCTGCGTGAGGTGCCTGGAGGGGCGACGTAGGGGCAGGGCTTGCCCCTGCCCGTAGAAGAGTGCAAAGCACCGAGCGAACAGCGAAGCCCGCAAGGCACCGACCCCGCCCGTAGGCGGGGGCACGCCCCACCTCTTTGCCTACCCTACAAATACAAACGCAGCAGCTCTTCCAATCGCTCCGGGCTAAGTTTTAATTCCAGTTCACCGCCGTAGGCAAAGCTGACGTGGCCGGTTTCTTCGCTGACGATGAAGGCGGCCACGTCCACTCTTTTCGGTAACGCCCACGGCCGCCCGGTGGCGCAGGCCCACGGCGGGCGGGAGGTGCATATTTTCGGAGACGGGAAGGATGGTGCCCGCGTGCGTGATGCGGCTTTTTTCGAGGACGACGGCCCCGTCGTGGAGGGGTGATTCTTTGTTGAAAATGCTGAGGAGCAGCCCTTCGCTGAGTTCGGCATTGAGGGGGGTGCCGCCGGAGATGACAGTCTCCAGGCCCGCGCCGCGGCTGGCGATGGAGCCGGGCACCGGTGCGTTTGCGGCCCATGTAGAGCATGCGTTTTCGACGGTTTCCACGCTGGCGGCGGCGGCACTGGTGGCACCGCCGATCTCGCGATCGAGCAGGCGGTTCCACAGATCGGAGCGGCGCTGGAGCGTGGAATTGCCGAGCAGGAGTAAAAAGCGGCGGACCTCGGGCTGAAAAATGATGATGAGGCTAATAAAGCCGACCTCGAAAAAGTTATACAGGATGCCCGAAAGCAGGTCCATACCCAGCAAACTGACGAGCTGGTAGAGGACATACAGAAAGATGATGCCGATGAAGATGTTGACGGCGATACTGCCGCGCAACAGCTTGAACAACCGGTCAATGAGGTAGCCGACGACGAGAATGTCGAGCAGATCCCAGAGGCTGATGGGCAGAAAACCGATCTTGATCAGAAAGAGATCCAAGGTGTATTTTTATTCCGGGGCGGCTGATTGGCGGGCCGTCCGTATCTTGCGCAAGTTATGCAAAGTTCCCAGAAACAATTCTTTTACCGGCTGTTGTTAGCCGTGTTGTGTGCCGCGCCGCTGTTGCTGGCCGGCCAAACGACCGTACGCACGCTGGCCAACGGCGACAAGGTGATCGTGCAGTCCGACGGCCGGATGACCTACTTCAACGGCGATCTGGTGCCCGATTCGCTCCGTTACCCCGTCATTAAAGTAGCCATCGAACCCCTGGAGGGCGGCCCCGTGCGGCCCACCGAAGCCGACGTGTACCGCATAGCCGAGCGCCGCGCCCAGCTGGCCGCCGCCGCGGCCGAGCAGGCCGCGCGGCGCGCTAAATCGGCGGAGGAGAACCTGACCCGGATTGAGGAGGAACGGGCCGGACTGGCCCTGACGGCGAGCGAGGAAGAACGCAAACTGCTGGCTAAACGCCTGCGGCTGGCCGCCCGGATTCAGGTGGAGAGCGCGCGGAGGAAGCGCAGGCGGCGGCCGCCGCCGCTGCCGCCACCCGTGAACTGACGGGCAAGGGACCCACCTGCAAGCCTACTAACGAGGAACGGAGGCAACGCCGGGAACAGTCGGAAAAACGGTCGGAGCAGGTCGTGACCGGCCGCACCGAGTTGCTGCCCCTGCACCGCGAGACGGGTTTCGACGGTCTGCCGGCCGGGGCCGGCACGGCGGCGGCTACGCCGCCGGTGCGCCCTTGCGCGCTGGCCTTTGACGGGCCGGACCCCGAACTGGACGGCCGCTACCGCCGCCAGGGCGAGCGCGAGCTGTTGTTTACCCACACGGATGACCGCCTGCGGCCCTTCCTGAAGGACCGGGAATATCTGAGTTGCTCGGCTTTTCTGCACAGCACCGGCGGCTACCGCTACCTGACCCTTGAGTTCACTTTCGCCTACCCGAATGCGGCCGAAGCCTACGGGATGATCGAGAAAAACAGCCTGCTGACGGCACGCCTGCTGAACGGCGAGTTCGTCAATTTCCGTTCGGGCACCCTGGCCACCGGCTCCTACAACACCCGCACGGAGTTGCTGACCTATTCCGTCTTTTATCCCATCGACCGCGCGCAACTGAGCTTGCTAAAGAACAGCGAGGTAGATTTTATCCGTGTATTCTGGAGTCCCGGTTTCGAGGAATACGAGGTGTACCGGATGGATTTTTTCCAGCGACAGCTGGGCTGTGTGGACTAAAGGGTAGCTTCGCCACGTATTTTGGCAGGCGGCGTGACCGCTGGTACTTTAGTATCAGCCTATGCGTAAACAACATGATGTTACCGTACATGAAAAAGCCCCTCGACTAATCATCGTCGAGGGGCTTTCTTACGTGCACGTTTGGGCTTAATCAGAAATACTAAGGTACCAGATGCGCAGCATCCTACTAACTCCGAGGAGCTTGCGATGATCACCGCAGGTAAAGTACGGCCGTAGGCCCCCTAAGCCGCGTTTGTCTGCAGCGCCTCCATATCCCGCACCAAAATTTTGCCGCGGTTAAAATAGATCAGGTCGGACTTGCGGAGTTCATTGAGAACCAGCGTTACGGTTTGGCGGCTGGTGCAGGTGACGTTGGCGATATCCTGGTGGGTGAGGCTATGCTTAAGCAGCATTTCGAAGCCGATGCGCAGGCCGCGCTGCTCTACGCTCTTGCGGATAAAGTCGATGATGCGGGTACGGGCATCCTTAAAGATAAGACCTTCCAGGCGATCTTCGGCGGCGATAAGGCGGTGGCCGAAGACCTTCATCACGCGGCGGGCCAGATCGGCATTGCCGTACATCAGGCCCTGAAAATCAGCAATACGGACGGCAAAGATCACTACATCGTCGCGCAATACGCGGGCAAATTCACCCCGCTGCTGCTGACCGACCAAGCCGAGTTCGCCGAAAATGGCTTCGGGGTGAAGGAGTTGCTTGATGACTTCCTTTCCGTCTTGGTTGTGGGTGCCGATCTGTGGCGCCCTTGGCGAGGAAAAACAGGTGATCGCAACTGTCTTCCGGGCGATAGATGAATTCGAAACGCTCCTTGCGCCGCTCTTCCATCATATTGGCCAAAGCAGTGCGCTCGGTGGAATTCAGGCAGGAAAACAGGGGGAAACTCTCGATCAGTTGTTCGCGGGAAGTAGTCATTATTGTAGTAGTTGTGATAGTTCAAGTGGAAGATGGCCGACAATGTTCGTCATCGTCCTTTCCTACCAGACACGGGAAATTGTGCTACCCCCCAAGCCAATGAGATATTTCTTTCTCAATAATCAGCTTTTGCCAAATCCTTTTCTAAAAACCGGCACCTTATCACTTGGACACCCATTTTTGGCATGGTCCTTGCTTTTAGCTTAGTGAGCTTGACGCTGTGATAAAAAAATCAATTTAGCTTTTTATCTATGCGTTCTCGTCTATCTTTGTCCTCGACAGTGCGAACAGCGTGGTCTTCGGCAAAAAAGACAAACACACCGACACCACCATCAGTAGGTCCATCTTGACAGCAGCGCGGTTTTGTGGAAATCCGTGTTTTTCCGGGAGTTGGTAACGATCGACTCCCCGTTTTTCAAGAGGGCTATTTTACACCAAAGGACGTTTTTGTTAACCGGTCTTCTCCCCTTCGGGAAGGCTACCATTAAACAAAGTCCAAGATGGCAACGCACGAACACAAGAACACATCTCGTTTTGAAACCCTCATTTTGCTCGTCGTTCTGGCGGTAGGCCTCATCGGGGCGGTCCACTTTTCCAGTGGTGCTTCCTCCGACCAACCCTACGCTAACGAAAATTCGACAACGCCGAATGAGACCCTGGACGGCACTTATGTTTGGGACTAATACTCCCGATATCAGCCAACCGTTCTTCGCATGAGAAAGCTAAACTACGCAAACCACCGCCCCCTTTGGGGGTGGTGGTTTTGTGCTTTGGGATAAAGATTTCGCTAAAAAGTTGTCGGCTCGCTTGTAGCAAGTGCACAATCGCTACGGCACAATCGTTTATCTTCGTATATTTCGTCAAATTACCGCTTGTATGGAAACCTTTCGCCGTAAAATCGAACACTCCGCCTTCGGCGTCTGCGGTTATCTGGCCGATCGCATGGGCCTGACCCGTAGCCGCGTCCGTCTTTACTTTATCTATATTTCGTGTCTCACGCTGGGGTCGCCGCTTTTGCTTTATTTCTCTTGCGGCGTTCTGGCTCAATCTGCGCAATTATTTGCGGGAAAGACGCGCCATATTGCGGCGCGTTGAAACGAGGACTCGAATGGCTGACCGCCATTCGGCGACCAGATGTTGCGGTAATACGTCGGCTCCGAATGGCTGACCGCCATTCGGCGACGCAAGATGTTGCGTCGCTACTTGCGGGGTTTATCGCCGTTGTTTTGGAGAAATTCTTCGGCCAGGTTCAGAAAATTGACCGCGCCCCGGCTGCCGGCATTCACCATCACCACGGGCATATGCAGGTTGGGGGCCTCCGAGATACGCGCATTGCGGTGGATAATGGTCTGAAACACTCGCTCGCCGAAGATTTCCCGCACCTTGTCCACTACCATATTGGCCAGGCGCAATCGCTGGTCGTACATTGTTAGCAAAATTCCTTCGATTTTCAGATCGGGGTTCAGTTGCTGTTGGACCAGTTTGATCGATCCTGCCAATTTTACCAGGCCTTCCAGGGCAAAGTACTCGCACTGCACCGGTATCAGCACGCTATCGGCGGCCGTCAGGGCATTGACGGTTACCAGCCCCAGCGAGGGCAGGCAGTCGATCAGAATATAGTCGTAATCATCGCGGATCTTGTCGATCACACTGGCGTTCATCACGTCCTCGCGCCGGAAACGGTCCACCAGTTTCAGTTCGGCACCCACCAGCGCGATACTCGACGGCAGCAGGTGCAGGTTGGCGTCTCGGTTTCATAGATCGCCTCCTGCGGGTCCAGGTCGTTCACCATGCAATCGTAGAGCGAGGTATCGGCATCGCCCTCCATAATTCCCACGCCGCTGGAAGCATTTGCCTGCGGATCGGCGTCGATCAGTAGCACTGATTTTTCCAGAATTGCCAGCGACGCGGCCAGGTTAATGGCCGTCGTGGTTTTTCCCACGCCCCCCTTCTGATTTGCGATTGCGATTACCTTCCCCATGGACCTTGTGTGTTTCAGTGCGCGAAAATACCAAAAATTGTTGGGTCAAGCGGATGGGCACATATATAAGGTGCGCGATCGGTTCGGTCAGGCGCGGTATTGCTCAACCGATTATTTTGCCTGCCGCTTTGGGCGTGTCCCTCCCTGGCGGTCGGGTCGGTCCTTTCCCGGCTCGCTGTTCGCTCGGCCCTGCGGGCTGCTCCCTCCGGGCAGGGGCAAGCCCTGCCCCTGCGGTCGCCCCGTCCAGGCACCTCACGCAAAACCTCCCCCACCCCCGATCCGTTATTACCAGGGCCGCTAGTGGTTGCCGCCGCACTAACCCGCCTTATGAAAAATACCGCGCTCCTTTTCTTTCTCTGCTCATCATTCTGCTGGGTGCCTGCCTGCCCATCGACTGGTCGGCTCTCGGCGACAAGCTCAATCCGCTGCCGCGTTCCCCGCGCAAAGTGTACGAAAAAAACCTGCGCAAAAACCAACCCGACAGCACCTACCTCTGGCTGGGGGCCGCCGAACGTGCCCTCCAGACCGCCGCCCTGCCCGAGCCGCCCTTCCGGGAGCGCGGCCTGCTGACCGCCGACCGGCCGGAGGCCGTCGGCTACCGCTTCCGCCTCGCGGCCGGCGAGGCCCTGCGCTTCAGCCTGCTGCCCCCCTTCCCCGCCCGCGAGGTTTTCGGCGAGGTCTACCGCATCACCGGCACCACCGATTCGGTGGAGCAATTCGAGGAAGTCGCTTACTGGGACAGTACCACCTACCGGCTGGAGTTCGAGGCCCGGCGGCCGGGAGACTACCTGTTTCGCCTGCAGGAAATCTCGTTACTACCATACCCTTCGATCTTTACGTGAATCGGTACCCGCCGCTACGATTTCCGGTGGCCGGGGCGGGTAACCGCGATATCCAGTCGTTTTGGGGCGCGGAGCGCGACGGCGGCCGCCGCCGCCACGAGGGGATCGATCTTTTTGCCCCGCGCGGTACCCCCGTGGTGGCCGTGGCCGACGGCCGGGTGACCAGTGTGGGCAACGGCGGTTCGGGTGGGAAAACCGTGTGGCAACGCGCCGGAAGACCGGGGCACTAACCTCTATTACGCGCACCTGGATACGCAATTGGTCGGTTTCGGGCCAACGGTTCCGGGTAGGAGACACGCTGGGTCTGGTGGGCAATACCGGCAACGCCCGTACCACCGCGCCCCACCTGCACTTCGCTATCTACCGGCGGCTCCGGAGCGGTGGACCCGCTGCCCTTCGTCAAACAGTGGGCCGATGACCCGCCCGCCCTAACAGCCGATACTACCCTCCTCGGCGGCTGGGCCGAGACCACGGGTGCCGCCAATTTCCGCCCGCAGGCCACCACCAAAAGTACGCCGCTGGAGCAATTGCCCGCCGCCACGCCCGCCTGGGTCATCGCGGCGCAGGCCGCCTACTGCCGCATTCGCCTGACGGACGGGCGAACCGGATACGTCGCCGCCTCGCTGTTGCGGCCGGCGGCCGCGCCGCCGGTGGAAGAGGTGCGGGTGGAGTTTTGACGAGTTGTACCGCTCGGCCGGGGATCCCGACGCCCGCCTCGGGTACGCGAATGCGTAATTTCGCCCCGCTCGGCCGGGGATCCCGACGCCCACGTCGGGTACGCGAATGCGTAATTGCACCCCGTTCGGCCGGGGATCCCGACGCCCGCCTCGGGTACGCGAATGCGTAATTTCGCCCCGCTCGGCCGGGGATCCCGACGCCCACGTCGGGTACGCGAATGCGTAGTTGCACCCCGCTCGGCCGGGGATCCCGACGCCCGCGTCGGGTACGCGAATGCGTAATTGCACACCGCTCGGCCGGGGATCCCGACGCCCACGTCGGGTACGCGAAAATGTGACAATTGCACCCCGCTCGGCTATTCTACTCTCACCTTTACTCACGGGGGTGGGAATATTCCCACGATTCGGGGATTGCGACCCTTATATTTACCGGCGCAGCGTGCTGTGGCCCGGCCCGCGTGAGGTGCCTGTAGGGGCGTAAGCGCACGCAGTGCCGAGGCGAATGCCGAAGCCCGCAAGGAACCGACCCGACCGCCAGGGAGGGGCACGCCCGAAAACACTGCCGAAATCCGACTTTCGCTAGCCTGTTACTCCGCAACCGGTCTTTGACCACCGCGAAAGGTCATTGAGTAGCAAACGTGCCGTCCAAACCGCTGATCCGGCCCGCTAATTTAACCTGTTTTACTTATCTTGACCGTTCAAAAGCAATAAACCATTACCGATGAACCGAAGGAAAGCCATTCAGAACAGCCTGCTGACGCTGGGAACGTTGGCCCTGAGCAGTGCCGTGCGTGCTACCGATGCCGCCGATCTGGCCGCCGGGGCGGCGGGGAAGACGAACCACAGTACCTGCCGCTGGTGCTACCAGGATATTCCGCTGGAGGAACTGGCCGACCGGGGCAAGCAGATCGGGCTGAAAAGTATTGAATTGACCACGGTGGACGAGTGGCCGCTACTGAAAGAACGCGGCCTGAACTGCGCGATGGGAACGCTGAAAGAATTCAGTATTGAGGAGGGCTGGAACGACCCGGCTAACCACGAGCGGTTGCGGGCGAATTACACGCGGGCGATCCGCGATGCGGCCGATCACGGCATACCGAGCATGATTGTAATGAGCGGTAACCGCCGCCGCCTGACCGATTATGAGGGGATGGTCGACTGCGCCAACGGCCTGCGGCCGATGGTGAAACTGGCCGAAGAGGCCGGGCGTGACGCTGCAAATGGAGCTGCTGAACAGTAAAGTGAACCATCCCGATTATATGTGCGACCGAACAGAATGGGGCGTGGCACTGGCCGAAATGATCGGTAGCGACCGCTTTA
>CAVPZP010000006.1:0-28985 GCA_963710215.1 Lewinellaceae bacterium | reverse complement strand
CACCGTCATCAGCACCTCATAACGTTGGTGGGATGCAGCAGCAGGCCTCGGCGTATAATTTAACCACATCCCGGTCGGTACTCATGATGCGCAGACCGCGCAGGTCTTTTACCATGTCCTTGACCAGCGCCTGGTCTTTGTCTTTCACGTCCACGTCCCGGTCGAGGCGGTCGATGACTGAAAAACCTTCGGAGCTGATACGACGATCGAAAAGCGGTCATCTTCGAGGTACTGGCTGATCTTTTCGATGGCATTGGTCGCCTGCGCCCGCAGGGTGCCGGCCACCAGCGGCAAGCAAAACAGGGCGAATCGGAGGAGCTCTTTCATTGGTTCGTTCGGTTTGAATGGAATTACTGAGGAAGGCCGGCGGTGTCGAGAGGGTCGGATAGTAGTTTGAGTTGGCGCAGCGGCGCGGCTTTTTCCTTACCGGTCGCCATTTCCTGCGAGACGGTGCGAGGCTTTTGACCAGCACGCGGCGGGTTTCTTCGTGGTCGGTAATCTCGCAACGCGACCAGTCCACGGTGCTCTCGCCTGATTTCCGCCATCGGGAAAGTGCCAACTTGGGCGGGTGGCTCCTTTGCCAACCGTTGACGGCCGGCACCAGCAGCAGGATGGTTGCCGCAGCGGCCAGGCCGCGCAGCAGGTAGCGGCGTGGTCGACTGCGCAGGCGTGCCTGGACCGCGGCTTCGGCGGCGGTGGGCAGGCGGCCCCTGCCGGCAGCGGTGTAGTAACCGAAAAGTACGGCCTCGGGCGGCAGGTCCGCACCCGCCGGTTGGCGGGCGAAGTAGTCGCGCAGCCGTTGTTCTTCGGCCAGGGTGGTCTCGGCGGCGCGGTAGCGCCGCAGTCGTTCGTCGCGTTCGCTCACGTTCATGTTCGGATAGTTGTTCCACCGCTTCGCGCAGGCTTTTCCGGCCGCGGTGTAGTTCACTTTTTACTTGGCTGAGGTTCATTTGCAGGTGGTCGGCTATTTCCTGGTAAGTGAAGCCCTCGATCTCGCGCAGTTGGATGACCAGCCGCCGGTCCGGCGGCAGGGCCGCCAGCAGGCGGTCGAGCCGGTCCCGCTCGTCGGAGATTTCCAGCAGGCCGGCCGGGTCGGGCAGGGGGTCGGCCCGGTCACCGGCCCGGTCCAGATCGGTACGGCGGCGGTGGTAGGCATCGCGGGTCCGGTCGATGCCGGTGTTGCGCACCAGGCGCACGCACCAGCCTTCGATACTGCCGATTCCGGCCAGCCGGTCGCGTTGTTGCCACAGTTTGAGCAGGGTGTCCTGTACCACGTCTTCGGCCGTCTCCGGCTCGCCCACCAGCCGCAGGGCAATGCGGTACAGGCGGTTGCGCAGGGGCCAGACTTGTTCGTGAAAGGGGTCGTTACTCATGCCGGGTTGCGGTTTCTATCGGGTAGTCGAACCGGGCGGGAGTAAAGTTGCGGGCGGGAGAAAATAAATATTATATAAGTGGCACTACCGCGTTCCGCGCGGAATCAGGGAGGTCGGGAACACCACCACGCTCTCGTTGCCTTCCTTGCTCACGCTTGCCATGCCGAAAAAGAAGTTATCCACCACGATGTTTTCCAGCGTGTAGGCCGTTTGGCCCGCCGGCACAAAGCGGCGCTCGGTCCACTGGGGGCTGGTGGTCTTGCGCCAGTACACATAGTAGCCGGCCAGATTGGCGGTGCCGGTCGGTTCCTCCCAGCGCAGGTAGGTATTGGGTTCCACCGCGCCGCCGATCATTACGGTCCGGGGTGGGGGAGGGGCGGCCGCCAGTCCGGCCAGGCAAATGGCGTTTACGCCCGTTAGTTTGGCGCAGTAATCAAAATCCACGCCCTCGATCACGTCGCCGTAGGCGATGCCGTCCTCGGTGCGCAGGTCCTGGTGCTGGCGGGTATAATTTTCGTGGGTTTCCATGATGCGCACCCCGGGGAAACCGGCGTCGTTAAATGGCCGGTGGTGCCCCCCGCGCCCGAAGCGGTCCAAGCGGTAGATCATTTCGGCATCCAGGTTGGTGCAGTACCGGTCGGTCATCCGGTCGATGTAGCGGGCCAGCTGGCGGCTGGGGCCGTCTACCTCGCCGCCGTAAAACCGCCGCCAGATACGTTCGCGCTCGTCATCGGCCTGGTAGTAGGGTTCGCTGAAAACGCGGAAACTGGTGTTGTCGATCACGCCGTCCACGCCGCTGATGTTGCCGATCATGTCGTTGTTGATGATGCCGATAATGTCCCAACCGTCCTTTTTTGCCGCTGCGGCCAATCCTTGACCGCCGAATAGCCCCTGTTCCTCACCGCTGAGACCCACATAGGCAATGGTGTTCGGGAACTTGAACTTGGTTAGTAAACGCGCTGCCTCCAGGGTACCGGCCATGCCGCTGGCGTTGTCGTTCGCCCCCGGTGAGTCACTGGTGCCGTCCAGCGGGTCGGAAACACGGGAGTCGATATCGCCGCTCATCATCACGTAGCGGTTCGGGTGCTCGGTGCCGCGCTGGATGGCCACCACGTTCACCACCCAGGTATCTTCGGGGATGCGGCGGTTGCCGTCGGCCGGCACGAGGTTGCGCTGAAAGTAGACCTCCAGGCAGCCCCCGCAGTCGGCACTGATGCGGTCGAATTCCGCCTTGATCCACCGGCGGGCCGCGCCGATCCCCCGCACGTCGGAAAGAGTGTCGCTGAGGGTGTGGCGGGTGCCGAAATCCACCAGCCGCTGTACGTCGGCACGCAGCCGCTCGGGCGAGGCCCCCTCGGCCACACCGTACCAGCGTTGGTCCACGCCCGGACTGGTCGGTTGCGCGGCGGCCAGGATGCAGAGCAGAGAAAAGGAGGCAAGTAGGCAAAAGCGTAGCATAAGGGGCTAATTGTCCAGCAGTTCCAGTGCCGCATCCACGGAGGCAAGCAGACTTGCCCGGTCGCCCTCGATCTTTGCCAACACTTTGATACCGTTATATAAGGTATAAAAAGACCGGCCAGTACCCGCAGGTCCGGTCGGTCGGTCAGTTCGCCGCGCTCGCGCCCGGCTAACATGAAGTCATACAGAATTTGCTCGAAGGCAATCTGGTTACTACAAAGCAGAGCGGTCAGCTCGTCATCGCCGGACGCCAGTTCGGTGGTCGCATTGACCATGAAGCAGCCCTTGTTATCCACATCGGCGATCGATTCCTCGATCCCGCGACTGAACATGGCCCTGATGCCCCGGCGCACGTCGGTCTGTTCGGCCAGAAATGCGCGCAGGCCCGCCCTGTTCTCATCGCGGTAGCGTGCGAGGGCCAGATCGAAAAGTTCCCGCTTATTGCCGAAGGTTGCATACAAACTGGCGCGATTCACGCCCATATCGTCCACCAGTTCCTGCATCGACGTGGCGTGGTAGCCCCGTTTCCAGAACAGGTTCATCGCCCGGTCCAGGGCGGCGGCTTCGTCGAATGCGCGGGTGCGGGCCATCGGTGCAAGGTACGAATAGTCAAGGATTAGCTGCGCTGCTTCTCATGATCGCAAAGCGATCTTTCGAGTTGAAGGATTGAAGGAATGAGGGATTGAAGGAATGAGGGATTAGCTGCGCTGCTTCTCATGATCGCAAAGCGATCTTTCGAGATGAAGGATTAGCTGCGCGATTCTCCCCCCTTCGGGGGGCCGGGGGGGAAACCAGGGATTAGCTGCGCTGCTTCTCCAAATCGCAAAGCGATTTTTCGAGGTCAGTCCATCGAGGCCGGATGGCGGTTCGCCATCCGGAGACGCAAGATGTTGCGTCTTTACGGTATATATGGCGCATTCAGTCAGTCAGTCATTCAATCATTCATCCCTTATCCTACCCCACCAGCGGGTTTACGATAATCCCGCCGTCGATATTATACTCGGCACCGGTGATCCAGCGGGCGTCGTCGGAGGCGAGGAAGGTGACGAGTTTAGCAACCTCACCCGGCTCTCCGAAGCGCTTGAGCGGGATACGAGCCTGCATGGCGGCCGCGAAGTCGTTGAGCTGTTCCTCGGGCATACCCGTTTTGCCGAAAATAGGCGTGGATACCGGCCCGGGATTGACGGCATTGACGCGAATCCGGCGCGGGGCCAGTTCGGTGGCCGCCGTACGGACGTAGGAGTTGAGGGCGGCCTTTGAAGCGGCGTAGACCGCCGTGTTGGACATACCCGTGTAGGCATTTACGGAGGAAAGTGCAATCACGCTCGCCCCGTCACGCAGGATGGGCAGAAATTTTTCAATGGTGAAAACGGCCCCCTTAAAGTTGATGCCCATCTGGTGATCGAACATCTCCTCGGAGATCCGGCCCACCGGCGCGGGCTGAAAGATGCCGGCGTTGACAAACAGTACGTCCACATGGCCGTGGTCCGCTCTGACTTGTGTTACCAGGGCGTCGGTGGCGGCCAGGTTTTTTGCATTGGCCGTGATGCCGGTCACGCCCAGTTCGGCGGCGGCGGTTTTGACTTTTTGCGCATCACGGCCGGTAATGATGACGGTGGCTCCCAGTTGCTTGAAGTTCTGCGCGGCGGCGTAGCCGATGCCGCTGTTGCCGCCGGTTATGACGGCTACTTTTCCCTGTAAGGTACTCATGGTGGTGTGGTTTATGGAACGATCGTTCCGTTATTGAATCTGGGTATTGGAACGAACGTTCTGATAAGTCGGTCGAATGAGTAGTTGACTTTTTTGAAAATTAATTCTTCGGCACTGCGTGAGATGCCTGAAAGGTGGGCGCGTGAGCGACCAGTGCGAAGCACCGAGCGAACAGCGAGCCTGTAAGGGACCGACCGGCCCGTCAGGGACGGACACGCCCCACTCCGGATTGAGGGAATGAAGGAATGAAGGAATGAAGGATTGAGGGAATGAAGGATTAGCTGCGCTGCTTCTCTCGATCGCAAAGCGATCTTTCGAGATGAAGGATTAACTGCGCGATTCTCCCCCCTTCGGGGGGCCGGGGGGGAACCAGTCATTAGCTGCGCTGCTTCTCCAAATCGCAAAGCGATTTATCAAGGTCAGTCATTCAATCATTCAGTCATTCAATCATTCAATCATTGCTTCCGTACCTTTGCGCCCTTCCACCAAACTTCCCCCGTTATGGCCCGCGACAAAGCGATACGATCCGCCCTAATTTCCGTTTACCACAAAGACGGCCTGGCCGACATTGTCCGGCAGCTCGATCGCCTCGGTGTCCGGCTCATCAGCACCGGCGGCACCGAGCAATTTATCCGTGATCTGGGCGTGAGCGTGACGCCGGTAGAAGACCTGACGACCTATCCTTCCATCCTCGACGGCCGGGTGAAGACCCTGCACCCCAAAGTCCACGGCGGCATTCTGGCGCGGCGCAACGAGGATCACCTCGGGCAGTTGGAGAAGTACGACATTCCGGAGATCGACCTGGTGATTGTCGACCTCTACCCGTTTGAAGAGACGGTGGCTACTACGGAAGAAGAGGAACTGATCATCGAGAAGATCGACATCGGCGGCATCGCGCTCATCCGGGCGGCGGCCAAAAACTATAACGATGTAGTGATCGTGCCCAGCCGGGAAGATTACGGAACGCTGCTCACCATCCTGACCGAGCACGACGGAAAGACTGCGGTTGCCGAGCGCCGCGCCCTGGCACGGCGGGCTTTTGCCGTTTCCAGCCACTACGATACGGCCATTTTCCGCTATTTTAACGAAGCCGACGAACTGCCCGCTTTCAAGGAGAGCGAAATGACGAGCCACCCGCTCCGCTACGGTGAAAATCCCCACCAAGAGGCGCGTTTTTACGGCGATCTCAGTAGCATGTTCGATCAATTGGCGGGCAAGGAACTGTCCTACAATAACCTCGTCGACATCGACGCGGCAGTTAAAGTGATGGGCGAATTCGCGGAGGGAGACCCCGCTTTCGTCATCCTCAAGCACACCAACGCCTGCGGCGTGGCGGTGCGGCTCACGCTGGTGGAAGCCTGGCACGCCGCGCTGGCCGCCGATAATATTTCGGCCTTCGGCGGTATCCTCATCGCTAACCGACCCATCGACCTGGCAACGGCGGAGGAGATCGACAAACTGTTTTACGAGGTGCTGCTCGCTCCCGCCTTCGCGGACAATGCTTATGAGCTGCTGAGTAAGAAAAAGAAGCGCGTGCTGTTAAAGTACCATCACCTGGAGCAGCGCGACAAGTCCTTCAAGAGCCTCCTCAATGGCGTTATCCGCCAGGATGCCGACCGCCGGATTGAAACGGCCGAAGATTTTACGGTCGTCACCACCAAAGCCCCGACCGAGCAGGAAACGGCCGACCTGATCTTTGCCAACAAGTGTGCCAAGCACCTCAAATCCAACACTATTGCGCTGGTGCGAAATAACCAATTACTCGGCATGGGTTGCGGCCAAACCAGCCGGGTAGATGCGCTGAAGCAGGCCATCGATAAGGCCGGCCGTTTCGGCTTCGACCTGAAGGGTGCCGTGATGGCTTCCGACGCCTTTTTCCCCTTCCCCGACTGCGTGGAGATTGCCGACCGGGCCGGTATCACGGCCGTCATTCAGCCCGGCGGCTCCATCAAGGACCAGGATAGTATCGACTACTGCAACGCGCACGGCATGGCGATGGTGACCACGGGGGTACGGCATTTTATGCACTGATTGTTTCAACCTTACTGCCGCAAAACTTCCAGCACCCGTGCAGGTTCCAGCGTCAGCCCCGTGGTCGGGCCGCTGAAGTCTTTTGCCGCGATGACGGTGATGATTTCCTGACCCTGGTAGAAGGGTAGGAGGCGGGCTTTGGCGAATAATTTTTTGCGCAGTCCGGCTTCGTCTTTGACGGTCGACCACTTACATTCGCCTACCAATAGCCGGGATTTATCGGGGGTCTGGGCCACGAGGTCGATCTCCATGAACTTACCCTGAACGTTCTTACCCCACCAGCGGTCGCAATCGTAAAAGTCTTTCGCCACGGCATCGTAGGCAATGGCCAGGACGCAGAGGCGCTCCCAAGTGAGAGATACAAAACCGGGAAGACTACCCTCGATAAGTTTCCAGAGTTCATCGGTCCGGCCCCGTTCGATCATGGTCAGGTTGGGGTATACGAAGCGATAATAAAAACGCATAAACGGATCATCTACTTTGTAGAGTGATTTCTTATTGTTCTGGGGCCGCGTGCCGTAGGGTCGTTCCCGCAATAAATACCCCAATTGAATAAGACGGTTGAGGGGACGGGTAAGATCCGAAGCGGGTTTCTTTAAGCGGCTTCCTAGTTCTACGGGCTTGTGAACTCCACCCGCAATAACTGATAATAAAGTGATTGGCTGATTGATGTCTCGCAAGTCGTCCAGCAACAATCTCATCGGTTCATCGTACAGCAGCCCGACAGGATTGATGATCATGTTACGAACGGCAGTTGCCAATGATTCATGAGAAGAACGTAGCTCCCAGTAACGGGGAACCCCACCCCAAACCGCAAATTCTTCAATCAAACTTCTAGCATCGGTATTCGGTAAATGGTCGATTAGCCAGCCGGCTTTTAGGGGCCGGACTTTTAAAATTTGATCCGCGCGCCCGTAGAGAGGAGCGGTGGAGGCCAGCACTAAATTGCCCATCATTTGCTGAGATGAACCACACAGGATGAGGTTGTAATTTAGCGCGGAACGATCTTCGAGTAACCCTTGTAAAATACCGGGTAGTGAAGCATCGCTTTTTATAAGATAGGGAAATTCATCTAGAATTAGCGTAAATCTCTCATTCGCTCGCTGATTGAGAGACAGTAGTAGAATTTGCCAACTCGAATATTCCGGCAGATCGAAACCGGGAAAAATTTCAGACAGTGTTTCTGCCAGTATACGACGCTGGAATACTGCTTCCCCCGGGGCGGCCAAGTAGTAAATGTCTACCGGCCGCATCGTTCGCTGAAGCAGAGTGCTTTTTCCACATCTTCTCCTTCCATAAACCACTCCGAATTTGGCACCAGGCCCTTGGTGTAGGTCCGCTATGCGTTCTTTTTCAGTTGCCCGGTTGTAAAAAGCAGTCTCCATATCATTGTTTTCACAAAGATAGGGTTTTAATTTACAACTGTAGCTGCTACACGTGTAGCAGCTACATGGTGTAGTAGCTACACACGAACCAGCTACATGATGTTGCCGCTACCTTTAATTCTATTATACTTGAGCCGGCCATTCCATAAAACAATGGTAGCTCAAAGCACCCGTTACTCAATCCCCAGGTGCAAAATCCGCCCCCCCGTCTGGTTCACCGGCCCCACACTTTTACCAATCACTATACCGGCCTCGGGTGCATGGTAATCCGTTAGCAACTCTCCGAACACATTACGGATGGAGGCGATCAATTGGCCTGCCTGCACCCGCTCGCGCAGTTCCACGTGCATCGTTAGCAGGCCGCCGCGGTCGGTATAGATCCAGTAGGATTTTTTGCACATCACGGTTTCTTCCTGGGGCGGCACCACTTCGTCGTCCACCATGTCCAGGTAGCAGAGCACGTTGTGGATACCCTCCATACCGCTGCGGATCAGGCGGCGCTGGAACGTGTTGGGGTTACCCACCTCCAGGGTGATTGCCGGAATGCCCAGCTCGTTGACCGCGCCGCGCAGTGTGCCGTCGGAGGGCGGGTTGCTGACAATGATGTCGGCATTCTGCAAAATAGCCAGTTCGCGGGCCACGGGATTCCCCATGTCGGCCCGCACGTAGTACGAATTTACGCGGCCGCTGCTAGCGGTGTGCAAGTCCAGCAGGTAGTCGAAGTGGCGAATCACCCGGTCCAGCAAACGGTAGGCATAAACTTGGCTGACCGTGCCGTCGGAGCGGCCGGGCATGATGTGGTTCAGGTCGGTACCGTCGGTAAAGCGGCGGGTGTGGCGGATGAAAGCCGGCACGTTCACCACCGGAATACCCACGATGACACCGCGTAATTCCTCGGGTTCGATCTCGCTGAACAGCCGCTGGATGACCGAAATACCGTTCAGCTCGTTGCCGTGCACGGCGGCCGTCAGGCCCAGAATCGGGCCTTCCTGCAAGCCCCGCGCCACCATGACGGGAATATTGATGGGGTTACCCAGCCCGTCAGAGGTAATGCGGAGCCAGAATTTGCGGATCGTGCCGGGAGGCGTTTCTTCCAGGTTGAATTCAAGAACGTACCGGACTTCATCCAGCGTGGTTGTCGGCTGTTGCGACATAGTTGACTATTTTTTCGATCGTTTGGGCTACCACGGGCCGGCCGCTCTGGGCCTGGGCTTGCGGAAAGCCGCCGATACTTAGGGTGTTCACCTCCGATAAAACGCGTTTGCCATCGTCATTTACCAGCGTATCGGCCCCAAAGATAAGGATGCCTTCGGCTTTTAGGGCCGGACCGATTAATTCGATCATCGCAATCTCCTCTTTTGTCACCTCCGTACCCACCGATTTACCGCCCTGGGCCACGTTACAAATCCACGACCCCTCCGGCGGCAACCGCAGGCTGGCCGCCATAATCTGGCCGTCTACCACCAGGATTCGTTTGTCGCCCTGGTCCACGTTTTTCAGGAATTTCATGGCCAGATAACCTTCCTCCTTCAGATATTTCTCCTGGCGTTGCAGATAGGCGCGGGTGTCGTGTTCCTTCCCGTCGGCCACCAACTTATCGCCGTCTATTTTAAGGATACCCCGGCCGCCGTAGTCCTTCAACGGCTTGAGCACCAGCGAAAATTGTTCGGCAAATGCCAGCACCTCCTCCACCGAATGACACAGGCGGATGGGCGGGCAAATTTCCGGGAAGTTGAGCAGGTAAGCCTTGCTACTCGTCCGCTCGATGCCGTCCGGGTGGTTGATAACGATCGCGCCGGCGGCCGCTTTCACCAGGTGGTTCATCCACTCCGTAGTCACCGGGCGCGGCACCCGCAACAAGATCACGTCGAAATCACCGATCTCCACCCACTCGCCGCCCGTGCTAAATTGCTCACCGGAGGGTTGAAAAGCAAAATCAGCCCGTACCGGCACGGCATAAACCCGGTTCCCCTCATTGGCCCGAAAAAAGGCATCGTTGGCGGCATTCCCCCGGCTGGCCACCAGCAACCGCTCGCAGTCCGGGTGGCGCGCCAGTTCGGCCAGCAACGCATATAAAGAGTTTTCGGGGCTATGGCCGGAGTGGTCGGTAAGGGCAAGGTAGGTAGGCAAGGATTGAAGGATTGAGGGAATGAAGGATTGAAGGGTATCATTGTAGAGACGCAACATCTTGCGTCTAGGCGACCGACAGTCGCCGCAAAAAAGGAAATGACGTCGAGACGCAACATCTTGCGTCTAGGCGACCGACAGTCGCCGCAAAAAAGGAAATGACGTCGAGACGCAACATCTTGCGTCTAGGCGACCGACAGTCGCCGCAAAAAAGGAAATGACGTAGAGACGCAACATCTTGCGTCCAGGCGACCGACAGTCGCCGCAAAAAAGGAAATGACGTAGAAACGCAACATCTTGCGTCCAGGCGACCGACAGTCGCCGCAAAAAAGGAAATGACGTGGAGACGCAACATCTTGCGTCCAGACGACCGACAGTCGCCGCAAAAAAGGAAATGACGTGGAGACGCAACATCTTGCGTCCAGGCGACCGACAGTCGCCGCACAAAGGGAATGGCTGCCCTGCAATAGGTTATTTCCGCGTGCGTTGTTTTCCAGCAAGCAAAATTATTTGGGCGTGCCCCCGGCTACCGCCGGGGTCGGCACCTTCCGGGCTTCGCTGTTCGCTCGGTGCTAACGCACCCCGCCGCTGCGCGGACGGCCCCTCCAGGCGCCTCACGCAGATAAAAACTACTAATCTTTCCCTCCCTTATTCCTCCTCCCCCGCAATACCCACGTGAAATAGCGCATCACCCTGACTGACCACGGCCGAGTTGGCGTGACCGATGATGAAGCCCTTTTTGGGGCACAGGATACGCTTGTCGTTAGCCACTCCGGTGGGGTCACAGATAACGCCCAGGGGTTCGCCCTTGCGTACCACGTTGCCGCTCGATTTATACCACTGAAAGAGGCCCGCCCGCCCGGCACGGACCCAACTGCTGCGGCTAAACCGACGGATGGCCACTGCGGGCAGCGGATCGGCCGGGGGCATGAACCCGTAGTGCGTCAAAATGCGATGAACTCCCAGCAACGCCCGCTCGATGCTCAGGCCGTCGTAGCGGAGGTTTTCGCCACCCTCGTAGGTGAGGATGGACTTGCCCAAGTTCTTATGGGCGACACGGCGCAGCGATTTGGCGGGCGGCTTACCGGCCACCATGATGGGGGCGGCAAAAACCGCGGCCATCTCGAACGCCCGCTCGTCAGCCGCCTCGTAGCGAATCTGCGGGTAATTGTAGGTGCCCCGCCCGCCGGTGTGAAAGTCGATGCCCATATCCACGAACGGGAGCAAAGATTTGTACAAGGCCCCCGCTACCCGCGAGGCCAGCGAGCCGCTGGTGGTGCCGGGGAAGGCGCGGTTGACATCCTTACCGTCCGGCACGTCACGGCTGAAGTTGATGAACCCGTAAATATTCAGCAGGGGGACGGCGATGACGGTGCCGGCGTCGATGGAATCCAGCAGACCGTTTTTGATGCAGCGGCGCACGATCTCGATGCCGTTGATCTCGTCGCCGTGTACGCCGCCCAGCAACAGGAGTCCCGGTCCCGGTTTGAGGCCGCGGTAGACGTGCGCGTGCAGGGCTATCTCCGTGCCGCTGGGTAACTGGCCCACGGGCAGGCGGACGACCTTGTGCTGCCCGGCACGAATTTCCTCGTCGCCGATCAGGAGCGGCTCGGTGTGGTAAGGAGTGGGTGCTGACGGGGTGGCGGAACTCATGGGTTGGATTTTTGCGGCTTCAGGCCGATACGTACGGCTACCTCGATCACCGCCCCGGCCACATCGACGCCGGTGGCCTGCTCGATTCCCTCCAGGCCGGGGGAGGCGTTTACTTCCATGATGACCGGTCCGCCCTGCGTGGGTAGCAGATCGACGCCGGCCACGTGGATGCCTAGCAGGTCCACGGAACGCAGGACAATATCGGTTTCCTCCGCCGTTAGCTCGATGGCCTCGGCGGTGGCACCGCGGTGCAGGTTGGAGCGAAACTCCCCGCTGCGGGCCCGGCGGCGCATGGCGGCCACCACCCGACCGTCTACCACCAGTGCGCGGATGTCGGTTCCTTCGGCTTCTTTGAAAAAAGGTTGGATCAGTGCGCGGCCCTGCAGGCGGATGAAGGATTCCAGCGTCCGTTCCAGTTGCAGCCGGTTATGCACCAAATCCACTCCGATACCGTGGGTGGATTCCAGCATCTTGACCACGTAAGGGAATTTGCCCAGCCGCTGGATGGCGTGCCAGGGGTTCTGGTAGGCCGTGGCCACCACGGTGGGCGGCACGGGCAGCCCCTGCGCGGCGAGGTACTGAAGGCAGCGCAATTTGTCGCGGGCCAGCAGCAGCCCTTCGGTGCCGGTAGTGAGCGGAATGCCCAGCATCTCGAAGTGGCTGGTAACCCCCGCCCCCAGTGCCGTAATGCTGGACCCGATGCGGGGGATGGCCACGTCGGGCAGGTGCAGGGGAATGCCCCGCAGCAGGATCTCCCCCCGCCGGTCGCCGCCCCCGCCGATCCGCAGGGAACAGGCCGCATGATCGACGATGGAGATGTCGTGGCCGCGCTCTTCCCCGGCCTCCACCAGCCGGCGGGTACTATATAAGGAGGGGCCGCGGGAAAGGATGGCGATGTGCACGAGGCAAGGATTGAAGGAATGAAGGAAAGAGGGATTGAAGGGAAGAGGGATTGAAGGAAAGAGGGAATGAAGGGGGAGGCAAGGATCAGCTGCGCTGCTTCTTTCGACTATAAATGATCTTTAGAGGTAAAAAATGAACTGCGCGATACTCCCCCCTTCGGGGGGCCGGGGGGGAACCAGGATCAGCTGCGCTGCTTCTTTCGACTATGAATGATCTTTAGAGGTAAAGAATGAACTGCGCGATACTCCCCCCTTCGGGGGGCCGGGGGGGAACCAGGATTAGCTGCGCTGCTTCTTTCGACTATAAATGATCTTTAGAGGTAAAGAACGAACTGCGTGATACTCCCCTCTTCGGGGGGGCGGGGGGGAACCAGGATCAGCTGCGCTGCTTCTTTCGACTATGAATGATCTTTCGAGGTAAAGAATGAGCTGCGCGATACTCCCCTCTTCGGGGGGGCGGGGGGGAACCAGGATCAGCTGCGCTGCTTCTTTCGACTATGAATGATCTTTAGAGGTAAAGAATGAACTGCGCGATACTCCCCCCTTCGGGGGGCCGGGGGGGAGACCAGGATTAGCTGCGCTGCTAGTCCTTCCATCCTTCTTTCCCTCATTCCCTGGGTATCCCGCGTGAGGTGCCCGGAGGGGGCCGACGCAGGAGGCAGCCGCGCTAGCGGCCGAGCGAACAGCGAAGCCCGGAGGGGACCGGCCCCGGCCTGCGGCCGGGGACACGCCCGGAAGAAGGACTGCCTACACCCACCTACTTGGCGAAGTCTACCGCCACGTCATTATCGTCGACGATGAGGCAGAGGAAGCCGGCCAGGATCATGGTGACGCCGCCGATGATGAGGGCGTAGATGGGTTCGTTGCCGAAGAAGGTTTTGAGGATGAAGCCCAGGATGCCGGCGGCGACGATCTGGGGGATGACGATGAAGAAGTTGAAAACGCCCATGTAGTAGCCCATCTTGTTGGCGGGCAGGATGCTGGAGAGCATGGCGTAGGGCATGGACAGGATGCTGGCCCAGGCGATGCCGACGCCGACCATGGAGACGAGGATCAGGGTGGGGTCGGTGATGAAGTAGATGGAGATGAAGCCGATGCCGCCGCAGCACAGGGCGAGTAGGTGCGTGACGCGGCGGCTGACGCGGCGGGCGATGACCGGCAGCAGGAACGCGACCAGCGCGGCGACGCCGCTGTAGACGGCGAAGCAGATGCCGATCCAGTCGGCCCCCTCGTTGTAGAGGGCCGATTCGGTGTCGGAGGTGCCGTAGACGTGGCTGGTGACGGCGGAGGTGCCGTAAATCCAGAGGGCGAAGAGCGCAAACCAGGAAAAGAACTGCACGGCGGAGAGCTGCACCATGGTCTTGGGCATTTTGAAAATGCCGAGGAAGGAGGCCGACAGGCCGGCGAAGATGCCGACGGCGGCGTTTTCTTCGCGCAGTTTATTGATGTCGTCGGGCGGGTATTCGTCGGTTTTGACGACGGTCCACATGACGGCGAAGAAGTAGGCCAGGCCGCCGAGGTAGAACGACCAGCGGACGGAATCGGGGATGCCGCCGTTGGGGTTGATGTTGCTGACGCCGAACCAGTTGGTGAAAATCCAGGGCAGGGCGGAGGCCACTACCGCGCCGATGCCGATGAAGAAACTTTGCATGGCGAAACCGCCGGTGCGCTGCTCGTCGGAGAGCATGTCGCCCACGAAGGCGCGGAAGGGTTCCATGCTGATGTTGATGCTGGCATCGAGGACCCAGAGCATGATGACCGCCATCCAGAGGGCCGTGGAGTTGGGCATGAGGAAAAGGGCCAGCGTGGCCAAAACTGCACCGACGATGAAAAAGGGGCGGCGACGGCCCCACTTGGGGTGCCAGGTGCGGTCGGAGTAGTAGCCGATGATGGGCTGCACCAGCAGGCCGGTGACCGGGGCGGCGAGCCACAGAATGGGCAGTTCGTCTTTGGAGGCGCCGAGCGTCTCGAAGATACGGCTGACGTTGGCGTTCTGAAGCGCGAAGCCGAACTGGATGCCCAGAAAGCCGAAGCTCATGTTCCAAATTTGCCAGAACGTGAGGTGCGGTTTTTGTGAACCGATGGAGGTGGTTTGCATGATCGTCGGGAAGGGGTGGTAAAGTAGTTTTCAATGCGGAAGAGCGCGAAAGATAGCAATAAGGCGGCTAACCGGCGAAAAAGTTAAGCAAACGGGTTTTTTTGAGAAAACGGCCCCGTAGTTGAACTATTTTGGTGATAATGGGTTATATAATTGTAACTAATTTGATAACAAGGTGTGCTAAACCAAGCGGCTCCGGCCGTTGAAACCTTATTAACTATATCGATAAATCGCACGCCGCAACACACGACATTATGAACAACCGTCAATTAAGCAGTACCTCCATCGTAGGAACCAAAGTAAATAACAACGAGGGTAAACACCTCGGTGATATTAAAGACCTGATGATCAACACCAACACCGGTGAGATCACGTACGCCGTTCTTTCCTTCGGCGGTTTCCTGGGAATGGGAGACAAACTGTTCGCCATACCCTTTGAAGCATTTGAGGTAAACCGTGAAAACGAAACCTTTATGCTCAACATTGCCAAGGAAAAGCTGGACAACGCCCCCGGTTTCAATAAAGACAACTGGCCGAGCAACCCCAGCAACGAATTTTTAGACAGCATCTACACCCACTACGGCTATACGCCGAGCTGGAACCGTAGCCGCCGACTGGAAATGGCCTAATAATCTCCTGAACACGACCACCGCACGGAACCACTGAAAACTACACCACTCAACTACAGTCACCTGAATGTGACGATCCCATAAACACACCGTGCGGCCCACTTGAAATCCATTGAAAGCACTTGGTTCTGACCTATTGCTTTTGACATCCGACCGCCCGTCGATCCACCCGGATCGTCGGGCGGTTGTTGTTTATGGAAACGGGGTCGGAAACCCAAGCACGCGTTAACGCCGCCCCGTGCCTAAGCTAATCAGCGGCTTTGTCCGTTATTACCACCGTGATACGATACCTCGCGGCCGGTGGATTGGTGGCGGCGGGCCTGGCCGGCCTGTTGGTACTCCAGTATACCTGGTTACTCGATTCATTACGGATGGAACGCCGCCGCCTGGACGAGCGCGTGGAAACCGTATTACTGCGCACGGCCCAGGCCATCGAAGGGGCAGACAGCACCCGCCTGCTGCAACTAAACAAGCTGGTGTTTCGCGATCGGCCCAGCCCCGAGCGATCGGCCATCCAGGTGGAAAGCTGGCTGGATTCACTGCTGCGCTCACAGGTAGAATCGGTGGGCGGCGAGCCGTTACCCTACGCCTACCAACTGCTGAGCGAGAACAGCGGCAACGCCGTGCTGGGCAGCGGAGATTTTGACGACCGGCAACTTTACGCCAACTACGCCCGCCGCCTGCGCGGCCCCCGCATCATCGGCTACTGCCGCTGTGAACTAAGTTTGCTGTTGCAAGTGCCCGACCCGATGAAGGTACTGCTGGGCCGCCTGCGCCTGCAACTGACCGCAGCGGCGGCGGCCCTGATCTGCCTGCTGGCCGGGGCGGGGCTGCTTTTCTTCTACCTCAACCGCCTGCGCCGCCTGCACGCCGCCAAGGATGATTTCCTCAATCACCTGGTGCACGAACTCAAAACGCCGCTCTTCTCCAGCCGCCTGCTCCTGCGCCTGCTGGAAACCGACCTGCAAAAACAGCGCGACCCCGCCGAACTCCGGCAGCGCATCACCGCCCTCAGGGCCGACAACGAGCGCCTGCGCGAACGCGCCGAGCGCGTGCTCGATCTGGCCGAACTAGACCGCCCCCGCCTGCAATTGCACGTACGGCACTTCTCGGTGGATGAGCTGCTACAAAAGGAGTTCGGCACTTTCGGCCGAAAAGTGGCCGCCGCCGGCGGCACCTACACCACGGAGATCACCCCCGGTCTTTACCTCGAATCAGACGCCACCCACTTCGCCGGCGTGGTCGGCAACCTGCTGGATAACGCCCTCAAGTACCAACCCACCGCCCCCCGCATCAAACTTACCGTCACCGCCACCGGCCGCAACCTGCAACTCAGCGTGGACGATGCCGCCCCCCGCATCCCCAAAAAGCGCCGCCGCCGGGTGTTCCGCCGTTTCTACCGCCTGCCCGGTCAGACCATCAGCGGCTACGGCCTGGGGCTGCACTACGTGCGCACCGCCGTCCGCGCGGCCGGCGGCCGCGCCCGGATCGAGGATAGCGAGTTGGGGGGGAACCGGTTTGTGGTGACCTATCCGCGTGCTTCGCCCCCCCGGTTTCCCCCCGGCCCCCCGGTTTCCCCCCCGGCCCCCCGGTTTCCCCCCCCGGCCCCCCGAAGGGGGGAGATCACGATATGAATACTCAATCATTCAATCATTAGCTGTGCCTGCTTCTCCAAATCGCAAAGCGATTTGTCAAGATTAGTCAGTCAGTCAATCATTCATTAGCTGCGCTGCTTCTCCAAATCGCTAAGCGATTTATCGAGGTCCATCATTCAGTCAGTCAATCATTCAGTCATTCAGTCAGTCAGTCATTCAATCATTCAATCATTCAGTCAGTCATTCAATCATTCAGTCATTCAATCATTGCCAGATGCGCATCCTCCTCGTAGAAGACGACCCCACCCTCGGCCCCGCCCTTCAGGAATTTCTCACCGGCCAGGACTGGTCCGTCGATCTCGGCACCACCTTCGATCAGGGCCTCAGCCTCAGCCGCAAATTCCCCTACGACTGTTGCGTACTGGACGTCAATTTGCCCGATGCCAGTGGTTTCGATCTCGGCCGCGCCATCCTCGGCGGCGAGCGGCCGCCGGGCGTCCTCTTCCTCACGGCCCGCTCCTTCAAGGCCGATAAACTGCGCGGCTTCGAACTGGGGGCCGACGATTACCTTACTAAACCCGTCGACGAGGACGAGCTGGTGGCCCGCATCCGCGCCGTCGTCCGTCGCGGCGGCACCGTCCGCGATACCCCGCCGGAAATCACCATCGGGGCCTTCACCTTCCGCCCCGCCACGCTCCTGCTCGTCCACCCTCGCCTGCCCGATCGCCAGCTCACCGAGCGCGAAGGCAAACTTCTCCAACTCCTCGCCGAAGAGCGCGGCCAGATCCTGGATCGCGAGTACGTTCTCAAAACCGTCTGGGAACAAAACGACTACTTCACGCGCCGCAGCATGGACGTTTTCATCAGCCGCCTGCGCAAATACCTGGCCCCGGACGAGAACGTAAAAATCCGCAACGTCTACGGTCGCGGCTTCATCCTGGAGGTTTGATGGGGTAGACTCGATGGGTGTTTTCGGGCGTGCCCCCAGCCCTGACGGGCGTGGGGTCGGTGCCTTCCAGGCGCGGCTGTTGCCTTGGCCCTGCGGGCTGCCTCCCTGCGGGAACGCCCCGTCCAGGCACCTCACGCAACTAAAGGTCCGATGTGTACGAACTCAGGTTGAGGATATCCACATCCGAGCGGGGCGGCACGGTCGGCTAAGTTCCGGTACGGGCAGCTAAGCGTTAAATGTGGTTCGGCTTACTGGGGTAAGTTCGGGTTACGATCAGACACGTTAGACCGTTAGCCGGCTTCGCCGGCCGTCTCGGACCTGGAGGTCCTCGACCCGAGCGGCGTGTACGATCAGACACGTTAGACCGTTAGCCGGCTTCGCCGGCCGTCTCGGACCTGGGGGTCCTCGACCCGAGCGGCGTGTACGGTACATCAGACATCAGACATCGCGTTTTTACGGACATCTTATCTCCGAATGGCTGCCGCCATTCGGAGACGCGAGGTATCGCGTCTCTACGGCCGGAACAAAATACTATACACTACCTCCACGTCCTCCCGCGATTCACCTCCTCCCTGCACCTGCCAATCTTCTACCTGGCGTAGCTGCTCTATCACCCACTCGGCGAGGGCTGGGCTGGGGCTGCGCTCGACGCGGAACTTACCAATCTGGCCGGCTTCGTTGATGGTGAATAACAGGCGGACCCGCCCCGTAGGCAATTCCTCCGGACGGGCGGCCCGCAACTCATCCCGGAGGCGGCGGTAGCCGCCGGCGGGGGTCACGGTGACCGGCTGCTTGTCAATAACGATGGTGGACCGTCGGTAATCATAAGGTCCGGAGGGGCGGCTATCGACATCCTCCTCAATCAATTCCAGCTGCAACAGCCCCGTATCCCGGGCGGGCAGGCTAACGGCCAGTTGCTCGTAGCCGTCGGTTTGCACCATCAGGTTACGGACCCCCCGGTCTACCTGCAGGCGAAAGTAGCCGCTGGAATCCGTGAACTCGCCCACCGGCATCCCGTAAGGATTTACGTGTACTCCCACCAACGGCTGATCGAACTCATCGGTTACCCGCCCCTCGATGTAGCGGGCGGCGGGGTTGTCGAGCGAAAAAGGGGCCGGGGTGCGGGTACGGGGAGCCACGGATGCCGCCACATTCTGCTGTTTCTCGGCCGCCCGGTCGGAAGTACCGACACGTACACCGTCGATGTAATAATTTGTTGCCTCGGAACGGGAGCCGCGTACCGTGATTGCCTGATCCTCACCGGTCGCCTCCTCACCCAGGTCCGTAGCGGGTAGCGGTGCGGGGGAGAGGGAGGGCAGGGGCCTTGCGACCGTGGGCCGGGGCGGGGCCGCTCTCGTCGCCGCAGGTGCGGAGACGATCCGGTCAGGAGACGATGTAGCGGTAGAGGCGGCCGATTGTTCGGGGGGGCGGGCCTGATCGGTAGGCTGGTCGGCCGTTTCCACCACTTGCTCGCGGGCAAGCGTCTCGGTATCGGCTGGGGCGGTTTCGGCTTCATCACCCGCAGCGGGCGGCGGGGGTGGGGGAGTGGTGCTCGGCTCGGGTAGGACTGCGGGTGCCTCAGCCTGGGTATTAGCCAGGGAGGAGGCGGATTTATGTAACAGGTCGGTAGTGAAATAGAGGGTTGCGGCCGTGAGCAGGAGCAGCAGAGCGGCGGCGGCCGCCAACCGTAGCGGCAGGCGCCGGGCCGCCCGCTTGCGTGCGGGCAAGCCCGCACGCAAGCGACCGAGAGCGGCCGCGTGATCGTCCTCCGGCCGGGAGCGGTAGCCGCGCAGGGCATCCCCCACCAGTTCGTCCTCGCGGGCGGCGGTTTCCAGGCTACGCTCATCGGTGCGACGCAGGTCGCCGGAAATCCAGCGGCGCAGCAGTTCGATTGCGGTAGGTGAGGAAGAGGGGGGAGGAGGCACGGTGATTAGGTTAGCAGCGGGAAAAAAGAAAGAGTTGTAATCATTGTAGGCGGCAACGCTAATCGCCGGATTTTTCTTCCAGGCAGAGGCGCAGGTTTCGGCGGCCGTTCTGGAGATGGGAACGAACGCGGCCGGTGGCGAGTTGCAGGGTTTCGGCTATTTCGCGGTACGAACGATCCTGGTAGTAGAACTGCCGGATACAGTCGCGTTGGAGGTCATTGAGCAACTGGAGGCAGTCTTTCAGGTGGCGTTCGGTGGTGTCGGCGGGGTCCGGGTCATAGTCAGGATGCTCGGCGGCGGCGGATTGCATAAGGTCGCTACCGATTTCGTGGGCGGCGGTTTGGCGCAGGGGGTCACGCTTTTCACGCCGCAGTTGCATGAGGCAAAAATTACGCACGAAGGTGCGCAGCCACGCCCGAAAGGTTTCGATCCGTTGGCCCGGCAGCTTTCGGAGCAGTTCTTCAAATACGGCGGCCGTGGCATCCTCGGCTCGTTCGGTGGTGCCGAGGTAGTGGAGGCAGTTGCCGTAAATGAGTTCCAGGTAACGGTCGTAGAGCGGACTGAGGTCGGCGGGTTCCCGGCTGCGCTGGTACCGTTCCAGCAGCGCGGCATCGTCGGGCGGGTCGGCGGCGGTGATGGAACGGAAGAACTTCATTTAGAGGTTAATGATTGAATGATTGAATGACTGAATGATTGAATGATTGACCTCGATAAATCGCTTAGCGATTTGGAGAAGCAGCGCAGCTAATGACTGAATGATTGAATGACTGACCTAGATAAATCGCTTTGCGATTAGGAAGAACACCGCAGGTAATGGCTGAATGATTAGCTGCGCTGCTTCTCTCGATCATAAATGATTCTGCGAGGTGAGGGAATGTGGTATTTTGGAAGAGGAAATAGTGAATATGGAATACAGAATAGCGAATACGGAATAGCGAATTGCCCTGCTAACTTAAAACTCCTCCCCTTCGGGGGGGGCGGGGGGGAAACAACGACTGACCTCGACAAATCGCCTTGCGGTTGAGAGAAGGGGCGCAGCTAATGATTAAATAGCCGGTGCTGTTTCTCTCGATCCGGGTAAACTCCGGCAGGGGGGCTGAAAAATCTCGGCTTTTCTCTGCGTGAGGTGCCTGGAGGGGCGACGTAGGGGCAGGGCTTGCCCCTGCCCGTAGAAGAGTGCAAAGCACCGAGCGAACAGCGAAGCCCGCAAGGCACCGACCCCGCCCGTAGGCGGGGGCACGCCCCACCTCTTTGCCTACCCTACAAATACAAACGCAGCAGCTCTTCCAATCGCTCCGGGCTGAGTTTTAATTCCAGTTCACCGCCGTAGGCAAAGCTGACGTGGCCGGTTTCTTCGCTGACGATGAAGGCGGCCACGTCCATCTTTTCGGTAACGCCCACGGCCGCCCGGTGACGGAGGCCCACGGCGGGGGGGAGGTTCATGTTTTCGGAGACGGGCAGGATGGTGCCCGCGTGCGTGACGCGGCCGCTTTCCAGCACCACGGCCCCGTCGTGGAGGGGTGATTCCTTGTTAAAAATGCTGAGGAGCAGCCCTTCGCTAAGTTCGGCATTGAGGGGGGTGCCGCCGGAGATGACAGTCTCCAGGCCCGCGCCGCGGCTGGCGATGAGTAGGGCACCGGTGCGTTTGCGGCCCATGTAGAGCATGGCATTCTTGACGGTTTCCACGCTGGCGGCGGCGGCACTGGTGGCACCGCCGATCTCGCGATCGAGCAGGCGGTTCCACAGATCGGAGCGGCGCTGGAGCGTGGAATTGCCGAGCAGGAGTAAAAAGCGGCGGACCTCGGGCTGAAAAATGATGATGAGGCTAATAAAGCCGACCTCGAAAAAGTTATACAGGATGCCCGAAAGCAGGTCCATACCCAGCAAACTGACGAGCTGGTAGAGGACATACAGAAAAATGATGCCGATGAAGATGTTGACGGCGATACTGCCGCGCAACAGCTTGAACAACCGATAAATGAGGTAGCCGACGACGAGAATGTCGAGCAGATCCCAGAGGCTGATGGGCAGAAAACCGATCTTGATCAGAAAGAGATCCAAGCTGTATTTTTATTCCGGGGCGGCTGATTGGCGGGCCGTCCGTATCTTGCGCAAGTTATGCAAAGTTCCCAGAAACAATTCTTTTACCGGCTGTTGTTAGCCGTGTTGTGTGCCGCGCCGCTGTTGCTGGCCGGCCAACCGACCGTACGCACGCTGGCCAACGGCGACAAGGTGATCGTGCAGTCCGACGGCCGGATGACCTACTTCAACGGCGATCTGGTGCCCGATTCGCTGCGCTACCCCGTCATTAAAGTAGCCATCGAACCCCTGGAGGGCGGCCCCGTGCGGCCCACCGAAGCCGACGTGTACCGCATAGCCGAGCGCCGCGCCCAGCTGGCCGCCGCCGCGGCCGAGCAGGCCGCGCGGCGCGCTAAATCGGCGGAGGAGAACCTGACCCGGATCGAGGAGGAACGGGCCGGACTGGCCCTGACGGCGAGCGAGGAAGAACGCAAACTGCTGGCTAAACGCCTGCGGCTGGCCGCCCGGATTCAGGTGGAGAGCGCGGAGGAAGCGCAGGCGGCGGCCGCCGCCGCTGCCGCCACCCGTGAACTGACGGGCAAGGGCACCTATGTGCAAGCCTATAACGAGGAACGGAGGCAACGCCGGGAACAGTCGGAAAAACGGTCGGAGCAGGTCGTGACCGGCCGCACCGAGTTGCTGCCCCTACACCGCGAGACGGGCTTCGACGGCCTGCCGGCCGGGGCCGGCACGGCGGCGGCTACGCCGCCGGTGCGCCCCTGCGCGCTGGCTTTTGACGGGCCGGACCCCGAACTGGACGGCCGCTACCGCCGCCAGGGCGAGCGCGAGCTACTGTTTACCCACACGGATGACCGCCTGCGGCCCTTCCTGAAGGACCGGGAATACCTGAGCTGCTCGGCTTTTCTGCACAGCACCGGCGGCTACCGCTACCTGACCCTGGAGTTTACCTTTGCCTATCCGAATGCGGCCGAGGCCTACGGGATGATCGAGAAAAACAGCCTGCTGACGGCACGCCTGCTGAACGGCGAGTTCGTCAATTTCCGTTCGGGCACCCTGGCCACCGGCTCCTACAACACCCGCACGGAGTTGCTGACCTATTCCGTCTTTTACCCCATCGACCGCGCGCAACTGAGCTTGCTAAAGAACAGCGAGGTAGATTTTATCCGTGTATTCTGGAGTTCCGGTTTCGAGGAATACGAGGTGTACCGGATGGATTTTTTCCAGCGGCAGCTGGGCTGTGTGGACTAAAGGGTAGCTTCGCCACGTATTTTGGCAGGCGGCGTTGCCGCTGGTACTTTAGTATCAGCCTATGCGTAAACAACATGATGTTACCGTACATGAAAAAGCCCCTCGACTAATCATCGTCGAGGGGCTTTCTTACGTGCACGTTTGGGCTTAATCAGAAATACTAAGGTACCAGATGCGCAGCATCCTACTAACTCCGAGGAGCTTGCGATGATCACCGCAGGTAAAGTACGGCCGTAGGCCCCCTAAGCCGCGTTTGTCTGCAGCGCCTCCATATCCCGCACCAAAATTTTGCCGCGGTTAAAATAGATCAGGTCGGACTTGCGGAGTTCATTGAGAACCAGCGTTACGGTTTGGCGGCTGGTGCAGGTGACGTTGGCGATATCCTGGTGCGTGAGGCTATGCTTAAGCAGCATCTCGAAGCCGATGCGCAGGCCGCGCTGCTCTACGCTCTTGCGGATAAAGTCGATAATGCGGGTACGGGCATCCTTAAAGATAAGACCTTCCAGGCGATCTTCAGCGGCGATAAGGCGGTGGCCGAAGACCTTCATCACGCGGCGGGCCAGATCGGCATTGCCGTACATCAGGCCCTGAAAATCAGCAATACGGACGGCAAAGATCACTACATCATCGCGCAATACGCGGGCAAATTCGCCCCGCTGCTGCTGACCAACCAAGCCGAGTTCGCCGAAAATGGCTTCGGGGTGAAGGAGTTGCTTGATGACTTCCTTTCCGTCTTGGTTGTGGGTGCCGATCTTGATGGCGCCCTTGGCGAGGAAAAACAGGTGATCGCAACTGTCTTCCGGGCGATAGATGAATTCGAAACGCTCCTTGCGCCGCTCTTCCATCATATTGGCCAAAGCAGTGCGCTCGGTGGAATTCAGGCAGGAAAACAGGGGGAAACTCTCGATCAGTTGTTCGCGGGAAGTAGTCATTATTGTAGTAGTTGTGATAGTTCAAGTGGAAGATGGCCGACAATGTTCGTCATCGTCCTTTCCTACCAGACACGGGAAATTGTGCTACCCCCCAAGCCGATGAACTATTTCTTTCTCAATAATCAGCTTTTGCCAAATCCTTTTCCAAAAACCGGCACCTTATCACTTGGACACCCATTTTTGGCACGGTCCTTGCCTTTAGCTTAGTGAGCTTGACGCGGCGATAAAAAAAATCAATTTAGCTTTTTATCTATGCGTTTTCGTCTATCTTTGTCCTCGACAGTGCGAACAGCGTGGTCGTCGGCAAAAAAGGCAAACACACCGACACCACCATCAGTAGGTCCATCTTGACAGCAGCGCGGTTTTGTGGAAATCCGTGTTTTTCCGGGAGTTGGTAACGATCGACTCCCCGTTTTTCAAGAGGGCTATTTTACACCAAAGGACGTTTTTGTTAACCGGTCTTCTCCCCTTCGGGAAGGCTACCATTAAACAAAGTCCAAGATGGCAACGCACGAACACAAGAACACATCTCGTTTTGAAACCCTCATTTTGCTCGTCGTTCTGGCGGTAGGCCTCATCGGGGCGGTCCACTTTTCCAGTGGTGCTTCCTCCGACCAACCCTACGCTAACGAAAATTCGACAACGCCCAATGAGACCCTGGACGGCACTTATGTTTGGGACTAATACTCCCGATATCAGCCAACCGTTCTTCGCATGAGAAAGCTAAACTACGCAAACCACCGCCCCCTCCGGGGGTGGTGGTTTTGTGCTTTGGGATAAAGATTTCGCTAAAAAGTTGTCGGCTCGCTTGTAGCAAGTGCACAATCGCTACGGCACAATCGTTTATCTTCGTATATTTCGTCAAATTACCGCTTGTATGGAAACCTTTCGCCGTAAAATCGAACACTCCGCCTTCGGCGTCTGCGGTTATCTGGCCGATCGCATGGGCCTGACCCGGAGCCGCGTCCGTCTTTACTTTATCTATATTTCGTGTCTCACGCTGGGGTCGCCGCTTTTGCTTTACTTCTTTGCGGCATTCTGGCTCAATCTGCGTAATTATTTGCGGGAGAGCCGAGCCAATATTGCGGCGCGTTGAAACGAGGACTCGAATGGCTGACCGCCATTCGGCGACGCAAGATGTTGCGGTAATACGTTGGCTCCGAATGGCTGACCGCCATTCGGCGACGCAAGATGTTGCGGTAATAAGTTGGGTCCGAATGGCTGACCGCCATTCGGCGACGCAAGATGTTGCGGTAATACGTTGGCTCCGAATGGCTGACCGCCATTCGGCGACGCAAGATGTTGCGTCGCTACTTGCGGGGTTTATCGCCGTTGTTTTGGAGAAATTCTTCGGCCAGATTCAGAAAATTGACCGCGCCCCGGCTGCCGGCATTCACCATCACCACGGGCATATGCAGGTTAGGTGCCTCCGAGATACGCGCATTGCGGTGGATAATGGTCTGAAACACCCGCTCGCCGAAGATTTCCCGCACTTTGTCCACCACCATATTGGCCAGGCGCAATCGCTGGTCGTACATCGTTAGCAAAATCCCTTCGATTTTCAGATCGGGGTTCAGTTGCTGTTGGACCAGCTTGATCGTATCCTGCAATTTTACCAGACCTTCCAGGGCAAAATACTCGCACTGCACCGGTATCAGCACGCTGTCGGCGGCCGTCAGGGCATTGACGGTTACCAGCCCCAGCGAGGGCAGGCAGTCGATCAGGATGTAGTCGTAATCATCGCGGATCTTGTCGATCACACTGGTCTTCATCACGTCTTCGCGCCGGAAACGGTCCACCAGTTTCAGTTCGGCACCCACCAGCGCGATACTCGACGGCAGCAGGTGCAGGTTGGGCGTTTCGGTTTCATAGATCGCCTCCTGCGGGTCCAGGTCGTTCACCATGCAATCGTAGAGCGAGGTATCGGCATCGCCCTCCATGATTCCCACGCCGCTGGAAGCATTTGCCTGCGGATCGGCGTCGATCAGTAACACTGATTTTTCCAGAATTGCCAGCGACGCGGCCAGATTAATGGCCGTCGTGGTTTTTCCCACTCCCCCCTTCTGATTTGCGATTGCGATTACCTTCCCCATGGACCTTGTGTGTTTCAGTGCGCGAAAATACCAAAAATTGTTGGGTCAAGCGGATGGGTCACTATATAAGGTGTAGTACCGCGGCGTCGGGTCGGGTTTTGCTGCGGCAGATGGAGCGTGGTGTTGCGTTGGGCGTGTCGCCTCCCTGCCGGTCGCCGCCGGTCCCTTCCGGGCTTCGCTGTCGCTCGGTGCTACGCACGTCCCCTCCAGGCACCTCACGCGGGGCCGTGTACGACCTCAGGTCGATTACGTCCACGTCCAAGACGGCCGGCGCAGCCGGCTACTTGCAATACCTGCAGGCAGGACAGATTACTTCTCGGACGTAGACGTCCTCGACCTGAGCGACGTGTACGACCGGTATAAGTGTTTCCCCGTCAAATCGCACTCGCCCTTTATTAACAAACCTCCTACTTTGCAAAGCCGTTAATATCAGGGCCGCTAGCCATTGCCACTTTTGCAACCCACCCCATGAAACACACCGCGCTCCTCTTCTTTCTTCTGCTCATCATTCTGCTGGGTGCCTGCCTGCCCATCGACTGGTCGGCTCTCGGCGACAAGCTCAATCCGCTGCCGCGTTCCCCGCGCAAAGTGTACGAAAAAGACCTGCGTAAAAACCAACCCGACAGCACCTACCTCTGGCTGGGGGCCGCCGAACGTGCCCTCCAGACCGCCGCCCTGCCCGAGCCGCCCTTCCGGGAGCGCGGCCTGCTGACCGCCGACCGGCCGGAGGCCGTCGGCTACCGCTTCCGCCTCGCGGCCGGCGAGGCCCTGCGCTTCAGCCTGCTGCCCCCCTTCCCCGCCCGCGAGGTTTTCGGCGAGGTCTACCGCATCACCGGCACCACCGATTCGGTGGAGCAATTCGAGGAAGTCGCTTACTGGGACAGTACCACCTACCGGCTGGAGTTCGAGGCCCGGCGGCCGGGAGACTACCTGTTTCGCCTGCAGGGAAAACTCGGTACTACCATACCCTTCGATCTGTACGTGAATCGGTACCCGCCGCTACGATTTCCGGTGGCCGGGGCGGGTAACCGCGATATCCAGTCGTTCTGGGGCGCGGAGCGCGACGGCGGCCGCCGCCGCCACGAGGGGATCGACATCTTTGCCCCGCGCGGTACCCCCGTGGTGGCCGTGGCCGACGGCCGGGTGACCAGTGTGGGCAACGGCGGTTTGGGTGGGAAAACCGTGTGGCAGCGCGCCGGAGACCGGGGAATCAACCTCTATTATGCGCACCTGGATACGCAGTTAGTCGGTTTCGGCCGGCGGGTGCAAGTAGGAGACACGCTGGGTCTGGTGGGCAATACCGGCAACGCCCGCACCACCGCGCCCCACCTGCACTTCGGCATCTACGGCGGCTCCGGAGCGGTGGACCCGCTGCCCTTTGTCAAACTGTGGGCCGATGACCCGCCCGCCCTAACGGCCGATACTACCCTCCTCGGCGGCTGGGCCGAGACCACGGGTGCCGCCAATTTCCGCCCGCAGGCCACCACCAAAAGTACGCCGCTGGAGCAATTGCCCGCCGCCACGCCCGCCTGGGTCATCGCGGCGCAGGCCGCCTACTGCCGCATCCGCCTGACGGACGGGCGGACCGGATACGTCGCCGCCTCGCTGCTGCGGCCGGCGGCCGCGCCGCCGGTGGAAGAGGTACGGGTGGAGTTTTGACGAGTTGTACCGCTCGGCCGGATTCCGACGCCCGCGTCGGGTACGCGAATGCGTAATTGCGCCCCGCTCGGCCGGGGATCCCGATGCCCGCGTCGGGTACGCGAATGCGTAATTGCGCCCCGCTCGGCCGGATCCCGACGCCCACGTCGGGTACGCGAATGCGTAATTGCACCCCGCTCGGCCGGGGATCCCGACGCCCACGTCGGGTACGCGAATGCGTAATTGCACCCCGCTCGGCCGGGGATCCCGACGCCCACGTCGGGTACGCGAATGCGTAATTGCACCCCGCTCGGCCGGGGATCCCGACGCCCGCGTCGGGTACGCGAATGCGTAATTGCGCCCCGCTCGGCCGGATCCCGACGCCCACGTCGGGTACGCGAATGCGTAATTGCGCCCCGCTCGGCCGGGGATCCCGACGCCCACGTCGGGTACGCGAATGCGTAATTGCGCCCCGCTCGGCCGGATCCCGACGCCCACGTCGGGTACGCGAATGCGTAATTGCGCCCCGCTCGGCCGGGGATCCCGACGCCCACGTCGGGTACGCGAATGCGTAATTGCGCCCCGCTCGGCCGGATCCCGACGCCCACGTCGGGTACGCGAATGCGTAATTGCGCCCCGCTCGGCCGGGGACCCCGACGCCCACGTCGGGTACGCGAATGCGTAATTGCACCCCGCTCGGCTATTCTACTCTCACCTTTACTCACGGGGTTGGGAATATTCCCGCGATCTGGGGATTGCGACCCTTATATTTACCGGCGCAGCGTGCTGCGGCCCGGCCCGCGTGAGGTGCCTGTAGGGGCGTTAGCGCACGCAGTGCCGAGGCGAATGCCGAAGCCCGCAAGGGACCGACCCGACCGCCAGGGAGGGGCACGCCCGAAAACACTGCCGAAATCCGACTTTCGCTAGCCTGTTACTCCACAACCGGTCTTTGACCACCGCGAAAGGTCATTGAGTAGCAAGCGTGCCGTAAACCGCTGATCCGGCCCGCTAATTTAACCTGTTTTACTTATCTTGACCGTTCAAAAGCAATAAACCATTACCGATGAACCGAAGGAAAGCCATTCAGAACAGCCTGCTGACGCTGGGAACGTTGGCCCTGAGCAGTGCCGTGCGTGCTACCGATGCCGCCGATCTGGCCGCCGGGGCGGCGGGGAAGACCAACCACAGTACCTGCCGCT
>CAVPZP010000005.1:0-18007 GCA_963710215.1 Lewinellaceae bacterium | reverse complement strand
TTGTAGAGGGGTGCATGATAATAAAACCGGAAACTTAGCTCGATTCGGGAGTGTTTACTTTGAAAGACGTACCTTTAATACTAGAATCTTTTATAAACCTTATTTTTATGAGCACTGGACAACTTAGATCTGAAATTGATAATTATCTGAACAAAATAGATGAGCCGTTTTTACGGGTCGTTCACTCCATGTTAGACACTTACCATAAAGAACTGCAAGTGAAGGCAGAATCCATTATTGGCTATACCATAGACGGTGAACCAAAATTTGCCTCCGAATGGAAACCGATCTACGATGAGCGGGTGCGTGCAGCCAAGGAAGAGGGGAGATTTATTAGTTTGGAAGATGCGGAAGAAGAAATTGCATCATGGTAAAGAAATATCGTGTTATAATTATTCCGGAGGCACTTGAAAGTTTACGTAAAATAACGGATTATGTGAGACGAAAATCGTCTGAAGAGCGATCAAAATATGTTCTTCGTGAAATTATGAAATCAGTCAAATCTCTAACAACCTTTCCAGAAGCTCACGAGCGCGTTCATGATATATGTACAGAAAACATAACTTACCGCAGGGTTTTACAATGGGACTACCGAGTAATTTATACGATTGAGGAAGAGCGGGTAAGAGTCATTATTGTAGAAATTGTACATGGTGCGGATGATCCTTCAAAACTTAGGTTGTCCAATCTATTTAAGTTAACCCACTACAGTTTTACTTGTATGTCAACTCCCCGTCACCCCTCTCCTTTGGAGAGGGGCCGGGGGAGAGGTCTCCAAGAAGCGAGAGCAAAACCTGTACTGGCTCAAGCCTGATAAACTGGACAGCCTACTTCAAAACTCATTGACAAGTTTTCGTAGCGTACTACATTTAATCTTGGGAATTACCGGTTAAACTGCCGTATAAGTTTATCTACTATCCACTCCCAAACAAAACCACTATATTCGCGGCCCTTCCCAACAAACGCACCACGCCACCCCGATGATAAACGCCGCCTTCACCGCCTACTTCCACCGCGAATTGCTCCGCATTCGCGCCAGCGAGGAGTTGGACGCGGCGGGCCGGCTGGAGGCGCGGCGGTTTTTGCTGCTGCGGCTATTCGAGGAAGCCACCAAGCCCGAGCGGCTGCACTTTACCACCATCTACGCTCGCATTGCCTACACGGGTCACAAGTACGCCTTCCCCGGCAAACTGATTTACCACGTCAACCGCTTCCGCAACCGCAGCCGCTGGGAATCGCTGCCGCCGGAAGAACTGGAGAAATGGGAGCAACTGTCGGAAACCGTGCTGCTGCAGGCAACCGAGCTAATCTACGGGCAGGACATCCCCGATGAACTAAAGGGGGCCGCCCGGTCCGGGTTTCCGTTCCGTTTCGACGAGGGGGCGGTGGTCGCCTTCCGCGATACCCTGCGGGCCGTGGCCGTGGAAGACGATGCCGCCCGCGACCAATTGATCGTGCGGACCGAGGAACCCGGCGCACCCGCGCGGCGGGTGCAGTACGGCGAGGCCGGCCGCGGCGGCGAACTGCTGAACGCCGCCGTGCAGATCATCCGTACCATTACCCGCCTGCCGGTGCAGGTGAATCTGCTGGAAGTGGAAATCCACGAAGACGGCCTGCTGCACCCCCGCGACCTAATTATCGAACCCGATCACCTGATCGACGTATCGGCCGTGTCCGAAAGCTTTCAGCCCGACGGGACGCTGCCCTGGCAGTACCTCACCAAAAAGCTGCTGCCCTTTACCACCAATGTGCCGCAACTGCGCGGAAACGTGGCCAACTACTTCCTGGATGCCCTCATCCAGGACCCCGAACTGACCTATCGCGACCTGAAAAAGGAACTCTTCGCCCTGGCCCCGCTTACCTTTTGCCGCCTGGATGATCGCGAGATCCGCGACATGCTGGGCACCCTGCAACGCCACTACCTTAACCTGCGCCTGGTGACCGAACAGCAACTGGGCGAGCAGGACATCGACCGCGCCACCAGTCAGTTGGAACCCTCTTTTTACAGCCCCACCTATGGTTTGCAGGGTCGCCTCGACCTGCTGCACCGCGCCCCGGCCGCCGAGGACGGCGAGACGCCCCGCGCCAGCATTATTGAACTGAAGAGCGGCAAGGTCTTCCGCCCCAACAAACACGGCCTGAGTGCGAACCACTTCGTGCAGACGCTCTGCTACGACCTCATCGTGCGTGGCGCCTACGGCGCGCGCTCGCCGGTGGCCAACTACATCCTCTACAGCGGGGCCGAGGAACGGCAACTGCGCTTTGCCCCCCGCGACCGCTTTTTGCAGCACGAGGCCCTGGCCGTCCGCAACCAACTCTACGCCATCGAGCGGCTGCTGGCGAGCATCGGTACCCTTGCACCGGGCGACGATCCCACCGACGAGACCCTCCTGATACGCCAGACCGACCGGTTGATCGACCGCATCAACCCCGAGCGATACCCCACGCTCAAGGGCTTCCTCATCAAGGATTTGCAGCGCATCTACGGCACCTACCGCAACCTGAATGCCCTGGAACGCGCCTACCTGGGGGCTTACCTGGGCTTCACCGCCCGCGAGCACGCCCTGGCCAAGACCGGCCGCCAGGGCAGCGAAACCATCAACGGCCTGGCCGGCCTCTGGCTGGACGACCCCGCCGAAAAAGACGGCCGCTTCGAGCGGCTGGGCGACCTGCGCTACGACCGCTACGAACCCGCCGACGGACTGGTGCACCTGCGGCGCGGGCCGCGCACCCACGACCTGGTCAAGTTCCGGCGCGGCGACATCATGGCCCTCTACCCCTGCGAGGTGATGGAGGAAAACGGCTACTCCGAACCCCAGGCCGCCCTGCGCAACCAGGTGTTCAAGTGTACGCTGGTGGAGATCAGTGCGGAGAGCTGCACCATCCGGCTGCGGCAACGGCAGTCGAACGACGATTTTTTCCGTTCCTTCACCGGCTGGGCACTCGAAAAAGACGTGCTCGACAGCGGCTTCAACACCTACTACCGGGGCCTCTGGACTTTCGCCGAGGCACCGCCCATCCGCCGCGCCCTCTGGCTGGGCCTGCGCGCACCCCGCACCTACGAATCCGCCGATTTGCCCGCGCCCCCCGGCATGACTGCCCAGCAGGCCGACATCCTGCGGTCCATCCTCGCCGCACCCGATTACTTCCTCCTCTGGGGCCCGCCGGGCACCGGCAAGACCAGCGTGATGCTCCACCACCTGGCCGACCACCTCTACCACCGCACCGAGGAGCGCATCATGCTGCTGGCCTACACCAACCGCGCCGTGGACGAGATTCTGCGAAAGCATCGAACGTATCGGCGGCGGGGAATTTACTGACTACTTACGCATCGGCTCGCGCTACGGCACGGCCCCGGCCTTCCAGGAACGTCTGCTGCGCCGCCGCACCGAAAACATCGAAACCCGCCGCGAACTCAAGCAACTGCTGCACGGCCACCGCATCTACGTCGGCACCGTTTCCGGCATCGCGGGCAACCCCGAGCTGTTCGAGTTGATCCAGTTCGACCGCATCATCGTCGACGAAGCCTCGCAGATCCTCGAACCCCTCCTCAGCGGCCTGCTCAACCGCGCCCCCCGCGTGCTGCTCATCGGCGACCACCGCCAGCTGCCCGCCGTGGTGGCGCAGGACGAGGAAACCACTCAGGTGAACCACGGCCCCTTGCGCGAGATCGGCGTCACCGACCTGGCCGGCAGCCTCTTCGAGCGCCTCTACCGCCGCTGCCGCGACCGGGGCTGGCACTGGGCCTACGCCATGCTCGCCTACCAGGGCCGGATGCACACCGACATCATGGCCTTCCCCAGCAGCCGCTTCTACGAGGGCGAACTCGACCTACTTCCCGAAGGCATCCCCGCCCGTCTCGGCCAACTCGCCCCCCTGGACCTGACCGTCCTGGACGGCGGTTGCCGCTACGAACGCCTCCTCTGCTCCGGCAGATTGGTCTACCTGCCCACCCCCATCGACGGCGGCAGCACCGACTACAAAGTCAACCGCCACGAGGCCGGCGAACTGGTGCAGCTCGTCCAAAAACTACGCCTCCTCTACGCCGCCACCGACGCCCCGCTCCTGCCGTCCGACATCGGCATCATCACGCCCTACCGCGCCCAGATCGCCCATATCCTCGACCGGTTCACCGCCGCCGGCCTCCCCACCGGCGAGATCACCGTCGACACCGTCGAACGCTACCAGGGCGGCGCACGGCGGATCATCCTGCTCAGCCTCTGCACCAATCACCCCGACCAGATGCAGTCCCTCTGCCGCCCCACGGCCGAGGGCGTAGACCGCAAACTCAACGTTGCCATGACCCGCGCGCGGGAGCAACTCATCATCCTCGGCAACGCCGCCGTCCTGCGCGAAGGCACCGTCTACGCCGAACTACTCGATTACCTGGCCGGCCGGGAGGGGTAATTGTTTTTCGGCGGGGTTTGGGCGTGCCCCCGGCTAATGCCGGGGTCGGTGCCTTCCAGGCGCGGCGGTCGCCTTGGCCGCTAGCGCGGCTCCTCCCTTCGGTCGGCCCTTGCAGGCACCTCACGCGGGGGGTGAAGGCGTAGGGCGTTGTTACTGTTAGGTTTTCCATGACTGTTTTTCTGCATAACGTCACCCTTCTCCTCCGAGGCGGAAGGGGTTACCACGAAGTAGCCGCGAAGCGAACGGCACCCTTTCGATTAACTGAGCCAGGGGTGGGGGGCCAAGCACCCCGCTCCAAAAAAAACGCACCCCTTGATCATCCGTCAACTAGCCACCTCCGAAACCCCCTTCCTCCACGAAATGGCCTACGCCGCCCTGTACGTGCCGGCCGGAGAGCCGAAATTGCCACGGAGCATCCTGGACGGACCTCCCCTGGACCGCTACATTGCCAATTTCGGTGCGGATACCTACGATCAGTGCCTGATAGCCGTAGCGGACGGCCGGATGATCGGAGCGGCCTGGGGGAGGCGGTACCGCGCGGATAGGCCCGGCTACGGATTTATCTCCGAGGATATACCCGAACTGAGTATTGCGATCCGGGAAGGGCGGCGCGGCGGTGGTATCGGGACAAAGCTGCTGGAAGGTATCATGGCCGTGTACCGGGAGATGGGGGTTGCGGCCGTCTCCCTAAGCGTAGACCAACGCAACCCGGCGGTTAAACTGTACCGTAAACTGGGATTCGAGATCGTGGAGCAGAATGAGAAATCGTACGTGATGCGAAGGGAGTTGGTCGGGGGATAAGTGCGGGCGGGGGCACGCCCGGACATTCCTAGACACGCTCTAAACTAGTGTAGTACGTTGCAAGTCTCATTAAGTGGCCAAAATGATCAAATGTCCGTCACTGTTTGGTTTTGGCCAATTCTCAATATACCGAAATTCTTCGGTCAGTACACTAGTTGCCGAAGTCATTACGGATATCTTGGTAGGGCACATGTCCGTGATTATAGATTGAGCCAAGTATATCGGCCGAAAATTATTTACTCTTTCAGCTACCTTACACCTTAATTAAACATCGATGAACCATGCCGGTAAAATTTCCGTATCGGAGGCACTACGCAGTAGGCTGTCCGATCTGTTGAAATTTACCCGCTAAAGTTATAACGGTGCTTCAACTCCCCGTCCCGTCTCTCCTCCGCGGCGGCTGGGGATAACAGAACTTGCGGGTTGGCCTCCCAGTGCCTACCTTCGGCAATAGTTTGTTAGATTTTGATTATTTTGTCGAAGAACACCGTATGCCACCACTCAGCAACTCACAGATCAACTTGTTGATCCCACTCTATAACGAAGAGGAAGTTTTCGGTGAACTCACCGCCCGCCTCGCCGCCGTAATGGACCGCTCCGATCTACGCATGAGCGTAATCATGGTCGACGACGGTAGCCGCGACCGCACGGCGGAACTAATGCGCCGCCAATCGTTGGCCGACGGGCGATTCACCTCCGTTTTTTTGTCCCGTAATTTCGGCCACCAACTGGCCCTCACGGCCGGTATGTCGTGCGTGGACGCCACCGAGGGCGTACTTATTCTGGACGGCGACCTGCAGGACCCGCCCGAACTGATCGAGGAGTTCTACCCCTATTTAAACGAGGGATATGACGTGGTGTACGCGGTGCGCAAAAAACGCAAGGAGTCGGCTTTCAAGACGGCGTCCTACAAACTTTTTTACCTGCTACTCAAAAAGATCGCCTACCTGGATATCCCCCTCGATTCCGGTGATTTTTCCCTCGTGAGCCGGCGGGTAGTGGACGAACTGAACGGCATGACTGAACGCAGCCGGTTTCTGCGGGGTATGCGCAGTTGGGTAGGCTACCGGCAGATCGGCGTGGCTTACGAGCGACAGGAACGGCAGGCGGGCGACTCCAAATACTCACTGCGGCAACTGTTCGATCTGGCCATGAACGGTATTTTTAACTTCAGCCGCTTTCCGATCAAGTTTGTCACCGGCCTGGGCGTATTTACGGTGTTAATCAGTCTGGTGTACCTCGCCATTACGCTGGTCAAACGGTTTGTTTACGGCGTGGTGCCGGAGGGATTTACGGCCCTGCTTTTCGTCATCATCCTGTTCGGGGGCGTACAATTGATTTCCATCGGTATTTTGGGGGAGTATATTTTACGGATATTTTTTCAGGTCAAGGCCCGACCGCTCTTCGTGATCAGCCACACGATCAAAAACCGGCAGCGAAATGAATAAACAGTATTATAAGGAATATTATCACCTGGAGCGCAAGCACTGGTGGTTCCGGGCGCGGCTGGAAATCCTGGAAAATCTGGTCGAAAGGCAAGTACTGCCCGCAGGCCGTGCGTCCGGCAAGCCCCGCATCCTGAATGCGGGCGTGGCCACGGGGGCCACCACCTCCATGCTGGAAAAGCACGGCCAGGTGACCTCGTTGGAGTACGACCGCGACTGCTGTGAGTTCCTGACCGAAGTGGTGCAGATGCCCGTCGTGAACGGTTCGCTGACCGAGCTGCCCTTTGCCGACGGGAGTTTTGACCTGGTCTGTGCTTTTGACGTGATCGAGCACATCGAGGACGATGCGCTGGCCGTGCGCGAGATCAACCGCGTACTGGCTCCGGGCGGCAAGGTATTTTTGACGGTGCCCGCCTACCAGTTTTTGTGGAGTAAACACGACGAGGTCAACCACCATTATCGCCGCTATACCGCCGCCGGGCTGGACCGCGTAGTGCGGCAGGCCGATTTTACCATACAGCGCACCAGTTACTTTAATTCCCTGTTATTTACACCCATCGCCCTGGCCCGCTCGGTAGCCAACCTGCTACCCGAAAAAAAGGTGCCGGAGGGCAGCAGCGGTTCGGATTTCGATGCCTACCAGACGGGCGATTTTGTTAATAACATCTTCTATAGACTCTTCCGCCAGGAGCGTAAATTGCTAGGGCGCAACGTCCGTTTTCCCTTCGGCGTGTCGCTGCTCACCATCGGGCAAAAAGAGTAAACTCCGCCTTCAAACCCCCTCCCGATGATCGACACCGAACCGCTACCCATCACCAATTCCGGGCCGCAACCGGACCGGACTTTTTCCTTACTTCTTAATGTCGGGGGCCTGCTCGTCGCCTGCTTTCCGCTGCTCACCCTGTTGTTCTCCGATCACCACGGGCTGGTGACCGCACACCACTGTCTGGCCGCCGCGGGCCTGGCCGCTACCCTGTTGTTTTTACCCGATGCACTAGCCCGGCGCGGCGGCAACGGATGGTTCAACTCACCGGCGGGCCACACAATTTTGGTACTGTCGGTACTGGTATTCCTGGGTTGGTTGGCGTTGCCGGGTGGGGTAGGGGCGTGGCTCCTCATGGCACTGGGTCTCACCTCATTAGTCTTTACGCAGTGGCGCATACCGCGCAGCGAGGACAAGTGGCAAAACCCCTTACTCGGCCTACTCCTGCTCGCTTTACTGCTCTTTTGCTACCTGCGTATTTATCACTCCGGCTACGCTTTTTGGATGTTCACCGAAGCCCTGACGGCCGGAAATGCGCACATCGACACCGTTTTCCACGCCGCCATTGCCGAAAGTATCACCCAACTCGGCGTCCCCTCCACCAGCCTCGACGGCAGCCCGCTCTACCATTACCACTGGGGCAGTCACCTTGTTTTCGGCCAACTCGGTCGGCTGATCGGTTGCGGCAGCCTCGGGTTTTATAACCTGTTTTATCCGGTACTCGCCGTTCCGCTATTCATCAAATTCACCTGGCTACTCTACCAGGCCCTGTTTCCCGCCACCGCCGCCTCGGGGCGGGGGCGGCTCACCTTTGTTCCCGCCATCCTGCTATTTTTAATGCTTCCGCTGCGTGTCACGCAAACCGGGCATCCGTTTCTGGGGGAGAGTAACCTGTTGGCTCTTTTACTCGCGTTCAGTCATGCGGTACTCCTCCTGCGCTTCATCCGAAAAATCCAACCTACGCGGGCCGATTATTACCGGCTCATCGGCCTGTCGTTCCTTTACTGTACGCTCATTTCCTTCTGCAAAGTATCGGTGGGCTTCTGCTGGACGGGTGCACTATTTCTGCTTCTCCTGCTACGCATGCCGCAGCGCTATTGGCCGGCGGCCGTAGTTTTAGGCGGTTTGCTGGGTACACTCGTGCTATGGTATATCTTTCCCGTAGCTCGCGGCTTTAATGCTACCGACGGAGTGCGGCTGAGCAGGCGTTACATCAATTTCGTTGATTTTGGCGGCGGATTTTATTATTTCTTCTGGGTACCGCTGGTGCTGATTTTCAATCAGTTAGCCAGACCCTTAAATAAGCTCGATTGGCGACGCGGAAATCGGAGTGGAATCATTCTGGTCCTGTCATTTACCTGGGTACTGGGCCTGTCGGCGGCAGTGATTTCCAGCAATAGCGTTTCCGACGTGCTTTATTTTCAAATGGTTTCTTTTTTTCTCAGCCTACCGTGGTGGATTTACTTGCTCGACAAATTAGCCGAAAACCTGCAACGACGCAGGTTGCTTATCGTAGTGGGTTCTGTCATGGTCATTGGCTTCTTTATCACTTCCCAACTTTATGACGGTCTAATTTGGAATGCTAAAAAATACGTGGTTGCTCATTCTAAGGATGGCACGATGCAGCATCGCTCTGAATTACTCGACCGCCTAGCCGCCTACTTCCCCGAACGGGCGGCGGGCGATCTCATTTTCGTGCCGCCCACCGAAACCTGGTTTTACCGGGATAACGAAAAGCCAATCAAAACTTCCTTCGCCGTTCCCGCCCTCACCGGCACGCCGCTGCTCTGGGGCATTCCGGACAGTTTATTATCCAGCAATTACAAGTATTACAGCCTTATCCATTACCGCCCCGCTCCCGCCGACGCAGACCGTACACCCGCCGCCGCGTTTGAAGAAGCACGCCGCCGGGGTGCAAAACGCCTGATCGTGTTTCGGGTAATCAATGGTAAATTAAGGGAGGAACGGGTGGAGTTGTAGCAAAAAAACTTAGCATCTCCGATTAAATAATCGACCGGTTTACGCGGTTATTTTGCCCTCCTTCTTCGTTGTGAAACGCCTTACTTAGACCGCCGGGCGCAACAACCCACGTCTTGATGGAGAACAAAACTCCTCCTGCAATTCCGGTTATTTATTGGCTTTGTTGCTTGAAGTAGGCTGTCCAGTTTATTAGGCTTGAACCAGTGCTGGTTTTGCGCTCGCTTCTTTGAGACCTCTCCCCCGGCCCCTCTCCAAAGGAGAGGGGTGACAGGGAGTTGACATACAGTTAAAACTAGGCTGTCCAGTTTATCAGGCTTGAGCCAGTACAGGTTTTGCACTCGCTTCTTGGAGACCTCTCCCCCGGCCCCTCTCCAAAGGAGAGGGGTGACGGGAAGTTGACATACAGTTAAAACTGTAGTGGGTAAACCTAAATAGATTGGACAGCATACAGTTAAAACTGTAGTGGATAAACCTAAATAGATTGGACAGCCTATTGCTTGAAGGATTTCTCTTCGGGCGTGCCCCCTCGGCTAACGCCTCGGGGTCGCCGCCTTCCGGGGTTCGCTGTCGCTCCGTGCTTACGCACCCTCCCTCCGGTCGGCCCTCCAGGCGGCTCACGCACAAGATAATGAATGGGAATAACGGTTGTTGCGGACCAAATTACTCACCGCATCTTTGTGCGCTTCACCAGGTACTGCTCCAGGATGGGGCGAAAACCGGCATGAATATCCGCATCCACGTAGTCGATCTTGTACTGGAGGCACTTTTGGCGCAGGGCCTCGCGGTAGGCGCCGATCTGTTCCACGTAGTGCTGCTTGACCTGGTTGGGCTGAAGCTTGACCCGCTCGCCCGATTCGATGTCGATGAACTCGTAGGGGCGGTTCTCGAAATTAAAATCTATTTCCTTTGACTTATCGACCGTATTGAACAGCACCACCTCGTGTTTGGCATGCTTGAGGTGTTGGAGGGCACTGAAGAGTTCGTCCTCGCGGTCGTTGCCCTCGAACATATCGCTAAAAATGATGATCAGCGAGCGGCGGTGGACGCTGTCCGCGATCTGGTGGAGGGCGGCGGCGGCGGAGGTGTTTTGGTCGCGGGTAGGGTTGTCGATGAGCTGCTGGAGGTAGGTCATCAGCAGGCGGTAATTGGTGGTGCTGGACTTGGGGCGCGTATGCAAGTGCACGGTCTCGTCGAAGAGGCTGAGGCCGAAGGCATCACGCTGTTTGCGTAGCAGGTTCATCAGCGCGGCGGCGGCCAGGGCGGAAAAGCGGGCCTTGTTGATGTAATCGGCCGTGCGTTCGCCCACCTCGGGGAAGAACATGGAGGAAGACGTATCGATCACCAGTTGGCAGCGCAGGTTGGTTTCCTCCTCGTAGCGTTTGGAGAACAGTTTGCCGGTGCGGGCGTAGACCTTCCAGTCGATGTTGCGGGTGGATTCGCCCTGGTTGTAGAGGCGGTGTTCGGCAAATTCCACGCTGAAGCCGTGGAAAGGGCTCTTGTGGAGGCCGATGATAAAACCTTCCACCACCTGGCGGGCCAGTAATTCGAGATTGCCGAGGTTTCGGACTTGCGCGTTGTCGAGCGTTTGCATGGGGTAAAGGTACGGTATCGGAGGATAGCAGGCCGCCCGCCCGCGTGAGGTGACTGGAAGGTGACGACCGCAGGGAGACAGCCCGCAGGGCCAAGGCGATAGCCGCGCCTGGAAGGGACCGACGGCGAGGCGTTAGCCGAGGCGGCACGCCCGATTGGAGTAGATATTAGGTAGTTCGGAGTAGGTAGTAAAACAGTTCCGCTTCTCCGCTGCGTCATTCGCCGGAATGAAAACAGCGGTTTGAACAACCTGACGAGCGAATGTGCATTCGGAGGCGTCAAGTGGGGGAGAAAGATGACCGGCGAATGTTTTTACGTGACTGCGGGTGAGCGGAGAAAAATGTGCATCTTTGACCATGACCGCAGCCACCATTTTGCAGACCACCCGAATTATATACTACGTCCTGCTGGCCGGGCAGTGCCTGTACGGGCTGGTGACGCTCTACCTGTTCTACGTACAACCGGACGGTTATCAGACGGGTGAGTTGCCCTACCGCATTGCGTTTTACGTGCCGGCCCTGCTGATTTTGGCCATGTATTTCGGGGCGCGGTTCATCAGCAAATCCCGCCTGGCCGCTGCCGATCGGATCAGGGGCGGGTTGGCCGCAAAACTGGGTCATTACCGGATCACTACCATCATCCGCAGTGCCGTGGCCGAGGCCGGAAACCTGTTCGTGCTCACCTTTGCCCTGATGACTTTTGACGGTCAACTGCTGCTCTATTTTGCGGCCGGACTGGCAATGTTCCTCGTATTTCGGCCCCGCATCACCGAGTTTGAAGCGGCCTACCCACTGTCGGGGGGCGAACAAAGTGAGTTGGACCGCTTGAAGAATCCGCGCTAAAATTGCTCGAACACGGTGTCGGCCACGATCGCGGGAGCGGCAATATCGGTTAGTTGAAAACGGCCGCCGCGATCGCCGGAGAGGTAGATGTCGCCGTATTTTTCGTAGCCGTTCCAGGGGGTGGAGATGGCCGGTTCGGCGTCTTCGGCGGCGCGAAAAAATTGCCACGTAGCGATGCGATAGGTGGCCGGATCGACGAAAAGCCGGTAGCGGTTTTGCGGGGTGTCGCCGACGTTCTGGAAGGTGAGTTCGATCACTTCCGCCATTTGGCCGGTCTCGGGCGCGGGTGCGCTGCCCCGGTAGGTGAGGGTGGTGCCGCTGTCCTTTAGTTTAAACTGCTGCACGAGCCAGTAGCTGTCGTTGATCCAGATGCTGATGCCCTGGCCGACGTATTTTTTTAGTGAATCGGGCTGTGTGATCTCCATGCCGCTTTGTTGAACCCGGCCGGTGTTGTTGGTCACATCGAGCAGGTAAATCATCTCATTGCGCGGGCTTTCGATGCGGACGCGGCCCTGCTGCTTGTCCCAGGTGAGGGAGCGGGCACCGAAAAAGTTCCACTTCAGGAAACGGGTCGCATCGTAGGCCCGCCGCCCGCCGTGGGCAAGCACCACGCTGTCGGCAATGGCGATGGCCCGCGCGTCGGAGCCGGCGGTGTTAAAGCCGGGGGCGGCGGGGTTGGGGTCGGGTATGGTCAGCACATCCTCGGCCGAATCGCGGAAGGTGTGGCAGCCGAGGAGGGTGAGGGCGAATAGGAGGGCGAGCAGGTGACGCATGGGGAGGTGGATTTGCGGATGGGGGAGAGTGTCCTACACGTTAAACCGGAAATGCATCACGTCGCCATCGGTCACGACGTATTCTTTTCCTTCCACGCCCTGCTTACCGGCATCGCGGACGGCGGATTCGCTGCCGTACTCCACGTAATCGGCGTACTTGATGACTTCGGCGCGGATGAACCCTTTCTCGAAATCGGAGTGGATCACGCCCGCCGCGCCGGGGGCCTTGGTGCCCCGGTGGATGGTCCAGGCGCGGACCTCTTTGACGCCGGCGGTGAAGTAGGTAATCAGGTCGAGGAGCTGGTAGCAGGCGCGGATCAGCTTGTTGACGCCGGGTTCGGCGAGGCCCATTTCGGCGAGAAATTCGAGGCGCTCTTCCTTGGTTTCCAGTTCGGCGATATCGGCCTCGATATCGGCGGAGATGAGAATGACCTCGGCGCGCTCGTCGGCTACGGCGGCCAGGAAGTTTTTGGTGTGCTCGTTGCCGGTATCGATGCTGTCCAGGTCTACGTTGCAGACGTAGAGGATCGGTTTGGCGGTGAGGAGTTGCATTTCCTTAAGGAAAACACGAACCTCGTCATCGTCGGGCTTAAAGGTACGGGCGGGCTTATCGTCGCCCAAGTGCTCCAGCAGTTGGTCGCCCAGTTCCACGGTACGCTTGGCGTCTTTTTCGCCACTCTTGGCGAGACGGCGCAATTTGTCGATCTTCTTTTCGACGGTCTCGATGTCCTTCAGGATCAGCTCGGTGTCGATGATGCCCTTATCGCGCACCGGGTCCACGCTGCCGTCTACGTGAACGACATTATCGTCCTCGAAACAGCGCACGACGTGGACGATGGCGTCCACCTCCCGGATATTACCGAGGAACTGATTGCCCAGGCCTTCGCCCTTGCTGGCCCCTTTGATGAGTCCGGCAATGTCCAGGATGTCTACCGTGGTGGGTTGCACCTTTTGGGGATTCACCAGTTCGGATAGCTTGTCCAGTCGCTCATCGGGCACCGTGATTACGCCCAGGTTGGGGTCTTTGGTGGCGAACGGGTAGTTGGCTGCCAAGGCTTTGGCCGAGGTGAGGGCATTGAATAAGGTAGATTTTCCGACGTTGGGCAGGCCGACGATTCCGCACTGTAGCGACATAGCTTGATTTTGAGGGCGCAAAGGTAGTAAATGGGGGGGAATGGGGGTTTGGCCCTTAAATTTGGTCAGATAAGTTTGGCGAGGGAAGCCAAATGTCTTCCATCGTATTCGGCCCAATGCAAAAGTATATTTCCATAAATGTCAGCTAACCGCTAATTGTAGGGGCAGCGTTTTGCAAGTTGTGCCTAACTTGTCGATTAACGTCGGAACGGTCGGGTCCATCACCCGACTCTAGCGGTTGTTTCGATACGACACCATCCACTTTTACCCTGCAAAACTCAGATCGTTATGCGCCGATTTACCCTGTTTTTCCTGCTCTTCTTTTTGTTCGTTGCCACTCTTCCGGCTCAGGAGACCCGATTTGTCTCGTCCGCTAACCAATGGAACATCAGTAATAGCGGTAGCCCCTTTTCCCCTCCCGTGATTACCAATTTCAAATACCGCTTCGCCGAGGATAGCACGGAGATGAATGGACAATTCTACTACCAATTGCTCAGCGAAGACGAGGAATTCGGAGAAGACTACGAGCCGACCAACTATGCTTTTCGGCAAGAGGGAAATAAAGTCTACCTGCTTAGCTCTTCCAGCGACGACGAAATAATCTATTACGATTTCGATCTCGTGGTCGGTGACACTTTTTACGCCCCCCTTCAGCAACCTTTCCCCGAAGCTGCCGCCGTGGTCGCATCCGTGGATACGGTGACCTACGATGATGGTGTGATGCGAAAAAGGATCGTACTGACTTGCTACGACGAACCGGAGTTCAATTATACCTGGGTGGAAGGAATCGGTGATCTGCGGGGAATTTTTAATGTAGAGAGTCTGTGTTTTCTGGATGGGTTTTCTTACCAGTTGAACTGCTTTTCGGTAAACGATACCATTCTCTACGCTAAAGAGGAAGAACCCATTTGCTGGGTTTACCCCCCACTACCTGATTTGCGGCTGGTACGAGACAATAATCAGTGGATCATTGCAAACGGGCTTCCATCGTTAGGAGAGCCAACCGTTACAATAAAATACCGCCTCACCAGCGATAGCCTAGAGATCGACGGTCGATTTTACCGCGAATTACTGCGCGAACCGCAACGTTTCGGTGTAAATTTTAATGATAGTACTTCCCTGTATTACCGGCAGGAGGGACAACGCGTGTACCGTAAAGCTGGAAACGATCAGGAAGGACTACTCTATGATTTTAGCCTGGAAGCAGGTGATGAATTTATAGGCGGACCCCCTGCGGAAGAAGAAACGTTGTACGTTATTTCTACGGATTCTATCGTACTGGAAAATGGTATCGTCGCCAAAAGACTTCATTTATCCTGTGATGAAGAGAATAGCGGCACCGAGCAAGTCACCTGGATCGAGGGTATCGGAAGTTTAAGGGGCCTTAATTACAGGTCTCCTTACTGCATCAGTATCGGCTCGGTCGACGAATTGATTTGCTTTTCCCGCTTCGGCGGTGCTCTTCCGGACTATGTCAAACCGGGCGAGGACGACTGCTGGATCAATACCGCCACCGAAAACCTCGTCCGCAAAAACCTTACTATCTACCCCAACCCCACCGATCGCACCCTCTTCCTTGAAATCCCCGACGAAGACCTGATCGACCGGCCCTACCGCGTCACCAGCCTCACCGGCCGTGAAGTAGCGCGCGGCATTACCTCCGGCCGCATCGACCTGCCGGCCACCCTGCCCACCGGTGCCTATTTGCTACAACTCCGTTTTCCTGACGGGGTAGGGTGGTGGCGGTTCGTGAAACGGTGAGTAAGCATTGATTCCTTTGATATTAGTACGTTAGTACGTAGTTGGGTAGTAGTGGTAGTATAGGCTGTCCAGTTTATCAAGCTTGAGCCAGTACGGGTTTTGCACTCGCTTCTTGGAGACCTCTCCCCCGGCCCGGCTAATCGAAAGGGTCCCCTTAACCCCTTCCGCCGCGGAGGAGAGGGGTGACGGGAAGTTGACATACAAGTAAAACTGTAGTGGGTAAACTTAAATAGATTGGACAGCCTAAGTAGTAGTAGGTAGTTTGCGCTCTCAAAGCGTAAGTAGTAAATTACCCGACTACCCGATTTCCCGACTAAACAATCACCGGCTAAACGATGAAAGCAGACCCCACCTACTGGACCACCCGCTACGCCGAAGGAAACACCGGCTGGGACCTCGGCGGCCCTTCCACGCCCCTGCGCGAATACATCGACCAACTGGAAGACCGCAGCCTCGCCATCCTCATCCCCGGGGCGGGCAACGCCTACGAGGCCGAATACCTGCACGAGCGGGGATTTACCAACGTCTCCGTGCTCGACATATCACCCGCGCCCCTGGCCGCGCTGGCCGCCCGCCGACCGGATTTTCCGGCCGAACACCTGATCGAAGGCGACTTTTTTACCCACGCGGGTAACTATGACCTGGTGCTGGAACAAACCTTTTTCTGCTCTTTCCCGCCCGACGGGGAGAACCGCCGCGCCTACGCCGCCCGCATGGCCGAACTGATCCGCCCCGGGGGCAAGTTGGCGGGGCTGTGGTTTGATAAGCCGGTGGGCGACAGCCGCCCCTTCGGCGGCTCGCGGGAGGAATACGTGGGCTATCTGGAATCCTACTTCGCGGTGCGAACCCTGGAACCGGCCTACAACTCCATCAAGCCGCGGGCGGGTAGCGAGCTGTTCGGTATTTTCGTGCGCAGGGGAGAAAGATGAGCGGTGTGTTTCGGTAATTCCGTTTAGTAGAATATTTTTGCCCGTTGCGTGAGCCGCCTGGAGGGCCGACCGGAGGGAGGGTGCGCTAGCACGGAGCGACAGCGAACCCCGGAAGGCGGCGACCCCGAGGCGTTAGCCGAGGGGGCACGCCCAACACCCGTGAGACGAATGGACGCAACCCGGCCGGGGGGATGCGGCGTTACCATCACTGCCACCACCACGCCACCCGATGATCAAAGTAATCGAATGCCCCCGCGATGCCATGCAAGGCCTGCGGGAGTTTATCCCCACCGCCCGGAAAGCCGCTTACCTCCAACAGCTACTCGGCTGCGGTTTCGATACCCTCGATTTCGGCAGCTTTGTCAGCCCCAAGGCTATTCCCCAATTGCGGGATACGAGTGAGGTACTGGCGCAGCTGGACCTGGGCCGGACCGCCACCAAACTGCTTGCCATTGTGGCCAATACCCGCGGCGCGGTGGATGCTCTGAAGCACCCCGAGATCGACTACCTCGGTTACCCCTTTTCGGTCTCCGAAACCTTTCAGCTGCGGAATACCAATGCCACGCTGGCCGACAGCATCGACCGCGTGGCCCGCATCCAGGACCTCTGCCTGGCCGCCGACCGCGCCATGGTCGTCTACCTCAGCATGGGTTTCGGGAACCCCTACGGCGACCCCTGGAACGTAGAAATCGTCGAAACCTGGACCAGCCGCCTGGCCGATCTGGGCATCACCATTTTCCAGCTTTCCGACACCATCGGCGTGGCCGAACCCGCCGGTATCGAGTACCTTTTCGGCAACCTCATCCCCGCCTACCCCCGGCTCGAATTCGGGGCGCACTTCCACACCACCCCCACCACCTGGGAAGAAAAGATTGCCGCCGCCCTGCGCGCCGGTTGCCGCCGCTACGACGGTGCCCTGCGCGGCTACGGCGGCTGCCCCATGGCCAAGGACGACCTGACGGGCAATATGCCCACCGAAAACATGCTCACGCTCTTCAACCGGGAACAACAACCCACCGGTATAGACCTCGCTTGCTTCCAGGCGGCACTGGTGGAGGCGGGAAATTTTTTTCCCTTACATTAGCCCTTCTTGATCATCGGACGTAAAGTAGGGGCGTAGGCTCCGTGTCCCCTCACCCCCGGCCCCTCTCCTCGGGAGAGGGGTGACGCTATGTGTGCCTAAAAACGTTATTTCTCTCCTCGGGAAAGGGGTGACGCTACGTGTGCCGAAAAACATTATTCCTCTCCTCGGGAGAGGGGTGACGCTATGTGTGCCGAAAAACGTCACCCCTCTCCTTTGGAGAGGGGCCGGGGGTGAGGGAATGTACACGCATAGGCTGATTACCAAAATACTAAATTACCAGCGGCAACGCCGCCTACAAAAGTACGCGCGCAGCGCAAACGTGACCCTCGCCCTCCTCCTTTTCCTGTCCATCTTTCTCCTCATTCTCTACGGCTACCCCGTGGCCCTTACGCTGGGCGGCCTGTCTCTCCTTTACGGCCTCTGTTTTCTCGACCCCAACGCTTTTTCCCTGCTGCCGTCACGCATCATGGGCGTCATGAGCAATTATGTGTTGGTGGC
>CAVPZP010000004.1:0-190731 GCA_963710215.1 Lewinellaceae bacterium | reverse complement strand
TGCCCACCGCGTTGTAGGTGATGTTGCGCACGTTAAACAGGCCCAGTGCTTTCACATAGCTGGAGCCGCTGCCCGAGCCGGGGAGTTGAGAGTAGACGGCCTCTTTCAGGCGGTTGAGTTTGTCAAATTGGTGACGGCGGTGCGGTGGCATGATTAAAGATAGGGTTTTTGGGCGTGCCCCCGCCGGCCGCGGGGTCGGGCTATCCTGCGGCACTCTCTGCGCTACGCTCCGTTCAGACAACGCCTGCTATCCCTCACGCGGGGGAGAAAAACAACTTTGGCCTGGAGCTATCATACTAATGTTCTATTCCTCCTCAAACATAGCTAATACAGCATTAATCAAAATTAATTTATCGTTATCTTTTCTTAGAGCTAAAAGCGTGTCTAAATTTTTACTTCCAGAGAACCAGTATTTAAAGAACCTGGCATCATAAAAACTGACTTAGATAACCCGCTATGCGCGCAAGTTTTTATCTAGCCAGAACCTTAACCACGAAGTAGCCGCTAAGAGAATCATTGATCCTCAGTTCTTAAAAGTTTTAGACACGCTCTTAAATGGTCACCTAAATCACGAGAGGACGCAATGCTAGTGATGGATAAGATTAAGCGATGTATAACGAAATTTTCCGGTTAGTCCACTAATTCATAGACGTTAGATGCGATAACGCCCATCCAAGTACCTTATGAAATAAGCCAATGTCGTTTCAGACACGTTGTTTATCTAATTCGGTAAAAAAGCAACTCTATTCTTTGATCAGTATTTATATATATTGCATCAATCTTTTTAAGACGACGATATAGTTGAGGTATCTTGAAAATGTATTTTTTATGTTCGCCAGGTGTAATCCTCTCGAATCTCGATATTCCTTGCTCTGTGAGTATACTTCCCCCTTGAGAGATCGTGTCAAGAAGGTATTGGAAAGAATCGTGAGTCATTGTAATTTCCATTATGTTTACATCCATTTTTATTTGATTAATATCAATAAATTTTTGGGTAAAGCTGTTGGGTAATATCAGTGTAGTGTCGCTTAAGTTGAATATTGTTAATACTACTTTAGCTCTGTATTTATAAAAGTGTCCTCCAGCACATCCTTGTGAAAGACATGGCATAATTATCGTAAAGATAAAAATAGCAAGATATATAAGTCTCAAGCTGTTACTTTTCATGGTCGCTTCCATCTCGTTTTTTACTATTGGGGTTTATCTCAAGTGCTCTGTTGTGTTGCGTATGGTCCAGCCCCCTATCAATCGGACAAAATTACGTGAGTTAATATAAAGTCCAAGTTGATCGGTTATCTTCCCGTACCATGGTCGGCAACTACGAACGGGGCGTCAACGCCCGCGTCCATCGAGATGATCGCAAAAATTGCTAAAGTGCTAGAGGTCTTTACCGACTACCTAATCGGAGAGGGAAAAATCGCCCACTACGACAAAGAAGTCATCCGCCGCATCGAAGACATCCAAGAACTGGATAAGGATACGCAGCCCAAGCTGTTCTTCCTCATTGATAATGAGGTGCAAGATTTTAAGACCCGGCGTGCCTTTGCTTTCTTAGGGGAAGACGGATACGACTCCGCCCAATTGACCCTACCCGTCAAGCCTGGCAGCCTGCGGGTAGCTACTCATTGGGGGAAGAGGAAAACTTCAGTGACGATATCTATTGAACCTAGATATGTTAGTCCTTTCTGATTTCACTAACGCGTTCGCAATGAGGGGTGGAATGATCAGAACTCCAGTTAAAACAACTAAAAGATATAAATCTACGCTTAGGACATTCGTCCAATTTAAATAGATAAATAAACCTCCAGCCAAAAAGGATCCAAGTACCCCAATACCTCCCACCATCCCTAATAATTTACTCTCAACTGCAAATACTTCATTTGGCAAAGCCATATGCCGTGAGTTGCATTGCGAACATTCAATAGGTATGCCTTGAGGAAAACGTCGAGCTAACTCACCACGATCTGATGCATTTACTTTCAACATTGTTGTCTTTCTACTATTTGGGCATCGATAGGCTAACTTCATTAGAATTTAGCTTTATACTTTTTATATGCCTCTGCGGCCTTCTGCATATGATTGGGACCAGTAAATCGACCTTTATTTGCCGATCGAAACTGATTCCAAGACATTTGCCATAGGTCTCATAGGAGAATATGGAACTAAAGCCCTTGAACTACCTTGAGCTCCGCCAGCACCTCGTGTCGTGAAGTTGGGGTTAAAGCCACGTGCTCCATTCTGTGCTAGTTTAGCCATCGCCTTATGAGTGGCTGCCCCAGTGGCACGCATACCTCCCGGTATCATTCCTCCAATCAAGCCAACATCGTAAGCCATAATAAAGCCCGATTGGCTTCCGTAGGTTCTGTCTAGATATCTTCCATAATCTGAGACATTCCAAATCATATCTTTTCTTGATAGGCCAGCTCGTTCTTGTTCCTTAATTGACTCATACTTAGCATCGCCCTTCTGCTGAGCATTATATCTTTCCGCAAGATCAAATTTATCGTATGCTCCCTGGTATTCGTCAGGAATATCTGACCATAAGTCGGCAGTACTTACTCCGAAGGAGAATTCACCCTCTTTATGAATATCCGTCGCAACGGCACCTACATAAATTCCATCTCCCATTAAAGAGAAAGCCGATTCAGTAGCGTCATCCCAATAAACAAATTGCTCTTCGTCACCTCCCTTATCTCCAAATCTTTCGTATTCCCCAGTCTGTGAATTCACTCGCCATTCGTACATCCCATCGGGATCAATATAGTTTATTGGATTATCAAATACATAACGGTATGGCGTCCAACTAGGAGCAGCGTCAGCCATTGGATTCATTGAAGTAAAGCGCCCTATCGCGGGATCGTACCAGCGAGCATGGTAATCATACAGCCCCAAGTCCTCGTTCAACTCCTGCCCATTGTACCGATACCGATTCTCCGGCTCCCGCCCCGGCGCAAACAGCCCCGCCCCCCGCTGCCGCAGCCCGAACGGATAATAATCCGCTTCCTGCGTGATGTCCCCATCATAGCCCACCAGCTCGATCAAATCATCCCCGTTCCGATCCGCAAATGCCACGCGGACGTTGCCCAGGTGGTCGCGGTGGTGGTACTCCGCATACATACCGCTTTCCGGCGCGGACTTCTCCCGCGCGGCCGCCTCTTTTTTGCGCTCCCCCTCCGTTTGGCCGCCGCCGGCCGTCAGGCCCTCCTCACCACCCGGCACGTCCAGCACCAGGTGCCCGTCGCCCGTGTTAGCGGCCTCCAGTGTGTAGCCGCCGCCGGTCTCGTCCTTGGTATACTCGACCCCGCCCACGTAGAGGCGCGTCTCGGTGCCGGTGGTTTGCAGCGACTTGCGGCCCGTGGCGTCGTAGGTGATCTCCAGCGTCGCGCCGTTGCCGGAGATACGGCGTGGCAGGTCCAGATGATTGTACTCAATGGTGATACCTTTGAAAGGGTCGGCCGTCAGCCTGCCGGCGGCATCGTAAGTGTAGGTAGCAAGCAGGAAGGCCCCATTCTGGTCAAAACCCTGCTCTTTCAACCCCTCCACACTCGCTCCGTCGATAACCCGGTTCAGGCGATTAATATCCTGCGGCTCGCCCTCGCTCTGCGCCCACTGGATCGGATTCAGCGGCTGGTAATTATAGCTCAGTCGGTCAATCAGCCCCTTCTTAAAACCATCCCCGCACCCCAACGTCCCCCGCCGGTCGAGCGACTGGATATTGCCCACCGCGTCGTAGGCGATGTTGCGCACGTTAAACAAGCCCAGTGATTTCACATAGCTGGAGCCGCTGCCCGAGCCGGGTACTTGAGAGTAGACGGCCTCTTTCAGGCGGTTGAGTTCGTCAAATTGGTGGCGGCGGTGCAAGGGCATGAGCTAAAGATAGATTTTTTGGGGCGTGCCCCCGCCGGCCGGCGGGGTCGGGGCTATCCGGCACTCTCTGCGCTACGCTCCGTTCAGACAATGCCTGCTATCCCTCACGCGGGGGAAAGTAAGGATCAACAGCAGACATTGAGGGGAGTAAGGAAATAAAGCGCCAAAAGCGGCGGCAGTCGGGGTCTTCCCTGCAAATTAGGAAAAATCGCACCTACCTGTGTGGTATAGAGGCCGCACCCGTATCCTAACCCCCCGATCGTTGAATGAGGCAACTATCAATCTCTCGGCAAAGTAGGTAGCCATAAGGAATCGATCAAGTGTATTTTGGAAAGTTTTAGAATAGGGTTAGGCAAAGAATCTAAACTATAGAAGAAAAATTCCTTTGAGTTAAGATAATCGTCAAATTCTATAACTTCTATGGTTAGAGACAAATAGTCCGTGTGTGGATAACCTAAATGGACTTCCCTTTCTGTGTAAGCACTTTCTGCAAGAGCATCTTTGACTTTGGAAATAACCTGACTGAACTCTTCTGAAGTTATGGCTCTTTTACTGTAAATTCCATCGTCTACACTACCCGAAAATCTTGAACTATAAGCATGACCAATTATATCCGTTGTGTATTCACGGGAACATAACATTTCCGTAGCCTTATGAAATCCAGTAATTCTAACGGAAGATATCAGCGAGGAGTTCACGTACGGATTTTGTTTAGTCTGAAAAAAATGGTCTAAAGGCACACTAGATAGTAGCGCACTATTTTTTGCACCCGCATTTTCTTCCCCATTGCTATTGCAACAGCAAATAAATAGAACCAGTAAAAAGAACAAGATTCTTCTAGTTTCTAACATCATCATCGAGTAATATGCTTCTTAAATAAGAAAGGTGCTGGCCGTAATTCGAAGGAGCACTCTGGCCCTTACTACTAGTTCCATACCAAATCATCTTATTTGAGTAAATTGTATACCCAGTTGGACTCGCTATGATATTAGGATAGGAACCTAACCCTAAATGGTCATCGTAATCTGGATAACCACCAATTGTTGTTGGTTTACGTAAAACCCAAGGGTTTCCACCGTATTTTAGTGCGGCCATAGGATGAGTATGCCCAAATCCTACAATATTAGTCCCTGCTGGATTAAGTAAATTTAATATGGTCTTTCCTTTCAATTTCACATTATTCGAAGTACGACTCATTGTCCCTGTTTCTGTAATATCAACAGCTTGTAGTTCTTTTGAAGATGAACCCTTGACTAACAAGAAATGTCGTTCCTTCCCATCAGACTCAGAATCTGCAAGAATCTCTGAAAGTTCTGTTTTAGTATTGTGACCAACGTAATACGATGAGAGTAGTCTAGCTAATGATCCATTTAAGTTACTTTCACCATCTAAACTTACTTTATCGAGCAAGCCAATCGCATCTTCGCTTAAAAAGTGCTCTTGATTTACGTGAGAATCGTTTATCGTATTAACTAACTCACCAGAAAGATTATAAACCCTTGTCGTATCTCCAAATGGATCAATGTGTAAAATTGGATTATTCAGCATTCCATTATATGGAGAAACCCAAGTAAACGCTTCAGCTTTCGGATCCACCTGCACCCACCGCCCAATCGCCGCATCATAACTCCGAAACGCCGCCAAATCCAGCCCCACCTCTTTCACGTGTTCGATCCCATTATACAAATACCGATTCTCCGGCTCCCGCCCCGGCGCAAACAACCCCGCCCCCTGCTGCCGCAGCCCGAACGGATAATAATCCGCCTCCTGCGTGATCTCCCCATCATAGCCCACCAGCTCGATCAAATTATCCCCGTTCCGATCCGCAAATGCCACGCGGACGTTGCCCAGGTGGTCGCGGTGGTGATACTCCGCGTAAATACCGCTTTCCGGCGCGGACTTCTCCCGCGCGGCCGCCTCTTTTTTGCGCTCCCCCTCCGTTAAAAATCCCGCGGACTCACAATCGCCTCGCCGCCCGAGCGGCCGCCGATGGCGTACTGCAACAGCACCTCCACGCTACCGCTCTGGTAATCCTTGATTTCGCTCAGGGTGAGATCATAGGAGAAACCGGCGCGGAGGTTATCGCCGAGGTTGGTGCCGAACAATAAACTCACGCTCTCCCCGATACCGCTGGATTTGGAACCGCCGAGGCGGTAGGAAAGACCGCCGTAGAACGAATCGTCCCACCAGGCGGTGACGTTGGCGTCGGCATCGAAGGGGGCACCCTTGACGTACTTGAGCAGGACCTGGGGAATGACCCTTAGCTTATCGCTCGCCTTTACCCGAATACCGGCCATGGCGTACATATGCCGGGCCTCGCGGGAAATGATGGTGGTTTCCTCGCTCAGGTCGATGCTGTTTTCCACCAGGCGGGGGGCACTGATACCGAGGTAGAAACGGGGGCTGTCGTAGTAGAGGCCCGCCCCGAAGTTGGGTACGTATTTGCTCTGAATACCCGCCGGGATCGACTCGTCACCCGTCTGGACGGGGGCCGCCTCCGTGAAATCGACGCGCAGCAGGCGCACCGAGGTGGAAATACCGATGCCGAGCGTGCCGCCCGTGCCCACATTGATGCGGTAGGCATAATCGGCCTCGGCGGTATAAAACTCGCTCAGGCCCAGCGTGGATCGGCTGATCTGGCCGCCCAGACCGATGCCGTTGCCCGTGAGGCGGGTATTAAAGGTGATCAACTGCGAGGAGGGCGCATCGTCGAAACCCAGCCACTGCTGCCGGTAAATGGCCGTGAACGTACCCGTCTCCACCGCACCGGCAAAAGCGGGGTTGTAGCCCAGCTTGTGTTCCATGAACTGGGTAAACTGGGCTTCCTGCTGCGCCGCCAGGCGGGGGGCGAAAATGCCCAGGAGCAGAACCGAAAAAAGAAGTGAGGTAAAATGCTGCATGTTAGTGGGATTGAGAAAAGGGTAAAAGTTTCGGGTACCGGTTGAAGAGAAATTTTTTGGAGGCAGAGTAAAAGATACCGGGCGTCGGCTAATCTAATTGTTTGGTAAATGGTGGAGGAGTTGAACTCCGCTGTACTCGTGGCACGTGATCGGGGCATCGCACCTCGTCGGAATGCAACTCCTCGATCATTTGGTAGAAAGCCGAAAAGCCGAACTCGCAAAACCGCCCGCCCCCCATTTACCCATTTGCGTGAGGTGCCTGGAAGGGCGGCCGCTGCGGCCGCGACCCGGAGCGTAGCGGAGGGGCCGAGCAAACCTGCGAGCCTGGAAGGGACCGGCCGTGCGGCCCAAAGCCGCACGGACACGCCCAACCGCCCTTCCAAAAACCGCAACCGCCCACTTAGCGCTGAATGAGCACGTAACCCTCCAGCGGTACCGACCCGTCGCCCGGATCGACGACGTAGAAGTAGGTGCCGGCCGGTAATTCCTCGCCGTCGTAGGTGCCCCGCCAATCGTTATCGTAGGGGATGCCGGAAACGTAGACCTCGTCGCCCCACTGGTCGAAGATGCGGACCTGGCTCTGCGGGAACCGGCCCTCATCCAACAAGCAGGGGATCACGAAGGCATCGTTGATGTCGTCGTTATTGGGCGTAAAAATATTGGGCGGCGTACACTGGGCCGACTGGCCGACCTGGAAGTCGATCAGCGCATTGACCGTGGTGCAACCCGCGCTCTGTAGCTCGTAGAAGACCGAGATCGTGCCCACGAAATTGGCCGGGGGAACGAACTGGAAGCCGCCCTGACCGTCCGCCTCCACCCGGCCCCGGCTGGGCACCGTCGGGAAGTTGACCGTGGAGCCGGGAGGTACCTCGTCGTTGACGGTGGGGTCGAAGGACGTCGTTACTCCGAAGGGTACCAGGACCACATCGGCCACCGCCAGGGGCGGCTCTTTGTAGAGAACGACGGTGGTATCGCGAGCACCCGGCCCGCAGAGGCCCTGGTCGACCGTCCAGACGAGCAGGTTTTCGCCCACGGCCAGGTTGCTGACCTGTGTGCTGCGGTTGGCCGGGTTGGCAATAACCACGGCCGCGTCCGGGCTGGACCAGCGGCCGATACTGCCCACACTGGGTGCGGCGGCCGTGACGGTGGCCGCAGCGGACAAGTCGCAGGCGATCACGTCGGGTCCGGCGTCGGGGGCGGGGTCGCTGATGTTGACCAGCACCACGTCGGTGGAGTTGCCGCACAGGCTGCTGACCGTCCAGTTGAACGAGTAAACGTTGTCGGGCTGCAGGCCGGTGACGGCCGTCTGCGGATCGTCGGGGTTGGCAATTACCACGCCCAGTATTTCCTGCGCCAGCGGCTGGGTCCACTGTCCCGAGCTACCGGTGCCGGTGGGCGCAACGGCAGCGAGTTGTACCGCCGTATTGGCACAGACGAGGATGTTTTCCCCCGCCTGGGCGGTCTCGGCGGCCGTCACGGTGACCGTGATCTCGTCGGTGGAATAGTTCTGGCAACTGCCGTTCGACAGCGACCAGCGGAAGGTGTAGGGGCCGCCGGCCACCGTCATGCCGGTGATGGCCGTGGTAGACGACTGGGGGGCCGTGATGAAGGCGGTGGAATCGCCGCCCACCCGGGTCCAGCGGCCGGCGGCCGTGCCGGGTTGCTGCGCGATGAGCACGAACACACCCGCACAGACGGTGGTATCGGGACCGATAGTAGCCACATCGGCCGGAATCCGGTCGAGCCGCACCGAAGCCGCGCCCGAGAGCGGGCTGGTACAGCCGTTAAGATCGGCCCGCACGAAAAAGTTGTAGTTACCCGACTGGCCGAAGAGCGTGAAATCGGTGAGGCCGAACTCCAGGCTGGGCGTGAGCGGGCTGACGGGCGTTACCCCGTCGGCGGCAAACCACTGGTAGGCGGCCCCGGGCGTAGCCGAGTTGGAGACCACGCTCAGGTTGATGAGGGCACCCGGCTGATCCAGGCAGATCGGTCCGGCAACATTGCCAACGGGTGCCGTGGGGCGGGGATTGACCACCACCTCCACCAGCATGGTATCGGAGGAGCAACCATTGTTGCGGGCCACTACCCGGTAGGTGCCGTTGTGCAGGGCGGCATCGGCCGTGTTGATGGTCGGGTTGGGCAGGCTGGAACTGAAGCCGTTCGGCCCCTGCCAGACGTAGGTAGCACCCGGTAGGTTGGTGGCCTGCAACTGGATGACGCCGCCCGCGCAGATGGGCGTGTTACTGGTAGCCGTGATGACGGGGAAGGTGTTCACCGTCAGGTTGCGCGGCAGGCTGAAGGGTGAAGAACAGCCCTGACGGACCACCCGTACGCGGTAGGTGCCGCTGCCGCCGGGTGCGAAGCCGGTGAGTGTTACCATGGGTTCGGTAGTGTTGATGATGCTACCGCCGGGTAGCTCCCAGAAATAGGTGACGCCGGCCCCGTAATCGTTGGTGGTCAGGGTGAAAGAATCACCCGTGCAGAAATTGGTCGCTCCGTTCAGGGTAGCCGGCATGGTGGGCCGGGCGGGGGCGAAATTCAGGTCGAGCGTGAAGGTACGGGGCGGCGAGGTACAGCCCTCGGGGTTGGTAGCCACTACCGTATAGTTGCCGATGGCGGCCTGGGTCACGTTGGGGATCATGAAACTGTCCTGGCTGCTCATGCCGCTCGGCCCGGTCCACTGATAGGTGTAGGTATCGGTACTATCCAGCGGGAATACCGTGGCGGTCAGGGCCACCGTTTCGCCGCCGTTCAGGCAGCTGGGGGCATTGCTGTTGATGCCCAGCACCCGCAGACCGGGGCGTACGTTTACCGCCAGCGTGCGGGAGGTGGTACAACCGCTGGGGGAAGTGACCTGGAGGGTATAGTTGCCTCCGGCGGCGGCCGTCACGTTGGGGATAATGGGCGATACCTGGTTGCTGGTAAAGCCGTTCGGTCCCGACCAGGCGTACTGGCTGCCGGCCGTGTTGCTGCTGCCCTGGAGGATCAGGTCGTTGCCTTCGCAGATGGGGTTGGGCGCGGAAACGGCGTCGGCCGTCGGCAGTTGGTTGACCACCACCTGCGTGGGCATGCTGGTGGGCGAGACACAACCGTTGACGGTGGTGAACAGCCGCCAGGTGCCGGCCGTAGCGGCGGTGGCCGTCGGGATGGTCAGGTTGGGTACCATGCGCACCGTTTCTTCACCCGAGGGGGCGATGAAGGTATAAGAACTGCCGCCCGTGGCCGAGGAGGTCAGGGTGAGCGGAGAACCCAGGCAAACCGGGCCGTCGTTGCTCAGTTGCGGCTGGGCGGGGGCGGGCAGTACGTTGACCAGCACCGAATCGGGGGCGGAGAAGCAGCCGCCGCCGCTGACCACGCGCAGGTAGTAGAAACCGGAACTGAAGTTTTGCAGCGGCCCCAGTTCCGCAAACTGGTTGTTGCTGGTGTAGTTGTTCGGTCCGGTCCACTGGTAGGCAATGTTGGCTCCCGGCACGGTCTGCGCAGCCAGCACCAGGCTGGTCCCCTCACAACCGGAGAGTGTATTGGCCACGGTAGCGGCGGTGGGCTGGACCGTGGTGGTAACCGTCAAGCCCTGCGAAGCGGTGCTCTCGCAGCCGTTCACCAGCACCCGCAGGTAAAACCGCCGACCGGCATTGCCGTGGGGCGGGGGCACCATATATTCCGCCTGGGCGGTGGAGGCGAGCAGCGTTCCGGTGGGGGCCACGCCCTCGTACCACTGGTAGACTACCGTGCCGGCAAAGTTGGACGTGGAGGTCAGCGGGATGGGCGTGCCCGTACAAACCGCCATCGGCGCACTGAGCTGCGGGGAGATGGGCAGGTCCTGAATGGTGACGTTCACGGTATTTTCCGCCATGCAGCCGGTAAGACCCAGGATTTCCACGCGGTAGGCACCTTCGTTCGCCTCGCTGATGCCGGGGATGACGGGGTTTTCCACCGTACTGATAAGGTTGCCGTTGGGTCCGAACCAGCGGAAGGTGTAGACCACCTGACCGGGCACGGTGGGCGTGGGCGGGTTGGCAAACAGGAAGAGCGTGTCTCCGCCGCACAGGCCGGAATTGGCCGTGGGCTGCGGTTGCAGGGGCTGCACGGAGACAAAAGTGCCGGCCGTACTTTCGTTGCCGTTCACGTCGCGCACCGTCAGGGTGACGGGCTGCGTGGTGTTGAACTGGCTGCAGTTGAAGGTAGCGGGAGTCAGAAAAGTGGTGTCGATCGTACAGTTGTCCGTGCTACCCGCGTCGATGACCGAGGGGTCGATGGTCTGCGACAGCAGGCCGCTGGGGTCGATGAAGACGGTGGTGGGCTGCACCAGCACGGTGGGCAACGTGGTATCGCGCACCTCCACGATCAGGTTACAAGTATCGGCATTACCCGCCAGATCGGTGAGGGTATAGGAAAAATCGGTGATCCCGACGGCAAATTCCAGATCGGGCTGACCGGCCTGGGTTCCGGGGGTGGTCAGCGGCACCGTGGTGGCCCCGCCGGCAAAGTAGGAGGGTTGCAGGGTGTTGTAAGTGATGGTGATGAACACATAGCTGCTGCCGTCATTACCGCCGTTGGTGGTAACCGGCGTGCAGGGGTTGATCCCGTCGCCCGGCGTTCCCGGCGGAACGGTGATCGCCCGCGGGCGGAAGGTGACCGTGAAGTTGTTGGTCTGCGCCAGTGCGTTGAAGGTCGTGGCGGGGATGGTACGGACATAGGTGCCGGGGGCCGTGCAGGTGGCGTCGCCCACGCTGCTCGCGCTCAGGGCATTGTCGCCGTTCAGCAGCAGGTCGAAAGTGGCCTGGCTGGTCGCAAAGTCCCCCCGGAAATCCGCCCGAATGGTCACGGTTCCGAAAGCGTTGGCCGGCAGACCGGGGAACACAATGTCCTTGTTCTGGGCCTGGTAGCGGTTCAGGTTGGGGTCCAGGGCAAAGGTCAGCAGCGCACCGGCCGTGTCGGCGGGCAGGGTGACGCTGGTTTCCATCGCCAGGCCGCAGTTGTCCGTAGCCGCCACGGGCAGGGGCACGCGGATACGCGCCGAGCAGCTATCCGCCGCCGCTACCACGCTTACGCTGGGTGGGCAAACCACCTGCGGCGGTTCGCGGTCTTCTACCGTGATGGTGTGGCTGCAACTGTCTACATTGCCGTTACAATCGGTCGCGTAGTAGGTAATGAGGTGGAAACCCTGCTCCAGGGTCGTACGGAAGGTATCGATCGGGCTGACCGCCACGCGGGGCCGGTTGTCGATGCCGATGTCGTAAAAGATGGGTGAACTCCGCCGGATCGGCGTCCGCAGTTCGCCGATGGCGGTACTGCCGCCGGCGCAGAGGGCGTTGACCGCGAAGGCCCCCGACTGTCCGGCCGGCACGTTGGGCACCAGGCGGATTTTGATCATCCCATCCACGGCATACTGGTCGAACTGGAGGCGCGTCAGTGCCGTGTCGATCACCGTGATCGAGGTGCCGCACTGCGTATCGGCCGGGGCGGTGGTTCCCAGCAGGGCACCGTCTTCCCCGAAAATGCGGAAAAACTCGTCGGGGCCCTCGGCATCCACGTTGTCTAACCGGATGGTCAGGCGGGTGATGTTGAACGCAATGGCGGGCAACTCCACGTTGATCGGGAAGTTGAACAGGATTTCATCCACGGGCGTACTGCCCTCCTCGCCGGGGGCCGCCTGGCTGGTGATCGGCAGCGTATCGCGGGTCACGTGCAGCAGCGTCAGGCCGGTCACGCAGCGGTCGCGGATCCGGGGCGGCGGCAGGGCGGCGTTGTAGTCGCAGGTGCCTTCATCCGTGCCAACGGTGCGGTTGGCCGGGCAGTCGAACAGGTCGGGCGCATTAGGGTCTCCCTGGCGGTAGATCATGGTGGCCACGGTCTGGTTGCCGCACTCGTCTTCGGCCACCACGTCCACGTCCAAGGCGCGGATGTAACCATTCATGGTACAGATCAGGTCGGGAAAGGTCGGCTCGTCCGTCGTGCCGCTCACGTAAAAGTTGTAAACGATCGCATTGCCCGGCGTGCAATTGTCCGTCGCCACGGCACCGCCCAGACTGGTGATCCAGTTGTTGTAGGCCACGAACTGGTCCAGTTCGTTCTCGCAGGTCAGGATCAGGTTACTCGGCGGGGTGCTGAATACCGGTGCCGTCGTATCGATTACGGTGATCGTCTGGGGAAAGGTGCGGCTGTTGTTGCAGTCGTCGAAAATCCGCCACGTCCGCTGGATCACGTAGTTATTCGCGCAGGAACCGGGCTGGATCACGTCCGTAAAATCCATGCCCACCGTCGCATCGCAGTTGTCCGTCAGGTCGGTGGGGGTACCGGTAATGCTCGGCTCGTCGGCATCCTGGCATTCTACCGTGATCGGGCCGGGGCCGAAGCCGTTCGGGGCCTGATTGTCGAACACGTTGATCTGCTGAATCTGTACGCTGGTGTTGTCACACAAATCCCGCACGGCCCAGGTGCGGCGGATCATGTAGCTCTGCGCGCAGTCCGAGTTGCCGACGATCATGTCGGTGTAACTCACGTTCAGGTCCGCCACCGCCGTGCAGTTGTCCATCAGGTTACTCGGCTCCAGGGTAATCGCCAGGTTCTGCGGGTCCTGGGTGCAGTCGATCATCCGAAAAGGCGGCACCGAAAAAGTCGGGGCCTGGTTGTCCTCGATACTGATCGTCTGCACCAGGGTGCTGGACAAATTGCAACTGTCGGTATAGGTCCAGGTGCGCGTGATTTGGTATTCGATGGAAGCACAGCCCACGGCGTTCGTCGGCTGGTTGCTGGTTTCCGTAAAGGTGCGGGTCAGTTGCCGCGTACAGTCCACCACCTGTGGGTCCACCGCTGCGGGGATGGGCGCATCGCAGGCAATCACCGTATTCTGCGGCGGGTTGACGAACTGGGGCGGTGTGCCGTCGAACACGCTGTAAGTGACCATTCGTTGGGTCATGAACCCGCAGTCGTCCGTTACCGTAAAGGTGATTGTCACGGCATCGTTGCAGTCAAAACCGTTGATATCGGGCGGCGCATTATCCGTGCTCGAAACAATGGGTGCGCAACCGGCTGAAGTGCCGAGTGCTACCGACAAGCGGCGGGCCTGCAACCAGTTTTGGTAGTAATCCGCGTCACTCGGCTGGGCCGTGGCAATTCGGCAATCGACAGTGATATTGGCCAGCGGCGCGTTGATCGTCGGACCCTCGGTGGCGGCCTGCACGGTGATTTCCTGGATCGCCCGCAGCGTTTGCCCATCGCCCGTTGCCGTCCAGATGCGGAAAACGGTGCCGCCCTCGCAGAGAATGTCGCTCATCGGCACGATCGAATCCACGGGCACGTTGATGCTCGTGTCACCGGCCATATTCACGGAGCGCAGGTTGACTTTCGGCGGCAGGTCCGCGAAGCAGTCAATGGTCACGTCACCCGGCACGGGGTCGATGAACATGGGGGCCGGTGCTCCGTTGGCGGCGCCAAGCAGGAAGGGAAGAAGGGCGAACGAAAGTACCAAAAGGATACTCCCCTGACGACGGTAGCGGTGATTCATTTACCGTAAAGTTTTGTGGGATTGTAAATGGGAAGGCAGAAAAAATCGGTTACCGGCCGCCCCGCGTAGCGGGCGGCGGTGGTACAACGGCGGCGGTCTAATCGATGGTGGTTACCGGTTCGGGCCGGGCGCGGCGTGGTCGCGGGCGGCCGGAAAATGCGCGGTACGCGCAAGGGAAAGACGGCCGGCGGCCGTCAGTTGGAATGCGTTTCATGGGATCGGATTGTTCCGGGATACTCGCAACCGGCCGCTCGTGGGCGGTCAATTCGTCTGCAAGGTACTAATTCGCACGAAAAAAAGCGGACATCCCCGGGGAATGTCCGCTTTTATACGCGTTAGGTCAGCCCACGTTGGGCACTGACTACTTCTTGTAGACCTGGTCGGATACCGTCAACTTGTGACGGCCCTTGGCGCGGCGGCGCGCCAGTACCTTACGACCGGACTTCGAACTCATCCGCTCCCGGAATCCGTGCTTGTTCGCGCGCTTGCGCTTCGAGGGTTGGAACGTTCTTTTCATCGCTATACTATTTGTCGACCCACCAAAGGACCGTTACCGTGTTTCTTAAAGGACCGCAAAGATAAAACGCCGCCCCGACCTATCCAAACCATCGGTTACTTTCTTTCGCTTTCCCTTCTTTCACCGCTCGCCGGTTGGGGTATATATGGTAAGTTTGCGGGCGGTTCTGCGGGCGTACCGCCGGTACGCTGCGGCGGCTGGGGTGAAGGGGGCCCAAACGATTAACCACCGGGAGAGAAGCCAATGACTGAATGCGCCATTCCGACTAACTACTACTCCACTACCTACTACCAAACTACCTACCAAAACATGGCTGATACCGTTACCATTATCCTTACCGACCGGGAAGACCGGGAGCATGTCCTGGAAGCGCCGACGGATATGAACATGAACCTGATGGAAGTCTGTAAAGCCTACGAGTTGCCCGTGCAGGGCACCTGCGGCGGCATGGCCCTGTGCAGCACCTGCCACGTGTATGTACTGAACGATAACGACCTGCCCGCAATGGGCGAGGAAGAAGAGGATATGCTGGACCAGGCTTTCTTCGTGGAGGACAACAGCCGGCTGGGCTGCCAACTGCGGATAACGGATGCGCTGGAAGGATTGCGAGTGAAGCTGGCACCGGACTGATTCCACGCCCCCTGCGTGAGGTGCCTGGACAGGGCCGCGCGTTAGCGAGGCAGCCCGCAGGGCCGACCGAACAGGGAGCTGGGAAGGGACCGACGGCGAACGCGACAGCGGGCGGCGGCACGCCCCGATCTCTAGCATATAGCACGGAAAAACCCGCTCTAACCGAGGTCAGAGCGGGTTTTTCATACAGAATAGCCGGATGATCTAGTAGCGGTAGTACTCGGGCTTGAAGGGGCCTTCGACCGTGACGCCGATGTACTCGGCCTGGTCGGTGGAGAGTTCTTCGAGTTCCACGCCGATCTTGGCGAGGTGGAGGCGGGCTACTTCTTCGTCGAGGTGCTTGGGCAGCATGTAGACCTTGTTTTCGTAGTTGTCGTGGTTTTCCCACAGTTCCAGCTGCGCGAGCGTCTGGTTGGTGAAGGAGTTGGACATGACGAAACTAGGGTGGCCGGTGGCGCAACCGAGGTTGACCAGGCGGCCTTCGGCCAGCACGATGATGTCATTGCCGTCGATGGTGTACATATCCACCTGGGGCTTGATGTTGTCCTTGGTACTGCCGTAAGTTTTGTTGAGCCACGCCATGTCGATCTCGTTGTCGAAGTGACCGATGTTGCAGACAATGGCCTTGTCCTTCATGGCGCGGAAGTGGCGCTCGGTAAGGATATCCTTATTGCCGGTGGCGGTTACGATAATGTCGGCGCGGGGCGCAGCGTCGATCATTTTCTTGACCTCGAAACCATCCATAGCAGCCTGGAGGGCGCAAATGGGGTCGATTTCCGAGACGATGACGCGGCAGCCGGCACCGCGCAGGCTGGCGGCGGTACCCTTGCCCACGTCGCCGTAGCCGGCGACGGCGGCGACCTTACCGGCCATCATGATGTCCGTGGCGCGGCGGATGGCGTCGACGGCCGATTCCTTGCAGCCGTACTTGTTATCGAATTTGGATTTGGTGACCGAGTCGTTGACGTTGATGGCGGGCATGGGCAGGGTGCCCTTTTTGACGCGCTCGTAGAGGCGGTGGACGCCGGTGGTGGTCTCCTCGCTCAGGCCGCGAATATCGGCCGCGAGTTCGGGGTAGTCGTCGAGGACCATATTGGTGAGGTCACCGCCGTCGTCGAGGATCAGGTTCAGTGGCTTGCCGTCGGGGAAGGCGTGGAGCGTCTGCTCGATGCACCAGTTGAATTCCTCCTCATTCATGCCCTTCCAGGCAAAAACTGGAATACCGGCGGCGGCAATGGCGGCGGCGGCGTGGTCTTGCGTGGAGAAAATGTTGCAGCTGGACCAGGTAACGTCGGCACCCAGTGCCACCAGTGTCTCGATGAGTACGGCCGTCTGGACGGTCATGTGCAGGCATCCCGCGATGCGGGCACCGGCCAGGGGCTTGTCCTTGCCGTAGCGTTCGCGCAGGGTCATCAGGCCGGGCATTTCGGCTTCGGCGAGGTAGATCTCCTTGCGGCCGTAGGCGGCGAGGTTGATGTCTTTTACTTTATAATTGGTCTTGGTCTGCGTCGCGGGCATGGGGGTCCTATTTATTTGAGGCGCAAAGGTAAGGGTTATTCAATGATTGAATGATTGAATGACCGAATGATTGAATAGGTAGTTGGGAAAGTGGGGGGATATTACTTGCTGCTGACGGAGGTGCTGCGCCCGTACTTTATCTGCGGTGATCGTCGCAGACTCTTCGGAGTTGGTAGACGCGCAGTTTCCATCCGAACTACCGGTGCGCGGAGCGCAGCTACAGCTCCACGATCGTTATTCCGTCGCCGCCTTTGTCCTTGGGGGGGTGGCTGATCTTCATGTCCATCGTGTACTCGCGGAGCTTGCGGTGGACGGCTTTTTTCAGCGCGCCCGACCCCTTGCCGTGCAGGATACGGACGGTATCGGAACCGGCGATGAGAGCCTGGTCAATGAATGCCTCGGTGAGTTGGAGGGCTTCCTCGTAGCGCATGCCGCGCAGGTCGAGTTTAGACTCGAAGGAGGCTACGCGGTGCACGTCGCTACTGATGCTACGGCTGGGGCGGGTTTCGATCTGGTTCTTGATCGGTTGGAGATCGCGTAGGTTAACGGTCATCCGCATATCGCCGACCAGGACGATGGCGCGCTTGCGGTCTACCGAATCCACAATGCCGGTGGCCCCGCCGACGCGGAGTTTGACTGCATCGCCGACGGTAATTGTCGCGCTCTGCTTGTCGGCGTCCTTGTAGTAGATGTTCTCGCGCAGGTCGGTGACGTTATCGGCCAGTTCTTTGCGCTCCTCGCGGACTTTGGTGGCCAGGGCCTGGGCCTTTTCCAGATTTTTTGCCTCGCGGATTTCGCGGATGGCGGTTTCCAGTTCCTTGTTCTGCTGGGCCACTTCCTGCAGGGCGGCTTCCTTGGCTTCCAATTTGAGGCGTTTGCGGCGAAACTCCATGTCCCGGTGCAGTTCCTCGTAGGTACGCATCAGGTTGTTGAGGGTTTCCTGCTTGCGCTGGAGGCCCGCCAGGATTTCCTCGGTCTCCTGTTTTTCGCGCTGGAGATCGACCAGGAGTTGATCGACGGCATTCTCGTTCTTGCCGATGCGGCGGCGGGCATACTTCATCACCCGTCCGGGCAGGCCGCTTTTGTCCGCAATCTCGAAGGCATAACTGGAACCGGGGCGGCCGACGTGCAACTCATAGGTGGGCGTCAGCTGGTCCTTATCGAAGTGCATGGAGCCGTTGACGATACCCTTGGTCTTAAAGGCGTAAATCTTTAGGTTGCTGTAGTGGGTGGTGATAACGCCGTAGATTTTCTTCTGGTGCAGTTCATCCAAAATAGCCTCGGCGATGGCCCCGCCGATCTTGGGGTCGGTACCGGAACCGAACTCGTCGATCAGGGCCAGCGTCTGGTCATCGGCCCCTTCCAAAAATGCGCGGGCATTAGCCAGACGACTGGAGTAGGTGGACAGGTCGTCCTCCAACGATTGCTGATCGCCGATGTCGGCAAAGATTTTCTGGAAGACCCCCATTTCCGAGTCATCGGCCACGGGCACCAGCAGGCCGGACTGCAGCATGAGTTGCAGCAGGCCCACGGCCTTCATCGTCACCGATTTACCCCCGGCATTAGGACCGGACAGCACCAGTATACGGTTGCGGCCGAAGAGTTGCAGGTCGAAAGGGAACGACCTTCTTGCCCAGCCCCCGGTTTTTCAGCAGCAGCAGGGGTGCCGCGCTTCCTTGATGCCGAGGTGGGGGCCGTCCTTCAGTATCGGCTTGCCGGCTTTGATGCGACCGGCCAATCTGGCCTTGGCCTGGATCACGTCGAAGATCACGATCAGATCACGGTAGACCCGCAACAGCGGATTATAGGGACGCAGTTTGGCGGAAAGCTCCTTCAGTATCCGGTAGATCTCGCGCTTCTCCTCCTGCTCCAAGTCGAAGATATCGTTATTGATGCTGATGACGGCATCGGGTTCGATAAAGGCCGTCTTGCCGGTGGCCGATTCATCGTGAATGATACCGCGAATCTTGCGCTTGTGCTCGCTCGGCACCGCCAGTACGCGGCGGCCGTTGCGGATGGATTCCACGGTATCGGCCAGCCAACCGTTCTTGCGAAATTTCTCGATCACGGATTTAAAGGTCCGTTCCAGTTCGCGCACCTTACTTCCGGTCATGCGGCGGATGGCGGACAGCTCGGGTGAGGCATCGGGGCGGATGTTTCCTTCCTCGTCGATCACCCGTTCGATCTCCTTACTCAGTTCGGGGTTGAACTCCAGTTCGCGGATGATGCTGTAGAGCGTCGGATAGGTTTGCCGCCGACTGCCGCCGAAAAACTGAAAAATACGGCGGGTGTAAACCAGCAGGCGGTTGATCTGACGCAAGCCCTCCTCGGGCAACACGTAGCCTTCGATATCGAGCATCCGCAGCTCATCGGCCACGTCTTCGTAGGGGCCGAGTTCGGGGCTGTCCTTTTCGTCGAGACCCATTCGGTATTCGAGCACCTCGTCCAGTTTGCGTTCGATGAGGGCGCGGTCCGTCAGCGGCACGAGGGCGGCCACCTGGCGGCGGCCCAGTTCGCCATAGCATTCCCGCTCCAGCAGGTCGCGGATTTTGGTAAATTCGAGCTTTTCAAGGATATCTTTCGGGGCTAACTGCATGGCCTGCGGACGCGTTCGATCAAGGGAGGGGCCGGGCGGGGGAAGCGCGGCGAATTATATTACCTGAGGGTAACAAGCGGCGGGGAGGTTAGTTCCCTCGGCGGGGCCGGGGGAGACTTGGTGGGTAACCGGTGGCGGGTAGTAGCGCGGTATTTCGTGCGTAGCGACGTAACATTGTGCGTCCCGGGAGGCGGGGCGGTGAACGCTATACAGGTAAACATCCCACATCAAACCTCCCACATCAAACATCGTACATCCCTTTTTCCGCCCTACCTTTGCCCGCTAACCAACCCCTACCGACCTTGGAAACCGAACCGACGGGGCCGCCCTACGATTTTTTGGGCGGCGCTTTATTACTAATCGATAAGCCGCAGGGCTGGACCTCCTTCGATGTGGTGAATAAGGTGCGCTACCGGCTGAAAAAAGCCCTGGGCATCAAGAAGATCAAAGTGGGCCACTCCGGCACGCTGGACCCCATGGCCACCGGCCTGCTGGTACTCTGTACGGGCAAATGGACCAAGCGGCTGACCGAGCTGACCGGCCTGGACAAGCAGTATACCGGCACCCTGAAACTGGGCGAAACCACGCCCAGCTACGATGCGGACACCAAGGTGGACGAGATTTTTCCGACCGATCACATCACCCCGGTAATGGTCCACGCCGCAACCGCCGAATTCGTGGGCGACCTGCAACAAGTGCCGCCCGTTTTCAGTGCCATCAAGGTAGACGGACAGCCGCTGTACAAGCGAGCGCGCAAAGGAGAAAAGGTAGAGGTTAAATCGCGACAGGTACGCGTGGACCGCTTCGAGATCACCGGCGTTGACGTACCGGACGTACACTTCGCGGTCGATTGCGGTAAGGGCACCTACGTGCGGTCACTGGCCTACGACCTGGGCCGCGCCCTGGATAGCGGCGCGCACCTAACCGCGCTGCGCCGCACCCGCGTGGGCATTTACGACCTGGCCGATGCCTGGAACCTGGACGACCTGCTGCAACACATTGACGATAACGCGGCCCCGGCCGCCGACCAAGGATAGCCCCCCCTATGTACGAATTTCACCGCGATCGCTCCAACTACATCGAGTGGCAATACTACATTGCCCACGACTACATTATCCCCTTCCTGCAACCCGCCCCGCCGCCCCGCCGCGTGCTGGAAATCGGCTGCGGCGAAGCCGGGGTACTGAAGGCTTTCCTGGAACGCGGCGACACCTGCGTAGGCGTAGATCTGGATGCCGCCAAACTCGACTACGGCCGCGAGTACCAGGCAGCGGCCGTGGCAAGCGGCCGGCTCACCCTGCTCTCTTCCGACATCTACGACGTGGACGCCTCCCGCGACTTGGGCGATCCCTTCGATCTCATCATCCTCAAAGACGTAATCGAGCACATCCACGACCAGGAGCGGTTCATGCGCCGGCTGGGTGATTTTCTGCGCCCCGGCGGGCAGGTGTTTTTCGGTTTTCCACCCTGGCAGATGCCCTTCGGCGGTCACCAGCAGGTGGCCGAAAACAAGTGGGCCTCCAAGCTCCCCTATTACCACCTGCTGCCCCGCCCCCTCTACCGCGGTGCCCTCAAACTGGCGGGCGAAACCGAGGGCAAGATCGAAGCCCTGCTGGAAATAAAGGACACCGGCATCAGCATCGAGCGCTTCGAGGCCACCTGCCGCCGCACCGGCTGGCACGTGGACCGGGAAAAGTTTTTTCTCTTCAACCCCATTTACCAGTACAAATTCGGCGTGAAAACGCGGCAGCAATTCGGCCTGGTTAACAAACTACCCTGGCTGCGCAATTTCCTGACCACCTGCGCTTACTATGTGGTGTCGCGCTAAGAGCGTGTTTAAAATTTTTAAGAACTGAGGATCAATTATTTAAGGTTCTGGCTAGATAAAAACTTGCGCGCATAGCGGGTTACGTAAGTCAGTTTTTATGACGCCAGGTTCTTAAATGCTTGGTTCTCAGGAAGTAAAAATTTAGACACGCTCTAAAACCGCTGAATCAACAGCACCCCGCCCAAAATCAGCAAAATCCCCACCACCCGTTGCCACGTAATCAGGTGCTGCGCCACGCCCATCAGCCCCAGATGATCCACGTAAAGGCTGAACAGCATCTGCCCCGCCACCGTCAGGCCGAACGTGAGGGCCGTGCCTAACTTAGGTGCCAGAATAATGACGGCCGCCACGTAGAATGCCCCGATCAGACCGCCCAGCCAGTAGTAGAAAGGTAACGAAGCGGCCCGCTGCACGGCCCCGAAATCAGCCCGCGTAACCAGCAGGTAAACCACCAGCCCGATGGTACCGATCACGAACGAAATGAGTGCCGCGTAAACGGGGTTCCCCACCGTGTTACCGATCTTGGTGTTGAGGCCCGTTTGCAGGGGCAAAAAAACGCCGGCCACAAAGGCCACGAGCAAAAGAATGACATACTGCATGCTATAATAGGAGTAGATGATGGACAGCGGCTGCCCGAAGGACGCGAAAGTTAGCGGTTTTTAGTTAGGGCAAGCGACGAAGGATCGTATCTTTGGCCTCCGCAAAAAATGCCCCAACCTATGCTAGCCGAATTCAAGGCCCTGACCCCCGATGAACAACGTCAACTTTTCGATGCCATTCCGCTCATCACCATCCTCGTGGCCGGTGCCGACGGCAATATGGATGAAGACGAAAAACACGCCGCCGAAAAGATTGCCAAAATCCGGGGCTTCACCAACTCCAGTAAGCTCATGCCCTACTACGAGGAGGTGGGAAAAAACTTCATGACGCACCTTGAAGAACTTTTCGCCACCATGCCCAGGGATGTCGAGACCCGCCAACCACGCCTCATCGAACGGCTGGCCCTGCTCAATCCCATCCTGGCTAAACTCAGCCCCTGGGTAGCCTACTATTTCTACAAAGATTTCATCAGCTTCGCCCATCACGTCGCCGAATCCAGCGGCGGTTTCATGCGCTACCTCACCGTCGGTCCCCAGGAAGCCAAGGTCATCGACCTGCACATGATCCACCCCATCGCCGAGCCGGAGGAGAAGGAATCGTAGGGAACTGTTGTCCTATTCCGCCCGTTTTTGGTTAGAGCGTGTCTAAAATTTTTAAGAACTGAGGATCAATGATCTAAGATTCTGGCTAGATAAAAACTTCGCTTCGCGGCTACTTCGTGGTGCGCGCATAGCGAGTTACGTAAGTCAGTTTTTATGACGCCAGGTTCTTAAATGCTTGGTTCTCAGGAAGTAAAAATTTAGACACGCTTTTAGTCATTTCTTTGTTCGGGCGTGCCCCCGGCTGCCGCCGGGGTCGGTCCCTTGCGGGCTTCGCTATCGCTCGGCACTGCGTGCGCTAACGCCCCTCCAGGCACCTCACGCGGGGAGGGGCAATGAGTGAAGGACTGAATAGCGCGTATTTCGTGGTTCCCCACCCGAGCCTAGCGGCTCGATCTCCCCGAAGGGGAGGTTTTCGCGCTTAACGAAACAAGAACCTCCCCTTTAGGGAGGTCGGACCGCAGGTCCGGGTGGGGAACCACGCCGGCAGTATGCGCCCAGGCTTATACTAAAATACAGCGGCAACGCCGCCTGCCAAAATACGCGCGAAGCGCCCCCAGTGTACGCCTAGGCTTAGTCCAAAATACCAAACTCCGAGGAGCCTGCGACGATCACCGCAGGTAAATACCAGACGCGCAGCGTCCTACTAAAATACGCGGCTCCGCCGCCCCCCACCTATGCATTTTATCGAAGAGATCATCGCCGAAGACATCGCCAACGGAAAGCACGATGGCCGCATCCTCACCCGCTTCCCGCCGGAACCTAACGGCTTCCTGCACATCGGCCACGCCAAGGCGATCTGGATCAACTTCGAAATCGCCAAAAAATTCGGCGGGGCATCCAACCTGCGGTTCGATGACACCAACCCGACCACCGAGCGAACTGATTACGTGGAAGCCATCGAGCGCGACATCAAATGGCTGGGCTACGAGTGGCAGGGCGAGGCACTTTACGCCAGCAACTACTTCGAGCAGCTCTACCAATTTGCCCTGCAACTCATCGACCGGGGCCTGGCCTACGTAGACGATAGCTCGGCCGTTGACATGGCCGCACAGAAGGGCGATATCGGCGTACCCGGCACCAACAGCCCCTTCCGCGATCGGACCGTAGCCGAAAACCGCGATCTCTTCGAGCGGATGCGGGCCGGAGAATTTCCCGATGGCGCAAGGGTGCTACGGGCAAAAATCGATATGGCCCACCCCAATCTGCTGCTGCGCGACCCCGTCCTCTACCGTATCAAGCACGACACCCATCACCGCACCGGCGATGCCTGGCCCATCTACCCCCTCTACGATTTTGCCCACGGCCAGAGCGATGCCATCGAGACGATCACGCACTCGCTCTGCTCGCTGGAGTTCCGGCACCACCGCGATCTGTACAACTGGCTGATCGAAAAACTGGGCATCTTCCCCAGCCGCCAGATCGAGTTCGCGCGGATGAACGTGGATTACATGATCACCAGCAAGCGGCGGCTGCTCAAACTGGTGGAGGAAGGTTTCGTTACCGGCTGGGACGACCCCCGCATGCCCACCCTGGCCGGAATGCGCCGCCGCGGCTACCCCGCCGCCGCCATCCGCGAGTTCTGTGCCCGCACCGGTGTCACCAAACGCGATAACCAGGTGGAAATCGACCTGTTGGAATTCACCGTCCGCGAGGAACTCAACAAGATCGCCCACCGCTACATGGCCGTACTGGACCCGGTCAAGCTGTTCATTTCCAACTACCCCGCCGGACAAGTAGAGATGTTACCCTCGGAAAATAACCCCGAAGACGAGGCGGCCGGCAGCCGTGAGATGCCCTTCAGCAACACCCTCTACGTAGAGCGCGAGGATTACAGCAAAGAACCACAGGGCCGCAAGTACTACCGCCTCGCCCCCGGCAAGGACGTGCGGCTCAAGAGCGGCTATATCCTCCACTGCGAGGGCCACGAGGAAGACCCCGCCACCGGCGAAGTCACGCAGATCAACTGCACCTATTACCCCGAAAGCAAGAGCGGCGAAGATACCTCCGGCGTAAAAGCCAAGGGTACCCTCCACTGGGTAAGCGCCGATCAGGCCGTCGATCTCGAAATCCGTAACTACGACCGCCTCTTTACCGACCCCCAACCGATGGCCCACGAAGACAAGGACTTCCTGGAGTTCTTTAACCCCGACAGCCTCATCGTCAGCACCGCCAAGGGCGAACCCGCCCTGGCCGACGCCGTAGACGGGCAGCAATACCAGTTCATGCGCCAGGGCTATTACGTAGCCGACGGCCGCACGGAGGATGGCCGGCCGATCTTTAATTCGACCGTAGCTTTAAAAAGCGGGTACAAGCCGGGATAGTTACGGCAGTAATTATAAATGGTAGGCACTACTAAAGAGTGCACCGTAACGGCCTGCCCCCTACCATCTACCCTTACTGGCTCACGATCCGAAAGCTCGTCCGGCGATTCTGCTGGTGTTCCGCTTCCGTGCAGCGGGCGCACAGGCAATTTGTCACGGGCTGTGACTCGCCGTAGCCGCGGGCCGACAATCGGTCGGCGGCAATACCGCGCTCGATCAGGTAGTCAACGGCAGCCTGGGCGCGGCGGCCGCTCAATTCCTCGTTGTAACGGTCGGTGGCGCGGCAGTCGGTATGGCTGCCCATCTCGATGCGGATATCGGGATTAAGTTTCAGTAGATCGGCCAGTCGGTTCAGCGTCGGCTGCGCATCCTCGCGAATAAAGGACTGGTCCAGGTCGTAGTAAATATTCTGTAACACGATCTCCCGGTCGGTGATGATCGGCGTCAGTTCCATTTCCAGTTCATAGCGCTGCGTGGGGTTGTCCGGGTCGCGCGCCAGCCCCCGTGAGCTGAAGCGGTCCTCGTCCTTCAGGTAACCGTCAGCGGAGGCCACGAACGAATAATCGGCGTCCTCGTTGAGGATGATGCTCAGCAGCCCCTCCTCATTAACGGCAATATCGCGGCTCTTGCCGCCCACGTTCACGCTAATGATCGCGCCGGGCAGCGGCCGGCGGCCCAGCACCCGGCTGTTAGGATTACCGGTTTCCTCATAGATCGGTTCCACGGCAAAAATATCCAGCACGTCGCGGTACACAATGGGCGTGGTGTCCACCCGGGGCGGTGGCGGCGGCAGGCGGCGGCGTTCGTAGCGGTAGATATCGTCGCTGCCCCGGCCGCCGGGACGTTCGCTGCTGAAGTAACCGCGTTGCAACAGGTCGGGGTCGCCGTCCACGGGGCTACGATCCACCACGTAACCGAAATCATCGGCCCCGCTGTTGATCGGTTGCCGCAGATTGGCCGGCGGCGACCAGCGGCCGCCCGGCATGGGAAAGGAGCGAAACACATCCAGACCGCCCAACCCGATGTGGCCGTCGCTGGCAAAGTAGAGGGTATCCGCATCCAGGTAAGGGAATTGCTCGTCGCCCTGGGTGTTCAGGCTGCGGTTCATCAGTACGGGTTCGCCCCACTCGCCGCCGGCAATGCGGGTACTCTCATACAGGTCGTAGCCGCCCCACCCTTCTTCCTGTCGGCTGCTAAAAATCAGCCGCTGGCCGTTGGCACTCAGGGTCGGGTGCAGGTAATTGATCCCGGGTTTTTGGAACACCAGTTGACGGGCGGTTGTCCAGCTATCGCCGCCATCCTCCGAGCGCGAGGAGTAGAGACGGCAAAACGCATCGCCCCGTTTCTCCGAAGACGAACAGCGGGTAAAGATCACTTCCGAATAATCGGCCGCAAAGGTCATGCTGCCCTCGTTATCCTCCGAATTTATCACGGCCGAAAACGGCTGCGCGCTTCCTCCACCGGCATCGGCCACGAAGAAATCGGCGAAGGCCCGGCCCGTCCAATTGTATTCCTCGTCTCCCGTGGTACCGGGCCGGTCGGAGGCAAATACCAGCCGCCCCCGGGTGTAGGGCGTGGGGGCGTAATCGGCTCCGGCCGAGTTGAAATCGCTGTCGGCAACGGTAAATTCCTTGCGGTCGGAGGCGGCCCACTGCTGCGCGGCCTCTATCCCCTTCACCTCATTGCGGTATTCGTAGGGGCTACCGATTTCCTGGCCCAGTTCGATGTAGGTATCCAGGGCTTCCTCATAGCGTTCCAGTCGTTTCAGGCTCTGCGCGTACTCGGCCAGGGCCTGGGTGCCGAAGCCATCATCGTAGGCACGTTTGAACCAGGTGGCGGCTTCTTCTTCCTTGCTGGTCTCACGGTAGGCCAGACCCAACTGATAGGCCAGCTTATTCTTCTCGCGCCGGGTCTTGGCCCGCTTGTATTCCTTACTCAGCAGCGGTATCGCCACGGCATACTGCTTTCGCTCGATGGCCATGTTGCCATCCTGAATTTTTTGGGTGTACGTACAGGCGGCGGTGGTCAGCAACAGGCCGAAGAACAGCAGGATGACGGAAGCGGAAAAACGGTAGATTAGCATGAATCCGGGGGCTAGGGACGAGAGAAAGGGGAGCTAAAAGAACGGCCGGGCCGAGCCATTGTTGTCTCCCGCTCGGCGGCTGCGGCAAGGCAGCTGACGGATGGGCGAAATGAGTAGTTATTCATTTCGCACCCGCCCAATCATTCTTCTTCTTTTCATAAAACAACACATCAAAATATTCACCATCCAGATGTTCAAAATCATGATCGGAGGTAAGTAATTTTGCTTTTGACGTAAATGCGGTCGCGGCTATCCAAATATCGTTTTTCCCCATATTTCGCGCGCTCTGATTAAGCGGCCGCTTCGGATTCCGTCCTTGGCTATACCCGTCAATTTCTGCGTAGGCTTCTATTAAGTCGAGGTACCTGATTTCGACAATCACTAAACTATCTAATAGCTGTTTTATAACTTTCACCTTTTTATCTCCCCAACCTAGCTGACCAGCCATTGAAAAGATTTCTCCCACGCTCACAATAGATATTATGGCCTTATTGTCTGTAGAAAAAGGTTGATAAACTTCTTCCAAAAATCTTTTAGTGGCTCCATCCTGAATATAGAATACGAGCACATTAGTGTCAAGCAGTAACCTCATTACCGAATTTTAGCCAGCATTTCTTCTACCGGATCTGTGAAGCCTGCTCCGGCAATATTACGTTCCAGCAACCCCATATCCAATGGCTTAACTTGCTGTTCTTCCGCTATTTTATCAATATCGACCTCTTCGCTCAATCTACCACCGGATGTCAGATTTTGTATTCGTTCACTTGACGCTACTGATGTACGCAGTAGCTCCAAAATTTCATTCAACATAGTCTCGTCCTCCAGCGCAATGATCCATTCAATCAATTGCAACTTCTTCTTATCCAGGTTTCGTTCCAAATTTTCGGGCGTGGTTGTCATGATTCCTTTATTTGATAGGTGAGCAAAATAGGCGCAAGATTTTGCTAAGAGCATGTCTAAAGCTTTTAAGAACGGAGGATCAATGATTCGCTTCGCGGCTACTTCGTGGTTAAGGTTCTGGCTAGATAAAAACTTGCGCGCATAACAGGTTACGTAAGTCAGTTTTTATGACGCCAGGTTCTTAAATTCTTGATTCTCAGGAAGTAAAATTTAGACACGCTCTAAAGATAAGTAGTTAACCGTCGTCACGGGGAAGATCGTGTCGAGTAAGGTTGCTATCCTGTTAACAAAGAAAACTAACTACGGGTTTCTCCCCTACCGCCACTCCTTATACACCCCGATCAACCCATTCGTCGAAGAATCATGCGAAGTCACCGCGCCGTCACCCTTCAATTCCGGCTGAATCTTCTTGGCCAGTTGCTTACCCAATTCCACACCCCATTGATCGAAACTGAAAATATTCCAGATCACGCCCTGCACGAAAATCTTGTGCTCATACAGCGCAATCAATTTGCCCAGTGCACGGGGCGTCAATTTCTGCACCAGAATGCTGTTCGTCGGCCGGTTCCCGTCAAACACCTTAAAGGGCAACAACTCCCTGATCTCCTCCTCCGATTTTCCGTCCTTGCGCAGTTCCGCCTGCACTTCCGTGGCGGTTTTGCCCATCATCAGGGCCTCGGTCTGCGCAAAGTAATTGGATAGCAAGATCGCGTGGTGCTCCCCCAACGGGTTCTGGCTCTGCGCCGGGGCAATGAAATCACAAGGGATCAGCTTCGTCCCCTGATGAATCAATTGGTAAAACGCGTGCTGCCCGTTCGTACCCGGTTCCCCCCAGATCACGGGGCCCGTCTCATAATCCACCGGCTGGCCGTTGCGGTCCACGCTCTTACCATTACTCTCCATATTTCCCTGCTGGAAATAGGCCGGGAAACGGTGCAAGTACTGGTCGTAGGGCAGGATCGCTTCCGTCTGCGCCCCGAAAAAATTATTGTACCACACCCCGATCAGGGCCAGCGTCAGCGGCAGGTTATCCGCCGGTTCGGCAGTCCTGAAGTGCACGTCCATCTCGTGCAGGCCGTCCAGCAATTCCTCAAAATTATCGTACCCGATCGTCAAAACAATACTCATCCCAATGGCCGATGCCAGGCTGTAGCGGCCGCCCACCCAGTCCCAGAACCCGAACATATTTTCCTCGTCAATCCCGAATTCCTTCACGCCCTCGGCATTGGTCGACAGGGCCGCAAAGTGCTTGGCCACCGCCGCCTCGTCTCTGGCCGTCCGCAAAAACCACTCCCGCGCGGAGCGCGCATTGGTCATCGTTTCCTGGGTCGTAAAGGTCTTACTCGCCACCAAAAACAGCGTCGTTTCCGGGTCCACGCGCTTCAGCACCTCGGCCAGGTGCGTCCCGTCTATATTGGAGACAAAGTGCACCTGCATCCCCTCCACCCAGTAGGGGCGCAGGGCTTCGGTCACCATCACCGGCCCCAGGTCCGAACCGCCAATCCCGATATTCACCACGTCCGTTATCCGCTTACCCGTATAGCCCGCGTGCTCGCCGGCGTGCACGCGGTCGGCAAATTTCTTCATCCGGCCCAGCACCTCGTTCACCTCCGGCATCACGTCCTTGCCGTCCTCCATCACCGCCCCGGCACCCCGGTTACGCAGGGCCGTGTGCAGCACCGCACGGTCCTCCGTCCGGTTAATCCGCTCACCCGTAAACAGTTGCTCCACCGCCTCGGCCACACTGCACTCGTCGGCCAGTTGGTGCAGCAGGTCCATCGTCTCCTGCGTAATCAGGTTCTTACTAAAATCCACCAGCATCCCGTCCAGCCGGCGGCTAAACCGCTCAAACCGCTCCGGGTCCTGCGCAAACAAATCCTTCATGTGCCGCGTGTCCATCTCGTGGGCGTGCATTTCCAGGGCCGTCCAGGCGGCAGTCATCGTGGGGTCTTGGGTCGCTAACATGGCTCGTGGGTTGGTTCGCTCGGTTAACCTCCTCAGGCACGGGCAAGTTTATCGGCCGGGTCGTTTGTTTCACCCTTATTGCCCGTTCTCTCCACCTTTTCACCTCCACATTTTTTGGGCGTGTCCCCGTTCCGCTAGCGCGGTCCCGGGGCCGGTCCCTTCCCGGCGCGCCTGTCGGCTTGGCCCTGCGGGCTGCGTCCCTGCCGGGCCGCCCCGTCCAGGCACCTCACGCGGGGGACAAGGAATGAGGGATGGAGGGAGTGAAGGAGTGAAGGTTCTTTAAAGGTCGCGATCCCCGGATCGCGCAGCGCAAGGGTCGCGATCCCCGAATCGCGTAGGTTCACATCACCATCTTAAGCATTAGAGAGCTTCTACAACCTTCCAGGTCTGGGGACCGGGACCCCTTATTGTAGGTCCGGGGACCGGGACCCCTACTTCCGCCCTCACGCAAAAGCCCCCACCGACTTTCGTCGGCGGGGGCTTTTCTTTTCAGTCAATCAGACGGTCGTTGCTTACTGCACCACCATCTTGCGCGTGGCGGTGTACTCACCCGCCGTCAGCGTGTACGTAAGCACGCCGGCCGATCCGCCCACCTCGCGGCGCGAGATGACGGTCTTGTTAAACCCGGCGTTCGCCTCGATGATGCGAACCAGCACCACCTTACCCGTTACGTCCTGTACCGTCAGCGTGGCATCGGCGGCAACCGGCAGGTTGAAGCGGATCTCCGTGCTCGCGGCGAAGGGGTTGGGCGTGTTCTGCAGCAGCTCGAAAGCATCATCGGTGGCAACCGTGGTCGAACCGAAGTTCAGCACCAGGTCGCGGATGTCGCCGGCGGTCGAGTAGCCTTCCGTGCGCGTGGCGCGGTCGGTCAGGCTCAATACCTCGCTCAGCTTTGCGTCCGCCGTAGCCAGCAGCGTCAGACTGAAGAGTTGCTCGTCGATAGCTACTTCACTGTTGAAGCTCATCGTTACCATTCCCTGGTCCGCTAACTGCGTGCCAAAGTTCTCGGCCGTCGCGGCGGCGTGCGTCAGGTCGATCAGCTCGGCACCGCTGAGTGCCAGCGTACCCTGGAAACCGGCCAGGTCACCGGCCCGCACATCGACGGTGTAGGTGTTCCCGGCAACCATTTCCAGATCGTCGATGCGCAGCTCAACGCTTCCGTTGCTCCGCTCCTCGGCCGTTGCTCCGGTCAGGTCGGCCGTGGCCGAACCGTTCACGTCACCGATCTTAACGGCGACGAAGTTCGCGCCCGTTACGTTCGAGTTCAGGTTATTGAAGTTCTGTACCTCGGCCATCGAACCGCCGTCCTCGAAGAAGCGCCAGCTGGTATTGTTGGTAAATGCGTTATCCAGACCCAGAATCAGGCGACGGATCGCGATCAGGTCGAGGGTAGAAATACCGCCGTTACCATTAGCATCGGCCGCCACCATAAGATAAGGACTCGTGAACTCCTGGATACCCAGAATGTGCTTCGAGATCAGTACCAGGTCGAAGGTCGACACGCCGTTGAGGTGGTTGGCATCCAGTTGCGGCGTGATCGTGTAATCACCACCCATCGGCAGAGCGAAAGAGTACGCACCGCTTGCGGGCGTCACCATCGTTTCATTGGTCGAACCCGACACGGCCACTTCCGCGCCCGTTACCGTTGCTCCACCCTCGGTAGCCAGTAATCCGGCAATCGAGCCGTTAGCCCCGTTTCCGGTACAAGTAGTCGTTTGGTGAATCTGTACCAGTAGTGTGGTGGTGCAGTAGTCCGACAATCCTGCCCCATCAATAGCGTAGACACGTACGATAGTCGTTGCGTCGTCGTCACAGTTCAGGATCAGACCCGTATCTAATGGGTTTGGCACGAAACCGGCTACGTCTGCATCTACCGCCCGGTAAAGCGCAAACTCAACGGTTGGGGTACAATCGGTCGTACCGGAAGCGACAAAGTCGCTGGCCCAGATCGCCGCCATGCCGCCGCCGTTGCCGTCGGGCATCAGCGTGGCCGTCAGGCCGTTGATGCAGATCGGCGTCGGGGCCTTGCAGTCGACACCTCGAATACGTAGATTACCGCGGCGCGGTTACCGCAACCGTCCAGTATCTCCACCCGGATCGCGTGGCGACCGATCGGAATGTTAGTGCCTACAATTACCATCTGACCATTCTGCATACCTACCGACACGTTAGCCGTGGCGGGTAGCGTTCCGGCTTGAAATTCTACGGAAGTAATGATACCATCGTTGTTGGCGTCCACCACGAAGGGGTCCACCGTCACGCTCACGATCGAGATCGCGTCGGGCGAGCAGGCGTCGTCCACCGTGAAGCTCAAATCAACGTTGCCGGCGCAGAGCATGCCGTCAAACGAGCAGAACTCCGATTGGTTGCCCGTCGTGTCGATCGTCGGCGCGATGCCGTCGTACACCTTCACGAACTGGATGTAGCGGAAGTAACCCCGCCGCGCGCTCGTGCCGTAGCCGTTGCCGCTCGCGTCGGCGTTGATCGGAGGCGTCGGATCGACGATGCCCGTCACGGGGAAGCCCGCCAGGTCGTTGATGTAGCTCGGGTTGCCGTTGAGGCGGTTGGCGTCGCGGTCCAAAAAGGCCCGGTCGTCGTTGATGCTCGTCAGGCTCGTGGAGGGAACCACGTGCAGCCAGAAGTCCTCCACCAGGTTGCCGTCGCCGTCCGCGTCGCGGGGCAGCGTGATCGGCTCCTCGATGCCGTCGTACTCGCACCAGTTGATCACCTCGATCGTGTTGCGAATCTTGAAGCACTCGTTCGCCGTGGCCTGGAAGGTGTCGGGGTGGACCGAGACCGCGATCAGGTCGCACGCCCGCTCGGTGAACGTGATCAGGCTGATGGGGTCCAGATCGCAGTCCTCCGAGTCCGAGTCGCCGGGGAACTTGATCGTGTAGTCGTGCTGCTCCAGCACCGTGATGAGCTGCACGCAGGGCTGTAGCGACTGCAACCCTTGCGCGTCCGTGAAGCGGAAGCGGCGCGTGATCGTGCCCACCCCGCAGTTGTCGCGCAGGTCCGTCGGCGTGAATACCTCCAGCGTCGTGCCGGGGCAGTTGTCCTGGCCCGTCGGCGTGCCGAACAGGTCGTTGAGCAAGGCCCCCACGTTCACCTGGTCCAACCCGAAGGCCGTGCCCACGTTGGCGGGGAAGTCGAACGGCAGGTCCGAGCAAAGCACCGTGCGGGGCGTCGGCGCGAAGCAGACCGGGGCGGCCTTGTCTTCCACCAAAATGTCGAGCCAGCAGAAGTTCACGTTACCCGAAGCGTCGGTGACCCGCAGCGAGATGCGCTTCGTGCCCAGATCGTCGCAGGTCAGCTTGACCGTCGGCTGGTAGCCCAGCACGGGGTCGATCAGGTTGTTGTCGGCGTCCACGCAGGCGATCGCCAGCGTGACGGGACCGCACTCGTCGTACGAGCCGTTGTCGATGTCCTGGGTCGTGATCAGCGCCATGCCCATCGCGTCCGGCGCGCCGCCGATGGAGACGTTCAGGCCGTCCTCGCACTTGGCCACGGGGACCGTCGCGTCACCCACCGTCAGCGGAACGTCCAGCGTGCTCACGTTGCCGCAGGCGTCGGCCGCCTGGTAGCGGATCACGTGGTTGCCGCTCGGAATGGCCGAGGTCAGCTGACCGGGCTGGAAGCTGCCGATCGGCGTGGCCGTCAGTACCCCGTTGGGGTAGATGTTGGCCAGCACCGTCACCGTCGCCGAGCACTCGTCGGTCACCGTCGGGGCGGGCACGATGAAGAACGACGAGCAGTTCAGCGCGTTGGTCGAGAAGAACAGCCCCGCGTCGGCGATGCCGTCGAAGTTCAGGTCCTGGGTCGGGGCGGTGATAACCGGGGCGTCGAAGTCGCCCACCTTCACCAGACGGCGGAAGGTCAGCGGCGTCGCGTTCGGCTCGCACCAGTCCAGCACGGTGAAGGTGCGGAAGAACTTGTAGGTGTTGGCGCAGGTCGTCGTGCGCGGTCCGTCCTCAACGGTCACCGCCAGGTTGCAGAAGGCCGTCGTGATGAACACGTTGCCCGATCCGGTCGCCAGCGAGGGGAACTCGGTGGTCAGCGGCGCGGGGTTGGCGTTGCCGAACTGGTTGGCGGGCAGCAGGGGACGCGAGGCGTCGTTGCAGGCAATCTCGATGAAGTCCGTCGAGCCGGTCACGTCCGCCAGCGTCGGGCGGGTGAAGATGATGTCGTAGGAAGCGGTCACCGAAGCGGCCGTCTCGCCGTTGCCCAGCGTACAGGGACCGTCGTCGCGCACCGTGAAGGTACGCGTCAGCGTGATGTCCGAGCACTCGGGATCGACGGGAGCGTAGGTCAGCACGTCGTTGACGCACACCTGCACGTTCGAGCAGTTGTCCGTCACGGCGGGGAAGCCGCCGCCCGCGATGATGCGGGTGCGGAAAGCCAGCGGCAGGGTATTCACCGAGACCACCGTGCCGGCGGCGTTGATGAACTGACCGTCCGAGTTGGTCCGGTAGCAGCGCGAAACGTTGAAGGGCAGCTCGGTCAGCGAGATGCCGGTCAGCTGGTCGCAGAAGAAAGGACCGTTCGGAGCGGCGGGGGGAACGACCGCAGGCGGCGTCTTGTCCTCGGCGCGCACCGTGCCCCAGCAGGTCGTGAAGCCGGGGATGCCGGCGGGGATGTCCTGGGGGTCGAAACTCAGCGCGTCGATCAGCACGGTGCTGGTCACGCCGCCGGTGGCAAAACCGTCGCCGTTCAGGTTCAAGGTCAGCACGTCGCCGACGCCGACCGCCTGCGTGATCGTACCGGTGGCGGTAAAGGGTGCCGTGCCGGAGGCACTATTATCCATGTCCTCGTAGGAGAATGAGGTAACCATGTTGCCGTCAAAGTCAAAAAGGATGAAAAACTCATCATCAATGATGCTGGTCTCCAAAAACACGTCATAGTCGAACGTGATCGTGCCCGCCTCGCTGAAGGTGTAGCTGACCTGTACGCCGTCGTCGGCACCGGTTTCCAGCTGAAGGCTGGTAGCGGTGAAGGTGGCGATGCCCGTGGGCAGGTCCTGGGTTACCGTGAAGTTAGCCGGAGCAAAGGCCCCCGTAAAGCCGGTGACCGGAGGGGTAACCACGCCCGTGCCGGAGGGCGTCGAGATCATGTAGGTATACTCACCGCAGCCGGTGATGATGCCGCCGTCGCCGGGGGTACCGTCCTGCACCACCACGTTGAACAGCCCTTGGTCCAGGCAGACCAGGTTACCGGCCAGCACCATCGAGGGGACGATGAGCGCCTGGCAGTTCTCGTTGAGCGTGATGTTGATGTTGCCATTACAGCCCAAAGACGGGTCGATGAAGTTGATGAAGACCGTCGCGGTCAGCGTCGTCTCGTTGCCGTTCACGTCCGTGATCGTGACGTCCACGCCCGAGTCGCCGATGTCCTCGCAGGAGAAAACCAGATCGCGGGAGAGGGTGGTATCCGCGATGCCGCAGTTGTCCGTCACGTTGTTACCCAGCAGGTCCTCGATGGTCAGCGTGGCCGTGCCGCCCGCGTTGAGCGTGACCGTGGGGCTGTTGACCGTGAAGGTGGGAGCGATGTTGTCTTCCACCGTAACCGTTACCAGGCACGTGGTGTCGTTACCCGCCGCGTCGGCCACCGTAACGGTGAAGGGGAAGGTTTCCACCACGTCGCCGCAGTCGAAGGTAGTGGGGGCGCCGGCCGTGACGGTCAGCGCGGTGGTACAGTTATCCGAAGAAGTTTGCACGATACCGGCGGGGTCGAAGGCGACCATGCCGGTCGCGTCGAGCTGAACCGTGGAATCGGTGGTGCAGGTAATGACGGGAGCCAGCGTGTCGATCACCGAAACGGCGATCGTGCAGCTGCCCTCGTTGCCGTTCACGTCGCTGGCAACGAAGGTCACCGCCACGTCCGTGCCGGCCTGTGCGCAGCTAAAGGTGCGCGCGCCGGGACCGCCCATCGTGAAGGGACCCGTGGGGTCCATGTCGCAGTTGTCGGTGACGCTGGTCACCGTCTGGGCATTTTCCAACATGACCGTGCCGGCCGCATTGAGTGCCACGGTGGTATCGCGGCAGACCAGGACCGGGGCGAGGGTGTCGATCACGGATACCGCGATCGTACAGTTGCCCTCGTTGCCGCTCGCGTCGCTGGAAACGAAGGTGACCGAAACGTCGGTTCCGGCCTGTGCGCAGCTAAAGGTGCGCGCGCCGGGGCCGCCCATGGTGTTGGGACCCGAGGGGTTGGGGTCACAGTTGTCGGTGACACTGGTCACCGTCTCGGCGTTGGCTAACATGGCCGTGCCGTCTGTGTCGAGGGCAACGGTCGTGTCGCGGCAAACCAGTACGGGGGCCGTGGTATCCTGAACCGTGATAGTTTGGACCACCATATTTTCGTTACCGCACTCATCCGTCAGGGTAAGGGTACGCTCGATGGTGAAGTTGAAATCGTTAGCACCGGGGGTGATTACATCCGATACCGTAGCGACCAGGTCGCCGGTTACGGTCTGGCCGTTATTAAGTGAGCCGGGAGATTCGGCGGCGGGGCCGGACCAGGTGAAGTCGCTGTAAGTGTTACCGCTACCGGTAAGCTGAAGCGACTGGCCGACGGGAGTCGAACCGGGTTCTTCGCCCATGATATCGGTGGAGGTCAATCCATTAGCGGGGCCTTCCGTTGCCGTGAAGGAACCTTCGTAGCTTAAGAATTGGATGACCGTAGTTCCATCGGGGCCGACCAGCGCAAATCCGTCAGGGGCACCATTCTGAATACCGTTAGCGGGATAGCCGAAGCTAAGCGTACCGATGTTGGCACTCTGATTGGGAATGGTACCCATCAGTGTCATGGTGTTGTAGGTAACACCGCCGCTACCGTTATAAAGGACTAAAGAATAACCCATCAGGTTAGTACCGGCGGTACCGGCGACCTCGATGAATTCTCCCGTGTCGCCACCGGCATTATCGTAGTGAAATTCGTTGATCCATACGTCAGTGGTCATGGAACTGCCACCGCAGTTGTCCGAACCGGTAATGACGGGTTCGGTAGCCGCAAACTCCGAGTCGCAATTAATGGTGGTATCCGCTACCGCCATATCAAAGGTTGGCGGCGTGTTGTCCTCTACAATGATCACTTCAACAAAAGAAGGATCATCATCGGTACAGGGATCATCTACCGAATAGGTACGGGTAATGGTAAAGCGATTGGCGCAAGCATCGGGTCCGGTGAGGAACACGGTTGACTCGGTCACCGTGATGGCTACTTCGTCCGTTCCGTCACACTCGGCAAGATCGAAAGTGATACCGGCATTAATGGTACCGGGCGACTCCGCACCCAGATCGGTGCTAAAAGTAAAATCATCGGGTGAGCAACCCGAACCGGTACGCTGAATGGATTGACCGGGAGCTTCACCTCCTTCAGTAGCACCCACATCCGTAGAAGTAAGACCCATGGCCGGGCCGGCGGTAGCGTCAAAACTACCTTCGTAGCTCAAAAACTCAAGTACGTTACCTGCTCCGTCGACAAGAGCAAATCCGTCGGGCGCACCATTTTGCAGACCGGGAGTAAGCACCGATACTGCACCGAAACCATCCCCTTCATCGTCGATGGTGCCACTGAGATTAGTAGTACCATATACGGTGCCATTGCTGCCGTTGTAAAGCACCAGCATATAACCGGTCAAGTCAAAGCCGGCCGTACCGGATACTTCGATAAATTCATTGACATCTCCGCCGGCGTTATCATAGTGAAACTCACTGACGAACACGAAGGGCGCAACCGTATTGGTCGTTGCGGACGTGGCCATGATCTCGGTCGAGGGAGGCGGGATGTTATCGCACTCCACCGTTACGGGGGTAGGAGGCGTGTTCGTAAAAGTGACCTCGAAAACACTTTCGAAGAAGAGCGTGAACGAGCAGTTGGTCGTTTCGCCATCCGTGTCGGTCACATCCAGGGAGACGTCTACCTGAGTCGTTCCCATGGCCGGCATGGTGCCGGGAGCGGGGGTTTGCACAAAGGTCAATTCGGCGTTCGTATCGTTGTCATCGGAAATATCAAGCCCGACGCTCAAATCCGGAATGGTGGCCATGCAGGTCGTCGGGTCGATAGCCAAAACGGGGTCATCGGGGCAGTCGGCGATGACGGGGGCCATGTTGGGGGGGGCAGGCAGCGTCAAAACGACGCAATAATCACCGCGAGCACTGCCATTTCCATCTACGTAAACCAAATAAATTTCACCCGAGGTAGTAGGAAAGGATACCCTGCTATCTAAAGAAGAATTAAAATCATCATTAGACGCCAAACACGTCAAATTGGCACAGGTACCCGTATACACATTGACTTCCGTATCTTCAATTCCATTTCCCTGAGAATCATCGTCTGTGACATCAATGATGGCCATGGCACCGTTGCCGGTAAAGGTATACCAGTTGCCTCCATTATCACCAGCCAGGTCGGTATTGCTACAATTTATTGCACCGGTGTTGGTAGACATATCATTGTTGGCACAGATCGCGACGCCAGCGTTCAGAATTTCCGCGTCGTTGCAGAGATCGTTGGCGGGGGCGGCGGGAGCGGCGTCCACGGTGTGCATCCCCAAGTTACTAAAGTCGTCCTCGGCAAATCCAATCCATTCAACGGAAGGATCAAAAGCATCGCTTCCATCCGCATCACCCATCATGATGCCGGGCATGCGAACCAGGGTGTTGTTAGCAGTGGAGGTGAGACCGGTGCCCCATTCCGTGCCGGGATTATTACCAATTTGGCCAATTACGTCGATAATTGACACCATTTGGTGCACGTAATACGACTGCATCGTTGCCATTAAAAAATGAACTGGTTGATGTCTGGTCCGCTTGAGCCAAAATGGCAGCAGCGGCATTATTAGTAGAAATAACCCATACGTCGCCATCCGCTACCATACCAGTCATGGTAAGAGCTATGGTTGTATTAGCTGTAGAAGAGCCGTTAGAGAAAAACTCAAGGGAATAGCCCATCAGAGTTACCGTAGCACCCGTGCCATTATAAATTTCAATGGCTTTATTGTTGCCGCTCCCCTCAATGTACTCACTGATGAAAAGTTCGGTAATCTGCGCCTTGGCAGCGGTGCCCAATAGGCACGCGAATAGTAGTAAGAGTATGGTTTGTCTCATGAAATTACGATTTTTCCTACCGTCCGGCCGGGCCGGATAGCAGAAAAGGGTGGGAATAAAAAGCCCGCGAATGCGCCGGCCGTGTGGTCGTCTACAAAACTTGGTTGCAAAGTAACGAATTTCTGTGTTTCCCACAGGTTAATTCTGGAAGAAAGACGGAAAAATACTAGCGTTTGCACTTACTTGTTAAAACAATATATCGTCCCCGGACCAGGGGTGGTAGTGGGCCGACCGCAGGAAGGAGACGCGCTAGCGGCCGGAGCGAAGCGGAGCCACGGACGACCCGGCCGCCCGGCCCGTTGAGGGGCGGGCGGGGGCCCAGAAAAAATGGAAGTTGCCGGGAAAGTCGCTACTTATAAGGTGGTAAAGACTACCCCACAAGGTTGCCTTCCTCGTCCCACTCGGCGAGGCTTTCGCGGTCCTCGGCGGTCACGTAGGTGATCTTATCATCATACGTAAAACCGTGCTTGGCCAGCACTTCCGCCGGAACGCCGTCCCAGGTATTGGCGCGGTTGCCGACGTAACCGACGTAGGCCATGCCCTCCTTGCTGGAGTAAAATCCGGTGGCCGTGAGGTTGCGAATGAACGAGAAAAAAGCGATGCCGGGGGCGTGCGGCACCGGCTCCTTGCTGGGATAAGCCAGCAGATCGAGCAGGGCGGTCTGCTCGGGCGGCGGCAGGTCGATGAAGGCCGCCTGGTGCTCGCGGTAACAGTAATTATCCAGCCAGGCCAGTCCTCCACGCGCGGGCGCGGCCGAGATCTACGTCATCGCGGAGCATGAAGTCGATGAAGTCTGGCACGCCGGTTTCCACGGCACCGGGGCTATCCGGCTCACTGGGGATGATGAGGGCCGTCAGCGCGGTGAGCGTGGCCATTTCGTGCTCGCTCAGCAGCCGGTCCTCGGCCCAGGCCCGCTCGGTGGCCTTCTTTTCCCGGGCGGTCATGCCCCGCAGTTGCCCGGCCCGCTCCTGCAACAGCGGATCTACGGCAACGGCCTCGGGTTCGGCGGGGGAGCAACCGGTGGCCAGCAGGCCCGTGCCCACGGTGCCGGCCAGCAGCGTTTTGATGGTGTTACGACGGTCCATGGCTAGAGGTTTTGTTTTTTGAGTTGATCGACGATGTAGTCGGAGGCGCGCCAGGCGAGGGCGAGGATGGTCCAGGTGGGGTTCTTGTCGGCCTGGGAGACGAAGGGGCCGCCGTCCACGACGAATAGGTTAGGCACCTCGTGCGCCTGGTTGTGGCGGTTGACCACCGATTTGGCGGGGTCGTCGCCCATGCGCGTGGTACCCACCTCGTGGATGATGCGGCCGGGGGCCAGCAGGCCGTATTTCTGGTCCGCATCGGGTTTTTTGCCCAGCGGCGTACCGCCCATGCCCGCGATGACCTCCTCGAAGGTGTCCTGCATGTGGCGGGCCTGGTTGACCTCGTGCCTGGTCCAGTTGTAGTTGAAACGCAGCACCGGAATGCCGAATTCATCGACCGTAGTGGGGTCTATCTCGCAGTAATTATCGAACTGCGGCACGCTCTCGCCGCGCCCGCTCATGCCCACGATGGCCCCGAACAGCCGGCGCATGTCGCGCTTGTAGCCCAGGCCGTGGCCGGCGGGGTTGGCGCTGCCGGGCATCAGGCCCTCCATTGCTTCCACGGCGTTCCACTGGAAACCGTAGCCGGGCATGCCCAGGCCGCCCCACTGCTCGATGTGGTAGCCGCGGCTGAAGTCGAGTTTCAGGTCGTTGCCCCACCAGGGGGTATAGACGTGCAGGCCGCCGACGCCGTCCTCGTTGTAGGTCTGGCGGTCGAGCAGGGCGGGCACGAAACCGGCGCGCGAGGCCCCGGTGGAGTCGTGCAAATAGTGGCCCATCACGCCGCTGCCGTTGGCCAGCCCGTCGGGGTGACGGGCGGATTTGCTGTTGAGCAAGATCCGCGCCGAGCCGCAGGCCGATGCGGCCAGCACCACGGTTTTGCCGCGTACCTGGTACTCGCGGCGGTCTTCCTTGTCGATGTAGGAAACGGCGGTGGCGCGGCCCTCGCTGTCGGTAATGACCTCGCGCACCATGGCGTTGGTCAGCACGTCCACGCGGCCGGTGCCCACGGCGGGTTTGACCAGTACGCTGCTGGAGGAAAAATCGGCGTACACTTTGCACGAGCGGTTGCACTGCCCGCAGTAGAAGCACACGCCCCGGTCCTTGTTTACCGGCCGGGTGAGGATGGACATGCGGCTGGGGATGACCGGCAGGCCGGCTGCGCGGGCACCTTTAGTATAGTACATTTCGTGCAGGCGCGGTTTGGGCGGCGGCAGGAAGAAACCGTCGGGTTCGTTGGGGATGCCCTCGCGGGTACCGAACACACCGATCAGTTTATCCACGCGGTCGTAGTAGGGCCGCACGTCTTCGTAGCCGATGGGCCAATTGTCGCCCAGGCCGTCGTAGTCCTTGCGCTTGAAATCGAGCGGACCGAAGCGGAGGCTGATGCGCCCCCAATGGTTGGTGCGCCCGCCGAGCATGCGCGAGCGGAACCAGTCGAATTGCGTGCCGGGGGTGTGCGTGTAGGGTTCGCCGTCGATCTCCCAGCCGCCGTAGCAGGCGTCGAATTCGCCGAAGGGCCGGTATTTTCCCCGCCCCCGGCGGGGCGATTCGTAGGCCCACTTCATCTGGGCCGATTGCTCGGCGTCGGCGGGGTCGAAATCCGGCCCGGCCTCCAGCACGGCCACCCGCAGGCCGGCTTCGGAGAGTATTTTGGCGGTCATCCCCCCGCCCGCCCCCGACCCCACGATGACGGCATCGTAGACGGTGGGCGATTTCATGATCTGGAAGTGCATATAATTGAGATATGCGGGGAAGATAGGGAAAAGCGGCTTTGCCGCGTATTTTTGTATGGGCTTCGCCCCGGTATTTTAGATTTTTAGATAATTCATGAATACCTGCCTACGCGTAGGCCGATCGAAAATACCCCAATACCAACGCGCAGCGTCCTACCAAAGTACGCGCGCAGCACCTATATCTTCACCTCCTTGCCCGTGCGCTCCGCCTCCAAAATCGCCTGGATGATGCGAATATCCTTGCGGCCCTCCTCGCCGGGGGCAATGACGGGGCGGTCTTGCATGATGGCCAGCGCGTCGTCGTCCATCTGGCGGGCCTGCTGGTTTTGGATGGGTCGGTCCAGTTGTACGCCGTCGCTGCGCTCGCCGGTCACGCCGTTGTAGGCTTGCATGGGCGATAGTTGGTACCAGCCGCGCTCGGCGGTTACGCGCAGGCGGTTTTCGTCGTCGACCACGCTGGTAAATCCGTCGCCCCGGATACCGTCGGGGAAACGGAGCTGGAACTCGGTGGTCACGTCCACGCGGTCGGGCACCACGCGGCGGGCGGAGACCACGGCAGTGGGTTCGCGGCCGGTGGCGTAGCGCAGGCCGTTCACGGCGTAGACGCCCATGTCGTAGAGGGCACCGCCGCCCATGGCGGGGTCGGCACGCCAGCCGGTTTTGGGCGGCGAGCCGGCGTAGCCGGAGGCGGCGCGTACCGATTCGATGTCACCGAACGGTTTGCTTTGGGCATACTCCATCACGGTGCGGGTATTGGGTTCGTGCTGCATCCGGTAGCCGATGCAGAGGCGGACATTGTTAGCGTTGCAGGCGTCGATGATGCGGTCGCACTCGGCCACGGTCATGGCCATCGGTTTTTCGCACCAGACGTGTTTGCCGGTTTCGGCAGCCGCCACGGCGTATTTGGCGTGCAACGAGGTGGGCACCACGATGTAGACCACGTCGATCTCGTCGTTATCGGCAATCCCGCCCATGGTAGCATAACTATAGGTATTAGCTTCGGGAATACCGTATTTTTGCTGCCAAACGGGGATTTTCTCCGGGCTGCCGGTCACGATTCCCGCCAGGCGGCAGTGCTCGGTCAGTTGCAGGGCGGGGGCCAGTTGGCCCTTGCTGTAGCTGCCCAGGCCCAGCAGGGCCACACCCAGTTTGCCGGTGGGCGGCGGGCGGCGCGGCACCGGTGCCCTGGTCGGGTTCGGTAGGGATGCGGTTTTCGGGCCGGTCGGGGCGCGAGCAGCCCAGCAGGCTGGGTAATAGCAGGATACCGCCGGCCAGGCGGGTGCTGTCGCGGAGAAAACGGCGGCGATCTGATTGGGAGTGAGCCATGTGGTGAGTTCTGTGGGTGAACAATACGGGGTACGTTTCTCTAAAAAGTGAAGGGCTTCCTGTGTTCGCCCGGGGCCGAAAGTAGCCTACCTTCGCGCCATGCTAAAAGTACTGCTCACCGCCGTTTTACTCGGTGGCCTCCTGTCCTGCTCCTCCCCCGCCCCGCACGAAAATATTCCCATGAAAATTCACGCTTTTCGCCTCCAACCCGGCCAGGATTTACGCCGGGAAATTCAGCATTTCGTGGATAGCAACGCCATCCGGGCCGGCTGGATCATGACCTGCGTCGGCAGCCTGACCGATGTACATATGCGTTACGCCAACCAGCCGGAAGGCACGCGGCAAACCGGCCACTTCGAGATCGTCAGCCTGGTCGGCACCCTGGGCACGGCCGGCTCCCACCTCCACCTCAGCATCAGTGACAGCCTGGGCACCACCACCGGCGGCCATCTGCTGGACGGCAACATCGTCTACACCACCGCCGAGATCGTGATCGGCGAGGCCGCCGGCCTGGTTTTCGGGCGCGAGGAAGACGGCACCACCCCCTACCAAGAGTTACAGGTAAGAAGCATATGGGAGTAGGTCTTTTGGGCGTGCCCCCGGCCTGGGGGCCGGGGTCGGCGTCTTCCAGGCTCGCTGTTCGCTCGGCCGCTAGCGCGGCTCCGGCCTACCGGCCGGCCCTTCCAGATGCCTCACGCGGGGAGGGTACAAGGATTGAGGGAATGAGGGATTGAAGGAATGAGGGATTAGCTGCGCTGCTTCTCTTGATCGCAAAGCGATCCTTCGAGGTGAAGGGCATAAATGTAGAGACGCAACATCTTGTGTCCAGGCGACCGACAGTCGCCGCATGACTTTGTGTACTCGTAGGGTTTACTGATTTGCGCGCCCCCCCGAACGCTATCTACTCTTGTGCTACTCAAGTCGTACTGACCCTTTATTTATAAAAACTGTTTTTTATTTTGACTTTTACAAACTTATTGTATCTTTACCCCCTAGATTAGCCGCAAGGCAACTCTTACCGCACTGATACCCGGCGGTACAACAAACGTGGGTGATACCGGTCAGATCAGGGCTGCTTCACTTGAATCCTGGCATCCGACAGTGTTTAGCCCCGGTCAATACCGGAGGCAATCAACGCAGGACGCCATGCAGTTCGGGCCGTCCATTTGCTCATCGCGGACGGGTTTCCAGCTAAATGATGAGGGCGGCCGCGATGACGGCTTCTCGTCCATGAACTCCATCACATAGTTTTTAGGTCGATGCCCTTGCGCGCACCGGAACCGCTTGCTGCCGAAGGCAGCAGGCGCGAACGCTATAGCCGGCGCGTAAAAATTCGATTTTCTTTTTGGACAGGTTTTTTGCGGCCCCATGGCCCCGCAAGAAAGGCCACCGGTTTGTCCGGTGGGCTGAAAGCGGGGGCGGCACGGCCGGCGGTGGCGGCCTGGGCTGGGTCCCTCCCACAAGGGGACCTTGAATCTATTTCTCAAATTTGAGAAAAAATTCCGCCTAAGAAAAATGTGCCGATCAACCTCGTAAGAAACGGGCGAAAATCAACCTTCTAAGGAACGTGCAAAAATTAACCTCCAGATTTCAACTCCACCAGCCCGGCGGTGTGACTACTCTGAGCAGAATCACCACCGCTGTCGATCTTTGCTTATCCTTGAGTCGCCGGCCGGGTAGTAGTCTAAAGTGAGTGATTAAATTAGCTATGACTCAACAAAGCTGGGGGATTTAAGAATAACATCACTCCATACACACCAGGCTGTCCAGTTTATCAGGCTTGAGCTAGTACAGGTTTTGCACTCGCTTCCTGGAGACCTCTCCCCCGGCCCGGCTATTCGTCTGGGTCCCGTTCGTTTCGCGGCTACTTTGTGGTGACCCCAGCCGCTGCGGAGGAGAGGGGTGACGGGGAGTTGGCATACCGTTAAAACTGTAGTGGGTTAATTTAAATAGATTGGACAACTTACCATACACACCACTTCCGCCGGCCGGGCATATTCGCATCGACCGGAGGAGGAAATGCAGTTCCATCAGTAGCTTGATTTCCTATCTAATCTAATCACAAACTCCTGCTTACGCTCGGCGGAGCGGAGCAGTTGGTAGCCAATGGTGAAAAGGATGGCAAGGAACAGTAGCCCACCGATAATGTTGGGAATCGGGTCTCCCTGGAAGGAAGGGTTGTCCTGACCATTTTGAATGGAGCGGAGGTATGATTTGTAAATATTTGAAAAATCCCAGAGCGAGTGGAAAAGGACCACTCCTAGAAACGAACCCGACCGGGCGTAGAGGCCGGCCATAAGCATACCCATGCTGAAGGCAAACATCATCTGATTGAAAACACTGATTAAATTCTTCTGCGTGAGTTCATGGCCGATGAGATTAAACACGTGAAAGACGCCGAAAAAGAAAGAACTGAGCAGGGCCGCTTTCATCAGGTCGCCCTTCTTTTTAAGTAGGTGCATGAAAAGAAGGCGACGGCAGTATATTTCTTCGAGGAGGCCGATGGTGAGGGAAACGAATAAGACCACCCAGAATATCTCGGCGTCGTTGGTGAGGTATTTTTCCGCGGCCGAGCCGATCACCAATAAGCAGAGGGCGGCAGGCAGTAGCGCAATGAAATAATTTTTGTGAACCGGAACGAGGATCTCATCCCGGTAACGGCGGAGCAGATAATAGCCGACGAAAATTAGTGCCAAGCGAACGAAGCCGCCGGTAATTTTGCTGGAGAGGAAGTTATTCGACCCCTCGGAAAAGTACTGGCCGAGTAGGTTGGACGCTACAAAAACTGCGGCCGCCAGGCAAATGGCCGTGATCAAAGTGATGCGGTTGTCGGATGATTTCATGTGGAATGTGGATTAGTTTAGATACCCCAACCTACCTATTTTTTGCGTGAGGTGCCTGGAAGGTGACGACCGCAGGGAGGAAGCCCGCAGGGCCAAGGCGACAGCCGCGCCTGGAAGGGACCGGCCGGCCCACCGGGGCCGGACACGCCCAAACCCCGCCCCCGCCGATGTATCCGTTTAAGGGAACTATCCGTCCCCGCCCCGCGTACGGTATCATTGCCGGGTCATTGCTTATCTTCGCACCTCAAATCAGACCGCGCCCCATGGATTTAGCCAAGACTTACTCCGCCCAGGACACCGAGGACAAGTGGTACCGGCACTGGCTGGACCGCAATTATTTTCATTCGACCCCCGACGAGCGGGAGCCGTATACGGTGGTGATTCCGCCGCCTAATGTGACCGGCGTGTTGCACATGGGCCATATGCTGAATAATACGATCCAGGACATCCTGATCCGCAAGGCGCGGCTGGACGGGAAGAACGCCTGCTGGGTGCCGGGCACGGACCACGCCAGCATTGCCACGGAGGCCAAGGTGGTGCGCCGCCTGCGCGAAAAGGGCATTAAAAAGGCCGACCTGGGCCGCGAGGAGTTTTTGAAGCATGCCTGGGAATGGAAGGAAGAGTATGGCGGGAAAATACTGGAGCAGTTGAAAAAACTGGGTGCCTCGTGTGACTGGGAGCGGACGCGCTTTACGCTGGAGGACAGCCTGTACCGGGCCGTGATCAAGGTGTTTGTGAACCTGTATAAGAAGGATAAGCTGTACCGGGGCCTGCGGATGACCAACTGGGACCCCGAGGCGCAAACCGTGTTGTCGAACGAGGAGGTGCTGCACGAGGACGAAAACTCGGCGCTTTACCACGTGCGCTACCGCGTGGAGGGGACGGACGATAAGTATGTGGTGATTGCCACGCAGCGGCCCGAAACGATCATGGCCGATACCGGCCTGGCCGTGCACCCGGCCGATAAACGCTATGCCCACCTGCACGGCCGCCAGGTGGTGGTGCCGCTGGTGGACCGGGTGATTCCCATTATCTGTGACGATTACGTGGACCCCGAGTTCGGATCGGGCGCGCTGAAGATTACCCCCGCCCACGACCCCAACGACTATGCGCTGGGCGAAAAGTACGGCCTGGAGGTGATCGACATTATCAATGCCGACGGCACGATGAACGAGGCGGCCGGCTATGCCGTGGGCATGGACCGCTTTGCCGCCCGCAAGGAAATAGTGAAGTTGCTGAAGGAGCGCGACTACCTGGTGGAGACCGAGCAGTACCGCACCCGGATCGGCCGGTCGGAGCGGACCAACAGCGTGGTGGAACCCCGGCTGACGCTGCAGTGGTTTTTGCGGATGGACGACTTCTCCGCCCAGGCACTGGCGGCAGTGCGGGAAGGCGAGGTACGGTTCCACCCCGAGAATATGGTGAATATGCTGAACAGCTGGTTGCGCCCCGAGGCGGTGCGCGACTGGTGCGTGAGCCGCCAGCTGTGGTGGGGCCAGCGGATACCGGCCTGGTACCACGGCGACGAGGTGTTTGTGGCCGAAACGGCCGAGGAAGCCCTGAAGGAAGCCCGCACCAAATTGGGCAAACCGGAGCTGCAACTGAGCGATCTGCAGCAGGACGAGGACGTGCTGGACACCTGGTTTAGCAGCTGGCTGTGGCCGATGTCGGTTTTTGACGGTTTCGAAACGCAGGAGGAACTGCGCTACTACTACCCCACCTCGGCCCTGGTGACGGGCTGGGACATTATGTTTTTCTGGGTGGCCCGCATGGTGATGGCCGGTTATGAGTTTGCGCCCGAATTGCTGGGCGAGGAGGTGGTGCGCGAACGGGGGGCTTTCCCGTTCAAAGACGTTTACTTTACCGGCATGGTGCGCGATGAGAAGCGGCAGAAGATGTCGAAACAGCTGGGTAATAGCCCGGATGCGCTGGAACTGCTGGGCAAATACGGGGCGGACGGCGTGCGGTTCGGGATGCTGAGTAGCGCGGCGGCGGGCAACGACATTGTGTTCGATGCGCCCATCGACCCGGAAACCAAACAGGTAATCAACGAGAGCAAATTGTGTGAACAGGGCAGTAAGTTTTGCAACAAACTGTGGAACGCCCTGCGCCTGATCAGGGGCTTCGAGCTGGACGACAACGCCCCCGCCACGCCCACCGAAACCACGGCCGCCGACTGGCTGGAGTCGCGCCTGGCCCAAACCGTGACCGAACTGGACGAGCAGTTCAAGACCTACCGCCTGAGCGAGAGTCTGATGACGCTCTACAAGTTTATTTGGGGCGACTTTTGCTCCTGGTACCTGGAAGTAATCAAGCCGGAAGGCAAACTGAGCCGCGCCACCTACGACCGGACAATTGACCTGTTCGGCCGCATGATGACGCTGCTGCACCCCTTCATGCCCTTCGTGACCGAGGAGATCTGGCACCAACTGAAGGACCGCGCCCCCGGCGAGGATTGCGTGGTGAGTACCTGGCCCGCCGCCGGCAGTTTCGATAAGGATTTGATCGCCGATTTCGAGCGCTTGCAGCAGGCCGTGCAGGGTGTGCGCGAGGTCCGCAATTCGCGCGGCATCAAGATGCGCGACCCGCTGCCCCTGGCCGCCGAGGACGCCCCTGCCGTCCGTTCCTTGCTGGCCCGCCCGGGCCTGCGCGATACCATTATCCGCATGGCCCACCTTGCATCGCTGGACGTGGTGAACGAAGAACCCCCCAATAGCGTGAGTTTCTTGGTGGGTAATGCCAATTTTTACCTGACGCTGGAAGAAGAGATTGACACCGAGGCCGAGCGCGCCAAAATCGAGGCCGAACTGACGCGCCTGCGCGGTTTTCTGGCCGGCGTGGAAAAGAAACTGGCCAACGAGCGATTTACGTCGAAAGCACCGCCCGCCGTGGTGGAGCTGGAGCAGCAGAAGCGCGCGGATAGTCTGGCAAAGATTGCGAGTCTGGAGGCGGGGTTGTAGGGGCTGCGCGCCGTACTACTTTACCTGCGGCGATCGTCGCAGGCTCCTCGGAATCAGCAGTTTGGTACATCGCCTACTCATATACGGGGGCAGGGGGCTAACCGGGGTCCTGGAATAACGGTACTTACAGGTTGGCCCATTACTGTGTTTATTTCCAAGACAACCCTCTATTTCACACCAATACGAATATAATGGAAGCCGGCTCGCTCCCATCCGCCTTCAACGGCTCACGGATCTCTACCAGATTAAGCTCACAACTCGTGAATAACCCGATCCAATCCTCGATCGTCCGGAAGTACCAGCGGTGGGGCTGGGTAAAGCCGCCGGGCAGCCCGCCCCAACTGTCTTCCAGCCACTGGCTGCGGTAGTCGATCCCCGCCGCCCGGCTGAAACTGTGGGGGTGCAACGTCTGGATAAAGATGCCGCACTTTTTAGTCAGGTTGAGCACCACGGACGAGAGAAACTCGTACAAAATACGGTCATCCTGATAGAGGGAAAAATTGAATACCGCCGCCCGGTAGGGGCGGCCGGGGATGTACTCGTCCGAGTTGATCTGTTCGTACGTCAGGTGCAGGTACTCCTCCCCCTTCCCCCGGCGGCGTGCTTCTTCCACCAGTGCCTGGGTGCCGTCTATGCCGGTGGTTTTGAGGCCGGCCTCATTCAGGGCGCGGGTCAGCCAGCCCTCGCCGCAGCCCATATCCACCACCTTATCCGGAGAATAATATTTGATCGTTTCCACGATGGCCGGATCGGTGATCGCGCGCGAGGCAATCCGTTTTTCGTTGATCGTCTCGATCCAGTTGGCGGCATTGGCCTGCCAGGAGGTGAGGATGTTGTTTTCTTTCGGCATGAATTTATCCTTTAATTTTTAGTCAGTAGGGGTCCTTTCCTATCGGCACCTTGGTCGGTTCTTTTCCACGGGTAAGCGGCGTCAGGCCCAGGTTACCTTTCGGCAGGTCATATAGTTCATTCGGGTCGGTAAAGGTTCGTGTTTCATAATTTGCGTGCGAAAAGCGGTAAATCGCACCGGGCCGCACCATCAGGTTAAAGGAAAACCTGCCCCGAGTATCCGAATATATTTCCTGATACACGTCGTACTCTCCATCGGCCATACGCTGTAGTGCCGTGAAACGAACTTTAGCGATGGATTTCTCGCTAAAAGCGTCGTAGATCTGAATTTTTGCCGCTCTACTGTTCGCGTTATCTTGGGGATGAGGTAGATCCGGCGGGGAAAAATTCGCTTCAAAGGGAATAATCTCGCGGGCCAGTTCGCGCAGCGGATCGTCTTGTCGGAAAAGGCTGACCTGGATAAAATTAGCTTTTTCAAAAGTTGCGTCCGTTACGGTCAGCTTTTCCGGTCCGTATTGGTCCACAAACTTCGATATCCCGCGTTCCGGAAAGTAATATAATTGCGTAGGAAGGGGCGGTTGAGTTGATCGCAGGCTTACTTTCATGCCCACCTCACCGCGGACGCTTTCGGCCACCACGTAATCCACTTGTACGCTAACCTCCTTTATTCCCGTCTGGGTAGCTGTTACATGCAGTATCCGGGTATTTTCCTCTCCCAGCAAACTCTGCAGGTTCGGCCGGTAGGAAAGGGTATCGAAAAAGCCCGCCGAATCCAGCAAGCGGTAAGGAACCGTATACAGGTCGCTGGTCAGCACGGCCGTGCCCGCGTAGCGGTAGTAGGCCACCAGGGCCGCGCCGTGCTGGTTGATCAGGCTTTCCTGAATATTGACCTGATCGCTGGTATCTATGGGGTAAGCGTTGAGATTTATCCGTTCCCGGTTACCCGCCTGAAAGGCTATCCCGGCTGAGTCTAGTTCGACCTTGCTTTGCTGTCGTTCACGCTGGTAGTGGTTGAGGTGTTTGGCACCCCGATTGTAATACAACCGCTGTAAATTGGCCGAAACGATTTGCCGGCCCACTCCCGTTTCGCGGCCCAGTACGTCGCGCAGCAAGCTTTCCGCTTTTCCCGTTTCCGAACCGGCTTCGCCGGTCAGTAATTCCAAAGCAGCCCGGTGGTATTCAATGGATTCCGCATTGGTCATTTCATTATTCACCAGCCAGGTGTCGTCCACTTTCCGAAAACGGAACGAAACGTTCTCCTCCACACCCGCCGATTCCGGCACCACCAGTTGTTCGTTGTAGCGGTGCATACCGTAGAGGCCGAGCACCAGTAGAATAACGCTCACCCCGATCGTTTGCAGCAACCAGCGGGGAATCCATTCCTCCTCGGCCGGCGGCGGCGGTTGTTCCAGGTCGAAGTATTCTTCCAGCTTCACGGGCGGCGGTGGCTCGGTCGCTTCGGGAGTTACCGTCAGTGGTTCATAGGTCGATTGGGACACGTTCGAGTAGTCCATCTTCGTGTTGCCGTAATCCGCCACGTTCGGCTGCGGCTCGGGCACCGGCTCGGGTTCGGGCTGCTCCTTCGCCACCAACCCGTCCAGATCGGCGCGTTGTGCGGGGGTGAGGCGGCCCTCGCGGAGTAGTTCGGCAATCATTTTCCGGGCCGTTTCGTCGGCTGGGTCCAGAGCGAATTGCTGCACCGCAAGTTCGCTCTCCACCTCGCTCATGGCCGCGCCCCCGGCGGCGGCGGCGCGTACCGCCAGCAGTTCGGTGGCCACGGTGTTACGGGCCAGGGTTTCCAGATTTTCCGGCAGTGCGGCCAACATTTCGCGGCGCAGTCGGGGCGAAAATCGCCCCTCGTTCAGGGTCGGGATGCGTGCCAACCGCAACAAATTATCGTAGGTAACCGCTACATCGTTCCCGCCCTCTTTCTCCAGGGCCTGCCCGATCGCCAGGGTCAGGTTCCAGTCCGGGCGGGGGTAAGCGGCCAGGGCCGAAAACCAGGTAGTCAGGCCGGGGTAGGGCTGCAGGTAGTCGGTATAGTCTTTCAGGCGTTTCCAGCGGCGGTATTCGGTATCGCTATCGTGTCGGCGAGCGGTCAACCGCTTCAGGTGGGCGGCATGGCTTTCGTTGGTCTTCACGTCGCCCGCCTCGATGTGGTCGGCGGCGGCAAGGAAGCCGGCCGTATCGGCGGGAAAAAGGTTAAAGTCTTCGGCCAGCAGTTTTTCGCGGTAAGTCCAGGATACGGGCGGTACGGGGGTGAGCAGGTAACGGTGAGACCAGCAGCGCAGGTTGGCCAGCAGGTCGGGCCGCAGGCGCGGCGTGGTGGTTGCCCCGGGGTCCAGCAGTTCGCGGACATCCCCCAGCAGCAGCAACCGGTGTCGCCCGTAGCGGCGCGAAAGTTGGTCCAGGTCCACGCCGCTGGGGGTATCCCGGTTCCAGAACCGATTCAACTGGCTGCGGTAAAAGTAGATCTCGGCGTAGACGTCCTGCCCCCGCAACTGATCGGCCAGGTAGTGAAACAGCCGCCCCTGATGACTGAGGTGTGATTCCTCGTCGATCAGGATCAGGTATTCGGTCGGCGAGCGGTTCAGGCTGTAGCGCAGTTTCGGGAAGCCGCCCGCCCGTACGGTAGCCTGCAGACTGTCGGGCAGATTCAGGCGGGGCCGCAGACCATCCTGCCGCAGGCGTAGGCTTTCCGCCAGCCGGAACAAGGCCGGGCCGGTGCTGATGGCTTCCTCCCGCTGTTGCCACGGCACATAGTAGGGTGCCCGGTCCACCGGCGGGGCCGCCAGGGGCGAGGCGGGTTCTTCTTCCTCTTCCGGCGGCTTATTCCGAAATCGGGCCAGTAGACCGCCGACGATTCCCAACCAGAACAGCGGCACCGCCCACCAGACCCATGTTCTGAGTTTGGTGGCATAAACGGGTGGCAAGGAAAGATAGGCAACCGGTGGCAACACAACCCCTTGGTTGCCCACTTTAATACGGCCCTCCAATACCCGCTCGCAGAGTGCCCCGGAGGTCGTGTCCCGTACCGTTAGCCGCAGCCGGTGGATACCGGCTTGCTCGTAAACGTGGCTTACCCGAGGGGTGGTGGCGGTGGCACCGTCGCCGAACTCCCAGCTATAGGTCCAGGGCAGTGCCCCGCCCGCCATTGATAAACGTTCCGAAAGTTGAACGGACAGGTCTACGGCCTCGCCGCGCGCCAGATTATTTTGCGGTAGACCGGTGATCTTCTCCGCCGCCGGCTCGTTGCGGCAACGCACGGAATAGGCATACGCGCTAGTCTCGACCCAATGGATCGTGTCGATGTCATCAGGACCCGTTCGGGTCCAGCTAATACTGCTGTCCCCTTCCGGTGGCACCATCCACAAAGTGATTTCTTTCCGGTAAAAGGTATCCAGCACGGGCGGCACCACGTAACTCAGGTGATAGTTCTGACTATCCACCAGGTCGATCTCACCACTCCCCACGTCCACCAATTGCCACCGGTAACTTACGGACGCGGAGTCATCCGCAAATCTGCTGTAATTTAAAAAGGTGAGGGTGTCGCCCTCCCTTACTTGCGTTTGTTCCGGCGGGTCGAATCCCAGGATTAATTGTCCGCTCTCGGTTCGGTAGTCGGCCGTCCACCACATTGCCAGAGCCGCCAGTAAGCCTATTCCGATCAATATTCCGGCGATCCACCACCCTCCCCTCCCCTTGCGGACCGGTACGGCTTCCTCCGTCTGCCACTTCGCTACGTCAATCAGGTAGGCATCGAAGATGCGGTAAAACTCACCCTGTTCTACCGTGGTTCGGCACAGTACCGGCGATAAGATATACTTCAGTTCCTCCGGCCGTTCCAGGTAGGCGCGGCCCGGCCCGGCCAGCACACGGTAGGCACGCAGCCGGTCGCCGGGGCTGAGGTCGAAACCCGCCGCCGCCAGCTGCCGGAACAGCTCTTCCAGGGGGAGGGTGGTGATATGAGTGGTTTGGTTGGTGATAATTACTTTTATTCAGTCGTTCGTCTCTGCCCCCCCCCGACCCCCGAAGGGAGGAGGATGCTTATTTTACCCGGTGAGTCCTTCATTCCTTCCATCCCTCATTCCTTCATTCCTCGTTTGCCCCCCTGACCCCCCGAAGGGGGGGAAATTGGGATGAGCTATTCATCATTCAATCATTACCTACAGTGCTTCACTCAATCGCAAAGCGATTCTTCGAGGTCAATCATTCAGTCAGTCAGTCAGTCAGTCAGTCATTCATTCAATCATTCTCCCGCGTGAGGTGCCTGGACGGGCATCCGCGCAGCGGGGAGTGCGCAAGCACCGAGCGAACAGCGAGCCGGGAAGGGACCGGCCGGCCCGTCAGGGACGGACACGCCCGGATTTTTAGATAATCGTAGGTAGATGGTAGCAGATAGAAGCTCAGGGCGTTTGCCCCCCGGTCTCCCGAAGGGGGGAGAAATTAAACCTACCTACTACCTACTACCCACTAAGAATAAAGCCCCCGCACCGCTTCGTGGTCCTCTTTCGTTTTTACCAGCACCGAGAGGTAATCCCGCAGGCGGGCCGTATCGGGTTCGGTGCCGGTGGCGGCAATCCCGCCCAGGCCCAGCAGCCGCAGCCACGCCAGCAACTCCGCCGTGGCGGGGGGCTTTCGGACGGAAGCCGCGCGCACCCGGGTAAAATGGCCGATGAGGCCCCGCAATGATTCGTCGGTAAAGGCGGTGGCCGTACCGATCTGGGTCTTGGCGATGCGGAAGAGGAGGTCCTCGTCGGGGAAGGGGATGTGGTAAAATACGCAGCGGCGCAGGAAGGCGTCGGGCAGGTTTTTCTCCGAGTTGGAGGTCATTATGGTGATGATGCGGTGGTCGGGTCCGCGCTGGATGGTGCGGTCCAGTTCCTTGATACTGAACTGATAGCGGTCGATTTCATGCAGGATGTCGTTGGGTAGATCGCGCGGTGCCTTGTCGATTTCGTCGATCAGTACCACGCTGCCGGCGGCCGGGGTGGCGGGGTCCAGGAAACCCTGGAGACCGGGTTGGTCGGGCCGGGTAAGCGCGATGGCGCGACCCAGCGCGCGCAGCTGGATAAAGTCGCCGGTGACGGGCGCGGCCTGGCCGGTTCCCCGTTGCACGTTGGCCGATTGGAAGTGCGCCACGGCGTCGTAGTAATAAAAAAGGTCACGGGCCTGGGCATCGGTCTTGGTGTTGAACACCAGCGGCTCGGGCGTAAAGTTGTGCCCGGCGGCGGCGGCCAGATCGGAGGCTATTTTATCGGCCAGGCGGGTTTTGCCGGTGCCCGGTTCGCCGGTCAGCAACAGGGGCTGCTCCAGGGCAATGGCCAGCTCCACGGCCTGCAGCAGGGCGGGTGCCATGATATAATCAGAGGCGGTAAAGCCCCTGGGTCGGGCGTCGGTAATGCGGATACTCATGGGATCAGGCGGGTGTTGTACTCGTCGATGAGTTTTTTGAGGATGGGGTGAACGTCGGCCATGTAGTGGTCGGCATCGCGGGCGAAAGTGGCGCGTAAAAAGGTGCGCGGCCTTTGGGGCGGCACGAACAGCATCTCGTAGCGTTCCAGCCAGCGGCCGATGTCGCGTTGCTGTAGTTTGGCCAATTCCGGGAGGGGAACGATAAATTCGGCGGCGTCGACGGCCGTCTTGATCTCGGCCTTGATGGCCGCGTCTTCCTCGTCGTATTCCACGGCAAAGAAGATCAGGAAGGTGGGTGCCGCGACCGGTAAGGGGACCGGTTGGCAGAAGTGTTCGATGAACCAACGCAGGGTGGCCGGGGTCAGGGTGGCATCCCATTCGTAGTCGCTGATCTTGAAGTAGACGGTCACGAAATCAGCCGCCGTCAGGCCCTGCAGGCGCGGCGCGTTGGCCAGCAGGTAGGTCAGGTCGCGGGTCAGCAGGGGCGCGTGGGCGTCGGGTTGGAGGCCGGTTTTGGCAAAGAAGGCCCGCAGCATATTTTGGCGGTACAACTCGGCATCGGTGCTGAAATCAATGGTGGTGGGCACGATCTGCTCCACGCGGCAGGCCAGGGGCAGGTCGGGGTTGGCGGGGTCCAGCAGGCGGCCCTCGATGTCGTAGGCGAGGCGGCGGAAGAAAAGTTCGTGCTCGTGCAGGTCGCCGCCGTAGAGGTAATAAAAGTCGCACTTATCGGTGGTTTCCCGCCGCCGGTGAACCCGGTAGAAAGCGTCGTTTTGCTCCACGCGGTCCACGGTGTAGGCGTGATAATCGTGCACGGGCGGCGGCCCGGCGGCGGCTCCGGCATCCGGGTCGGCGGCCGTTTCGATCTGGTTAATCAGCCCCAGTAGTGCCCGGGTCAGGGCGTTGCGCCTGGCCTCGTAGGGGTCGCCCAGCAACAGGCCCTGCCGGTTCTCGCGCTCGGTGGCGGCGCGGCGGTTTTCCAGCAGCGTTACCTCACTTACGTAAGCGGGCCGGGCCGCTGCCACGTAGTCACGCAGATCGGCCAGGGCACGCTCCGTTTTACCGGCGCGGATGACATCCTTAATTTCGGCTAGTGTGCTGGCCAAGGGCGGGGTGCTGTTAGTTGTTCCGGCCGGTAAATTACGTTTTTTCGGCGGATACACCCAACGGTCGGGCCGCCCCGCTTATCTTCGGCCCATGCAAATACCCGGTCTCTACTACCGCGAAAGCCCGCTGGGCGGGCGCGGCGTGTTCACCGCCGAAGCCATTCCGGCGGGCGGTATCATCGAAATCTGCCCCGTCATTTTCCTCGATCCGCGCGACACGGAAACCATCCACGATACCCACCTGCACGATTATTATTTCCTCTGGGGCAAGCAGGGCAGTGCCATCGCCCTTGGCTACGGCTCGCTCTATAACCACGCCGCCGCCCCCAACGCCGACTACGGCATGGATTTCGACGAGCGCACCATTGCTTTTCATGCACTTCGGGACATTGCCGCCGGCGAGGAGATCACCATCAATTACAGCCAGGGCGAAACGGGTGAGCGCACGGAACTATGGTTCGAGGTGCGGTAGGACGGGGGGAGTCCTTGTATTATTTGGCGTGTCCCTCCCTTCGGTCGGGCCGGTCCCCTACCGGCTCGCTGTTCGCTCGGCCCTGCGGGCTTCCTCCTGCGTCGTCTCCGTCCGGTCACCTCACGCGATAGTCAATCAAGAGTAAATGCCGCTACCGTCGGGCTGAAATTTCCACACCATATATACCACAAAAAAAGCCGCACCTTCCCAGGCGCGACTTCGGTAGTAATGATAAACATTCCACGAGTGAAATGGGCTTTCTTCAAGAATAAAAGGCCCACCTCCCGGCGGATAATTGCGTAAAATTTTAATACTAACGTCACTCGTAAGGTACTAGTATCGAATCAGCGAAGTATTTCGATTTTTCGATTTACCCGCCCTTCGTCGGTCATTACCGTCAGGGTGTAGATACCGATGGGCAGCCGCTGGAGGTTGAGATCGACGTGATTGGTGCGCAGGCCGTCGGCCCGCAGTAGGGTGCGGCCCATAAGGTCGGTCAGTTGGTAGGCACTAAATTCCCGGCGGCCGTTGAGGTGAACCGTCAGGCGGTCGGAGGCGGGGTTGGGAAAAGTGATCAGTTTGTCGTCCAGGTAAGCGTCGATTTCGGTGCCGATGGCTTCTTCCGTTGCGATGGGAGTTTGGCGGATCGTCAGGTCGAAGGGGCGTACGCGCAGGGCGGTGGTATTACCGTTACCGTCCATGGCCGTAGCCAGGTCCCCGCCACCGATGGTAGTAACGACCGGTTCGGCTACCTCACCCTCGAAGGTGGGGCGGAAGCCGGCCAAGTCTTCCACAATAACGGCCATGGTACCTACCTGACCGAAGCCGCTGGCGGGAACCCCGCTCGTGCGGGTCATAGCGAGATCGAGCCGACCGAGTTGGGTATCGTTTGAACCCAGCGAAATAATGGGGCTATCATAACTAAACCAGCTCTCTTCGTCGAAGGTGGCCTCGAATGATTCGGCTACGAATATCTGCGTATCGTAATTGAAGGGGAAGCGGAAACCGGCCAAATCCTCCACGATTACCGCCTGTCCTCCCAGCATGATGTCCAGTACGACCAGATCACCGGCTTCTGCAAAGATGTTACCCTGCAGGTATACATCGAAAGAACTGACGTTCTGAATCTGCGAGCTGAGTGCGTGGGTCTTACCCATGTTTTCACGAACTACCAGCGTATCGAGGTGACTAACGATCCGGTCGCCGTTAGCATCGGCATACTTTATATCGACCGTACTCGGACCGGCGGTAGTGGAGTTCCAGTCGGCACTGGACTGACCGTACCAGAAGGGCGAATCCGCACCGGCGCGCGGGGTACCGTATTCCCCTAGATAGCGACCGATGGGGAGTAGATCGCCTACGTCCACCACGCCATCGTTGTTGGTATCACCGGGCCAGACGCAGTCCGCCACGCAAGCGGGGCCGTCGGTCTCGATGTCTTGGATGGTCATGTTGAGTTTGACCGTTTTGGTCAGCGCACAATCTCCCGTATTGGCATCGAAGAGGCAGTAAGTGACTTCCATCACATCCAACCCGGCGTTTACGCCCGGGTTGGGCACGTAAACCAGCAGGTCATTGCCTTCCACCAAGGTACCGTTGATCAACTGGCTGATCGGTCCAGCCAGATAGCTAAGGGTACCCAACTCACCCTGGTCGGTGATGATCCAGTCGTAGGAGCCGGCGGGGATATCGTAGCCCACGATAACGGGCGTATTCTTGAGGGTGGTAAGGTCGTACTCGGCGGCGGCCGGTTCGTAATTACTCACGAAGATGTAGACCATCTGCGTCTCGGTGGGGCCGTTACAGCCAGGGGCGGCCGTAGTGTAGGTAAATCGATCCACGCCCGTCCAGCCGGTGGGCGGGGTGTAAACCAATCCTCCGTTCAGTCCGCCCGGGTTGGCGGCAATAGTGCCGTATTGCGGGGTTCCCACCTGGAAACAGCCCGCCAGGGTACCGTACACATCATTGAGTAACACGTTGAGTGCTACCGGTTGGTTGGCCAGCGTGTAGGCCCGGTCTTCGCGAGTAAATTTGGCGTCAGCGATATCGAGCACATCCACGCGGTAGGTGATCTCGCTATCGTTGGGACCGCTAAAGGTTAGAAAATCCGTACCGCTGTAACCGGCTTCCGGGGTGTAGGTAGGCACGGCGGCGGCGGGGTCGAAAATACCGCTGACGGGCGGTCCGACGAGCAGGTAGTTCTCCGGTACGAGGATGAACTGTGTCTTTTCACGCTTGGTGAACACCTGCACGGTATCGGCCATCGCCACGGCGTCGGTTTTAAGTACGTTGACACTTACCGTTCCGTGATCGCACAGGTTACCACTACCGGCGCAGATGACGTAGTTAAAGTCGGTCAGCCCCATAAACCCGGGGGCGGGCGTAAAGACGATTTCGCTGCCCACGATTTCCGCCGTGCCGCCGTTGGCGGCGGGGGTGCCGATCAGCTCAAAGGTGCCGGTGCTACTAAAGTCGTTGTCCAGCACGGCAATGGTCACCGGCTGGTCCATGGTCGTCAGGGCAATATCGTGCCGCGCCTCGATAACGGCGGGAAGAATACTGACCTGGAAAGTGGTGAACGTAATACCGGGCCCCTGAAGCGGGGTGGTGATTAGTTGGAAACTGACGCCGTTGGCGTTCACGTAATCGAGGGCGGGCGAGTAGGTCACCGTCCAGTTAAAAAGCGGACTTTCTACCCAGTTCACCGTTCCGCTCACCGGGCCGGCGGACATGAAGGGCTGCGTGTTGGAAAGAAGGGCGTGAGAAACCGGCTGGTTAACGAAGGTTTGTAGCTGCACGAACTGCGCCCCCGCCAGTAGCGGTAGGGTCAGCAGCCCCAGGCAGAGGCATAGTTTTTGTAAAAGTTGGGACATTTGTGGTACGTTTGGATCATTACTGGGTGCAATATAGGCTATTCCTGCTTCTCTCGCTACATAGGTGTTCAATTAGCGAAAATAAATTGTGAAAGCAAAGCAACCCAATCAGACCCTATTTGTATACGTGTGGCAAGAATATTAGTTGATAAATTGTGAGAGAATGAACGCCGCCAGTAGTAAATTGATCGCTTCACTGGAGCCGCTGGATGCCGTTCGGCAGCGAAATTGCCGCAAACTGCTCGTCTCCCCCTTCTTCAATTCGAGCAAAGACATCGTACGGCTCTACGATTTGTTGGTTAAATTACTCCAGCAGGAAAAGCCGATTGAGAAGGAAGAGGTATGGAAAAAACTGTTCCGGACAAAGGACTATAATGATGTCCGCTTTCGTAAATTTTGCTCCGACCTCCAACGGTTGATCGAGCAGTATTTTGTACAGGAAGAATTGCAGTGCCAACCGGGTATCGAAAACCTGCTGAAAATTAAATTTCTCAACAAGACTTCCGTCAGTAAGCTGGCGGAAGGAATCGACCGCAATTGGGACAAATATGTCAACATTATCGAGGAACAGTCGCCGGACAATTACCTTTACCGCCATGAAATGGAGAAAGAGCGTTACTCGCTGCTCGATTATAGTTTGAAGGTATTTGAAAAGAGCAATATTGAAGAAATGTCCGAATCACTGGACGCCTATTATATCAGTGAAAAATTACGCAACCTGCTGGATGTACAGAGTTTAAAAAAGATCAAGCAGCGCGATTACGATATTAAAATGACGGATATCGTAATTCAGTCCCTGGAAAAAGATGATTATTATCTGAGCTATCTACCGATCGCCCTTTACTTCTTTAAATATCAAGTGCTTACGTTTTTTGACCGGGAAGAATACTACTACGCTTTCCGTGATCGCTTGCTTCAAGAATATCGCCAACTTTCCCCTCGAACGGCGGCTGATTTTTTTCAGACGTTGCTTAACTATTGCGTGAGGAAAGCAAACGCGGGTAAGGGAGATTTTCTGGAGGAATACATAAAGATCTACCAGCAGGCACTCACGACTAAATTACTTTTTGAAAATGGCATACTCCCCCCGGGTCAATTTAAAAATACCATTACGGTGGCTCTTCGTTTGAATAAGTATGAGTGGACGGCTGACTTTATCAATAACTATAAGCAATTTTTACCTACCGATCAGCGAGATAACGCCGTAACTTACAATAGTGCTACCCTGTATTTCTATCAAAAAGACTACAACAAGGTGTTGGGTTATCTACATAATGTGGAATATGAGGATTTGACCTACAATATCAACTCCAAGGCCATGCTCCTGGCCACTTACTACGAAACCAAACAGTTCGATACACTGGATTCCTTGTTCGACAGTTTTACAACTTATCTGACCCGGCACAAGGAAATTCCCGAAAATTATAAACAGCTGTTTCGCAACCTCATTTCCTACACCCGCCGCCTCACCCGCTGGCGGCCGGGAGACTATAAAACACTGGATAAGATCCGCGAGGAACTGGCCGAGAACCGTACGGTGGCCTCGCTCAACTGGTTACTCGAAAAAGTAGCCGAGCTGGACAAGCGCCGCCCTGCCTGAAACACCTACCTTTGACTCTTCATTCCCATCGACAAATGGCACGCTATTTCCTCTTTACGGCTTTTTTACTCCTCCTGACGGTCAATCTGGCCGCGCAGACGGAGTCCGATAACCTGAAGAAAAAGCGGGAGCGGCTGCTGACCGAACTCAAGGAAACCACCGCCCAGCTGGATCGTACCCGCTCGGAGCGCAGCCGCGCGCTGGCGCAGTTGACGCTCCTGCGCAAGCAGATCGCCCAGCGGCGCGAATTGGTGCAGACCCTGGAACGCGAGATCGAACTGACCGACGCCGCCCAGTCCCGCACTACCGAAGCGGTAAGCGTGCTGAGCGGTGACCTCACCGAACTAAAAGCCGAATACGGCCGCTTGCTCCGCTCCGCCCACCGGGCCAAACTGACCGGCAGTACCCTAACTTTTCTCTTTTCCGCCCGTAGTTTCAACGATGCTTTTCGTCGCTTCAATTACCTGCGTGACTACCAGGCCTACCGCCGCCGCCAGAGCCGCCTGATTGCCGCCACGGAAGCTACCCTGAGCAGTAAACTACGCACACTGGATGAACGGCGGCTGGAAAAGGAGAAGCTGCTGGCTGCCGCCCGCGACCAGGACCGGGAACTCCTATCGGCCGAGGGCAAACAGCGCGGGCTGGTGACTGAGCTAAAGCAGGGGGAAAATAAACTACTGGCCAAGATCGAGCAGCAGAAAAAGGCCGCCGCCGAACTTCAGGCCGCCGTGGAACGGGCCATCGCTACCGAGATCAGCAGCCGCCGCAAGGCGCGGCGCGATGCCCGCCTGGCCGCCGGCAACAACACGCCCGAAACGCCCGCCGAGGCCGCCGCTGCCGGCGAAACCACGGTCGGCCGCGCCTTCGCCCGCCTGCGCGGCAGCCTGACCTGGCCCGCCACCGGCAAGATCACCCGCCGTTTCGGCCGCCAACCCCACAGCGAGGTTCCCTCCGTAGAGATCGTCAATTCGGGTGTGGACATCAACGTCGGTACCGATGCCGCCATCCGCGCCGTATTCGAGGGCGAAGTGGTAATGACCCGTCTGGTACCCGAAAACCGCAATGTCGTCCTCCTCCGCCACGGCGATTATTATACCGCCTACGCTAACCTGGAGGTGGTGGAAGTCCGCCAGGGCCAGGAGGTAAAGGCCGGCGATGAGTTGGGCCGCACCAGCCGTTCGGACGGCAACCTGCACTTCGAGATCTGGCAGAAGGAGAATCGGTTGAACCCGGAAACGTGGTTGAAGTAGCGGCTTCGCCGCTTTGCTGCGCGCGTACGCTTAGCTCCCCGACGTTGCACGTCTGGATAAGTCTAGCTATTTTTCATTCAGCCCACGAGCAGGGTCCCTGCTAAAGTTCGGACGAAACCCTCCCCCTATTTTTCCTCCAGCAACTCCCAGACCAGACCTGTCTCAAAACCCCGCCCGATCAGATACTTGGCCAGCATACCTCGGCGCTCGAAGGCGGTCTTACCCCTGATCAACCGTTGGCGACGGGCGATTTCGGCGCGGAGGGTGGCGTCATAGTCTTCGTCGCTGATTTCGGTCATGGCTTTTTTGATGCAGTAGGCACTGATGCGGCGTTGCTTGAGTTCGCGGCGGATGCGGTCGCGGCCCCAGGATTTGATGCGGAATTTGCCGCGCGCGAAGGAGCGGGCGAATCGCTCCTCGTTGAGGAAGTTATCCTGGATCAAGTCGACGATCACATTTTCCAGATCGTCTCCGTAGACGCCCAGGTCGATTAGTTTGCTGCGTACCTCCTGGTGGCAGCGATCCTGGTAGGCGCAGTAGCGTTGGAGTTTCAGGAGGGCCTGATCGCGGGTGAGGTATTTTTTTTCGGTGGTCTTGTGGAGCATGGAAATTTTATTTAAACCGACACGGCACGGTAGAGACGCAAAATCTTGCGTCTCCGAATGGCCCCCGCCATTCGGACCTGCCGCCATTCGGACCGCCCGCCATATGGCCCCCCCCATTCGGACCGACCCGCCTGCCCCCGCGTGAGGGATGGGAGGTGTTGTCTGAACGAAATGTAGCCACGCAAAATCTTGCGTGGTGAAATGAAGAGAGTGCCGGACAGCCCGACCCGGCCCCTCGGCCGGGGCACGCCCGAAAAACACACCTGATATAGTAGGACAACACGGCAAAAGTAGCTAAAAGTTTGAAAAATAAATAATTAACCCGATTAAGTTTTAAGTTATATCCGGCAATTCCCGTTACCTTAGAGCGTGTCTAAAATTTTTAAGAACTGAGGATCAATGATTTAAGGTTCTGGGTAGATAAAAACTTGCGCGCATAGCGGGCTACGTAAGTCAGTTTTTACGACGACAGGTTCTTAAATGCTTGGTTCTCAGGAAGTAAAAATTTAGACACGCTCTTAGCCCGCCGCACTCTATCACAGTTCTCCTTATCCATGCAGGTCGACCCCGCCAACCGGGCCTTTCAGGCCGCCGATTACCTGGTCCGTCATACGCGGCACAACCTGTTTCTGACGGGGCGGGCGGGCACGGGCAAGACGACTTTTTTGCGGCACCTGCGCGATACCTGCCCGCGCAAAATGGCGGTGGTGGCCCCCACGGGCGTGGCCGCCATCAATGCCGGGGGCATGACCATCCATTCGCTCTTCCAGATCGCGCCCAGCGTGTATCCGCCCAACGACCGGCGGCTGCACCCCGGCACGCCCAGTGGGCCGGACAAGAGTAACCTGTTCACCCACTTCCGGATCAGCCGCGAGCGGCGCAAGCTGATCCAGGAACTGGAGGTGCTCATTTTCGACGAGATCAGCATGGTGCGGGCCGATTTGCTGGACGTGGTAGACGTGGTGCTGCGCCACTTCGGCGGCCGCAAGCATTTGCCGTTCGGCGGCAAGCAAGTGGTATTCATCGGCGATGCTTTTCAACTGCCGCCGGTGACCACGGGCGAGGACTGGGAGCTACTGAAGGAGCACTACGACAGTCCCTATTTTTTTAGTGCGCGGTCCTTCCAGACGGCCAAACCCGAACTGGTGGAACTGAAGAAAATCTACCGCCAATCGGACCGCCGGTTCATTAATTTTCTGAACCGGGTGCGCGACGACACGCTGGAATCGGCCGAGATCGGGCGGCTGAACGAGGAACTGGTGGAGGCGGGCTTCGATTACGCCGCGCAGCAGTACATTTACCTGGCCACGCGCAATGCCGTGGTGCGCACCAAAAACAAGGTGGAACTGGACCGCCTGCCGACCGAGTCGCGCACCTACGTGGCCCGGATCGAGGGGAAGATCGAAGCCCGCGAGATGCCCGCCCCCCAGGAACTGGAACTGAAAGTGGACGCGCAGGTGATGTTTGTCAAGAACGACATCGGCGAGGAACGGCGCTACTTCAACGGCAAAATCGGCCGCGTGACCGCGCTGACGGATGTTTCCGTGACGGTGAGTTGCCCGCCCCCGCCGGGTGCCGCGCCGGGCGAGGACGGCGAGCCGCCGGAGGACAAAAGCGATCGAGGTGGAGTGCGTGGAATGGAAAAAAGTCCGCTACTACTGGGACCCTGAAAACGAGCGCGAAGTGCGCGAGGAAATTCTGGGCGTTTTCCGCCAGTTTCCGCTGCGTCTTGCCTGGGCCATTACCGTGCACAAGAGCCAGGGCCTGACCTTCGACCGCGTCTACGCCGACCTGCAGGGCAGCTTCGCCGCCGGGCAGGTGTACGTGGCCCTGAGCCGTTGCACCGCGCTGCCGGGGCTGAAACTGGCCACCGCCATCCACCGCCGCGATATCAGGACCGACCCGCGCGTGGTGCAATTCGCCAACGGCTTTGCCGACGACCACCACGTGGAGCAACTGCTGGCCATTGCCGAGTTTGCCGCCGAGGCCGAGCAGATCGACTTTCTGCTGGAATGCGGCCGCCCGTCCGACGCCCTGCGGCTCTTGCAGGAGCTGCGCGACCGCTACTCTTACCTGCCCACGGAACTAAAGGAGTGCGAGGAAAAAATCATCGCGGCGGTAAAACTGCTGGAAAGCGGCGCGCCCGATCACTCCTTATAGTAGCGTTTACTTCCCGCCGGCACACTTTTCACGATCCACGTATTGCCCCCGATCACCGAATCGCGGCCGATAACGGTATTCCCACCCAGAATGGTGGCCCCGGAATAGATGACCACATTGTCCTCGATGGTGGGGTGGCGCTTGCTGCTTGCCTCGTCCTTGCGCACGCTCAGGGCACCCAGGGTCACGTTTTGGTACACCTTTACGTCGTCCCCGATCACGGCGGTGCCGCCGATCACCAGGCCGGTGCCGTGGTCGATGCAGAACCGTTCGCCGATCACGGCACCGGGGTGGATGTCGATGCCCGTAATGTTGTGGGCACTCTCGGTCAGGATGCGGGGCACCAGCGGCACGCCCAGCCGATGAAAACAGTGGGCCAGCCGGTAGACGGCCAGCGCGTAAAAACCGGGATATGTACGGATCACCTCCGTCAGGTTCACGGCGGCGGGGTCGCCCTTCAGAATGGCCCCGGCATCGGCCAGCAGCATGGCGTGGATGCGCGGCAGGTCGGCCTCGAAGGCCGCCTCCAGCTCGGCCGCGGGCGCGGGCAGGCGCGTGCGCAGCGTGTCCAGGATGGTGAACAGTTTCAGGCGGTAGGTCTCCAGGTCCTGATCGAAGGAACGGCGGCTGGGATAACGGCGCTCGCTCAGGGCCGGGAACAGCAGTTGGATCATGCCGTCGCGCCAGTCGCAGATCAGGCGGGGCGAGGGTAGTTCGGGGCTGTCGCGGTGCGCCCGGTAGAGGGTGTCGGTGAAGTGCGGATCCATACCTGGCATAACCGGCGGCGCGGCGGTTGGGTCGGCGGGCGGGGCAACTATTTATCGATCGGATAGGCCGAAAAGAAAAAGACCGGCTCCCCGCAGGGGGCCGGTCTCGCAAGTTTTTCGCGTCATTAGCGACGCGGCTGGCGGTTTTGGTTAAATGGGGCGTCGGCCCCTCTTTTGCCGGTTTTTCTGGTTAACACACAAAAAACACACTACATCAAAAACAGCCCGAAAATCAGGCCTCGAAACGTTCGCCGATCATGCCCTTCATCTTCTGGCGGGCCAGAAAAATGCGGCTCTTCACGGTGCCGATGGGGATACCCAGGTATTCGGCAATTTCTTTGTATTCATACCCCCGGTAAAACATCAGGAAGGGTACGCTGTAAATTTCGCCGATGGTAGACATCATGCGATTCAACTCCTGCAGGCGCATATCGTGTTCGCCCTGATTGGCTACCACGCTTTTGCTTTCCAGCGCAAAAGTAAACGATTCGATCGGCTCGTTCACGTGCTTGCGGCTCTTTTCTTTGCGGTAACGGTTAATGTACGTATTCCGCATGATCGTGGATGACCAGCTCTTAAAATTCGTACCCATCGTAAACTTATCGCGGTGGCGGTAGGCCCGCATTGCGGTCTCCTGCATCAGGTCCTGCGCATCTTCATGGTTGCGCGTCAGACGCAGCGCAAAGCTGAACAGCAGGTTTTGGAGTTTACCTATTTCGTGAGTAAATTCAGTGTTGGTCATTGTAGATGGCATATATATCGTTTTACTAGTGCAGCCCTGCTCGGGAGGGGGGTAAAAATTGAACGAACGGAAGCCGGTACGGCCTTTTCGCTAACATTACCCTAACAAATTACGTGCCACGTTTTTAACCGGTTGTATTTCAGTACAATACACATAATTTTACCGCTTTAGCCGTGACTATATTTAGTCATAATGATGATAATTAGTCATTCAGAAATCTGCTTTCCCTGCCGACGATGTTCCCCCTTGTTTTATAACATGGTATACACGAAATGCCGATCTTTCGGGCGTGCCCCCGCCTGTCGGCGGGGTCGGGCTATCCGGCACTCTCTCCGCTACGCTCCGTTCAGACAACACCTCCTATCCCTCACGCGGGGTTTTGCCCCTGCTTTTAGTCAGGCGGTGTATCCGTTGCTACCCTGCCACGTTGAACCTGCCCGTGCGTACCCATTACCTGCCCGAGCCTATCGGATCGGGTGGAAAAATGCGTTCGGGGGGCAACAGCTCAAAATCCGCTAACACGTATCGAGCATTCCCTCCCTCAACTCCACTACTCTACCGGCAATCAGCCGACTACAAAGCCGATTAACCTTATATAAGGACACCTTACCGCTTTTTTCCGTACTTTTGAACCCGAGAGACTTTCTACAAATCATATTATGCGACCTGACATTACCCACCTGCGGTATGGTCTGTTCGTGCTACTCGCACTGGCAGCCTGTTTCCCCTCCGCCACGCTCCTCGCCCAGTGCGACCAGCCCCTCGATCTCGCCTGCAAGGGCCAGGTCAACGTTACCCTCAATGCGAACTGTCAGTTTGCGCTTCCCTTCAATGCCGTGCTTGCCGGGGAATTCGCCTGCGCCTCCGCGGCGGACTTTAATCTGGTGGTCGAAGACGGCAACGAAGCCAACGGCGGCACCGTCGACGGTTGCGGCTCCTATACCTACGTTATTTCCGTGGCACCGGGTTCCTCCGTACAGGGGTTCACCACCTGCTGGGGAATCGTACGGGCCGATGACAAGACCGCGCCCACTGTACTGCCCCCTACCCCACCCGCCGGGCCGCTTTTCTGCGACCAGCTGGACAATATCAGCCTGACCCAACTGCCGTTCAATGTCTCCCGTTGCTACCGCACCAACTCGGCCGGCAACTTCATCAACGCGGCCGGTGCCCCCATCACGGCGGCTTCCCTGCCCGGCGGCTTTCGCAACCGCATCCTCGCGGGCGGCGGCTTTCCCACGGTTGCCGACAACTGCTCCAACGTGCGGGTGTGCGTTAACGATGTGCTCACCTACGCCCCCACCAACCCCGAGTGCAACGACGTGGTGCTGACCCGCACCTTCACCGTCACCGATGACGGACCCTGCACCCTGCCCGCCGGAGAGACGCTTGCCTCGGCCACCGCTAGCTACTCGATCGTCTTTACCCGTCCGGCCCTGAGTGACGTGAACTTTTCCACCACTTTTATCGAGATCAGCTGCGACGATAATTCCCGCCCGCTGCTGCCCGCCAACCAGTTCGGTAACGCCAACCCGGTTTCCCTCGAAACGGAGTTTCCCTTCCTCACCACCGGCAGCGGCCCGCTTTACCTCGACGAATCGTTCTGTAACCTGGCCGTTACCCTCGAAGACGGTCCCCGCACCGTTACCTGCGCCAATACCTACAAATTCTTTCGCACCTATACGGTAGCCGACTGGTGCAGCCCCAACCTCGCCCCCCTGGAGATCACGCGGCTGGTCAAGGTCGGCGACTTCACCCCGCCCACCATCCTCGCCCCCACCCAGGATCTCGATTTCGACGGTGTCCCGGACAACGGCCTGTTTTTTTCCACCAACTCGCCCGGCTGCCTGGCCTTTTTCGTGGTCCCCGCTCCTACGGTCACCGACAACTGCTCGGCCGCCTTCACCACCACCGCCAACATTTACCCCGGCGGCAATCTGAACGCCACGCCCATCGGTAGTTTCCAGGCGGGCCAGCTCACTTCCGGCATCCCCGCCGGCAGCCACATCATCCGCTACACCAGCGTAGACGCCTGCGCTAACTCGGCCTCCATCGACCTGCCCCTGACGGTGGGCGATGCCTCCATTCCCACGGCCAAGTGCGAAAACGGCCTCAATATCTCCATCGGCGGAGCCGTGGACGGTTCCGGTACCGCTATCCTTACCGCCATCGACGTGGATAACGGTTCCACCGACGACTGCTCGGGTGTAACCCTCGCCATTGCCTGTATCGACCAAAACAACGACCTCGTCGACCCCGCGCTCGGCTACCAGCCCTCCATCCTGCTCGATTGCGGCGATCTCGGTCCCAAGCGAGTCAGCCTGCGCGTAACCGATGCGGCGGGTAACGTTAATTTCTGCTGGCTCACGGTGCTGGTAGAGGACAAATCAGCTCCGATCTGTATTCCGCCCACCCCCCGGGCCGTCCTCTGCTCCGACCTGCCCTTTGATTTTCCCGCCAACGTCGGCCTGGCTTTCGGGCTGGATGCCGTGAACGTGGGTGCCTTGCTAAATGACCTGTTCGGCGTGGCTAACGGTGGCGATAACTGCCCCGGCACCACCCCGCAGGTTTTCACCCCCGTGGATACCCGCGACAACTGCGGTATCGGCACCATCTCCCGCTCCTTCCGTTTCACCGATGCGCAGGGCCTACAGTCCCCACTGGGTTGCACCCAACTCATCACCGTACTCGAGCAGCACGACTACACCATCCGCTGGCCGGGGGATTCCGATTCCGAGGATTGCGAGATCGACGCGGTTTCCCTCATCGGGTTCGAGGAGCGGGCCTGCGACCTGATCGCCGTATCGGTGGTGCCCGACACCTTTCTGGCCACGGCGGATGAGTGCTACAAGATTCGTAATACCATCGAGGTCATCAACTGGTGTGAGTACAACGGCATCAACGATCCCATCACCGTCCCCCGCGATGCGGATGGTGATAATAATCTCACCGAAGATTTTTGGCTCCACGTGGTGCCCGGCCCCAGTGCGGTCACCATTACGGACGATGTTGCTTTCCTCGACCGCGACGGCAATCGCTTCAACGGTCTGCCCAGCCGGATCGGAAACCTGATTACGCCCTACGGCACCGACCCACGGCGCGGTTACTTCCGCTACGTGCAGTTCATCAAGGTGTACGATAACCTCGCGCCCACCATCGACACGACCGGTAACCAGACCGAATTCTGCTCCTTTGACGGTAACCTCTGCGCTGGAGACCTCTCGCTGACCTTTAATTTCGACGACGCCTGCTCGCCGGATGCCGTTTCCATCGTCAGCCTGACGGCCGATCCGTTTGTGGTGGATGCCAATAACGACGACATCATTACCTCCGTCGAGTTTATGCCCGGCAGCCTGCCCGCCACGTCCAACCTGTCGGTCGGTATTCAGGGCAATGACATGGTGATCGTGGGCACCAATATTCCCATCGGCCGGCACGCCATCCGCCTGGAGATCAGCGACGGTTGCGGCAACCGGGCCGCCGTAATCTACGTGGTCGAAGTGATCGACTGTAAGGCACCGACTCCCATTTGCATCAACGGACTCACCTCCACCCTGATGCCCGACGGCAACGGCGGCGGCATGAGTGCCATCTGGGTAAGCGACTTTGTCGCCTCGCCCAGTACCGACTGTACTCCCACCGTTGGCTATACCATCTACCGTTCGGCTACCGTGACGGCGGGCGGACCCAATTTCGTTTTTAATAGCATCGACACCAATCTGGTGCTGACCTGCGACGATATCGGCATCCTGCCGGTCCGAGTGTATACCGTAGACGGTGCGGGCAACCGCGACTACTGCGAGACCAACGTGGTGGTGCAGGAAAACCAACCCAACATCACCTGCGGTGCCGGGGTGGGTAGCATCGCGGGCACGATCCGCACCCGCGAGGGCGTGGGTATCCTCGGTGTATCTACCAACGTGAGCGGTTTTGTGAGTGCGGCCGTTCCTACTGCCGCCGGCGGAGCTTACCTCTTCACCGATCTGCCGGCGGGCGAGGATTACACGGTGACACCCTTCCTGGATGCCGCCCACCTCAACGGCGTTTCCACCCTTGATCTGGTACTTATCTCCAAGCACATTCTGGATATTGTAGTACTGGACAACCCCTACCGACTGATGGCCGCCGACGCCAACAACTCCGGCGGCATTACTACCCTGGACCTGATCCAGATGCGGCGCCTGATTCTCGGTCTGGACAGTGCTTTCCCCAACAATACCAGCTGGCGCTTCGTACCGGCCGATTACGAGTTTTCCGACCCGACCAACCCGTGGCTCAATAATTTCCCCGAGGTAACCAATCTCAACAACCTGCCGGCGGGTCTCACCACCGCTGACTTTATCGGTGTTAAAGTGGGTGACGTGAATGCTTCGGCTTCCACCAACCTCCTGGCTCCCGCCCTGGAGGAGCGCGGTAACGGCCGCGTGGAGTTATCCCTCGATGACCGCGATCTGCTGCCGGGCGAGACTTACGAGATCGTGGTCCGGGCCGGAGAAATGGCCGGTTTCCAAGGTACGCTCGCGTTCCGTGATGCCGAATTGGTGAGCCTCACCCAGCCCTCCGGCGGCACCGAGAATTTCGGCACCCAGTTCGCCGATCTCGGCTTACTGGCCATGAGCTTCGACTCCCCGCCCGCCGCCGGTGAGGAATTATTCCGCATCGGCATCCGGGCCAACCGCGCGGGCCGCCTGAGCGAACTACTTTCCCTCACCGACCGCATCACCCGCAGCGAAGGTTATTCCACCGCCGGCGAGGTACGCAATTTGGTACTGAATTTCGGCACCACGATTGTCTCCGGTGAAGCCGGTTTCGATCTCGCCCAGAATAGTCCCAATCCCGTAGTAGAGCAAACGGCCATCGGCTTCACCCTCCCCACGGCCGGGTCGGCTACGTTGACCGTCCGGGACATTGCCGGCCGCACCCTGCTGGTACGCACCGTTAAAGGAGTGGCCGGTAAACAGACAATAAACCTGAACCGCCGCGAACTGGGCAGTGCCTCCGGCCTGCTGACCTACACCCTCACGGCCGGTGACTTTACCGCCACTCGCAAAATGATCGTGGAGTAGGAATAGCTCAATCCAGCACGACCCGCGCCGCGATGGCTTCGGCCAGTCGTTCCATCTCGGCCGGCTCGATCTCGATGGATCGGCCGAAGCGCATATCCTTTTCCGTGCGGATGGGGACCAGGTGGACGTGGGCGTGGGGGACTTCCAGGCCGAGCACCGCCACAGCGATGCGGGAGCATTCTACCTCCGGCTCGATGGCCAGGGCGATGCGGCGGGCGAACTCCATCAGGCCGGCGTGGAGTTGGGGTTCCAGGTCGAAGATGTAGTCGACTTCCTTTTTCGGTACGCAGAGTGTATGACCGGGGCGCATGGGTCGGATATCCAGGAAGGCGATGAAATCTTCGGTTTCGGCAATCTTGTAGCTCGGCAATTCGCCGTTGATGATCCTGGTGAAGATGGTGGGCATGGCAATGTTTTGTTATGGTTGCCAAAGATACAGCGATGGGGTCATATTCCGATGTTGGTTCCGGCATTACCGCAGTAAAATGCGTGAGGTGCCTGGAAGGAGCGACGCAGGGGCAGGGGCTTGCCCCGGCCCGGAGGAAGCAGCCCGCAGGGCCGAGCAGACCTGCGAGCCTGTAAGGGACCGACCCGAGGCGATAGCCGAGGGACACGCCCAAACACCCACCCCAAATTATGTCCCGCACGCCCGGACCGCGCCGCAGAGATCGCTCAGCCACCCGTCGTTTTCTTCCAATCCGTTGCCCACCACGATCAGGTCGGCCCCGGCCCGCAGCGCGGTTTCGGCGGCCCGGGCATCGCGGATGCCGCCGCCCACGATGAGCGGCGTATCGATCTCGGCCCGGACGGCCCGGATCATGTCCGGCGAAACGGGTTGGAGGGCGCCGCTGCCCGCGTCCAGGTAGATGAGGCGCAGGCCCAGTTGCGTGCCCGCCAAAGCGGTAACCCGCGCCAGGTCGGGCTTGTCGGCGGGCAGGGGCTGGGTGCCGCTGATGTAAACGGCCGAGGTGAGCCGCCCCCCGTCTACGAGCAGGTAGCCGGTAGGGATGACCTCCACGTCCAGCCGTTTGATACGCAGGGCCGAGTGCACGTGGCGGCCGATGAGCAGGTCGGGGTTGCGGCCGCTGATGAGGGAGAGGAGCAGCAGCGCGTCGGCCCGGGAATCGAGTTGGCGGGCACTGCCCGGAAACAGGACGATGGGTAGGGGGGAGGCTTGGCGCAACAGGCCGAAATATTCGCTCGCCCGCTCGTCGCTAACCAGGCTGCCGCCCCAGAAAAAATAGTCGATCAGGCCCCGGTCCGCGCTTTCGGCCAGGTGCTGGATGCGGGCGGGCGTGATCTTATCGGGGTCCAATAGCACGGCCAATTGTTTGCGGCCGGAAGCGCGCGCCGCCGCCAGGGAGGTATAAATGGTCATGCCGGATCTTGTGGACGGGCGAAGGTACGTAATCTAAAGGCTTGGCTAAAACAGCGACAAATAGCCGAAGTGAACCTTGGGCGCGCCGAAATCCAGCACTTCGCCCCGCCGCCGCCCCACGGCCAGGCTGAGGCCGAAGATGCCGGCCCGGGTTTCGAAGTTGATGCCCGTGCCCAGGCCCAGGGCCGTGACGAAGGTATCGGCTCCGGGCGGATCGGCGCGACTGCTGATATCGAGCAGGGCATAGTCCGTAAAAAGAAAAAGGAAAGAGTTCTGACTGAGCAGCAGCCGAAATTCCGCCGAACCGATGAGGTAGCGGCTGGCGAACACGCTCTGCTCATCGAACCCGCGCAGTTGCCGCGACCCGCCCAGGCGGTACTGCTCGTTGATGAGTACCGGCTGAGGACCGAAAAGGCCGCCGCCGTCCAGGCCGAAGCGCAGGGTGGTGGCCGGAAAGAGCGGCTGGTAGAAAGCGGCGGCCAGTTCCAGCCGGTACTGGGCCGCACGTAGCTGGAGGCTGTCGTAAAGATTTTCCGCGCCCAGGTCCAGTATTTTGGCGTTGCGTTTGACGGTTTTGAGGCCCGCCCCGCCGCCCGCACGCACCTCCCACCCCCGGCGCGGATTGAAGCGGTAGTCGAGCCGCCGCTGCTCCAGCGTGAGGCCGAAGGAGGAGCGCGAAACGTCCAGCGTATCCGGCAGGCGGGCGGTGGCCAGCAGGCGGTCGGCGTCGAACCCCAGCAAGCGGGTCTGGCGGTTGGCGGCGAAAACCTCCAGCCGCCCACCGGTATTTCCCACCGGATAAGTGGCCGCCACGCGGTAATTAAGGTCGAGGTACTGGGTGTCGCGGCGGTATAGGTCTCCGGTGGCGGCCAGACCGAAGGGGGAATAAAACAGGAAGGGAAAATCGACGGCAATTTCCAGTTCCTGCGTTTGAGGGCGTAGTTGCTCGAACCGGACGGCCAACCGCTCGCCCCGCCCGAAACCGTTCTGGATCTCGCCGCGCAGATCACCGGTAATCAGCAATCTACCGGTTTGGTCACTGTTGGGCAGTACCCCCAGCACGAAGTCGAAACGGCTGGCGGCCCGCCGGCCCAGGGGTAGTTCCACGGTGGCCAGATTTTCCTCGAATCGGACCCGGGGCGGCCCCTTCAGCTCCAGGTAAGATAACTCGCGCAGGCGGGCGGGCAGGTTGCGCAGGCGGCGCTGGTTGTAGGGGTCACCGGTGCGGAGGCCCAGCATGCGGGCCAGGAAACGGGGGTCGATACGGGCCGCCTCCGGTACTTCCAGATCGGCCAGCTGAACGGCCCGCCCCCGCTCCAGCCGCAGCCGCCCGCTGATGCGTCCGGGGCCGGCAAACTCGATGCTATCCAGGTAGATGCGGGCAAACGGGTAGCCCTCACTGGCGGCTGACTGAACGAGGCTGTCACGCAGACCGCTGAATTTTTGCCGGTCGAGGGGGGCGTCCGGCCGGAACTTACGCCGCCGAAAGCCGGCCCGCGCCGCCCAGGCATCCGGTATCTCGGGGTGCAGGCTAAACTCGGCCCAGCGGTAGGGCGGGCCGTAGTGCAGCAGGGCGGTGAAGTGCGTGGAATCGGTGCGCAGCAGGCTGTCCAGACTCGCCTCGTAGTAGGTGGCCGCCCGCAGGTCCTCCACATAATCGGCCAGCACCCGGCGCAGTGCCGTGCTATCCGGGTAGCGGTCCGTGGAGTCGGGCCGGGCAGGCAGGTAGTTCGACTTTGTGGGCGTATCGGCGGCCAAAAGACGTAGTTGCAGGCGCGGCAGGGTGTCACGGACCGGGGTGGTTTGCGCGGCCGGGCCGGTCAGGGGTAACAGGCAGCTGAGTAGAAAGAGCCATGAAATCGGTCCGGCGGCGGTGGGCAATACGGCGTTATTTTGAGCAGTCTCCTGATTAACGGTGCCAGGGCGTGAAACCTGAACAACGAGGGTGTTTTTATGGGGGGCGTGTCCCCTCCCTGTCGGTCGGGGTCGGCGTCCTCCGGGCTCCCTGCCGGTCGGTGCTGCGCACTCCGCCTCCAGTGGGGCAACCCCCACTTTTCGGCGGCCCCTGCGGTCACCTCACGCATTGCCGTCCGCTAACGTTCCCGGTCCGGTAGCCGTGCTTTCACGAAGGCCGACAGCAGTACGAAGATGGCCATGAATATGGCGGCGCGGGCGATCAGGTCTCCCCACCTGGAATAGAAGGTGCGGGCGCGGTTGGGTTGCATTTGGCCCAGCAGGTAGGTGGGTTCGTCGTAGGCGGTGCGAGAGATGATTTTCCCCCGCTGGTCGATAAAGGCGCTGATGCCGGTATTGGCCGAGCGGACCACGTCGCGCCGGTTTTCGATGGCCCGCAGGCTGCTGAAGTAGAGGTGCTGGCGGTGGCCGCCGGTATTGTCCCACCAGCCGTCGTTGGTCATCACGAAGATCACCTCGGCCCCGGCCTGGACGTAACCCGTGAAATATTCACCGAATACGGATTCGTAACAAATCACGGGGGCTACCTTGGCCGGGCCGCCGCTAAACACCGATCGCTCGGGCTGGGTGCCCCGCCCGGCCAGGGTGCCGCCCAAGTATTCCACGAAATCGCCCAAAAACCAGAGGTAACGGCCGTAGGGGAAGCTTTCCGCGCCCGGCACGAAAACGCCCTTGCGGTAGGTCTGCACCAACTGGGGAGCGGCGGCCGGGTCGAGGGGATACTGAAGGGCACCGTTAAGTGCCTCCCAATCAAAGGCTTTCCCGGAGGCCGTATCGCCCTGGGTACGCACGGCACGACTGCGGGCCTCGTTGTCCTGAAAAATATGGTAGGCATCCACGCCGGTTACCAGCAGGGTATTGGGGCGGGGACCGACGATTTGGGTCAGTTGGCGCAGGTAGGTGTTGGCGGCCGGCTCTTCCTCACGCACGTTGTCGATACTGGTTTCGGGGAAAACCACGTAATCGACCGGAGCGGCGGAGGCCGCCAGGGCATCGCCGGTCAGTTTGGCAAACCGCTCGATCTGGCGGCCGGCCGGGATGGTGAACTTTTCGTAGTGGGGTTCCAGGTTAGGTTGGATACTCGCTACGCGGATGGGCGCAAGCTCAGTCGGCACGGTATAGGTAGCGTAGCGGATAAGCGATACCAGGATGGGGAGGATGACCACGGCCGCCAGTTTAACTTCCCGGGGCAAGGTGGGCGAAAGCCGGGTGGGCGCACGCAGCTGGCCGGCCACCAGGTAATTGACTACCAGAATCCAGAGCGTACCGCCGAATGCACCGGTCCACTCGTACCACTGAATGAGGGCGGGGAACTGTGCGAAACCGTTGCCCAGCATCAGCCAGGGCCAGTTAAGTTCCCAGTGGTAGTGGAAATACTCGAAGGTGATCCAGTAGGCGATCAGGGAGGCGAAGCCCAGGCGGGGCATCAGGCGGGCCGTGTAGTGGTAGGCCAGCCACGGCAGGCACATGAGTAGGGTGTTAGCAAAAACGGCCACCAGCCCGGCCCCGAAAGCGGTATTGGTTACCCAGTAACTAGCCAGTACATTGTAGAGAAAGAAGGTATGGAAGCAATAAAGGAATACTTTCCCGCCGACGCTCTTATCGTGCGTGAGCCGCAGGTCACGCTCCAGGGCGATGAGCGGCACCAGTGCGATGAGCAGTAAAAAGGGGAAAGGCAGAAAACCGGGAAAGCCGAACCCGAGTAGTACGCCGCTACCGACTGCGGCGGCCAGCCGGCGGTAGGGAAGATCATGGCCGCGCCGTGCGCGCCAGGCAAGCAGCAGACTGGTAACCGACAGCCAACCGGCAAGGTAAAAGTAGAGTGGAAGGTAACCCCAGAGTTGCCGGTCGGCCGAGCGAGCATCCATTAGCCAAACCAGGAAACAGGTTCCGAGTAAGGCGAGGAGACTCAGGCCGAACAGGAAAGGAGCGGAACGGGAAATGGTGGATAGTCGGGGCATGGGCGGGCGATTCGCCGCCAAAGGTAGGGAGAAGACTCAGTAAGACGCGGATGAGCGGTACGGAAAGACCGGCCTCGCTTCCGAAAACCGGTCGAGCTACTCCTCGGTGGCCAGAAAGTCTTTCACCAGCTGGATAGATTTACCCAGTTGTGCGTAGTTGAGGCAGTAATTGATGAACTTACCGTTACGCTCGGGTAGTACCAGACCGGTAGAGCGCAAAATCCGCAGGTGTTGTGACGTGATCGACTGTTCCAAATTGAGCTGGTCATAAATGTGCTTCACATTGGTGCCGGGATTCTCGTCAATGTACCCCAGTATCTTGATCCGCAAGGGGTGGGCCAGCGCGCGCAGGATTTCGGCGGACTGGGTGATTTCTTGTTCGCTAATATTTAAAGCGGTGGGTTCCATGTGACCGGGATTTAGGATAGAAAGTCGGCGTTGGTTGGATGGCAAAGCTGTCATTGGGCGGGATGGTACGTGATGCAAAGGGATGGCGGGAAAGCAACCGCCGGGAAAAGGTCGAATCTGCGGCGGAGCAATGCAAAGATGGTGCTTTACCATCAAATTAGCAAATTTCAGATACGGTAAACGCGCTATTTTAACAAAGGAACGGTAGTTTTTCGGTAGAGAACGGTCGATCTTAACATTTTTGGGTTCGGATGCCTATCCTGCCCATTTACCTTTATCCTGCGCCGCAGTGCCGCCGTCCGGTCGAAAAATTTACTGTGAATGGAGTAATGGGCCAGCTTGCCAGGCAAAAAACCGGTAACAACGTATCGCTTTACAGCAACGGCCATAGGCCTGCTCCTGAGTGGAACAAGCCAAATAATGAGCTAAGAAGTATCTTTTGGGAGGGTTTTCCCCTAATCGAAGAGGGAGTTTCCGGCCAGACCCTGGACCAACCCGGCGATCTTTTCAAAACGATCGCGATTCAACCGGTAGTTGATGTACTTGCCCTCACGATCATTGATCACGATATCCGCCTTGCGCAGGATAGCCAAATGTTGCGATGCAACGGACTGTTCCACCCGCAGTGCGCAGTAGATATCAGTCACTGTCATCACTTCCTTGTTTTCGAGAAGTTCGATGATCTTACGACGTAAATCATGGTTGATGGCACGTAAGACGAGCACCGCACGACGAAGTTCAGCGTAGTCTAAATCGATATCATCATCACCCTGATGTAAGGTGACGTGAGTGTTTTTGGAGGATTTACCCATGAATGAAAAGGGCTAAACGGTTTGTGGCGGATTGTACAAATGCGATATGAATCAGGCAAATATAAATAAAAACAGTAGACATAGGGGAATGTTGCCCTGATACCTATGAATGTGACAACCTAAAAGTGTATGGGAGAGAAAACTCAGCCTTTGCCAATGCCGAGCCACTGTATTTAAGGGTCCGACGACCGCAACGTCTCATTAGATGTGATGAGGTGAATTACTCTTCTACGACGCTCTGCGGCAAAGTATCCCTGAAATAGTAAAGTTGTGGTGGTCCAACGGAGCAATATTTTGACATCGTGACAGGCAAAAAAAAGCCGAACACGGTTAAGTGCTCGGCGCAAATCATATCACATGAAAAAATTACATCGTATGCTGACGATCCGAAGATCGGGAGGCTTTCATATCTTAGTGATGCAAATATATGCGGAAAAACCGTTCCCTCAAAGAAATGACACAAAAAAGTTTGTAGGTACACCTTTTTCAGGGAAAAATCAACACTTGCACGGCAAATAAACGCGGATTTTGATTGAATATTTTCAACCAGCACGGTTTTTTAGCACTATTTTTGTAACAAAATTACTGGCAGGGGTTGTTCGGCGCAATGGGAAACTTTAACCAATTTTCTTTCTCAGGCCCCGAAAACGCATCCTCAACCGGTACACCAACCAGATCATAACCGGCACTACAACCAGGGTCAGGAAGGTAGCAAAGGTTAATCCGTAAATGACCGTCCAGGCCATCGGACCCCAGAGAGCGGTGTTATCTCCCCCGATAAAATACTGGGGATCCCAGCGGGCGATAAAGGTGAAAAAGTTGAAATTGAAACCGATCGCCAAGGGGATCAGACCTAGTACTGTAGTGATGGCCGTGAGCAAAACGGGCCGCAGGCGAGTGGCACCGCCGTTAATGATGGCGGTTCGAACTTCGTTGTCGGGCAAATCGTGCATACTCTTCAAGCCTAGTTCAGACGCCTTTTCTTGCATCAGCAGGTTCGTGTAGTCGATAAGCACAATGGCGTTATTGACCACAACTCCCGCCAGGGAGATCACCCCAACCCCGGTAAAGACCACGGAAACCGTGCCGCCGAAGAAAAAGTAACCTAGCAACACGCCGATCGTACTAAAAACCACCGACAGCAGGATGATGAAGGGCGAACTGAGGCTGTTGAACTGCGCCACGATGATAATGAAGATCAGAAACAGGGCCGCGATAAAGGCACCGCCCAGGAAGGCACTGTCCTCGCTCTGCTGCTGCTGCTCACCCGTAAACTCATAAGTGAATCCTTGCGGAAAGGGATAATCCTGTAACGCGTTGTCGATCTGCGCGATCACCTCGTTGGCGTTGGCACCACCGTTAACGTTACTGAAAATGGTGATGACCCGGTCCAGGTCCTTGCGTTTGATCGCGCTGTAGGTGGAACTGTATTCCACGCTCGCCACCGAATTGATCGGCACCTGCCGAATCCGGCCGGTGGCCTGATCGCGGAAGGTGATGCGCTGCTGGAGCAGCGATTCCACGTTGTTGCGTTCCGATTCAGCCAAACGGATAAAGATCGGGTATTCGTCTTCGCCGATCTTGTACTGACTGATCTCCTTACCGAAAACCGAGGTCCGCAGCGCGGAAGCAATGGCAAAGGTCGAGAGACCGAAGCGGCGGGCCTGTTCGCGGTTGATGCGAACCAGTAATTCCGGCTTTCCTACCTTGATATCGGCCTGTAGCTCCTCGATTCCGCTGATACCGGCATTGTTGATGTAGTTAATCACGTCATCGCCCAGTTCCACCAGTTTGTCGATGTCCTCGCCGCTGATCTCGATGTTGATCGGCTTACCCGTAGCTGGGCCGTCGGCATTCTTGTCCACGGCAATGGCCACGCCGGGCAGGCCCTGAACGACCTGGCGAATCTCTTCCATGACTTTGGCCGTGGAAACTCCATCCCGTTCTTCGTAAGGCACGAAGCTCACCGTGATCCGCGCACGGTTAGGCGTCACGCCGGGTTCGGGGGGCTGGTTGGGGTCGGCGGTGTTCTCCCCGATCTGGGTCAATACGGCTTCAACCGCGCTGCCGTACTGACCGACCAATTTCTGGATACGTTGCTCCAGCTCTTTGGTAATCCGGTTGGTGGCCTCGATATCCACGCCCAGCGGTAGTTCCACAAAGGCATTCACGTAGATCGGGTCGGCACTGGGAAAAAACTCGACCTGCGGCGGGCGCAGGGCAATCAGCACAAAAGACGCGAACAGCAAACCGATGGTGCCGATAAAAATCGACTTCGACCAGCGCAATGCAAAACCGACAAAGCGGTTATAGAAAGCTTCCAGGCGGGGCAAAAAGTTAGCCTGGAACGCAAATGCCCCGGGACGCAGAATAAAAAAGTAGAACAGGGAAACAACGGCCGCGATCAGCATCAGGTTAAAGAACCAGGTCTGGCCGATGAGCAGACCGATACCGCCCAGACCGAGCATGACTCCGCTGGAAACAAGCACGCGTATGCGGCGCGCGCGCCGCTGCGTGAGGGTATCCGCCCGCTCGTCGATCTTCATCATTTTGCTGGCAAATACCGGATTGATGACCAGGGCCACGAACAGCGAACTACTCAGTACCAGGATCAGGGTGATCGGCATATATTTCATGAAATCCCCCACCAGACCGGGCCAGAAGGCCAGCGGCAGGAAAGCGGCCAGCGTAGTGGCCGTGGAGGCGATGATGGGCAGGGCCACCTCGCCCGCACCCAGTTTGGCGGCTTCGTCATTATCGTAGCCTTCCTGCAAATAGCGGTAGATGTTCTCCACGATCACGATACCGTTATCTACCAGCATACCCAGGGCCAGGATCAGAGCGAAAAGCACCACTACGTTGAGCGTGATACCCGACAGCCAGATACCGAGAATGCCCATCAGCATACTCAGCGGAATGGCGATACCCACGAACAGGGCATTGCGCAGACCCAGGAAAAACAGCAGCACCAGCACCACCAGGATCACGCCGGAAATAATGCTATTCTCCAAATTGTCCACCTGCTTGCGGGTGTTGACCGACTGGTCGTTGAACAGGCTGATCTTGAGTTCGGAAGGCAGTACCTCGCGCATCCGCTCAACGGTGGCGGTCACCTCGTCGGCGGTGGAAAGCAGGTTCTCGCCCGACTTCTTGATCACGTCCAGTGAGATCACGGGCAGGCCGTCGGCGCGGGCGATACTGGTGGGGTCCTCGAAGCCGTAGGTCACGTCGGCAATGTCGCGCAGGTAGACGATGCGCTGGTTCTCGTTTTTCACGATGGTGGCGGCGATCTCCTCGGGGTCATCGAACTCCCCCACTACGCGGATGGCGCGGCGGATGTCATTGTTGATCACCTCCCCACCCGACAGCGTCAGGTTCTCGGAAGTGACGGCATTCTCGATATCCTGGAAGGAAATATCCAGACTCTCCATCTTGCGGGCGTCCACGGCTATTTCCACCTCGCGTTCCTGGGCACCCTTCAGGTTGACCTCGCTGACGGAGTTGATGTTTTCCAGCTCGTCCTGCAGTTCTTCGGCATACTCGCGCAGGTCGTCCGGGCCGTATTCACCGGAGACATTGACGGTTACGATGGGGATTTCCGAAAAATTGATCTCCACCACGTTCGGCTCGGTATCCAGGTCGGTAGGTAGATCGGGGCCGGCTTTGTCCACGGCGTCCTTGACGCGGCGGGTGGCGTCGTCGATATCCTCGTCGGAATTAAACTCGACGGTAATGACGGAAAAATCCTGAACACTGGTGGAACGGATGGTCTTGACGCCGTCGATGCCCTGGAGTTCTTTTTCCAGCGGGCGGGTCACCAGGTTTTCGATATCCGGGGCGGAGTTACCGAAGTAGGGCGTGTTGATGTAGACGGTCGGGAAACTGATTTCGGGAAACTGCTCTTTCGGTACCGAGTCGTAGGCGAACAGGCCGAACAGAAAAATCATCAGGGCCAGTAAAAAAACGCTCGTACCATTATTAACGGACAGGGTGGTAAGCCCGAAAAGCCGCTTCTCACTCAGTTTACCCGCTTGCTCGGTTGGTTGGTTATTCATTGGTCGTTGCGTTTGGGTTGCCGGTGGTGGAGTTAGTGTTGGTATCCAGCGAGATGAGTTGATTGTCTACCAGTCCGCGGGCACCGGTGGTAATCAGCCGGTCGCCGGGTGAAAGGCCCTCGGCAATCAGGGCCTGATTGTTATAGTTTTCGCTTACGGTCACGAAGGTTTTTTTGGCCTTCAACCCCTCAGCCCCTTCTTCGGCCAGAAAGACAAAGCGGCGGCCGGAAACCTCCCGCTGCACCAACTCCTGCGGGATTACGATCACGCTGTCGCGGTCAAACTCCTTTACTTCTACTTCGGCCAGCAGGTTGGGCTTCAACCGCTTCACCATATCGCGCGGCACGTCCACTTCCAATTTAAAGGTCCGGTTGGCTTGATCCACGGTGCGGCCCACCAGCGAGACGGGAGCGGTAAATTCCTCGTTCAGCGCGTCGATTCGGACCCTGACCTTATCACCCTTTTTAACAATACTAAGGTAGGTATCGGGCACATCGGCCACGATCTTCAGGTCATTCGTACTCAGAATCTGCACAATGGGCGCACCCGGCATGGCCAGTTCTCCGGCGCGGCTAACCACCCGGTCCACGGCACCGCTGATGGGGGCGGTCACGGTGCGCTTGTTGAGCTGTACCTGGATGGATTTTCTGGCTTCCTGCAATCGCTCCAGGCTATTTTTCGCTTGTAGGAATTGAATCTCGGAGCCGATGTTCTGGTCCCACAATCCCTTCTGCCGCTCATAAACGGTGCGGGCCAGTCCGATCTGGGTTTCCAGTTCGGCCAGTTGCGTCTCGGCTCCTTCCACATCGATGGTAGCAATGGTCTGGCCCCGCCGCACCAGGTCTCCTTCCTTTACATTGAGCCGCAATATCCGCCCGGAAGTCTCGGCCGAAGCGGCCGCTTCCTCATCCGCGGCAACCGTGGCCTGCAGGCTGACGAAATTAGTGAACGAGCTTTTCTTCACCGCCTCGGTCACCACCAGGCTCCGGTTGGGCGCAAAGCTGGGGTCCTGTTCGGCCAGAGCGGTTTCCAGTTCCTTGATCCGGTGTTCCAGTTCGCGCAGTTCCGCCTTGCGGGCTTGCAGGACTTCCTGCTTTCCGGCCACGGTTTCGGGTATATCGCCCGTGTCTTCGGCGGGGCCGCCGCAGCCGGCCAGAAAAAGACACAGAAACAGGCCGAGAAAAGTAAGTTGCTTGGTTGGCATGGTTGCTAGGTTTTTGGTTTCCCCCCGGCCCCCCGAAGGGGGGAATTAAGGGAGGCTATTCTTTTCCCCCCCGGCCCCCCGAAGGGGGAATTGAAGGGGAAGGTTATTCTTTTCCCCCCTAGCCCCCCGAAGGGCAGGGGAATTTGGGGAGGTTATTCTTTTTCCCCCCCTAACCCCCCCGAAGGGGGAATTGAAGGGGAAGGTTGTTCTTTTCCCCCCTAGCCCCCCGAAGGGGGGAATTGAAGGGGAAGGTTGTTCTTTTCCCCCCTAGCCCCCCGAAGGGGGGAATTAAAGGTGGAAAGTATTCAGTCATTCAATCATTCAATCATTCTCCTCCCCGCGTGAGGTGCCTGGAAGGGCCGGTCCCGGAGGGCCGGAGTGCGATAGCACCGAGCGAACAGCGAGACTGAAAGGGACCGGCCGGCCCGTCAGGGACGGGCACGCCCAAATGCTACTGCTTCACTTTTAATCCTTCATTGCCCCCCGAAGAGAGGAATTTATGGGAGGCTATTCAATCAGTAATTCAATCATTCAATCATTCAGTCATTCAATCCTTGTCTCGGCTCACTCTACCCCGAGTGCCTTGAACACGCTTTCGCGTGCCACGATCCGGTCGTAGAGAGCCTGGCGAAAATCGGCCTGGGCGGTGTAGAGCGACTGTTCGGCCTGGGTGACTTCCAGGCTGGAACCGACGCCCTCGCGGTATTTGATGCGGGTGGTTTCGTAGATGCGGCGGGCCAGGTCCAGGTTCTTTTGGCGGCTGGCCAGTCGTTGCGTGGCGTTCTCGTACTGGGTGCGGGCGTTGGCTGCTTCCAACTCGATGCCGCGCACCAGGTCGGTGCGTTGGTTGGCGGTTTTTTCGGCCGAGATGCGGGCGCGTTCCACCCGGGCACGGCGGCCGAAACCGTCGAAGATGGGCACGTTCAGTTGCAGGCCCACCAGGGCGGTGGGTGCCCAGAAACCGCTCCGAAAATCGTTGCCCTGGTACTGCTGCTGGTAGGCGGCCTGGGCATCCAGGGTGGGCAGGTAGGCGGCCTTTTGCAGGCGCACGTTGAGGGCCTCCAGGCGGATAGCCTCGTCGATGAGCTGCAACTCCGGGCGGGCACTGTAATCGGCGTTTTCCGATAGCAATTCCGGCGACAGGTCTTCGGCCAGACCGCGCAGATCGTCGTCCACGTTCAGTTCGGCCCTCAGGGGGTAGTTGAGTTGAAATTTCAGGTTGGTCAGGGCTACTTCCTTCTGGCGGCGCAGGTTTTCGCGCTCGGTGCGCAGGTTTTCCAGCGACAGTTGCACGCGGTCCACATCCAGTTGCTCGATGAAACCGGCCTCGTACTGCGCGGAAGTTTCGCGAAACAGCCGCTCCACGTTCTGGATGTTGCTGTCCAGCTGCGCCATATTTTCGGTCACCAGCAAAACCGGCAGGTAGGCGTCGATCACCTGGTTGCGCACAAAGCGGTTGCGCTCGGCCAGTTGCAACTGCGCGTAGTTGCGGGCCTCGCGGGCGGCCTCCAGCCCCACGAAGAAGGAGCCGTCGAAGATCATCTGCGAGAAGTTGACCCCCAGGGTCAGGTTATTTTTCAACAGAAAAGCTACCTCGCTCGGCGGCTCGGGCTGCCCCGGCACGGGGGCCGGCAAAAACTCGGCCGGCAGCGGCTGCACGGGCACCTGCAGGTAGTGCGTAAACGAGCCGCTGCCGTCCAGGCGCGGCAGGCCCACGCTCAGGCGCTCCTTGATCTGCTGCTCGGCATCGGCCACGTCCAGCACGGCATTGCGCACGGTCAGGCTGTTTTCCTGGGCATACCGCACGGCATCGTCCAGGGTAAAGGTCGCCTCCGGCGGCAGGGCCTGCGCGCCTAGCGGCGTAGCGGCCGTCAGCAGCGCGGCGAGTAGCAGGAAAATATATCGTCTTCGGTCCATCATTGTTCCGCTTGTTTTTGGTCCATGTAATTGTCCAGCACCCGGGCACCGGCCGGGGTTATCAGGCCGTGCAGGTGATAAAAAGCGAGTTGTTGCAAGTACTTGCCCACGGTTTTATCGTCAAACGGTAGCACGTTGCCCTCACACAACCCCAGGATGCAGTAGGAGAAAAGGTGCGCCAAAAAACTCGCATCGGCCTCCGGCCGAAACAGCCCCTCGGCCTGGCCGCGCTCAATGTTGCGCATCACCCCCCTGCGGTGCTCCACCATGTTGGCCTGGATCGTCTCCTCCCAGATCGGGCGGTAGTATTTCTGCAGGTCGTACATCGTGGTTGGCGACACTTCTTTCAGTTGGTCGATGGCAAAACTGGAAAGTTGGATAAACTCAACCACCGCGTTTTCCGACGACTTGAAAGTAGCCTCCCCCATCGCCATCTCTTGCTCGGTCTGAAACAGCATCATCTCCCTGATCAACTCTTCCTTACTACTCACGTGCTGGTAAAGCGTCTTCTTGGAAATACCGATCTCGCGGGCCAGATCGTCCATGCTCACGCTCTTCAGCCCATAGCGGCGAAAGTAGCGGTCGGCCACGGAAAGAATCTTGAGGCGTGTTTCATCCATGCGGAAAAAACCCAGGAAACTTTAATTAGTTTCAAAGTTTCCAAAGTTTTTTTGTTGCTGCCGGAATAACTGTTGCATAAGTTCGGCGGTCAGGGCGGCCGGCCGCCATCAATGGTTGCCCGGAAGGAAACGCCACACCATATATAGTACTTACCCTAGTGGAATAGCCGCTTAAATTTTTTTTGCCGGTTTCTCCCCGTCATTTTGGGCGTGTCCCCGCCTACCGGCGGGGCCGGGCTGTCCGGCACTCTCTCCGCTACGCTCCGTTCAGACAACACCTCCCATCCCTCACGCGGGGGCTGCGCCCTTACTTTTGACTGCGGCGTTGCCGCTGGCAAATTGTACGTTGGCACAAGCCTACGCATACGTTTCCCTCACCCCCGGCCCGGCTATTCATCCGGGTCCCCTTAACCCCAGCCGCCGCAGAAAAGAAGGGAGACGCTAATTGAGCCACGCAACGTCACCCCTCTCCCGTTGGAGAGGGGCCGGGGGTGAGGGCGTGCGGTGTGGTACGGGCAAGGCGGCTGCGCCCTTACTTTTGTAGGCGGCGTTGCCGCTGGTAGTTTAGCTGCGGTGATCGTCGGCAAGCTTTTCGGAGATAGCGCCGTGGTACAGGCCTACGCATACACGCCCCCTCCCGCGCTATCGCGCTTACCCTTCCCCCATCTAAGAGCGTGCCCAAATCCGTCATTCCGTCGCTATTTTTCGTCACCGCTCCCTACCAATAGGGTTTTGCCCGTATTATTGTACTTTGTACACTAAGCCAGGGAAGCCACTACCCGCCCGATCAAAACCACTGCCATGAAAGTCGTTGACCACCAGAATACTAAAATCGTCGCCACCGTAGGCCCCGCCTGTAGCTCGTATGAGCAGTTGCTGGAGCTGGCCCGCGAGGGAGTAGACGTTTTTCGTCTCAACTTTAGCCACGGTTCGCACGAAGACCACGGTACGGTCATCAACCACCTCACGCGCATCAACGAGGAACACCAGTTGCACGTCTCCATCCTGGCGGATTTGCAGGGGCCGAAACTGCGCGTGGGCAAAATGGAGGGCGAGGGCCTGGCCCTGGAAGCGGGCCAGATCGTGACCATGGTCAACGAGAAGTGCGTCGGCAACGCCGAGCGTGTTTACATGAGCTACCCGCAGTTTGCCCGCGACGTGACCGTCGGCGAAAAAGTGCTGGTGGACGACGGTAAACTGGAGTTCGAGGTGGTAGAAACCAACGGCGAGGACACCGTAAAACTGAAAACGCTGTTCGGCGGCGTGCTGAAGAGCAACAAGGGAGTCAACCTGCCCAACACCAATATCAGCCTGCCCAGCCTGACCAAAAAGGATCTGGTGGACCTGGAGTACATCCTCACCCAACCCGTCCACTGGATCGCGCTTTCCTTCGTCCGGCATTCCAAAGACCTGCGCGACCTGCGCAGCCGGATCGACGCGGTGGGCCATCCGGCCAAGATCATCTCCAAGATCGAAAAGCCGGAAGCCATCGAGCGGATCGACAAAATCATCAAGCACAGCAACGCCATCATGGTCGCCCGCGGCGACCTGGGCATCGAGATGCCGATCGAGCAGCTACCGTTGCTGCAAAAAATGATCATCCGCAAGTGCATCCAGCGCGCACGCCCCGTCATCGTGGCCACGCAAATGATGGACAGCATGATCACCAACCCCAGTCCCACCCGCGCCGAGGTGACCGACGTGGCCAACGCCGTCCTGGACGGCACCGACGCCGTGATGCTGAGCGGCGAGACCTCCGTGGGCGCACACCCCGTGCTGGTTGTGCAGGCCATGAACCGCATCATCACCGAAGCCGAGAAGGAATACTCGATCGTGGAAAAGCGCCCCAAGGCCAATTCCAAGAGCGGCACCTTCGTCTCCGACGTGGTGTGCGCCTCGGCCGTGGCCACGGCCGAGGGCATCGGTGCGCGGGCCATCATCGGTCTAACTACCTCGGGCTACACGGCCTTTAAACTGTCCAGCTTCCGGCCCGCCTCCAAGATCTATATGTTCTCCGACCGGCCCCATATGCTCAGCACCCTCAACCTCTGCTGGGGCGTTCGCTGCTACTACTACGACGGTTTCCAGGGTACCGACGAAACCATCGAAGACATCACCAACCTACTAAAGGAGAAGCACCGCGTGGGTGAGGGCGACCTGATCGTCAACACCGGCAGTATGCCCATGGCCCAGCGCCTGCGGACCAATATGCTGAAGGTGACCACGGTGGGATAGGATGATTTTATCCCGCTACCCTATTCCCCGCGCTTGGCCATATCGCGGGTAATGACGGTTTCGATCTGATTAACCTTCAGGTTTTTCGCAATGATCATCCGATCCGGTCCGAGTACGTAGATTTCGGGCGTATTATCAACGTAATACTTGCCGTAGATCGACTTGTTGCTGGCGTCGAAAACGTTGGTAAAGGTCATGCCGTTTTTGGCGATGAAGTTGGTCCAGGGATCGCGGTCGGTATCAATGGCGATAGCAAAAATATCGACGCCCTTACTCTTCCACTCCTTGTAAAACTTGACAAGTTTGGGCGTTTCCTCAATGCAGTGACTGCAATCGGGATTGTACATGAAGACGACGATGTAGGGGGCCTTCATCTCGTAGATGGACCGTTTGTTACCCTGTGGGTCGGTGGAAACCACGTCGGGACCTTTGAGTCCGACCAGGCTCTGTGACATTTCTTTAGCCCGCAGTTGCAGGGCCATTACCTCACTGGAATCGGACCAGAAAGCGCGTTCGTTGGTGAAGTAATTCTGGATCATGTAGACGTAGATGGCCTCGGCGTCCATCAGGTCGGTTTTGGTGGGTTCGTAGTCGAGAGTGATCTTGTTGGCGAAGTATTTGAAGTACTCGCTACCGGGCGGCACCTGGCGCATTAGCAGGTCGATGGCGCGGCGGAGTGAATCGGGGTGCTTGACGGTGATCTCCTCCAGATAACGGCGCAGTTTGTTCGAGATCACGGGCGTGCGAATGAGGCGCTCGTCATTAAAGTCGACATTATTCCAGAAATCTTCCCGGTAAGCAACGAGTTGCGCTTCCTGGTCGGGTTGGCCGTTGGGCAGGCGGATGTTGCGTACGGTCGGGTTCTGACCGGCGGACTTGAACTTGACGTAAAAGTTATCGGGGTTTTCCTGAAACGTTTTCTGGAGAGCGGCCTCGTTAGCGGTATTAAATTCCTCCATTTCCTTGATCGCCGCAGCGTGGGCGGGTGTTCCCTCCGGTGCCCCCTGGATACGTTGGCTGATCTCCTGCCGGCGCGGCTGGAGGGTTTGCTCGTAACGGAGGTTTTCGTAATACAATTCGTTGGCCTTACTCCCCTTGACGGTGGTCGTCAGCGGATCGGCGGCGTTGAAAACAAAGGAGAACTCCTGGTCCTGGTCGATCAGCATGGGCAGGCTCTTCTGTCCGGGCAGGGCCGCGAAATAGTAGCCCTGCGTATAGGGTTCGTCGCGCTCGAAGGCCACGAAACCCTTATCGTCCACGTCAGCCGAGTCGGCGCGGTACTGCTGTCCCGCGTACATACCGATAAGCAAGGCCCGCCCCGCCGGGATACCGGTGGTCTGGATCTCGATCCGCGCCGGTCCCACGGCTTCGGGGATGGCCGTGGTGCCGTTGCTACTGCCCGCCGCCCGGGCGGTTTCGCCGGGTCCGCCGCAGGCAAAGAGGAAAAAGGGTGCCGCTAATAAGAGGTAACGCAACATGAGGTAGTGGTTTTTGCGGGGCAAAAATAGGCGATTCCCGGTAGAATCCACAGGCGATGGGGAGATTAGGTTTTTGTTGGGAGGTGCTCACAAAAAAAATCCCGCTACTCCGGCCGTAGGGGCCGAAATAGCGGGAAGAATAGTGAGGCATTCGCCCGGGGGGAAGGCGCGCCTCAGGGGGTTTAGACTGAGGTCGAAAAGCTTGAACGAATTACCAGCCCGGAATGATATTCAGACCGAAACTTCCGTTCGCGCCCTTAATGAGAGGGATAGCGTAGTAAGGCTCGATGATGAACTGACCGAATAGGTTGATCCGCAAGCCGGCACCCGCCGTAAAGATGGGCCGTGCGGCCGCCTGGGTCACGTAGGGCTGCCCGGTACTAGGGTTAATCAGCGGTTCGCCGAACTGGTCGAGAGTGACGGTGGCACCGCCGAACTGGCTGAAATCGGACCACGCCATACCGCCGTCGATGAAGAAGTTGAGGTCGGAGAGGAACAGGCCCGATTTGATGAGCGAGAGTTGTTCCGGCCCGGTAAAAGGAATCCGGATTTCGGCACTGGAAACCAGCAGTTTGCTACCGAACAGTTCTTCAAAGTTACGACCCGACCGGTCCAGTGCCTGGATGGTGGCGTTACCCTGTAACCCGCGCATATGCCAGGGGCTACCGACGTAAAGCGGGAAAATCTCGTCGTGCTGACCGCCGTAGCGGCCCTGGTGCGTGATGCGAAAGGCTCCGGCAAACTTGCCGAAGAAGTGGTACTTGCGGTAGTCGGCCGTTAGGTTGGTGAAGTTGAGCGCACCGAAGTACCGGTCGGCCCCCAGGCGGAAGCGGCTGCCGTTGAGCGGTGCGGTGATGCCGAAGGATGAGTTATCGCCCACCAGGGCCGCACCCACCGTGCCGAGTTGGAAGGGGTCGGGTTCCTGATCGCGGAGCCGCTCGGGGCGATTGTCCTGCGTTTGCAGGCGGAAGCCCCGACTGTCGTAGTACTGATTGTAACGGCTGATGGTGGTGTTGAAAAACGAGTAGCTCGCACTGGCTTCGGCCCGCAACTTGGAACTGAACGGAAACTGCGCGAAGACGCCCACCTGGTTCTGGAGCAAGCGCTGGATGAGGTAGGGCGCATTTACGACTTCCTGGAAGAGGTCGTTGCCGTAGTTCAATGTGTCAACGAAGGCCTGCTCGCGGCCGAAACTGCGGAAGGGAGTGCGGCCGACAGTGACGCCCCAGTTGAGCTGGTTTTTGCGATTGATGTAGGCCAGGCTGCCACCGAAGTCACTGAGTTCGCCATTGAGTTGTAGGCCGGTCAGGAACTGGTGATTGCCCAGGATATCGCTGAACAACAGTTGCGCGCCGCCGGCCAGCCCGGCGGTGTTGCCGAATACCTGGTTGCCGCCGCCCACGCCGACACCGCCGCCCACGCCGCCACCGGCATAGTCGAGCTTGAACTTGGAACGGTAGGGCACCTGCTGAATGGAATCGGCGGCCATGTTGTCGGTCGGATCCAGGGTGGCCAGTGCGTCGTCCACGCTTAGCGGGGCACGGGAGTTGAGTCGCGGTAGCGTGGCGGGGCCGAAATCCACGGCGTTGCGGTCTACGGCCTGGGGAGTAAAGTCATCCGAATCGGCCTGGTAGATGCGGTACTTCTTCTGGCTGAAGTAAGTGTACACGATCTTGTTACGCTTGCGGTCCAGTGAGATGGCCGGTGCGTAGTGGGTGATGCCCGAAACGCCGGTGATGAAATCGCTCAGTTGCTCCAGGCTATCGGTAGCGGGGTCGTAGCGGTAAATGTTGCGGAAACCGTCGCGGTTGCTCAAGAACACGATGCGGCCCTGCAGGTCTTCCTGCGGGTTGAGGTTATCGGCACCGGGGAAAAGGTCGAAGTCGGTCACCTTGCCCGTAGCTACCTCCAGGGAGGCCAGGTTGAAGCGCAGCGCACCGTAGGGACGGCGATCTTGCTCGTAAGAAATCCGGTCGGTGGAAAACAGGATGCGGCTGCCGTCAACCGACCAGGCGGGCAGGGTTTCGCTGTAGCGGTCGTCGGTCAGTTGGGTAACGCGGCCCGTGCGGGCGTCGATGCCGTAGAGGTCCACTTGTCCATTATTGCTGCCGCTCACCACGATGGTACGGCCGTCAGGCGACCAAACGGGGCCGGCAAAGGCGGGGATTTCCTCCGGACGAAACTGCTCCAGCGTTTTGCCGGATTCGGTATCGGCAATCACCAGTACATTATCGCCCTGCGACACGCCCACGTAAGCATAGCGGCGGCTGTCGGGCGACCAGGTACCGCCCGATTCCAGATAGCTGAAATCATCGAGGTGGCCCGAGCGGTTGGTGCTGGAGATCTTGCGGATCACCTTGCCATTATTGGCATCGGCCAGGAAAAGATCGATACTGAACAGGTCTTTTTCCGACAGGTAGATCACGTAGCGGCCGTTGGGGCTGATGCTGGGCGAGATATTCAGGCGGCCGTCGTTTTTGTCATCTCCCGCCAGTGGGCGGCCGATGAAGCGGTCCTTGCCCGTATCACCCACATAGGGCGCATAGGTCTTGCGCAGGCCGTCTTCCCAGAGCTTGTTGAGGTCCTTCAGGCTGTAACCCAAGGCCAGGGGCGTGGCTTTTTCCAGCCCGAACTGCGCCGTCAGGCGGAAGTAGGGGGCAATCACGTCATCACCCTTCAGGCCGGTCACGAATGCCCAGAATGCCTGGCCGTAGCGGTAGGGAAAATACTTGCCGCTACTCAGGTCCTTAATACTCGGCACGTCGTCGTTCAGCACCGCATCGCGCATCCACATGGCCGTGAAGGGGTCGGTGCCGCCGATGGAGAGGTATTCGGCCAGCCCTTCCACCATCCACAGCGGCAGGTTGCCCAGGTCGTTCAGCTTGGTGCTGTCCCCATTGATGATCATGTTATACTGGAAGGCATGCACCAGCTCGTGGCCCAGCACGTGGTGGGTCTGCTGATTGCTCATGGCTGTAGGCATAATGACACGGTTCTTGAATGCCTCGGTCACCCCGCCCGTGCCCACACCGATAGCCCCCTGGATCGCATTGGTCTGCTGAAAATCGGGGTGGTTGGCGTAGATCATCAGCGGGTTACGCTCCTTGATCGTATCGTGCAGGATGCGCTGGTGGGCATCGTACCATTCCTCGCTGTCGTCCAGCAATTGGTTGATGACCACGGGGTCGGTCAGATAGGTGTACATACGGAAGCGCGGGCTTTCGTATACCTTGAAATCAAATTTCTCGTAGTTCGGCTTGTTCCGGCCGAATTGCTGCGCCGCCAGTGAGCTAAACGAGAGGAAAAGGACGCCGAGTAGCAGCCCCAAGCGGGAGAGTGAAAAGGTGTGGATAGTCATACTAATGTTCGTGGGTCAGTGAAAGGTATCTGCGGTGGGGAACCGCCGATTTACCTCCGTTGATAGTTACACCCAATAAACGATTAGCTGATTTTTCCGGTTTTTAAGGGACTGTTTAGGGTTCGTTAAAATGCTCTTAAAGAAATGAGGGCTAATAAGTTAGCGGCCACATTGGTCGTTGGGCCGACGTTTCTATCGCGGTTTTGCTTGGGGGGGGGTCTTGACCTCAGGTCAAGCGAATTTGGCTCACCCCACCTCCGGTCGCGACAATGAGAACATTGATTTTACATATTGCTCACCACCTCCCCTAACCTTTTCACCGCCGCCAACGACTCCTCGTGCGCAATCCGATTACCTTGCTCGTCCATATCCCAGAGGCCGCAATTGGACCAGGAGGTGAGGTCGTCCCAGTCGGGCCGGTCGATGACCGGATAGATACAGACCCCCCGCAGCGGGATGTTGCGACGCGCCGCTTCGCGGCAGGTATCGCCGATCTCGTTGATCCAGCGGCTGCGGTTGTCCCCAAAATGGCCGGTCTCCGATAGCCATACCGGTTTGCCGTAGCGTTGGCAAACGCCTTCCAGCAGGTCCACTAGCGGGGTGCGGCCCGGTTCGGTAGCCGGCCAGGGCAGGTGCTCCCCTCCGTGTATCCACTGACCATTGTAGTAATAATTAAACCCCGGTAAATCCAGGTAATCCTCGCGCCCGCCCAAATCGGGACACATTCGGCCGGTCACGATATCCATGGCCTGAAACTGCGCCTCATCCATACCGCGCACCGCGTCGTGATCGGTTTCCTCCGGTCCGGGGTGGACCTTCACCAGCGGTTCTACCAGCATCACGCGCGCGCTGGGCACCAACTCTTTAATGATTTCCAGCCCCCGGATAGCCGCGCGGCACAGGTGGTATTTAAGGTCCCACCCACAGTGGATCGCAAAGGGCGGGGCACCCCGCACGTCGCCGGAATGCCAGGAAAGGAAACTCATTTCATTGATCGGAATCACCAGCAACGTTTCGGTAGAATTAGTCTGGTGAAACAGGGCAAACTCCCTGCACAGGGCTACGAAGCGCGCATCGAACTGCGGATGGGTGGGGTAGAGATCGGCCGGATAGCCAAAGTGGCATATGTCCCAGATCACCTGCACCCCGTGCCGCCGTGCCGCCAGCAGGCGATTGCGTACCTCCGTCCAGTCAAAGACAAAGGGGGCTGTCTCCACCGCGCTCCAGCAGATACCCTCACGGGCCACCAGGATCCCGAGTTCCGCCAGGCGGCGAAAATCTTCGTCCGCCCGCTCATCGTGGCCGGTCTCGCGCAAAAGGTTAACCCGCTCTCCCGCACGGTTGATGTGGTCGGCGCACTCGAAACCGCCCATGATAAAAGATCGGAAGGGGTTCATCAGTTTAATTCAGCATCTTCTTCCACCAAAGCTTCTTGCTCCAGTTTGTCGTATAATTCCAGCGCGTTGTGAAAGGCCTGGTCCATATTGAAATACTTGTAATTTGCCAAACGGCCCACGAAGTAAACGTCCGGCAAGGCCTCGGCCTCCCGGCGGTATTTTTCGTAGATCTGCTGGTTGCGGGGGTTCGGCACCGGATAATAAGGATCACCCTCGTCGGTAGTGTACTCCTTAACAATGGTGGTTACCGGCGATTGCTGGTTGCCGAAGTGCTTATACTCGATGATACGGGTATAATCCACCTCCCGACCCGGGTAGTTGATCACGGAATTGTGTTGAAAGTATTCGGCATCCACCGTTTCGGTCACGAAATTGATCGAGCGGTATTCCAGCTTCTCGTCCAGACTGTGCTTAAAGTCAAAGAAGCGATCGATGGGTCCGGTATAGAAAAGTTTTTCGTAGCCGACCAACTCATCCTTCACGTCAAAGTAGTCGGTATCCAGCAACACTTCGATATTCGGATGATCCAGCATAGCCGCAAATAGTTGCGTGTAACCGCCCGTAGGCAGTGCCTGGTATTTGTCGGAAAAATAGCGGCAGTCGAAATTGGTCCGCACCGGAATCCGGTTAAGCACCGATGCATCCAACTCCTCGGGGTATTTGTCCCACTGCTTCTTGGTGTAGTGGCGGAACATTTTCTCGTAGAGGTCCTCCCCCACTTTGCTCAGTACGGCATCGCGGCCGTTCAACTCTTCGGTAATATTATGGCGGTTGGCACTCAACCAGTCTTCCATATGAGCTTCGGTCTCCAGTTGCAGGTCGTAAAGTTCATTGACCGTTCTGATATTGACCGGAATCGGAACGTGCTTCTCCCCTACCCTTGCCTCCACCCGGTGCTCCCAGGGATACCAGTCGGAAAACCGATTGACGTAGGCCCAGACATCTTCGTAATTGGTGTGAAAAAGATGGGCCCCGTATTTAGAAACCAGAATACCATTGTCATCCACGAAATCGTAGCAGTTACCTGCAATGTGATCGCGCTTTTCAATGATGCATACCTTCTTTCCGGCCTGCGCATAGCGCTCGGCGAGTACGGAGCCGGAAATACCGGCCCCGATGATTATAATGTCGGCATTGGTCATTGTACGGTAGTTGGAGTGAGCAGGGTATCCATGCGGGTCACGGTGTTGTCCCAGGAAGTTCGTTCCAGAATCGGCCGGTAGCGGCCCAGTATCTGTTGAGCGGTTTCTCCTTTTACCAGCATCCGCTCAACGGCGGCGGCAAAACGGGGCGCATCGCTCACGATCGAGACTACCTCGTCGTAGTCGCGGACCACATCGCGGATGGGCGTGGAGATGATCGGCCGTCCGGCGGCCATATACTCCAGCGTCTTGGTGGGGCTGATGAACTTGGTGGAATCGTTGAGCGCAAAGGGCATCATGGCGATATCGAAACATCTCAGGTAAGCGGGCAATTCCTCGTAGGCCTTCATGCCCAGGTAATGAATATTCTCGCGGCGGGGTAAATCCTCCTCGCCCACCTTGGCCAGTGGACCCACCATCGCAAAGTTGACGCCGGGCAGCAAGCGGGCCGTTTCGTCCAACAAACCGTAGTCGATCCGCTCGTCGATCACGCCGAAATAGCCGACCACCGGCGCGGAGATTTGCTCCATATCCGCCGGCGTATCCAGCGGCTCCAGTGCCCGCGCAAAGTGACGTTCATCCACCGAACTGGGAAAACAATGCACATTCTGGTGACGATCGCGCTTGGCCTCGTAGAGTGACTTCCCGCCGGTGTAGATCACATCGGCAGCGGCCAATAATGCGGTCTCCTGAGCAATGATTGCTTCGGGCGCACCTTTGAATAGACTCAGTTCGTCCATGCAATCGTACACGAGCGTACCGAAGTCAAAGTAATCCAGTAATGGTAGGAACGAAGGGGAATACATCCACCCGACCGCCACCTGCCGATTGGGAAAGTAGGTGGGTAGCAGGTCAAGAATGTCCTCGATGCGGTGGACATTGGGCTGAAGAACATCCAGATTACCGGACACGCGTATCAACTTATGTTCCTTACTCTCAGGACGGTGCCAAGGTTCTTCGATCAGTAGCGTCTTGCGCGTACGAGACAGGCGACTGATGATGTGTTGGGGGCGCTGGTAAACAAATCCCCAACGTAGGTGACAGAAAACGACGAGATCGTAGGGGGCGTCATCGTTTCTCTCGGGACGTACAATTTTGGTCATTGTGTTGCTTTGATCTTGGGGCCGGGCTGCCACTCAAGACAAGCCGACCTGGGCAAATGCCCACTACGAGATGACGTCACATCAATAGCGACGACCAACCGGCAGTAACAAAGCAACCGTGAATATTATTTATATGTTCGGGTTAAATCCACATAATCTGCGTTTTTTGAGTCTTATAAACACAAATACTAGTGACGCCGGTGAAAGCGCAAGAGATGTCCCTCCGCCCGCTCGTTGAATAGGCAGAGCGTCAGCTGCGTCATATTACGCGGGTTGTCCGCAAATAGAATCTTGATCGGGTTGTGTACGTAGCCGTTGTCACCGAACAGCAGCAGTTGCTTTCCTCCGCGCGGGTGCCGGAACCGGAGCAACTCCTCCGCATCAGCGGGCAACGGAACGTCCGCGTAGCCCTGCTCGCGCAGAAAGGTACGCACCATCTCGTAGGTCGCTTCCAGTTTACCACCCCGGAAAGTAGTCCGAAACTCCCACCCGTCGGAGACGCCGCCCTCCAGTTCTTCGCCCTCATCGGGGAAATGACGGCGCATGCCACCCACGGTCGGTCGGGGCACCACCTCCTCGGCTTCCGACCGTTCGGGCGGCGATTCCGCCACCCGCAACGGCCCGGGCATACGCTCCTCATCTTGCTCCGGTGCGGGTTGGTAACTCGCAATCCGAATCCGCCGGCCGGGGGTAATCCACGCTTTTTGCATCCTGAACTATTTCGTCCCGGCGAAAATACGACGAATTGTTGTAAACCAGGTTCCGGGGCACAAATTTTAGCTATTCCGCCGGCTCTCCCGCCTGTGCCAGCAGGCCGATCACGTCTTCCATCAGATTCTTGATCTTCGGCTCCACGGCCTGCACGGTCGCAATCACGGTATCTACCGTCGTCGGCTCGATACTCTCGATCGGATAACATTTGTTGCTCACCACCGACAGCACCGTCACCGGCAGCCCCATGTGGCGGGCCACCAGCACCTCCGGCACCGTCGACATCCCGATCAGGTCCGCCCCCAGCCGGTGGGCCATTTCGTACTCGGCCGGCGTCTCCAGGTTCGGGCCGGGTATGGCCAGATAAACGCCCTGGTGGGCGGTCAGGCCATGTTGTTTCGCCAGTTCCACGCAGCGGCCGTTCAGAGCCTTGTCATAGGTTCGCAGCATATCCGGGAAGCGCGGCCCCAGCCGCTCGTCATTCACGCCGCGCAGCGGGTTATCGGGCTGCAAATTGATGTGATCGCGCAAGAAAACCACGTCGCCCGCCTCCATCGACGCATTCACGCTGCCCGCCGCATTAGAGATAAACAAATGCTTGATCCCCAAATACTTCATCACCCTTATCGGGAAGGTCACCTGGTGCATGCTGTAGCCCTCGTAGTAATGAAACCTCCCGGCCATCGCCACCACCGGCACGCCGTTCAGCCGCCCGAAAATCAGCTTCCCCTTGTGGCTTTCCACCGTCGCCAACGGGAAGTGCGGCAACAGGTTGTACGTAAACTCGCGCTCCACTTCCAGCGCCTCGGCCACCGTACTCAGGCCCGTGCCCAGCACCAGCCCCACCTGCGGCTCGAAGTCCGTCCGGCGGCGAATAAAATCGATCGTCTCCTGTATTTGCTCGTAAATCATGCTTGGTTACTGTGGTTAAAGGTGCCCGGTGAGTAGCGGTGTGGCGGACATGGCTTTTGGGCGTGTCCCCGTCCCTCAACGGGCCGGGGCCGGTCCCTTACAGGCTCGCAAGTCTGCTCGGCCCTGCGGGCTGCGGGCTACGCCCTCCCCTTCCAGGCACCTCACGCGGGCTGCCATCCGACGGCCGTTTTTATCCCGTCTCACCGGGGCGATGAACCAAACAGCACAAGGGGCGGGTGGGTTGCAGGCACGTTGCGCCCGCGTACTTTTGATTAAGCCTGGACGCAAGATTTTTGCGTCCCTACATTGTTGGCGCATGGTACGGCCGGACACATGGTACGGCCGTGCCGGCCTGGACGCAAGATTTTGCGTCTCTACGTTACAATACATTACATTACGTTATATTATGTTTCCCCGGAAAACCATTTCGGCCGGCCCCGTCAACCAGATGTTTTCATAACCGGTGCCGGCGGCATCCACGCGGCCGTCCACGTGCAACTGACCGCCCCGGGCGCGCACCGGTATATGAAACGACCGCCCCGCCTCCAGACCCCGGCGCAGGGCAAAGGTCAGGGCGGCGGCGGTTACCCCGGTGCCGCAGGCGAGGGTCTCGTCTTCCACGCCACGCTCGTAGGTGGCGATGAGGAGGCCGGTGCCGTCCTCGGCAGGACTGACCAGGTTGACATTGATGCCGCCCCGGGGACCGTAAATTTCTCCGTAGCGGACGGCACGGCCCATCCCCACGATATCGGCCGCGTGGCTATCTTCCACGTACCGGACATAGTGCGGCGAGCCGGTATTGACCAGGTAATGGTCCGGGTGGCACTCCAGGCCGGCCACATCGATCATCTTCAGCCGCACCCGACCGTTGGGTAGCAGGCAGGACTCGTGGGGGCCGTCGGCGGCGACGAAGCGGTAGGTCTCCCGTTCGATACCCAGCGCGGCGGCAAATTTGGTGATGCACCGGCCGCCGTTTCCGCACATGCCGCTCAGGCCGCCGTCGGAGTTGTAATAAATCATCTCGAAATCATGGCCTTCCTTCTCGCGGAGCAACATCAGGCCGTCGGCACCGATACCGAAGCGGCGGTCGCAGAGGGCGGCAATGCGAGCGGCGTCATCCAGGGGAAAGGGCAGGTGCAGGCGGGCGTCGAGAAGGATGAAATCGTTGCCGGCACCCTGATATTTATGGAACTGCATATAAAAAATGCTGGTGGTTCGGTAAGGTCGGCGAAGGTAAGGGCTGTTGAGGTATACCACCAAAATAAACGGAACGGCGGCGACTGTCGGTCGCCTGGACGCAAGATGTTGCGTCGCTACGTTTATGCCCTTCACCTCGAAGGATCGCTTTGCGATCAAGAGAAGCAGCGCAGCTAATCCTTCAATCCTTCATTCCTTCAATCCCTGCCCCCCCCGCCCGCGTGAGGTGCATGGACGGGGCGACCGCCAGGGAGCAGCCCGCAGGGCCGAGCAGACTTGCGAGCCGGTAATGGACCGACCCGACCGCCAGGGAGGGGCACGCCCAAAAAACATCCGGTACTAAAAAAAAGGTAGATTTACGGTTACGGTTCCACGTCGAATAGACCGGTGCGGCGGCCGATGCAGCGGAAGAGTTCCATGATGGCGTCCTGCTGTTGGGGGGTGGGGGCGATGGTGCGCTGGTTGCCGTCGTAGTCGACGCGGATGAGGGCGATCTTTTCGTAGGCCAGCAGGAAAAACGTGTTGGTGGGGATGACGGCCGAGTGCTGATAGTGCCGCATATTGGTCTCCTTATTAAAGACGCCCTCGTCGGAGATGGTGTAGAAACCGACGATGGTGTCGGTAGCCATCAGAAATTTGACGTTTTGCCCCCGGGGCGGCTGGGGAAGGAACTGATATTCGGGCAGTTCGAGCGTGAGCAGATAAAGCTGGAGGTTTTCCGGCGATTGGGTATAGGTTAGGGCACAGCGCCCCTCACGGGTGAGCCGGGGACCGTTTTCGGTTTCGTAACGCGAGAAAATAAAACTACCTAATTCAACCGAATTGGACACGACGGTGCGCAGGCTGTCGAAGGGATCGACGGAGTCGCTCTTGACGGGGCAGCTACCTTTTTGGGCCGTCAGGGGCGCACCGAATGGAAGTGCTAAACAGATCAGTAATAAGAGCAGGGCAGGCTGGTTCCTCATGCCTGACAAACGACGGCAGGCAAGTTATTTGTTTGCCGACCGGGGGCAATTACTCAAAAAAAGATTGCCATCCACGGCGACTAAAATTGAAAACGGCCGCTTCCGCCAGAGCGGAAACGGCCGTTATTCTTTCGTGGTCCGAAGCTTTTCGACTAGTTCTTAGCTAGTTGAGCGGCAGCTTTGGTCCAGGGCATGGGGTCGGTCTTGCCATAACGGCGACCGGCAGCCTCCATGATCGGATCCCAATCGGACTGCTTCATCTTGGCCATTTCGGCGTAAGTGGTGATGCCCGTAGCGCGGATGCGCTTGTCGAGACCGGCACCGATGCCGTCGATAGCCGTCAGGTCATCACCGGGAGGTGCTACCTTGGTGCTGGGGCGGCCGCGGCGACGGGGCTTGCCATCATCAGGAGTGGCGGTTTTAGTACCCGCCGGACGACCGACACGCTTTTTCGGCTTTGCAGTACCGGCAGCGGCATTCTTGCGCGGGCGGCCGGGGCCTTTCTTGGCCTTCGTCTTGGTAGCGGTAGTTCCTGACTTGCGAGGGCGACCGGGGCGGCGAGTGGGAGTTTCGTCCTCGTCATCGTTATCGTCGTCATCCGAAGAATGATCGGCCGAAGATTCCATCGAGCTACCGATAGAAGCCAGATGTTGCTTGAATTGGTTCTTGAGATCGGACATCTCATCGCTGAGTTTGGAAACTTCCTTGCGGAGTTTCTTTACGTCTTTGCTCGAAGAGCCGTCATCGTTGCCGTCATCGCCGGAAACGGCGTCCATAATGGTGTTCTTCACCTCTTCCAAGGTGGCGAGCACCTGCTCATATTTACTTTTCTTTCCCATTTAAGTGGTTGTTTGTGGAGAATTGCTTTGAAAAAAAAAAACGCACCGCATTTTCTACCGGTTGGTTAGAAAATACCGTGAATACGACTTACATGACTGAAAAACGGCAGGGAGCCGATCAAAATCATGGTGTTTTTTTGAGAGAAACGTAGCGTTCAGCGGCTCTTTTTTTGCCGCCCGGAATAAGCAGTCCAGCTATTTCTGGACCAAAAATTGGGGGGAATAGTATTAGCGTGTTTACTTTTCAGAAAAGGCAGACTCACCGGAGTCTTGTTTTTGCCGTAATTTTAAAGGTAATAGGTCGGTAAAAGCGTAATGGTTCAAAAAGGGAACCAATATTATGGGACAAATGTAATTTTTTATTTAGTAGAAACAATGTTTCCCGTGTTTTTTATCCGGTAAACAGCTTGTTTTACTCATAAAAGGACGAAATTTCGATAAACGTTCGGGTCTAATCATTCTATTTTTCAACGGGTTGCGGGATAAACCGCAAGCTGGAACCGTGATCCTTTAACCATTCGTCGTGCCTGCGGTAGTTCGGTAAAGCCCTGGCAACCAGTGCCCAGAATTCCGGCCCGTGGTTGGCTTCGATTAAGTGGGCCAGTTCGTGGATAATGACCGCGTCCATAATTTCGGTCGGCGCGAGGATCAGACGGGTAGACAGGTTGATATTTCCGTCGTGCGAACAGGACCCCCAGCGCGAGTACGAATCTGTTAGTTTTACCGCCCGAATTTGCCGTCTAAAATGCAGGTCGTTCAACTCCAATACCCGCCGCCAGACTTCCGGCAAGTACTGCCCGGCCAGTGCTTTAGCCAGTAATTTGGCAATTACCGCTTCCCGGCGCGGGCTTTTGTCCTGCGGGCTAAACTCAATCCGAAAGCAGTCCTGCTCCGTATATACGATGCGGTGGGCCGGGGAATCAACTACCTCTAGTTGAATCCGAAATTGCCGGTCCCTTACTTTAAATACATAGTTTTCGGACAGGTCCGGGGTATGAAAATGCCGGAACACCGCCGGTTTTTCCCGGTAGGTAGCGCGCAACCACTTTTCCAGGTGCTCGTATTGTTTTTGCAGGTCTTTGTCCCGCAGGCCGTAAGGGAACCGAAAGATGACCGCCTTGCGGCCTACGGCCGCGCGGCTGCCGTTGCGCCCCGCCTCGGTAATGATCCGCAGGGGGACGGTCATTTCTCCGAGTTGGATGAATCGGCGGGTTTCCGATAGTTTGCGCGGTCGGGCCATCTAAATAGTTGTTAGTGATTACGGCGGTCTTCCCCCCAGTTGAGTTTGCCGCGCAGGGTATCCATAAAGTCGATATCGGTTAACCGAACGAGCTGAATGGAAAAATCGTTTTTACGCACCGCTAATTGGTGGGCCGAGGTAACGGTCTCGAAACGGCTGTCCAGTGTACACAAAAAACTCTCCGCCCGCCCCTCGATCTCGAAACTGATCACCGAATCGTCGCTGATTACGATCGGCCGCACGTTCAGGTTATGCGGCGCCACGGGCGTTACCACGAAATTACCGCTGTCCGGGAAAACGATCGGACCGCCGCAACTCAAACTATATCCCGTAGAGCCCGTGGGCGTGGATACGATGATACCATCGGCCCAGTAACTGTTTAAATACGCCCCGTTGATGTAGGCATGCAACGTGATCATCGAACTGGTGTCGCGTTTCAGCAGCGTAAAGTCATTCAGGGCATAAGGCGTATCGTTAAACAGCGGCAGATTGCTCTCCAGATACAGCAGGTCGCGCTCTTCTAAATCGAAACGACCTTTTTGTAACAGCCCGATCACTTCCCTGATGCGTATTTTTTCCACCGTTGCCAAAAAACCCAGCCGCCCCAGGTTGATGCCGATAATCGGCACCCCGCTATCCCGCACCAGCAGCACGGCGTGCAGGATGGTCCCGTCGCCGCCGAGGGTAATGAAAAGGTCGAACCGTTTGATCAAAAAATCGGCATATCCCTCGAATACCCCCACCGGTTTTTTAAACTCGATGTGCGGCCGGATCGATTCCAGGTAGGGTCCGTATACGTAGGCCGTTATCCCCTCGTCCGCCAGGGCATCGAACAGGGTCTGGATGTAGGGCACGTCCGCAAGTTTCAGTTTCTGACTGTATACGACTACCTGCATGCGAATTATTTTGAATTATTACTGCCTCACTAAGAGCGTGTCTAAATTTTTACTTCCTGAGAACCAAGCATTTAAGAACCTGGCGTCATAAAAACTGACTTACGTAACCCGCTATGCGCGCAAGTTTTTATCTAGCCAGAACCCTAAATCATTGATCCTCAGTTCTTAAAAATTTTAGACACGCTCTAAATAATTTCGGCCCCTCATTTGCCCTGCCCCGCCAACAGGCGAACGGAAGCTTCCAGCAAAGGTTTTTCCCATGTTTCCGGCGCACCGGCGGGCAATTCCGGCCGGCCGGTGAATATATCCCGCAAAAACAAGCGGTTGTGCAATTGATAATACACCAGCCAGTCCTCGTTCACGGCCGCCGCCCACTGGCCCACGGGGTCGTCCAGTTCGCCGCACTGCAGGGGGCGGGCGTTGTCGTCACAAAATTCCGGCAATTCCTCGCCCGCCCATTCGGTAGCGAACCGGCCGAGCAACCCCCAGAAAGTGTGAAAGAAGAACGGCCGGTAATCCTGATACAGTTCTCGGCCCAGATCGGGCGCGGCACGGGTGATGCCCACCGTCATCAGGCCCAGCGCATTGTTTACGGGCGCATAGCGGCAACGGTCCGTCTCGTTAAATCCGGCGCAGGGCAGTTTGGTGCCCTCGTGGGTCAGTTCTTTCTGGGTATAGCGGTACCAGTCCAGCGTCGGTTCGGTGGGCGGCTGTCGGCCGGTTTGTCCGTAGTATTCGGCCAGGGCGGCCAGGGCCAGCGCGTTTTCGCCTGGGCGCAGGGCCTCGTCGTAGGGCCGGCCGGCCAGGTGCTTGTAGCGCGACCGCGGCAGGGCGGCACTCAGGTATTTGGCGATGCGGGCGCGTTCTTCCGCGTAGCGATCGTCGTCATACACCCGGGCGCGGGTGGTCAGGATGCCAAGGGCGTGGGTAAGGAAAAAAAGTTGGCGGTCCCAGCCGCGCCCCTCCCGCCAGGCGGGAAATCGCTGTCGGTCGAGGACCCACTCCGTGGTCCAGTTCAGCTGGTTCAGTGCGGCCGGCACCAGGGCCGTATCCCGCGCGGCGGCCTGCACCAGGGCGCGGCTGCTCCAGTCCAGCAGTAGTAGCCGGCGCTCCAGCAGCAGCGGATCTTTTTCCGGCCGCAGCAAGTAGGCGCGGTAGTTTTCCTGCCCCAGATAGTGCGCCAGTCGCCGCGCCTGCCCGGCGCGTTGCCAACCGGCCAGATCGGTCAGCCACACAAAAAACAGCAACACCCCCAGCCCGCCGCCCACCAGTAGCAGGGTGCGAAACCAGAGCCGCGAATCCGTGAAATAGCGAACCGCGTAGGCCGCTAGTACGAACGGACCGGCCAGTAGCAGCAATTGGAGCAGAAAAATAAGCACCTTCATGCGGCTAAGGTAGCACATCAAATGAAGGATTACGTTACCATGAGCGTCTCGCCCGCCCGGGAGCCAGCCGCAATGGCGGAATCCGGGGTGCCATGCGGCAATTTCAACCGACCATATTTATTACCATGATCAATCGTCTCCTCTTTTCCAGCCTCCTGTTACTCAGTCTCATCGGTCTGGCGTGCAACACCTCCAAAACCGCCGCTACCGCCCCGGTCACGGCCGCTCCCACCCTCAGTGCCTACGCGGGCACCTGGGCGGTCAGCGTGGCCGAAACGCCCCTGGGCAACGTAACCGGAGATATGCTCCTGACCGAGACGGCCGGCGGTGCCCTGGGCGGCATCTTCACGGCCGAAGGCACCAGCTACCCGTTGGAATACGTCAAACTGACCGACCGGGGTTTCGAGACCAGTTTCTACCTGCCCGATTACGGCACTAATGTTCCGATGGTCCTCACGGGCGACCCCGCCGCGGGTTCCCTCATGGGCATGACCATGGGCGAATACACCACCACGGCCCGCCGCAAGTAGGGCAGTTCTTATTGAGGCTGACTATTTTTGTGGTTTCTCTCGTCTGAATTTGGGCGTGTCCCGGCCCGACGGGCCGGGCCGGTCCCCTGCGGGCTTCGCTGTTCGCTCGGTGCTACGCACGTCCCCTCCGGTCACCTCACGCGGGTCACCTGCGGGGTGGGCGAAACACCAACCGGGGTACATTTCCCGACCTTTTTTTACCCGTCTGAAATGATCCCGTTCTAAAATACAGCCCGCCATCTTCGACAAAGCCGCCGCCCTGGAACGTGCCCGCCACGAACACGCCGCCAACAAGAAATTTTTTCGCAAGCTCCGTGCCCGCCCGCCCCGGCGGCTGGACGAGCAATTCCGGCAACTGCATGAAGAGGTGTTCCGGGAAATAGACTGCCTGGCGTGTGCCAATTGCTGCCGCACCACCAGCCCCATCTTCCGAGACATCGACATCGAGCGGCTGGCGGGCCACCTGCGTATCCGCCCCGCCGAACTGGTGGAAACCCATCTCCACCTGGACTCAGACGGTGATTACGTGCTCAATACCGCCCCCTGCCCCTTTCTGGGCGACGACAATTACTGCTCGGTCTACGAAGCCCGTCCCCGTGCCTGCCGCGAGTATCCCCATACCGACCGGAAGAATATGCTCCAGATCCTGCCCCTCACCCTGCGCAATACCCTGGTGTGCCCCGCCGTGGGCAGCGTGGTGCGCAGGCTGCGCGAACAGGGATAGTCGCAAGAAATTTAGTAAACAGGATTTAGTCAATGATGGCCAAAAAATGAGTAAGTAAAACTCATCCAGGTGCGACGGGCTACCCTATCGCGGTGGTTAAGGAGTTACTAACACTCATAAAACCGTATCTTGTGTTTCGTACTCAAACACCGCCATGTCCACTCGTCCCGGCAGTAGCCTGAAAAAACATACCGCCACTTGGGAGGGAAAGAAGATCGTGCGGACCATGGTGGCCGGAATCGGTATTTTGGCGGCGGTCCTGGTGGGTTATTTTATCCTGGAAACCATTAAGGATTCTTCCCAGGAAAAACTCAAGCAAATTTTGCTCCAGGAAGGGGTACTCGCCGAGCTGCTGTCCACCATTCAGGAGGCCGAGACGAGCCAGCGCGGCTACCTGCTAACGTCTAACCCGAATTTTCTTACCCCTTACGATAGTGCCCTGATCGCGGTGCCGGAGCTACTGGAGCAACTGGAAGATCTTTCGGGCGATATCCTGACCGATAAAGCGGCCCTGGTCCGGATTCGTGGTCTGGTGAAAAGCAAATTTGAGGAACTGAGACAAACCATTCGCTACCTGCAGGCGGGGAAAGAAGACGTGGCCCTGAATATAGTAGCCAACGAAATGGGTCGGCTCACCATGGATTCGATCTCGGCGGAAATAAATAACCTGCGCCTTCGGGGACAGCTGCATTTTACGTTGGCGGAGAAGCGGATATCGGATATGGAGTGGCTGGCAAATATTTTTCAATTCATGGCGGTCGCGGCTATCTTACTCATCTTTTATCTTATCTATTCCATTATTAGACCGGTCATCAACCAGCTTGTGACGATCAATAAGCAGGCTATTTATAATCGGGAATTGCTCCAGGAAAAGAACGAACAACTCGAACACTTCGCTTACATCGCTTCGCACGATTTGAACCAGCCCCTGCGCACCGTCAAAGGTTTTGTCAACATCATTCACGAAGATTACGGCGACCGGCTGGATGAAGATGGCCGGGAAGTACTCCATTATATTACCGAAGCCACCGACCGGATGCGGGCCATGATCAACGGTCTGCTCAGTTATTCCAAGATCGGTAAGTCAGGAACGCTGGAATCCGTCGATATCGGGAAGCTACTGGCAGGCGTGGAACTCGACCTGCACGCGGCCATCCACGAATGTGGGGCACTGATTATCCATCAGGATATGCCCACCATCCGGTGCTTTAGCGTGGAGATCCGGCAGCTTTTCCAGAACCTGCTTTCCAACGCCCTTAAATTTCGCAAAGAGGGGGCCTGCCCCAAAATAAGGGTAACGGCAGTGGAAAAACCTACCGCTTGGGAATTTTGCGTAGTTGACGACGGTATCGGTATTGAAGCCGAACAGCAGCAAAAGGTTTTTTCCATTTTCACCAAGCTTCACCTCTCCACCGTCTATGAAGGTCACGGTATCGGTCTGGCTTTCGCCAAAAAGATCGTGGAACTGCACCACGGCCGCATCTGGGTAGAATCCGTGGTGGGGGATGGTAGCCGGTTCTACTTTACGGTGAGCAAGGAATTAGGGAGGGAGGAGTGAGGGGAGGCTAAGGTAGCAGACACGGCCAAGCGCGGATTTGGTGAACAAAATTTCTACCGCAACCTGCGCGTGAGGTGCCTGGAGGGGCGTTAGCGCACGAAGTGCCGAGCGAACAGCGAAGCCCGCAGGGGACCGACGGCGAGGCGTTAGCCGAGGCGGCACGCCCTCCTCTTTCCAGTAGTGGAAACTATTAGACCGTGGCATGAGCCGAGAGAAAATGCCTATCACCTCTACCCTCCACCATTTCTACCTCACCTCTCCCGCGGTTAAGCGCGTGTCTAAAGCCGGTTCACATCCTCTTCCCTGGGAGCTTCGATCACCTCGCGCTGACGACGGGCGATATCCTTGAGGGTAGCTTCATCACGGAGTACTCCGGTGAGCCATTTCCTGCAATCGGCGAAACTGTCGAAGACAAACTCCTCGGCCACGCGGCCGGGAATGAGGCCGAGGCTGCGGATCATAACTTTGGGTTGATCCTGTAGACCGGAGAAGATCACCACGATGCCCTGTTTTTGCAGGTTTTCTACCGCGCTTTCCATGGCATAAAGACCGGACTGGTCGATGTAGGGAACACGTTCCATACGAAAAACAACCAAACGGATGTGGCCGGGCAGGCCCATGATCATTTCCTGAAAACTGGTGGCGAAGCCGAAGAAGAGCGGTCCGTCGATGTGTTTGAAGTAGACGCGTTTTTTCAGTTCGGCCAGCATGTCGGTTTCGTCCGGCCAGACGGTTTCGTCCATTCTATCGGCCAGAGATCCGGAGACCCGGCCGGCCTGCTCTTCCAGCTGGTCGGAGGTGCGTTTCATGAACAGCAACGTGGCCAGTACCATGCCCACGCCGACGGCGATGAGCAGATCGACGAAGACGGTGAAGCCCAGGACGACGAACATGATGACCACGTCGGACAGGGGTACGTTTTTGATGTGGGAAAAGGCCTTGTAATCGATGATGCCGATGCCGACCGTGAAGAGGATGCCCGCCAGCACGCCTTTGGGGATGTAAGCGACCACGGGCCCAAGGCCGAGCAGGACGGCCAGCAGGAAGATGCCGGCGATGATGCCGGAGATGCGGGTTTTGCCACCCGCCTGAATATTGAGGACCGTGCGCATGGTGGCACCCGCGCCGGGCAGGCCGCCGATGAGGGCGGCACCCATGTTGCCGATGCCCTGACCGATGAGTTCGCGGTTGCTATCGTGGCGGGTTTTGGTCATGTTGTCGGCCACCACGGAGGTGAGCAATGAGTCGATGGCTCCGAGGGCAGCCAACGTGACGGCAAATTTGATGATGGTGCCCAGGTAGCCGAAATCGAGGTAGGCACCGAACAGGTCGAAGTGGAGCGGCGGCAGGCCGCTTTCCACGTCGCCGATGATGGGTACTTTGCCGTTGAGGAAGAAATAACCGACGGCCGTAAACAGAACGAGCGCGATGAGGGATGAGGGCAGGATGCTGGTAATGCGCTTAAAGAGATAGACCGAAACGATGGTGCCGATGGCGAGCAGGAAATTGTACCAGTTGATGCCGCCCGGTGTTTTGAAGGGGCGGGTGAGAAAGCCGATGGTGCCCTTGGTGCCGCCGGTTACGCGGCCGGCATCCTTGCGGGCCGCTTCCACGATATCGGCATCGGTGACGGCGACGGCGCGCTCGGCAGTGATCCGGATATCGCGCACTTCCAGGTAGTCATTTAGTTCTCCCCGGCGTTCTTCCTCCTGGATGATCCTTTCCAGCAGTTGCTCTTCGGCGTGCGGGCGGCGCTGGTCCACCAGTTCGGCATCGTTAGCGGGCTGGTAACCGAGCAGCGGAAAGATTTGGGTAATGATGATGATGACCCCGATCCCGCTCATGAACCCGCTGACCACCGGATAGGGGATGTAGCGGATGTATTTACCCAGGCGGATGATGCCGAAGAACACCTCGATGACCCCCGCCAAGAAGAAAGTGGCCAGAATGAGTGGTACCGCCTCGGCGAGCGACTCCGCACCCGCTTCCAGCAGGGTGCTGGATATGACGGCCGCCGAAACCACGGTCATGGGGGCCGTGGGTCCGCTGATCTGGGTGGACGTGCCGCCGAATACGGCCGCCAGCACCGCCAGGGCAATGGCACCGTAGAGACCGGCCATGGCCCCGAGGGCCGTCTGATCTCCGAAAGCAAGGGCAAGCGGCAGGGCCACGATACCGGCGGTGAGGCCGCCGAGGAAGTCACCCTTGATGTTGGAGAAGTCGAATTGGAAAAAATTCTTCATCTGCATTATTTTACCCGCATCCCCCGATCAATGACCATCAGCTACCGGACTCAGGTTGAAATATTCAATATAACTGGGTGGGTTGGTCACCGTGCCCTTTTGGGAGATAATGGTAATATCGATGTTACGATCCCTGGCCTTACCGACAAAATTTTCGAGAATTTCGATAATGTCGTAGTCCAGATAGCGGGTCTTGGTCACGTCCAACTCCAGATTAGAATCTTCGGGCAGTTCATCCAGTTCGCGCAAAATGGCCGCTTTATTGAAAAAAGTTACTTCCTCGGCCAGCGTCATCCGAAATTTGGGACTGCCGTCCACGTCGGTACTCTCCTCGCGGTGCAGAAAGTGGCTGTTCTGGTAGTTTTTATAGAGGATTATGATGATCCCCACCGCCAGGCCCAATCCAATACCGGTGAGCAGATCGGTGAATACGATGGCCACCACGGTCACAATATAGGGAACAAACTGTTTCCACCCCGAACGATAAATGGCCGCCACCGTGCTCGGTTTGGCCAGTTTGTAGCCGACCACCAGCAGAATGGCCGCCAGCACGGATAACGGGATAAGATTGAGTAGTACCGGAATGGCCACTACGGCCGCCAGCAATAATATACCGTGGACAATGGCCGACACTTTACTCTTGCCGCCCGACTGAATATTGGCCGAACTCCGCACGATGACCTGCGTGATGGGCAGCCCGCCGATGAGGCCGGAGAGGATGTTGCCGGTGCCCTGGGCAAGCAGTTCGCGGTTGGTGGGCGTGACGTGTTGGGCGGGGTCCAGTTTGTCGGTGGCTTCCACGCAGAGCAGGGTTTCCAGGCTGGCCACCAGTGCAATGGTGAAGGCCGTGAGGATGATGCCGGGGTTAGAGAGGGCACCGAAATTGGGCAGACTGAACTGGCCGATGAACCCGTCGAAACTTTCCGGCACCGGGATATCCACCAAGTGAGTGGTAGCAATGCCGAGCGTGGCATCGCCGCGGGTAGCCAGGTAGTAGACCACGCCGATGACCACGGCCACGATCGGCCCCTGAATGACGGTGAAAATTTTGGCTTTTTTGGCCAGCACATTGTCCCAGAATATAAGAATGGCCAGCGCGGCAACGGCAATGAGCGTGGGCCCGAGGCTGGGGTTGAACACCGCATTGACGAGTTCGGAAAAGGTGTTCTCGCCGTCGAGTTGCAGAAAAGACTGGTCGCCCTCAAAATCCGCGTCGTAGCCCAGGAAGTGGGGAATTTGCTTGAGAATGATGATCAAACCTATACCGGTCAGCATTCCCTTAATAACCGAGGAAGGAAAGTAGTAGCCGATTACCCCGGCCCGAAGGATTCCGAAACCGATTTGAATGACCCCGCCCAGCACCACGGCCGCGAGAAAATCCTGAAAACCGAACTCTCCGATGGCCGTGGCCACGATAGCGGCCAGGCCGGCGGCCGGGCCGCTCACCCCGATCGACGAGCCGGAGAGCGCCCCCACCACAATTCCGCCGATAATGCCGGCAATGAGACCCGACAGGGGCGGCGCGCCGCTGGCCAGCGCGATTCCAAGACAAAGCGGCAGGGCAACGAAGAAAACGACGATGGCGGCGGGGAGATCACTGCGCCAATCGGCAGCGGGACTAGCATTTGTTGAGGCCACTAAGCGGTGAAATTTTATTCTGTATAACGTGAGTTGTAGTTACACCCATTAGGTGCTATTGTTCATAAAGCACAAATTTAGCGGACAACGTTCTCGGATCGCACCCTGTCACATCTACTGCTTTAACGAAGAACGGAAGCGATCTTTACAAAAAAATAATGGGGTTGCCGCCTGCCTGGAGCCAACCATTCCGCCCGCCCGCTTTTATTGGGCTAGCTTTACCTTTTCACCATCCATCCCTGCCATGCGTCTATTTTACCGCCTGCTCTGTGCCGCACTAGCCACCTGCTTCTTTCTCGCCTGCCCGCCCGCGCCGCAGGGAACCGTCAACGGCGGACCCGCCATCATCCCACGGGCAGCCGCTGCCGTTACCCAACGGCCGCGCAACATCATCCTCATGATCGGCGACGGCATGGGCATCACCCAGATCAGCGCGGGCCTGTACATGAACGGCAACAAACTGAATCTGGAACGCTTCCCGGTTATCGGCCTGCACAAATCCTACAGCGGTGATAACCTGGTGACCGATTCGGCGGCCGGGGCCACTGCCTTCAGCGCGGGTAAAAAGACCTATAACGGCGCCATTGGCGTGGGCATGGATACCCTGCCGGTGGAGACCATCCTGGAAACGGCCGAAAAACGGGGCTTGCCCACCGGCATGATCTCGACCTCTACGATCGTGCACGCCACGCCGGCCAGTTTTATCTCCCACAACGAGGGGCGGCAAAACTACGAGGAGATCGCCCTGGATTTCGTCACGGGTGCCGAGATCGATTTCTGGATCGGCGGCGGCAAGCGATTTTTCGATCGCCGGCTGATGGACGAGCGCAACCTGCTGGACGAGTTGCGTGCCCGCAATTACGTGGTAGAGGATTTCCTGACCGACCTGAAGGATATCAAGCGGCCCAGCATCAAAAAGAATTTTGTTTACGTCACTTCCGATAAGGACCCACTCCCAAAATCGCAGGGTCGCGACTACCTTCCATTAGCCGGCACCATGGCCTGCAACTACCTGAGCGAAAAGGGCGGCGAACGCGGTTTCTTCCTCATGATCGAGGGGGCACAAATCGACTGGGGCGGCCACTCTAACGATAGCGATTATATCATCTCCGAAATGATCGACTTCGACGAGGCCGTCGGTCGCGTCCTCGATTTTGCCGCCCGCGACGGAAATACCCTCGTCATCGTTACCGCTGACCACGAAACGGGCGGCTACGCCATCAACTACGGTTCAAAAATGGATAGCATCGTGCCCGCCTTTACCAGCGATTACCACACGGCCGATCTGATTCCGGTATTCGCTTACGGCCCCGGCGCGGGTGAGTTTGCGGGTATTTATGAGAATACTGCGATCTATGGGAAGATGATGCGGCTGTTCGGGTTTTAGGGGGGGCTGCGCCCCGTACTTTAGTAGGCGGCTGCGCCGCTGGTACTTTTGTACGTTGGTACTCAGCCCACGCGTACACGGGGGGGGTGCGCCCCGTACTTTACCTGCGGTGATCGTAGCAAGCTCCTCGGAGTTGGTACGTTGGTACTCAGCTTCGCGTACACGTAATTTAATTCAGTCATTCAATCATTACCTGCGGTGCTTCTCTCAATCGCAAAGCGATTCTTCGAGGTCAATCACTCAGTCATTACCTGCGGTGCTTCTCTCAATCGCAAAGCGATTCTTCGAGGTCAGTCACTCAGTCATTCAGTCATCCAGTCATTCAATCATTCATTCATCCAGTCCGCTCCTTCCACCTCTTGTCCCAATTTCGGATCGGCGGCGGCGGTATCGGTCAGTGGACCCACACGGTACCATACCTGCTGGTGGCGGACGTAGAGGCTATCCACCACCATCTGTGAGAGATTAGGGTACTGCTTGGGGTTAACGATATAGTGGATGCCGGACTCAAAATCAGTCAGATGGCGCGGCACCACGCTGCCGCGTGCTTCCTCCAGGTAGATGGTGGTGGCGGGTTCCATGATGGTAAGGCCGAAAATAACCAGCGGCCGGTCCCGGTAGGTCTCGCCCAGGGCGCGGCTGGTGGTGCGCACGGCACTGCCCCGCACGTCGCTTACTGCCCGGGCCGGCAGCGCAAACCAGTTGAACCCGATGCGCAGCAACAGGATGAGCACGATAAAGGCGGGCAGCATGGACCTGGGCCGGCGGAAGTAGAGAAAAGTAACCGCGCAGATTGCCAGGCACAGCCCCACCGATTTGACGGCCTGCAGGGGCAGATCGGCGGTCTGGGGTAAGAAAAACGGCACCAGTGCCCCTCCCGCCAGGGCCACGCCCATGATGCCGAACAGGTAATAAAGCCCCTTATACTGCCACGTTTTTTCCGCGCGATGGCGCAGGTGCAGGGCGTAGTAAACGATGAAGATCAGCGGAGCGTGCATCAGCAGGTAGCGGGGGTAAACCTCGGGCGAGAGCCAGTAGATGATGATGTTGGCCGCAAACTGGAAAGCACAGAAAAACACGAACCGGTCCGCCCGCAACACCCGCCAAATATCGCGCCGCAGAAAATAGACCACTAGCACCGACCAGGGTAAGAAGTGGTAGGTCATCTCCAGCGGGAACTCCAGAAAATGGAAGAGGCTCTCCCCCACCCCGTACTTCACCACGGTCCGCTTGCTGCTTTCGGCAAAAAAGCGGGCCAGCAGATCGCCCACGTCCGCCTGCCGGCCGTAGCCCCACAGGTATAACCCCACGATGCCCAGGAAGAGGAAACCGCCCACAAAGTGCCAGACGGAAAAAAACTTGCGCCACTCGCGGTTCCAGGCAAACCAGGTCACCAGCGTGGTACCGATAAACACGATGGCGGGCATGCCCTTCAGCATAAAACCCACGGCCGCCAGCGTATAAGCACCCAGAAAAAGCCGCCGCCAGTCGGCCCGCTCGTAGTGTGTAAACACCCACATAAACAACCCGTAAATCACCCACGAAAAGCAAATGTCGATTAGCCCCAGCATACTATCCCAGAACAGGATTCGGCCGCAGGTCAGAAAAATCATGGCCGTCAAAAAGCCGCCCCAGCGACCGAAATGCCGCCGCGTGGTTGCCCAAATCGTCGCGCAGTACCCCAGCAGCACCAGCACCGTCGGCAGGCGCACGCTCCACTCATCCACCCGCCCCAGCAGGGCAAAAGAAGCCGCCAGCAGCCAGTTCCAGAGCGGCGGCTTATTCAGGTAGATATCGCCGTGCATCCGCGGCACCAGCCACTCGCCGGTCCACCCCATTTCCAGGGCCACCGCCGCCCGGATGCCCTCGTCGTCAATAAACGCCATCACGCCCAGGTTAATCAGCAGGGCGGCGGGCAGCAGGGCCAGGATGAGCAGCAGCCAGGTCATTCGGTTCATGGCCGCGAAGGTAGGGGAAGTGGCAAGGTTTTGAGGAATGAGGGCATGAAGGTTAGAGAATTACTCTTTTACGGGGCGTGTCCCCACTCCCGTTCCGGTAGTGGGGCCGGGTCGTCCGGCACTCTCTTCATTGCGGGGCGAATGCAATTCGCCCCTGCATTTCGTTCAAACAACACCTCCCACCCCTCACGCGCAGGATTTTGCACACGTGCGGCTATACCGGCCCGGACGCAAAATTTTGCGTCTCACTCCCCGCTCGGGGCATGAAAACAGAATCCCACGCCGTGAATATTCTCGATCTGCAGCCGGTCGTCGCGCTTGAGGTACTTGCGCAGGCGGCTGATGAACACATCCAGGCTGCGGCCCATGAAATAATCGTTCTCCCCCCAGATTTCTTCCAGGATGGCGGAACGCTCCAGCACGCGGTTGCGGCGGCCGGCCAGCAGGCGGAGGAGCTGGGCCTCGCGCAGGGTCAGGCGGCGGGTGGTGGAGGTAGGCTGGTGCAGGAGTTGTAGGTTCTCGAAATCGAATTCATAATCTCCCAGACTCGGGTCGTCGGCGGGCGGGGTCTCCACGGCGGCAATGCGGCTGCGGCGCAGGAACACCTCGATGCGGAGCAGCAATTCCTCGATGCTAAACGGCTTGGTGATATAATCGTCGCCGCCCAACCGAAGTCCCTCGATCCGGTCGTCCTTCATTACCCTGGCGGTGAGGAACAGGATGGGCACCTCGTGGTCGGTCTCGCGGATTCGGCGGGCCAACTCGAAGCCGTCCATGCCGGGCAGCATCACGTCCAGCAGGCAGAGGTCGAAATCTTCCTTCCCGAAGGCTTCCAGCGCATCGCGGCCGTTGATGAAATGCGTAACGCGGTAGCCGTGCAGCTCCAGGTGGTCGCGGGTTACGAAACTGAGGCTTTCATCGTCTTCTACGTACAGCAAATGAGCGTTGGGCATGGGCGGGGTTGGTCAGGCAATTTGCGGGATAGCGGCGGGCCGGCGCTGCGCGGCCGGCTTGGGGAACTTAAGCGTAACCGTAGTACCCTCCGCTGGTTTACTATCCAGTTTAATGGACCAGCCGTGGGCGCGGCAGATCTGACGGACGTAAAACAGTCCCAGCCCGAATCCTTTAACCTCGTGCAGGGCACCGGTGGGCACGCGAAAAAATTTGTCGAATACCCGGCCCAAATGCTCCTTGGCAATTCCCACGCCGCTGTCTTCAATGGTAAGTAGCGTTTCTCCGCTCTCCTGCCGGGCCACGCTCACGTGTACCCGGGGTGCTTCGCCGCCATACTTGACGGCATTGTCGATGAGGTTATGCAGGATGTTGGATAGGTGCAGCGGATCGGCATGCAGGGGCAGCGGCTCGCGGGGCGGCAGGGTGGTGGTGAGGGTACCGGCGGCGTCGTCCATCCGGGCCTGGGTGGCGGATAGCAGGGGGTCCAGCACGTCGCGCAGGTCCAGCCACTCGCGTTTGAGGTCGAAGTTTCCGCCTTCCACCTTGGCCAGCTGCAGTACTTTTTCCACTTGGCCGTTGAGGCGCTCGTATTGCTCGTGGATGATGTCGGCGTAGCGGGTCAGGCGCTGGTCGGCGGCCACGCGTTCGTCGCGCTGGAAGACGGTGGCCGCAATCCGAATAGTGGAAAGCGGAGTCTTGAACTCGTGGGTCATGTTGTTGATGAAATCCTTCTGGAGATCGGAAAACCGTTTCTGCCGCAGGATGACGAACATCGCAAAACCGAAAAACACCACCGTCACCAGTAAAACGACCGATAATACCAGTGCCAACTGCATTTGCCCCAGCAGAAAGCCGTTCCGCCCCGGAAATTTGACGGCAAAGAAGTAAGTGAACTCGTTGTCCTTGGGCAAGTAGCCGAGTTCGGTATGATTAAGGATATCACTCTCGGGAGAGTAGCGGCAAAACCCGCCGTAGAGCATCTGGTCGGTCGTACAGTCGAAGATGCCGTACTCGAAGTCGATGTGCAGCCCCAGCCGTTCGAATTCGCGTTGCAGTAAATATTCGAGGGTGGGCGCGTAGATCTCATTCTCGATATTGACTACGTAGTAGTTGGCCGACCGCTGGTTGACCACATCGCGCAGCGGCATATCGGTGTACTGGATACCGGCAAATTCTTCCGCCACCCGGTAAAGGGCCAGATGGACTTTGTTGTTGAACTCTTCCTCGTTCAGGTTCCAGTTGGCCGTTACCCAATAGATCTGCACCCCGATGATGCCCACCAGGGCCACGGTTCCGAATAAGATGACCCACCTGACGATTGTGTGCTGCACGGAATATTTTGGATGGACCGCCAAGTTACGCCCGCTTTGCACCGCGATGCGGGCGGGAAAGCCCCGTTAACAGAGGATTGACAAGACCGGTCTTACCGCTACTCCTACTGTTTTGCCTGCCAGTCGCCGATGATCTTTGCCAGGGCGGCGATGCCTTCCGTTACCGCCGCCGGGCCGGGTTGCAGGATGATGGAGGAGTTGATCTCGTGCAGTTCGCCATTTTGCACGGCACTTATTTTATCCCAACCCGCCCGGGCCGTTACCCGCTCGGGGCGGAACTTTTTCCCGCACCAGGAGCCGATAATGATATCCGGGTTGCGCTCGATCACGGTGCCGGGGTCGGCGATGATGCGATTTTTGGCGAGGGAGGTGTCCTTCAGGTCGCGGAAAATGTCAATACCGCCGGCCAGTTCCACCAGCTCGCTCACCCACTGGATTCCGGTAATGAGGGGATCTCCCCACTCCTCGAAGTAGACCCGGGGTTTGACGGCGGCCGCCCGGTTGGCGGCACAGGAGGATTGGATGGTCTGCCGGTAGCCTTCGATCAACTCCCGTGCCCGGTCGGCCTTCCCCACCAGGCTGCCCAACTGGAACATCATCTTATAGATTTCCGCTACACTACGGTAGTTATTGATCCAGACCGTGATGCCCCGCGCAATGAGTTCTTGGGCAATGTCCGCCTGGATATCGGAAAAACCGATCACCAAATCGGGTTTCAGATCGAGGATCACCTCGATTTTGGCGTCGATGAAGGTGGACACGATGGGCTTTTCCTTCCGCGCCCGCTTGGGGCGTACCGTGAAGCCGGAGATGCCGATGATGCGATCTTCCTCCCCCAGCAGGTAGAGGGTTTCGGTGGTCTCTTCGGTCAGGCAGAGGATACGTTCCGGGTAGTAGTTACTGGTCACTTTCAGGGGTTTTTGACGAAACCGTAGGCGCAGTGCCGGCAGCGGTTGTTGCAGCAGTAGCCGCGCAGGAGGTGGTAGCGTTCGGTAAATACCCACTTCCCGTCGTCCAGATAATAATGAATCCCTGCGATGAATTGATCCGGCTCGGTGGGGAAACTTTGGCCGCTAATTGCCGCTATTTTTCGGTTCAGTTCGGTCAGGCACTCGTGGCAGAGGTAGTCGTCGTAGTAGGTTTCTTCGAGAAATTCCCGGGTCGCGTCGCTCAGTTGCACCTGGTGGCAAGCGCATCCGCTAACGTTTTCCGGTTGGCAGCAGTGTTCTTTTCGGCAACGGGGGCAGGTGGCTGGCATAGCAGTAGGCGTTCATGACATGCTGGTGTGTGACCTCCAGTCGCGCGAGTGGTGTGTGACCTCCGGTCGCGCGAATCTGGCTGCTGACCTCAGGTCGGCTGTGAACTCCGACCGGAGGTCGTTAGCCAAAATCCCTCGACCGGAGGTCGAGAACCATTTGTTTGAAGACCACCCTAACGCACCACCACCTCCTTTAAATACTCCTCACCCAGTTCCTCGTTCAGCCGGACCCGTAGTTCTTCGCGCATCCGGCTGAGGCGGTCGCGGAGGGGGGCACTTTCGATGGCGATGAAAAGCCGGCGGCGGTCGATGGTCATGCTGCGGGTATAGAGGGCCACGGTGGGGCCGAAGATGCGGGGCCAGGCCGTCTGGATGCGGCTGAGGCGGTAACCGGTTTTCAGGTTGGGCCGGTTGAGCAGGGCGGTAAGGGCTTGCCTGAGAGTAACTTCGTTGTCTAGTCGGGCCATGAGGTAAAGGTAGGGGATAATAGCATAAGGTCTCGGACGCCCACGTCCGAGACGGAATACGCCACCCGCCAACGCCGCTCAGATCGAGGACGTCCACGTCCGAGACGTAACCAGTCAGCACGGCTCATCTTAGGGACGGCCGGCTACGCCGCCCTGCTCGGACCTGGAGGTCCTCGATCTGGGTGAGTACACTAAAACAGCCCCGGAATGCGGTTGCATCCGGGGCTGTTGATTCAAAGGCTTGCGTGAGGGATGGGAGGCGTTGTCTGAACGCAGGCCGCGCGCGAGCGCGGCCGGAGAGAGTGCCGGACAGCCCGGCCCCGGCCCCGAGGCCGGGGACACGCCCAAAAATCCCTACTCTACGCTGAATACCGTATCATCGATACCCTTGTTGACCTTGATCTCCGTGGTCTTGGCCGTCATGGGCATGGGCTGATCGGATTTAATGGTCATGGGAAACATGATACCATCAACTGCTTGATAATCAGCATATTCATAAGTAGCAGCCTGGCCCATTTCGGAAAGCACGGTACGGAGTTTCAGTCCGCTCTCGGCGGCATAATACTCAGTTATTTCCTGACCGCCCATGTCGATCTTGACACCGTAGGCATTCTGGCCGTCGATCGTTTCCTGGCCGTCAAGGGTCATTTTGCCCCGCTCCAGGTAAGCCATTTCAGGAAAATGAAGGGCCTGAATGGCCAATCCGGCAGCTGCCTCGTCCGGTAACGGCACGGCCTGGCCCATTTGCACGGCTTTCATCTTTCCGTCATTGTAGGACATGGAAAACATGGTGTTTCCCATCATTGACACACTCTGATTGAGCATCTTATTACCTTTCCGGTCCAGTTTCATGGTAATCGGCTGGCCCTGCATACTGGCGGAAGAGGTGATACTGAGGTCCTTGACGGCCATCAGTTTTTCCTTGCCGCCGATGGCTTTGATGTATTTATTGATCACCTTTTCGGGCGTCAGGTCGGCGGGAATGGCGGCCGTGGACATCTCGATGGGGTTACCGTAAACATCGTAGTAGTGAATTTTGCCGTCGGTGGCGAAGGGCATCAGCGACTCGGCCACGGCCTTGTCGCCTACCACCACGATGTGCATTCGCTTGGGCGTGATGTACTCCTTGGCTACTTCCAGCAGGTCGTTGGCACTGCTGGCCTCGGCACGCTTGAGGTAGGTGGCGTAAAAATCCTTGTCCAGTTTGTAGCGGGCCGTGTTCAGGGCGTACTGGGCTATGGTCTGGGGCGATTCCATAGCGCGGGCAAAGGAACCCATGAGCTGGGTCTTGCCGAATAGCAGTTCCTTGTCGGATACTTTTTCGGAGCTGATCTTGTCCATCTCGTAGAGAATTTCCGTGATCGAGCTGTCCGTTACCTCGTTGCGCACTTCGGCCGTGGCCTGGAAACTGCCCACGTAGGGGTCGTCGTCGAAACTGGAGTAAGAGCCGTAGGTGTAGCCCTTATCTTCCCGCAGGTTCTGGAAGAGCCGACCGCTGAAACCGGAACCGAAAATTTGGTTCAGGATCCGGCTGCGAATGGCTTCCTTGGAGCCCGGTTGCAGGTTGATGGGGCGGGCCACGATGATGTTGGATTGCACCGACCCGGCGCGGGGTACGAAGTGAACCATGGTACCTTCGGGTGCGACGGGGCGGGCGATCTTGGTCTCTACCACCGGCTTGGCTTTCCAGGCACCGAAGTACTTCTGGGCCATCTGCTTTGCCTCCTCCCCCTTCAGGTCACCGACCATGACGAGGTAGCTGCGGTTGGGCACGAAGTACTCATTATAATACTGTTGCACCAGTTCGGGCGTCAGTTTTTCCACGGTGGCGGGGGTAGTTACCTCGCCGTAGGGGTAGTCCAGTCCGTACAGGACAGCGTTGGTCACGCGGCCGGCGATGGCACCGGGGTCGTTCTCGGAAGAAGCGAGACCGGAAAGGGTGAGTTGCTTCACCTTATCCATTTCCTCGGCCGGAAATTTGGGCATCAGCAGCACCTCGGCCATGGTGGCCAGCAGGGTTTCCTTATGACGGCTGATGGTGGCACCGTAACCGCCGCTGCCGCTGGTGCGGAGGGATGCACCAATGAAGTCAACGGAATCGTCGATTTCGGCTTTGGTACGCTTGGTGGTGGAGCGGCCCAGCATATCACCTACGATATTTGAAAGTCCGGCATATTCCCCTTCGGCGCGCAGGGGCACGTCTACGTAGAGCTGGTAGGAAACGCGGGGCAATTTGTGGTTCTCGACGAGGATGACCGTCAGGCCGTTCTCGAGTTTGAAATCCTGAAAGTCGCCGAGTTTAATTTCGGGGGCCTTGGTGGGTTCCGGGGCCGATTTACGAAAATCTTCCTGGGCGGAAAGGAGTTGCGGCATAGCTAGTAAGAGTAGGCCGACAAGCAGTGAATAAAATTTCATTGGTTTGGTTTGTGTGATGATAAAAGAGAAGGGTGGTCGTTTCCGCGTTTGCGGGGTCCGGCTCCTTCCGATCACATGGGCTTGGGCAGGTAATAAAGGACGACGCGGTTGTTGTCGGTGAAATACTTCTTGGCCACGCGTTGCAGGTCATCCGGCGTAACGGCCAGGTACTTATCGACCATCTTATTGATCAGGTTGGCGTCGCCGTAGAAGGTCTCGAAATCAGCCAGCGAACCGGCAATTCCTTCCATGGACCCGTAGCCGCTGATGAAATCGCTTTCTACCTGATTGCGCAGTTTCTGGAACTCGCGCTCCGAGGGCTTGGTGTCGCGGGCTTCCTTAATCAGGGCATTAATTTCAGTTTCCAGTTTGCTGGGTTCTACGCCCACGTTGGCGATTGCGAAAGTCAGCACGATACCCGGATCTTCCAATCCGGCGCTTTGGTTACCGGCGGCCACGGCCAATTGCTTTTCGTCTACCAGACGGCGGTTCATGCGCGAGCTGGCACCCTGCGACAGCAGTTGGCCCAGCATATCCACGGCGGGATAATCGGCGTGGGTCTTACCGGGAATGCGGTACCCCATTACCACGGCGGGCAGTTGGATGTTGTCGTAAAACGTGTCGCGCACTTCGGCGGTCAGGGCGGGTTCTACCGTCTTTGTGCGCTTAATGGGCTTGCCCCGGGGGATGGTGCCGAAGTACTTCTCGACCATCTTTTTGGTGGCGTCCATTTCAAAGTCGCCGGCCAGCACCAGCACGGCATTGTTGGGCACGTAGTAGTTCTTGTAAAAATTTTGGTAGTCGGCTTCGCTGGCGGCATCCAGGTCGTCCATCGAGCCGATGGTCGAGTAGCGGTAGGGGTGCTCCTTGTATGCCATTCCGAACAGCTGCTCGGCCAGTTGGCCGTAGGGGCGGTTATCCACGCGCATCCGGCGTTCTTCCTTCACCACCGAGCGTTGCGTCTCGATTCCTTCTTCCAGCACTTTGGCGTGCAGCATCCGCTCGCTCTCCAACCACAGGCCCAGGCCGATCTGGTTGGCGGGCAGGATTTCATAGTAAGTCGTCTGGTCGTTCGTGGTGTAAGCATTCAGCACGCCGCCGGCATCCTGCACGAACTTGGCGAAATCGCCGCGGGCGACGTTTTCCGTTCCCTCGAAGAGCAGGTGCTCGAAAAAGTGCGCGAAACCGGAGCGGCCGACGGGATCGTTCTTGGCCCCCACGTGGTAGGTCACGTTCACGGCCACGATGGGCGCGGTGGCATCCTGGTGCAGGATCACGGTCAGACCGTTGTCGAGGGTATACTTGGTGAACTCGATGGATTTTTGGGCGGTTGCGCTTCCCGCTACCATCAAAGCGAGTAAGAGCATAGGGACAAGTTGTCTCATTGATTTGGTTTTGCAATAGAAAACACGCGGGGCGGCACTAGTTCATCACCGCATGGTAGAATCTACGAATGATTGCCGGTTATCGACATAACTCCGGTCTTCACCGCATTTTCGTAAGTTAGCCTATGCATTTAACCCATCTACCCGTCATTCTATCGGTGGCCATTGGTCTACTGCTGCTCGCCGGCTGCCGGCGGCAGCCGGCCGCCGAGGCAACGCGGCTACCGACGGCCGAGCTGCCGTTCGTGCTCGCCTTTCCCGATTCCGCTGCGGCCGCCCGCCTCATCAGCACCGACCCGGACGACGGCTACTTCGAGCGCGTCTCGCTCTTCGACCGGCGCATCCAGTTGGCTGGATACAACTGCGGCGGCCGGGCTACGGCCGCTTGCTACCTCGATTTCCTGCGCCGGGGCGTGGGCACTTTTTCCCCCGCGCAGCAAGAACGGCTGACGCGCCTGCTGGGAGAACTGAGCTATCTGGCCGCCCAACGTGCCGACAGCCTCACCATTCCCTGGCCGGACAGCGTACTGCTCCTGCGCGGTTTCGATGCGCAGTACGGCCCCTACACCTATTACACGCGCGGCCGGGCCGTCGTCATCCCGCCCACCGATCTGGCCGGGGCCGACGACGAAAGCCTGCGCCGCATTCTGTTGCACGAGATCTTCCACCTTATCAGCCGCCGCCGCGCCGCCGCCCGGCCCGCCGCCTACGCACTGGTCGGTTTCGAGCCGCTCGACACCAACGGCATCACCCTGCCCGCCGCCCCGGCCCGCCGCCGCCTGCTCAACCCCGACGCGCTCGATCTCTACGTCTTCCGTTACGACGACAGCACCCGCTGGCTGCCCCTCGATTACGCCGCCACCCCGGCACCCCGGCCCGGTTTCGCGGCGGCCTTCACCTCCAATTATTTCCTGCTCGACAGCAACGGCCGCAGCGGCTCCGTCGTGCTCAACCCCGCCGCCGACTCCACCTTCCAGGTCCGCACCGGCGGCAATACCGATTACATCATCCACCCGGAGGAAATCCTGGCCGAGAACTTCGTCAGCCTCCTCCTCGATGACCCCGCCACCCTTTCGCCGGATGCCCGGGCACTACACGGGCGAATGCGCGGTTGGCTGGCCGGATTAGCGGAGGAATGATTTTAGAAAGTATTTATTTGGGCGTGTCCCTTCCTCCGGTCGGGTCGGTCCCTTACCCGCTCGCTACCGCTCGGTGCTGCGCACTCCACCGCTACGCGGATGGCCGGTCCAGGCACCTCACGCTCGGGGCCAAGTTACTATCCGCGTCTTCCCTTCTAACACAGCCGTGTAATTTTGCGCCCCTTCTCGCTACGTCCATTGACTGATATGTCCATTTTCCGCCCCCAAGCCCGTAAATTCGCGCCGCTTGCCGGCAGGAGTACTCCTACCACCAACCCCTCATTGATCGCAGATCAAGTTAATATCCTCTACGACGTACTAAGTTCTACGTACTAAACCTCTACGTACTACCGACTACGTACTACCTACTAAAAAATGCCCACCCCGCCCCGCCCCATCCAGATGGTCGATCTCAAGGCCCAGTACGAAGCCATTCAGGAGACCGTTGACACTTCCGTTATCGACGTAATTCGGTCGGGGGCCTTTATCAATGGGCCGGCCGTACAGGATTTCAAGGCCGCACTGGCGGAATACCTCGGTTGCGAGCGGGTTATCCCCTGCGCCAATGGCACCGATGCCCTGCAGATTGCCCTGATGGCCCTAAACCTCCAACCGGGCGACGAGGTGATCGTGCCCGCCTTTACCTACGTGGCCTCGGCCGAGGTGATCGCACTGCTGCGCCTGGCCCCGGTGATGGTGGATGTAGATCCCCGTACCTTTAATCTGCGGGCCGAAGAGGTGGAAGCCGCCATCACGCCGCGCACGCGGGCCGTTATTCCGGTACATTTGTTCGGGCAGAGCTGCGATATGGAGCCGATCCTGGCCCTGGCCGAAAAGCATAACCTGTTCGTGGTGGAAGATAATGCCCAGGCCATCGGTGCCCGCTACACTTTTAGCGACGGCCGCACCAAGCGCACCGGTAATCTGGGGCACATCGGTTGCACCAGCTTCTACCCCAGCAAAAACCTGGGTGCCTACGGCGACGGCGGGGCCATCAATGCGGATAGCGCCGAACTGGGCGACAAGCTTCAGCAGGTGGCCAATCACGGGCAGGGGCGCCGCTACTACCACGATGTGGTGGGCGTCAACTCCCGTCTCGACAGCATCCAGGCGGCCATCCTCAACGCCAAACTTCCCCACCTCGACGATTACAACGACCGCCGCACTGCCGCCGCCAATTATTACGACCGGCACCTGGCCGACATTCCCGGACTCACCACGCCCTACCGTCAGCCCAACAGTACCCACGTTTTCCACCAGTATACCCTTTGCGTAGCCGACGGTAAGCGAGACGAGCTACAAAATTACCTGCAGGAAGCCGGGGTGCCTTCCATGATTTACTATCCCGTAGCCCTCTACGATCAGGGAGCTTTCAAAGGGACGGCCGCCAACGCCATCGACTTTCTCCCGGTAACCGATCGGCTCTGCAAGGAGGTTATCAGCCTACCCATGCACTCCGAACTGGACGAGGAGACACTGACCTACGTAGTGGACCGGGTACGGGCTTTTTTCGGATACTAAGCCTAACAAATGGTTGAGGAGTTGTACTCCGACGCACTCGTAGCGCGTGGTCGGAGCATAGCTCCGTATCGGAGTACAACTTCTCGACCGTTTGAGAAAGCTTGGTTAACCCAAATTTTGAGCGGGTCATTTTTTGCATCTTTGTCCTTCACATACCTGAAGACAGCATGCATACACCACACCATCTATCACATTACCTGACCGCCTTTTGCCTCCTGTTACTCCTGCTGACCGGTTGTGGAGGCTGTACGGAACAGGAGCCTGAAGGACCGAAAATCGCCTTTAAACACCAGGACAACACCGTTCGCGTCCGGCTGCCCGCCGAGCCGACTGCCCTGAATCCTTACCTGAGCACCCAGGGCTACTCCCGTTACGTAACGGACCTGATGTTCCAGTCGCTGACTGATTTCGACCCCGAAACCCTGGAGTTACTTCCCCTGCTGGCTACCGCCGCCCCGGTGATCGAAGAGATCGACCTGGCGGGCCGTCAGGTTGTCGATTACACCTACGAGATCCGGCCCGAGGCCGCCTGGGATAACGGTAGCCCCGTTACCTCCGCCGATCTTGCATTTACCCTCAAGTGCATCTTCAACCCCGCCGTCAATGCCGCGCCCTACCGGGGCTTCTACGACATGATAGAGGCGTTCACGCCCGATCCCGCCAACGAGCGCCGGTTCACCATCCGCACCAACCGGCCCTACATCCTCACCGAGGCGGCCCTGGGATCACTCATCCCCTACCCCGCCTACCGGTATGACCCGGACGGCATCATGGGGGAAATCGAGATCAACGATTTGCTGGCCGCCAAAGAAGGCGATCCCGTCCTGGCCGACGAGCGGTTGACCCGCTTCGCCGAGCTGATGAACGGTGCCGATTACTCCCGGGAAAACACGGTAGTGGGCGGTAGCGGCCCTTACCGCCTCCTGAGCTGGAGTACCGGGGAGCGCGTAATGCTGGAACGCAAAAAAGATTGGTGGGGCGACCAACTGGATAACAAACTCCTTAAAGCTTATCCCGACACCGTCATCTTCGAGATCATCCCCGACCAGGTGACCGCTTCCAATGCCCTCAAAGACGAGCAACTGGACGTTGCCCTCGAACTGGATATCGAGCAGTTTGTCGCCATGCGCGATAACGCTTTCGTTACCGAACGCTACGATCTAGTGACCGAAGAGGCCTACAACTACTATTTCATCAACATCAACGAGGAGAAGCCGGCCCTGAGCGATCCGAAAACGCGGCGCGCACTGGCTCACCTGCTGGACATCGACGCCATTGTCGATGAGGTCTACGAAGGCATGGCCACCCGCATCAACGGTCCTTTCCTGCCCAGCAAGCCCTACTACGATACCAGCCTGGAACCCCTGTCTTTCGACGCCGATCTGGCCGATAAACTTCTCGCGGAAGCCGGCTGGGCCGACAGTGACGGCGACGGCACCCTGGACCGTCAAATGGACGGCCGGCAAGTGAACCTGGAACTGGATTTTCTCGCGTTTACGGGTAGCTCCTTTAGTCAGAAACTGGCCCTGTACATCCAGGATGGTGCCCGTCAGGCCGGGGTAAAGATCAACATCGTTTCCCAGGAAGCGCGCACCGCTTTTGCCGATGTCGTAGCCGGTAACTACGACCTGTTCGGTGCCGGTTTCGGTTCCGAGCCGTTACCCGACGATCCTTACCAGTTGTGGTCTACGGCCAGTTTCCCGCCCAACGGCAGCAACCGCTCCCGCTTCGGCAATGCCGAAAGCGATTCACTCATCAACCAAATCCGCACCACCCTCGACCCCGCCGAGCGCGCACCGCTCTACAAGAAGTTTCAGCGCATGGTCTATGACGACCAGCCGATGATCTTTCTTTTCGTCCCCCAGGTCCGTCTGGCCGTCAGCAAACGGTTTGATTACGAGACCACCTCGCTCACGCCCGGGGTACAGGTGAAGATGATGCGACGGCGGGAGTAAAATCCGCAGTGGCTATCATTCCGACACCAGCACCTTCGCCACCCAGGTCATGCCCGCCGCTTCGACACGCAGTACGTACAGACCGGCACGGAACCCCTGCAGGGGCAGGCTGTATTCCGTTAAGCCGTTCACTCGCCGACGCAGCACGCGGCGGCCGGCGGCATCGTGCAAGGTAATGGTGGCAATGCCCGCCACCGGCAGGGAGGCACGCACCATGAGGCGATTCCGCGCGGGATTGGGGTAGGCGGTGTAGGTGAGGCCGGGGGAGGAAACCTCACTTACCGGCACCAGGCAGAGCGTATCGGGATTGTAGAGGTTGCCGTCCAGGGCGGCATAGCCGATATCGGAGGGGAACTGGAGGGCGGCACCGAGCAGAAAATCTTTTGCCTCCACGACATCAATGGTCTCGACACAGTAGATTACGGCCAGCCCGGCGACCACGGCCGGTGCCGCCATGGAGGTACCGCTCTTTTCGCCCATCGTGTTGTTGGGCAGTGTGCTGGTGATGTCCACGCCGGGGGCGAGGATATCCACCGTGGCGGAGCCGTAGTTGGAAAACTCCCAGCGATCCAGCAGGAAGGTGTTATCGGAAAGCTGCGTGGAATCATAGGCACCTACGCCCACGATTCCCTCAGCGGGGTAACCGATGGGATACTGGAGGCTATCGGCCAGATTGTAACCATCGTTGCCGGCGGCGGCCACGGTGACGGCCCCGTAGACGGCAGCCGTGTCGATGGCATTTTCCAGAATTTTACTCGGGCTTCCGTAGTAGCCCCAGCTGTCGTTGATGATATCGGCACTGTCGTTGACGGCGGCCTGGTAGGTGGCGCAGGCGGCCGCAAAGAGATTGCCCACGCCGTGGTAATCGTGGGTCTTGTAGGGAATGATCTGGTACTTGCAGCCCGTACAGGCGGGCAGGCCGGCCGCCACGATGCCCGCTACGTGCGTGCCGTGGCCGTGGTCGTCTTGCGTATTATTATTACGGTCCACGAAATTCCAGCCCAGCGGGTCGTCGGGGTAGCAGTTGTTGTCCTCGTCGGTGGGCAGCACCTCGGCTACGCTATCGTCATTGGCGTAGAGGAAGGGCAGCAGCTTGGGGTGCTTGTTATCCAGGCCGGTATCCAGGATGGCGATGCGGACGGCCCCGGCGGGCGCGGGGTCCAGGTTGGACAGTCCGCCCGCCGGCAGGGGCTGGTTGAAGGTGGTATCGCCCGGCAGCAGTTCGTCGTAATTGTAGAAGTTGAAGTCGATACCGTCGATATCGGAACTGGAGGTGGCCCCCTTGACTTTTTCCGTAATCCCGCTATTATTCCCCCCCAGCGGCGAGCCGTCGGGTCCGATGATCTTGCCGTCGGTCATTTGCCACAACTCCAGCCGGTCGCAGACGCAAGAATCGATCTTGACGGCCCCCAACGTATCACGGATGGCCTGACGGGTGGCTTCGGGCGTACTTGCCCTGAACTGCACCACTACCTGCCCCTCCACATAGGCCGTGCCCAGGGTATCGGTAGTGAACTGGTAGCCGTACTGCGCCAGGCTATCGCCCAAATAAGCGGGCAACGTAACCGGAAACGGAAACTCGTCGTAAAACTCCACGTCGTCGATTACCCAGAAGTAGGGAGGGCCTTCGACCCGGAAGCGAACCTGAGCCACGTCGCCCAGCGGGCCGCCGTTGAGCGCAACCAGGTCGACGACTTGTACGTCGTAGGCGGAGGTTTCCAGTTCGGGGGCGAGGGTGGCGTTGAGCTGGAACGGCTGCCAGGTATTGCCGTTGTCCACGGATAAATCCAGGAATACGGCGGCATCCTGACGGGTGCGGTAGTACTGGTTGAATTTGATGTAAAATTCCTCCGCCCCGACGGGGTTTACGGCGGGCAGGGTGAGGGTGTGCCCCAGGGCGATCTCGCCCTGAAAGACGGCGGCTCCCGGGCCGGAATCGGACTGAATGGGGAGCCGGTTGCCAAGGTCCACGCTGAGTTCGGCGCGGCCGGTGGGCGAAAAACTCCAGGCCCCGAAAGGCAGGGCCGTTCCGAGGCTGTTCTCGAATGTTTCGCTGAGCAGGGGAACCTGGGCCGAGAGGGAAGTGGAGGAGAAGCAAAATAAGAAGACGAAAAAGCAAAATAAGGGATTACGCATGGCTGGGTTTAGTTGATGGGATTAAGGGATAGTTAGGCAAAAATTCGATTGGGAAAAAAGCGCGTAATAAGACAAAACCGGCCGGTCACCCGCGTGAGGCACCTGGAGGGGGCGAGCGGTAGCGAGCAGTGCGCAGCACCGACCGACAGGGAGCCCGTAAGACGCCGACCCCGACCCGCCAGGGGCGGGGGCACGCCCGAAAAATACGCCCGTTCTAGTAGTCTTTGCCCAGGTCTTTGAGTAATGCCTCGGCCCGCCCGGCCAGGTAAGGATCGCTGCCGGGCAGGTCGCGTAGCAGGGCGATAGCGGTGTCCTCGTCGCCCATTTTGAGGTGCGTGAGGGCGAGGTACCAGGTGCCGTAGTCGGCCATGACGGGACCGGCGCGGCGGAGTTGTTTGAAGCTGCGCTGGGCGGCACCGTAGTTGCCCACCTCCAGGGCGGCGATGCCCAGCAGGAGTTTGGCCTGGCCGTCTTGCGGGTGCGCTTCGGCGTACTCAGTCAGTAACGGGAAAGCGGTTGCGTAATCGCCGGAGTTGAAGGCCGCTTCGGCCCGGGCGGCGGCGGCATCGCTGTCTCCTTTTTCCACCAGGGCGGCGGGGGTGTGTAGGGCGTATTTTTGGTAGAGATCGGGCTGCCGGAAGGGGTTCCAGAGCAGCAATAATAAGGCGATAGCGGCGGCGGCGGCCAGGCCCGTCCAGAGGCGACGGGAGCGGCGCGGCACCAGTTTTTTCACGGGGGTTTCGGCCCCGAAGTGCCATTCGCCCAACCGGTCGGTGAGCTGAATCAACTGCTCGCGGCCGGCCGAAGCACGCAGAAACTCATGCTGTTCGCGCCGCTCCGCCAGGGCGGCGGCCAGGCCCGGCTCGGCGGCGGCACGGCGCTGCAACTTCTCCGCCTGGGCGGCGGGAAGTTCGGCTTGCAGGTAGCGGTCGATGAGGAGGTAATCGGCGTCGGTCATGGCGGTGGGGGTTGAAGGTCGTTTCAGAGATCGGGCAGTTCGTCGTAGAGCGTTCGCCAGCGCCCGGCACAGGCATGCTTGCGGCGGTAGACGGTGTTGCTGTCGGTCATTTCCAGCCGTTCGGCCACTTCGGCCGAGGAAAGCCCGCTGCCCAGCAGCCGCAGTAGTTTGCGGCAGGTTTCGCTGAGCTGCGCGAAGGTCCGGTCGAGTCGTTCCTGCCGCAGGCGGCCGGTCTCGGCGGCCTCCAGGCTGGAGACGATCGTGTGGTCAGGGGTATATCGCTCGGCCTCGATGTTTCTTACCTCCGTCTCGCGTTTTTTTTCGCGCAGGCGGTTGAGCCACTTGTTGCGGCACAGGTAGAAGAGGTAGCCGCCCAGCGGGCAGGTGAGGGTGAACGACTCGTCGGCGGCGGATTGATAAAGGTCGATCAGGGCGTCCTGGAACAGGTCGCGGGCCTCGTCGGCGGTGCCGCTGTTGCGCATCACCCAGGCCCGGACGGTGCCGGCGTGCCGGTCGTAGATTTCTTCCAGCAGGGCAGTGTCTGCGGTGCGGAGTGCGGTAATGTAACGTTGGTCGGGGTGCATGCAATTGGGGTGAGTCAGGGCCGGCTGAACCGGCCGCCGCAAAAAAACTTCGCCCCAAAGGTAAGATTCTCCCCCTACCCGTTATCCCCTGCTGAAAACCGGTCGCCGGCGGCCCCTAATCCCAAGTCGCATTCACGCGGCTACCTCGGTTTTTAACCGCTTTTTTCCTTAATCGCCTAAAACCCTATTACGTTTTATAATCCCATGATTTCTGCTTGCAGGCTTGTCCAAGTCGCTAAGCTAGATTTCTATTTCCGGGCCGTCGGCCGCGCAAGCGGCCGGCGGTTTCTTTTATTTATCCCGCTCGTACCGCTTACGATCGATAATTGCGAACCTACCCGTCTTCCCCCATCATGTCCCGAACAGCCTGCGCCCGTCCACATTATTGCGCTGGTAGGGGATATTCAGGAAGTCCAGCGTGCCGGGTTTCACGGCAATGGAGAAGGAGTAAAAATTACGCGTCGGCGCCCAACTGAAGCGCATCTCCCAGCAGTGCAGGTCGCGGGCCAGGCTGAGAAAAGGATAGGTGATGCTCTTGGAAATAAAATCGTAGCCGATGCTGCCGATGTCTACGTTCCAGTTTTCGGTCAGTTGGATGCGGCCCCGCAGTTCGATCGAGTTGGCCACCAGCCGGAACGGCAGGCTGTCTACCGGAAAACCATTGTTGTCGGCCGAGTAGCCGCGGTTCACGTCGAAGCGCAGGTTGTGGCTGATGCTGAAGTTCTCAAACAGGCTCAGCAGGTCCGTTTCCTCAAACAGCGTCCGGCTTTCCTCGTCCTGCTTGCGCCGCTCTTCCTCGATGTCCGAGACCACTTCTTCCTCCACGCCCTGAAAAAGCTCGCGGATCTTGCGCACCGTAATGTTGGTGGAAACCGTACCCGACAGGCGGGTGAGCTTGAACGGCGTTTGTGAGTTTTGCAGCGTTGTAATATCGCGGCGCACCGCCTGCCGCTTCAGCGGGTCGAAGATCGTTTCGTAGGGGTCGAAGGTGGCCTGACCGCTGATGCGCGTCAGCCCCTTGAAAAATTGGGTATTCGCCCGCACGCCTACCGGACTCCACTTCAGGCTATCCAACTGAAAGTTATAATTGCCGTTAATGTTGAAATTATCAAACAACTTGATCGTGCGCTCCGTGCTGTCCTTACGGCTGTAGACCTTGGCCTGGAAAACGTTGTTGATCGAGTAGGAGGCCGAAAACTGCCCCTCGCTGGTGGGCGGCTGCCCGAAAATTTGCCCCTGGAAGGGCGAGTAAAAAATATCCGCGTCGCGGTTGAACGGGTCCAGCGTATCCGGCACCGAGACGAGGTTGCCCGTGTAATCGGGCTGAAAACCGACCGAAATCGTGGGCTTCACCACGTGCCGCAAGCCGCGCAGCGGCCCCAGCCGGAAGTTGGCCGTGCCGTAAATCTGGGTGGTCAGCGACGCCCCCGCATTGAAGGTGCGAAACGACTTTATACCCGGGTCCAGCGACTCGATGATGGTACCGAAGTCGGTGGTATCGATTATTATTTGGCCGGTACCCTCGTCGATGATGGTGTCCACCTCCACGCCGCGCAACGGATCGAAGGTGCGGCTCAGGGCCTTGCCATAGTAGACCTCGCGGTAGGTGGCCGAGGGGTTCAGGCTGAAGTACTTCAGCACTTTAAAGGAAACGCCCGTCGTGGCGTCCTGCCGGAAACCATACTGCGATTTTTCCACCAGCGTCTCCCGGTCGAAAAAAGTACTGTCCGGCCCGGTAAAGGTGCCCCGCAGTTCATTGGTGTAGCGGAAGGTGGCCTTCTCGTACCAGCGTTCCTTGCCCACCCGCTCCTGGCGGCGGAAGGGATAAAGGGTCTGGGTCTGAAACTGCACCTGCGGAAAATTGACCGTAATCACCCGCGTCTGATTGTTCTGGTTGTGGCTCAGGCCGGCCGTCAGGCTGAATGGCTTGTCGGTCCAGGTTTTCCGGAAATTCAGGTTCGAGTTGATCACGTTGCGGCTCACCGACTGGTAGTCGTTAAATACCCGCTGCTGGAAATTATTCGTCTGAAAATTGACCGACCCGCCGAAGGAGGCCGTCGGGTGGGCCGCGCGGTCCTGGTTATGGTTCCAGCGCAGGTTAAACGAGGGCTGAAAGGTCACGAAACCCTCATTGTCCTCGATCCGCCGCTTGTCGTAGGCCAGGTTAAAGCCGCCGTTGTACTTGTAGCGTTTGCGGTAGCTCACGTTAGCCGCCGCGCCCCAGGTGCCCTTCAGGTAATAGGTGCCGGTCAGGCTCAGGTTAAAGTGCTCGCCCAACGGAAAAAACCACCCGAAATCGCGCAGGCCGTAACCCCACTGCGGGCTGTACTCGTAATCCGACGGAAACAACAGGCCCGTACTGCGCCCCTGCTTCAGCGGAAAAAACCCGAACGGCAACACCAGCGGCGTCGGTATCCCCATGATCTCCAGGTAAGACGGCCCCAGAATGGCTACTTTATTCGGTATCACCTTGGCCTTGCTCGTCCTGATGCCGAAGTGCGGGTGGTCGGCGGTGCAGGTGGTAAATATCCCGCCCTCCGAATAGATCACGTCGGCCCGCGTACTGTCGGTATCGGCAAAGGCCCCGCTCACGAACTTCGACCGCCCGCCCCGCACAATGATGTCCTCCTGGCTGGTCACGGCATCGTACACGATACCCTTGCGGGTCTTGAAATTATAGCGCATCCGGTCGGCGGTAAACACCTGCGTACCGTCGCTAAACTCCGGCAGGCCCGCCGGGCGGCCCAAGCTATCGGGCATCGGTTCGGCCTCCACCACGCTGTTGTCCCAGCTCAGCACAATGTGCGCCGCCTTCAGCGTTATGTCCGTATACGTTACCTTCGCGTCGCCGTACAGGTGGATCAGCTGGTTTACCATATCGATCCGCATCGAATCGGTACTTTCGTAGGCCACCGGCGCGTCCAGCGAGTCACCCGACACGGCAAACCCCAGCGGTTGGCCCACCGCCAGGCTATCACCGGGCAGCGTATCCGTCACCGCTTCCGTCCGCAAGCTATCGGGCACGTACTGTTCCAGGGCCGGCACCTGCGCCGCCGCAAAAGCGGGTAAACACGCAACCAGCACAAAAAAAGCCAGGCCCGTAAAACAGGACACCCCCGCTTTACCGTTCAACTGCCAAACCCCGGCCGCCATCGCGCGCGCGCAGTTCACCATCCCCTCATATGCAGCAGCGTAGCTTTTCACCAATTCAGTTTGCTTTATTCCTCGCCGTTCTCGGCTCCAGCCTCCTAACGCCCCGCCCCCTCCATTCGCACGCCCCCGCCCCGGCGTTTAACCTTTGTTTACCCTTTAGCTCCTCCTCAATCGTTGCGTATTCTTTTTCCGGGCGTGCCCCATCGCTGTCGCTCCGGGTCGGTCCCTTCCAGGCTCGCTGTCCGCTCGGCCCTGCGGGCTGCCTCCCTGCGGTCGCCCCCTTTCAGGCACCTCACGCGACGTGGCGTGTGACCTCCGGTCGCGCGATTTCGGCTTGCGGCACCGCTGGTCCGCAGACCGCCGGAGAGCTGAAAAATCCCCCCTGCCGTGAACACGGACCAGGAAATAATGCCTGCCTCGTTCCGGTACACTCTCCCTCCTGCGGGGAGCCGTACAGCAGCGGCAAAGCTACACAAATCATCCCGGTCGTCCACTGGGCCGTCCGGCCGGGGGCGGGCGACATCCGCACCGTCGTCATCGACGCCGGCCACGGGGGCAAAGACCCCGGCTGTTCCGGTAGCAACTCCCGCGAAAAACACATCGCGCTGGCCGTCGCGCAGGGGCTGGCCGCCCGCCTGCAAGCGCAACACCCCGGCCTGCGGGTGATCCTCACCCGCGACGAAGACGTTTTCATCCCCCTCTACGAGCGGGCCGCCATCGCCAACCGCGCCCACGCCGACCTGTTCGTCAGCATCCACTGCAACTATATGCCCGGCAGCTCCGCCACGCGCGGCTCCGAGACCTACATCATGGGCCTCCATACCGCCAACCACAACCTGGCCGTGGCCAAGCGCGAAAACGAGGCCATTCGCCTGGAGGAAAACTACGAGCAGAACTACGACTACGACCTCAACTCCCCCGAGGGCCACATCCTGCTCTCCATGTACCAGAGTGCCTACCTGGAACGCAGCGTCCGCTTTGCCGAAAAAGTGGAACACCACTTCCACGCCACCGCCGAGCGCAAGAGCCGGGGCGTCAAGCAGGCCGGGTTTGTCGTATTAAAGGAGACCGCCATGCCCAGCGCACTGGTGGAGATCGGTTTCCTCAGCAGCGGCGAGGAAGAAACTTTCTTGCTTTCCACCGAGGGTCAGGACCGCGTAGCCGATGCCCTCGCCGCCGCCTTTGCCGACTACAAGCGGGAGGTAGAAAACGGTGCCCTCATCAGCACGCCCACGCTGGCGGCCGCGCTGCCCGCGGCCGTTTCGCCCGCCGCCGGCGGTCCTTCGGCCCGCCCGGCCCAGATTCCAGCGGCCGTCACCAATCCGCCCGTAGCCGCTTCTCCCCCGCCGCCCACCGCCGCCGATTACCAGCCCGCCGTTACCCCGGCCGGCACCAACCAGGCTGATTACCGCCCGGCCGCGGTGCCCGCTTCCGCCCGGGCCGCCGCTACGCCGCAACAAGCAGCCGCCCGGGCCGCCGCCGTGGCCGATCACCGCCCCGCCGCGCCCCTGCGCCCCGTCGATCCGCCCGCCGCCGATGCCGTCCGCGTAGCCGCTCCTCCCACTGCCGCCCGGGAGGCCGCCGTTAGCCGCCCCGCCGTCCTCGACCGGGAGATCATGCCCGCTAACCCCACCGCCGCCGGCCAGACCGCCACGCGCGGTGCCGTCGTCCCCGCCGCTTACCGGGAGCCGACCGTAGCCGCCGTGCCCGCCCCCTATTCCCCGCCGGCCGCCGCCAATCGCTCGCCCGCGCCCGCTACCGGTCCGGCTACCACATCCGCAACCGCGCCCGCGCCTGAATCCGGCGGCACCGCCGTTCCCCTCACTTACGCCATCCAGTTGGCCGCCAGCCGTACCCCCCTGCGCACCGATACCCCCGCCTGGCAAGCCCTCGGCTACCCCGTCGAAGTCATCCAGGAAAACGGTTATTACAAGTACCTCTGCGGCGGCCTCCAAACCCCGCGCCAGGCCCGTGCCGCCCGCCTCCAGATCAACCAGGGCGGCTTCCCCGAAGCCTACATCGTCGCCTACCGGGGCACGGAACGGCTCTCCGGCGCGGAGACGTTCAGTTTGTTGCAGGAGTGAGAGAGGAAAGTACACTTTCGCTGTTATTTCCGGCACCCCCGCTGCCTGGTCGGGTCCCGACGCCTATGTCGGGTGCGCGCAGGCGCAATTGCGCCCCGTGTGCGTGCCTGCGGCACGCCCCGCGACCGGAGGTGGCGCGGGGCCAAAACCGCTCGACCGGAGGTCGAACACCGACCGGGGTCGTGACGCCCACGTCGGGTGCGCGCAGGCGCGACTGCATCCCGCACGCGTGCCTGCGGCACGCCTCGCGACCGGAGGTGGCGCGAGCCAAAACCGCTCGACCGGAGGTCACACCCCCTATGCGACCGAAGGTCACACCCCCTACCGCCGCCGCTGCTTCTTTTGCTTGCCCAGCGGCTGCTCATAAATTACGGATAACTCGATGGCGGATATCGGCTTAATGTATTGAGTCCGATACAACTCATGCTCCCCTACAAAGAGGCCCTTTGCCACATCCAGTTTTAAGATAAACCTTTTATAACGGTACCCCACCCCGCCCATTAAACCGTACTGGAACGTATTGAACCTCGATTGATCGGAACGCTGATCCCCCCCCAATACTAAAAACAAAAAAGTGGTCTCTCAACACACTAATTTCGGGACCAAAAGTAAATATCCAGCTATTTGCCGACTCCCAACTTACGGGTATATAAATTCTGTAATGATTGAACCCCAAAGCAGTTGAGTTAATAAATCCGTCTTGAGGATCTCCTTCCATTTCGTATTTCTGGTACGTAAATTGCATTCCCAAACTGAACCGTTCGGAGATTTCCCGTCTGGCCCCTAAACTGATCAAAAACTTTGTGGCTTGCGTGAAAGGCTTTCCATGTACGTCTACCTCAAATGGATCGTCAGGACTTTCGTTTTCCGTTACATTTAGTTTTCTCACACCCAACCCTAATTGCAAGTATGTTTGAGCAAATAGGGAGCAGGAGATAACGAGAAAAAACGTGAGTAAGCTGTATTTGAAAAAGTAACTCATTTTTCTGAAAATTAAAATATTTATAACCGCGATCCGACATACCGATTTATCGAGAAAATAACGCAAGAATGATCGGGAAAAATAACTTTTGGTAATTCCAGGGCCGGCTAAGATACCGATCATCTAGAATAAGTTGTCACCGCCCGGAATTTTTATCCGGTTAGTGAAGGGTTGGATTGCGCGTATTACCAAGGGGTCCCGACGCCCACGTCGGGTGCGCGCAGGCGCAATTGCGCCCCACGTGCGTGCCTGCGGCACACCCCGCGACCGGAGGTAGCGCAGGGCCAAATTCGCGCGACCGGAGGTCACACACCATGCGCCACCGGAGGTCACACCCCTCCCCCACCAAACCACTTTCCCCATCATTCCTTCTCCACGTAATCCCGGAAATTATTCAGAATAGCTTGCCAGCGCTGTTGTTGTGCTTCGGCCGAATTATCCTTTTCCACGTCGAAGGCGATCGTGACGTCGGTTTTGCCGCCCTTTTCCGTAAAGGTGGTGATGACCTTGCGGCCGTCGGTGAGGGTGTAGGTGATTTTTTCGTGGTCGACGACCTCGTCGTAGGTGGCTTCCAGATCGAAGCCGTAGGTGCCGTCGCGGGCTTCCATGCGAGCGTGGTAGGTGCCGCCCACCCGCAGGTCGTTGGTTACTCGGGGGACAGTGCCAACCGGCGTCGGCAAAGTTCCACCGGGTGATGTGATCGGCACCGGTGTAGTTGTTCCAGACCTTGGCAATGGGGGCGGCTACCGCAGTTTGTACGGTGATGGAAGTCGGTTGCATGGTAAAACGATTAATTGGCTGATCGAGAGTTGTAAAAGGGAGACGGAGAAAAGATGAGCGGTATTGGTTACTTCAAAGACTTCGCCGTATTTTTAAACCGACCTGATTTACCCAAGGTTCTGTAACTCGGGAGGTACAAAATCTGCGGTAGCCCGACTTTGTCAAACGGCGGCAGGAGTTGTGCTCCGACCCGGAGCTATGCTCCGACCGGGTGCTGCCGGTAGCGACAGGCCACCCCGCAACGGGAAATTCTCCGTAAATTAGCCCTTCCGAAAAAGACCGAATGCCCGTATCCCCGCTCTTTCGATTGTTCCTCACCTGCGCCCTGCTGACGGCGGCCCTGCTGCCCGGCCGGCCGAGCGAAGGGCTGCGTGCCCAGCAACCGCCCGTGATCGAGGTGCCGGACGAGGACGAAGAGGACTATTATTACGATGACTCGGACTATGAAGAGCCGGTGCCGACCGAGCCTTTCCCACGGGCGGACGACCCCACGAGCGTGCAACGGTTTGACTCGACGGAGCTGGCGCGGCTGACGGACGGGCTGGTGTATTACCGCAATAAAAAGGACGTCAACAAACTGCGCCGGGATAAAAAAGCAGACGAGGAGGAGGAGGAAGAGGAGGAGGAACCGGATGAAGCCGACACTCCTACTTTCATTCGGCCCTGGATGAAAGTGGTGCTCATCTTGCTGGCCCTGGGTCTGCTGGGTGTGCTGATTTACTACGTGCTGGACACGCTGGAACTGATCGAGCACAAGCAACCGCGCACGGCCACGACGGTGCGGCTGGAGGAAATAGAGGAAGAAACCATCACCACGGCCGAGGCCGACAGCCTGCTGACGCGGGCCGAAAAGGCGGAGCAATTTACCCTGGCCGTACGTTTGCACTACCTGGGCCTGCTGAAAACCCTGGACCGCGGCGGCCTGATCCGCTACCAACGCGACAAGGTGAACCGCGATTACCTGCGGGAAATGGGCGAGACCGAATTTGCCGCCGCGTTCGGCCGCGTTACCCTGGACTACGAGCGGCACTGGTACGGCGAGTACCCGCTGGACCGGCTGTCTTACCGGGGCGTGAACGAGCGTTTTCTGGAACTGCGCCGCGCCGTGGAGCAGCACTACCACCTAAACGAAGCCGCGCATGCCTAAGCAACTCGGTTTTATCCTGATCGCCGTTTTGGCGGCCGCCGGCATTGTGGTGGCAGTCTATGCGTGTTGGCCGATCAGCTGGCGCGAGAGCTACCGGATCGGTAAGAAGGATCCTTATGACCTGTACGTAATGCACGAGTTGCTGCGCGAGCGGGCGGACACGCTGGAAGTGTTGAAAGATAGCCTGCAAGTGCTGGATCTGGTGGACGAGGATACTCCCGCCCACTATGTGTATGTGGGGGCTAACATTTATGCGGAACCGAACGATATCGACCACCTGCTGGATTTTGTGGAGCGGGGCCATTCCGCCTTTATTTTTAGCAACTACATCCCAACCAATCTGCTGGACCAAATCTGGCTGGGGGATTGCTACCTCGACTACAACTATTATGGCCAAAGCCACGATTACTACGCCTACAACTACGTGAAACGAGCGCGGCTGCGCCTGAACGCTGCCGATCTGATGGAAGATTCGGCCTATGTATTTCAATATCATACTTCGTATAAAGCGAGTTTTTACTCCTGGCAAGCCTTCTCACCCACCTACCTGTGCGATGCGGAATTCGGCCCGACGCCCCTGGGCACGATCAACGATACGCTGGTAAATTTTATCCGCATCCCCTGGGGAGACGGAGATTTTTTACCTGCACAGCAATCCCATTGCGTTCACCAATTACTTTCTGGCCGACACCCTCGACAATCAGGCCTACGTGGCAGCGGTACTGAGTTATTTGCCGCCCGGCGGCAACATATACTGGGATGAATTTAGCCGGTCTTACCGGCCGCCGCCACCGCCGCCGTCCGGCAACAACCCGCAGGGCCCCGATTTCGGGCAGCGGCAGTTTTTGAGTCCCAACCACGCCCTGAGTTACATTCTCGGGCAGCCGGGCCTGGCCGCGGCCTGGTTTTTGCTACTAGGCCTGTGCCTGCTTTACCTCCTGTTCCGGGGCAAGCGGCGGCAGCGGATCATCCCCTACCTGGCACCCCGCCGCAACGACTCGCGCCAGTTTCTGGAAACGGTAGCGCGGCTGGGCCAACTCAACGGCAAACACTGGGCACTGGCAACGGAGGAGGTGGGCCTGTTCTGGCAGCACCTCTACGAACGGCACGGTATCCGATACCGCGAAGGACCGCAACTGACGGCCGCGCAACTGGCCGACCGCACCGGTCTATCCGTAACCGTCTGGGAAAACGCCCTGACTCAAATCCGCTTCGTACAGGGCGTCACCTACCTCGACGACGGCTCGCTGCTGCGTTTCTACCGCAGCCTGGAACCCATTTACCGGAGTTAAAAATCTGAACCTTTCACCCGCCCATCCGCTTCTCCTTTCTATTTCCACGCTATGCACGACGAAGACCAGTACCGCCCACCAACTAATATTCCCCAGGCCGCAGAAAACGCCGATCCGCAGGCTTCGCCGATCAATCCGAACCCGGAGCCGGAACCAACCGCCCCGACGGACGGGACGCCTGTCGACCGCCCCTTCTTCCTCGACCGGACCAGCGGCACTTTTGACGAAACCACCGTCGGCCCCGCGCCCACGGCCGCGTCCGAGAACCGGGTGAAACTGGACCGCCTGCGGGAGGCCGCCGGCAAGGCCCGTGCGGAAATGGGTAAACTGGTGATCGGCCAGCGGGAGTTCATGGACCTGATGCTGGCCGGCCTTTTCGCGGGCGGCCATGTGCTGGTGGAGGGTGTGCCCGGCATTGCCAAAACCCTGACCGCAAAACTGCTGGCCCGCACCCTACAGGCCGACTATTCGCGCATCCAGTTCACGCCCGACCTGATGCCGAGCGACGTGACGGGAACCACGGTCTTCAACCTCTCCGATTCTAAATTTACGTTTAATCGCGGCCCCATTTTCGCCAACATCGTGCTGATCGACGAGATCAACCGCGCACCGGCCAAAACCCAGGCGTCGCTGTTCGAGGTGATGGAAGAAGCCCAGGTAACCATCGACGGCCGGACCTACCCGATGGATTTTCCCTTCTTCGTTATCGCCACGCAGAACCCCATCGAGCAGGAAGGAACCTACAAGCTACCCGAAGGTCAGCTGGACCGCTTTTTGATCAAGATCAACCTGGAATATCCCGATCAAGCGGAGGAGCAACTCATCCTGCGGCGGTTCCGCGACGATTTCAGCCACCGGCAGGAAAAGAACGTAGCGGCCGTTTTCGGCCCCGAGGACATCCGCGAATTTCGCGGCCTCATCGAGCAGGTCCACATCAAAGACGAGCTACTCGATTACATCGCCGCCCTGGTCCACCGCACCCGCGAGCATCCCGATCTTTTTCTCGGCGCCAGCCCACGCGCCTCGCTCGGCATCCTGAAAATGAGCAAATCGGTCGCCGCCCTCGCCGGCCGCGATTTCGTTACGCCCGACGACATCCAGTACGTCGCCTACCCCGTACTCAATCACCGCATCATCCTCACGCCCGAGCGCGAAATGGAAGGCTACACCGGCCGCGAGGTCATCGAGGATATCATCAAGTCGATCGAGGTACCGCGGTGATTAGTACTTTAGTACGTAGTAGTTAGTACGTAGCACTTCGTATGGTTCGTGGTTTAGGCTGTCCAGTTTATCAGGCTTGAGTCAGTACAGGTTTTGCACTCGCTTTTTGGAGACCTCTCCCCCGGCCCCTCACCAAAGGAGAGGGGTGACGGGAAGTTGACATAGCGTTAAAACTGTAGTGGGTAAACCTAAATAGATTGGACAGCCTAGTTCGTGGTTATACTACGTACTAACTACTACGTACCACGTATTAAACCCTACACCCCCCAGCACAAGTACTTAACCGTCAGGTACTCGTCCAACCCGTACTTGGACCCCTCGCGGCCGAAGCCGCTTTCCTTCACCCCGCCGAAGGGAGCAGAGGCGTGGGAAATGCTACCGGTATTGATGCCGACCATCCCAAATTCGAGGGCCTCGGCAACGCGCCAGATGCGGGCGTGATCGCGGCCGTAGAAGTAGGAGGCAAGACCGAAGCGGGTGTTGTTAGCGCGGGCGATCACTTCTGCTTCCGTACGAAACTTGTAGATGGGGGCGACGGGGCCGAAAATCTCCTCCTCGCTCAGCGCCATGCCGTCATCCACGTTGGTGAGGACCACGGGCTGGAACAGGTTATGGGGGCCGCTCTTGGATCTCCGGTCAGGAGCCTGGCTCCTTTTTCCAGGGCATCGGTGAGCAGTCGTTCCACCTTTTCGCGGCCCTCGTCGTTGATGAGCGGACCGATGACCACGCCCTCTTCCCGGCCGTCACCGACTACCAGGTTACGGGTGGCGGCGGCGAGTTTTTCCGTGAAGGCGGCGTAGCAGCCTTCCTGCACGTAGATGCGATTGGCGCAGATGCAGGTCTGGCCGGCGTTGCGGTATTTGGCGGCCACGGCACCGGCTGCGGCCCGGTCCAGGTCGGCATCGTCGAAAACGATAAAGGGGGCGTTACCGCCCAGTTCCAGCGACAATTTTTTTACCGTACCGGCGCACTGCTCCATAAGCAATTTCCCCACTTCCGTAGACCCGGTAAAGGAAAATTTACGCACCAGCGGGTTGCTCGTCAGTTCGCGGCCCACCTCGGCGGGTCGGTTGGTCGTAACGATATTGAGTACGCCGGGCGGGAAACCGGCCTGATGGGCCAGGTCCGCCAGGGCCAGGGCGGAGAGCGGGGTATCCTCGGCCGGTTTGATGACCACCGTGCACCCGGCCGCCAGGGCGGGGGCCACCTTGCGGGTGATCATGGCACTGGGGAAATTCCAGGGCGTAACGGCCGCCACCACCCCTACCGGCTGCTTGATCGTGAGGATGCGGGTACTGCCGCTGAAGCCGGGAATCACGTCGCCGTAGGCGCGGCGGGCCTCTTCGGCAAACCACTCCACAAAAGAAGCACCGTAGGCAATCTCGCCCCGGGCTTCCTGCAGGGGCTTGCCCTGTTCGGCCGTGAGTAATTCAGCCAGTTCTTCGGTATGCTCGATCTGCAGCTCGAACCAGCGGCGCAGCAGGCGCGATCGCTTGGCGGCCGTTAATCCGCTCCAGGCGGGGAAGGCGGCGTTAGCCGCCTCGATGGCGGTTCTGGTTTCGGCGGCACCCAGGTCGGCTACTTCCGCCAGGACATCACCGTTGAAGGGGTTCTTTACCGGAAAGGCGGCACCGTCGGCCGCGTCCAGCCATTCGCCATTTACGTAGGCTTGGGTGCGCAGCAGGGCATTTTCGAGGGTAGGCATGGGTATGGTGGTTGAGCTGTTGTGAAAGTGCCGGGCGGGGGGAATGTTCGGTTCAGAACCGGTATCAGTCGTCGCCGGGTTGGTCCAGTATTCCGTCATAGATCGGCTGTTGCTGCCGGGGCGGAAAAAAGAAAAAATAGTAGCCCACAAATGGAAGGGCGTAACCGATGGCACCGAGATAGATGACAGGATTCTTAAACCCCTCGGAAACCAGCGCAAACACTAAAAAAATCAACCCGGTCAGAAATACCGCCCAGGCAATGACCCAGGAGCGGAATTTTTCAACCGTCTTACTTTCCGTGGAGAGCTGAATATTTACGTACCGAAAGATAAAAAAACAGGGCGATGATAGAACGATGGATACTACCGCCACGATTACCCAAAAATATAAAATTTGGATCAGATCACCCGGACTAATTCCTTCAAAGGCACCGCTCCTCATCTCGTAGAATGCGGTCCCCGCCAGAGTAAACACCGGACCCAGTACCACCGATGCCATCCAGCTCAACAAGGCGTGGCGAATGACCTCACGGCGAGGGAATAGTGGAGTGGTGAGGGGATGCATGGTCGAGGTAGTTAGGGTAGTTGATCCAGTATCTCTTCTAGCCGGGGAGAGCGGCGGGCGGGGAAGAAGAGGATAAAGTAAAGGACGAGGGGGGTACTAAGTATACACGAACCCACCAGAACGTTGACCGGCTCAAAGTTAGAGCGGTTAACTAGTATGAATGCCATACATACATTAATAATTATCGTAACGACCCCAGCCAAGATCAGGCACCAACGGAGCTGAGATATATGGTCAATAACAAGAGTAAGTCTATAGGCGACCGCTCCAAACACAAGTAGAAAAAACAAACCAGCTAATCCAGTACAAAGTACCATTTTAAGCATACGTATAAATGGCGACAGTCCCCGGTAGGTGACCGCATAAAGCACATCCCAATCCTCTATAATCCTTTCACCTACAGGTATTATCCATACACCCATAAGGGGCAAGTAAAGTACGGTGATAAGGTAAATTCTAAAGCAGTGCATCCACATTTGATGAGTAGTAGGAATTCCAAGCCTTCTTTTCATGATGGAAAGTAGTTAAAATCGAGTGACTTACCGTAAGCCTGCTCCCTAAATGTTTCTTAAAAATGCACCAACCCTCCGCTGAGAACGTTGAATAGCCTACGTTTGCGCCCCAAAACCAACCGAATCCCGTCATGCCCCTACTCCTGTTGTCCGCAATACTGTGGCTGTTCAGTCCTTCCCCCACGCTGACGCTGCGCGTCAGCCCGCCCGCTGCCGGAGGCAGCGTGCGGGTGGCCGTCTACGGCAGCCCCGCCGACTGGGAGGCGCAGCGCAGCCTGCGTGATGACCTGGTGCGGGAAGTGGACCGGGCCGGGCGACCGCTGGATTTTCACCTGAGCCAACTGCCCGCCGGTTCCTTTGCGCTGGCCCTCTACCAGGACAGTAATGACAACGGCCGTCTGGATACCAACACTTTCGGCATCCCTACCGAACCCTACGCCTTTAGCCGCGAGCCGGACAGCAAGTGGCGGGCACCCCGCTGGGAGGAAATCAGCCGCCCCCGCCCCACCGAGGACACGGTGCTGACGCTTGAATTGCGCACCTGGCGTCAGCGCTAAACCCCACCCCGCCCCGCGCTGTTTCCGAGCCAATGCAAGCCGCCCCCACCCTCTCCGTCGATATTACCATCCCCGTACTTAACGAAGAGACGGGACTGGAGGAAAACGTGCTGGAATTGCGCCGGTTCCTGCTGGAATTTTACCGGGGCACCCTGGATTTTCGGATCGTGATTGCCGATAACGGCTCTACGGACAATACCCCCGCCCTGGCCCGGGGACTGGCCGATCAGTACGGCGAAATTGCCTGGATCGCCCTGGCCGAGCGGGGCGTGGGCCGTGCCCTCAAGGCCAGCTGGAGCCACTCCGAGGCCGACCTGGTCGGCTACATGGATCTCGATCTGGCTACCGATCTGGTTCACTTTACCGAAGCTTACCACGCGCTGGCGCACGACGATTATCACCTGGCTTACGGTACACGGCTGCACCCGGAATCAACCGTGCGAGGCCGAAGTATCAAACGCGAAGTGACCAGCCGCGTTTTTAACCTGATGCTCGGAACCTATCTCGGCACCAAATTTTCCGATGGCATGTGCGGTTTTAAGTTCCTGCGCCGCGATCGCCTGAGTGAACTGCTGGACAACGGTGCGGTGAGTGACGGCTGGTTTTTTAGTACCGAATTGCTGGCCGTGGCCGAGTGGCGCGGTCTCCACCTCAAAGAATTGCCCGTTACCTGGACGGACGACGTGAGTTCCAGCCGGGTCCGGATTGTGCCCCTGGCAAGGGAATACGTGCGGGCCATGAAGGTGCTAAAGACGAAAAAGGTGATTAGATAGAGTGCTTGATTTTCTAGCGACCGATAGCTCTTACCCCTCTGTGCCGATTTCATTTATGGGATATCTTCTCCGGGTTTATCGCGTTGCGTGAGGTGCCTGGAGGGTGACGACCGCAGGGAGAAAGACCCGGAGGCGTAGCCGGAGGGGCCGAGCGAACAGCGAGCCCGGAAGGGACCGACCTGACCACCGGGAAGGGCACGCCCAGGTTACACTGCCGTCTCTGTTGCTTCTGCTAAGAGCGTGTCTAAATTTTTACTTCCTGAGAACCAAGCATTTAAGAACCTGGCGTCGTAAAAACTGACTTACGTAACCCGCTATGCGCGCACCACGAAGTAGCCGCGAAGCGAATTATTTATCTAGCCAGAACCTTAACCACGAAGTAGCCGCGAAGCGAATCATTGATCCTCAGTTCTTAAAAATTTTAGACACGCTCTAACTTTGCGTAACTTATCGGTTCCATAAGGCGTTACTTCTTCCTGAGGTTGAGTAATTTAAATCTCGATCTTTCGCTTGATAACCAGTGATTAAGAACGCCCCGGCCTACCCTCCCCGGTTTTCGCATTTATCATACGGTTAATCTTCCTGAATATGCAACAGAAAAAGCACATCCGGTTTGACTGGGCAATCAAAAGATTGCTCCGACAAAAAGTCAATTTTGGCATTTTGGAGGGTTTCCTCAGTGAATTGCTAAAGGAAGATATTGAGATTGTGGAAATTCTTGACGGCGAGAGCAATAAAGAAACGGAGCAAGACAAGTTTAACCGGGTAGACGTACTGGTTAAGGATACGAAGGGGGATTTAATTATTATTGAAATCCAAAACTCCTATGCTCTCGATTACTTTCTTCGCGTACTCTATGGAATATCGAAGGCGATCATAGAGCACATGAAGGAAGGTGACAATTACACCAAAGTTAAAAAGATAATCTCCGTTAATATTGTTTATTTTGAATTGGGACAGGGAAATGATTATATTTACCGGGGCACGACGAGTTTTAAAGGATTGCATGATAACCAGCCCCTGGAACTGACTGCCGCCCAAAGAAACCTATTTAAAAAGGATAAGATCGAGGATGTTTATCCGGAAATTTACCTCATTAAAGTTAACAAGTTTGATGATAACGCAAAGGACACGCTGGATGAATGGATATACTTTTTAAAGAATAGCGAGATCAAGCAAGAATTTTCCGCAAAGGGAATTAAGGAGGCCGATGAAGTGTTGAAACGTGCGAATATGTCGGATCAGGAAAGAAGAGATTACCAACGATTTGTAGAGGTTCTCTCCGACCGGGCCAGTATAGCGATGACCATTGATTTTGAATCGACGATGAAAGCGCAGGAAATGGCCGGTGACATGGCAGAGAAAATGGCCAAGGAGATAGCTGGTGAGATGGCGGAGAAAATGGCCAAGGAGATAGCTGGTGAGATGGCGGAGAAAATGGCCGGTGAAATGGCAGAGAAAATGGCCGGTGAGATGGCAGAGAAAATGGCCGGTGAAATGGCAGAGAAATTGGCTAGTGAAATGGCAGAGAAAATGGCCGACAGAATAGTGGAAGAGCGGGTAAAAGAGAAAAGAGAGCAAGTCGTCAATAACTTACTTAAAATCGGCACCTTAACTGACGAGCAAATTGCCGAAATAGCCCAGGTTTCCGTAATTTTTGTCGAAGCATTGAGAAAGAAAACAGTTTAAGCTAAACAAGGAGAATTAGGAGTTTGGTTCAGTTGATCTGAAAGCCGACCTTTGCCCTTGCGCCCACCACCCCAAAACAAATTATTCATGTTTCCTACCTACGATGTGATCGTTGTCGGCGCGGGCCACGCGGGATGCGAGGCCGCCGTGGCCGCCGCTAACCTGGGCAGCCGCGTGCTGCTGGCCACCATGAACATGCAGACCATTGCGCAGATGAGCTGTAACCCCGCCATGGGCGGCGTGGCCAAGGGGCAGATCGTGCGGGAGATTGACGCGCTGGGCGGCTACTCGGGAATTATTACTGACCGGACGATGGTGCAGTTTCGGCTCCTGAACCGCTCCAAAGGGCCGGCCATGTGGAGTCCGCGCGCGCAGAGCGACCGGCAACGGTTTGCCGAAACATGGCGCATGATGCTGGAGGCGCACCCGAATATCGACTTCTGGCAGGAAATGGTGACCGGTATCATCGTCAAGGACGGCCGCGCCCGGGGCGTGTATACCAGTCTGGGGCTGGAGATACCGGCCCACTCGGTGATTCTGACCAACGGTACGTTTCTGAACGGCCTGATCCACATCGGCGAGAAGCAGTTTGGCGGCGGCCGGGCCGGAGAGCGGGCGGCCACCGGGATCACGGCGCAACTGGTGGAACTGGGTTTCGAGGCGGGCCGCATGAAAACCGGCACCCCCGCACGGCTGGACGGCCGCAGTATCGACTATTCGCGGATGGAGGAACAGTCCGGCGACGAAAATCCCGGGCGGTTCAGCTATACGGAAACGCCGCCGCTGACCGACCAACTGCCCTGCCACATTACCTACACTAGTGCGGAGGTGCACGAGACCCTGAAGGAGGGCTTTGACCGCTCGCCCATGTTCAACGGCCGTATCCGGGGGCTGGGGCCGCGCTATTGCCCCTCCATCGAGGACAAGATCGACCGTTTTGCGGACCGCGACCGGCACCAGCTATTCGTGGAACCCGAGGGGCGCAGTACCTGCGAGGTGTACGTGAACGGCTTTAGTTCGTCACTGCCGGAAGATGTGCAGTACAAAGCCCTACGTAAGATCGTGGGTTTCGAGAACGTGAAAATGTTCCGCCCCGGCTACGCAATCGAGTACGACTTTTTTCAGCCTACCCAGTTGCGTTCCAGCCTGGAAACCAAGCTGGTGGCTAATCTTTTCTTCGCGGGCCAAATTAACGGCACCACGGGCTACGAGGAGGCCGGGGCGCAGGGCATGATGGCGGGTTTTAATGCCCACCTGAAAATTAACGAGCGGGATGCCTTTACCCTCAAGCGGTCGGAGGCCTACATCGGTGTGCTGATCGACGACCTGGTGACCAAGGGCACCAAGGAACCTTACCGGATGTTTACCAGCCGGGCGGAGTACCGGATTTTGCTGCGGCAGGACAATGCCGACCTGCGGCTGAGTCCGCTGGCGCACGCCCTGGGCGTGCGCGGCATGGACGAGCGCATGGAGCGCGTGCGCGTGAAGGAGGCCGGCACGGCCGCCATCCAGCGGGTGCTGGATAACGCAAGCGTGGCACCGGATGAGCTTAATTCCTATTTGGCCGAAATCGATTCGGCCCCGCTCCGCCAGCAAGTAAAAGCAAGCAGTATCCTGCCCCGCCCCCGCGTGGAACTGACCGAACTGGCCGCCCGTATCCCCGAGCTGGCCGCCGAACTGGCCGGCCACGATGCCGAGACGATCCAGATGGCCGAGGTAAATGCCAAGTATGCCGGCTACATCCAGCGCGAGCAACTGATGGTGGATAAGATGAACCGCCTGGAAGGCATCCGCCTGCACGCCCACATGGACTTTAACGAACTGCGTGCCCTGAGCAAGGAATCACGCGAAAAGCTGACCAAACTGCGGCCCGAGACGATCGGTCAGGCGAGCCGGATCAGTGGGGTGAGTCCGTCGGATATTTCGGTGCTGCTGGTGCATTTGGGACGGTAATTTGCTTATCCACCAACGCTTTTGGGTTTCAGCAACGTCTGGGAAGGTGAACCAACCCTATTAATCATGAACAAGTATGTCTCCCTTTTTCTTCTTTCCCTGGTCCTCATCGCTTTCAGCTGCGAAGACGACGACGGCGGTGGTACCCCGCTGAACGAGGTACGCCAAATCGCCCAGCAAGCGGAACTGTCAACCGAGGTCTTCAAACTCGACCACACCATCCAGTTCGATACCGCTACCTACACGGGGCAGGGGGCCGTCGGTTTTGAGGGTTTGTTTTTCAGTAAAACCCGAATCGACAACCGCGCAATGTTCGTTTATAACTATTGCAATCCGTTATTCTGCACACCCTTCGGAGACCAAACGCTACCCGCTCAACTGCCCGATGAACTGGCACTGGAAGATCCCTTGCTAGCCGTGCAACAGGACATTACCCTCGATCAGCGCATTGAATACCGGAACGGCGACCAAACGGTCGGTTACCTCTACTTTCGCTCCTGTGAACCGGGCCTGATTATCGGCAACCCGGAGGTGGACGGGGCTTACGGCCGCTACTTTATGCGCCGGCCCGGCACGGACGAGTTCGTGGAGGGACTCGATATCGTGTTTGACTATGCTCTGCGCGAGGAAGTATTTACCATTGTGGGTACGGTAGTGGCGGTCGACTAATCAGAGGAACCTGCAAAAAGAAAGGAAGGCTGCCGACCTCTGGTCGGCAGCCTTCCTTTTTTGTACCGTTGAGTCGGTTATAGAATTAGGCACCCTTGTTCACCGACTTGCGAATATACTCGCCCCACGTCAGGTTATCCTGACCCGGCTTTTGTGCCTGAGCACGCTCGATGGCGTACTTGGCGGCGTGCTCGATCACCCACTCGAAGTTTTCCTGGCCTACCGACCAGCTGTCGGCATCCGGGGCGGGATTGCAGAAGTCGATAGCGTAGGGAATACCGTCGCGGACGGCAAACTCGACCGTGTTGAAGTCATAACCCAGCCACTTATTTAGTTGCAGTACACCGTCGGTGATCTCCTGCATCAGTTCGTCCGATACATCGAAGTGAGCCTTGTAACGTTCGTGGAACTCGTTGCGGGGTTCGTAGTGCATGACGCGCACGTATTTACCGCCGATGCAGTAGCAGCGAAAGTAGCTGGTGAAGTCGATTGCCTCCTGGAGCATCATCACCAGCTGGCCGGTCTCGGAGTGGGCTTTGAACAGCTCCTCCTTATTATTGACTTTATAGACGCTTTTCCAGCCGCCGCCCGCGTGGGGTTTCATGAAAGCGGGAAAACCGATGTGACCGAGCATCCCTTCCCAATCCAGTGGATAAGCGAGGTTGCTAAAGCTTTCGTCGGCCGTATCATCGGGCTTTTCGTAGCTGGGCAGCAGTACCGTTTTGGGCACGGCTATCTTGGCGGGGCCGACGGCCAGTACGTTATTGAAAAACTTCTCGTCGGCACTCCACCAGAAGGGGTTATTGATGACGGCCGTACCGGTGGCGGCGGCGTTTTTGAGCATGGCGCGGTAGAAGGGTACGTCCTGCGAGATCCGGTCGATGATTACGGCGTAGCCGGGGTTATGGCCCTGGGCCACTTTGTCGATCTTGACCGCCTCGGCGGTGATGCCGTCGACTTTCATGTCGTTGATGCGCTGAATGAGAGCAGGCGGGAAGGAGCGTTCGCGTCCGTAGAGAATTCCAATTTTCTTCATGGTGTGGGTGTGGTTTCGGGGGAAAAGATAGTAATATTTGGTTGGGTGATGCACGCATATTTACGAACACCTCCGAAATCTGGACTAATTTTGTTCCTTATTCCGGCTCACCACTCTCGCCTATTCACCTAACTTACTGACTCATAACCGCTTCTTTACCTCGACAAAAATAAGCCTCCGAAAACCCTCCGGCCGGCTATCCTCCTTACCTTCGCGCCCATGATCCGCTACACTCGCCACGGTCTGAAGAAACTCGAAGAGCTTTTCAAGGAGATCGATTACACCGTCCGCTACGAAAAGGGCAATTTTCAGTCGGGCTACTGTCTGGTCGAAAACCGGCGCATCGCCGTTATCAGCAAATTTTTCGACACCGAGGCCCGCATTAATTGTCTCCTCGAAATCCTTGACCAATCGGATATCGAAGAACGCGCTGAAGGGCTTGGCGATAGTAGTGCCAAACTCTACCGGGATATTTTGCGTGCGCGATCGGAGGAGGAGGAGGAGGAGTGAGGCAGAGCATTTCGCAGAATTTTTACGCGCAAACTTCTTTCTACGCACGGCCGAAACTACATTGCCAGCGGCAACGTCGCTCAAAAAATACGGGCGCAGCCCGGAATCCTACCTTCTCGCCCATTCAATCATTCAGTCATTCCATCATTCAGTCATTCGACCATCCAACCCTCCGATTGGAAGGATTTCCACCAGACCCTCGACCACGTTTACGCGGGCGACCCACTCTACGTGCATCCGTTACGGGAAGATATCGAGGGAATTTTTAGCGACAAGAACCCCGCCTGTGCCGCCGGCGAACACCGACGGTGGGTGGTCAAGGACGAACGCGGCCGCCCCGTGGGCCGCATCGCGGCCTTTATCGACCGGAAGCGTCACGCCGAACTGCCCGACGAGCTACCCACCGGCGGCATCGGCTTTTTCGAGGCTGTCAATGACCGACGAGTGGCCGACCGGCTACTGGACACGGCCGAAAACTGGCTGCGCGAGCGAGGAATGACCGTGGTGGAGGGGCCGATCAACTTCGGCGAACGGGATAAGTTTTGGGGGCTGCTCACGCGGGGCTGGTACCGGCCCGTTTATCAGGAAACCTACAACCCGCCCTACTACCGGACCTGGCTGGAGGAGCGCGGCTATACCCCCCACGAACAGTGCCTGACCATGCGCGGCTGCGTGGCCGAGTTCCCCATCGACCGCCTTTCCCGCCTCGCCGCCCGCATCCGGGAACGCAACGGACTGTACACCAAACAGGTGACCAAAAACAACCTCCGCGAGGGGGCCGACGATTTTGCCGCCGCCTACAACGCCGCTTTTTCCCACTGGCCCTACTTTAAACCGCTCTCCGGCGACGACGTCTACCCCACCTTCCAGCAGATGAAGCCCATCCTGGACAAGCACCTTACCTGCATTGCCTATAACCCCGAGGGGCGGCCCATCGGCTTGGCCGGCCTCATTCCCGATATCAACTGTTTCCTGCCGGGGCTGGGGGGGCAGCTCAACTGGAAAACGCTTCCCCGTTTCCTCTACCGCTTAAAATTTCAGCGCGAGCGGAACTGTAAGGGCATCGCTTTCGGAATAGCCCGGGACTACCAGCGGCAGGGTGTTTTTCCGCTCATGATCGACGCCATGTGGCACAGCGGCAACGACCACAACCCCCGCGTCTACCGCTATGTGGACATGGCCACCATCCGCGGCCACAACGATCTGATGGTAGCCACTTGCCGCCAACTCAATACGGAGATTCACCGGGTCCACATTGCTTATCGCAAGGCCCTCGTGGCCGGTGCTACGTGGGAGCCTTTCCAGCAGTTGGACGTAAGTGAGGTGGCGATGGGAGAAGTGGGTTTCTGGGCAAATACGGCGGCGCAAAAAGGTTAATATCGGTGAGTGTTCACCGGCTCCCTTACCTGACCACTACCCTGCCCCACTCACTCAGACCGCCGCCCGTGAGGTGGAGAAAATAGAATCCGCCCGCCAAACCGGTGGTCGGCAGTAGCAGGGGCGACCCGGCAAACCCACCCGCCTGACGGGTGCGGCGGGCCAGACGCCCCGCGCTATCGTATAATTCGAGGGTATAAGGAGTGCCGAGGGTGAGGGTATTATTGAATACCTCGACGGTGGCAGTCCGGCTTACGGGATTCGGCTGGATGCGCAGGCCCGCCTCCGGACCGCCGCCATTACGGTAGGCATTGCATTCCTGTAGCAGGGCATCGAGGGCGCGGTCCACGGCCAGCCGACCGCCGGTGGCGGTAAGCTGTCTCAGCTCGGGCACGGGTTCGACGGAGGCGAGGAGCAGGCCGCGCATCAGCAGGGCCAGCCCGGCGGGGTCGGTTCGCAGTCGTTCGGTGATGAGGGGACAGTCCAGGCTGTACATCAGGGCAATGGCACCGGTCACGTAGGGCGCGGCGGCACTGGTACTGCCGAAAGTACCGTACTGGTTGTTGGGCCGGGTGGTAAACGTATGCTCCCCCGGCGCGGCCAGGTCCACGGAGGTAGTGCCGTAGCCGGAGGACGGCCAGATGCGGTCCAGGGTATCGGAATTAGTAACGGCAATGAGGTAATCGGTGGGGCAACTGGTGGGCATATCGCCGTTCACGTCCACGTCCCAGTAGCGGCCGGCGGTGCTGGCTGCGGTCAGTACGCCGGCCGCGCCGAGGCGGTCGTACATATCGGCCCAGACGGCATAGCTGCTACAGCGGCCGCCCTCCACGCCGAAACTGGCATTGGTCACCACCACCAGGCTGCCCTCGCGGCCCTGGCTGTTGTTGTACCGCACCCGTTGATCGAGGACATATTCGTAGGCCGCCACGATATCCGAGACGGTTTCGATGGCGAAATACATCAGGTCAACCGACCAGTTGACCCCCGTGGTGCCGATACCGTTATCACCCTGCGCACCGATAATACCCGCCACGCTCTGTCCGTGTAACGCATCGGGAAAGGTGGGTCGGTCGGATTTAAAATTCCAGCCGTGCAGGTCGTCGACGTAGCCGTTGCCGTCGTTGTCGATGCCGTCATTGGGTACCTCGCCGGTGTTGGTCCAGGTGTTGTTGAGCAGATCCTCGTGGGCGAGGTCGAATCCCTCGTCCAGGATAGCTACCACGATCCGGTCGCCATTGGGGGCGGTGCCGCCGGTGGTAATGTCCCAGGCGCGGGGTAGGCCCACCAGTTCCAGGTGAGTGGCCTGGCGGGGGTAGAGTTCGTCGGTGGGGGTCTGGCGGAAGGTTACGGCCTCATCGACCTGCCAGAGCAGCACGCCGGGGTCGGCGTTCAGGGCGGCGGCGGGGTTTTGGCGGGCACCGTTTGCGGGATAGGTCAGGCGGTAGGTATCCGGCCCCAGGCGGCGCACCAGGGTGCCGGTGGGCACGGCCGGGCTGCGGCCGGGGGCCGTCCGCACGATGAAAGTAGACTCGGCTGTGGACTGAGCGGCCAAAACGGTGAAACTCAGTTGCCCGCATAATACGAGTAGCAATAAGGTAAACGGTCTGCCCCAGGGGGCAGCCGGCAAGAATCGGGTAATCGGCATCCACCAAAGGTACGCCCGCCGCCGCCTTTTGGCGGGACGGATGGAGGACAAAACACGGATTAACCCTCGCCCTGGTAATCTGCCGGCAGCCACCCTTCGATTTTGGCGCGTACCGGGCAGCTTTTGCAGTAAGTCTTGCCTTCCTTGAGATGCTTTTTGCAACATTTTTTCTTGACTTTACGCGGTTTGTCGGCCTTTTTCGTCTTATCTTTTTTCTTCTTGCCCATGTTTTTTGCTTCCCGGAAAGCAACTTTCCTGCCGATAAACCACTTGCTACCCCGTTCTGTTATAGGCCACGTACCAAACGCCCACTCATGCAACTGACCGACATTTCCGGCACCGTAACCCTCCACAACGGTATTCCCATGCCCTACTTCGGTTTGGGCGTTTATCAATCAAAGGACGGTGACGAGGTGATCAACGCCGTCCGCTGGGCAATCGAGGACGGTTACCGCCACATCGACACCGCAGCCATCTACAAGAACGAATCGGGCGTGGGCGAGGGGGTGCGCAGCAGCGGAGTGGACCGCCGCGATGTATTCATCACCAGCAAGGTCTGGAATTCCGATCAGGGTTTCGATAGCACCCTGGCGGCCTTTGAAAAATCTTGCGAACGACTGGGCACCAATTACCTGGACCTCTACCTGGTCCACTGGCCCGTGACCGGCAAGTACAAGCACACCTGGCGCGCCCTGGAAAAACTGTACAAAGACGGCCGCGTCCGCGCCATCGGAGTGAGTAATTTCTTGCAGCAGCACCTGGAAGACCTGCTGGAAGAGTCCGAGATCGTGCCGATGGTGAACCAACTGGAATTTCATCCGCGCCTGGTGCAACAGGACCTGATCGACTTTTGCCACGCCCGCCAGATCCGCTACGAAGCCTGGTCGCCACTGATGCAGGGAGAGTTTTTCGACACCGACCTGTTAGACAAGATCACCCGCCGCCACGGCAAATCCATTGCCCAGGTGATGCTGCGCTGGGCCTTACAGAAGGACGTTATCGTGATCCCCAAATCCTCCAATCAGCAACGGATTCACGAAAACGGCGACATCTTCGACTTCGAACTCAGCTCCGAGGAGATGGCCTACATCAGTGGGCTGGATCAGGGCAAGCGGATCGGACCGGACCCCGGTAATTTTGATTTTTAGTACCTACTGCGGCCTCAATAATGATCTCGGGTTACCTGCGTGAGGCGCCTGGAGGGCCTGGTGCGTAGCACGGAGCGAACAGCGAACCCCGGAAGGTGCCGCCCGGTGCCGCCGTATGGCGGGGACGGGCACGCCCAAAAAATCAGCAGAAAGCCACGGCCGTTTGATTGCACTATATTTCGGGCGTGTCCCCTCCCGAGGGTCGGGGTCGGTGCCCTATGGGGTTCGCTAATCGCTCCGTGCTGCGCACCCTTCTTCCGGGTCAGGGGCAAGCCCTGCCCCTACAGCGGCCCGCCGGGCACCTCACGCAATTACTCCCGCCCCACCCTGTCCAGTGCCGCCGCCATTTTCTCCACGTCCTGCCGTTGCATGCAATTAAAGTGGCCCAGCGGGCACGCCTCGTGGCCGATCTTCGAACAGGGCCGGCACGCCAATCCCGTTACTTCCATCCGCAGATCGGTACCGCCGGCGGGCAGGTAGGGCGTCATGCCGAAGGCCGGGACGGTGTTGCCCCACACGCTCACGATGGGCTTGCGGAAGGCCGCCGCCACGTGCATCAGTCCGGTGTCGTGGGTGAGTACCACGCGGGCCTGCCGCACCAGGTCGGCCGAGGAATTGAGAGGATATTTGCCGCAGGCATTGCTGACGTGATCGCCCGCCGCCGCCGCGATGCGGTCCCCCAACTCGCGTTCCTCCGGGCCGCCCAGTAGCAGGATGGGCCGGGTGCGGTAAGCGCGGCATAGCTCTACCAGTTTAGCTTCGGGCAGGCGTTTGGTGGCATGGGCGGCCCCGATCACGAAAGCGGCATAATCCGCCGGTAAGCCGGCGGCAGCGGGGTCGATCCCCTCGCCGGGGCCGATGAAGTAGTCCAGTCCCGCCCCGTCATTTGCCACGCCCAGCGGTGCCGCCGCCGCCAGGTAGCGGTCTACGACGTGGACATCCGGCAGGCGGTCGATCTTCCAGCGGGTGAGGAGGTACTTTTTCCAGTTGAGTTTGTCGAAAGAATAAGAGCGCGCCGGAAAACAGATCAGCTTGGCGTGCAGGCTGCGCAGGTTGCGGTGCAGGTCGATCAGGTAATCGAACCGCTGCGCCCGTAAGTCTCCCGCGATCTCATTTACGGATTTTTCGATCGTCCAGATACGTTCCAGGTAGGGGTTATGGGCCATGACCGGCAGCATGGAACGCTTGGTGAGCAGGTGCACCTCCGCCCCGGCTTGCCGGCGCAGGGCGCGGATAACCGGCGTGGTCAGCACCAGGTCGCCGATGGAGGAAAAACGGATCACGAGTACGCGGATGGGCATGGCGCAAAGGTAAGCCCCTCCTTGAGATCAGCGAATCAGTCCCGCAGCAAATCAATCAGCGCGGCACTCAGTTCCGGGAACTGAAACCGGTAGCCCGTCGCCTCGATGGCCGCCGCCGAGCAAGCGCAACTATCCAGCACGGTATGGGCCATCTCGCCCATCGCTACTTTCATGGCCAGGGCCGGCGCGGGCAGTACCACGGCCTTTTTATCGGCGGCGGGCGGGATGGCCTCGGCCAACTGTTTATTGCGCACGGGGTTGGGGGCGGTGCCGTTGTAGGTGCCGGTCAGGTTATGCGCAATGGCATGGGCGTAAATGCCGATGATGTCGACCATATGAATCCAGGAGTACCACTGCTGCCCGTCACCGAAGTAGGTGGATACGCGGCCGATCATCGGCAGCAACATTTTCTCCAGTGCCCCGCCCTCGGGCGACAGGACAATGCCCGTGCGGTTGATAAAACACGGCACGCCCAGCTCGGCTACCGCCTGCACGGATTCTTCCCAACGGATGCAGCTTTCGCTCAAAAAACCCTTTCCGGGTTTGGCGGCTTCGGTCATCAGTTCCTCGCCCCGGTTGCCGTAATAGCCCACGGCACTAGCCGAAAGGTAAAGTTTGGGCCGGTGGCCGGTGCGTTGCAGGGCTGCGGCCAGCAGTTTGGTGCTTTCCGTGCGGCTGGAAATGATGACGTGCTTACGCCGGTCCGTCCAGCGGGCATCCGCGATGCCGGCCCCGGCCAGGTTAATGATATAATCCTTGCCCAGCACGGCCTCATCGGGGATCAGGCCCGCCCGTACGTCCCACTCGTAAGTTGTAAACTCGGCCTCCGGCCGCGCACTGCGGCTCAGGTGGCTGACGTGGTGGCCGTCGGCCGCGAGCAGTTCGCTCAGGCGGCTGCCGACGAATCCGGTTCCGCCGGCGATGAGGATGGAAGACATATGACGTAATTTTGCTGCGCCCCCCCGTTGCGGTGTTTTACCGATGAGGGCGGGCCGGATGCTGCTACAAGTTCGGGCGGGGGTGAAAGTTCATTTCGGGCCGGGAGAGCGGGTAAAACAAACATTCCCGCGACCGAAGGTGTACCCCTAGTTCGGAAGGCGGCGGTAAGGCGCCTTTACTCAGCGAGCGTTTCAATTTATTTGCGCGGACCGTCGCGTTTCCCCACAACCAGCTATTCCCCTATCTTATGGCAGGATCCAACTTTGTCGATTACGTAAAGATCAATTGTATTTCCGGCCACGGCGGGGCCGGTTCGGCCCACCTGCACCGCTCCAAGATCACCTCCAAGGGCGGCCCCGACGGCGGTGACGGCGGCCGGGGCGGTCACATCATCCTGCGCGGAAACCGGAACCTCTGGACGCTGCTGCAGTTCAAGTACAAAAAGCACGTAAAGGCCGGGCGGGGCGGTCACGGTTCCGGCGATCACAGCCACGGGGCCGACGGCGAAGACGTGATTTTCGAGGTACCGCTGGGCACCATTGCCCGCGATGCTGAAACTGGCGAGGAGATGTTCGAGGTAACCACCCACGAGGAAGAGCATATTCTGCTGCCCGGCGGTCGCGGCGGTCAGGGCAACAGTCACTTCAAGTCACCCACCAACCAGACACCCCGTTACGCCCAACCGGGCGAGGAGGGGATCGAAAGCTGGATCATCCTGGAACTCAAAGTGCTGGCCGACGTGGGCCTGGTGGGTTTCCCTAATGCCGGAAAATCGACCCTGCTCTCCGTGCTGACGGCGGCCAAACCGGAGATCGCCAACTATCCCTTCACCACCATCCGGCCCAACCTGGGCATGGTGCAGTACCGCGACGGCCGTTCGTTTGCCATTGCCGATATTCCCGGTATCATCGAGGGTGCGCACGAGGGCAAGGGACTGGGGCACCGTTTCCTGCGCCACATCGAGCGCAATGCCACCCTGCTGTTCTGTGTCCCCAGCGATGCCGACAGTATTTCCGGACAGTACGCCATCCTGCTCTCCGAGTTGGAGCAGTTCAACCCCGAACTACTGGACAAGCCCCGCCTGCTGGCCCTCACCAAAGCCGACCTGGTGGACGCGGAGCTAAAGGAAATGATCAAACCGGACATCCCGACCGAATTGCCCCACATTTTCGTCTCCGCCGTATCGGAGGAAAACCTGCTGCAATTGAAAGACCTGCTTTGGAAGACGGTAAGTGCCTACCGCGAAGACGATGTACGGCGCAGCATGGCCGAGGATGTGTGGGGGGAAGAGGAGTAAAATTCAAGCTCCCCACCCACCGTTGATCGGTGAATGAGGAGCATCGAATCCAACACGCTTTTGGGGGAAGAGGCGTTATTTTGCCTCCGGCAGGTAAGCGGTTTCGGGAGAAAAGCGACCGAAAGTCTCCGACACGGGGGTCATGACTTCCATCAGGCGGCCGGCCCAGTCGTCATAGTCCTTGCCCATCTTCTTGTGATCGGCGGTGTTGGTGGCGTCGATCCACTCCTTGCTCTTGCCGTAATCGCGCACGACGATGCGGTCCGAAGCCCCGCCCATTTCGTAGGTGAAAACCTGGAAGGGCACCAGGCCGCCGTACTTCTTGCACAACTCTCCGGCCTCCTTGATCACAGCCATTGCTTCCCGTGTTTTGCCGGGTTTGATGTCCATGTCGTACTGCTTGATAGCGGTGTGTACGGCCGGATCGAATCGGTCCATTCCAAAACCCAGTTCCGGGTGCTCTTTTACGACTACTATTTCGTAGGAAGCCGGACTCTTGTCCATCACGGAACCGATTTTCGCCCAATCCTCCTGCTTTACCTGGTAGCTACGCTTCTTCATCTGATCCATTATGCCGTCGATGTCCGACATATGGTCGATCGGCACGACGCTATAGATCGTCCCGTCATCAAGCATCGAAGAACTCCAATATAGGTCGGCACCGCCCTTGCGGAGTGCATCCGTGATCATTTTGTAACCGGCTAGATGATCTTTCTTCCGTTTAGGGTCGAAGCGTTCGATCTGCACGGCGTAAAGATTGGAAGGCGGGGCGGCACCCACTTGCGATAGGTCGGCCACGTAGGTCAACCCTTCCTTGCTTACCTGTTCCGCCAGGTCGCCGGCCCGTGCTTGCCACTTTTTCAGTGCGTCGCCACCCAGTTCTTTGCCCTTCTTCAGCGCGGCTTCCACGGCGGCGGCATTTGTGCCCACGTATTCCACCTGGAATGTCCGCGAGTTACCGCCGTATTCCATGGTGTAAAAATTCATGTCCAGCGGGCTTTTTGTCTCCTGCATAATGGAGACCAGGCCGGCGGCATGCTTACCCAGGTCGGTCCAGGTAACGCCTTCCTTCACCTCAAAGGTGAGTATTTTGGCGTAGGGGCAGGGTGTCAGATCGGTATGCATGCTGCCGGCGGGCCGGTAGCTGGCACTCGCCCGGCGGATCAGGACCATGGATTCCTGGCTGCTAACCATTTTATACCATTTCTCCTCGTTAAAGGCTGCCTTGCGGACGGTAGAATCCGCGCCGGCGCGGGCGCGGCTAAACTTAGCGTCAATCCGGTCCAGATCGGCATAATCATTGATCGGGCTGACGACGTCATAGGTCTTATCGTCCACCCTGTACCACTGCACGTCGTGGTCCATGCCACCGGCAAAGTAAACGTCCGACATCGCGCGGATGGCCTTGGTAAAGTCGGCCTCCTGCCCGTCCGCCAGGTGGAAACGGTTGATGGAATAGAGTTGGTCCTTCTCGCCCTGCGCGTAGCCGTTTGCGGCCGTCACCAGGAGAAGGAGGAATAAACAGGTTTTTAAAAATCGCATGGATTGGAAAATTAGGTTGTGTGGATTGGATGAATCAGCGAGAGGGGTAAAGACGTGTAGTTCGGTTAAATTGGGGCGTGTCCCCGGCCATGGGCCGGGGTCGGTCCCCTCCAGGCTCGCTAATCGCTCGGCCGCTTGCGCGGCTCCGGCCTAGCGGCCGGCCCTTCCGGGCACCTCACGCGGTTAGCGGTTGCGGCGGGATGCCCTATTTCAGTAGGAGTAAGGTCGGGTATCGGCAGTTTTTGCCGTCGCGGATGCTGCTGGTGCCGGCAGATCGGCCGGGATGAGGAGGGAAAGGAACGTGGCGAAGAAGGATTCCGGGTTATCCGTCGTGCGGCAGGCGGCGGCCAGGCGGTTGGGCTTGGTAGCGGCGCGGGCGGGCAGCGGCATGGCGGGGTCGCCGGTCAAGGCCGGCAGTTCATCGCCGGCGGGGTGGGCGGCGGGCGGCAGGGCCGGCGGCGCGTGGATCAACAGTTCCAGGTTGCCCAGTTTGAAGTCGTCCTCCGTCGGGAAGTCGTAGCCGTCCGCGCCGGGTTGGATTTGGGTCTGGGCCGTGGCGGCGGTTAACAGGAAGCAGCAGATAAGGAAGTTTGAAAGTCGCATAGTCGGGTGTTTTTGTTACCCCAAAGATGCGGCCGCCCGGCTGCTAAAATCGGCCCCGTTTTCCCAATGTAATGGTTTGCTTTCCGAACGGAACGGTAGGCGAGGGGGAGGGAGTGGTTGTTTTCGGAATCACTTCTCCCAAGTACTTTTCATCGCTAACGCGATTGAAAAAGATACCCTGGAGGAGGATTCCGGGGGTTGCTAAACCGCTCATTGTAGGCGTCGGCCTCAAAACAGCAACACGTTTCGCATCACCGCCAGCGCCCCCGCAGGCCGGTTGGTCGCTTCCTTCCGCCGTTCCGGCCCTCCACCGAACACCAGTTCCGTGCGCAGGCCGCCGTCATTCATTTCGGTGAGTTCCCCGCCCAGCTGGCGGGCCAGTAAGTGAACCAGCCGGGTGCCGAAACCGGTGCCGGCGGCAGCCCGCCCGAAATCTTTGCCCGCGCCATTATCGCGTACCGAGAGGCGGTAACCCGTAACGGAGTCGCCGCTCAAGCTGATCTCGATGGTGCCCTCCCTGGTTCGCCCGAAGGCGTACTTAATGGCATTGGTCAGGAGTTCATTCACGATCAATCCCAGGGGCACGGCCGTATCTACGTCTAACTCCAGCGGAGACATTTCTACCTCGATCACGATCCGGTCTTCCTCCTCGTAGTTTTCCAGCAGACAATCGGCCAGATTCTGGAAGTAGTCTTGCATTTCGATGGCGGCCAGATTGGTGCCCTGGTAAAGCTTTTGGTGCAACAGGCCCATACTCTGCACCCGGTTCTGGCTCGCCTGCATGGCATCGCGGGCGGTGTCGTCGGTCAGGCCGGCCGACTGTAGTTCCAGCAGGCCGGCCACCACCTCCATATTGTTTTTTACGCGGTGGTGGATTTCCTGTAATAATAACTCGTTTTCCCGGTTGCGGGCTTCCAGCAAACGGCTCTTGCGGCGGTTATTCCAGAGGAAGAAAAATAGCCCCAGCAGACCGATGACCAGCAATACACCGCCCGCTGAGGTGAGCAGTTGGATACGCTCCTGTTGCTTAATGATTTCGGTCTGGCGGCTGACCTGGTCGCGGTAATCGTCGGTTTGGTAACGGACGGCCAGACCGTCTTCCATGATTTTGATGCTTCCCAGGTATTGTTCTTCCTTCAATTTCCAGAGAAGCCGGTAGTAACCCAGCGCGATCTTCGGCTCGCCGACCATTTCGTAGGCCAGGGCCAATTCTTGCAACTGGTCATCGTTGGACTCGTAGTCCCCATTGTCGATCACGTGCTGGACCACCGGTTGCAGGTAGTCGATTGCCTCGGCGTGGCGGCCCAGTCGGTTCAGGTTTTCCCCCACCAGTGCTTCCAGTTCCATCCGGTAAACGGGGTCGTCATCATCGTCTTGCGGAATTTTCAGGCCGGCAAAAGCAACCTCGACAGCCTCGCCGTACCGTTTCTGTTTGTAAAAAATCAGCGCACGGTCCAGGTAGGCGATGTACCAATCCGAACTGGTAGTGGAATCGGAAAACCGCGTTAGTACGGCTAACAACTCATCGCTTGCAAGCAGGGCGGCCGGATAATCATCCAACATCAGGTAGGCCCTGCTCAGGTGTTCCAGTGACCTGTACTGTCCATCCAGGCTGGGAAGGTCAACCCCCGTCTCCCTCGCCTTTTGAGCAAAGAACAGTCCCTTGTCGTAGTCTTCCATATTGCTGAACATATGGCAGATCGAGTTATAAAGGCCGGTCAACTCTTCCGGGTCTTCTGCGGCCTCAAAGTAGGTGACGGCGGCAAATAACTCCCGTTCCGCCTCCGCATAGCGTGACGCAGGCACGTAGGCTTCCCCCAACCCTACCCGGGCAAAGCCGATATCCGCCGCGTCTCCGTTGCGTAGGGCGGATTCGAGGATCCGTTCTCGGTACCGAACAAGTGAGTCGACGAAACCCGGAGGCAGTTCACGGTCGTAGTAATCCGCTATATCTTGTAGCAGATCGAGTTCGTTGCCGAGTCCGGCGGCCAGATCGTTTTTTAGTTGTCGGACTATGTGCCGGTTCGGTTTGTGCGGGGAGCAACCCGCCCACAACGACCAGCAGCAGGGTATAGATCAGCTTTCTCATCTAATCAAATTTACCCGCGCCGCAAATTCCTCGCGGTGTGATTTTCCGATCGGAATAGCCTTGCCGCCGATGGCGATGTAGTTATCGCCGATCTCGTCTACCTGCGCCAGATTGACCAGATAGGAGCGGTGTACGCGCATGAAGTCATCGGCCCGGAGTTGTTCCTCCAGCCGTCCCAGCGCAATACTGAGCAGGTAATCGGAGTCGCGGGTTTTGATCTTACAGTAAGCGCGCTCCGCTTCTACGTAAAGAATGTCGCGCAGAAATATCTTGACCATTCTTTCCTTGTGTCGCACGAAGATGCGGTCGCTCAGGATATGAGCATCTTCCAACGGTGGCAACTCAAGCTTTTCTTCAGCGTGCGTGACGGAATTACGGGCGGCGTTGGCAACCGCCAGCTCAATGGCGCGGGCCAGGTCGCTCTTGCGGTAGGGCTTGGAGAGAAATGCTTGCGGCAGCGTGGCCTTGGCCCGTTCAAACGTGCTGTCTTCGGAGTTGGCCGTCAGGTAGATGGTGGGAATCAGGATACCCTCCTTGCGCAGCATCAGGGCCGTTTCTACTCCATCGAGTAGCCCCTTCAGGTTGACGTCTAACAGCAACAGGTCGGGCGGGGCCTGGCGGCAGTGGATCACGGCTTCCTCGCCGCGGGGCAAGATACCGGCCACTTCGTAGCCGAGTTGTTCGAGGTGCAAGCTGATCTTGGCAGCGATGATCATCTCGTCCTCGACGATTAAAATTTTTATGGGTAGCATGTTAGTTGGGGCGGGATGGTATGTGCAAGCAAGACTGGTGAGGCGGCGGATGGTAAAGATAGGAAAACAAATAGCTGTCACGCTGCATACTATAGTTCTTGCGCATAAGTACCTAGCAGATCAGGTATAAGTACGGAGGAAGGAACCCCACCCTACTGCTATTTAAGAGCGTGTCTAAATTTTTACTTCCTGAGAACCAAGCATTTGAGAACCTGGCGTCGTAAAAACTGATTTACGTAACCCGCTATGCGTGCACCACGAAGTAGCCGCGAAGCGAATTTTTTATCTAGCCGGAACCTTAACCACGAAGTAGCCGCGAAGCGAATCATTGATCCTCAGTTCTTAAAAATTTTAGATATGCTCTAAGAAAAAGCCCACCCGCTAAATTAGTGGGTGGGCTTTTTCTTTGCGTGAGGTGCCCGGACAGGGCGAGCGCAGCGAGCAGCCCGCAGGGCCGACCGAACAGGGAGCTGGGAGGGGACCGACGCCCGGCCATGCCGGGGGGCACGCCCCCCAGCCTCCTTAATTGGCCATCTCGCTGAGGAATTTGATGCGCATCAGTTTGATCTCTTCCAGCGTCACGTCGTCCTCCTTTAGTTCCTGGAAGGCAACGTCCACGTCGTCCGTTTCGGCCTGGAGGAAGTATTCGTAAATGTCTTCGCGGCCGTACTCGTCCACGTTTTCCTCGATGAAATAGTCGATGTTAACCTTGGTGCCGGAGTGGACGATGGCGATCAGTTCGTCCATCAGTTCTTCCATCGACATGCTGTTGGAACCGGCGATATCGTCGAGCGGGATTTTGCGGTCGATGCTCTGGATGATGGCGACTTTAGTGCGCGATTTATTGGCCACCTGACGGACGACCACCTCGGTGGGGCGGTCGATTTCGTTCTCCTCCACGTACTTTTCGATCAGTTTGAGGAAAGGGGCCGCGTAGCGCCGGGCTTTGCCGATGGAAACGCCGCTCACGTTGGCCATTTCCTCGAGGGTGACGGGGTAGCGCGTGGCCATTTCTTCCAGGGAAACTTCCTGAAAAATGACGAAGGGCGGGATGTCCAGCCGCTTGGATTCCTTGCGGCGCAGGTCTTTGAGGATTTTTAGCAGCGGCTCATCCAGCACGGCCGATTTGGCGTTGTCGCGGGCCTCCTGCTTGAGGTCGGCCAGTTCCTGCTCGAAGTTGTGATCGATCGGGATTTTGAAGGACGTGGGCTTTTTCAGGTAAGCGCGGCCTTTGTCGGTCAGGCGGATGAGGCCGTAGGTTTCGATGTCTTTGACCAGCAGGTTATTGAGCAGGGCCTGACGAAATACGCTGCCCCAGAAAGTGGCCGTTTTGTCCTTGCCGATGCCGTAGCTGGGCCGTTTGTCGAAGTTGTAGTCCTTAATTTTTTTGCTGTCGGCCCCCATCACGTAGTGGATCATCAGCTTGAAGTGGTAGTTTTCGTCCAGCTCCACCACGGCCTTCAGGGCCTGGGCCATTTCCGTTTTCACCTCCACGCGCTCTTTTGGGTGGTGGCAGTTATCGCACAGTTCATTGCATTCTTCCTGGTCGTACTCCTCGCCGAAATAGTGCAGCAAAAAGCGGCGGCGGCAGGCGGTGGTCTCGGAGTAGGCCATCACTTCCTGCATCAGTTGCGCCCCCATTTCACGCTCGGCGACGGGTTTGTCGCGCAGAAATTTCTCCAACCGCTGGATGTCGGCGTAGCTGTAAAAAGCCACGCATTTGCCCTTCTGACCGTCGCGACCGGCGCGGCCGGTCTCCTGATAGTAGTTTTCGATACTCTTGGGAATATCGTAGTGGATGACGAAGCGCACGTCCGGCTTGTCGATACCCATGCCGAAAGCGATGGTGGCCACGATCACGTCCACATTTTCCATCAGGAAATCGTCCTGCGTACGGGAGCGGGTTTTGGCATCCAGACCGGCGTGGTAGGGCGCGGCCTTGATCTGATTGACTACCAGTGCCTGCGCGATCTGCTCAGCGGATTTACGGCTCTGCACATAGATGATACCCGACTGGTCGGGCATCGTTTTGACCACTTTGATGATCTGACCGATCGTCCAATCTTTCTTTCCCTTGGGGCGCACCTCGTAGTAGAGGTTGGGCCGGTTGAAGGAAGAAACGAAGGTGTTGTGGTCGTCCATGTGAAGGTTCTTCACGATGTCGGACTGCACTTTGGGCGTGGCCGTGGCGGTGAGGGCGATGACCGGAATTTCAGGACCGATACCGTCCAGCATCTCGCGGATCCGGCGGTATTCAGGGCGGAAATCATGGCCCCACTCCGAAATACAGTGGGCCTCGTCGACGGCCACAAAGGAGATATCCGACTTGCGAAAAAACTCGATATTTTCCTCTTTCGTCAGCGTTTCGGGGGCTACGAAAAGGAGCTTGGTTTTTTTGTCCTCAATGTCTTGTTTCACCTGCCGCATCTGCGATTTGGTGAGCGAGGAATTGAGAAAGTGTGCCACCTCGTCCGACTGGCTGTGCCCGCGGATGGAGTCTACCTGATTTTTCATCAGGGCGATAAGCGGGGAGATCACCAGTGCGCAACCTTCCAGCATCAGGGCGGGCAGTTGGTAGCAGAGGCTCTTGCCGCCGCCGGTGGGCATGATCACGAAGGTATCCTTGCCGTTCAGGACGCTTTCGATAATTTTTTCCTGGTTGCCCTTAAATTTATCGAAACCGAAGTATTCGTGTAAGGCCGCCTTGAGCGGCTGTTCTTTCGTTAAAGTCATTAGTTCAGCGCTTTGCTCTGAATAAGTATGCTTCCGTCAAGTAGGACGGAAACCGGAAGTAGATGAAATGGTTAATTGGGAGTATATAAAGCTACCGACCTGCCTGGCAACAAACGTGTTTCGCTTGTCGGCGGGAAAAAACGGTTTAGATCAGTCTCGGTGTAATTGCGGGAATTGGGGTCCCTTTCTATGGTGTAATATAAGGCAGGTGAAACATCTTTCCCCGATTCGGGAGTCTAAAAGTAGCAAATTTTCGCTAATCCCCGCTCGATCCGTCTAAATTTGCGCACCGAAATCGGAAAAAGACCGCAAAAAACTAGCATGAATAGTCGCGAACTGATTCGCCAAACGGCCCGCCAAACGCTCCGGATTGAGGCAGAAACCCTGACCCGGCTGGCGGAAGGCGTAGACGAAGCGTTCATTGACTGTGTGGTCGCGCTCCACGCCGGCGAAGGCCGCGTGGTGGTAACGGGGATCGGTAAAACGGCTATCGTGGCCAGAAAGATTGTAGCTACACTGAATTCCACCGGCTCTCCGGCGGTATTTTTACACGCCGCCGACGCGATCCACGGCGACCTGGGCATGGTGCTGCCGGGCGACTTCGTGCTGGTGCTTTCCAAGAGCGGCGAGACAACCGAGATCAAGGTGCTGGCCGGGTTGGTCAACCGCCTCGGCAACACCCTGATCGCCATGGTGGGCCGCCCCGATTGCAGCCTCGCCCGCCTGGCGGATCACGTGTTACTGCTGCCCATCGACCGTGAGGCCGACCCTAATAATCTGGCCCCTACCGCCAGCACCACCGCCCAGATGGCCCTGGGCGACGCCCTGGCCATGGCCCTGCTGGCCCTGCGTGGATTTAGCCCCGATGATTTCGCCCGCTTCCATCCCGGCGGCGCACTGGGCAAACAGCTTTACCTGCGCGTCAGCGACCTCTGCACCCGCCACGAATCGCCCCGCGTGGCCCCCGAGACATCCCTGCGCGACGTCATCCTGGAAATGACCAACAAACGCCTCGGGGCCACCGCCGTCATCCAACCCGGCACCGATCGCCTGCTCGGCATCATCACCGACGGCGATCTGCGCCGCCTCCTCAGCCGCACCACCGACAACCTGGACCACCTGCGTGCCGCCGATTTCATGACCGCCGCGCCGCGCACCATCGCGCCCGCCACCCTCGCCATCGATGCCCTCCAGCGCCTGCGCCTCCACAGCATCACCCACCTCATCGTCACGGAGGAAGACGGCATTTACGTCGGGCTGGTGCACCTGCACGATATTCTGCGGGAGGGCCTGCAGTGAGGCGGTTTTGCTTTTCGGCAGGTGATCGGTGCGTGTACGTCCCGACGAGCAAAATATCCCAATTTAAACGTCAAAATCCACCCCTCTCCGCAACAGCCGCGTCTCCGCCTGGGCTATTAGTTCATCGTATTTTTCGCGGTCGAACTGGTAGAGGACGGCCGGGCGGTGCGGCACGTTTTCCTGCCGGCCCACTTCTTCCAGGATGCCCATGTCCATGATACGGGTGCGGAAATTGCGCTTGTTCAGTTCGGGTACTTCCAGAATGGTCTCGTAGAGTTGCTGTAGTTGAGAAAGGGTAAATTGTTCCGGCAGCAGTTCGAAGCCGATGGGCTGGTAGCGCACCTTGGCCTTCAGGCGGTTGCGGGCGGTGCTGATGATCTCGGCGTGATCGAAGGCCAATTGGGGCAGTTCGTCTAGCGCGTACCACTCCGTATCGTCGGCATCGCTGGCGGCCGCAGCGGGGTGGCGGTCGCGGTTGACCAGCGCATAGTAGGCCACGCTGATGACCCGCCCGCGGGGGTCGCGGCCCGGTTTGCCGTAGGTATAGAGTTGCTCGATGAACACGTCGCGTACGCCGGTTTCTTCCTCCAGTTCGCGCAGGGCACTGGTCTCCAGGTCTTCTTCCATTTCGATGAACCCGCCCGGCAGGGCCCACTGCCCCCTATACGGCTCGCCGCCGCGCTGGATGAGCAGTACGCGCAGGGCATCGTCCGGCCGGTAGCCGAATACGACGCAGTCGACGGTGAGGGCGGGGCGGGGGTAGTCGTAGGTGTAGTTCAATGATTGAATGACTGAATGATTGAATGACTGAATAGGGTATTATACGTCTCCCCCCTTCGGGGGGCTGGGGGGCATATAAGGATTGAATGACTGAATGATTGAATAGGGTATTATACGTCTCCCCCCTTCGGGGGGCTGGGGGGGCATATAAGGATTGAATGACTGAATGATTGACCTCGAAGAATCGCTTTGCGATTGAGAGAAGCAGCGCAGCTAATGACTGAATAGGGTATTATACGTCTCCCCCCTTCGGGGGGCTGGAGGGGGCATACAAGGATTGAAAGATGTAGGGATTGAAGGATGGAGGGATTGAAGGGCATAAACATAGAGATGCAACATCTTGCGTCCCGGCGACCAACGGTCGCCGCCACTTGCGACGATCACCGCAGTTAAATTACGGGCGCAGCCTCACTCAGCACCCGCCGGCGCTCCTCCAGGCCCGCGCTGATGCCGGAGACGAAGCCCGTGCCGTCCGCCAGGGCAGACTGGTAGGCGGGGTAATTGCGCAGTGCCCGCGTGCGAGCTTCGGGTAGTGAGCCGGGGGAAGTTAGCGGTTTTCCGTCCATTATATAAGGTTGCAGCAGATCGGATGTTTCCGCCCGTGCCGGATCGGCGAGGGTGCCGGTGGCGAAACCGGAAGCGGGGCCGGCATCCACGTCGTAAATGAGGCTGCCCAGGGGACGGCCGTCGGCGGGGTTGGCGAAGCGGCGGACCTGGAGGCGGCCCGGCAGGCTGGTTTTGATGCGTTGTTCGGACAGTTTGATGCGATCCTGGAGGACGCCCTGCTCGTCGGCAATGGCGGCCAGCTTGTAGACGCCGCCCAGGGCGGGCTGGTCGTAGGCGGTGGCCAGACGGGTGCCCACGCCCCAGACGGTGATGGGGGCACCGGCGGCCTTTAGTTCGGCGATGCGGTATTCGTCCAGGTCGTTGCTGGCCACGATGGCGGTTTCCGGGAAGCCGGCCTCGTCCAGCAGGCGGCGGGCGGTTTTGGACAGGGCGGCCAGGTCTCCGCTATCCAGGCGGATGCCGGCCAAGTCGTGGCCCGCCGCGCGGAGGGTGACGGCCGGTTTCGATGGCGTTTTTTACACCCTGCTCGGTATCGTAGGTGTCTACCAGCAGGGTGCAGTTATGGGGCATCGCCTCGGCGTAGGCGGCAAAGGCTTCCGGCTCGGTGTCGTGGACCATCACCCAGCTGTGGGCGTGGGTGCCGCGCACGGGGATGCCGTAGTACTGGCCGGCCCACACGTTGCTGGTGGCATCGCAGCCGCCCAGATAAGCCGCGCGCGATCCGGTCAGGCCGCCGTCGATTCCCTGGGCGCGGCGCAGGCCGAATTCGAGGAGGGTATCGTCCGGTCCGGCGGCGGCGCGCAGCCGTGCGGCCTTGGTGGCGATGAGGGTGGAAAAATTCATAAGGTCAGCAAGGCCGTCTCCAGTAACTGCGCTTGAATCAGCGGTGCCTCGATCCGCAGTAGCGGCTCGTGGGGAAGTACGGCCTCGCCCTCGGGGATGGCATGTACATCACCACTAAAACGCAACCGCTGAAGGTAATTCAGGAACGGCTCGGTAAACAGCGGCCGCCCGCCCCGCCCCGTTAATCCACCCAAATACTGCACATCATCGGCCGAAAACCGCAGCCGCTCGATCAGGTCCAGGGCCAGGGGGAGGCCCGCCGCGATGGCGAACCGGTCGCCGAAGGGCGGCTTGCGGTAAAAGAGGTGGAAGACCGATCGTCGCTCGGCCAGCCCCTGCTGCCAGTAGCCATAGGCCATGGTGAGCTGGTACAGATCGGTCAGGTTACCGAATCCCGGGCGGTAGATGCTAGTGAGATGGGACATGAGAAATAGGTTAGTTTGAATAATAAACTAACTAAGGGTAGACAATGTTTTGTAAGGAAGAAAATAAATGGATCCCGACGACCACGTCGGGTGCGCGAAGGCGCAACTGCGTGGTGCGGTCGCGGATGCGGATGCGGTTGGCGGGGATGGGTTTGCGATAAAAAACAGGTAGCCCGACGTGGTCGTCGGGATCTAATAAGTTTGCGTGAGGTGCCTGGAAGGGGCGGGCCTAAGCCCGCAGCCCGTAGGGCCAAGCCGGTAGGCGCGCCTGGAAGGGACCGGCAGCGGCCCTTAGGCCGCTGACACGCCCAAGAAATGATTGATTAGCACCGGAAACCCCGGCTAGATCACCTGTTCGATTTGCGCCTTTTTCTCCACTAGTTCCTCGTGTACGTTGTGGTAGACGTCATCATAGTGGAAATAGGGGACGTTGGGATAGAGGTGGTGGATGAGGTGGTAGTTCTGCTTGAAGAAGAGGGCGTCCCAGACCTTGCCGCCCAGGAGGATGCGGGTATTGGTGTAGCGCTCGCGCTTATCGTGGGGGCGGTGGGGCAGGTAATCGAAGGCGAAAGCAAGTACGGTAGTGGCCGCGACGGCCGGCAGGATCCAGACGAACAGCAGGGAAGCCCCGCCGAAGAATACCCACCAGGCCGCGCCGGCCCCGTAGATGAGGATAATACCGAACAGCGAGGTGAAAAACTCCTTGCGCGTATCGGGGCGGGACAGCAGGGTGAAGGTATAGCGCCAGTAGTGGTAGTGGTAGTCGGCGATGATGGTGGTGAGCTTGAAGATGAGCAGGTACCACGGACCGGAAGCCCAGTAATCGGGGTCCACTTCGGGGTCGTTGGTGTGCTGGTGGTGGGTCAGGTGCAGGCGCTTGAACATGGGGAAGGGCGCGGTAAGCCAGAGGGTACTGCCCCAACCGACCAGGTTTTCCAGCCAGCGATACTGGAGGTTGCGGCCCTTGATGTTGCCGTGGGCGGCCTCGTGGGCGGGCGTGAACAGGCAGTAGATGAAAACGGCGTTGAGCGGTCCGGCGATCCACGGCGAGAGACCGCCCACCAGTGCGGCGGCCGTGGTGAGGCAAACGGCGGTAAAAGCAACGGCAAACAGACCGACCGTGCGCCAGGCAACGGAGCCGGTATATTGCCGCCAAGCGGCGTGGGCGGAGAGTGTGGCAGACATAGGACAGGGGAGGATTGGTAATTACCCAGCAAGTTACGACTTAAACCGTTCTGCCCGCCCTTTTCGCGTAAGTTAATGTAGAATTTACGTGGGCGACCGAACAATGCCCCCCCGCTAAGGCTATATTGCCGACTCAAACAACACAAATGGACCCCAGCATTATTATCATGTGGGTGGGTTTTATCCTCGCCGGCTACGCCGTCGTGGGTAACGACTCCATTCAAACCCTCGGTACCTTCCTGTCTTCCAACGAGGAACGCCCCTGGTACGTACTCTGGGCCTTTGCCGGTTCCATCCTCGCCTTTACCCTCGTGTACGGCTGGAGCAACTACGGCGGTGATGTCAGTTACGGCCGCCTGGAGTCCTACGCTTTCGTGGAAGACATGACCTGGCCCTACTTGCTGCCGCCCATCGTGCTGATGCTGCTGACACGCACGGGCATCCCGGTCAGTACGTCGTTTTTGGTTCTTACCTTCTTCAAGCCCAAGGGGCTGATGGACATGACGATGAAGTCCATTCTCGGCTATGCGCTGGCTTTCTGCGTGGCCATCATTATCTGGCAGCTCATTGCCAAGGCACTGGACAAACGGTTCATGGAAAACGAGGCCGACCCCGTAGACAAGCCCCATACCGGCGTGCTGATTGCGGTGGGTGTGGTGCTGGCGGGCCTGCTGAGTTTTTACGGCGTGGGACCCAATTTAGGTATCGGGGCGGCGGGCTATGCCGTTCCGGTCATCATTGCGGCGGCGGCGGTGGGTATTCTCTCGCGGCTCGACCAGAAGAAATTTTGGGTGGTGCTGCAGTGGTGTTCCACCGGTTTCCTGTGGGGGCAGTGGCTCATCCAGGATTTTGCCAACATCTACGTCTACCTGCCCCGCGCCATTACGGGTACCGAGATGATTGTCTCGTTGTCTATTTTGCTGGCCTTGCTGGCCTTTATCTTCTATACCCGGGGCGGTAACATCCAGAAAATCGTCAAGGCCAAGACCAACCTGACCGACATCCGCTCGGCCACCATCGTCGACTTTTTCTACGGCCTCATCCTGCTCTTCTTCAAGGAATTCAGCAACGTGCCGATGTCCACTACCTGGGTATTCCTGGGCCTACTGGCCGGTCGCGAGATTGCGCTGCGTTACCGCCTGGAGCTACTGGCCGAGCCGAGCGACCTGAAGAAAGCCGCCGGTCCACACTACCTCGGCATCATCCTCAACGTCTGCATCCTGCTCCTGATCGGTTACGTGGTTTACCTGCGCGATGCGGTCAGCGATCTGGTTATCCTGGTCATGGCCGCCTTCATGATTGCCCGCGCTGCGGTGGTCTACTACGAGACCATCCCCGGCCGCCTCAACCTGAAGGCCACCTTCAAGGACATCGGTCTGGACCTGGCCAAGGTGAGTTTCGGTTTGGGGGTCAGTATTTTGCTGGTGTTTGTTATGAATTATCTGTTGTACGGGTCGTTTTCGGCACCGGTGGGGTGATGCTCCCGCCGACGCCTCCGAGGAACCCTTTTGTTTGCACAAAATGGATGTCTCGGAGGGGGTATGACGGCGACTGTCGGTCGCCTAGACGCAAGGTGTTGCGTCTTTATTTGTGATTGCGGCGACTGTCGGTCGCCTAGACGCAAGGTGTTGCGTCTCTACTTGTGATTGCGGCGACTGTCGGTCGCCTAGACGCAAGATGCTGCGTCTCTACGACTTTGTACCCTTCATTCCTTCCATCCTTCATTCCTTCATTCCTTGTCCCCCCCCCCCCGCGTGAGGTGCCCGGAGGGTTTTAGTGCGTAGCACCGAGCGAACAGCGAAGCCCGCAGGGGACCGACCGCTGCGCGCAAGCGCAGGGGGCACGCCCAAAAAAGCAGGCCCGCCCGGTACCGAAGCACCAAGCAGGCCGACTCAACCAATTGAAACCGGCTGAGGAAGACCGCTCGTGTCCAATCAGCCGGTGACAACCGTGGTTTTTTACTCTTTTTCGTAGGCGAATTCCGGCGCAACGCGGCCGTAGCCGGTGGAAACCGGGGTTAAGTGCTTGATGATCCTGGCCATGATGCTACCCTCCAGTTCAGGCTCGCCGAGTATTTTCATGTCCGCCGCGATATCCGCATCCAGCGTGGCGCGGTTGGTGCCGAAATCACGAACGATAATGTGGTTACTCGGCCCGCCCATTTCGTAGGTGAAGATCTGGTAGGGTATTTTAGCCCCTTTCGACTCATGCATCGCTTTGATCTCGCCGAGCAGCGTCATGGCGGCGGCCCTGTCTTTAGGGTCATAAGAGTATTCCTGTTGCCGGAAGACCTGATAGGTACCGGGCTTGGCCGCTGCCGGCTTTTCGTAGCTGAAATCGGGGTGATAGCGGGCGACTATGGTCTGCTGACCCTCATTCATGGTGTTGAGTTCCTGATAAAAGGCTGCCATCTCTTGCGGTTCCAATTGGTACCGGCGCTTGCGAAATTGCTCGTAGATCACGTCTAGGTCCGACATCCGGTCGATAGGCACGGAATTGTATACTTGTCCATCTTCCATCACCGAAGAGGTCCAGTACAGGTCGGCTTTGCCGCGGCGCAGGGCGTCCTTAATTTTGGCATAGGCGGCGGCATATTCCTTTTCTTTTCCGGGGGTAAAGCTTTCCATGCTGACCGCAAACAGGTTGGATGGTTCTTGCGATTTTTGGCTGGATAGGCCGGGCACGTAACGGCCGTTCACCTCTTTCACCATTTTGGCAATTTTCATCGCCTCGGTGCGCCATTCCTTCAGTTCGGCACCGCCCAGTTTTTCGTCTTCGGTCATGCGGCGCTTCAGTTCTGCCTCGCTCTGGCCGGGGTAGGCCACCTCGAAGGCGTTCATGCGGCCGCCTATGTCGTAGGTGTAGAACTCCAGGTCTACTTTAGAGCCGTACTGCTCCATCAGGGCCACCAACTTTTTTCCGTGTTCGTAAACTTTGGGCCAGTCGGCGTAGTCTACTTCAAAAGTATTGATACGGTAGTAGGGCGTGGGGTCACTGCCCTCGTAGGGGCTGTCGGGTGCCACGTAGCTCAGGTCGGCCGCGTACTCGATCACCATGTTTTCCTGACCGATGACGACGCGGCTCATCTTTTCCCCGTCCACCATATTCATCTGCTCTTCTTTGGAAAGGGAATTGCGAACGAAGGAGAATTGGGCATCTATCCAATCCAGGGTAGCCATGTCCTTAATGGGCGTAACCACCTCGTAGGTGTCGTTGTCGAAGGCGTACCAGTTGAAGTTGACGTCGGTGCCGGTCCGGTAAGCCCCGGAAATTTTAGTGAAGACCTCCTCGAAGGCGGCTCCTTCGCCGGGGGCCACATGGAAGCGGTGAAGGGTGTAAGATTGGTCCTCCGTCTGGGCGGAGGCGAACCCGGCGAGCAGGCTGAAAAAAACGACCAGCAGCAAATGAATGCGTTTCATGGTGCAGTATTAAGGTGAACGAATTGGTTGTGGCCGCAAGATGGGGCCACCGGGGGGTTCGTCACCCGGGCTACTTTCCAAAGGGGCGGTTTCGGTTTCCGAAGGGGGGATTTAGAAATTGCTGCCGCCTTTGAGGTGTCTCGTGGGGGCCGCGACGCTCCGAGAAACCTTTTTGCCGGCGCAAAAATGTGGGACCACTCGAAGGAAGCGGCCAAGTGCCGTTCTTACGCCCTCTTACGCACCAAATTCTCCATTTCCCCCCGCTGTTCATACAGCTCATCGGAAAAGATGAGAAACTCCCGGCCGTCATTCATCCGAATAAATACGCCGCGCCGATCACCGAAATCCAGTTTACGTAAACGGGAAGTGGCGGGGTTCGCCAACTCACCGTTCCAACGGTTCCGGAACGGTACGTCCACAAATTCGAGATCCTCGATCTCGTCGAGGCGCAGTTTGTACTTTTCTTGCAACAGGTGCCGGGCGCGGATCTTCAGGCTTTTCGTATTCAGCTTGATCCGCAACCGGGACCTGGAAAACAGGTACCAGGCAATACCCAGCGTGGCCGTCAGGGCCAGGGTAAGGGTCAGGTCCCACCCGCTCCAGGTGCGGGCCAACCCGATGTTGGTCAAGCGGTAAAGGGACAGGGCACTAAATAGACCCAGCAGTAAAATAATGCCCCAACTGCGGGGCCGTTGCTCTTCGCGGTGAATGGTGGTAGCCATGGTAATTGTGATTAGTTACCCGCATAGAACGCCCCGAGCTAACGCATGGTTTACCCTGAGTTTACATTAACTTAACATTGGGAATACTCTGCTCACTCCAGGTACACCCGTTCCCCGCGCTGACTTTTCACCGAATAACCGAAGCTCACCTTTTCCTCCGCGCCGGGTGCCAGGCGTAGCCGCCACCGCACCTCACCCGTGCTTTCGTCCAGGCGGGCACCGGCGGGGAGGTCCAGATCCACGTCAATGGAATTTTGGCCGGAAATCGGCACCTGATCTATCAGCGTCAGGTCCACGGCATAGGGTTTGGTGTTGCGCACCGCAATCGTCCAACCCCGACTGTCCACCTGGCGGCCGGCCAGAAAACCGCCGCGCTTGCGGTACTCCTTATCGGCCGTTCGCGTCACCACGATGCCGGGGTCACGGCCCAGCGATACGCGCAGCGTATCGCTGGTGTTATCCACGTCCAGCGCGGATTCACCCAGGTAGGTGCCCTCGAAGAACAACTGGGCCGGGCCGCTGATCAGGTCATACTGCTCCCAATCCACCAGGGCGGCAGTCAGGTAGGCCTCCGCGCTCAGTTTGGGCACGGCCCGGTAGCGGTACTCGGCCGGCACGCTGAAGCGGCGAATCTCCACGGTGCGGCTCTTACCGTCCGACGGGATGGTGTAGGGCAGCTCGATGGTAAAGGCCGTGGTGGTGGCGCGTCGCTCCACGGTGGTGGGCACGGGCGCGTAGGCGGCGTCGGCCTCCTGATCGCGGCTTTTTTTGGAGCGGTTGCCACCGATGTTTATTCCTGATACGGCACCCTTTAGTTTTCCTAGTAGACCTTGTTGACCGTAACCTATAACAACCACTTCCTCTAGCATAGCACCTGATTCAAGCGCAACATCAATTTGATTCCCTACAATCTCAAACTCCCGTGAATCATAACCGGTATAACTTACCCTCAAACTTTCTGCTTCCGCAGGTAGGTTTAATTCATACGCTCCATTTAGATCGGTGATTGTTCCAATAGCAGCACCAATAATCAAGATACTCGCCCCAATCAGCGGCTCTCCCGTTTCTTTATCCGTAACAGTACCCCTCACCGTCCGGTACCCAAAATCCACCGCCGCCTTCGCCACGGGCACGTACACCGGCGGCCGTGCCCCCGGCCGCAGCCGCCACACCGGCAGCTCCGGCACCCGGCCCGACAGCGAGGGATCGCCCGTAGACAGCGTCAGGGCCACGTCCGTCCAGTCCTCGCCGCTGCGCTGGTACACCAGGGCCTGATAGCGCAGGTCCACCGGCCGCGATATATCGGCCACGCGCAGGTCGTAGCGCGGACTCCACCCGGCATTCGGCACCAGGTAGCTCAGCGTCAGATCGGTCGTCAGGGCGCGGTCGGTCTCGGTTTCCACCACCACCTCGGCCGTGGCGCGTTGGTCGGTGGGCGGCCCCAGCTCCAGCAATTCCACCTGCAAATCCTCCCGCCGCTCGGCCAGCAGGCGCAGGCTATCCTCGATCGCCAAATAGCCCATCCGGATGGCCGTGATCCGTTCGCGCTGAAACTTTACGGCGCGTTCCAGGTCGGCCGCATCCAGGCCAGTTTGCTCGCCCGCCACCTGCCGGTTGGCCTTCAGCATCTCCTCCTCTTCCTTGGCAATCGCGGCGCGGGTCAGCAGGCGGCGCACCTGGCGGTCCAAATCCTTGATACCGGTCTCCAATTGCTTTTGCGCGGGGCCGTCCTCGGGCCGCTCACCGAAATTTAGCCGGTGCGTAACCGACAACACCAGCAGGTCCGCCGCGCTGCTACTCAGTTGGATGCTGGCGGGGTCCAGGTCCGTGGTCAGGCCGGTAAACACCAGTGTCCGCCGCCCGGCGGGTATCGCCGTCGTCGCGGCCCGGTTCACCTGCGCGCCTTCCAGATAAACCGTCGCCGATTTGATCGTGGATTTCACCGGCGCCTCGGCCGGGGCATCCTGCGCGGGCAGGAAATGGAAAAATAATGCAAGCAGCAGCAGGGAAAAAAGTGGGCGCATGGTTTTTTTGGGCGGTAAGATGCCCGTTCGGGGGGAGAGTGCATAAACTCCGGCAAGTTTTTTCGGGCGTGCCGCCTCGGCTATCGCCTCGCCGTCGGTCCCCTCCCGGCGCGGCTGTCGCCTTGGCCCTGCGGGCTGCCCGCATGCGCGTGCCCCGTCCGGGCACCTCACGCTTTTATAAGGAATTGAAGGAATGAAGTGATTGAATGACTGAAGGATTGAAGGACTGACCTCGATAAATCGCTTTGCGATTGAGAGAAGCACCGTAGATAATGACTAGCTGCGCTGCTTCTCCTGATCGCATTGCTATACTTCGGGGTGAAGGATTAACTGCGCGATTCTCTTCCCTTCGGGGGGCCGGGGGGGAAACCAAAGTACGGGGCGGCGCAGCCGCCCCTTTATAACCGCAGCCTTTCCAGCCGCGTCACAATCGTCTTCTCCTTACTATCATACTCGATCACCATCACAAAACCGGGTTTTCCCGGCAACACCCGCACCATATCCGTCCTGGAATCGAAAGTAAGCTTGTCTTCCACCAATTTACCGTCTATTAAAGAATTCAGGTAGAGACTGATGGTCCGATTTTTCCATACCTCACTCCGCCCACTGAAGTAAGCGGAAATAACGTGGTCTTCTTTTTCATCCAATAGAGCAAAATCGAACATGCCCTGCAATTTAGCCAGCGTACCCGTGAGGGCCGGACTATTGGTAGCACTACCCGCATTGCCTCCCAGTTTGCGCATGGAAGTGCTGCCCTTTTCTACCAGTTTGAGTGCATCCATTTCCAAATCCGGGCTTAGTTGCATAAGTAAACCGTCCCGAATACTGATTTTACCCATCCCCGTACGGTAAAACTCGGCCGCGATGAGGATACGCTCATCTTTGGTTATTCCGATATCGTGAATCAACAAGTGGCCCATTCCTTTGATCTTGCCGGATTGCTTGATATCGAAGTGAGTAGCTAAATCCTGCTGAAAATTAAAGGAAGCTTTCCTGATTACTTCACCGGAACGAGTCAGCTTGATAATATTCACCCCGTCGGGCGCATCGGTATAGAGGCGGGCCTTTTCCCGGTATTCTGGCCCACCAGCGTAATTTGACCGTTTATGATCCGTCCGGTCAGATAACGGACCGGCAGGTCACCCGCCTCGGTTTCGTAAGTGAACAGTTTCTCGCCGGTGTTCAAGGTCAATGGCAAGTATATCCATTGCATAGGTCTTTGACATACTGCCCTATCCGTTTAAAGATACCGAAAACAGCTGTGTTTTCATCCGAAGCAAGGTAAATCGCACCCTGATGCAGTTTATCTTCCGCAGCTTGATTCCACCGTCCAACCGGGTTTGTCCGTATCGGTGGGTATATACGTAATATTGTAGCCGACTCTAGCGATAATCCCCTGTGCAGCCATCTTTATGTCTACGGCCAAAAAACCATTCGCCACGCTAATCAAAGTCGGAGATCTGTAAGGCTTCATGGCTTCTCCTGCCAATTGAGAATCGAAAGGATTGACGGGTAACTCTACTTCCCGCACTAACTCGGCCTTGTTGTCGAACAGGGTTAGTTTCTTGCTGCCGTTGAGAAATTTTGTCTCCCCCGTTTCCACTCCCAGTAGACCATTAGAATAAGCTACGGACCTGATCTCGAACCGGTCGGATTCCAGGTAGGTTTTTTCACTCAGTTCATTGAGTTCCGCATCCAGCAATTTTAAGACGATTTCCCGGTCCCTCCCCCGTAGACGGCGGGAATACACCATGAAATAGCCGGCTATTTTTCCATCCGCCCGAATGACGCCGCTATTATCAAGGTAGGTCACTTCTACATCCCCATACGTGAATAATTGACCGTTGAGGGGGAGAAACAAAAATGCCGTAAAGAGACCGGAAAAGAACAGGGTGGAGATAAACTTCAATTTCATGCGATATATTTACCGCCCAACTTACGGCTAATTCATCAAAAACAGAATTTCCCAGGTCCGTTTTTAGTACTACCAATGATTGAAGTTCATCTCTCCTCCCCCGTGCACCTCCACCAAACTTACCGCCACTTCGACCTGCTGGTCGATTCCCGCCGCCTGCTCGATCCCGGGCGGACCTTATTCTTTGCGCTGCCGGGGCGGCGGGTGGACGGCCATGCCTACGTAGCAGAACTGTACGGGCGGGGAGTGCGGCACTTTGTCGTGGCACGGCGGCCGGCGGGGGAGTTTTCGGGGGCCGATTTTTTGGTGGTGCCGGACGTGCCGACGCACTTGCAGAAAATGGCGGCCCGGCGGCGGAGCGAGGCGGATACACCGGTGGTAATCGGCATTACGGGCAGTAATGGTAAGACTATCGTAAAGGAATGGCTGTACCGACTGCTGGTGGGCTGGACGGAGGTGGTGCGCAGCCCGCGTTCCTACAACTCCCGAATCGGGGTGCCGCTATCCGTTTGGCAACTGCGGCCCGAACACCGGATCGGTATTTTCGAGGCGGGTATCGACCGGACCGGAGAGATGGACCTACTGGCCGCCGTCATTCAGCCCACCCACGGTATCCTGACCAGCCTGGGCGAAGCGCACCGGGCGGGCTTTGCGAGTGAGGAGGAAAAACTGGCCGAAAAGCTGCGCTTATTCAGCGACTGCACGCAAACTTTGGTGCCCGCGCGAGTAGCAGTCGCCTATCCACGGTTAATGTATTCGCTGAACGGCCCGCAAACCTTCGGCCCCGCCGGGGAGGTGGCGGCGGACTGGACCTATGAGCGCACCGCAACCGATGAGCTGCTACTCATCGATCCGCAGAAAATAGCCGTGGCATTCGCCCTGCCTTACCGCAGTCCCATCGACGATTACAATGCCGCCCTGGCACTGGCCGCCGCCCGGTGGCTGGGTGCCCCGCCCGCAGTACTGCACCGGCAGCTGCCCGCCTGACGCCCCTGGGTAACCGGTTGGAAGTAATGCAGGCCCGGGGCGGCGGCCTCCTCATCAATGACAGCTATTCCAACGACCTGACCAGTCTGGCCGCCGCCCTGGAATTTGCCCGCGAGCGGGACGCCACCGGCCGCCTCAACCTGCTCCTCAGCGACCTGCCGCAGACCGCCCTGCCCGCCCCGGAACTCTACCGACAAGTGGCCCGCCTGCTAGCCACCCACCGCGTAGATCAGGTGCTGGCCGTAGGCCCGGAAATCGGTGAACTACTTCGGCAGGTCGGACCCGACATTAGGGTAGATCACCTGCCCGACCCGGCCGCGCTAGCGGACTACCTCACGGCCCACCCCCTGCCGCCGGCCGCCCTCACGGTGGTCAAGGGTGCCCGTGAGTTTGCCTTCGAGCGCACCCTGGGCAGCCTGCGCCGCATGACCCACCGCGCCGAACTCACCGTAGACCTTAGCGCACTGGCCGACAACCTGTACGCCCACCAGCGGATGCTGCCCGCCGGCACCCAACTTTACGCGCTGGTCAAGGCCGGTGCCTATGGTACGGGCGGCCCTACCCTGGCCCGTTTTCTGCGCAGCCGGGGCGTGGCGGGGCTAATCGTCGCCTACCCCGATGAGGGCGTGGAACTACGCGAGGCCGGTATCGACGGCCCGATCATGGTCCTCAACGCCGAACCCGACGATTTTCCCCGCCTCCTGGAATACGAATTGGAACCGGAAATCTTCGCCTCCCACCAACTCGATTACCTCCATCAGTTAAAGCGGCCCGCCCGCCCCCTGCGCATCCACCTGAAGTTCGATACCGGCATGCACCGCCTCGGCTTTCCGGCCGCAGAGGCCGCTGCGGTCGGCCGAAACTTACGCGAGTTGGCCGGTAGCGGCCGGATCACTGCGGCCTCGGTGTTTACCCACCTCGCCGCCGCCGAGGAGGAACAGCAGGATGCCTTTACCCGGCAGCAGTTCTCCACCTTCGATGCCCTGTACGCAGTTTTTACGGCGGCTCTGGGCGCGGCCGTGCCGCGCCACGTGCTCAACAGCGCGGGCATCGCCCGCTGGGGCGGGCAAGTGCCCTACGAGTGGGCGCGCCTGGGCATCGGAATGTACGGCATCGGCGGGGCGGGGCGGCTGCGGCCGGTCCTGCAACTCACCGCCCGCGTGGCGCAGGTGCGCAGCGTGGCGGCGGGCGAAAGCATCGGCTACGGCCGTGCGGGCTGCCTGCCGGCGGGCGGGCGCGTGGCCGTACTGGGCCTCGGCTACGCCGACGGCCTGCCGCGCGCGGCGGATAATGGTCGGTTCAGTGTACTGTTACACGGCACCCCCGCCCCTGTCATCGGCCGGGTTTGCATGGACCTGGTAATGGTGGACGTCACCCACCTGCCGCGCACCCGGACGGGCGATGCCGCCCTGATCTTCGGCCCCGGCCTGCCCATAGAACAACTGGCCGCTGCGGCGGGCACCATTCCCTACGAGATCCTGACCGGTCTGGGAAACCGGGTGCACCGGGTGTATGTGGAGGAGTGAGGGCTTACTAAATTCCGATCATACGAGATCCTGACGGGCCTGGGAAACCGGGTGTACCGGGTGTATGTGGAGGAGTGAGGGCTTACTGAATTCCGATCACTGGGTCGGGTGCAGCAAGATAAGTTTAGTCGGGAGCGGGCAATGGATGAGGTGGGGACGGCTCTGGAACGGGTTGCCTCAGCAGAATGATTTATCTACACCCTCCGAAATTCCAGTTTGGCCAGATCATGGGGCTTGGTGAAAACCTTGTCCAACTGTTTGGTAAGGGGAAGCAGTACGTTTTGTAATGCGAGGGAAACAGCGTTGAACGGCTCACCTTCCTCACGAATTTTAGGGTTGAGACCCTTACGGATCACGCCCGCCATCAGGTAGCTGGAATCAACGTTGATGTACTCCACTTCCCCCAGTTGCAAGCCCCCGGCAGCGAACAGCTTTTCGTAGTAGCTCACGGGGCGGCCGAGACATAGCTCGTCACCCGCGATCGGATCATCGATCCGCTCGAAGATATAAACCGCCGATTCAGCGACCCGCGCAATTTCCGTAATGAGCGGCTTGAGCATTTCCTCGTCCGTATTGTGCTGCAGTACGGTGGCGGTGAATACGATGTCGAACGATCGGTCGGCAAAAGGCAGTTGGGTGCCGTTGACCTTGGTCAATTCCACCCCGGCGGGCAGGATGGACCGGGCGAGTTTGCCCATTTCCGCCGAAATATCCACGCCGGCCAATTGGGCGGGCTGAAAATTTTCGTGGATGTATTTCAGGTTCCCCCCCGGCCCGTGACCGATTTCCAGTACGGACTTCCCGCAAAATCCACGGTGGAGAGCATTTCCAGAAACCGCTCCCGCTTGTAGCGGTAGTAGGGTTCGTCGTCGCCCGCCACGACGTTCTTCCCGGCACGGCCGCCGATTCGTTTTGCTACGGTCGACCAGTAGGGTTCGGGGTGGTAAGATTCGTTTTTCACAGCTGCGTTTTTATGGATCGGAGGGCGAAATTAGCGAAAAGCACGCTGGCGGGCCAGGTAGCAGTTAACTTAAATGATGGTAACGCATTCATTTCCAAAAATTGCCCTGCGCCACCGGTGGTGAGCGCAGGGCAAGGACATACCATTTATCACAACCCACTCAAAAATAAGCCGGAAGCGTAAGTTACCAACTTTGCCTGATCAATGAAAATCGAATCGGTATAATCAAGCTTGTAGGCGTAACCGCTATACTCATAATTGATCTCCATAACTTGATCCTGAAACCGAGAGCAGTCCACCTCTTCCATCATTCTTATGGACAAACTGAAATCAGCGTTTGGATCCTCAACGGTTCGCCGATCATTGTAGGTCAAAAAAGTGTAGTAACCTGATCCCTCATGAGATACACCTATTCGCAAATCAGGCACTCGTACCGTTGACCTGCTTCAACCTCCCGAACACTCTCAGGGAGGCTGGCATCAGGTACCTGGAAGTGGTGCCACCGGAGGTAAAAGTCAGTTTGGCCTATTCCCCATCCATTCGTTCTAAGAACATCATGGTTAGTAACCGTTACGATATAGGTGACCGTAAATCGTTCTCCCAAAGCTTGTACAGTTGGTAATTCCGAGAAAAAAGTCCGTTATAATCACAAAAATCGAAACCTCGGAGTCTGAGTCAGTGTAGCGTGATGTCTCTCCATTGATAGTTAACTCGAAAGTTGAATCGAAGGGAAGTTCCGGCTCCACGGTAACTACATCGTCATCTCCGCAGGAGAAGAAAATAAGTACCAAAAAAGCTAATATCTAGAAAGCTATCGATGTTTTTCATTCTGATTTTCTTATGAGGTCCGATTATTAGGCTGTCCAGTTTATCAGGCTAGAGCTAGTACAGGTTTTGCACTCGCTTCCTGGAGACCTCTCCCCCGGCCCGGCTATTCGTCTGGGTTCCGTTCGCTTCGCGGCTACTTCGTGGTAACCCCAGCCGCCGCAGAGGAGAGGGGTCGACGGGGAGTTGACATACCGTTAAAACTAGGCTGTCCAGTTTATCAGGTTTGAACCAGTACAGGTTTCGCACTCGCTTCTTGGAGACCTCTCCCCCGGCCCCTCTCCAAAGGAGAGGGGTGACGGGGAGTTGGCATACAGTTAAAACTGTAGTGGGTAAACATAAATAGATTGGACAGCCTAGATTGGAGCTAGTCAACAATACGAAAATCGGTGCTTAGTTCAGTGTAAGAAGTAATTCTATCTTCCATATCAAGCTCGAAACTGGATTGGTAGCGAATCGTAGCAACAGCGATTGAATCATCGTCTCCAAAGGAAGTTATTACACACATGATAAATATGCAAAAAATTAAATATAGCGAAAGTCGTATCATAACCGTAGCTTTCTAATTAGATCAATAAATAGAAAACCTCATGGCGCGATGTATTTATGTGTGTGGTACAAATATAGGAGCCTTTTATGATTTTTGCAAGTTCTTTAAAAATTTTATGTCTACCAGAAGCGCAACCAAACAACGAAAATTTTATGACCACACCTTGTTAGGTACGATAAACACTACACTTTTCCTGCAAAAGGTCACGGTAAAATAATTTTGTGCGGGCGTAATTTTTTTTGAAATGGAAATGGTTTTCGCGTAATTTGAGGTTAGGTGTTATTGCACTGCGTACAGTCTCGTACCGCGTACACCCCGCGACCGGAGGTGGCGCGGGGCCAAATTCGCGCGACCGGAGGTCACACCCCAACGCGACCGGAGGTCACACCCCAACGCGCGACCGGAGGTCACACCCCAATGCGACCGGAGGTCACATTCAAATGCGACCGGAGGTCGCGCACGCTTCATTCACCCCATTCATTACCTGCGGTGCTTCTCCAAATGGCAAAGCGATTTATCGAGGTCAATCATTAGCTGCGCTGCTTCTCTCAATCGCAAAGCGATTTATCGAGGTCATTCAGTCATTCAATCCTTCAATCATTCAGTCATTGCCCCCCCCCCCCGCGTGAGGTGACTGGACGGGGACGACCGCAGGGAGGAAGCCCGCAGGGCCAAGGCGACAGCCGCGCCGGGAAGGCACCGACGGCGAGGCGTTAGCCGAGGCGGCACGCCCGGAAAGACTGCTAAACACCCACACCGATGGGGTAGAGGATGTTAACGATATTTCAATACGCCCGCCCTGTCGGGAGGAGGCGGGGGGCATGGATGCTTTTCGTAACTTTGGAACCCGAAAAGGATGATCCCCGGAGCGGCCGCGTGGCCGTCCGCTAAAATTACTGGACAATGAATTACGGACTGAGACTGATGACCCTGCTGGTACTGACCCTGAGCCTGCTGGGCTGTAGTGAACCCCTGCCCGACGGCATGACCATAAAGGGCGAGCTGAGCGGGGCGGAAAACCTGAAGGTTTACCTGGACCGGGCGGGCATAAACGTGGCGAACGATGTGCTGACTAACGGCGAGATTGACGGCAGCGGCGAGTTTTCGCTGAACTTCCCCGAGGGGCTGGAGGCCGGTATCTATAAGGTGCGCGCCGGTGCGCAGCAGGCGTTTTTTGCGCTGGACGGCTCGGAGCGGTTGGTAACGATCACGGGTGCGGTGGACGGCCTGAACAATTTCGACTACCGCGTGAGCGGCTCGAAGGCGTCGGCGACGCTGGCCGAGACGATGAAGGCCCTGATGACCCGCGAGATGGACCAGAACGGCCTCGTGGAATTTATCGACACGACGACCTCGCCCCGCGTGGCGGCCTTTGTGGCGTACACGGCATTCGGCACGAACGGCCAGTTTATCGAGCCGCAGAAAAAAGCCCTCGCCCGCCTGGATGCCGGTAGTAAAATGGCCGTGCAGTACAACGAATTCCTGTCGGCCCTGGAGCAGCAGTATGCCGCGCAGATGGCCAACGAGCGAATCCGGGTGGGAGAAATGGCACCGGACGTGAAACTGCCCTCACCCGACGGCAAGGAATATAGTCTGGCCGACCTGAAGGGACAGGTGGTGCTGCTGGACTTCTGGGCCAGCTGGTGCGGCCCCTGCCGCCGGGAGAACCCCGCCGTGGTGAAGGTGTACGAGAAGTATAAGGACCGGGGTTTTACCATATTCAGCGTGAGCCTGGACGGCGTGGACGACCGCACGGCCGCCCGCGTGCCCGAGGGCGAGATGCAAACCGTGATCGACAGCCAGAAGGAACGCTGGGTGGGGGCCATCCAGCAGGACGGCCTGACCTGGCCCTATCACGTGAGCGACCTGAAGAAGTGGCAGAGTGCCCCGGCGGCCACCTACGGCGTGCGCGGTATTCCGAAAACCTTCTTGATCGACCGCGACGGCCGGATTGCGGCCATGGAGCTGCGGGGTGCCGAGCAGATCGAACAGGCCGGGCAGAGCGTGTTGTAGCAAGGGCGAGCCGTTTGTTTTAGCCCGCCCCTACCCCACCCCCAAGCCCCTGATTTGCACGAACGCAACGAATTTAGCACCGGTTACGACCTAGAGCGCCTGACGGCCGAACGCCCCGACCTGGCCCCCTGGCTGCGGACCAACCCCGCCGGCCGGCAGACCATTGATTTTACGGAAGAGACGGCCGTGAAGACGCTGAACCAGGCCCTGTTGCAGGTGCATTTCGGCGTGAAGAACTGGGACATACCGGCCGGTTACCTGTGCCCGCCCGTGCCCGGGCGGCTGGATTACGTGCACTACGTGGCCGATCTGCTGGCGGGCAAGACGGGGGTGCTGCCCCGGGGCAAAAAGGTGCGCGGACTGGACGTGGGTTGCGGGGCCAACTGCATCTACCCCATTCTGGCGCACCGCACCTATGGCTGGCGGATGATCGGTACGGATACCGATACGACGGCGGTGCGGGCGGCGGCGGCCATTGTGGCGGCCAACCCGGTGCTGCGCGGCAAGATAGAGGTGCGGGCGCAGGGAGACGAGCAAAGCTTTTTCGGCGGGGTGACCTCGGCACGGGAGCATTATGCCTTTAGTATGTGCAACCCTCCCTCTCACCCCTCGGCCGAGGCGGCGGCGGCGGCCACCGAGCGCAAGTGGAAAAACCTGGGCCTGGAAAGCAAGGACGGCAGCAACTTCGGCGGCCTGGCCCATGAACTGTGGCGCCCCGGCGGCGAGGTGGCCTTTATCCGCGCCATGATGACGGAGAGTAAGGAGTACGGCGACCGGATCGACTGGTTTACTACCCTGGTGTCGCGCCGCGAGCACCTGCCGGTGCTGCGGGACCACCTGAAAACCCTGCAGCCGCTGCGCTCGCGCACGATGCCGATGGGCCAGGGGAATAAGGTGAGCCGGATTATGGCCTGGTCGTTTGCGCCGGAACCGGAGCGGGTAAGACAAGGAATGATTGAATGACTGAATGATTGAATGATTGAATAGCTCATCCCAATTTTCCCCCTTCGGGGGGTCGGGGGGGCAAAACAAAGATGGAAGGAATGAAGGTTACTCAACGGATAAAATGAACATCCTCCCCCCTTCGGGGGGCCGGGGGGGCAAAACAAGGAATAATCGAATAGCTCTTCCCAATTTTCCCTCTGCGGCGGCTGGGGTGAAGGGGACCCAGACGATTAGCCACCCGGGGGGCAGCCTTGTTGCCTTTTGCGTAATTTGCGGCTTTAACCACCAGTCACACCCATGTTATTACGCTTACTTGCCCTCGCGGAGTCCTCACCTTCCTGTTTTCCTGCGAGCCGGCTACCGATCCCGGTGCGGGGGAGGAACCGATCGACTATACCTACGACCCGCTACTGCGGCTGGGGAAGATCGATTCCACGGCCACGCGCGACAGCCTGGTGGCGTGGTACGGCGCGGCGAACGTGCAGGATACCACTATTTATGTCATCGACGGCATGACGCAGGAAGGGACGCGTTTGTTCCCGGGTACGGCGGCCGAGGTGGATGTCTTTTACGGCGATGAGCAACCCGGCGGCCCAATTTCCTACCTGCGCGTGCGCCGCGAGGATTCTCCCTGGCACGATGCGGAGTTTGGAATCAAGGTGGGCACCACGCTGGCTGACTTAGTAAAATATAATGGCCAACCCATTGAGATGCAGGGCTTCGGCTGGGACTACGGCGGTTTTATCACCTCATGGAACGGCGGTAAACTGAGCAACTACGACCTGCGACTGGACCTGGGCGAAATCGCCGATACCCTGAGCGAGGACGATTTTCAGTTCTTCGGCGACACCCTACTTTCCACTACGGATGCTAAACTGCTCACCCTGCCCATCCGGGTCAATGAGATTTCGATCAGCCCCGGTGCGCAGCAGCGCCTGGATTTTGCCATCCAGCCGGACGTTCGTTTCGACCGTATTTTCCCCACCACCAGTCGCGAGGAACTGACCAAACTATACGGCGAGCAGAACCTGCGCGACGAACCCTTCAACATCGGCGAAGGCGAGACCCGCCCCGGCACCCTGGTGTCCCCGGTGAAATGGGGCAGGAATTTCAAACCTGGTGGTGGAACGATCAACGTACGGCTCCCGAGACGGACCGCATCGACCAAGCCCGCCGGTGGGTGGTCGCACGCGAAATCGGCCTCAGATCGGCATGACGCTGGAGGAGGTAGTCGCCATCAATGGGGGCCGGCCCTTCACTCTCCTCGGTTTTGACGGGATTACGGCGGACCGTCACTAATTGGGAGGGCGGCACCGCCGACGGATATGCTGGTCCGCTACTGGACCTACGATACCGAACTGCAACTACCCGCCGCCCTGATGGTGACCGGGAAGTGAGTTCCAGCGACCACCGCGCACGGGGACTGGGTATCCGGATTATGGAGATGAGTGTCCCGTTGGCGGGACCGGAAATGACCGAGCTAGCTCAGTAGCTTTTCACCATCCCGGAAATCGTTCTGCCATCGGCGCGGCCGGCGGCCTCGGCGTTGGCCATGCCCATCACCTTGCCGATGTCTTCATCGACGAGGCACCGGTTCGGCGATCACTGTGCGGACCAGTCCTCCAGTTTTTCGTCTGAGAGTGGCTCGGGCAGGTAGGTGGAGATTACCTCGATTTCCTCGCGCTCGGTAACGGCCAGGTCCTCGCGGTCCTGCTTTTCGTAGATCGCCAGGTCGTCCTGCCGCGACTTGATCAGCTTTTGCAGCAGGGCGATCTCGGCGGCCTCGTCGATAACGTTGCCGGTGCCGTCCGTTTTCAGGTTCATGATGGCGGCTTTCACGGCGCGGATACCCCGCAGGCGCGTGGCATCCTTGGGCTTCATGGCGGTCTTGAGGTCGGTGTTGATGGTTGTTTCCAGGGACATAATGGGGGGCGCTGTGCGCGTATTTTTGTCCGGGCGTCTTGCGCCCGGTTAGTAAGTTATGGCAGTTAAACCGACGGGCGGACTGCTAAGTTTCCTGAATGATTTCAGCAGCCGACCCGGCCGCTACTCCACCGGCTCGGCTAGTTTCGTGACCTTGTCCACCACCGTGCCTACCGGTTCGCCGAACATGATCTTGCGCAGGTTACCCGGCGTGTTGACATCGAAGATGATGATGGGCAGGTCGTTTTCCTGGCAGATGGTGAAAGCCGTTTTGTCCATCACGCTCAGGTCCTTGCTGATCACCTCGTCAAAGCTGATCTGCTCGTAGCGCAGGGCGGTGGGGTCTTTTTCCGGATCGGCGGTATAGACGCCGTCCACGCGGGTGCCCTTCAGCACCACGTCGGCGTCGATCTCGTTGGCGCGCAGCGCGGCGGCCGAATCGGTGGTGAAGTAGGGATTGCCCGTGCCAGCGCAAAAGATCAGGATACGGCCTTTCTCCAGGTGGCGGATGGCGCGGCGGCGGATGTAAGGTTCTGCGATGCTGGCCATTTCCAGCGCGGAAATCAGGCGGGTAAACAGCCCTTTGATTCCATGGCCGATTGCAGGGCCATACCGTTCATCACCGTGGCCAGCATCCCCATGTA
>CAVPZP010000003.1:0-72798 GCA_963710215.1 Lewinellaceae bacterium | reverse complement strand
CCGTTCAAACAACGCCTCCTATCCCTCACGCGGGGGGTGGCGGTCGGGATTTGACATTCCAGAGGGGCGCCGATCACCGGATTGCGCCCGGTTTATATCACCGCAGGCTGCACTTACCAGATTGCGAAAGCTCACCTTACTGCTTTCAATCCCTTTTCGCATTCAAACAGGCTAGACAGCCCCCAATGGAAGAACATACGGGGTTAGTCCGTAAGTCCGGTTACGCCGATTCGTGTTTATTTTACCCCATGCATCGTCCACAAAAATTCTTCCGTAGCTCGCAAGGTTTTCACCCCGCGCCTGGAACCTGAAATTCGACGATTTGGATTAACGATCCTTACAGGTTGACCTATGAGTGCGTGAGGGATGGGAGGCGTTGTCTGAACGGAATGCAGCCGCGCAAATTTTGCGTGGCGAAATGGAGAGAGTGCCGGACAGCCCGGCCCCGGCCCTAGCCGGGGACACGCCCGAAAAAACACCCGCCGCCGCCAAACAATCACCTGCCGGGCATTGCTTACCTTGCGCCCTCTTTAAACCGCACACACCCCACGCATGGCCAAACTGAAGCAACCCCGACGACGCACCTACCTGCCCGAACCCGACCATGTGGACGTGGTGGACGTGGTGGGTACCAACCGTTACCCCGATGTGTACGCGCTGCTACACACCGAGCGGATGGAAGGTGCGCGCCGCGACGGGAACACGATCGTGTTCAGCACCGAGGACCGGGTGCAGCTGCGGATCGAGATCTGGGGCGACCGGCTGTGGCGGTTCCGCTATAGCCTGGACCGGCCGGGCGATGATTTTAGCTACGTGCTGGCGGACGGCGTGGAGCCGGAGGAGACGGAGATCGGCCTGGAAACGACGGAGGAAACCATTGTTATTACCACGCCGGCCCTGCAGTGCAGGGTGCAACGCGCCGACGGGCGGCTGACGCTGACCGAGCGGGACGGCGGCCGGGAGGTGCACGTGCAGACCGCGCCCTTCCAGGCGCGGGAGACGCTGCTGGAGGGGCAGAACCAGATGCTGCTGGAAGTGGAGGCCGCGCAGGGCGAGGCGTTCTACGGCCTGGGCGATAAACCGTGGGATAATAACCTGCGCGGCAAGCAATTTGAGAACTGGTGCGAAGACGCTTTTGCTTACGGCCGGCACAGCAGCAAGCTGTACCGGGCGGTGCCGTTTTACTACGGCCTGCGCGACGGGCTGGGCTACGGCATTTTTCTGAATAATACGCGCCGCAGCCACTTTGACTTCGATAGTTATAACGATAGTAAGACACGGGTGTGGACCGACGGCGGGGAGTTCGACTACTTCTTTATGTACGGTCCGGGGCTGGATGACGTGGCGGCCGCCTACCACCGCCTGACGGGCGTGCCCGAACTGCCGCCGCTGTGGGCACTGGGTTTTCACCAGTGCCGCTGGAGCTACTACCCCGAAGAGCGGGTGCGCGAAGTGGCGCGGACCTTCCGGGAAAAGAAAATACCCTGCGATGCCATTTACCTGGACATCGACTACATGGACGGCTACCGCTGCTTTACCTGGAACAATGAATATTTTCCCGACCCCGCCAAAATGATCGGCGACCTGCGGGAGGACGGTTTCCACACCGTGGTGATGATCGATCCGGGCATCCGGGTGGATGACGACTATGCGGTCTATACCGAAGGCATGGAGAAGGACGCGTTCTGCCACCGCTCTACCGGTGAGCCGATGGTGGGTCCGGTGTGGCCGTCGAAGTGCGTGTGGCCCGACTACACGGCACCCGACGTGCGGGAGTGGTGGGGCGGCCTGTACGAGGGCCTGTATAACGAGGACGGCGTGAGCGGCTTCTGGAACGACATGAACGAGCCGGCCATGTTCAAGGTGAACCGGGGTACCTTTCCGGACGACGTGCGGCACGACTTCGACGGCTTCGGGGCCGACCACCGCGAGGCCCACAACATCTACGGGATGCAGATGAGCCGCGCCAGCACCGAAGGACTGCGGCAGCTGCAGCCGGGTAAGCGTCCGTTTTTGCTCACCCGCGCCAGCTTTAGCGGCGGCCAGCGCTACGCCGCCCTGTGGACGGGCGATAACATTGCCAGCTGGGAGCACCTGCGGCTGGCCATGAGCCAGTGCGTGCGCCTGAGTATCAGTGGATTCAGTTTCGTGGGTTCCGACATCGGCGGCTTTGTGGACGACCCCGGCGGCGAACTGCTGACCCGCTGGCTGCAGCTGGCCGTTTTTCATCCGCTGATGCGCATCCACTCGATGGGCAACAATACCGACGGCGCGGCCGAGGCCGAGGCCGACGAGGTGAAGCAAGCCGAAAAAGAGAACCGCCAGGACCAGGAACCCTGGGCCTACGGCGAGGAGTTTACGCCCCACACCCGTGCGGCCATCCAGTGGCGCTACCGCCTGTTGCCCCACCTGTATACGGCCTTTGAACGCCACCTGGAAACGGGTGTCCCGCTGCTGCGCCCCCTGGCCTTTGCCGACCAGGCGGACCCCGGCTGCTGGAAGGACGAGGAGAGTTTTCTTTTCGGCGACCATTTCCTGGTCAGCCCGATGCTGAAAAAAGGCGGCAAAACCAAGCGCGTGTACCTGCCCGCCGGGCAGTGGTACAACTACGACACCGGCAAACTGCTGGAGGGCGGCCGTTCGGTGCGCGTCAAGGCGGGTCTACGCGTGATGCCCACCTTCGTGCGCGCCGGTACCGTGCTGCCCGAAGCACCACTGACCCAGTGCACCGACGAGCTGATCGGGGTGGAGGAACTGATTCTGAAAATTTACTACGCCGAGCGGGGTTCCGGTCGCCTGTTCTGGGACGCGGGCGAGGGCTACGGCTACCAGGTAGACCAGGCCCTGCGCACCGTCTATCATCTGGACGGCACCACCCCCGGCAGTCTGCGGCTGACGCAGGAAGTTGCCTCGGGCAACTTTACGCCCGCCGTGAAGACCTACCGCTTGCTGTTGCACGGGCTGCCGTTCTTGCCCAACCACATTGCCATCGACGGGCGGGAGGTGAACCCCATTTTTAATCAGGATACGATCGAGGTGACGGTACCGATTGAGTTTGGGGAGGTGGTGATTGGGAAGTAGGAACTTCGTTGCGTACTTTACCTACGGTGATCGTCGCAGGCTCCTCGGAGTTGGTAGGCGGCGTTGCCGCTGGTATTTACCTGCGGTGATCGTCGCAAGCTCCTCGGAGTTTTGTGCATTGGTATTAAGCCTACGCGTACGCGGGGGGGCTGCGCCCGTATGCTGTACCCGTTGCGTGAAACGGTAGCAACTGCTTTTGTACCTCTCAATTGTTATCTTTTTGCCAACAAGCCGCGTCTAAGCAATGGGCGCGGGCGTGCCGCCGTTTCGGTGTTTCAGCCCGGTCGAACCAACGGTTCGCCCGATTGTTCTACTCTCCTTACTAACAGCCACTTAGTCTTATGAAAATTGCCAAGCGCATCTTTATCATCCTCGCCGTATTTCTGATCGTCTTATTGGGAACCGCTATCCTGGTGCCCATCATTTTCAAGGACCAGTTGATCGAGGCCGCCCGGACCCAAATCAATAATAACGTCAACGCCGAGGTAGACTTTCAGGACGCCGAGGTGAGCTTCCTGCGCTCCTTCCCGGACATTAGTCTGAAGGTGGATCAACTGGAGGTGATCGGTGTGGACACCTTTGCCGGCCGCCCGCTGGCACGGATCGGCGAGGCGACGGTGGACATCGGCTTCTGGTCGGTTGTAAAAGGCGAGAACTACCGCATTAAGGGCGTGCACCTGGTGCGGCCCGATCTGAACATCATCGTGATGCCCAGCGGTTTGGCCAACTACGACATTGCCCTGCCGAGCGATGAACCCACCCCCGCCGAGACCGAACCGGCCGCTGAGATGAATTTTACCCTCGACGAGTACAGCATCACCGACGGCCGCCTGGTCTACGATGACCGCGCCACCGAGACCTATATGGAAATGACCGGCCTGAATCACAGCGGCAGCGGCGATTTTACGCTGGAAGAGTTCGACCTCCTTACCGAGACCACGGCCGATAAATTTACCCTCAGCCAGGGCGGCGTACCCTACCTGAATGCCGTGCGGGCCGTGGTGGACGCGGGTATTCACATCAATACCGCCACCAGCACCTACTCGTTCCGTGATGCTACGGCCAAGCTCAACGAGCTGAACCTGACGGCCAACGGCTCCATTGCCATGCCCGGCGAGGATATTGATTTCGACATGGATTTCACCGCCCCCGGCAACGACTTCCGCGAGCTGTGGTCCATGATCCCGGCCGCCTATACCGAGGGCTACGAAAATATCAAAACCACCGGCGATTTCCAGTTGGCCGGTTCCGTACAAGGACCGTTCAACAGCGAGCGGGAGGTGTACCCCCGCTTTCAGATCACGGCGGCCGTGAACGACGGCAGCGTGCAGTACCCTGACCTGCCGGTAGGGATCGAGGGCATTGGTGCCGATATCCGGGTGAACAGCCCGAGCAGTAACCTGAACGACCTGACCGTCGATGTTTCCCGCCTCAACCTCATCGTGGGCGGCGACCCCTTCAACGCCCGCTTCCGCCTGCGCACCCCCCTGAGCGACCCCGCCGTGGACGCCCGCCTGGAAGGACTGATCGACCTGGCCAAGTGGACCAAGGCCTTTCCCGTGGAAGGCGTGGAGGAAGCCGCCGGCCGGATCGAGGCCGACCTGACGCTGGACAACGTCCGCCAATCGGCACTGGAGAGCGGTAACTACGGCGATTTACGCATGGACGGCAACCTGACCGCCAGCAACATCGTGTACAAAGCGGCCGATATGCCCCGCATCGGGCTGGTCCGCGCCGAGGCGCAGTTCGACCCCAAGGCCGTCAGTATCCCCGAGTTTACCGCCACCCTGGGCCGGTCCGACCTGGCCGGTAACGGCCGGATCGACAATATCCTGGCTTACTTCAGTCCCGAGCAGACCATGCGCGGCACCTTCGACCTGCGCTCCAACTACTTCCTCGCCGACGAGTGGATTCCCGCCGAAGAGGCCGCTCCCGCCAAAGCCACGCCCGCCGAAATGGCCGAGGCCGAGGCGGTACCCGCCGGCGGTACCGAGATATTCGACCGCTTCGACTTTACCGTCAATGCCCAGATGAAGGAGATCGACTACGATACCTACAAGCTGAAAAACAGCCGCGTGGCCGGTAACATCAAGCCCAATCGGATCGAAGTGACCGACATGGGGACCACCATGGGCAGCAGTAGTTTTTCCGGTACCGGCACCATTTTGAACGGGCTGGATTATGCCATGAGCGACGGCGTGCTGGGCGGAAAGATCAACATTCGCAGCGGTTTTATCGACCTGGCCGATTTCATGAGCGAGGAAGCCGAGGCTGCCGCTACCGCCCCGGTCAACAACGACGCCCCGCCCGCCGAGGCCGCCGTTCCGATCCCCGATAACATCAACATGACGGTCAATTTTCAGGCCGACCGCGTGAAGTACACCGATATGCTGATCGATAATATGCGTGGCGACCTGGTTTTGCGCGACCGGCAGGCGATCGTCCAGAACGGCACGGCCAATCTGCTGGGTGGTGCCATGGCTTTCGAGGGTGCCTACGATACCAGCGAGCCGAACGACCCCGGGTTCCGCGTACACTACGACCTCAAGTCGATCGACTTCGGCCAGGCATTCAACACCCTTAATACGTTCGCCGCCCTGGCCCCGATCGGAAAATTCATCCAGGGTAATTTCAACAGCGACATGGTGATGGAGGGTAAGCTCGGTGCCGACCTGCTGCCCAAGCTCAATTCCATCGACGCCAAGGGTTTCCTCTCCACCATCGACGCCAAACTGGCCGGTTTCAAACCGCTGGAGAAGGTGGCACAGGCCCTCCACTCCGATCGCCTCGGGAAAGCCGTGGACCTGAAAAACCTCAAAAGCTGGTTCACCATCAAGGACGGTACCGTGGCCGTGGAACCTTTCGACGTGAAAGTGGCCGATGCCCGCATGACGGTTGCCGGTCGCCACGGCCTGAGTCAGGACATGGATTACAACCTGAGGGTGGCCCTGCCCCGCGCCATGATCGAGGGCAACGCGGCCGGTGCGGCCGTGGGCAAGGGACTGGATTTCCTGTCGGGCCAGGCATCCCGTCTCGGACTGAACGTAGCGCAGGGGGATACCCTCAATTTCAATGTAGGTTTGGTGGGCACCATTGCTAACCCCAAGACCAATTTCAACCTGATCGGCACCAGCGGCAAGGGCGGCAGCGGCATCGTGGACAGCACCGGCATTGCCGGTCAGATCACGGGTCAGGTAAAAGACCAGATCGCCGCCGGCAAGGAGCAGGTGAAGGAGGGAGTTACTGCGGTCAAGGACAGTGTTCGTTCGGCGGTGAGCAACCAGATCCAGGCGGGGAAGGAGCAGGCACGCGACCAGGTAAGAGACGCCGTCGGCGGTCTGTTGGGCACCCGCGACACCACCCGGCGTGACTCGACCGCCACGCCCGTCAGTGCGGACGGCCTGAAAAAGGAGGCCGACAAGATCAAGGACGAGATCGGAAAATTCAATCCCTTTAAAAAGAAAAAGGACGGGGGCCGGTAACGGATGTGCCCGGGCCAATCGGGGCTGCGGGTAAGTCAATCTTTTCGGTGGTACCGGCGGGGTCGCCTCTTTCGTTTGGGGGGCGTGCCCGTCCGCCTGCCGGCGGGCCGGTCGGGCTATCCGGCACTCTCTCCGTGCAGCCGCGCAATGTATTGCGCGGCTGCATTTCGTTCAGACAACGCCTCCTATCCCTCACGCGGCTCCTTTGGTCCGAGCGGAGACGACCGAGTGTTACTGGTTTTTGATTATTCTTACGACTGCGGACGTTCGGTTTTTACGGCTTTAGCGGAATAGTTGTCTAAGAGCGGACACAACAACTGCACCCTACTCAACTCAGCAACAACTCCAACCGCTCCTTAACCGCCGGCCAGCCGGGCCACTCGCGGTCGAGCAGTTCGTAGAACGCCCGCGAGTGGCTGAAGTGCCGCAGGTGACAGAGTTCGTGTACGATCACGTATTCGATGCACACCCGCGGGGCTTTGATGAGTTCCAGGTTGAGGGTAATGGTGCCCGAACGGCGGCAGGTGCCCCAGCGATTGGTGAGCCAGCGTTGGCGCAGCTCTACCGGACCGTCGTAGTAGCGGCGCGCGGCCGGCAGGCGTTCGGCCAGCAGCAGGGGGAAGTGGTGGGCCGCCCGCGCCGCGTACCAGTCGTGTAGCAGCCGGCGCGATAGCTCGGTGTCCTCCGGGTCGGGCGTGCGCAGGTGGAAGTAACCGCCGCCGAGTTTGACGCCGGCCACCGCACCGGCGGCCACCCGCTCTACCTTGAGCCGGTAGCGTTTGCCGAGGTAGTAGTGGCCCTCACCGCTCACGAATTGCCGATCGCTGGTGCGGGGACGGAAGGACAGGAAAAAATCCTGCTGCCGCCTGATCCAGGCCGCCTTGCCGAGTAGCTTTTCCCGGATAGCCGGCCTACCCGTACCCACCGGAGCCACCACGGCCACCGCGCCGTCGGGGTGTACCCGGATGCCGAGGGTCCTGCGCTCGGCGAAGGTCAGTTCGTAGTCGATGACGGTGGTGCCGTACTGGAGTTGCTCTACCATTACCGGTACTTTTCCAGCGCAACGCGCAGGCAGCGCCGGACCAGCACCTCGATGGTTTCCCAGTCGGCGGGCCGGTCGTATTTGGTGAGCAGTTCGTAGACCTCGTCACCCAGCGCCAGTTCGATCCGGCCGGTGATGTCGCTGTTCTTGTGCCAGTCGACGAGCTTGATGCCATCCAGGTGGATCTGCTCCCGTACTACCCGGTCGACGGCCAGGCCGACTTCCTCGTGGAAGGTCGTTTTCGCCAGTTCCGGGGCGGGAAAGGTGTCCCGGCTAAAATCGTAGAAGGTGACGGCCGATTCATTGCCCCGCAGGGCCTCCGGCACGTCGTCCTGGCGGCCGTTGAAGAAACGGTCTTCCAGGTCCCTGATCTTGCGCAGGGCCTCGGCCTCGCCGATGCGGCGGGCGTGGTAGGCGGCGATGGTCTCCTTGATCAGGTCGGCCAGCTTTTTGTAGTAGATCGGGTCTTCCTCCATTTTGAGGTTGATCGCCTTGGTGGTCCGGCTGGCGATGTGGTCGGCCCGCGCCCCGTCGTTGGTGATGCCGGCCAGCACGGCCTCGCGCTCCTGCTGGTTGAACACGTCCACCAGTTCGGTGATCCGCAGGGTTTCGCCCACGGTGGTGATGTGCTTGTCGATCAGCCGCTGGATCTGCGGCTCGTACTCGCGGTAGCTCAGTTCGTCGTTGTAGCGGTGCTTGACGGCCTGCCGTAGTTTCAGGAAGGAACCGAGGTCCTTGCGGTAGGTATCCACCTTTTTTTGCGGGGTGTCGTTGTTAAACTCCACCGAGGAAAGGGCCATCTTAAATAGCCGCGCAAAGGCACTCAGCTTTTCGTAGAATTTATCCCGCCGGTCCTGCGGGGCCAGGAATTCCTGGAAGACCGCCGCCTCCACGGTGCGGTCGGCCATGGTTTTGAATATCTCCCACACTTCGGCGTGGGCCTGCGGCAGCTTAGCGATCTCCTCGCGGATGTTGGTCAGTGCCCCGGCGATGTCCTCGGCCTCGAAGCTCTCCAGGTTGGTGTAGGTCTCCAGGGCGCTATCGAGGTTGCCCAGGTTACCGTAGTAGTCGATGATGTAGCCGTAGTCCTTGCCGGGGTAGACGCGGTTGACCCGCGCGATGGCCTGCAGTAAGGTATGCTCCTTAAGCGACCGGCAGAGGTAGAGCACCGTGTTGGCCGGGGCGTCGAAACCGGTCAGTAGCTTGGCCACTACGATCAGGATCTCGGGTTCCTCGCGCTTCTTGAAGTCGCCGATGACCGCTTCCTCGAACTTCTTCTGGTCGCCGTACTTGTCCTGCATGGCGGCAAAGTAGCGGTCCTCGAAATCGCGGTCCTCGTCCGCGTCGTAAAAGCCGTCCTCGTGGTTCTCCCGCTGATCGGAGCGGGTGACCACCACCTCGCTGGTGACCTTGCCGATCTGGTCGAGGTACTTTTTGTACAGCAGCGCGGTTTTCACGCGCGGGGCCACCAGTTGCGCCTTGGGCTTGTAGGTATCGTTGTGGGTCTGGAAAAAATCCTCGTAGTGGCGGCTGATGTCCCAGGCGCGGGCCTCCACTACCTGGTCGGCGCGGTTGAGGTGGTCCTCGGTGTTGAATTTCTTCTTCAGTTGCTGCTTGCCGTACTCGGGCAATGGCTCGGAAACGCGGTCGAAGTAACGGTTGATGGGGTCTTCGTTGACCGTAATGTGGTTGTGCCGCCCCTCGTAGAGCAGCGGCACCACGGCCCCGTCGGCCACCGCGTCGGCCACGGTGTAGGGCAGGCCGATGTACTCGCCGAATTTGGTGGCGGTCCGCTTCTCCTTTTTCATCAGCGGCGTACCGGTAAAGGCGATGAAGCAGGCCCGGGGGAAAACCCGCTGCATGCTGACGTTGAAAGTGCCGTACTGCGTGCGGTGCCCCTCGTCGATGAGCACGAAGATGTCAGGGTCGTCGAACGGCTCCTTGATCTGCCGCACCGCCGCCTCGAATTTGTTGATGATGGTGGTGATCACCCGCCCGCCGTCGCTTTCCAGCAGGGCGGTCAGGTCGCTGCCGGATTTGGCCTGCGCCACTTCCACGTCGCACTTGGTAAAGGTGCCGGCGATCTGGTCGTCCAGGTCCACGCGGTCGGTAACCAGGATGATGCGGGGGTTGGGAATCCCCGGCCGGCCGATCAGGGCCTGGGCCAGCATCACCATCGTCAACGATTTGCCGCTGCCCTGGGTGTGCCAGACCGTGCCGCCGCGCCGGCTGCCGTCGGGCTGGAACTGGCTGACGCGCTCCAGCGCGTCGCGCACGGCGAAGAACTGCTGGTAACGGGCCACTTTCTTGGTGCCGCCGTCGAAGAGGGTGTAGTTACGGATCAGGTCCAGCAGCCGCTCGGGGCGGCAGAGGGAGTAGACCAGCTCGTCCTGCACGGTGGGCGGGCGCACCGATTCGTCCAGCGCGTCGAAGTAGCGGCGGGCGTAGTGAAAACCGAAACCGCGCTCGGAGAACAGCGACTGTTTCTGCTCGTCACTCAGCACCCGGTTCTTCAGTTCCCGCAACTTCGCGCGGTCGCGCTCGGCGGCGGCCTTGGAGGGATAGCGCTCCTTCCAGACCGACCAGTATTTTTTGCCCGTGCCCGTGGTGGCGTACTTGGCGGCGTTATCCGCCAGGGCCAGCAGCAGGGCGCTGTAGACGTAGAGGTCGCGGATGCCGTCGCTCTTGAAATTACGCACCTGCTGCTCCACGGCCAGGTCCACCGGCGGGGTGGTGCCCGTCAGGGCGGGACTCTTGCACTCGATAACCACCAGCGGGATGCCGTTCACGAACAGCAGTACGTCCGGCCGGTAGGTGGTGGCCGGGCCGCTGCGCGTGACGGGGAATTCCTCGGTCACGTGAAACACGTTATTCTCCGGCCGCAGCCAGTCGATGTAGTGCAGGGTATGGCTCTTCTTGTCGCCGTCGATGCGCTGCTCGAAGCTCTTGCCCAGCGTCAGCAGTTCGTAGAGGTAGCTGTTGGCCTCCAGGAATCCCAGTTGCGTGGGCAGCTCCCGCAGGGCGCGCACCGCGCCGTCCAGGTTGGCGTCCGAAAACGCGTGGACCTCCCCCCGCCGCGCGATGGCGTTGATGTCCGCCAGCCGCTCGCGCAGCACGCTTTCCAGCAGCACCGCCGATTTGCGCCCGCCCCGCAGCCGGTCCGCCTCGGCGGGCGGCAGGTAGGTGTAGCCCAGGTTGATGAGCAGTTGCAGGGCCGGTAGTTGGGAGACGTGGTCCTCCCGGAAGCTGGGCGTCATCATGCGGGCAGGCGTTTTTGGCCGGTGAGGAGTTGTTGCATCAGGCCGCGTTTCTGGGTTTCGAGGGTGGTTAGTTTTTCTTTGTAGAGTGCTATCTCGCGGTCGGCGGCGGTTAGGACGGCGGCGATGGCGGTTTGCTCGGGGAGGGGTGGGACACTCATTTTAAGTTTAAGAAAAGATTGGTAATTGAAAGTCATCTTTTCAATATGAACCCCGTAACTTGATATGTAGGTTTGATGGTAAAAGAACGGCATCTTACTATGCCATTCAAAGTATTTCATGCTCAACTGTCGAGGATCTTTAGCCACTAATGCAAGATAAGAACCTGATATTTTCATTCCATGAAACTCGGCAGTTGTCAATGCAGAAGCACCGTGCAAGATTTGCATCTTAGAGATTAAAAAGTCTCCTTCATGAGCCGGCCGAAGTGTTTTAGTTTTAATGTCTCTACCAAATAAGGCGTCCCGTTGAAAAATGCCTCCAGACCGCCTACGAACACTTATTAGTTGATATAGATGATCATCGTCCCAAACAAGTTTTCTTTTTACATCTTTCAACAAATCAGTATAGCGATATTCCTTCCACTCCCCCCCAAACCCCGGCAACCTCACCTCCCCCGTCAGCAGCCGCTGCATGAGTCCTTTTTTGCGGGTTTCGAGTTGTTCGAGGAGGTTGCGGGTGGTGGTGATGGCGTGGTCCCAGGTGGTGAGGCAGGTGGCGATGCGGGTTTGTTCGGGGAGGGGGGGAGGGGGATTTTGAAATTCTGTAATATCCTTGAGCATTGTGAGGTTAGCCGTAACTGTTTTAACACTATCACAATAGCCAACAAACTTATCACTTCCAATCAGGTATTTTATATAAATAGTATTAGTTTCTTTTGATCTAATTCTAGCTACCCGTTGCAATAATAAACAAGGTAAATCTTCTTTTGAAATCTGCCCATAACTTTTTCCAACTAGCGATCCATCCATAGCTATTACTAAATCACCTTCTTTAGGTAATATTTAATTATTTTTGAATCTATGCAGATCGGTTGACCAGTATTTTGTTATGGTTTACATTCCATGTCTACTGTTCCCTTCACTAATTGTAGTATCTGTTTCTGTAGTTAAGAAATTATCCAACCGCGAGCTATCTTTTAGCGAAATCCATTTTATAGCACCATCATAATACTCCGGTATTTTTTTCTCATGAGTGTGACCACTTCTACGCTCTCCTTTTTATGGTTCGCACCCCGGAGTAGAGGAATACCTTCATCTGCATATTGCGAGCTAGATGAATGCCAAATCCTGATAATAAGAGATATTTGCAATTCCTCCAACTTCACCACTTCCCATTCCTTCGGCAGCCATCCGAGTTTCGTGAGGTGGTAGCCGGGGCGGGCGGGCGGGATTTTAGATTCTCGGTTCTCGATTTTTGGTTTTTGATTTTGGGGCATGGTTGTTAATTTTTGTGGTGGGTTGGGGGTGATTAATGTACCAGAGGGGATGGTGTTTTCCAGTTGGCGGGGACGCCGGTTTCCTTGAAGTTTACGGTAGGGTACTTCGCAAACAAATCGCTCAGGCGGGCAGCGAAGCGGTTGCACGGGGCTGACTTGAAACTGGAGGAGATAGGCCATATTGGAAAACTGCATGTAAGTGCTTTGCTTACTGATATGAGCTACATCGATCCACAAACCGGCTAGCGCAGGTGGCAGCACCGGCGTTACGGCAATGGTACGCTGAAAATTCGCCGATGACTCCATTTACCTATGAGACAAGCCGTTGTGATGGGCGGCCACCAGTATCCCGACAATTATGTAGCTCACCGTGGCAGACAGTGTTGAGCCAGCTCTTGGTCGGGAACAATCATTCCTCTTTCCACCAACAGGTTAATCTGATCGGGGACGGTGATGGCAGGCTTACTGTAGATCATACCCCCCTAAAATTAAAGGACCCGCTTCGCAGACCCCGGGAGGAAAGCTTGGCGGGTACGGCCCACTCATAAGCCGAAGCTATTGCAGTAGGCAATGACCGGTCCTGGGACACTGTGCTGGCTGGGAAGTATGACCGGTACTGTCGCTACAAAGGTAGGTCTTGAGTTCATGTGGTGCAAACTGATTTGTGTTTTTGGATTTGCTGGGTGGCGGAATCATTTACAGACTTTTCAGCTCGTCCGCCAGTTCGTCTTCACCATACTGGAAAATGGAAACATCGTACTGGCCAACGATTTGAATAAATTTTTTTTTTGGAAATACCAGCAATCTCGGCCGCTTGCCCGGAAGATATTAGTCCGCGATCAAACAACTTGGCCGCTAGGTTCATCGTGATCTCAAAGGAAGAGAGTCCTATACTGTTGGGAATTAGAATTGAATAGTCAGTGGAGGTGTTTGTGGTGAAGTGGCTATTGTCAAGCAGGAGTAAACATTTCGATAAGGCAGCTTAGCGCTCTAAAACCCCAACTCTCCCAAATACCGCTCAAGTTCCGCCTCAACCTCCCCCAGCTCCTCCTTCAACTCCCCAATCCGCACCTGAGTAGCCCCAATATCCACCGGCTCCTCCTCCTCGAAAGTGTCCACGTAGCGCGGGATGTTCAGATTGTAGTCGTTCTCGGCGATCTCCGCGCGGGTGGCGAGGTAGGAGTATTTGTCCTGGGTGATGCGCTCGCGGTAGGTATCGAAGATGACGCTGATGTGCTCGTCGTTGAGCTTGTTCTGGTTCTTGCCCGACTCGTAGTCCGCGCTCGCGTCCACGAAGATCACGTCCTCGGTTTCCTTCGCCTTATCGAAGATCAGGATGGCGGCCGGTATGCCCGTGCCGTAAAACAGGTTGGCCGGCAGCCCGATCACCGCGCTCAGCAGATTATCCTCGATCAGTTGCTGCCGGATCTTCCCCTCCGCCCCGCCCCGGAACAGCACCCCGTGGGGCACCACCACGCCCGCGCGGCCGTGCGCGTTCAGCGTCTCTATCATGTGCGTAATGAAGGCATAATCCCCCTTACTCTTCGGCGGCACGCCCCGGTGAAACCGGTTGTAGCGGTCCTGCGCCGCGTCCTCCGCGCCCCACTTGTCCAGGCTAAACGGCGGATTGGCCACCACCACGTCAAAGGTCATCAGGCCGTCGTTCTCCAGCAGTTTCGGGTTATTGATCGTGTCGCCCCACTCGATCGTCGCGCTGTCCATGCCGTGCAAAAACATATTCATCCGCGCCAGTGCCCAGGTGCTGCCGTTCGCCTCCTGCCCGTACAGGCTCACATTGGCGTTGCCCACCTCCCGCGCCGTCTTCAGCAGCAGCGACCCCGACCCGCAGGTCGGGTCGCAGATCCGGTGCCCGGCCTCCGGCTCCACCAGCTTCGCCAGCAAACTCGACACCTGGCCCGGCGTATAAAACTCCCCGGCCTTCTTGCCCGCGTCACTCGCAAACCGCTCGATCAGAAACTCGTACGCATCCCCGATCACGTCATTACCCGCCAGGTTGCTCGGCCGCAGGTCCAGCGGCGCAAAGTCGTTCAGCAAATTACGCAGCCGCCGGTTGCGGTCCTTCGGCTGCCCCAGGTTGGCCTGGTTCGCAAAGTCGATGTTCCGAAACACCCCCGCCAGCTTCTCCCGGTTCGCCTCCTCTATCTGCTCCAGCGCAATATTGATCAGCTCGCCCAGGTCCTTATTCAGCCGCTCCCCGCCCGCCGTTGCCACCTCCGTAAACGGCTGGTTCCGCTGCTCGTACAGGTAATCGAAAGTCGCCGTCTCCGGCACCTGAAACCGCTCCAGCGCCATCGCGCGGTCCACCCGCTTGGCATCGTCCTTATACGTCTTCGCATAGCCCTCCCGCTTCTCCCGCAGCACGTCGCTCAGGTACTTCACAAACAGCATCGTCAAAATATAGTCCTTATACTGGGTCGCGTCAATCGTACCGCGAAACGTATCGCACGCCTTCCAGACCTGCGCGTTAATGGTGTCTTGGCTCAGTGCCATGGTATCGTATTTTTCAGAGTCAGCGCCCCCACGGAGCGGGTGCCCAAGGTACGGCACGCCCGGCAAATTAGCGGCAGCGGAGGTGAAAAGGGGCGGGTTTCCTGGGCGTGCCCCCGCCTCAACGGCGGGGTCGGGCCCTTCCCCGCGCGCCTGGCGGCTTGGCCCTCCGGGCTCCGGCCCCCAACGACGGTCATTGCTAACCGTTAGCCGTTATTCCGGGGGCCGGCCGGTCCAGGCCCCTCACGCGGGGGGCATGATTGAAGCCGAATATAAATTCGTGAAACAGGAAAAGAGCTAAATTTTTTCTCGATAATTTGACATTTATCAAAAAATGTAATAAATTGCTAGCAATACATAGTGAGTAATGCATTTTTTAAAATCACCAACATCATTGCATCTGGCAAACTTGATCACTCCCTTTAGCCTACATCAAAAACCAAAATCTGCTACTTTACGGATAGCCGAATAAGGTAATCAGCTTTATAATATTTTACTATGAGACTTATTTTGCTATCAGTTCTGTTGTCGGCTCTGTATGCTGGATTGCCAGCTCAGTCCAGCACATCTGTTTTCAATTTGGACGTACAGGCAGGTGCCTTGATTACCGAGGCTACATTATCCGAAGACAGAAGCGATAAGTACGGTGGCGGGGAACAATACTTAAAGGGAAAACCGGGATATTTCGCCTATTTGGGTGCTTTGATTCCGGCCACGGAGCTAATAAGCGTAAACGCAGGCTTTTTCTATCAGAGACAAGTGTTACAACACAGGATAGAGGGAAGAGGATTAATTTTTGGAGGAGACATCGTCGACTCGGAAAACAATTGGTCTTTTGTAGCTTTAAACTGCTCGAATAAAATTTCCCGTTGCGGTTCCGTGCGGACCTTGCTGATGTAGGAGATAGCTATGAACATAAAGATGACCATTAACCCCGTCATCATATCACTGAACGAAATCCAGTTGGATTCACCCGTCCGCTTTCTTCGGTTGTTCATCAGTTCAGATTGTTTTTGATGAGTCGCTGGATGAGCTGGTCCAAACTGATCAGGGTGTCATTCAACTGCTGGTTGAAGTTGTCACTGATTCCTTCAAGGTTATTGTTCAATTCCGCGAAGTTTGATTCAGTATGCCTACTCCGTCGTTCATCTGCTTGCGCGTTTGATCCTAGAATTCCTCGTTGTATCCTTTTATTTTTTGGAAATCTTCCAGCCGGGCAATTAGCGCGGTAATGGAGTCCCGAAAGTTTTCTCCTTTTGAAACCGTCATTTAATTTATTCGTCGTTAGATCAAATGCTTCCGTATTCGACTTCACGGGTCAGCGTGTCTAGGAGCTTCGTGCTCACTTCTTTGAAACGGACGTAGTCAATCATCACGGCCTTAACCTGGGTGATGAATTGCGCCAGCACGCTATTAGAGTTGGTGAGTGACTCGGTATTGACCGCAATCTCCTTTACGTGCGTTGCTGAACCGCCCAGGTCGCTGCTCACTTGTCCCAATTGCGCGGTTAGCTGGATGATCATTTCCTTGTTTTCCTGTTGCCAGGTGTTCATCCGTTCCACGCTATCGTTAAGCTGCTTGAAATTTTCCTGGACCAATTTTTCTACAATAGCGGTCATTTGCTTGTTGAACTCTTCGGTTGCCGATTTCATCACGTCAACCAGTGCATCCGTATTGTTTTTAGCCAGGAGGTCTCGAATTCATCAATTTTTCGGTTAGTAGATTACCGTTATTACTCATGGAATCTACCACCGTTGTAATTGATCGTCCATTTGATCGCTAACATTCTTTTGTTCGGCCCGCATTCGCTGCACCTGCGAGAAGAACTGTTCCAGCTCCCCAAGGAAGAAAGATGTGCCGCCGCAGTTGAGCGGGTAGATGGATTATTTTTTGAGGGGGTATTGTCGGTTTGCAATGCGACGCCCGATCAGCAACGGCTTCCAGCCTCCGTCACCTCCACCTTTCCGGATGAAAATGTTACCCTGGTGTTTAAAGTTGATAGTGTTGGTTTGATCGATACCTTGGTATTTCCTTACGAATGTCGGTTAGCGGAAGAATTTCCGGGATTCTTGTTTTTTTCGGAGGACGGCCGGACGGTAGGCTCCATTGGTCCGAGCGGAGACGACCGAGTGTTACTGGTTTTTGATTATTCTTACGACTGCGGACGTTCGGTTTTTATGGCTTTAGCGGAATAGTTGCAAGTCTCGCCGATATCTAATCTCCCTTATCCTCTGCGGCGGAAGGGATTACCACAAAGTAGCCGCGAAGCGAACGAGACCCTTTCGATTAGCCGGGCTGGGGGAGGGTGATAGATGAGCGATTTGCCCCAAGGTTTTACCCTGGCTTGAGCTCTCTCTCCCCATAAAGGCATCGGCGGCAGGAGGTCGGTACAACGGATGCGTAAACTGTCGCGCTCGGCCATCCCTACTTACGCGATCTGGTGATTGCGATTCCCACGTGATTTGCGCGATCTGGTGATTGCAGACCACCCGCGTGAGGCACCTGGAAGGTGACGAGCATAGCGAGGCAGTGCGCAGCACCGACCGTAGGGAGCCTGGAAGACGCCGACCCCGCGCCTGCCGCGGCAGGCCGGGGGCACGCCCAAAACCGGTCGCCGATAGATAAGTAGCCCCCACCGCCTCGCCAAGCGGACTTTCCCCACAAATTTTCAACAGATTTTACCTAGAACGAATCTAAATAAGAACGACAAAGACCCACAAGTTTGTTAAAGAATTGTCACGGGAGTATCTTTGCGGCAATGAAGCGGTGGGCTGTTTGCCTCCGTTTTGCAACAAGTTAAAGGTCAACTGACAATGATAGATAGGACCGTATTACCCCGCTTTTTCTTTCTCGCCTGGTTTGTACTATGCCTGGCTGTCATGGGCTTTGCTCAGGAGCCGGCCGAGGTGACTACCGCCGCGGATGCCGACCAGCCCGGCGTAATCGTGGATACCGAACCGGCCGAGGCGGGTGACGCAGGCACCGGCGGTGCCGGTGACCCCGATGCGGGTAAGGTTATCTTCCGGGGTAACTGCGCCAGCTGCCACGCCGGCAACATGGTCGCCAATGCCACCGGCCCCGCCCTGGCGGGCATGGAGGAGCGCTGGGCCGCTTACCCCCGCGAAGACCTCTATAGCTGGATTCGTAACTCACAGGCCATGATCCAGACGGGCCACCCCCGCGCCGTGGAACTGTGGGAGCAGTGGGGTCCAACGGTCATGAGCAACTTTACCGGCCTGAGCGATCAGGATATCGAGAATACGATCGCTTACGTCAATTTTGTCGCCGCGGGTGGCGATAAGGTGGCAACGGGTCCGGAGATAGGTGATGTAGTGGTCGCTGAAGAAACCGACAACACTTTTCTCTTCATCATCCTCGGACTGGTACTACTGGCCCTGGCCGTGGTACTGGCGCGCGTATCGTCTAACCTGAGCTACATGGTGGCCACGCGCGAGGGTAATGCCCCCGCCGAGCGCAAGACGCTGCTGGACCTGCTGACCAGCAAGGGCATCATCGCTTTCGTCATTTTTGCGGCCGTGGTAATCGGTGGCTTCAAGACGGTCAATAACGCCATTGCAATGGGCCGCCAGCAAGACTACTCGCCCGAGCAGCCGATCAACTTTCAGCACTCGGTGCACTCCGGTATTCATAAGATCGAATGCCAGTACTGCCACGACGGTGCCCGCCGGTCGAAGCACTCCGTTATTCCCGCCGTCAATACCTGTATGAACTGCCACCGCGCCATCAAGGTCGGCTCGCAGTGGGGAACGGCCGAACTGACCAAGATCTATGCCGCCATCGGTTATGACCCGACCACCGATAAGTACATCGACGGTTACGAGGATATGAACGATGAGGAGGTTAAGCCGATCTTCGAGAAGTGGATCGCCGATAACTACATCAAGGAGCGCGACGCCGAAGGCAAGGACTACGACGACGTGGAAGAAGTAGTGAAGGAGCAAATTAACGGCCTCTACCTGGCTCTTTCCACCAACGATGTGGCTGAATCCTACAACAAACTGGCCGGTCCCATCGAATGGGTGCGGATCCACAACCTGCCCGACCACGTTTACTTCAACCACGCCCAGCACGTAACGGTGGGCCAACTGGAGTGCCAGAACTGCCACGGTCCGATCCAGGAAATGGAAAAGGTCTACCAGTATTCGCCCCTCAGCATGGGCTGGTGCATCAACTGTCACCGTCAGACGGAGGTGAACTTCAAGGACAATGACTACTACCAGGCCTACGAGAACTACCACGAGCAGATCCAGGCCGGTGAGCGCACCGCCGTGACCGTGGAAGACGTGGGCGGATTGAACTGCCAGCGCTGCCACTACTAAACGAACGATCATCGTTGCCCCGCCGGGGCAACGACTCTATATATAAGGTCTACTCCTTTTCACGGAGACCTGCTCCCACGGGAGACCCGAAAAGGAAAAACAAAGCTGAATGAACAAGCAGAACGACATCTGGATCGGAACGGATCAACTAGCCAACAGCGAGGATTACGTTACCCGTCAGAACGAAGAATTCGAGGACAAGCCCCTCCCCATCGGCGATTCCCGCCTGGAGGCTAGCCGCCGCGATTTTCTCAAATACCTCGGTTTCGGAATCGGCGCGGCGACCATCGCCTCGTGTGAGATTCCCGTACGTAAGGCGATCCCTTACGTGGTGAAGCCCGATACCATCGTTCCCGGCGTTGCTTCTTACTTCGCCTCTACCTTCGCGCAGGGCGGTGACTACTGTCCCGTGCTGGTCAAAACCCGCGAAGGTCGGCCGATCAAGGTAGAGGGCAACAGTTTCAGCCCCATCACCAAGGGCGGTACCAGTGCCCGGGCGCAGGCCTCCGTACTGAGCCTGTACGATACCAGCCGCTACGACGGTCCCTACCGGCTGGATGCCGGCCGCGCCGTGCGCCGCAAGAACGCCGACGAGGAAACCCGTGCCTGGCAGGTGATCGATCGCGAAATCCGCGCTGCCCTCCAATCGGGCGGACGTGTCCGGCTGGTGAGCCACACCGAAATGAGTCCCTCGCTAAAAATGGCGGTACAGGAATTCAAGGCCGCCTACCCACAGACTGTATTCATCCAGTACGACCCCGTTTCGGCGGCGGCGCTATTGGACGCTAACCAGCGCAGCTTCGGCGTACGCGCCATCCCGAGCTACCGTTTCGATAAGGCCGAAATGATCGTCGGTATCGACTGTGATTTTCTCGGCACCTGGGTATCGCCCATCGAGTACGCCACGCAGTATGCCGTGACGCGCAAGATCACGGCCGAGAAGAAAAAGATATCCCGCCACGTACAGATCGAAGGCCACATGAGCATGACGGGATCCAATGCGGACAACCGTATTCTGGTGAAGCCCTCCGAGCAGGGTGCCGCCGTCATGGCCCTTTACAATAAGATCGTCGGCGGAGGCAGCTCCGTCAACCTGCCCGCTGCCACGGCCGGTAAACTGGACCGGCTGGCCGCCCAATTGCAGGCCGCCCGCGGCAAAGCCCTGGTGGTCTGCGGCAGCAACAATCTGACCGAACAGCTGATGGTGAACGCCATCAACAATGCCCTGGGTAGCTACGGCACCACGATCGAAACCGACCGCATGTCGCTTCAGCGGCAGGGTAGCGACCAGGACCTGGCCCGCCTGGTGGGCGAGATGGAAGCCGGCAGCGTGGATTGCCTCATCGTCATGGACGGTGCTAACCCCGCCTACGACACGCCCCTGGCGCAGCGCTTCATTGCCGCCTCCGGTAAGGTAAAGACCAAAATCAGCATGAGCGGCGTGCCCAACGAAACGGCCCTGCTCTGCAACTACCTGACGCCCAACCACCACTACCTGGAGAGTTGGAGCGACATCGAGGCCAAGCAGGGTAGCTATACCCTGGTGCAGCCTACCATCATGCCGATCTTTCAGACGGTCGGCAAGGCCGGAACCCGCCAGCAGGGGGCCAGCCTTCTCCTCTGGGCCGAGAGCGATCGCTACAACACGGCGGCCGAGCAGCCCTACCTCAACTACCTGCAGGACAACTGGCGCAGTACCGCCTTCAATGCCCAAAGCAAGTACGCCACCTTTGCCGCTTACTGGGACAGTGCCCTGCACGACGGCGTTCGCATTCTGCCCGCCACGGGCGGCGTCAACGACTTCGGCATCGGCTATGCCGGTGGATCGCGGTCGACGGCCGCGACGACTGCGGCACCTGCGCAGGATTCCACCGCCATCGTGGGCGGTACCCCCGCCAGTGCGACCGTGCGCCGCTATTCGGCCAACGGCCTGACCGGAGCGCGGGGCGTACGTGCCGCCGGCGGGGGCGATGCCAAAGAAATTACCTTCTACGAAACCGTCAATATCGGTAACGGCGTCTACGCCGGCAACCCCTGGTTGCAGGAAATGCCCGACCCCGTGCTGCGGACCGTCTGGGGCAACTACCTGTCCATCCACGTAGGGTGGGAGGGAGGTAACGAGTACGTTGCCTACAACAACCTCAGCCCCGAGGAATACAAGGGCAAAGCCGACAAGGTGGAAGTATCGCTGGGCGGTGACCTGCCCATGCAGGTAGCCACGGCCGTGCGCCAATTCGGCCAGGCCGAGGGCACCTTCGCCATCGCGGTCGGCTACGGCCGGGGCGTGACGGGTGTACAGGGTCGCCAGCTGGGCAGCGGTGTCGGCATCAATGTCTACCCCTGGCTGAGCATGGACGAAGACGGCTACGTACAATACTACGCCGTCAACGCCGAGGTATCGGAAGCCGTGGACGTGGAAGATGAGTTTGCCAGCGTACAGTACCACCACACGATGGGCCTGACCGCCCGTGACGAAGCGGGTGCCGTACTCTACTACAATGACAAAACGGGCGAGACCGAATCCATTGCCGGTAAATTGACCGAAGAGCAAAGGGAATACCTGAAGCCCTTCAACGTGGACGAAAAGACCGTGATGGCCCTCGGTTCCGGTTTCCAGGGTGGACTGGTCGATCGTTCGATCATTTACAACGGTCACGTCGATGAGTTGCCGCAGTTGATGGAGCACATCAGCGAGAAGCGGGCCGAGGCCATGCACCTCAACGATGCGACCTTATATCCCTACGACGAGTTTGTGGACGATATCTACAGCCAGGGTCACTGGTGGGCGATGCACGTGGACCTGAACGCCTGTATCGGTTGCGGTGCCTGTGAGGTTGCCTGCGTGGCCGAGAATAACGTGCCGGTGGTGGGTAAGTACGAAGTCTTCCGTCACCACGAAATGAAGTGGCTGCGGATCGACCGTTACTACTACGGCGACTACGAAAACCCCAAGACGGTTTACCAGCCGATGATGTGCCAGCACTGCGACAACGCACCCTGCGAGAATGTCTGTCCGGTAGCCGCTACGCCCCACAGCGATGAGGGCCTGAACCAGATGACCTACAACCGCTGTATCGGTACCCGCTACTGCGCGAACAACTGCCCCTACAAGGTCCGCCGCTTCAACTGGCTGGACTATACCACGGGCGATATGTTCTCCAGCAACGAGCCGTCCGTGAACGGCGAGGAACTGGCTTTCGGTGCCGATAACCTGACGCGCATGGTACTGAATCCTGACGTGACCGTCCGCTCACGCGGCGTGATCGAGAAGTGCTCGTTCTGTACCCAGCGTTTGCAGATGGGTAAGTTGCAGGCCAAGGTCGAAAAACGTGCTTTGCGCGATACCGACGTACGGACCGCCTGCCAGACGGCCTGCCCCACGGGTGCGATCACCTTCGGTGACCGTAACAACCGCCAGGGCGAGGTAGCCGCACGGATCGAGGATCCGCTCAACTACCTGGTGCTGGAAGAAACGAACGTTCAGCCTTCCGTTTTCTACGCGGCCCGCGTTCACAACTCCAGCGAGGAACTGGCCGTCTAACTAAACCATCCCCGCTTCCGATCCGGCCGCTGCGGCCGGGGCGGAAGCGGTAAATCATACGACCGCCACCGGGCGGTTTGATCTACGCAAAAGGAATTGCACATGAGTTCACCCATATCTCCCATCCGGGAACCCTTGATCGAAGGGGGTAAAAGCTACCACCAGATCACGGAAGACATCTGCTCGCCGACCGAGCAAACGCCGGGTACTACCTGGGTTATCGCCTTCATCATTTCGGTGATGTGCCTGGGCTTGTTTGCCTTCTCGGTCGCCTGGACGATCTGGGTCGGTATCGGATCCTGGAACCTGAACCGCACCATTAACTGGGGCTGGGACATCACCAACTTCGTGTGGTGGGTAGGTATCGGCCACGCCGGTACGCTTATCTCGGCCATCCTGTTGCTGTTCCGTCAGAAGTGGCGGACGGGGGTAAACCGGGCGGCGGAGGCCATGACCATCTTTGCGGTCATGTGTGCGGGGCAGTTTCCGCTCATTCACATGGGCCGTCTCTGGCTGGCGTTCTTCATCTTTCCGTATCCCAATACACGGGGTCCGCTGTGGGTGAACTTCAACTCGCCGCTGCTCTGGGACGTATTCGCCATTTCGACTTACTTCACCGTATCGCTGCTGTTCTGGTATACCGGCCTGGTACCTGACTTTGCCACGGTGCGGGACCGGGCCACGGGTTTCCGGCGCAAGATATACAGCGTGATTTCTTTCGGCTGGACGGGATCGGCCAAGCACTGGCAGCGGTGGGAGAGCCTTTCGCTGGTACTGGCCGGACTGGCCACGCCGCTGGTACTCTCGGTACACACCATCGTATCGTTTGACTTCGCCACTTCGGTTATCCCGGGCTGGCACACTACGATCTTCCCTCCTTACTTCGTAGCAGGGGCCATCTTCTCGGGTTTTGCGATGGTGCAAACCCTGATGCTGATTACACGTAAGGTGTTGAACTTGAAGCAATACATTACCCTGCAGCACATTGAGTCGATGAACAAGGTGATTCTGGCTACCGGTTCGCTGGTGGGCGTGGCTTACCTGACGGAGCTGTTCATTGCCTGGTATTCGGGTTACATCTACGAGCAGTTTGCCTTTATGAACCGCGTGATGGGACCTTACTACTGGAGCTACATCGGGATGATGCTGTGCAACGTGCTTTCGCCCCAGATTTTCTGGAGCAAAAAGATCCGTCGCAGTATTTTCTGGACCTTCTTCATGTCGATCTTCATCAACATCGGTATGTGGTTCGAGCGTTTCGTAATTATTGCCACCACGCTGGCGCGGGACTACCTGCCCTCGAGCTGGAGCTACTACGTACCGACCTGGGTGGAGATATGCATCTTCATCGGCACCCTGGGACTATTCTTCACCCTCTTCCTCATCTTTACCCGGGTGGCCCCGGTGGTGGCGATTGCGGAAGTAAAGAGTATCCTGAAATCATCGGGTGACCAGTACATCGGACACAGTGCCCGCCACGGCACCGTGGTGCCGACCGACAAAGGCAGCATTGCCGCCGGCGGAACGGTGGACATCGACAACGAGACGGGCCAGGGCCGCGACCACTAAGCAATTACTACCTAAAAGAACAAACATGGCACACTTAGCCGTTGAACAATACGCTTTCGATACTGCGCACAAAGAGATTCTCTTCGGCCTGTACGACGACGAGGTAGTGATGCTGGACGCCGTAAGGGCGGCCAACGCGGCACACCTGGACATATACGATGTGTATACCCCCTTCCCCGTACACGGGTTAGACCCCCTGCTGGGGTTGGAAGAAAGCCGTTTGCACCAGGCCGGTTTTGTGTACGGTGCACTGGGTACGGCCACGGCCTTCGGGGTGATGACCTGGATCTTTACCCGCGACTGGCCGATCATTTTCGGTGGCAAGCCCTACTGGTCGGTCCCGGCCTTTATGCCGATCACCTTCGAGTTGACCGTTTTATTTGCGGCCGTGGGTATGGTAACGACTTTTTACATCATCTGCGGTCTGGGACCGGGCGCGGCACCGCCCCGCCTGCACGACCGGATCACGGACGATAAGTTTTGCGTGGCCTTTGACGTATCCGGCATGGATAAGGAAGAGAAGGACAAGTTGAACGACTACTTCGGCCAGACGGGGGCCGGATTCGTGGACACGAAAAAGATTCCCGTCTAGCGACCGCCCGGACGAGCGCTGGGAGCGGACCGACCAACGGGAGGAGCCCGCAGGGCCGAGCGAACAGCGAGCCGCGGACACAGCGACCCCGACCGACAGGAAGGGGACGGCCCAAAAAATTAGAAAAAACACCCCGCTAACCGAGCTGGGTACATTGGAGCGAAAATGAATACGATAACTAAATTGGCCCTTTTGATGCTGATTGCCGCTGCCCTGACGGCCTGCGGCGAACCCGGCGGCGAGGAAACCGGACACGAGTATATGCCGGACATGGCGCACTCGCTGGCCTATGACGCCAACCTGTATCAGGACTACTATTATAATACGTTCGATAACGAGTCGGTGGTGGATAAGGCCAAGTTGGCCTACCCCAAGTATACCGTGCACGGCACCGTGCCCCGCGGCTATGCGGGCGTGGAATTGGCCAACGGCGATCTGGCCGGCATGGTGGACGAAGTGGACGGACGGATGAGTCCCGGAATGCGGATGATGGAGGAGCTGACGCGCCCCACGCGCCCGAACGCCATTGCGGTGCCGGTAAACGGCCACGCGCCCTACTACTACCTGGATACCGACGAGGAGCGCCTGCGCGCCGAGGCCGAACTGACGGACAATCCGTTCCCGATTACGGAGCGGGGACTGGCAAAGGGTAAATTGGTATACGACCTGTTTTGCGCCATCTGCCACGGTGAGAAGGGCAACGGCTTGGGGTACATTTACGACACCGACCAGAACCCGCAGGCCAAGTACCCGCTGGCTCCCGCCAACTTCCTGAACGACGAATTTTCCGCTGCCGGTAACGGCCGCTACTACCATGCCATCATGTACGGTAAGAATGCCATGGGTGCCTATGCCGATAAGATGAGCTATGAGGAACGCTGGCAGGTGATCCACTACATCCGTGCGCTACAGGCGACGGATAAAAAACTGGTGTACGACATGAATGCCAACACGCTGAACCCCGCGTACGGTACCCCCGGCGGTGAGTTGGGCATGGTGGCCCAGCGAATGCCGCAGGAAGAAACCGGCCCCGGAGCCGACCCCGCCGCGGCCGGTGAGGGTGCCGCCATTGAAGAAAACCGAACCGCCCCGACCGGTGGCGAAAGCCAGAGCGGTGCCGGTACTCAGCCGACCACTCCGGCGGGTGAGGGTACGGCCCCGCGCAAGCGCAAATAACGACTTGGGCGGCCCCGCCGGGGCCGCCGACCAACCGAACTAACTAAGCAAGAACCCCTCCCACTCATGGAGCAATTTATATTTTCCAGCCGGGCCAAGTTGACCACGGGCGTGATGATGGCCGTGGGCCTGATTTGCCTGGTGCTGACTTATTTTCTGGACGCCGAGTATCACCACGCACGCTTCTGGTCGAACTACCTGCACAATACGGTTTTCTTTCCTGGGGCTGGGCTTTACGGCCCTCTTCGCGATGGCTGCCTTCACGACCGCCTATGCGGGCTGGTACGTGGTGATGAAGCGGGTGTGGGAGGCGATGTCGTTGTGGCTGCTGCCGGCCCTGATTTTGATGGGCGTGATCATGGTGGGCATCGTGACGCACACTACGCACCTGTACCACTGGAACGACGCGGAAGCCGTGGCTAACGACGCCATCCTGACGCATAAGTCCGGATTCCTGAATATCTACTGGTACATCGGCGGCACGATCGTTTTCGGAGGGCTGTGGTATTTCTTTGCCGATAAGATGCGCAGCCTGAGCGTGGGTGAGGACGGCAACGCGGTGGGCGACTACCGCAATCACCGCATCTACAAGCGGTACGCGGCGGCTTTTCTGCCGATTGCCGGCTTTACCAGTGCCTTTATGATCTGGCTGTGGGTGATGTCGCTGGATGCTCACTGGTATTCGACCATGTTCGCGTGGTACGCCACCGCTTCCTGGTTCGTATCCATGATTGCGCTGACGATCATGATGCTGATCTACCTGAAGAGCCGCGGTTACTTTCCAAACGTGACCGACGAGCACCTGCACGATCTGGGCAAGTACCTGTTTGCTTTCTCCATCTTCTGGGCCTACCTGTGGTTCTCGCAGTATATGCTGATCTGGTACGCCAACGTGGGGGAGGAAACGATCTACTTCCGCGAGCGACTGGACAATTACCGGGTGCTGTTTTACGGCATTCTGCTCGTCAATCTGCTGCTGCCCTTCATCATCCTGATGAGCAACAAGAACAAGCGCAAGTACGGTACGCTGTTCTTTGCCGCCCTCTTCGTTTTCCTGGGTCACTGGGTCGATTTTTTCCAGATGATCAAGCCCGGCGTGGCCTTGTCCATCCGCGAGCATAACCTGCATATGGACGGCGGCGCCCACGGCACGGCTGTCCACGGCGATGATCACGCACTGGAAGCCCACGGCGAGGACCACGGCGCAATGGCCGACCACGACGGCGACCACGACGATGACTTGGAGCAATCGGACAGCGACGCCGAGGGACACAGTGCCGACCGGGCTTCCGACCCCGCCCTGTTGGCGATGTCGGAAGACCATGAGCACGACGAAAATTACCACGGTGAATCAATAGCCGAGGATAACGACGGTTACGACCCCGTGGACCGCAGCCACACCAGCGGCGGTAAAACGGAGCAGGAGCAGGACATGAGTGTGCTGCCCATCGACCGGACGGAAATGGCCGAGCGGCCCGTATCAGCCCTTGCGGGTCAGTACCGGGTGAACGATGGAGACGAAGACGAAGCCCACGGAGCGGAAATCGTTCCGTTCAAGGCGGGTTACACCCTGCCGGGTTTCCTGGAAATCGGTACGTTTATCGGTTTCCTGGGCGGCTTCCTCTTCTTCGTGCTGAGCAAGTTGCAGCACTCCGCCTTGCGTCCGAAGAACGATCCTTATCTGGTGGAGAGCGAGCATCACCATGTTTAATGATTGAATGATTGAATGATTGAATGACTGAGTAGCCGACTGTTGCCCGGCTCCCCCCTTCGGGGGGCTGGGGGGGAAACGAATGACTGAGTAGCCGACTGTTGCCCGACTCCCCCCTTCGGGGGGCTGGGGGGGAAACGAATGACTGAGTAGCCGACTGTTGCCCGGCTCCCCCCTTCGGGGGCTGGGGGGGAATAACCATTCTGTCTGGATTAAATCTAAATAGGGAGCAGGTAGCTGACCAATCGTGCTCCAAATTGTTGCATACGTGTATCTTTGGGAGGAATCCCGGATTAGGGCCGTCACTGAATATCGGCCTGCTAAATGAACTTGGAAATGACCACATTATTGGTACTACTTTGCGTTGCTCTCGTGATCATCATTACCGTACAGATCGGTAAGGTGACGGAGTTGGCGTCCAAACTACGGGGAGAGGAAGAGGCGCAGGCACGTTCCACCAACACCGTTGGCTGGTCGATGATTCTGTTCATGGTCGGATTTCTGATCCTGACGGCAGCCTCGATGCTGTATTATAAAAACTGGTTCCTGGGTTACGGCCCGCACGAATCAGCTTCCGAGCACGGCAGTCTGATCGACGATACCTTTGCGCTGACGTTCTTTTTCACCTACATCGTGTTTGTGATTACGCACGTTTTCCTGTTTTACTACGCTTATCGCTACCGCTACAACAAGAACCGCCGCGCGCGCTTCCTATCCCACAACAATACCATCGAGATAGTCTGGACGGTGATCCCCGCCGTAGTAATGACCTTTCTGGTCGTGGGCGGTTTGGATGCCTGGAACGAGATCATGGGTGATATTGCCGGCAGTGAGGAGGAATTCATGGAGATCGAGGCTACGGGCTACCAATTTGCCTGGGAGCTGCGCTACCCCGGTCCGGATAACAAGCTGGGCCGTCGTGATTTCCGGATGATCACGGGTGTCAATAACCTGGGTCAGGACTGGACGGATGAGAAGAACCACGATGACTTTAAGCCGACCGATTTGGTACTGCCCGTGGGCAAGAAGGTTCGGGTGCGTATCATGGCCCGCGACGTACTGCACGACTTTTACCTGCCGCACTTCCGCGTCAAGATGGATGCCGTGCCGGGTATCCCCACCTACTTTGTCTTCACGCCGGAAAAAACCACCGAGGAATACCGCGCCGAATTATCCAAGTACCCCGAGTACCAGCAATTGGACCCCGACAACGACGAGGGCAAAATGCTGTGGGAAACTTTCGACTATGAGTTGGCCTGTGCCGAACTCTGCGGTATCGGTCACTTCTCTATGCGTAAGCTGGTCCGCATCGTGACGCAGGACGAATACGAAAAATGGCTACTGGAGGCCGGTCAAAAGTCAACGTACTTTACCAGCATTCGCGGCACCGAGTTCGATCCCCTGCAGGGCGAACTGTTACAGTCGGAGATCAAGCAGCGCAGCCAAGAGTTCAATACCCTGGTTTCCGCCGCGCTGGCTACCCCGGAATTAGATGATGACGTGGTGGTACTGGAGTACGTAACGTTTGAGACGGGTCTGGCGACCCTGACTCCGCTTTCCCGCTACCAGCTCGACGACGTGGTAGAATTCCTGGGCGAGAACCCCACGATCAACATCCTCCTCGGCGGTCACACGGACAGCACGGGAGACGCGGCGGCTAATATGGCTCTTTCCGCAAACCGGGCCGCATCGGTTCGCAACTACCTGTTGGAAAACGGGGTGGCCGCCAATCGCATCGAGGCCCAGGGTTTCGGTTCTACCAGGCCGATTGCTCCGGGTGATACCGAGGAAGGCCGGCAGCAGAACCGCCGCACGGATTTCACCATGATCCGCACCACGGCAGTAACTCCACCCGCTGATTCGATCGGCGTGAGCATGGAAACGGAATAGGTGAGTCGGTCGGCCGTCAAATACGGTCATTCGGTGAACCAGACCCCTCGCGGGGCATTGAATAAGTTGAGGCATTAGTAACTAATAGACATTTAAACTACCATTCGGCGATGGCGAACACAGCGATTACATTAGCTCCCGATTTAACGGACGAAGTCCTGATCAAGGAGTTTGGTTACGACGATCATTTCCATGAGCACCATCATGGAGACAAGTACCAGACGAACTTCATCACGCACTATATTTTCAGCCAGGATCACAAGATGATCGCCAAGCAGTTCCTGATCACGGGAATGATGTGGGCGATCATCGGTGCCATGATGTCACTGGTTTTCCGGATGCAACTCGGTTTTCCCGAGGAAAGTCTGGCGTGGCTGGAACCCGTACTGGGCAAGTGGATCCAGGTAAACGACGGTGTGGGTAAATTGTCGCAAGACTTTTACTACGCGTTGGTGACCATGCACGGTACCATCCTGGTTTTCTTCGTACTGACGGCCGGCCTGAGCGGAACGTTTTCCAACTTGCTCATTCCGTTGATGGTGGGTGCCCGAGATATGGCATCGCCGCTGCTGAATATGCTGTCTTACTGGTTCTTCTTCATGTCGGGAACCATTATGTTTGCCTCGCTCTTCCTGAGCACCGGCCCGTTCGCCGGGGGCTGGGTGGCTTATCCTCCTTTGTCTGCATTACCCCAGGCCATGAGCGGCTCGGGCGCGGGTATGACGCTCTGGACGGTATCGCTGGTCCTGTTCGTTGTTTCCGTATTGTTGGGGGGTATCAATTACATTACTACCGTACTGAACCTGCGCACCAAGGGCATGTCGATGTGGCGCCTGCCGCTGCCGATCTGGGCGTTCTTCGTCACGGCCATCCTCGGTCTGCTATCCTTCCCCGTACTGGTATCGGCCTTTTTCCTGATGATGTGCGACCGTACCCTCGGTACGAGTTTTTACCTCAGTGAGATTTATATCGGCGGTCAGGCTCTCGAGCACGTCGGTGGTAGCCCCATCCTGTACCAGCACTTGTTCTGGTTCCTGGGTCACCCCGAGGTATACATTATTATCCTGCCGGCTTTCGGTATCGTATCGGAAGTACTGTCGGTGCACTCCCGCAAACCGATCTTCGGTTACAAGGCCATGGTTTATTCCATTCTGGCCATTGCGTTCCTGAGTTTCATTGTGTGGGCGCACCACATGTTTATGTCGGGCGTAAACCCCTTCATTTCGAACTTCTTCGTAATTTTTACCCTCATCATTGCCGTTCCTTCGGCGGTGAAGGTATTCAACTGGATCGCAACGCTTTACGGCGGTAACATTCGCTTCAACCCCGCCTCCATGTTCGGTATCGGCTTCGTGTCGATGTTCATCTCGGGCGGTCTGACGGGTATCTTCCTGGGTAACTCCACGATCGACATCCAAATGCACGATACCTACTTCGTGGTAGCTCACTTTCACATCGTGATGGGTGTAGCGGCCTTCTTCGGTATGTTTGCGGGCATCTACCACTGGTTCCCCAAACTGTACGGCCGTCACATGAACGATATGTTGGGCAAGATTCACTTCTGGGGTACCATCATTGGTGCTTACTGCGTGTTCTGGCCCATGCACTACCTGGGTATGGCCGGCGTTCCTCGCCGCTACTATGCGTTCGATGTGTACAAGACTTTCTCGCACTTCGATGACATCAACAAGTTCATCACCGTTGCGGCGATCGTTTCGTTCATCTTCCAGATCATTTTCGTGGTCAACTTCTTCCTCAGTATCTGGAAGGGACGCAAGATGACCGTGAAAAATCCTTACGGTGCCAATACCCTGGAATGGACTACTCCCATCGACGGTATCCACGGTAACTGGCCCGGCAAGCTTCCCGCCGTTCAGCGGTGGGCCTACGATTACGGTAAGGACGGCCGCGAGTTTATCCCGCAGCATATGCCGATGACGGAGGGCGAGTCCGAACTGCACTAACGATTCTTATCCCCCGCGGGATAACCACTCATTCAACTACGGGGGAAGGCTGCCAGCGGCGGTCTTCCCCCAGGTTTTTAACGTATGGCAAACAGCGAGATCAAGGAGGGCATGGCGGGCGTTTCCGCAACGGTCAAGCCGGCGAGTCGCTTGCGCGATCTGGCACAACTGACCAAACTACGGTTGTCGGCTACGGTGGTGTTATCCAGTCTGCTGGCCTACCTGATCGCGCAGACGGCTACGGTCAACTGGTACCCGCTGCTTATCCTTACACTGGGCGGCCTGTTTACCACCGCCGCCGCCAATAGCCTGAACGAGGTACTGGAAAAAGATTACGACCGGCAGATGAAACGCACGGCCGACCGCCCGCTGGCCACCGGCCGCATGAGTACGGCCGAGGCGGTATTGTTGGCGGGGCTGTGGGCACTGATCGGTATCAGTCTGCTGGCCCTTTTCAATCCGTGGACGGCTTTTCTGGGCACCTTTTCCCTGGTCAGCTATGCTTTTGTGTACACCCCGCTCAAGCGGGTGCACCACAGCGCGGTCTGGGTGGGGGCCATTCCGGGGGCTTTGCCCGTACTCATCGGCTGCGCGGCCGCCGAGGGCGGTATCACCGACCTAGGGTTGACGCTCTTTGCCATTCAGTTTTTTTGGCAATTGCCGCACTTCCAGGCCATCGGTTTTCTCGGATTCGAGGATTACCGCCGGGCCGGTTTTCGGATCGTACCGCAGGATGCAAACGGCGAACTACGTACCCGCGATCTGTCCCTCAGTGCCGTGGGCGCGGCGGCCCTGCTGCTGCCCTTGTCCTTCGGCCCCTGGTGGCTGGGGCATACCGGGCTGATGTCGGCCGGCTGTGTCGGCATCGTAAGTTTGGTTTTTTTGATCCTCTCTATCCGTTTTTTGCGCCGTACCGAGCGGGGCACGGCACTGGCGGTCATGTTTTTTTCCTTCGCCTATATCCCCCTCACCTTTACCCTTTTCTGGTTCGACCAGCTCTAAACAAGTGCAACCATGAACAACTATCCCGATGTCCTGGATATGAAGGGACAAGTACCGGAGGCGGATTACCGCCGCTCGAAGATTCACCCCAAAAAACTCGCGCTCTGGCTGTCGCTGGCCAGCATCGTCATGATGTTTACCGCCCTCACCAGTGCTTACATCGTGCGGATGGCGGCCGGTAACTGGCTGGAATTTTCCATCCCCAATATTTTTTACTGGAACACGGGCGTCATCGTCCTCAGCAGCATCACCTTTCACGCCGCTTATATTTCCTTCAAGCGGGGATCGGAAGGGCTTTTCCGCTCACTGCTGGCAATCACTTTCGTGCTGGGCGTCGGTTTTGTCGTGCTCCAGGTCATGGGCTGGCTACAGCTGGTAGATGCCGGCGTGCCACTGGGCACCAACCCATCGGGCGACTTCGTGTATGCCATCAGTGCCCTGCACGCGGCCCACATCATTGTCGGGGCGGCCATTTTGGCGGTCTGCCTGGTAGCGGCTTTCGTGCTGCCCTTTCGCCGCACCCCGGCCCGCCAACTGCGTCTCGAATTGAGCCTCACCTACTGGCATTTCGTGGATGCGCTGTGGCTTTATTTGATCATCTTTCTTAGTTACCAACGATAAGTACTATTTTTGCGGCGCGCCGGCAGACCCATGGTCTACCGGTGCCGCCGAGTTATCATTCAGCCAACTCATACCAGACCGAAAATGGAGAATACCGAGATTATCCTTGAAGACGAAAAAGTAGAGGCCTACAGTGCCTGGAACGGTGCCGAATCGCCCTTTCAAACCAGCTACGGTAAGCTGATGATGTGGTATTTCCTACTATCGGATGCCTTCACTTTTGCCGGTTTTTTGATTGCTTACGGTGCCCTGCGTTTCAGCAGTGCCACCTGGCCGGTGCCGGACTTCGTGTTTTCCACCGCCCCCTTCGGCATCCACGGCATGCCGCTTATCTTTGTTACGTTCATGTCGTTCCTGCTCATCATCAGCTCCGTCACCATGGTGCGGGGCGTGCAGGAGGGCCACCGCGAGAACAAGCGCGGCGTGGTCTTCTGGATGCTACTGACCATTGTCGGCGGTGCCGGTTTCCTCGGCTGCCAGGCTTGGGAATGGAACAACCTGATCAACACGGAGAGCATGACGGTGCTACGCAACCCCTTCGGCACGCACACCGTAGACGGTACTTACCTCCAACCCGACGGCAGTGTTTCGGAAGGCGAAACATTCCAGTCAGGGGAGTCCTACCTCATCCACGCCGTCGGTGCCGACCACGGCGGTGACGAAGCCGCCGCTGAACACGACGCCGAGGAGCATCCGGGAGAGGCCCCTCACTATACTTACGAGGAGGAACTGGGCGATTACCCCGGTTATACCATTGCCGAAAACAGCGGTAAAAAATTCATCCTCCGCAAGTACCGTTCTACCGGTGAGGAAGGAGTCGGCGCCATCCAGACCCAGGAATTCGGCCCCCAGGCTTTCGGTGCCCTGTTTTTCGGCATCACCGGTTTTCACGGTTTTCACGTCTTCTCGGGTGTCATCTTCCTCACCATCATCATGATCAACGCCGGCGGCGGCGTGTACGCCGGCCGCAAGAACGGCTACGAAATGGTGGAGAAAATCGGTCTATACTGGCACTTTGTAGACCTGGTTTGGGTGTTCGTATTCCTCGTGTTTTACCTCCTCTAGGAAGGGCGATCTTATTTTTTCTCAATCAGACATTCACGGCTTTTCCCATCCGGGTGAAGCACCAATATAGCACACATGGCCGATCACGTCTCCTACGAAGATTCGATCAAGAGCGTATATAAAGGACTGGTCCTGCTGGCCGTCGTTACCCTTATCGAAGTATTTCTCTCCCTGCTGGGCAAAGGTTATATCATAGCCGGCGCGGAAGACTGGCTGGTGGTCATCTACGTCGTTGGTCTGGGCATCATCGGCCTGTCGCTCTACAAAGCCTACTTCATCATCTTCGAGTTCATGCACATGCGCTATGAGGTGAAAACCCTCGCCATGAGCGTACTGCTGCCGGTTATTTTACTGGTCTGGGCACTGGTAGCCTTTTTCCAGGAAGGCGATTTCTGGAAAGACCGTCGCCAGCAGATCAAGGAATTCGACGCCGAGCAGGTAGAACCCACGGAAGTAGGTGATCTGTACGATCCGAGCGCGATCGAGTTGGAACCGGTGGGGTAGTTTGGGTAGTGGGTGTTAGGTGGTATTGCACTCGTTATGAGCGTACTACCTACTACAATCTACCTACTACCTACTAAGATCCGGGCGTGTCCGTCCCTGACGGGCCGGCCGGTCCCTTCCGGGCTTCGCTGTTCGCTCGGTGCTGCGCACGTCCCCTTCAGGCACCTCACGCGGGTTACCCGGCCCGGTTCCATCATCCGTTCGTTTTAACAAGACCACCCCTTTTTCCCCGATGATCGAACACCTGCCGCAACACATCGAAGCCCTGGTCTTCACCTCTGTCGATCCCATCGGCCTGGAAGATATTCAGGACTGCCTGACGGAAGCCTTCGGTCTGGAAATACCCTTGGCAAAGCTGGAAGAGGCGGCGGCCTGGCTGAAGAATCGCTATAACCACACCGATTTCTCCTTCGAGCTGGTAGAAATTGCCGGCGGCCTCCAGTTCATGACCAAAGGAGCCTACCACAACACGGTCGGCACCTACCTGCGGCAGAACACCACCAAGCGCCTGTCCCGGTCCGCATTGGAAACCCTTTCCATCATCGCCTACAAGCAACCGGTGACCCGCAGCGAGATGGAAAAAATCCGGGGCGTCAGCTGTGATTACGCCCTCCAGAAACTGCTGGAAAAGGAACTCGTTTCCATCGCCGGGCGGGCCGATACGGTGGGCAAGCCCCTGCTCTACACCACCAGCCCCAAATTCATGGACTATTTCGGCCTGCGCAACATGGAGGACCTCCCCACCCCCAAGGAATTTAAATTGCCCGAGAATACCATCGGGACGCCGGAGGCCATGGAGGAAGAGGTGGGTAAGGAAGAGGAATAAGGGTTCCCCACGCGTGAGGTGACCGGAGGGCCTGGTGCGTCAGCACGGAGCGAACAGCGAACCCCGTAGGGCACCGACCCCGGCCCGCGGCCGGGGACACGCCCAAAATAGTACCCTTAGACACATCCGCTACCGCCCGGAAAACGTTAGGGACGCATGGCTAAATTACGTAACCTGTTTGGTGCCGGATGGAAAAGAAATCGGCAATTGCTGAGGGCGTACTTGCCCACGGGATGGCCCGCCCTGGAAGCCCGGCCGACGACGGGGAAATTGGCGAATGACCTGAAAGTTCTAGTGGAAAAGTATTTCGACCGGCACCCCGAGATGGGCTTGGTGGTGGAATGTCCCCTGTACGTGAAACTGACGGATGATAAGCCGTTTACGATACCGCTGGTGATGCGGGACAGGGCGGGCGTACTATACGGCGTTTTTGTCTGCTACTCCGAGTCGGGTGCGCAGCGTTATGCTTATTTTAGGGATTATTTGGCGCAGGAACCGGGCTGGGGAGGAACCATGTGCCTGTCCACTCACCCGGTGCCGGAGGTAGCACCCACGGCGGACCTGACCGAGGAATCACTGAATTTCGTCCACTTTTTCCGCGTTGAAAAAGAGATGGACATCCCGGAGGGGAACTACGCGCTGTGGTGGCCGACCGAGGACGAACCCTACCTGGCTGCATCGGACGAATGGGCGGTGCTGGAAGAAATTCAGGTGCTGGCCGACGGCTTTAATTCGGTCATTGCCTCGCTCCTGCTGGGCGGCTGGCGGGGGGAGCAACTGGGCGGGCGGGCGGCTCTGCCGCGCGAGGGGATGGAGGTGCCCATCCACGGGCCGGAAAACAAGGTAATAATCGTCTCCTTCAGCGAGCGGCGGGGGATCCAGTTTCTCTGCCCGATCGAGCGGGTGGACCCTGCCTACCGCCGCCGCCTGCAAAAATTTTACCTCGATTTCGTGCGGACGGCCATGATCGCCACCCGGGCGGTGGACGCCGATCTGCCGCGTGACCCCTTCCCCGAAGACGGCCCCACGGCCCTGGAGTGGATGCGGGAACTGAAACACCGCCTGCTGACCCAGCACGGCGGGGTGTCCATCATTATGCCCTTTATGACCGAAAACGCCCCCCAACTACGGGTGCCGGGCGAGACGTTTTCCGCTGCCCCGCCGCCCCGGGTGGATAGGGTGTATCCCCGCCTGATCCACCGCCGGGATACGCAGGACAGTGCGATCATCCGGGTGGCGCATTCCTACGATCAGACCGACGGAAAGGGAACGATCTACCTCCCCTTCATCGGCGATCTGCTGATCAGTTTCGGCATGGATCACGGCCGGTATTTTACCTACCTGAGCCGCGAAGACGCTAAAGAACTGGGCATAGCGGACGATGAGGAACTGCTGGCAAAAGCGGTGGCCAACATGAACGATCTGGCGGAGCAACCCCTGCGCATGGAGCTGCTGGAAAATGAGACCGCTTCCATTCAACTGGACGGCAATTTTGAGGCTTGCCTGATGCTGGATGAGGAATTCTGGCACGACCTGGAAGAAGAACTGCAGCCCGATCTGATCGTGGCCGTACCCTGCCGGGGTACGCTGCTGGTGAACCGCCTTTACCAGGAAGGAGCCGTGGATTCCCTGCGGGAGTACATCGACCGTTATCAGCGGGAGGCGCACTCGCCCGTACTCAGCCGCGAGGTGTATCACCGGGTGGGGCCGGGCAACTGGCGCATTATCGACTGAAGGGCGGCCTCCTCATCGGCCAGCCAATCGGCTACCCGAGTATCGATGAGGGTATAACCCCGTTCCCGTAACTGTTGCCGGATATGGGCGGCAGCAAGGGAGGGTTGCCGGCGGTCCGGGTGGAGGTGACCGGAGGTGGTAATAATTACCCGGTCTTTCCCCCGTTCGATCAGTAGTGGGAGCAGTATCCCGTCTTTTTCCCACTGGTTCAGGTAAGCGGTAGCACCGTTCCAACGGTGCGCCAGGGTCCGGCCGATTACGTCCAGAAAGGGGTGGGGGAGGAGCGGTGCGCGGCCGCTACGGTGGGCGACCTCCCGGCGGATGGCTTCCCAGCCGGCCAAGTCGGCTTCGTCCAATGCCTCGACGGCTCGGGCCAGCACGGCGTAGACGAAATCGACCTGCCAACCGTCGCTGAGTAACCAGGCCGTCAGTTGGGCGGGTGAGGCACTACTGAGGATGTGAACCGACACGGCGGAATTACCGAGTAAACGCGGAAATAGCCGGACAAAATCCGGGTGGACACGCGCCGTTCCGGGGGGTAAATGGAGCAGGTAGCCGGGGGCAAGGGGCAGATACTGGAGAGGTTCCGCCAATGAGATAGGAAGTAATTCAGGCTGCAACAGTTGCAGTTCGGCGAGGCGATCGGTAAACGCCTCGGGCGACGAACCCTCGGCCTGGTGCCAGACGACCGCCTGCGTGGGCGGAGCGGGGCTGAACTGCGTGAGCGCGGACCAAAAATCACCCCGTCCGGAAGCCGTCTCGACGCGTCGGCCGGCGGTGGCGGACAAATCAGCCGTCCAGTGCAGGCGTTCGGTTTTTGCCCAGGCGGCCGACCAACCGGCGGGAGTCGGGCCGTCCAGCTGGATTACTAACCCGAACGGAATAGCGGAGAGGGCCAGGTGCTCGGCCGCCGAGGATTCCACCAGCATGATCGGGAAGCGATCGGCCAGATCGGCGGGGCGGTTGCGCCACCAGGTGCGCCAGTCGGCGGGGTCTACGGTCGGGCCGGTGTTACGGCCGGCCGCTCCGCTCCGCTCCTGCCATTCGGAGCGTACGGTCTGGATAAGGTCGGCGCGGGTTGCGGTGAGTTGCTCCAGAGTGGGCGAATCACCCGGCTGCGGCAGATAAGGAAGCCGAACCAATTGTTGCTCCCGGTTCCAGCGCAGGTATTGCTCGGCCCAGTCGATATCCGGTACGACCATCAGGGGGCGGATCAGGCGGCGCAGGCGGGCGGGCAGGGCAAACCATTGCCGCTGCCAGCGGAAAGCGGGCGCAAAATCGGCCAGCAGTGAGCGGGTGTCGCGCAGGCGGTCGAGTAGCTGTTCCAGCAGGCGGGCACGGCGCGGCGTGGTGGCGGCTTCCTGCGTGAAAGGGCGCTGGTAGAGACCGCTTTCGTTGAGGGCGGCGATGAGTTCTTCCAGGTCGGTTTCTCCACTGCGGAGGGTGGCGGCCAGGCCCAGGGGTTCGGCTACGGTCTGGGCGTTCAGCCGCCCGGACTCCTCGTTGATCCGGCGGGGAAGATCGTCGCGCCAACGGGTGAGCGTCGCGAAGTAGTCCGCCGCCGTGTCGCGTAGTAAAACGTAGTCGATTTTGGCGGCGGCCACACTCGGCCAGGTAAAGGGGAAGAGGTCGATTTCCCGGTGCAGCCCGGCCAGGCGGTCCAGTGCCTGCTGCCGCTCGGTCAGTGCTTTTTTGTAGCGGGTGAGTTCGCGGGGAGACCGCTCGGCTCCCGCCCCCTGGATAAATTCTTTCTCAAAGGCCGTCCACTCGCGTTGCCACTCGTTCCGCGCCGTCAGGACTGGACGCAACTGGCGTTCGTAATACTGCCGGGCTGCGGTACCGAAAGCGGCCAGTTGGTCTTGAATGCGAATATAGAGAGAGCGGGCAGCGGCTTCAAAACGATCTACTAGTTCGAGGACGAATTCGGCGGCCTCCCGCTCATCCTGATAGCCGAAGATGCCCCGGTTGAGTTCATTCAACGCCGGTGGGATACGGTCCAGCCGCCGGTAGGCACGCTGCACGTCACGGATCAGGCCGGCCGTGGCGGTTTCGGCGGCGGTAGTGTGGTCGGGCGGCAGGTCATCCACGCCACCGAGCAGGGAAAGGGGTGCGCGGCTGCGGGCGGCAAGGAGTGTTCCTCCGGCCAGGTCCAGCTCCGCGCGGATGGCGGACCGGTGATCGGCCAGATCGGCGATTTGCTCCGCTAAGGGTGTAGAAATGTTCGCCGGCAAACCGCTGCCCTCCATTTTTACGCGGCCGGTTTCGCCGAGGGTACGGCGTTCTTCCGCGCTACCGGCATAGACGAGCGTAAGGTCCGCCAGATCGTTCTGTCGCAAAGCTTTCAACAGTAGCTCCCGGTCGTGAGGAAAATGATAGAAAACAAGTACCGGTCGTTGGCAGAGGATGCTCTCCAAAACTGGATTCAGGCAGGCGGAAGCGGCGTCGCCGCCCCTTAGTAGACGCACCTCGCTCGTCTCCGGCCGCAGTTCATCAGCGGAAGGGGAGGGCTTATTTGTCCATAGTTCCGCCGATGTCCTGCGGTATTCAGGACGGGAGCGACAGCAGAAAGCGAAGGAGTCGGTAGAAAATTGAGGCATTAAAGTAAGCGGATAAAGAAACAATGGCGAGCCAAATATGCTTATAACATTATGATCGCAGCTTGGATAATCGGTATATCCCGGACAAGAAGTTGCAAATAACCGCAGGGAAGGTAAGCTACTTTAAGGCAATGGCTTACTCTATGTAAAGATAATTGTATCTTTAGGTATTGAAAGGGCGGCGAGTCCTGAAAGCGGAGTAGCCGGTTACAAGGGTTAACCTCTTCGGGAACGGCCCACCTACAACTACCACTCTCGCCCCCGCCGGTTAATAAGGAACAGAAAATTTATGCAGGAGGTAGCCGTCATTCTAACGGATGCCCAACGAAGGATTCTTTGGGTAAATAATGATTTCACCACCATTACGGGCTACAGCTCGGCGGAGGTTTACGGCCTGTCCCCAGGTAAAATCCTGCAGGGGCCGAAGACCGATCCCGCTGCCGTCAAACGTATCCGGGAAGGTCTTGCATCCGGCATCTCCTTCACCGATACGGTTACGAATTACCGTAAGAACGGCGAAGAATACCCCTGTAAGTTGATCATCCACCCAATCTATAATGTTGACCTGCAACTGGTCAACTTCCTCGCTTTCGAGGTAGACGGTTACCGGCTCACGCCCGAGCACGAGAAGATTTTTGCCTCGCTGGAACACCGTTACAAAACCAGCAGCCTGCGCGGTATCGAGGAACTCCAGTTATACAGCCGGGTCAAAAAGCAGATGACCGACGGGCGGGTTTTCCTCAGTTCCAGTTTTACCCTCGGGCACTTGTCCGAAAGCCTGGAGGTCAATACCAAGTACCTTTCCCAGGTTATCAACCGCCTGAGCGGCAAGAATTTTCAGCAGTTCATTAATTCCTACCGGGTAGAAGAATACAAGTGCTGCCTGGAGAGCAACCAGCACCTGGACCTCACCTTCTTCGCGCTGGCGCAAAAATGCGGATTTGCCAACAAGAGCACTTTCTACAAAGTCTTCCGCGACCAAGTGGGTGTTACCCCCAAAGTATACCTGCAGAATCTACGCAAGGAGAGCAGTGCAGACTAATAAGCCGTCGGCGGCCTAATAACGCACCTTTCCCAATCGCGACAACCTACTCCTTGATCAGCTCGCCGTTCCGGTAATTGTACTCCATCTGTATGCTGCCGTCTTCGTTGTAGTAGCGCATGATGCCGTCCTGCTTGCCGTTCTTAAAATTTACTTCTTTCTTTAGGTTCCCGTTGCGATAATCGTATTCCAGGTACTGCCCGTCTAGCTCTCCATTATTATAATGGGCGATGGTTTCGGGGCGCTCCAGCTTATATTTTCCCCATTTTCCGTGCAGTTTGTTTTGCCGGTAGTTGGCCATCAGGCCCACCCGCCCACGGCTGTCGATATCCAGGTACGGACCGTCCTGACGGCCCTGTGCGTCATAGGTAATGATCTTGACGGGCATCTCGCCGGTAGCGTCATAGGTGACCCAGGTACCCGTTTTCATGTTTTTGTGCAAGTAGCCGGTTTCTACTACTTTGCCATCCGCGTTGAGGCGGCGGGCACTCGTCAGTTCTGATCCGGGTAGGTCGCCCAATTCGTATTCGGACACATTGACGGTCACCGCGTTATCGGGAACCTGGAAGGTATCCCGATCCACGATTACGGTGGGTGCCTCGTCACAGGCCTGGAACAGCAGTAGCAGGAAGGGCAAAAGTAAGAGGGTGGAGTTCGACGAAGGTCGCGCGAAATTCATGGTAGGATATTTCCGACAAAGGTAACGCACCTTCCCCACACCTCAAACCAGGGCGATCGGCGCGGCCAGCAACTCGTCGGGAATACCGAAGGCGGCCGTCAGGCCCGCCGCCTCGGGGCGCACTTCGGCGCACAGCACCTCCACGGCCTTGCGGACGGCCTTGCTCTTCTGGCCGGCCAGGTATCCCTGTTCCAGGTACCAGCCCCGGTGACCCTCGATGGTATGCAGGGCGTAGAGTTGGCAGAGCTTATCCAGAATTTTGCGCTCGCCGCCTTCCGGCAGTCGTTCCACGGCGGCACGGAACTGGTCGATCACCAGCACCTCCACGTAAGCCTCGGCGGCTTTCATCATGTGGGTCTGGCAGCGTAGGCCGGCTTCGTAGGCACTCAGCCCGTCCTTAATGTAAGCCCGCAGCCGTTGGGCCAGGGAAGCCGTAAGCCGGCGGGAGCGAAAGTGGAAGGCGGTCTGGTAGAAATCGGGATGCGTCAGGTGGGCACGGTCGGTCTGGCGAACGGCGACGGGATTTTGCTCCATCACCACCGTGCTGATCCGACGTCCCAGGTAACGTAGTACGGCCAGATTGCCATCTTCCTGGAACTGCTTGCGGAAATCGGAAAGGATGCCTTTGGCCAGCAATTGCATCAGCACCGTATTGTCGCCCTCGAAGGTGGTGAAAATGTCGGTGTCCGCCCGCAGGTCGGCCAGCCGGTTTTCGGCCAGGTAACCCTTGCCGCCGGTGGCTTCGCGGCATTCCTGAATGGTATCGCTGGTAAACCAGGTGGCGTAAGCCTTCAATCCGGCGGCCAGACTCTCGATCTCGCGCATATCGTCCTCGGTGCGGTTCACGTAGCGGTCCAGCAGATAATCAAGGGCAAATTGCAGCGCGTAGGTCTTGGCCAGGCGCGGCAGCAAACGGCGTTGCTGATTAGGATAATCAAGGATGAGCGTTTCGGGGTCGGTACTGCTGGCCGCAAACTGCCGCCGCTTCAGGCCGTAACGGATGGCAATGGTCAGCGCGGCTTTGGTGGCACTCAATCCCGCGCGCGGCACCACCACCCGACCGCCCACCAGCGTACCGAGCATGGTGAAAAACCGCCGCGACGGGTTCTCGATGGTACTGTGGTAAGCTCCGTTTTCGCCAATCCCCCCGAAGCGGTCCAGCAACTCGGTGCGCGGCACGCGCACGTGCGTAAACCAGATACGACCGTTATCCACGCCGTTCAGGCCCAGTTTGTAGCCATTATCTTTCACCCGGATTCCGGGCAGGGTATGGTGGTTTTCATCCCGCAGCGGCACCACGATAGCGTGTACACCGTGGTTCTCACCATTTACCATCAACTGCGCAAATACGGCCGCCACCTGGGCGTGCATGGCATTACCGATGTACTCCTTGCCGGCCTCGCGGCTGGGCGAATGAATCTCGATCTCGTCGGTTTCCGGCAGGTAGGTGGCCGTGGTTTCCAGGCCGCGCACATTGGATCCGTGGCCGGTTTCGGTCATGGCAAAACAGCCCGCCAGATCCAGCCGCCCGGTGGCGGGCAGGTAGTTCCGGTGGTGATACTCGGTGCCCAGGTTGGCCACCGCCCCCCCCCACAGGCCGAACTGCACGCCGAATTTAATGGTCAGGCTGATGTCGCGGTAGGCCGTCATTTCAAAAACGGTAGCGTAGGCCCCCATGCTATTTTTCCCGCCGTATTCTTCGGGGTAAGCCAGCGCGGCGTAGCCGCGCCGCGCCAGTTCGCTACACCAGTCCAGTACCAGTTCCCGGTATTCTTCCTTGATCCGGGGCGCACTTCGGTCAAAGGGCGGCCGGGTCAGCAGGGTGCGCAGTTCCGCGGCGATCTCGCCGTAGGGCGCATCCAATATCTTTGCGTAGTTCGTCGGGCGCAAAACTCGCTCGCGCCAGTTCATCACGCAGTTGCAGCCGCTGGTCGTAGTTGGGGTACAGACTGCGCATCACGGCCGGCGAGATGGCACCCAGGTCCTTTTCAATCGCCTCCAGCGTGGGGCGGTACGTCTCCCAGTCCCGGCCGTTCTTACCATCGTCTGCCTTAGCCAGATAGATGCCCAGCGTACTCAGGCGCGGCAGTTCGTCCGATCCCACGGCCGTAGCCGCCCGGCGGCTCTCGATCTCCCACTGCTTGAATAATTCCCGGTCGGGTGGGGTGGCGGGGTCGCTCCAGTAAGCCAGCACGCGGCGCTCGTCCTCGGTCAAAAAATCCAGGTGCCCGGCCCGTTCCCGTAGCGCACGCGCCTCGGTGGCCGTCAGCTTCCGGTCCGACCAGGCAGCATACAAAAAGGGCAAAAATACCCGGATTCCGGGCGTGGACGGGGTTACTGGCGGCGTTTTGCCCATGGCGATAGTGGTTAGGAGTTAGTGCCCTTTACCAACTAGTGAAGCGGGAGAAATGTTATGGAAGGGGAGGGGGAATGACTGAATGACCGAATGACCGACCTCGAAGAATCGCTTTGCGATTAAGAGAAGCACCGCAGGTAATGACTGAATGATCGACCTCGAAGAATCGCTTTGCGATTAAGAGAAGCACCGCAGGTAATGACTGAATGACCGACCTCGAAGAATCGCTTTGCGATTAAGAGAAGCACCGCAGGTAATGACTGAATGACCGACCTCGAAGAATCGCTTCGCGATTAAGAGAAGCACCGCAGGTTATGACCGACCTCGAAGAATCGCTTTGCGATTAAGAGAAGCACCGCAGGTAATGATTAGCTGCGCTGCTTCTCTCGATCATAAATGATCTTTCGAGGTGAATGACTGAACAGATCAAGTAGGACTCCGTGTCCCCTCACTCCCGGCCCGGCTAATCGTCTGGGTCCCGTTCGCTTCGCGGCTACTTCGTGGTAACCCCAGCCGCCGCGGGGGAGAGGGGCCGGGGGTGAGGGAATGTGTACGCGTAGGCTGAGTACCAAAGTACAAAACTCCGAAGAGCTTGCGACGATCACCGCAGGTAAATACCAGCGTGCGCAGCACGCCTACAAAAGTACGGGGGGCGCAGCCCCGCCCTTATTCCCGGCTGGCAAAAACCTGCACCCACCACGTCTCCACCCGGCCCCCGCCGAAATACTGAAAATCCGGCGAAAGCATCCGGGCGCAAGCGGAGGCGTCCCGGATCCACACTTCCGTCATTTCCTGCTCCGTCAGTATCCACCAGCCCACGTTTTCGCCCACCAGCGCAGCGGGAAAACCGGCGGCCCGCACCCGCTCCAGGGGATTATCGCCGTTGGTGCTCGTGTGGGTGATCTCACCCTGCGCACGCATATCCGCCGCGTGGCCTTTGGCAATCCGCGTCAGTTGCGCACTCAGCCGCAACGGCGGCACGGGCGGCAGGTAACTGCTCCCGCACGTGCAACCCTTGGTGCGCAGCTCATTGATGTGCCCCAGCATATCACGGTCGGTCACGCCGGTCCGCTCGCCGCTAAAATCGCGGTTACATTCGGGCGGCTCAAAATCCGGCCCGATCCGTTCGCCCGTCGGCGGCCCGTCGCAGGCGGCTAGCAACAGCAGGGTAAGCAGGGCATAAAGCGGGTAGCGATAATTCATGGTCAACGGGTTGTACGACAAGGTACGGGTTTTCGGGGGCGTTTGGTTTTGGGCGTGTCCCCGCCCTTACGGGCCGGGGCCGGGCTGTCCGGCACTCTCTCCATTTCACCACGCAAGATTTTGCGTGGCTACATTCCGTTCAGACAACACCTCCCATCCCTCACGCGGGTAAGGAGCGGAAGGTGTTTTCTCAACGGGTAAATCTGTTATAAAAAATGCAATCCGGGATTTAGACACGCTCTTAAACTTCTCGCCGTCACCCGGATTGGTTATCCATAATAACCCTGCTTTTCTCGGCACTTCGGCCACGCATATCGAATTGGTCCTCCCTCAATCTATCTCCCCCCTCACGCGTTCCTACCCTTGCCCGCCGCACTCATTTGCCCCGCCATACCCGCAATCACCGGGAAGGTTAGTATTTTCGCGTCCTCTATGCAATTTCTCTACCCCGCTTTCCTCTGGGCACTGGCCGCACTGGCCATTCCCATCATCATTCACCTGTTCTACTTTCGCCGCTTCCGGCGGGTGTACTTTACCAACGTGCGCTTCCTGCGCGAGGTGAAAGAAGAGACCAGTGCCCGCTCCCGCCTGCGCAACTTGCTCGTACTGCTCATGCGGCTGCTGGCCGTCGCTTTCCTGGTGTTTGCCTTTGCGCAGCCCTTCTTGCCCACCGATACCGAGGTGACCGCCGGCCGCCGCGCCGTGAGTGTCTACGTCGATAATTCCTTCAGCATGAGTGCCGGCGGCGAGGACCGGCCGCTGGTGGAACGCGCCAAAAGCCGCGCCCGCGAAATTGTCTCCGCCTACGGGGTAGAAGACCGTTTTCACGTACTGACCAACGATTTTCTGGGCCGCCGCCAGCGGCTGTTGGGCAAGGAGGAAGCACTGGAAGAAATCAGCCAGATCGAGATCGGACCGGCCGTGCGGCAACTCTCCACCGTGCTGGCGCGCCAGCGCCAGGCACTGGGCACCGAAGATCTGATCAACCGCGAAGCCTACGTGCTGTCCGATTTCCAGACCGCCAGTTCCGACCTCACACCCGAAAACATCGATACCTCCGTCCAGGTCATCCTGCTGCCCCTGCGCGCGGCCGATGAGCGCAACGTGGGCATCGACTCCGCCTGGTTCGAGGCCCCCGTACCCCAACTAAACCAGAATAACCTGCTGCTGGTAAGGGTCAAGAACTACAGCGACGAAGACGTCGAAGACATCCGCCTCAGCCTCGATTACAACGGCCAGATCAAACCCGAGGGCCTGCTGAGTATCCCCGCCGGAGGAACGGTCACCGATAGCGTATTCATCAACATCGCCCAACCGGGCCTGGGCCGCGCCACCCTGCGCATCACCGATTTTCCGGTCACTTTCGATGACACCTACTACGTTACCTTTCGCGTGGCCGACAAAGTAAGAGTCCTCAACATTCACGACGGCAGCCCGGACCGCTACCTCGGTGCCGCCCTCTCCGGTCTGCGGGTCTTTGATCCCACTTACACCGACAGCCGCAACATCGACTACGGTAGCCTGGGCGATTACGGCCTCGTTATCCTCAGCGACCTGGGAACGGTTACCAGCGGCCTGGCCACCGCCCTGCGTAACTACGTGAACGACGACGGCGGCAACTTGCTCGTCTTCCCCGCCCGCTCCGCCGATCTGGCGAGCTACCGCACTTTCCTGGCCGGTTTTCCCGCCAACGAACTACAGGCTTTTACCGAAACCCCCCAGGAAGTGAGCGGCATCAATACCGACGAATTCATTTTCCGCGACGTATTCGAGAATCGTAACTCCGCCCTGCGCCTGCCCGCCACCACCGGCAATTTCCCCCTCACCGCTTACGGCGGTCGCAACCAGGAAAACCTGCTCACCTACCGCGGCGGCGGCACGGCCCTCGCCAAATACAGCGTCGGCGGCGGCTACGTTTACCTGAGCGCGGCACCCCTATCCGCTACCTACAACAACCTGTCGCAGAACGCCGAGGTCTTCATCCCCATGCTCTACAAGATGGCCATCAGCAGCGGCAGCCGCCGCCCCGCCGCCTACACCATCGGCAGCGACGAGGTCATCACTACTGAACGCCGCCAGACCTCGCAAGACATCGTATACCGCCTGCGTGGCCCCGGCGAGGAATTTATCCCCGAGCAACGCATCGTGGGGTCCCGCGTTTTCCTTAGCGTCGGCGAAGATACCCGCGAGGCCGGTTTTTACGATCTCTTCCGCCAACCCGGCGAAACGGACGACCTCTTCGCCTTTAATTACGACCGCCGCGAAAGCAACCCCACCCACCTCGATAACGAGCAATTGGCCGATCTGACCAATGAACGAGTCAGCATCATCGAGGCCGGCAGCGACGCCGCTCTTACCGCCCGTATCAGCGAGCGCAACCAGGGCCGCACTTTTTGGCGCTGGTGCCTCATCGCGGCACTGGTGTTTTTGGGACTGGAAACATTGTTGCTGCGGTTTTGGAAGGTGTAGATTTTTGGTGGATGGTAGGGTGGTAGGTAGACTATTGATGTCCCGACGCCCACGTCGTGGGTGCGATTTGGGTCCCGACGCCCACGTCGGGTGCGCGGATGCGCAATTGCGTCTTGTATGCATGCCTGGGGGTATGACTTCTGACTAGAGGTAGCGCGAGGCCGGGTATTCCTCCGACCGGAGGTCGCGAGCCAAATTCGCGCGACCGGAGGTCACACCGCGCGCCAGTCACGCGCCGATTGCCGGAAGGGTCCCGACCCCCACGTCGGGTGCGCGGATGCGCAATTGCGTTTTGTATGTATGACTGCGGTACGATATGTAATTGGAGGTAGCGCGAGGCCGGGTATTCCTCCGACCGGAGGTCGCGAGCCAAATTCGCGCGACCGGAGGTCACACCCCCGCGCGACCGGAGGTCACGCACCAATTGCCGGAAGGGTCCCGACGCCCACGTCGGGTGCGCGGATGCGCAATTGCGTCTTGTATGCATGACTGCGGTATGACTTGTGACGGAGGAAGTGCGAGGCCAGGTATTCCTCCGACCGGAGGTCGCGAGCCAAATTCGCGCGACCGGAGGTCACACCCCCGCGCGACCGGAGGTCACACCCCTGCGCGACTGGAGGTCATACACCAATTGAGTGACTGGAGGCCGCGCATGGTGTGCGCATACGGGGGATCGATACTGCGCCTTTAATCTGTTTATACCTGTGGTGGTGCTCCAAATCGCAAAGCGATTGAGGTCTTTCATTATGCGTGAGGTGACTGGACAGGGCGGCCGTGAGGCCGCAGCCCGCAGGGCCGAGCGAACAGCGAGCTGGGAAGGGACCGACCGGCCCGTCGAGGGACGGACACGCCCGGAGAAGTAGGATGGTATGCTCGTTGCGTTTACCCCCCGGCCCCCCGAAAGGGAGGAGATAATTAATGCTGCTCCCACCATTTACAATTACTACCCTTACGATTACTATTTTCTACTGGCTACGGTTACTAAAACACCATTCCTTTCCACCGCCCGCTCTTCAGGTAACGGTAGGAGAGGCCGAAAACCAGTGTCCAGTAGACGGCTTCCATGGCCCAGGCGATGGCGAGGTTGCTGCCGGGGAGGTTGACGGCGGCGTAGATGAGGAGCATGTAGCCGAGGGTGCAGCTGAACTGGATTTTGAGGGCGTAGGGCGTGGCACCGGAGCCGATGAGGCCGTTGAAGAAGATGCTGCCCGCGCTGAAGATAATGAGGATGACGGCGAGGACGTAAAGTATGGGCTGGGCCTCGGCGATGAGGTAGGCGCGCTCGTCGCCCAGCAGGGGGTAGAGGACCTGGCGGGGAAAAAGCACGAAGGGGAGCATGCAAAGGGCGGTGACGGCGGTGCAGAGGCCGGTGGTTTTCCAGAGGATGGGAATGACGGCCATGCGTTTGCGGCGACCGATGAAGAAACTGACGATGGTGTTGATGCCGCTGGAAAAGCCCCAGGCGGGGATGCAGAGCACGAGGTAGATGATGCGCACGAGGTTGGTGACGGCCAGGGCACGCTCGCCGAAATTTTCGACGAGGCCGAAAAAAACGAGGCTGCTGCCCAGGCCCACCATGGCCATGGCGACGATGGGAAAGGAGAGCCGGATGATCTGCCGGATGATCTGCCGGTCGATCTCGGGGAAGTTGAATATGTGGTAGATCCGGTTTTTGCGATCCAGGATCATGTAGATGGTGAACAGGGCCAGGGTGACGTACTCGGCAATGGTGCTGGCCAGGCCCGCCCCGGCGATGCCCATGGGTTCGAAGCCGTAGCCGCCGAAAATGAAGACGCGGTTGAGCACGATGTTGACCAGGGCCAGCACTACGGTGGCCACCACCACGAAAACGGGGCGGGCCAGTCCGGTGTAGAGGGCGATGAAACCGACGCCGAGGTAGGAGGCAAAGACGCCCCAGCGGCGGGTGGAGATGTACTCCAGACTCTTGTCGAAGATGATGTCGGAATCGAGCAGGGCGGCGAAGAACCAGTAGCAGCCGAAGGTCATGAAGAGGAAGAGCAGGCCCGCGAGGGCCAGCTCGAAGTACATCATGGAGTAGAAGGTGCGCCCCACGGCGGCGTGCTGGTCCTGGCCCGCGCGGCGGGCGATGAGGATCTGCCCGCCCCGGCTGAACCCGAAGCCGATGGCCGCCACGATGAGGTAGAACGTGGCCGCGAAGCCGATGCTGGCAAAGTCTTCCTCGGAGACGTAGTAGAGAAAAACACTGTCGGTGAGGGCAATGACGTTCTGGGCGGCGCTGCCCACGATGATGGGGGCGCTGATTTTCCAGATGTCGCGGTAGGAGGTGCCGATGTACATAGGCGGTCGTGGCGCGAGCCGGGCCGGTAGCGGCGGCGGCGGCCCGCTGGAGTGCTAAACCGCCGGCGGCTGGAAGATGAGGAGCAACTCGCTGAGGCGGATCCGTAGTTCGGAACGGTCGACGATGAAATCTAGGAAGCCGTGCTCCAGCAAGAACTCGGAGGTCTGGAAGCCTTCGGGCAGGTCGCGGCCGATGGTTTCCTTGATCACCCGCGGACCGGCGAAACCGATGAGGGCTTCGGGTTCGGCGAAATTGAGGTCGCCCAGCATGGCGTAGCTGGCGGTGACACCGCCGGTGGTGGGGTCGGTGAGCAGGCTGAAGTAGGGGACGCCCGCCTTGGAGAGCCGCGAGAGTTTGGCGGAGGTTTTGGCCATCTGCATGAGGGAGAAGGCCGCCTCCATCATGCGGGCACCGCCGGTTTTGGAGATGATGAGCAAGGGGATGCGGTGGTCGCGGGAGTAGTCAATGGCGCGGGCGATCTTTTCGCCCACCACCGAACCCATGGAGCCGCCGATAAAACTGAAATCCATGCAGGCCACTACCAGCTTGCGGCCGTCGACCAAGCCGCTGCCGACGCGGATGGCGTCGCTGAGGCCAGTCTTTTCGCGGGCCTGCTCCAGGCGATCGGGATAACTTTTGAGGTCGGTAAAGTGGAGGACATCCGTGGCCAGCAGATCGGCAAACAGTTCCTGCGGTTCATCGTCGAAGATGAGCTGGAAGTATTCCCGCGACCCCACACGCTCGTGGTAGTTGCAGCTGGGGCACTTGTAGAAGTTCTCGCGTAGTTCCTTGCGCGTAACCGTCTGACTGCACCGTTTGCACTTGTACCAGAGACCTTCGGGGGCCTCCTTTTTGTTGCGGGTTGCCGTTTGAATACCGTCTTTAAGCCGTTTAAACCATCCCATAGAGTCGTGTCATTTCCGGGGGCGCGGGTGGCCCGGTCAAACCGGCCGCGCTCCCGAAGCTGGAGCTGAAATTTTAGCAAAAGTACGAATATTTCACCCGCCCGCCGGGATCACTCGCTCCGGTTATCAATTTGGCGGGGCGTTATTGGTCCTCCTCGCCGTACATGTCTTCCTGGCTCATCAGTTCATCCAACAGTTTTACCAGGCCCTGTTCACTGGGTTCGGCCGACATCAAGTGGTCGATGCCGAGTTTTTTTAGTTGTTCGGAGGTGGTGGGGCCGAAGGCGATCACCAGTTGGTCCTCGTTCATCTCGTAGTGGCCGTAGTAGGTCTTGGCATTCAGCGGGCTGGTAAAGATCAGCACTTCCGCATCGGGCAGGCTCACGTCTTCGCGGCGGCTGTTGTTGTATACCACCGGGCTGAACACGGTGATGTCGCCGTCGATGCGGTATTCCACGCTGCGCCGCGATTGCCGGGCGCGGGGAAACAACACCCGCTTGCCCCGCGCCCGCAGGGCGAAGCGATCGGCCGTCCGCTCGGGATTACCGAAACCGACGAAATCTACCGCGATCCCCCGCTCCACCAGTGCCTCGGCCGTACCCGCGCCGATGGTGGCCGTGGCCACGCCGGAAGGGTAGGGGAGGCCCAGCCGTTCCAGCCCCTGAAAGAAGAACCGAACGGCGTTGCGGCTGTAAAAGAAGATCCAGTCCACCTCCGGCGGGGCGGGGAAATCGACGGCCTCGAAGCGCAGCAGCGATTCGTCCAGCAGTTCGTACTCGTGGTAGCGGCACCAGTGCCGCAGCGGGCTGTCGGCGGAGATGTCGCGGGTGATGAAAAGTCCTCGGTTGTCGATGGCGTACTGATTTGGGGTGGCTCGGCCCGTTATTCCTCTTCCTCCAGCAACTGTACCTGCGTGGCAATCAGCTTGCCCTCGTCGTTGTGGTCCAGCACGAATTCGATCTGGTCACCTACGTAGAGGTCGTTGAAATCCACGTTCTGCACACTTGTGTAGTGGAAGAACAGGTTATTGGGCGGGTACTTGATGAAACCATAGCCGTTTTTCAGGCTCAGGATTTCGCTGATCAGGATTTCGCCCAGTTCGCCCTCGGTGGGTACCTCCAGTTCGCGGGGTTTGGGCGGCACGGCCGGTTCGCGTTCCTCGGGCCGCTCGCGGCGCTCCTGCTCGGGTTCGCGGAAACCGTTGGGGTTGTGCGTCCGCTTGGTGTCGCTGTTGCTGGACGGCACGAAGATGTTGTCGATCATCGGGTCGTTGCTCCGCACGCGGTTGTTGATCACCTCGTGCATCGCAATGGGGTAGCTGGCTTCCTCCAGCAGGTCCTGCGCGGTGCGGGTCACCATTTGCTTGCCGGTATCGGTGGTGTACTCGAAATCCCAGGAAAGGATCATCACACGGGTACCCAGGCTATTGAGTTTGCGCACCAGCGGCAGGTAATCGCCGTCGCTGGCAATGAGCACCACCACATCCAATTCGCGCATGGTGGCCTGCTCGTAGGCTTCCAGGGCCAGCCACACGTCGATCCCTTTTTCCTCGCGGCGGCCGTTCACGTTCTTCAGCGGCGAGTAGTGCGTGGTTACGCCCGTCGACATCAGGATGTCGTCGAACACCCGGTCCCAGTACAGAACCGAACCGCGCTGCTGCGCTTCCTGCGCGCTCAGGCGCCCCCTAAAATAGTGGGCGTCCACGATCCGGCAGCGGTCGACGCTGGCTTTCTCCTCTTCGGCCACCTGCTGCCGCACAAAGGCGTGCAGCCCGGCGATGCTCAGGCGCCGCCGACGGGGGTGGTCGTAGTTGTAATAATTAGAGACGTGCAAAAAATAGTTGCCATCGTAGAAGATGGCGATTCTGGTCATTTTATCTTGCATAAGAGTATTTCTCAACGGCCGAGTTTTCAGCGGCCCAAACGGTGGCTAACGGTAGGCTATAGGTCTAATATATTAGGTATAGTCGCTTCCTCCGTCCTAACGGGTAAAGTAAGTAAGTAGTAAGCTAATAGCGGCAAAGGTAAACGTTTTCCCCACCCGTGCAAGCCATTGCCGGCAGCGGTAGGAAAAGGCCGTTAACCGGCGGCCCGCCGTTCACCCGGCCCGGAGAGCGAGTGAGTAATTTTTCAAGAGCGTGTTTATCTAAGAGCGTGTCTAAATTTTTACTTCCTGAGAACCAAGCATTTGAGAACCTGACGTCATAAAAACTGACTTACGTAACCCGCTATGCGCGTAATTTTTTATCTAGCCAGAACCTAAACCACGAAGTAGCCGCGAAGCGAATCATTGATTCTCAGTTCTTAAAAATTTTAGACACGCTCTAATTCTCGACAGTATACTAATAGGTCAACTCCCCGTCCCGCCGGTCCCGGCTGAACAGCAGCATTTCCCGCTTGCTGCCCTGACCGATGAAATTAACGATGTTTTTCTGGTCGTCGTACACGTCCGTAAGCAAGGTGTTGCGGACGGACAACTTACCCGAGGCCGACGTGACCGGTGCCTCCAGGTAAACCCACAGTCCGGCCATGTCGTCGCTCAGTTCGTAGCCCACAAACTGGTAGGGTAGCGCGGTGCCGTTGCTCCGCAGGCTGAAATGCTTGCGCAGGTAGCGTTGCAGGTAAATATCCGCATCCTCGATCTCCATTTCGGTCGCCAGGTGCGGGTTGGGCGCACCGCTTTGTTCCAGGGCCGACTCCAGGTCGTCCAGAAACAAGTGCATCTCCACCTGCATCCGGCTCTCGGCCGGCTGGTGGCGGATCAGCGATTTACTGATGTGGAAGTCGTGCTCCTCTTCCGCACTGGGCGCGGTAGTTTCCGTATTCATCCAGGGGTGGAGCAGCATCAAGGCAATGACGATGTTCGTCAGAATAATCTTCATATCAAGCAACATTCCTTACGAAATTCCGGCACCCGGTTGCGGGCGCAGGCTGGTAAAACGAATGTTCACGGGAGTGTGGGGAAGACGTGCCGCCTAATTTAGCAGGGCATCGTAAGGGTTGAAGGCGGGGCAAAGATAAGAAAAAACGGGAGTTTTGATAGTAGGTCCGGGTGGGGAACCACGCTAAAGTGTACGCGTAGGCTGAGTCAAAAGTACTAAAATACAGCGGCAACGCCGCCTACTAAAATACAGCGGTAACGCCGCCCTACTTTTCCCGGAAGAACACCTGGATCGGCACCCCGGTAAAGTTGAAATGCTTGCGCAACTGGTTCTCCAGAAACAGCTTGTAACTGTCCTTCACGTGGCGCGGGTGGTTGCAGAAAAACGCGAAGCAGGGGTAGTGCGTCGGCAACTGCGTGATGTACTTGATCTTGATCAGGCGGCCGCGGTGGCTCGGCGGCTCGTTACGCTCGATCACCTCGCCCATGATCTCGTTCAGCTTACTGGTGGCAATCTTTTGCGTGCGGTTCTTGTACACTTCCAGCGCGGTTTCCACGGCCTGAAAAATCCGCTGCTTCTCCGTGGCACTGATAAAAAGCACCGGCAGGTCCGTAAACGGCGCAAAGCGCCGCTTGATCTCCTCCTCCATGTCGCGGGCGGTATTGGTTTCCTTGGCCACCAGGTCCCACTTATTCATCAGGATCACCACGCCCTTATTGCGCTTCTGCGCCAGGCGAAAAATACTCAGGTCCTGCGATTCCACGCCCAGCGAGGCGTCGATCACCAGCACGCACACGTCGCATTCCTCAATCGCCTTGATCGCCCGCATCACCGAGTAAAACTCCAGGTCTTCGTGCACCTTGGCCTTCTTGCGCATCCCCGCCGTATCCACGATGATAAACTCGTTGCCGAACTTATTGTAGTGCGTATCCACGCTATCGCGGGTCGTGCCCGCCACCTCGGTCACTATGTTGCGCTCCTCGCCCAGCAGCGCGTTCACCAGACTCGATTTACCCGCATTCGGCTGCCCCACTATCGCCAGGCGCGGCAGGTCGCTCTTCTCCTCTTCCTGCTCCTCCAGCAGTTCGGCCACGTCGTCCAGCAGCTCCCCCGTCCCCGATCCGGTGATCGAAGAAAGGAAAAACGTCCGGTCAAAACCCAGGCTGTAAAACTCATTGGCCTCCAGCTGGCGCTGGTGGTTATCCACCTTGTTCACCACCAAAAAGACCGGCTTTTTCGCCTTGCGCAACATCCGCGCCACCTGCTCGTCCAGGTCGGTCAGGCCGGTCGTCACGTCCACCATGAACACGATCACGTTCGCCTCATCAATCGCAATCTCCACCTGCGACCGAATCGCCACCTCGAACACATCGGTCGAGTCACGCACGAAACCGCCCGTGTCAATCACATTAAAGGTCTTGCCGTTCCAGAAACTACTCCCGTATGTGCGGTCGCGCGTCACGCCGCTCACGTCATCCACAATCGACTGCCGCTCGCCGATCAGGCGGTTAAAAAGGGTGCTCTTGCCCACATTGGGCCGGCCCACGATAGCTACTATATTATGCATGGCCGCAAAGGTACGGAAGCAATGATTAGCTTCCCCGCTTCTCTTGATCGCAAAGCGATCTTTCGGGGTGAATGAATGATTGAATGACTGAATGACTGAATGATTGAATGACTGAGTGATTGAATGACTGAGTGATTGATATGATGTCTGAATGATAATGATGAGATGAATGACTGACCTCGAAAAATCGCTTTGCGATTTGGAGAAGCACCGTAGGTAATGATAGAATTTTACGGCTTCCCCTTCTAGTCGCCTCAGGAAAGCTTTTCGCTAATGGGGAGCAATCAGCTCCTCCTCCAAGGTATCCTCGGCCCGGCTTTACCGGGGTGCTATTCCTCAGACGCACGAGCGAAGATGAGCCGCTACTACTACCTACTACAAATTACCTACTACAAACTAACTACTACTCAATTGGGCGTGCCCCCTCCCTGCCGGTCGGGGTCGGTCCCTTCCAGGCTCGCAAGTCTGCTCGGCCCCTCCGCTTCGCTCCGGGTCTCCGGCCTGCGGCCGGCCCTTCCAGGCACCTCACGCGGTCCGAATGGCGGGGGCGTAATCGACGGTCCGAATGGCGGCGGATAATCGACGGTCCGAATGGCGGGGGGTAATCGACGGTCCGAATGGCGGGGGGCAATCGAAGGTCCGAATGGCGGGGGGCAATCGACGGTCCGAATGGCGGGGGGCAATCGACGGTCCGAATGGCGGGGGGCAATCGACGGTCCGAATGGCGGGGGCCATTCGGAGACGCAAAATTTTGCGTCTCTACCAACCTGAATTTACCATTAAAACGGCTCCCCAAAAAGGAAAGCCCCGCTCCCCAACGGGGAACGGGACTTCGTGCGGGGTTTTCAGCCCGGGCTAGAATCTTGCTCAGCTCACCGCAATACGGCGCGGCTCGCGGGTTTCCTCCACCGGCTTCAGTACCGGCACGAAAATATCCAGCACACCATTACGGTAGGTGGCACTGATGTTATCTTCGTCCACGCTTTCCGGTAGGGAAAAGGCGCGGCTAAACGAATGATAATTGTGCTCCCGGCGCGAGAAACTGTCGTGATCGCGCGTCCGGTCGTTATCCAGTTCAGCCTTGATGGTCAGTATTTCGTCGTGTACGTTGATATGGAAATCATCGCGCTCGTAACCGGGGGCAGCCATTTCGATCAGGTAACCGCTGGTGCCCTCGCGATCCTGTTCGCTGATATTGGCACTGGGGACGGTCAGTTCGCGGTCGTCGCGGTCCATGGTCTGCTCGCCGTAGAGGCGGCGGCGCATTTCGCTGAATGGATCGTCTACGTGGCGGTACCGGCTACCGGCGGGAGAGATGCCCCGAAAGGCGGTGAAAGTTCTCATTTTTTTGGGTTTTTCATTCACTAATGCCGTCACTTTCAGTGACGTAAATACCCTATTGCAACGAAGCCCACCGGGCCGGTGTTCGCCCCGGCCGGTGGAATTTCAGGGCCACGCGGGGCAGATGTTAAAAAGCTGGACAACTGCCCGGTACAATAAATTTCCGCCGTTGAATTGCCGAAAACCTACCGTTTATGCGCCTGCCGGTCATTCTTTTCCTACCTCTTTTTCTCGTGTTCAATCCCCTGCTTTCCGCCCAAAAGCCGGAATTCGGGCTGGGCCTGGGAGCTTCGCACTCTTTTATATCCGCCACTTCCTCCAGTCCGGGGCAAGACGACTTCACCCTGAACACCGAGACCGGGTTCGGTTTTTCGCTGCTCATTGCCGGTCGGCTGGAACTGGCACGCCGCTTCCACCTGGCTACTTATCCCGCCATCCATTTTCAGGAGCAGCGCCTCGAACTCACCCGCAATCGGAATCAGCAAACCGTCCTGCATGGTTACCACGGCCTGGCCGTGTCGATCCCGCTCCGGCTGGAATACACCTTCGGCGTGGTCAACACCCGCCCCATCGTCTCCGCCGGCATCGGCCACTTCAAAAGCATGATCTCAGAACTCGAAATTACCGATTTTACGGATAACGCCTCCTTCACCTATACCGAAGTAACGGCCGGGCTGGTCCATGACTACACCCGCTTCACCGTTCGCCCCGAGTTGTCTTACCGGCGCAGCATTTCCAAACCATTCACCGGCCCCGGCCTCGACGGTGCCAACTGGTCGAGCCTGGAACTGCGGCTGCTGATCTACGGAAGAAGGTAGAAGGTCCGCAAATGGTGCGTGACCTCCGGTCTCGCGAAGGGTGTGACCTCCGGTCGCGCGATTAGTTGGCTCGCGACCTCCGGTCGGAGGAATACTCAGCCTCGCGCTACCTCTCGTTCGCAAAGCGTGCCGCAGGCACGCCCACATTGCGCATCCGCGCGCCCGACGTGGGCGTCGGGACCCTAATCCCAGCGTGAGGTGCCTGGACAGGCCGGCCGTAGGCCGGAGCCGCGTAGCGGCCGAGCAGACCTGCGAGCCGGGAAGGGACCGACCCCGACCGGCAGGGAGGGGACACGCCCGGAAAATTAGTAGATAGTTTGTAGTAGGTAATAATAGGTAACGGCTTAGCCTCCGAGATCAATCATTACAACACCTCCACCCACTGCCCCGTCGTGCCGGCCTGGATATTGCGGTCGTACATGGCCTCGCAGGTCTGGGCGGGCAGGTAATAGCGGCCGGGGTAGGTGGCCGTCAGGCCCACTTCATAGGTGACCGATTTGCCGTTGGGCAGGTCGAAAAAGGTGTAGACGCGGTCGTCGCGCACGTCGCGGTAGTCGTAGCCCCGATTGGTGCCGGACTCGTCTTTGCCCATAGCGTCCAGGCGGCTATTGGCGATTTCCCAGCCGGGGGGGAAAACCTGATTCAGGGCCATTTCCCGGTAGTTGTTGCCCAGCGAGCCGGGATTGGTAATGGTGACCCTGGCCCGGAAATCGCGGCCGCGTTGCAGGCGGCTCACGTCCACCGCGCTGCCGTCGGCATTGACATAGGCGACCTGGATGCGCAGGTTGCTGCTGCTCGCGGTTTCCTCGCCCGGCAGCGGACGGCCGCTCAGAATGGTGGAGACGTAAATGGTGCGTTGGCTCGTATTTTTGACGGTATAGGTGCCGCTCGCTTCCCCGGCCGCAAGGGCCAGACTAGCAACGGACTCGCTGCTGCCGAAGGCCCGGCGCGCCGCGCCCGGCAGGGTGATGTCGAAGGCCAACTGGCCTTGTTGGTTATTTCCGCCCAGGTACTTGCCCAGCGCCAGCAGGCTGAAGGCGGCTTCCTGGGTGTTGAGGTAGCTCTGCCGGCTGATTTCCCGTGCCAGGATGAGGGCCGTCTCGCCGGCTTTGGTCTGGTCGTCCAGCAGGGTGTAGGTTTCCAGCACCATCGCCACGTCGCGCAGGCGGCTGCCGAAGGTATAACTCAGTTCCTGGTACTCGTCGATCCGGTCGACCGATACGCCGGCAATGAGTTGCCGGCCGATGTCTGTCTTGCCGGCCTCGGCGTAGGCGGCGGCCAGGCGGTAGCGGGCCGTGACGGGCAGGTTCTTTACCTCCCGCAGGCGGTTCATGGCACCCAATTCGGTGCGGTTGCCGAGTGCGAGGGTGTGGAGGCGGTATGATTGGTCGAGGTAACGCTGCCGGTCGGTGACATACTGTTCGTAGGTGGCCGGTCGCCAGTCGCGGGCGGCGCGGGACTGGTAATTCAGGGCGTTATCAATCAGCGAAGTAGGAACGGTATAGCCCCGTTCGCGGGCTTCCAACAAGAAATGAAGGGCATAATTGGTAGCCCAGGGGTGTACCTCGCGGTCACCGGGCCAGTAGCTGAATCCGCCCGCATCGCCGGCAAATAGCTGCACCCGGTTTACGGCCGCCGCGATGGTGCGGCGGCTGCGTTGCTGCTCGTCGGCACTCAGTTCGGTCAGGTCGCCCAGGTAGAGTTGCGCGAAAGCCTTGCTCACCGTTTGCTCGATGCAACCGTAGGGATAACCCAGCAAATACTGCACGTGGCGATTGAGGTTGAGGGAAGGTAGGGTGCTGACTTCCGCTATTGCCGTGCGGTCGGCTACCATGCCGAAGGGCTGGTAGGTGATGTCCTTGCTCTCCCCCGGGGCCAGGGTCACCAGTTCGGTGCGGGTCTGCTGCTCGTTGGGGTTGCGTACGTCGATCTCGATGGTCCGGCTCGCCCGCTCACCGCCGCCCTCGGCGGTAACGGTAAATTTAGCAATGCCGGTGCGGTCGTTCATCTTTACCCGTACGGTAGCTACTTTATCCCCGGCTTCGCTCAGCGTAACGCTGGTCGATTTGCCGTTCGGGAAGGTGGCCAGGCCGTTGGATTCCTCCAGGGTCACGGTAGTTTTGCCGAGGGCTTTTTCCAGCGCGAATACGTTGACGGGCACCTCCACCGTCTCGCCCGGACCCAGCACGCGGGGCAGGCTGGGCAGGATCATGAGGGGTTTGGTAACGGGCACCGATTTTTCGGCCGATCCATACGCCTTGCCGTTCTCGGCCACCAGCATCACGCGCACCGCGCCTACGTAATTGGGCAGGGTGATCTTGTGGGTAGTTTTTTTGCCGGACGGCAGGTTGAAAGGTCCCAGGTGGCGCACCACCGGCTCGAAGCGATTGGCGCGTTTTTTGTCCTTGCCATCCACCATGTCCTCGTCGCCGCCGATGGCCAGTACGCGGTCGAAATTACCGCTCATGGCCCCCAGCACGTAAGCATACATATCCCAGGTGCTGACACCGAGCGCCTCGCGGGCGAAAAAGGTTTCCCACAGGTCAGGAGTCTGGAAGCGGGTCAATCCCAGCAGGCCCTCGTCCACCACGTCCAGGGTATAGCTCATGGCGCGGCCGTCGGTTTCGGCCACGGTCACCTCCACGGTTTGCTGTGGTGCCCACTTGGCGGCCGTTTCCAGGGTGGGGGTCAGGTGGGTGGCGGGGTCTTCCACGTTCAGGCCGATCACGCCGTACATGCGGATGGGCCGGTTGTTGATCGTCTGGCCGTGGGGTTGCAGCAGCGTCAGGTGCGCGTAGACGGTCGGACTCATGCGCTCGTCCAGTTTCACGTCCACGGTTTGTTCCCCCTTGCCCACTTCGATCCAGCGGGTCTCCAGCACGCCGGTGCCGTTTTCCAGACTCAGCAGCACCCGGCCGCCTTCGCCCCCGGGCACGGTGATGCGGGCGGTCTGGCCCACGGCATATTTTTCCAGGTCGGAACGAATTTCCAGCAGGGCGGCTTCCTGTCCGCTACCGCCGTCGGGCGGCGAACCGGCGTAGAAATAATCACCCGTGCAGTGGCCGCTCTCGGTATCGCAAACCCGCAGCAAATAGCGGCCCCAGTCGTCCACTTTTACGTCGTAAGTCGCCCGGCCGTTGGTGCCGGTGCGGACGTTGCCGGTCTGGATTGCTTCCTGGTGTTGGCTGCTGCTGAAACGGCGCACGTTGGAGTCGTTGTTCTCCCACCACCAGTTCCACTCGATCCGGTACAGGCCAACGCTCAGGTTGCGGCCCGCCAGCGGTACGCCGTTAGGGTTGACGGCCGCCACGGAAACGGGCGTAGACCGGTTCATCTCCAACGATTTGTACCCCCACTGATTTTCTTCCAGTTGAACACCCGCCAACGAAGAAAAGGGTAGGTAGGTCGTCCGCTGGTTATCGGTGCTGAACTCGCCGCCCTTTTCAAACACGCGGGTTTTGAAGGCGGCCCGCATCTTGCCCGGCAGCAATCCCTGTTGGGCGGGGATGGTGAAGGAGGCCTTTCCGCCGGCGTCCAGTTTGCCATCGAAAACGGTCAGCGGTTCGGGGTCCACGCTGCGGGCGGGGTCGTTGAACACGAAGCCGGCCCAGTCCTCGAATCCGCTCTTGTCTTCCTGTAATTCCAGTTCCACCACGGCCTTCAGGTCACCGGCCGGGGCACCGTAGAGCCAGGCGGAACCGAGACCCACGCGCTGGTTATCGGGGCTGAGGGGGCGGCCGTTAAAGTCCAGGTCGATCTTGAGCCGGTTGGGCTTGACCGTTTCGATGCGCAGGTAATCGGTAAATTCGGTGCCGCCCACGTTCACCGTTGCGCGCCAGGCCCCGGTGGGGTCGTCGGCACCGGTGGCAAAGTAGAGGGGGTAGATGTTGCCCGCGCCGGCCCGTACGGTACCCGCCTGGCGGACGCGCCCGCGGGGGTCGCGTAGCTCGTAGCGGATGGGGTAATTTTCCGGCAGCAGGTTTTTGCGGTCCTGGAGGACGAAGTTAAGGAAGACCGAATCACCCGGACGCCACACGCCGCGCTCACCGTAAAACTCGCCTTTGATACCGCCCTCGGTACCCACGCCGGCTACGTTGAAGCGGCTCATGGACAGGGCCTCGGCCCGCCCCAGGTTGAGGTAGCCCACGTCGCGGCCGTTCTCGGCCATCAAAAAGGTCGGTTCCACGTCGGTGGTCACGCGCACGCGCCCCTCCTCGTCGGTCACGCCGCTGGTGAGTTCCTGCTGCTGGGCGTCGAAAAAACGGACCTTGGCCCCCGTCAGCGGGGTCGCTGCCAACAGGTCGGTCACGAAGGCAACGGTGGTGCGGTCTTGCCCGCGCTTGGCCATCAGGCCCAGGTTGGAAGTCAGCACGTTGCTCTTCACAAAGTGATCGCTGTTATAGTAGGCGGGCTTGCAGTAGTCGTCGCGATCCTCGTAGTTATAATCGTCGTAGTAGCCGTAGATGGAAGGGTAATCGTCCAGTTGGCTGTTCATGGTCAGAAAACCGAGTTGAATGTCCCCGGCCCGGTTCAGGCCCGCATCCAGACCGAAATCGGCCGCCGTTTTACCGCAGGAGCGGTCCGCCACGTCCTCCATACCGAAACCGATGCGGACCTGGTAAATCGCCTGTTGGTCGGCACTCACGAACTTGTCCAGATCCAGCGCGTAGCGGGCCCATACCTGGTCGTTATTGGTGCCCAGACTGCCCAGGTTCACGTGCTCGCGGGCAATCAGGCGGCCCACGTTTTCCAGATCCCAACTGTTGATGGAATTCAGTTCGTTGGTCTGCAAAAACTGCTGCACGTTGCTTGCGAATATCTTGAAGATCTCTACCCGCACGCCGGTCAGTCCCACGGCCTCGAAAGGGTAGGCCCGCAGGTTTTTGTGGGGCATCACCACGCCCTCGCCCACGGCCCGCACGGAGGGTTCGGGGCGGCGCAATTCTACTTGCCAGGTAGTGCTTTTGCCAATCGGACGGCCCATGCTGTTGCGCACGCCGCTATCCACCATCAGGGTCTGCTCGCCGGTGGGCGGGTTGGTCAGGTAGAGCAAAACGCGGCTCCCTTCGATCCGGTTGGTGAACTGCAAGCGGTTTGCAAAACGGATCAGCCCGTTCAGATCCTGATCGGTTTGCAGCGGGTCGGAAAAGTTGATGAGCAGGTGGGGGTTGTCACTCAGCACATAGTTTACGCCCAGCACTTTGAAATCGCCCAGGGCGGGCACTTCCAGCAACTGTTCCCCCTTGGTGTCCAGGTTCAACTCGGCGGCATTCCAGTTCAGTTTTACCTGCGAGGGGTTTGCGCCGCGCTGAACGCCGCTCACCACAAAAGGAAGCCGCAGGCCGTCGGTCGCCTCCGCTATTTCCACGTCCAGCGGCCGGCCGTCCTGTTCGGCGGTCAGCACCCCACTCAGTTCGGCCGCTTCCAGGCGGTCGTTCAGCAGCAATTCGCCCTCCACCTCTTGTCGGGTCAGGTCCTGCGGGTCGGGGGTATTCAGGCCCTGCACGGCCACGCGCAGGTACTGCTCCTTGATCGTGAAATTGAACCGAAACACGCTGGGTCCGGTCAGGGTATCCACGATTTTGCCCAGCAGCAGGTCAGCCGTATACTCGCGGCCGGGTTCCCAGTTATCACCCGGCTCGAAGACCAGGGTGTAGGGGTCGGTCCATGTTCCCTCGTGGCCGGTCACGGGGTCCAGCCGGAGTAAGCCCGAGGGTGCCGATTCCCGGCCTTCTCCCAGCGGCTGGGCAAACTGCACGCGTATCTCTTCCCGGCTCCCGATCACGCCACCGGTGTGCGCCAGCACGTAACGTCCCGCTTGTTCGGGGTTCATCAGGTCGGCCGTATCGGTTTTGTCACCACAGGCGGTATTCAGTAACAGGATCAGCAGGCTGGAGAGCAGCAAGGCGGGCAGGGAAGTACGCATGGTTGTGGGATGGGTGGGTGAAGATGGGTGGAAAGGCAAACCGGGAGGAGCGGCCGGGGCGGTTCAGCAAAGATGGTATATTTCACGACAATTTCCGGGACAAATTTTTTAATGCCGTCCAACAACTTAACCGGCACCAAATTCTTTACTCCAACGTAACCGCAATTGCCTGACATGCCCGAAAAGCTTGCTCTCTTTCCTTTATCCCTGGTTGTTTTCCCCGATGAACGGCTCAACTTGCACGTTTTCGAGCCGCGCTACCGCGACCTGCTGGCCGACATCCAGAGCGAGGGCATCACCTTCGGCGTACCTACCTTTCTCAATGGTAACATCATGCCCATCGGCACCGAAGTGCGGCTCACCAAAGTAGAGCAAACCTTCCCCACCGGCGAGAGCGATATCCGCACTCGCGGCGTACGGCGCTTCCGTCTCCACGAGTTCTTTCCCCGCCTCGACGAGAAAGCCTACGGCGGCGGCTCGGTCACTTTTCTCGAAACCGATCTGGCCGAGGATCTCGACCTCAACCGCCAAATCGTCGCCCAGGTCCGCGAACTCTACCGCCTCCTCGAAGTCGATAAGGACATCCAGGACGCCGCCGCCGGTTTCAGCATCTTCGACATCGCCCACCACATCGGCCTCTCCCTGGCCGACGAATACCGCCTCCTCTCCACCGAAAGCGCACAGGACCGCCAGCTCTTCATCCTCGATCACCTCAAAAGCCTGGAGCCGCGCATTCAGCAAAAAAGCCGCCTCCGCGATCGCGCCCTGATGAACGGCCACTTCAAAAATGTCATACCGCCGCGGGTGGACAAGGGAATGAAGGAATGAAGGATTAGCTGCGCTGCTTCTCTCGATCATAAATGATCTTTCGAGGTGAGGGAATGAAGGATTAGCTGCGCTGCTTCTCTCGATCATAAATGATCTTTCGCGGTGAGGGATTGAGGGATTAGCTGCGCTGCTTCTCTCGATCATAAATGATCTTTCGAGGTAAGGGAATGAAGGATGGAAGGATTGAGGGATTAGCTGCGCTGCTCCTCGAAGGCGTGGGCCGTTGCTATTTCTACCTACTACAAACTACCTACTAATACGGGCCGCGTCCGTTTCCGGGCGTGCCGCCGCCCTACGGGTCGGCGTCGGTCCCTTCCAGGCTCGCTGTTCGCTCGGTGCTGCGCACTACACCGCTGCGCGGATGCCCCTTCCAGGCACCTCACGCGATTATGGTTACTTCAAATAATCTCCGATTCCTGCCGCCGGCGTTCCAGTTCTTTTCCGATCAGGTGGTGGAGTAGTTCCGCGTGGTCCTGCAAACGGTTACGGCGGCGCAGGCGGATCTGGGCGATCAGCAACACCAGGCAGGAAGTGGGTACCAAAAGAAAAAGGACCAGTGCGATGGTGACCTGCCCGAACGCCAGTACGATCAGACCGGCTGCCGCCAGGGCCGCGATAGCGGATACGACGGCAAATTGGGTGCGCTTGATGGCCCGCACGGCGCGGTAATTCAGTTGCAGACGGCGCAGCAGGTGATGCAACTCGTGGGTGGCGAAGGGGCGGGCACCGACTTCGCGCAACAGCAAAAAATCATCATTCCCCTCCCGTTCGAGGCGGCGCAGGCTGCGGTTGACGAAAAACTGGTGCATAGGTGGGGGAATATAACTGCCTGACAAATTTAAGTAAAAAGATCAAATGCGCACCCGATATTGTCGCTGCCGTGAGAATTAAATTTTCCGGGGAGGGGTTAGGAGCAAAACGGTTTGGCTATCTTTGCCGCCGATAATTTAGCCCGGGTGGCGGAATTGGTAGACGCGCTGGACTTAAAATCCAGTTTCCATTACGGAAGTACGGGTTCAACCCCCGTCCCGGGTACATTAGCACACAGGCCGCCTCTTCCGTTAACCGGATTGGGCGGCTTGTCATTTATACTGTTCTTATGTCACGATTGTTTCCTTTGCTCCTGCTTTTATCCGTCGGTACCGGTGCGCTGGTCGCACAGGAGCGGATCGTGCTGCGTAATCCTTCCTTCGAGGGAGAACCCGCCGATGCCACGGTGCCGGTAGACTGGCTGGCCGCAACCCCCGGCACCACGCCCGATATTTTGCCGGGTTACTGGGGTGTTTTCCAGGAAGCCAATGAGGGCGATACCTACGTGGGGCTGATTACCCGGGCGAACGGAACCTGGGAGGCGATCAGCCAACGCTTACCCAAGACCCTGCCCGCAAAGGAATGCTACAATTTTACCGTAGACCTGGCTTGGTCGCGGGCCTACGCCGGCTATAACGGTCAGATCAAACTTCGCATCTACGGCGGTGCGACCAAGGACGACCGCCGTCAGTTGCTCTACGAAAGCGAGACGATCGACCACACCGCCTGGCGCACCTATCCGGTAGAGTTCATCCTGAAAAAACCGGTCAATTACCTCATTTTCGAGGCGTTTTACTCCGACCGGCCCTTCCGTCACGAGGGAAATATCCTGATGGATAATATCACGTTTCTGCAACGCTGCCCCCGTGCCTGATCTGCCGGAGGTCAACTTATTCGGTCCCCACTGGCGACAGTTCGGCCGCTGGCACTACCGGGGCCGCGCCCTGCGTGGGGAGACCATGCTCGATCCCGCCGAGCTGCCGGAAACGATGGAACCCGCGGGTTTCGCCCGCCTGTGCCGGGAACTCAACGGCTGTTTCGCACTTATCTACCGCGATGATCGGTGCCTGCTGGCGGGGGTAGACCGCTGCCGCTCCATCCCTTTGTTTTACGGCCCCGGTCTGGTGACCGACCGACCCGCCGCCGCCGGTTTGACGCCCGACCCCCGGCTGCTAGCGGATAACTGCTGGCCCGATCTGGAATTTCTGCCGGGCCGCCGGACCATTTTCATAGGCACGGAATCGCTCTGCCCCGCCGAGTATTGGTGCCATGATAAGGAAGGAAGAAAAATCGCCCCTTACCACCGTCATGATCTGGATAAAGCCTCTTCGGCCGGCCTGACCGGACTATCGCTCGAACTGGCCGCCCGCCTGCGTACCGCAGCCACCCGCGCCATCCGCCTGGCCGGCGGGCGTCCGCTGACCGTTCTGCTCAGTGCCGGCTACGACTCCCGTATCCTGCTGGCGGCCCTCTGCGAGCAACTGCCCGCCGCCCGCCGCCCGGCCGCCCTGACCTACGGTCTGCCCGGGGGGGAGATTGACCGGCGCACGGCCGCTATCTGTGCGCGGCTGGGCGTGAGACGAACCTTCGTGGACTACGGCAATCCGGAGCATTCCGACTTTTTGGCCGCTCATTATCCAACCTTGATCCGCAACGGCGGCAACGGCCAAAGCGTGCCGCAGGAACAGGATTTTTATGCCGTATGGCGAGCCGGAGCGGACGGTGCCTTGCCGAAAAACAGCTTGCTGCTGCCGGGAATTTGCGGAGATTTTCAGGCGGGTTCCTTCGTACCGCCCTTTGCGTTGCGCACCTCCCATGGCCGCCGGGAAGCGCAACGACGGACCTGGCTACTTTCCCGCCTGGCGGGTCGGATGGACGGCGTGGCGGCGGCCCGCCGCTACCGGGGCTTGCTGGAAGAAGGAGGCCTGCCCGAAAGTCCATCCGAGCGAGAAGTGGTGGGCTGGGCGGAGCGTATCTTTATCCGCGAGCGGGTGGCCAAGCAAACCACGACCACCCTGCGCGGCTACGAACAGCTGGGCTATGACTATTTGCTGCCCCTCTGGGATAATGATTTTATCGGCTTTTGGCGCAAGGTGCCGCTGGGTCTACGCCGCTATCAGACACTGTACCGCCACTGCCTGCGGGAGCACTTCTTCGGCCCCGCCGGCATCGTTTATTCGGATGAGCCGCGCCGCATTCTACCCGATCCGCGCCGCCGCCTGCGTGGTATGTTGCCCGCCGGGTTGGCTGATTTGATCGCCCCCGCTACCCGGACGGAGGATGACGACCTGATGCTGCCTGCCGTGCGGGCGTGGGCCGGGGCGTGGGTGCCCGCCGCCCGACGAGCCGGGGCGGGCACGAACGAGGTGCTGGGCTGGGCGACTGCGGCGGTGTGGGAGGGGTGATGTGTGATGTAGGGGTTGACTCGTACGGCAAGGGTGGGATGGGGTCCCGACGCCCACGGCGGGTGCGCGTATGCGCAACTGCGTCAGGTGTGGGTGTTTGGAGTAAATCTGGTGGCTGGGGTAGGAGATTTGAGTGGGATGTGCAATGCGTGCTCGTACGTCACGACGGGGGAAAATGAAGAAAATCCCACCCCCCCGGAAGTAGCCCCGGACAGGGGTGGACCCCAACCATCTAGCGGAGGGAGCAGCTCGAACCGGCAGGTTCCAGAACGTAGCCCTCCCGCGAGGATAAGAGGATGTAGGAGGTGTGATGTCGCTCATCAGGCGAGAGAGAGGGGGGGGGCGACGCCCACGTCGGGTGCGCGGATGCGCTAGTGCGTCTCGGGTGCGTGTTTGCGGTGTGCCTACCGACCGGAGGTCGGCGGGCCAAGCGTTCGCGCGACCGGAGGTCACACCCCTTGCGCGACCGGAGGTCATGCACCAATCGCGTAACCTTCAATCCTTCACTCCTTCATTCCTTCAATCCTCCACTCCTTCAATCCTTATCTCCCCCGCGTGAGGGATGGGAGGCGTTGTTTGAACGGAATGTAGCCGCGCAAGATATTGCGTGGTGAAATGGAGAGAGTGCCGGATAGCCCGACGCCGACCGGCAGGGAGGCGGCACGCCCAAAAACGAAAGACACCTGATGTAAACAATTATTTATCCTGGAATACTTAGTCGAGGTGGAGCACCATGACGGGTACTTCGGGGGAGAGCACGATGGCTTTGGTCTGGGAATTGTGGAAAAAACGCTCCCAAAAACCGCGCTGCTTGGTGACCATGATGGCCATCTGGACGGGGTGGGCCTCGATGTAGGTGTTCATGCCTTCTTCGAGGGTATCGGCTTCGAGTTCCTTAATGTCGAAGGCGAATTCGGGGTCGGGGTTGGAGAAGAGGGGGGCGAAAAGTTTTTCGCGTTCGCCGCGGAAGGTCTCTTTATCGACGTCGCTGGTGTTGATGTGCAGGAAGTGGACGCGGGCGTGGAAGACCTCGTTGACGTCCATCAGTTTGAGCACGGCCTGGCGGCTGAGGGAGAGGCTGTTGCTGGCGTAAACGATGTGGCGCAGATCGGCAAATTTGGACTGGGCGGGCACTAACAATACCGGGCAGTGGGCGCGCTGGGCGACGGCGGAGCCGACGCTGCCGAAGACTTGGTCGAGTAGGTCGGATTCTCCGGTGGACCCCATGACGATGAGGTCGGCCTTGAAGGACTGCTCGACGATCTCGTCGGCGGCGAAGCCGAGCACGAGTTCGTGCTTGACGCGAAAATTGCCGGTGATCTGCTGTTCCTGTACAAATTTTTCCAGCATCTGATCGCGGTCCTCCATCAGTTGGCCCATGGGTGGAATGACGACGGCGTCGCCGCCGCCGGCCTGGGGGGTAAAGACGTGCACGATGCGTAGTTCTTCGGCGCGGGTGTAGCGCGCCAATTCGACTGCATACTGGAGGGATACCCGGGCGGTGGGGCTGAAATCTATGGGAACGAGAATGCGTCGGAACATGCGGATGGCGGTAATTTGCGGTTAAATTCAGGCAAATATACCAAGCCCGCCGGTAGGAGAGTAAGGAGAGCGCGAGTTTAGTCGGGCCGGGGCGGCTGCCGGTAGTGAATTGTGGACAAATCAACTCCTTGGCCCCGAACAATTCCCGCACCGGTTGTTACCTTCCCGCTGACCAGTTATCCACGTTTCCATGAATTTTTCCCGCGCCCTGCCCGACCGTACTTCCTGCCCCTTCGGCCTACTGAGCCTGCTGGGCGATGCCCCCCGTGCCGGCGCACAAACGGATTGCCGGGAGTTAACCGACTTTCCCGGCTGGCGGTTCCGGTTTCACGAACGGATGCCGCGCCACTGGCCGGAAGACGGCAGCGTATTCAGCCGGCGCGCCTATCTGGACTACGTGCTGGCGGAACCGCAGGGCTGTGAGGGCGGCCTGGTGGTGCTGGAACACGACGAACTGGAAGCACCCATCGGTCTGGTGGTGCAGTATTTGTCTTTTGACGCGGGCGGCCAGATCAGGGTGGAGGAAGGAACCAAGAGCGGCCCGGCCCTGCGCCTGCGGGCCTGGGTGGCCGCGCTACTGCGCTACCGGGTGCTGACCCTGGGGCACTACGTGGTGAGTGGTCCGGTGAGTGCAACACTGTCGCCCGCCGCGCTGGAGGCTGCACTGCCCGCCGGGATACTCCCTACGCTGGCCGAGGAACTGGCCCGTGGGCTGGGTGGGTTTGCCGCTACCATCATCAAGGATTTTCAGCCCGCCGCCACGCCCCGCGCCGCCGCGTGGCGGGCGGCGGGTTACCACCAGTTGCCGGTGGACCCGGTGATGGAAATAACAAGGGACCCCGCCTGGCAAAAACTGGATGATTACGTGGTAGCCCTCTCGTCCAAGTACCGGGTGCGCTACCGCCGGACCCGCAAGAAACTGGGCCGCGTGGTGTGCCTGCCGCTGGACGAGCAGGCGGCCCACCGCCACGGCGGGCAGTTCTATGAGTTGTACAACCAGCTCTCCGGGTCGGCGGGATTCAATGCCGTGGAACTGCAAGCCGACTATTTCCTGCGGCTGTATGACGTGCTGGGCGAGGACTACCGCCTGTACGGCTATTTTCTGGAGGACCGGCTGGTGGGTTTCCGCACCGAGATTGCCGACGGCGAGGACCTGCGGGCGCACTACCTCGGCTTTGACCAGCAGGTGAACCACTCGCACCAGCTTTACCACAACATGCTGTTCGACCTGCTGGAGTCTACTATTTGCGGTGGCTTTGCCCGCCTGGACCTGGCCCGGACGGCCCTGGAAATCAAGAGTTCGGTGGGGGCGGTGCCGGTGGATTATTTCTGCGGCCTGCGGATGCGCAACCGCCTGCTCAACCGGCTGGTGCCGTTTTTTGCGGGCTACCTGAGTCCGCCGACGGCGTGGATTCAGCGTTCGCCGTTTCGGGAGGAGGGGTGATTCCGGTCCGGCCCACTGAACAAAGTGCCGGGTGGAGGGGTATGTTTTTAGTTGAGCCGAATCCGGCTTACTACGCAAGAAGAGGTACTCATCCTGCGATTTTATTGACTGCCTACGTCCATTACCATGCTCAAACTTACCTTTTATCTGGCTGCAATCTGTTGTTTGCTGCCGGCTCCATTCTTACTGAATGCCCAGCAAACACCACGAAACATCGACCGCGGCCTGCCCGAGTTTTCGCTGACCGAAATGGACGTAAAGCCGCAGATGTATTTCCTGGCTTCCGACTATCTGGCGGGCCGCCGCACCGGCAGCGTGGGCAATGAGGTGGCCGCCGCCTACATCTCCGCACAGTTACAAGCCTACGGCTACCAACCCCTGCCCGGCGCGGACGACGGCTACTACCAAAACGTCTACCTGGAATCGAGCCGTGCGCCGGAGCGCATGAGCATGACCCTGGGGGACATGACGTTTACCCACCCCGAAAACCTGATCGTGGTGCGGGGCGACGCGATTGACAAAAAGGCCGAGGTAGTTTTTGCCAATTACGGCTGGGTGGACGAAAAATCCGGCTACAACGACTATGCCGAGCTGGACGTGAAGGGCAAGATCGTGATTACCCTGCCGGGCCTGCCCGACGTGCAGGGGCAGGCGGCCATTTTTCAGGGTTTTCGCGAGAAGGGGAAAATGGCGCAGGACGCCGGTGCCGTTGCGCTGGTGGAACTGTACCAGATGCCTTTTCCGTGGACGGGCTTCTTGTCTTACTTCGGCGGAGAAACGATGGGTCTGGCCAAGGATAAGACCGACGGCGAGCGCACCATCCCCTACGGCTTTATCAAGCCGGAAGACATCAAGGCGGTTATCGCCCAGTTGAAGGGCAAGAAAAAAATGAAGGGCGAACTCGTATCGACCGGCGTACGCACCACTCCGGTCTTCGGCCGCAACGTGGCCGGAATGATCGAAGGATCTGATCCCGAACTAAAGGACGAGTACCTGCTGCTGACCGCGCACTACGATCACGTGGGCACGGGCAAGCAGGGTGGGGGAGCGTACACCCCCGAAGACAGTATTTTTAACGGTGCCCGCGACAATGCCTTCGGCCTGATTTCCATGCTGGCGGCCGCCCGCTCGTTCGCGCAAGCGCCGCCCCGCCGCTCGGTGATCGTTCTGGCCGTAACGGGCGAGGAGATGGGCCTGCTGGGCAGTTCCTACTACGCCAAGCACCCGCTGGTGCCGCTGGAAAACACCTTCTATAATTTCAATACCGACGGTGCGGGCTACAACGACACCACCGTCATTTCCATTTTCGGCTACGGCCGCACCGGCGTGGATGCCCAACTGGACGCCGGCACCGCCGCCTTCGGGCTGGACATTGTGGAAAACCCCGCCGAGGAACAGGGCCTTTACGACCGCTCGGACAACGTTTCCTTTGCCGTCAAGGGCGTGCCCGCCCTTACCTTCAGTGCCGGGTTCCGGGAATTTAATGACGAGATTTTTAAGTACTACCACCAGGTTAGTGACAATCCCGAAACGATCGACTACGCCTATTTGACCAAATACTGTCAGGCCTTTACACTCTGTTCGCGCCTGATTGCCGACATGGACGGGCGGCCCTTCTGGTCGGCCGGCGACAAGTACGAGGCGGCGGGAAAACTGCTGTACGGGAGAGAATAAGCAGCGACCGTAAAATTACTGCCTTTGCCCGGCTATATTGCCGCTGTTTTAGACTGACCCCGATGAATTACCTGAAAGAAGAATTATACGAACTCATCAAATCCGATGATCGTATTTTCGACTACCTACAACATTCTTCCCTGGATGGTCTCTGGTACTGGGACCTGGAAAATCAGGAGGAAGAGTGGATGAACCCCACCTTCTGGAAGACCCTGGGTTATGATCCCGCCGAAATGCCGCATAAATCCGCTGCCTGGCAGGACATCATCCACCCGGACGATTTGCCGGCGGTGATCGAAAGATTGGACCGGCACATGGAAAACCCCGACCACCCCTACGACCAGATCGTGCGCTACCGGCACAAAGAAGGTAGCACGGTCTGGATCCGTTGCCGCGGTCTGGCCATCCGGGACGAAGCGGGCAAGCCGATACGCATGCTGGGTGCCCACGTAGACGTGACCGAGCAGATGCGGGCGCAGCAACTGCTGGACGAAGCCGCCAAAGTAGCCCGCGTGGGATCGTGGGAGATGGACCTCAAAACCGACGATCTGCGCTGGAGTAGCATGACCCGCGAAATACTGCGGGCCGGCAAAGATCACGTACCCGACCTGCACGAGGCGATCAATATGTATAAGGAAGGGGAGAGCC
>CAVPZP010000002.1:0-32158 GCA_963710215.1 Lewinellaceae bacterium | reverse complement strand
GGCAGGCCGGTGCGGTGGCGCGGCCGTCGGCTATTTCTCGCCCGCGTCGGCGGTGCCGCGAAAACCCGTGCCTCGGCGGAAAAGATGCGCTTGACGTCCATGCCCAGGCAGCGAACTGTCTACCAGGTGCGTGCCGCCGATGGTGGACGTATGGTTGACGATCACTCCCGATCCGCTTGCCGCGCAGCAGCGGCGAGGACCCTGCTGGTCGCCAGCAGCCGCCACCAGCGGGGCGCGATCGTCAGGCGTGGGTAAAACCGTGTCCGTGCCGGATGTCGACGTAGCGGGTTGATTTACAGGCGGTACGGCCGGCGGATGCCGTTTCGCCGGGCAGGCCGGGCTTGCCACAATTTAGTTGAAACAGTAGAAAAATACACAGGAAATAACATATCTTCGCCATTGTGATCCGGGTTTGAGTCAGGTAGTAAACGACCAAGGTACGTGGTATTTCGGGCTTGCGCCGGCCATTGACTTCACTCCGGTTCTTATTTTTGGGCGTGTCACCTCGGCTAACGCCGAGGTGCCGGTCCCTTCCGGCTCCCTGTCGGTCGGTGCTGCGCACCAAGCCCTCCAGGCACCTCACGCGGGTTGCTTATCCTACCGCCAAAGATCACCACTTATCCAACGGGGAAACTCTCACCCATGAGCAAACGCTACGCTATTGTCGACCTGGAAACCACCGGAGGCCGCGCCGCGCGCCACCGCGTGACGGAGGTGGGTATCGTAATCTTCGACGGCGAGAAAATCGTGGAGACCTACGAAACCCTCGTAAACCCGGAATGCTCCATCCCGCGCGGCATCACCGAAATTACCGGCATCACGATGGACATGGTCGGCCGAGCGCCCCGCTTCCACGAGGTGGCCAAACGGATCGTGGAACTGACCGAGGGCGCCATTTTCGTGGCCCACAACGCGCGTTTCGATTACAGTTTTCTGCGGGCCGAATTCGAGCGGCTGGGCTATACCTTTAGCCGCAAGCAACTCTGCACCGTCCGGCTGGCGCGCAAGGCCTTCCCCGGCCTGAAGAGCTACAGCCTGGGTAAACTGATCGAGCACTTCGGTATCACGGTAGACGCCCGCCACCGCGCCCTGGCCGATGCGGCCGCTACCACCGAGTTGCTCCAACGCATCCTCGGCCGGCGGGGTAGTGAGGACGAGATCAAAACGATGGTCAACCTGGGCATCAAAGAAAGCCGCCTGCCCAAAAGCCTGCCCCTCGACCGGCATCATGGACCTGCCCGAGGAGTGCGGTGTCTACTATTTTTATGACGCTAGCGGCCGCGTGATCTACGTGGGCAAAAGTACCAACATCAAAAAACGGATCGCGCAGCACTTTGCCGACCAAACCCCCAAGGGCCACGAGATCGCCAAATCGGTGGCCGATCTTTCCTACGAACTAACCGGTAGCGAACTGGTCGCCCTCCTGCTGGAAAGCGAGGAGATCAAGCGGCTGATGCCGCCCATTAATCGTGCCCTGCGCGGCAAGCGGTTCAATTTTGCCATCCATACCTAATCAACAGTGAAGGTTACCGCTGCTTCGATGTGTGCCGCAACACCGCTCAGGCCCGCAAGGAAAAAGAAATCGTGAGCGAGTATCCCAGCATGAGCCGTGCCGAAGGGCCGCCTGGATCACACCCGTCGCCATTTGGAATTATGCAGCCGGTTTACGCACCTTTACCCGTCTAAATCGGCCTGTTTTCATTTTCACATCAAGCAGTGCCGCGGTGCCTGCGCGGGCCGGGAAACCTTTGAGGAATACAACCTGCGTGCCCTGGAAGCCCTGGATCACCTGCGCACCGTTTTCGACGATGATTTCATCCTCTTCGATCGCGGCCGCACCGCCGATGAGCAGGCGGTGGTATTGGTACAGGAAGGCCGCTACAGTGGTTTCGGCTACATCTCCACCGAAGAATCTTACCGCAAGGACGAGGTGATCGCGGCCGTCAAAACCTGCACCAGCTACCCGGATACGGCGCGGATCATTCAGCGGTTCATGAACGATAATCCGAAAGCGAAGATGATTGCGTTGTAGGTCCCCCCGCACCCGACCTCCCGAAGGGGGGAAATCGTCTAACAGGAAACTACGTACTACCCGACTACAGTACTACGTACTACGTACTACCCAACTACGTACTACCCAACTACGTACTCCAACTCCTATACCCATACCTACTAAAAGATGCACGTCCTCATCATCGGCCCGGCTTACCCTTATCGCGGCGGTATCGCGGATACCAACGAGGCCCTGGCCCGTGCCCTGCAACGTGCCGGCCGGCGGGTGACGCTGGTCACCTTCACCCTTCAGTATCCCGATTTCCTGTTTCCCGGGAAGACGCAGTATTCCGAAGACCCCGCGCCGGAGGGATTGACGATCCACCGGTGGATCAACGCGGCCAACCCGCTCAACTGGCCGGTGGCGGCGCGGCGGATCAGGCAATTGCAACCCGATTTGGTAATCACCCGTTACTGGCTGCCTTTCATGGGGCCGAGCCTGGGTACGGTAACGCGCCTGCTGCCGAAATCGGTAGAGAAAGTAGCTCTCTGCGACAACGTTATCCCCCACGAAGCGCGGCCGGGTGACCGGCTGTTTACGCGCTATTTCCTGGCGGCGTTTGATCGCTTCATCACCATGTCGCGACAGGTACGGGAGGAGATCGGGGAGTTTTCCAGCAAGCCGGTGCAGTACCTCCCCCACCCGATCAACGATAATCTGGGCGAGCGGGTGGAGCGCAGCGAGGCCCGCCGCCGGCTGGGCCTGCGGGCGGAGGGCCGTTACCTGCTCTTCTTCGGCCTGATCCGTAAGTATAAGGGGTTGGATATTCTGCTGCGCGCCCTGGCCGCGCCCGGCCTGCGGAAGTTGGGGGTAGAACTCATCGTGGCCGGAGAGTTCTACGACGACCCCGCTGAATACCACGACCTGATCGAGGAACTCGGGCTAACCGCCGCCGTTCACCTGTTCGACCACTACATCCCGACGGCCGAACTCGGCAACTACTTCGGTGCGGCCGATCTGGTGGCCCAGACCTACCGTACCGCCAGCCAGAGCGGAATCACGCAAATGGCCTACCATTTCGATGCGCCCATGCTGGTCACCGATGTCGGCGGTTTGGCGGAGATCGTGCCGGACGGCGTGGTCGGCTACGTCGCCCAACCCGAACCGGAAGATGTGGCGGCTAAAATCGAACGGTTCTACCGCGAGGATAGGCGGGAGGAGTTCACGGCCGGGGTACGGCAGGAGAAAGTCAAGTACAGTTGGGATGAGTTTGCGCGGCGTGGTTTCGACTGAAATAGGCTAAATTAGTCCGGCCGTAACCGGCAAAATCTTTCCTATTGTCGCACCACCGCCACAAATACCGGGGTGGTGCTATTCACTTGTTACAGTATCTTACTGTTTATCGGATACCTTTGCCTGCCGCCGAAAGTAGCCGGCAATCCACCCGCCCTAACGCTATTTTTCACCCTACCGTCCCATCAGTGATCGGTAGCGGTTTTACCGTATCCGTAACCTAACCAATGCAACGACTCTTACTCAGCTGCTTCGTCAGCCTTTTTCTGTTTGCCGGCCTGACCGCCCAGCAAGCTTTCAATACCACCCTGCGCTCCAATGTCACCTACGACGCCGATCTGAACGACATTTGGGCCTACGTGGCCCCCGATGGTACCGAATATGCCCTGGTGGGCCTGCGTAGCGGTGTCTCCATCGTTAGTCTGGCCGACCCCGATAATGCCACCGAAGTGGTTTTTCTGGAAGGACAGTTCCTACCTGGCGCGATCTTAAAGTGTACGGCGAATATGCCTACGTCGTTGCCGACCAGGGCAGTTCTACGGAGGGCCTCACCATCATCGACCTGACCGACATCGCAAACGGCAACGCTCCGCTGACCCACAACAACTACCAGGTCGCCGGCGGTACCCTCCAACGGGCCCACAACATCTACATCGACGTGCCTACCGGACTTGCCTACCTGGCGGGTGCCAACATCAACAGTGGCGGCATGGTCATCTTCGACGTGGCCACCACGCCCGGCGAGGCCCTGTTCGTGGCAGCCGCCCCGGCCATTTACTCCCATGATGTATATGTACAGGACGGCATTATGTATGCCTCCGAAATCTACAAAGGTTTCATGACGCTCTACGATGTCAGCGACCCGCAGGACATCACCGAACTGGGCGGCATCGAAACCCCCTTCTCCTTCACGCACAACATCTGGGTATCGGCCGACGGTCAGTATGCCTACACCACCGACGAGCGGGGCGACGCCCCCATGGGTGCCTACGACGTGAGCGATCCGGCCAACATCATCGAACTGGATGAATTCCGCCCGCTCGCTACCGTTAATGAGGGCGTCATTCCCCACAACACGCACTTCCTGAACGACTACCTCGTGTTGAGTTACTACACGGACGGACTGGTAGTGGTGGATGCATCGCGCCCCTCCAACCTGATCGAGGTAGCGCACTACGATACGTGGCTGGGTGCCAGCGGCGGTTTCAACGGTGCCTGGGGTGCCACCCCCTTCCTGCCCTCCGGCCTGGTGCTGGTAAGCGATATTTCCAGCGGCCTTTTTGTGATAGAGGTCGATTATCAGCGGGCCGCTTTCCTCGAAGGTACCATTACCGCCTCCGAAGGCGGCAACCCGCTGGCCGGTGCCACCGTCGAAATCCTCGAGTCCCCCCAAGTCACCACCCAGTCTACCGACGGCCTCGGCCGCTACCAGACCGGCCAAGCCGCAGCGGGATCTTACAGCGTTCGCATCAGCCGTTCGGGCTACCAGTCGCTGGAAACGGACGTCGAATTGGTAAACGGGCAGGTAACGATACTTGATACCTTCCTGCTCGCCTTGCCCACCTTCACGTTGGGCGGATCGGTAGTGGAAGCCGCCGATCTGGAAGAAGGTGTGGCTGCGGCGCGGGTCATCCTTATCTACGAGGACGGCACAGAGTTCACGGCCATTGCCGGATCGGACGGCACACTGGCTCTGAACAACCTGTTTGTGGGCACCTACGACATCTACTACGGTGCCTGGGGCTACCGCAACGCCGCCCAGTTTAACGTCAGTCTCGGGGCCGGTAATGACCTGGTACTCCCACTGGAAAACGGCTACCTCGACGATTTCATCGTCGATCAGGGCTGGTCGGCCACCAGCGATGCCGACGCTACCAGTGGTTTCTGGGTACGCGACGTACCCGTGGGCACCAATTTCGGCAGCGAGATCAGCAACCCCGGTGCCGACGTATCCAACGACATCGGCAACCAGGCCTACATCACCGGCAACGGCGGCGGTGCTGCCGGCAGCGACGATATCGACGGCGGCGCGGTTATCCTCACTTCGCCCATCATTGATTTGGAGGGCATCGAGGAACCCATTCTCCGTTACCAGTACTGGTTTTACAACGCCGGCGGCAACGCGGACCCCAACGACTTCCTGCGCGTGGAACTCACCAACGGTAGCGAAACCGTAACCCTGGCCGAGTACACCACCAGCGCAAGCACCTGGCGCGAGGATTCTTTCCTGCTCAACGAGATCGCCATCGACCTGAGCGGCGAATTGCGTATCCGCTTCACGGCCGTCGATCAACCGGAAGGTCACCTCTCCGAGGCGGGTCTGGATAACTTCGAGATCTACGACGGAGCAACCGTTGCTACCGAAGACGTGCGCCTGCCCGACCTGCGGGTCAGCATCGCACCCAACCCCAGCGCGGAAGCTTTCCGCGTCAGCTACGATCTTCCCGTCACTGCCGGCCGCGTGGAGGCCCTGGCCTACGACGTCACCGGCCGCCTGCTGGAACGCCGTCAGCTTTCCAACCAGGCCGGCGCGGCCAATTTCCAGATCGGCGGCAACTGGCTACCCGGCACCTACTTCCTTCGCCTTGTCGCGGATGGTAAACCCATCTACGCCACCAAGCTGGTACGGATGTAAGCAGCGAGGTCATTCGCGTCTGGTTTGAGGGAAGAAGCAGCAACGGGCACTTGTGCGTTGCTGCTTCTTTAATTAATGGCTATATTTACTGTGCATGCAACCGGCCGGCCCACTAGCTCGTCAATTAATACGATAAGCGGGCATTACTTTTTCAGCCGCGTTTTAAAGCAACACTACATGGAACTAAAAAACTGGAAAGACTACCTGCTCCAAGTGTCGCTCATCATCGTCTCCCTCTTCATTGCCTTCGGCGTGGAACGCTGCAACCAGCGGGTGAAAGACAACCGTAAGTTATCGACCTACCTCGACGCCATTCACGAGGAATTAACGGATGAGCTAAGATCCAGCCGGATGAATCTTCGGGATTGTGAGAACGATATCGAGGACCTATACATAGGTGCAGCGACGTTCTCCATGAGTGATGAGGCGAAACTCCCGGAAGGAATCGGCCGAACCGGACAAGTATTCGTTCGGGGGGTATTTCGCTCTTTTTCCCCGACTTCCTACGAACTGATGGCCGATGCCGGAGACGCGCTGCTCATCAAAGAGTTGAGTTTACGGCAACGGCTGGCCTCCATCGTTGCTTTCCGTAACGATTACATCAAAAACGATCTGCAAAAGCACGATGATCTGACTTTACATACCCTGGAAAAAGTGTCAACTTATATCGATATCAACTGTGTAAGAAATGTCGAACCCATTGAATATGCCACATGCGTCACCGACCGGGAAAGACTTCGGCAACAGGGTGCCGCCGATCTTTCTGCTCTCCTGCGTCACGCTGAACTACGTGCTTTTCACCTGGAACTTTATATAGATCAAGTACAGGAAGTGGCCGCTTTGGTGGATCAGGCGCGCTAGCACGTAAAAGGAATGAGGGGACAAGGAATGAGGGAATGAGGGAATGAAGGATTGAAGGCCGTCACAAATAGTGCGTGATCTCCGATCACACCTGGTGCGTGACCTCCGATCACGAATGGTGCGTGACCTCCGGTCACGCGAATTTGGCTCGCGCCACCTCCGGTCGCGGGGTCACGGCAATTTTACCCCACGCAGCGTAAACGGAACCTTTTCCACGCTGGCATCGGTGCGGACGGTGATGACCAGCTTCCAATCCGGTTGCGGAGTGCCCAAAAGAGGGATTTGCAGATAAGTGTTACTGGAAGAAGAACCACGCGTTTGTTTCTTGTTTTCGGCATCGTAAACTTCAATGGACACCAGCTTATCCGTAGGATCCCAGAAGATGAAATTTAACTCGTAGCGGTCAGGATTATCTTCATAAGCATAGCCGAACATGGAGAAGAGATCGGAAGCTCTGGTATACTGGTAAGTTCCTTCACCACCTATGGCGCGAGTTAAGTCAGGAACAGCTTGACCTCGCGCACGTAGTCGTTCGACGGCCTTGGTGTAGTCTTCGCCCTGCTTACCTTTTAAACTGTCGATAAGGACACGATCGACCAGGATGAGGTGAAAATCATCGGCGCTATTGGGGAATAGATCGGTGTTCAATAACTGCTCGAAATCGGTTACCTCCAGGAGACTGCCTTCTCTCTACGGACGGGCGAAAAACGGAGATATTGCCCCGAATCTCTTTGATCTCGGTGGCCTGTCGCTTTACCGGGGGTGAGGGAGAGGGAGATGCTGGGGGAAGAAGAAAAGTCGTCATCGAACATCCCGGATTCGATCCATTTCATTTCCGTGCCTAGGTCATCTACGGCGTAGTCGATGCCTTCGATCTGGACTTGGTTGGCTTTATTTACCGTCATGCCTTTTAACTCGAGTTTGATCTCCACCTTCGGGGAATAGCTGCCGCTTCGTTCCAGGCTGCGGGTTTCTTCAATATGCTCGACCGATAATTCAACGGGTTGAGAGAGGAGGGGCAGGGTCAGTAAAGCGGCAATAAGTAAGGAGAATAAGCGCATGGGGCAAGAAAATTGATGGATTGAAAATGGGAAAGGAATGAATAGCTATTGCAACGGCACGGAGCCGAGTGAAAAGGGGTAGCGAGTAACGGATTCGGGCGTCTCGATCTGGAAGTGGATTTCATCCCCGGCCGTCAGCTCACGCTTGAGGTTGTAGGTGGTCCCGGAACTGAATCCTCCCTTAATTGATTTTCCGCCGCCGGCTTCGCGTACGGAAACCTTAACCAGCCGGTCGGCATCCCCTTCGATGCTGAGGTAGAGCTTAGGTCCACTGCCGCCAATAGCATCACCTATGCTGCTCAGTTCCTCGTTAAGCTGCACGATTATTTTGGCGATCTTCTCACCGGATTCCCCCATTTGGCGCAGTGAGTCTAGCTTGGTTTGCATGCCCGCAATCCGTTCCCTGCTTTCGGCTTCCTTGGCGGCCAGGCGGGCTTTCTCGGATAACTGGATGATTCGCAACCCGGCCACTTTTCCGCCCAGCAAATCCTTATCGAAGCGCGTAGACGCATTGATGACCACCACCTCGCCGCCATTTTCCCGGCTGGGCTGAAAAACGAGCAGTTCTCCGCGCACTTCCTTCAGGGAGGTAGCGGCCCGTGCCGGAGCGGAAATTTTTACGTCCAGGGTAGGCAAAGTAGTGTACCGGCTATAAGAGTTGGAACCCGGTTCGAGTACGTTACCGGCATCATCCACTACCGGATCGAGGGAGATGCGGCGCAGGGTGCGGCCTTCTTCATCGCCTCCCTCCACTTCAAAGAAGAGCCGCAGGGTGTTGGTAGCACCCCGCCGGGAGTCCCGCTGCTCGACTACGTTCTTGAGGGTGACTTCAGGGGCGGCGGTTTGGGCATTTAGAGAGAAGACAAGAAGGAGGGTGCTGAAGAAAAGGAGAAAGCGATACATAGTGAAGTTTAGTGAGCGATAGACGCAACATTCGGGTAGGGCGGGCAGAGCCGCCGCATATGCTCTACGAAAGCCGGATGTGGATCGACGAAATGGGTGGGGGGTGCTAATTGCGGATTGAATCTTATCCCCTCGGTGCTTACCGCTCTATCTCATTAACGCTCCGCAGCATTCATTCCTTGTTTTTTCCCTGCCCCTGAGGGGGGTTCTGCCCGTATTCCATTCACTCATTGAATTGCGTGAGGTGCCTGAAAGGGGCCGACCGCAGGGAGGTAGCCCGCAGGGCCGAGCGGACAGCGAGCCTGGAAGGGACCGGCCGACGGGCGGCAGCCCGCCGGGCACGCCCCAAAAACACCTACCTTTGGCCGCCCGCCCGAACCTGCCGAATGCTACTAATCAACGACCATGCCCACCACGGATAACGACTTGACCATCGACACCCTGGAGACCCGAAAGTTTTCGGCCTACTACCAGCAACTGGCCACCCGCGACCGGGGGCGCGTGACGGTCCAGTCGTTCTGGCGGCACCTGCACCGCATGGGCATTACCCGCAAGGACCCGCGGGTGGAAAAGGTGCACGCGCAGCTGCAGGAGGCGGCTAAAACGAAGGACAACGGATTGTTCGAGTTGCGCCCCGCCCTGTTCGAGGAGATCATGAAGAACAATGCGCTGATCCGCAAGAGCTTCGAGCGGCTGCTGATCATCCCGGAATTCGAGGCGTTTTGCGGGTCGATCGCGGAAATATTCGAGGAGGCGAGCAGAAACAAGGCCGGGAAACTAGCCGACTACATTCCGCAACTCTCGCGGGTGGACCCCGAGCTATTTGCGGTGAGCATCTGTACCATCGACGGGCAGCGGTTTTCGTTGGGGGACGTGCGGCAGCCGTTCTGCCTGCAATCGTCGTGCAAGCCGATCAATTACTGCCTGGCGATGGAAGAATTGGGCGAGGAAGAAGTACACCGCCACGTGGGCCGCGAACCGAGCGGGCATACGTTTAATGAACTATCGCTGAACAAGCGCAACCTGCCGCACAACCCGATGATCAATGCCGGGGCCATTATGTGCAATGCGCTACTGAAGCGCGACGAAAGCCTGGCCGACCGCTACGACTACGTGAAAAATACCTGGCAACGGCTGACCGGCGGCCGGCCGATCTCATTCAGTAATTCGGTCTACCTGTCGGAAAAGCAGACGGCCGACCGCAACTTCGCGCTGGCCTACTTTATGCGGGAGAAAAAAGCCTTCCCCCCCGGAACGGATCTCAACGACACCCTGGATTTTTACCTCCAGTGCTGTTCCATCGAGTCCTGCGTGGCGGATACTTCGGTGGCGGCCGCGACGCTGGCCAACTCGGGGGCCAATCCGCTGACGGGTGACAAAATTTTCAGCGAATCGACGGTGCAACACTGTATGTCGCTGATGCTGAGTTGCGGGATGTACGATTTCTCGGGCGAGTTTGCCTTCCACGTGGGGTTACCGGCCAAGAGCGGGGTGTCGGGCGTCATCCTGGTGGTGGTGCCCAACGTAATGGGTATTGCCATTTACTCGCCCCGCCTGGATGCACTGGGCAACAGCGTGCGGGGGGTGGAGTTTTGCGAGCGGCTGGTGGACCGCTACAACTTCCACATTTACGACTCGCTGAACCGCTCCTCGCAGAAAACCAACCCGCGCCTGCGGCGCTATGAATCGCAGGTGAACGAGGTGGTGAACCTGATCTGGTCGGCCAGCAAGGGAGACCTGGAGGAGGTACTGCGCCTGCAATCCGAAGGCGTGGACCTGGGCATGGCCGACTACGACGGCCGCACCGCCCTGCACCTGGCCGCCAGCGATAACCAGGCCGCCGTGGTAGCCTACCTGATCGACCAGGGCATCAATCTGGCCCCCATAGATCGCTGGGGAAATACCCCCATCATGGATGCCCGCCGCGGCGGGCACGGGGAAATCGTGATGCTGCTGGAAAATGCGTTCAGGGATTGAAACACGGTCCGGGCTAACCTGCGTGAGGTGCCTGGAAGGTGACGACCGGAGGGAGGAAGCCCGCAGGGCCAAGCCGGCAGGCGCGCCTGGAAGGGACCGGCCCGGCCCACGGCCGGGGCACGCCCGAACCAATAAACCGCCCCGAGGACCGGAAAACCGCCAACGTCTAGGTAACTATCACCACCGACCCGGGCCGCAGCATCAACGCTTCGCCGGGGGTAAAGCGCCCCTTTGCCAACGGCCCCTACGCCGGTATCGGTTACCACTTCCCGGGTGCCGAGGAAGGCGGCCTCTGCCATTTGTACCCTGCCGACTTGGGCGTGTCCCGGTCCGCCTGCGCGGTACCGGGCCGGTCCCTTCCAGGCTCGCAGGTCTGCTCGGCCGCTAACGCGGCTCCGTCCTGCGGCCGGCCCTTCCAGGCACCTCACGCGAATGGTGCGTGACCTCCGGTCTCGCGAACGTTTGGCTTCGCGACCTCCGGTCGTGAAACGTGCCGCAGGCATACCCAGGCTACGACTGCGCCCGCGCACACCCGCCCTGAACAGCGGGATCCCCATCAGCGCACCAGGTGCACCGCACCGTGCCGAACCTCCACCCGCCCATCAAAACGGGTAAATTCGGCCGACCAGACGTAGGTGCCCTGCTCCAGCGGGCGTCCGGCGTAGGTTCCGTCCCAACCGGCGGCCTCGTCATTTACTTTCAGGTCACTGAAATCAGCCACCAGGGCACCCCAGCGATCGAAGACCTGGAGGGTGTTGATGTTGACCACGATTTCGGGAGAACCGTAGAGCATGAAAAAATCATTGTTTCCGTCCACGCGGCCGGGGGAAAAGGCGGTAGGGGCATAAAGTAGCTCCCGCTCATCCACGAATACGGGCAGGTTGGCGGTGGTTACGCAGCCGCTGGTATCGGTTACGGTGACCTGCGCGATCAGGCTGCCGAAGGGCCGGATGAGTGGACGGGGGCAGGTGGCACAGGCGGTGGTGTCGCCCAGGTTGGTCCAGGTGTAGCCGGCTATTTCGTCATCCTCGCGGTTGACCAGGGCCAGTAGACTGGTGGTATCGCCCAGCCGGACCGAGGTGGAAAAGGTCTCCACGGTCAGTGCGGCCGGATCGAAGATCTGGAAGCTGTCGCGCAGTTGGCAACCCGCCGCATCGGTTACCACCAGTTCGTAGGCGCCGGTCGGAAGGCCGGAGAAACGGTTGGGGGAAGTGGGAAAAATGCGTTCGTCCACACTCAGCTCGTAGGGTGCCTCGCCGCCGGTGATGCCGAGGATGCGGAAACTGCCGCCTACTTCGGGGCAGGGAGGCTGCATGAAACTCAGCTCCACGGCCGTCGGTCCTTCGGCGGTTACGGTGAGTTGATCCGAGGCGGGGCAGAAAGACGCGGGGTGGAGGGCCGTGACCGTGTAGATGCCCGGCCCGGCGGCCCGCAGATCGGGTCCGCTGCCGGCAGACAGGCCGGCGGCGTCGGTCCAGCTTACCTGGCTGCCGGCGGGTTGGAAGGTAGCGATGGCGGTGGTGAAATCGGCATCGCAGTCCAGGATCAAGTCACTGCCCGCCTGAACGCTCGGAGTTCGCAAGTCTGCGGTGACGATAAAATCGGTGGTGTCGCGGCAGCCGTTGGCCAGGGAGGTGGTGTAATAGGAGTAGTTGCCTACGGCGGTCAGGTCGAAGGCGGCAGTGCCGCCCCCGGCAGCGGGCATTTGGCCGGTGGGCGCAACCGCGTAGCGGTAATCGGGGTCGGGAGAACCAAGGCTGACCGTGACGGATTGGTCCCGGCAATTGAGCGTGCCGCTGATGGTGAGATCGACGACCGGCGGTGCCGTGTCTTCCGTAACGGCGATGGTCAGGTCGGCACCGCAACCGTTGTCGGTGCGGCTTACCCGCACCGTATAGTTACCCGGCTGGGTGACCGAAAGGGTAGGGGAGCTACTGAGCGGCTGACCGCCCGGGCCGGTCCAGGAGTAGGTGAGGATTCCGGGTGCATTGCTGACCGTGACCGAAAGGAGTTGATCCGAATCATTGCAATCCAGCACGTAAGCCGGCTGACCGGCACTCAGCTGCGGCAGGTCGCTGCTCTCCGTAATCGTAAAGCTTTCCGTGGCCGTACAGTTGGATACCGGATCGGTAACGAGCAGGGTGTAGGTACCGGCTTGGCTGACGATTAAGTCGTTTATGGTACTCACTACCGTGCCGCCCGCATCGGTCCATTGATAAGTTACCGCTACGGGGTTGACGGCAGCGGAAAGAGTGATGCTGCCGGTGCCGCAGTCCAGTTGATCCTGTCCGCTAATTAAGGCAGTAAGTTGTTGCCGCAAATCGGCAACGGTAAAAAAAGTATCGCGCACGCAGCCCGCCGCATCGGTAACGGTCAGGCCGTAATTCCCCGCTTCGAGGTCATCGGCGGTGCCGGAGATATGTCCGTCGGACCACGCAAAATCATAGGGTGCCGTTCCTCCGACCGCCGTGACGGCAGCCGCCCCCAGACTATCGCAGTAGCGATCGCGGACGGGGCTGAGTTGTAAACTCAGAGCGGCGGCGGGTTGGGTGACGTTCGCAAAGGTGTCCAGTTGACAGCCTCCGGCGTCGGTGATGGTAACGGCATAGTTGCCGGCGGGGAGCATGCTGAACGCACTGGTATCCTGGCCGGGGAAGTCGGCCCACTCGAATTGGTAGCCGGCCGTGCCGGAACCCAGGTCTAGTTGCAGACTACCGCTTGCTTCCCCCTGACAGGCCGCATTGTCGGTCAGGATGACCAAGGGGAAATCGGCATCACTCACCAGAGCGGTCTGGCCGGTGGGTTCCACGCGGCAGCCGCCGTCGGCATCGGTTACGCTCACCAGTTGGTAGGCGGTATTCTGGGTGGCGGTCAGGAATAGGGTATCCGTCGGGCTGGCGAAGACTTGTAGTTGGCCGTTAACCAGCACCTCCACCACATAGTTAGCCGCGCCGGAAAGAAAAATCGGTATACTCACCGGACCGTTGCAAAGCTGGTAGCTTCCACTTAAATTACCCCGGATCGTGGTTACTTCCACCAGCACATCGCGGACCTGCATTTGTTGGCAAGCATCTGTGATGGTTACGCTGAAGGTAGAATCGCGTGACGGGGCCGCCCGGATCAGGCTGTCGGTGGAGCCGGTGCTCCAGTTGAACGCGTAGTTACCGACCCCGCCCGCTACTAGCGCGGCAAGGTCCACGGAATCGCCCCGGCAAACGGGGGCCGGCGGCGGCGGTGCGATGGCCGTCAGTTGCGGCGGGTCTACGATAAACAACTCGCTGGTGGCGGCCATGCAGTTGCAGGAATTTTCTACCCGGATAATGATGTTTTCGGTCCCCTCGGCCTCCAGGTCTTCCAGGATGTCGATCAGTAGCGTAGCGGAAGTCATGCCGGCGGGGATGATGAAGCTGTCGCCGATGGCCACGTAATCCAGGTCGGGCGTGGCGGTAGACAGGGGCGAGACATTGAAGCGCACCACCAGCGGCTGACTGAGATCGGAGGTGTCGAGGCGGTTGAAGACCAGTTCGCCGTCGCTGCAACCCTCGAAGGGTGCATTCGTCAGGCCGCCCGCGCTTTCGGCCGTGGCCGTGGGTTCGGAGAAAGCGACCAGGCCCGCCGCGAAGGAACCCGCTTCGAGCAGTACGGCGGAGTCGAAGAAGTCATCGTTCACGTCGGCCAGTACCATGCGGAGGTGGTAGGTCTCGCAGGGGCTGACCCGCAGGCCGGCCGTCAGTTCGACCGTCATGCCGTCGTATTCGATCTCGTTGACGGCCACGGGGTTGGTGAGGCCGCAGTTCTGGGGCAGGAAGGGATTGATGTTGTTGCGGTAGAGCTGGGTGTTGACGGTGTGGTTGACCGAGTTAACGTCTACGTTCTGCCCGTTTGGTAAACGGGCGATGTTGACCCCGCCGTTGGAGAAGGGGCCGTTAATGCCGGGTCCGGTAACGAAAAAGGCGAACACATCGGTATTGTCATTATTAAAGCCCTCGCAGTATTCTTCGGAGGCGAATACGTAACGGAAGTCGATGGTATCGGTGGTGGGGGTGAAGTCGAACTCAAGCACTACCCCGTCATAGAGGGTGTTGTTGCCGGCCACCATGGCGAGATCGGGGTCGACAAAAACATTGTTGTAGGAAAAGCTGGTAAAGGAGCTGGTATTCGGCCCCTTGGCCTGCATGACCGAGCCGTTGGACATAATGATGCCCGAATCGAAGCCCACCGACGAGTTGCCGTTGGAGAACGTACCGATCTGGTTGGGGCTGCCGGAGAAGGTGGGGTTGGCTGTCTCGAAGCAGGAGAGGTTACGGAACACGACGTCGACAAGCTGTTCCGCGTCATTGTTAATGACGGGCTGGATGCCCGTCTGGGCTTCCAGGGCGAGGTGAGCAAACAACAGCAGGAAGGCGCCCGCCAGGCGAATCGTTCGGGGCATGAGAAGATGTTCTGGGGTTAGCCGACGAATTACGTCGGAAAAGGGCCGGGCGGGGGACGGAGCGGCGATAGAGAAAGCGAATGAACGGGCGGGGGGCGGAAATCTTGCGCCGCCCGGTGGGGTATACTTAGACGGGGCGTTGCCGCAAAGTTACTAAAAATTAGAAGTTTTTCTATGTTTGATTCTCCGGGGCGATAGACGGCGAGCACCTTTATTAAACGGTAGAGGAGTTGCACTCCGATAAGGAGCCATGCTCCGACCATGTGCTACGAGTACATCGGAGTACAACTCGTCCACCATTTTCATTAAACGGTAGAGGAGTTGCACTCCGACGCGGAGCTATGCTCCGACCATGTGTTACGAGTACATCGGAGTACAACTCCTCCACCGTTTTCAAATTAGGGGATACGCCCGGTTAAACAACTAGTAGCTAATGTGTCACGCACACAAGTTGCCGTAAGCACTAAGAACAAAAAAAGGATTCGGGCAGCACGGATGTTATATAAAAAATACCTATGTTTGTACCGACTTCTTCGGAAGCAGTCTTATCACATGAAAGAATTACGACCGAGTAGCGGGAACGGCCCGTTGCTATCTTACACAGCCATAGGGAGTTGTGCGCATTTTCTGCACAAATTTAAAAATCTTCCGTCCGGCAGGCGTGCGCTTTAAGTTAAACGCGCACCATTGTCAGGGCTGTCTTTGCCGGGCTTTCGTTGCTCCGGCGCGTACTCTTTTTTCGTGTGATACGATTGCTTGCCTGCAATCACTTACCGCCTCGATCCGGCGGCATATCACATGAAACTATGAGTTTATTTACACGCTTCTTCTTCGTATTTTTGAGTCTGCTGTCTTTTTTGACGCAGCCCCTCGCCGCAGGTCACGCGGATTACCCTCATTTTCCTGTTTTGTTACCCTCCGCCGCCGCAGAAGCCTACGCCCGCGCTTATGCGGTGCGGCCCGCTTACGTATTATCGGAGCCGGATGGGCTTTTACGGATGAGCGACACGCGGTCGGCCGGGGCACCGCCGGCCCCCTGCGCCGGTAACCCCGGTGACGTGGGTGGTAGGGTTTTTCAGGATTTTAATAATGACGGGACGAACGACGCCGCTGAAACCGGTCAGGCGGGCGTGGTGGTAACGGTTTTTGACTGCAACGGTGCCACGGCGGGCAGCGCGACCACGGATGCCAACGGCGAGTGGACGGTAACCGGCCTAGCTCAGGGGGATACTTACCGCTTGGAGTTCAGCCTGCCGGCTGACGGCAGCCTGGATAATTTACAGCCTGGTTTTGCCGGAACGGATAATGCGACGGACGTGCAGTTCGTGGTGCCGGGAAGCGGGAACTGTACGGTGGATTGCGGGGTATTGAGTCCCATTGATTACAGTCAGAACAATCCGCGAATTGCCATTCCCTGCTACGAAAACGGAAGTAGGACGAACAATACGAACATCGGACTAGTAGAATTTCGGTATAACGATTCCGACAACTCAGGCACAAAGAATAAGCTGGCGGACATTGCCGAGATTGGCGCAACCTGGGGAACTGCTTATCAGCCAAGGAAAGAGCGCATTTATACTGCTGCTTTTTTAAAGCGTCACGTAGACCTGGGTAGCCAGGGTACCGGTGGAATATACGTGATCGACTATAGTAATCCAGCTTACCCAATTACGAATATTAATCTTCAGGGAGCTACTCCTTCCGTGGGTCCGGTACTGGATTTTGGCTCTGTTAACAGGACTGCGGCAGCGTTTGGTTTAGCCGCCAGTAACTTTCAGTTGTCCGCATCATCTACTACGCCCAACATCGACCTGGATGCTTATACCAAGTCCGGCATTGTAGGTTATGGGGACGTTGATCTGGATGAGTCTCAGGAGATGCTCTGGACGGTAAACACCAACCAGCGCTCCTTAATCAAAATGGACGTGAGCGGTACTGCCCTTCCCGGACCAACTGAACACTATTTACTGGAAAGCTTATCTGGTTATCCGGTCTGCCCTACTTATACGAATACTGCAACAACTACCCTTCGCATAAATGTAGGAGGAAGCGGATTCACGGACGGTGACGGAAATACCTGGGTTGCAGACCAGAATGGTTCGGGAGGAACAGTTTCTCTTTCTACAGGAACTATGGTGAATTTAGACAATCCCTATGAGAATACCTTGGCCAGCGAATCTTTTTACCGCGAAATTCGTACCGGTACATTCAGTTACGCCATACCGGTCACCAACGGGCGCTACCGGGTCGTGACGCACCACAAGAGCGGTGGCGAGACGAGTACCGCAACCAGGGTATTCGACATCACCGCTGAAGCTTTCACGACGGCTGATAATTTCGACATGAACGCGATTCGCGCAAACGAGGCGCACCGGGCTACGACCACTCAATTCGTAGTCAGCGTAAGCGATGGAACGCTGAACTTGGGCTTTACACCCTCCGCAGCCCAAGCTACACTTTCCGGTATCGAAGTAATTCCCGTAGCCAGTGGGGCTTCGGGTACGGTGCGGCCCTGGGGCTTGGGCTTCAACGGTGGTAAAGGTTATCTGGGTGTTGTTTGCGACGCGTCTGTTTCGATGAGAAGAGCGGACTTAATCGCAACGGTTTTGTCTTTCGATCCAGCTAATATTTCGGCAGGATTCAGTACGGTAGCCAGCTTCTCCCTCGATTACAATCGTGAAAATACCAACGGAGGAAATCTTCCCGCCCACTGGACCGCCTGGCGATCCGAAATAACGATGGATGGGGACGTCAGCGATCCTTCCTACCGCAGAACCTCTCCCCAGCCGATTTTGAGTGACATCGACTTCACGGAGAACGGCTCCATGGTGCTGGGCTTCATGGACCGTACCGGCAACCAGGAAGGTTTTGCGAATAACCGTCCCTTCGCGGGAACCGCCACGCTTAATGGTAGCGGACCGCGCGTCGGGGGCGATATCATTCAACTCTGTAAGGTCAACGGCGCGTTCGTACTGGAGCAAGGGAACGGTGGCACGTCCTGCTCAAGCAACGATCAGGGCGCCGCAAACTCGAATGAACTTACCAACGACGGCCCTTCCAATGCGGGAGAATTTTATTACGCGGATTACTTTGCCGGTGGGGGAGGTACGCACCTGGAAGTTGCTACCGGCGGACTGCTACAACTTAAGGGAAGCGGGGAAATATTAACTACAGTATATGACCCAACGACTCAGGCCGCGAATAACGGACTTTTTTCTCAGGGAATACACTGGTATAACAACACGACCGGTGCGAGAACGGATCAATACGTTATCGTTGAATTTACCGGTAATGTTGGTGCTTTTCCATATGATCCGACTACTTTCGGCAAAGCGCAGGGCCTAGGCGATCCTAATTTACTTAATAACCCGGTGCCCATCCAAATCGGCAACTACGTCTGGTTCGATACCGACCGCGACGGCGTGCAGGACCCCTGCGAAAACGGCATCGACGGCGTATCCGTATCATTATATAATAAGGCAACTACCACATTTACGGCCGTGACTACCACGGCCAATGGCGGGCAGTATTTTTTTGACAATATAGCGGATGAAACCGACTACGCCATCGTATTCGGCTACGATCATACGCTCACGGCTACGGACGGCTTGTTCTCGCCCGGGACCGGTCAGTTTTCGGTCGGCGGACAGATGTACAACCTGACTACTACTGACGCCGCGCCCTCCATTGCCGGGCCGGATGCCAATGACCGGAACGACTCCGACGCGAGCCTGATGACGATGGCGGGCCTGACGGGCTACCCGATGATTTCCTACACGACGGACGGTGCGAGTAACCATACGCTGGACGTGGGCCTGGCCCCTTCCTGTATGCTGGCGATCGGTACGGTTACTCCCGGCGCGTGCGTACCCACTACCAGCCAGTATACGCTGGATGTGGAGTTGACCTATTCCGACGCCCCGGCCGGGGAGATGATCACCATTACGGCCGGCGGCATGAGCCAAAACTTTACACCCACCATGACTGCGGGTACGGACGTATTCACCCTGGTCGACCTGAATAGCGACGGAACAACGGGCATTGACGTGACGGCCTCTTTTGCGACTACGACGACCTGCATGGACCTAGCCGCTGCGGCCTACAATGCGCCGATGAGCTGTATGCTGCCCCCCTCACCGGCCTGCGCCGGCAACCCCGGCGACGTCGGCGGCGTGGTCTTTCAGGATTTTGAGAATGACGGAGCCAAGGCGGGGAATCCCGGTCAGTCGGGCGTAGTGGTGAGCGTGTATGACTGTGCCGGTAATGAGGTAGCGGGCAGTCCCGTGGCCACTAATGCCGGTGGTGGGTGGACGATCACCGGCCTGGACCAGACGGCCGAGTACCGCGTGGAGTTCAGCCTGCCGCCCGCGCTGGACAATTTACAGCCGGGTTTTGCCGGAACCGATAACGCGACGGAGGTGCGGTTCGTGATGCCGGGAAGCGGGAACTGTACGGTGGATTACGGGGTGGTAGATCCTGTCACTTATTGCCCCGCATACGTAAATTCAGAGACTCCGATAGGTGAGTTGTTTTACGGACAGCGGCTTCTTGGTCCGGGAATCGGCGTCATTACCTGTGGTACGATCGACAATTTGCCAATGAACGAACGGTACGTAGTCGGGTTACTTGATTTTCGGAACATTGCCGTTACCGCTAGCCGGCCGGAAATAAATCCGGGGGTGTTCCACCATCCGGATTGGACGGTCGATGTGCTCGGTAACGTCTTCGGTACGGACTTTGATGCAACAGGAAATATGTACGTGACGGCTTCCAGCCATTACTCGAATATTTTTGGCTACGATCTTGGCGGAACTACACCGCAAAACCTCGCCGTAGCGATAATTAATTACGGTAATTTGGGCGGCGGTCCACAGGATTTGGGAGCGGCAGGTACGGTTTACCAACTAGATGCCAAGACGGGAGAACCTAGCGTTTTCGTACAACTGCCGCAGCAACAGTTCACTTTCACCCACTTCTCCTGTGAAGACGAAACGGACCCATCCCTGACCCGTACAACGGGTCCTGGGTTGGGAAACATCGTCTACGACGCTGCGCACGATCAATTCTTTGTTTCCAACTTTGAGGACGGGGCTATCTATCGGATCAGTGCTACGGGTGCCATCTTAAGTGTATTCGATCCTCAAACACTTGCCAATTTCGCTTCCGACAACGGTTCCCCCGGTTGGGCAGCGGATGCCAAGCCATACGGGATGGCCGTAAATCCTGCCGGAAACCGGTTGTTCTTCGGCACCCACGAGCTTAATACTACCCCCGGCGTTTACTCCATTGATCTAACGGCTAGTGGAGACTTTACGGGTACGGAAGTTTTTCATAAGACTATCTTACCAGATGGAGACATTGGCTTCCTGTTTGCCATCGAACCCGGCTGGGTAGCCGTTTCCGACCTAGAGTTTAATCCAGACGGATCCCTGGTGGCAGCCCTGCGCACGGGCTGCGCGGGTGCCTACCCCACTTCACACAACCACGGTGCCACCTATTATATCATTACGGATAATAATGCCAACGGTATATTCTCTGAAGCGGCCAGCCAGATCAGGATTCGCTACCGTAATGATGAAACGAATAACGACGATGGATACGGTGGTATAGGCATTTGGGACCGCCATGATGGCACGTATCAGTACGTAGTTTCCAGTTCCGATATGCGCACGGAGGAAGGCCCCCACGGCTTGTTAGTGTTCCCCCATGACTTCACCAATAATGGTAACGGAACTACCCAATACTTTCTCCGGCCCACGGCGGCTGTGCCGTATATCCCCTCTTTTAACATCAACGACTTTAAAGGGATCGGTGGTGACGTAGCACTTTCAAGTTCCTGCCCGCCACTACCCATCCAGATCGGTAACTACGTTTGGGCCGAAGAAGGAACCCCCGACGGAATCCAGCAAGCCTGTGAGAAGGGCCTCGACGGCGTCACCATCAAGCTCTACGACGATGCCGGTACCCTGGTGGGCGTGGACGTGACCGCCGACGGCGGCCAGTATTATTTCGACCCCTCGAACGTGGACATCACCGGCGTAAATCCCGACGGTTCCCCCATGACCGGCTTCACCGGCCTGACGGAAGGCGAAAAGTACTTCATCGTCATCATGGGCGATGCCTACGACGATACCACCGATGAACTGACCGTCGGTACCCTCACGTACGCGCTCACCGGAAACGATACCGGCGAAGGAAGCAATCCCGATCTGAATGATTCCGATGCTACGGAGATGACCGTTCCCGGCGGGGTGGGGGATATGCCGGTGATCATGTTTACGGCGGGAGAAACCGATCATACTTTTGATGCAGGTCTCATCCCACTCTGCATTCCACCAACCGACCTTCGTCTCGTCATCATCCCCGGTGCCTGTACCAACGATGCCGTTGACGACGGACGCATCGTACTCATGCGCTTCACGGACGCGGACCGCTTCGGGGTCAGTTCCATCGGCGCTGCCATGTACGACGGACCCGACTACGCGGCTGCCGCCCCGATCTCCGGGACGGAAATTAACCTGGAGACCGGCATTCCGAATACCGGCGGCATCTTTGTCGTCCGAATTTTTAACGAGAACAACGGTTGTTTCATCGATACGACCATCGCCGTGCCCGCAACGGCCTGTCTGGTCGATCCGATGGGTTACCTTTACTGCGAGGAAACCGGTGAGTTGATTACCGGCGGCACCGTTGAGATTACGACCATGAACGACGCTACGTTCATCGTCACCCGCGACGGTTCCAACGGTCAGTACCAGTTCTTTTCCGACGGCACGCCCGACGTGTTTACCATTACCTACACCCCTCCGGCCGGCTACGCCCTGAGCACCACCCGCCTACCCACAACGGGTGCGGGGGCAATGGGCGCGCTCGATCCAATGGGCGGATCGGCGGATAACCCGACCAGTGAAAGCCCGCTCCGCGTAGGATCGACGACCACCGACATGGTTATTCTGGATGACTTTTCCGAAGCCGCAAATCCATATTACTTCAAGATCGCCTTCGAGCGAGGAGACCCCGAAGTGCTGGACAACAACATTCCGCTCTCGGGCTGTTCGGTCAGTTTGGGCAGCACCGTATTCAAGGATGCCGATAACAACGGTCTTCAGGAAGGTACCGAAGCCGGAATCCCGAACGTATTGGTCGTACTCTGCCAGGAAGGTGGCGACGGCAACAACGACGGAACCGACGATACCGATCTCGTAACCGGTGCCGATGGTATCCTGGGCACTGCCGACGACGGCTTCGGCCCCGACGGCGTCGACGACGGCGGCGGTAACGACGATGGCCAACCCGGCCGCTTTACCGATGCTAACGGCGACTACTTCTTCGGCGGCCTCTCCTCCGGCGACTACTTCGTCAAGGTGCCCGTAGCCGCATTTGCCGCCGGAGCGGCACTGGAGAACTGTCGCATCTCTTCCAATACCAGTAGCGGCACCTTCGCCGGCGAAGTCGATCCTGACGGTAACCTCGACGGCGATGACAACGGCGTACAGGCCGGCGGAGTCGGTACTGAGGTCCGCACGGGCGTCATTACGCTATCCGCTAACGTAGAACCGACGGATGGTGTGAACGAAGGTAGCCAGGGCAACGATCAGGACAATACCGTCGGTAACACGGACGACGATAACGGCAACATGACGCTCGACCTCAGCTTCTTCGCCCCCGTCAGCCTCGGCGATACCGTATTCGTGGACGTGGACCGGAACAGCCTGCAAACGGTGGGTGACTTGCCGCTGGCCGGCGTATCGGTCACCCTCTTCACGGCCGCCGGAACACCCGTAACGACCGACGTGAACGGCGATCCGTTACCCGGTGCCACCCCCGGCACCGTGGTGACGAATGCCGCCGGTTTCTATGAGTTCACCAACCTGCCGCCGGGCGATTACTACGTCGTCTTCGACTTCAGCACCGCCCCCGGGGCCGGCTTCTACGATCCCGTCACTCAGAACGTGGACGGCAACGCGAGTGAGGACGACGACTCCGACGCCGCCCCGAACGGCCGGTCGGACAATACCGGCTTCCTTACGTCGGGCACCAATTACCCCGATCTGGATGCGGGCGTGTTTTGTAACGTGGAAGTAGAAGCCGGGATGGTCGTGACTATTTGCGGTAGCAAATTCGTGCTGCTCTCCGACCTCAACCCGAGCATTTCGCCCACTGATGTTATCGGCTTCGGCGGTACCTGGACGACCAGCGGCAGCGGTACTTTCGACGATACCGGGACCATGATGGGTGACTTCGGCACGGCTACTACCTACACCCCCAGCGCGGCCGACGCCCTGGCGGGCGAGGTAACGCTCACGCTTACTTCGGATAACCCGATGGATTTCGGCAGCACCGCCTGCGGGCCGGTGAGCGACGAGGTGATCATCACCATCCTGAAAGTAGACTGCGGGACCTTCCCCTGGAACGGACAGGATTGATCTAAGGATCGAGTGTTTTATATTCCCATGAAGATGGTGCCGTCGACGAGAGTCGGCGGCACCTTTTCGTTGAGAAAACGGTGCATCTTATGTAGTGAAGGAGTGAGAAGCAGGTTGTCAGGGGCAGGAGCAATCGCTTAAAACGGATGGTATGCAGTAATGTCACACAACTCGTTGTATCAAACCGCTACCGGTAGCAACCGATGCACCGGCAGACTCACAGTTGATAAAAATGCTTATGTTTGTCTCACTTCCACGGAAGCGACCTTGTCTCATGTAGCTGAAATTGATGACCTTTTTAGCGGGAATGGCCCGTCTATCCTTTCCATACCGGTAGCTTTTTCTCTGGGCAACAACTTGCCATGAAGAAACTGAATCGCTATATTTTCACTTCTCGTGAAGAATAGTTCCTCAGTAGTTATCCGGTGGGGAATGTTTGAAGTCAAACATTTACTATGTTACGTGATCGGGTTGCTCTTCGCAATCTTTAATAACCGCTACCCCGTAGCGGCATATCACGTGAGACTATGGTTTTTTCTACTGCTCGGATAGTGTTTCTTTTATTCTCGGCCATTATTGTGCCGTCCCTTCAGGCCGGTTTGGCGGACTATCCCTATTTTCCTTCCGGCTTACCGTCACCGGTAGTTGAATTACAAGAATGTGCCTACGCGGAATCATCCGTCTATGTACTGACGGATCCTTATTACTGGGAGTCTCTTAATCTGCCTGATTCAGACGGTCATTATCAGGAGTTGACTATGCGTTCATCTTCTGTAGAAGCGAGCTGCTCGGAAGGAACCGATCTTACCGCTACCACCTTTTTCAATGACCTCTCCGGGGCGGCAACCTACTGCCTAGGCACTTTTGCGAATTTAACCCTACGTAGCTGTGTAAGTCCTAATGACGGTGGTGCAGTTATAGCTAATAACGGCACCTGGACCGGTTTGGCGGGAACCGGAGCAATAGTGCTGAGCGACGGTCGGGTAAACGTTGCTAATATGGCCCTCGGCGTTTATAACCTCACCTATACGCGTCTAACCCGTTCCGGTACGCTGACCCTGACCATTGCGGAAGGTTCGGAGGCCGGCGTACAAACGTCGGTTGATGCTTTTTGTACCGATGCTGGCGTACTCAACCTGATCGACCAGTTAACGGGTGCGGATGCGGGAGGAACTTGGGTAGCCGGCACGGGTAATCCCGCCGGTGGGACATTTAACGGTACCGCTGGTACTTTCAACCCTGCCGGTGCTGCCACGGGTTTCTATACTTTTTTCTACACCTCTCCTCCTCCTACCGGTTTCTTGGGAACTTGTACCGATAACGCAAAAGTAGACCTGTTTATAGGTGGCCCAAGAGTGGTTGCCGGAGCCCTGAGTGCAAGTTGTACGGACGATGCGCCCAATAATGATGCCTCGATTCAAATCAGTAGAGCCGTGGGCGGCGATCGTTACCTGCTTTCCCAGCCCAATAGCCCGATTGTGGGCAACTATACTTCGGCCACTCCTTTTGGCGCGGCTACTTTTCCGCTCGTAATTGCTAACAACATCGCTAATCCCGCGGGTCCCGTGAATTATACTATCCGGGTATTTGGCGGGTCGGATGCCTGTTTTACGGATGTAGTCGTCACTTTACAAGCACAGGATTGTGTTGTCGGTTGTGATTGTACGGAGTTCCTCTACCTGAATGACGAAGACCTGCGTATTGTACACAAATTTGGAATAGACGCATCGACTGGCGTCGTGACCGAAGTAGGCTCTCCTTGGTTTGATACCAGGGCGATTGCTAATACTTTGTCTCCTCACGGAGTAGCTTTCGACCTGAACGGATTTTTGTACATCGCACAACGTTCCGGTGATGACAACCCGGTCATGAAGCTCACCTGTGGCGGTGATCTCGTCGATGCGGAGGCTATTCCCGACCTTCCTCAGCAGTTGTTCAATATGGGGTCCAGGAACAATACTTTATACACCGGAAACACCGGTAACGATGAAATAACCACTTACGATCTTTGTACCGGTGCGCGAACCGGAGGTATGTTAGTCAGAGGCCGTGACGTGAACGGAAATATCCTCGACGTAGACATCTGGAGTTATTACCAGGACGATACCAACTGGTACGTTGCCGACCGAACTACTAATGCAGTTTATACTGGCTCATTAGACGAAAGTCTTTATACCAGTCCCGCTTCCAACCAGGGTACGCTCTTGTTCAATTTGGTAACGCCTACCGCTACCAACATTGGCCCGATGGGCCTGACGCGGGACCCGGCGGGCAATACTTACGTAGTCGTAAATCAAACGTTTAGTGGTGCCGCTACCCCGGTGATTATCCAAAAGTTTAATAGTGCCGGCACGTTGGTCGCTTCCGTACAGGATAACAACAACGGTGGGGCTAATACGGCCAACGGGCTGCCGGGATTTTGGGGAGCACGTGGGATTGTCTACAGCGAGTTCACCGACCGGATTTACGTATCGGCCCGCGAGAATTGTATTTCGGTATTCAGCAACGACCTCACGCCTTTACCCGCTTTCAATATCGCTAACCCAGCGAATGGAAGGCCGAAAGGAGTCAATCTCCTAAAGGAGTGTTGTCCTACGAACAACAACGTAGTCGTAGATACCACGCTTTGCGCGGCATCCGTCGGTGACATCGTATTCTTACAAGAGTTGCTCAATTGCAATGGTTCTATTTGCGAAGGACTATGGGAGGAAGGAATCGGAAATACCGGACTGACCTACGAAAGCTGTAACAACTCAATTATAATCAACGCACTCGATGCCTGTGGAACCTTTACCTTCGAGTCCGATGGTACGGGAAAATTCAACCGCTGCGGAGTCTTTAAGTTTACCGTCAACATTGAAGTAGAGAACGTCACTGCGCCGGAGATCGCCGCCGGTGCTGCTCCTGTTTGCGCGAATAACAACGACCCGGGAGCTTTTACCTTCAGCACCGCAGCTTCCGGCAGTAGTGCGATCACCTACCAGTGGCAACAGAGTACCACGGACTGTGACGGCCCGTGGAGCGACGTTGCCGGGGCCCCTACGGATGCTACGCCGTTCGACCCGCCCGCACTGACCGAAGACACTTACTACCGGGTCATCACTTCCGTCAATGGTGCTTGCCTGACGGGGATGTGCGCGGATACGAGTAACTGCGTGCTGGTTGAGGTGGAGGATGGTTGCTGCATCAACCCCACCGCCACCGCCTTCGCCATCCAACCCTCCTGCACCGACGGCGCGGTAGATGCCAACACCGGCTATCTGCAATTTTCCGCCGTCACCGACGGTACGGCTTACCACTGGTCCGAAGGCAGTACTTTTGACGACAACGGCGGGGCGAACACCTTCGCTAACGCTACTGACCTGACGGGGGCTACTTACCCCCTCCAGTTCGCCAACGGGCAGAGTAATCCGACCGGCACGCGGGATTACACTATCCGCGTCTACAACGGCGAAGCGAGTTGCTTTACCGACGTGACGGTGACGATGCGGGAGCAGGATTGCGTGTTCGGCTGTGATTGCGAGGAATACGTTTACCTGAACGATATTCAGCTAGACGAAACGCACAAATTTCAACTAGATCCCGCAACCGGTCTCGCTACGGAGATCGGCGCTCCCTGGTTGGATAATATTCCCAATCCTCACGGCTTGGGCGTTGATGTGAACGGTAATATATACATTGGGGCTACCCCTGGTTTCGGGTCCGCTGACATTTGGCAGGTCCGCCCCGATGGTACGGTGATAGACCAACAGTTCTATACGACTCCTAAGTTTCCCTTCCAGATCTGGAGTGACAATCAGAATACCCTCTACTTCTACCGGGACCGGATGCCTAGTATTCTCGCTATCGATATCTGCAACATCTCCGACGGGGATCCGGCTACTGACCCGGTGATCGGACAGTCCGATGCGGAACCACCGGGTGCCCCTGCGGGCAGCACGTTGCGGGGATGGGGCTTTTACGTCAAGGACGATCACTTTTACGTCACCCTAACGGGCTGCAAATCTACGCGAGACCCAGTCAGGAGGGGTCAGGTAGCCGATATTCTCACCGCCAACGGAAGTGATGTTTCTACGGCCTTCCCGCTACCGGAGCATTGTATCGATTATACGGGGGATGGGGTCGCTGACAACTTCACCATCAAAGGTGTCTTCGAAGATGATGCTGGCTTTTTCTACGCGGTATTCGGTACACGGGGAGGTTTTAGTGCCGGGCGAAACTCCTACATTGTCAAGTACGACCTGGCCGGGAACATTATAGCTCAATCGGCCGTAGATACCGACGATACCGACGGTGGGTGGTACGATGCCCGTGGCATTGCCGTCTCAGAGAACGGATATATTTACGTCGCCTCTCAAGATGGATTGCAGGCAAACGGGATAACCTGTATGGCTATTCTTGAGGACGATGGCAACGGTAACCTGATTTCGGTAGCCAACGTCAACACCCCGCCCGGAGTACCCACCGAATCGAAGACTATCGCGCTGACCAAATCTTGCTGTCCAGGACAGCAAAATAGTTCCACGAGCGAAAATTTCTGTTTTGACGGCACTAATCAGCCCGTTTTTCTCGCCCAGGTGCTGGCCGCCTGTAGCGGGGGATCCATCAGTGAGGGTATTTGGGCGGAAACAATGCCTAACGGCAACCTTATCTACGACACGTGCAATGAAAGCGTTACGGCAACCGGACCGGGATGTGCCACTTTCACCTTGTCTTCCGACGGAACCGGACCCTTCGCGCAATGTGCAGCCTTTATACTGGAATTGGAGATTTGCTTCAACGAACCCGGGATGGCTACGGTTGCGACTACCGATGCCACCTGTACCGGTTCCACTATAAATGCTGATGCACAGATCAACCTGACGAACGTTACCGGCGACGTAGCAGGAATCAGTTCTGCCGGAGCCGCTTCTTACGACGGTTCTTCCTACGACGCGGCAGCTACCGCCGGAGACTTGCAACTGGTCAGCGGAACGATGACGGTTGACTTCACGGGACTAATGGCGGGTGCTACCTATATCGTGAGGGTATTTAACGGTGCTGATGATTGCAGTACGGATTATACGATGGTGATGACTAACCCAGTGGTGTGTGATCTTTACTCCCTCGGCTCCACCGTATTCACCGACAACAACAACAACGGAATCCAGGATGCCGGGGATGTCGGTATCCCGATGGTGCCGCTGATCCTGATCGGACCGGGTGGACCGATCGACATCGGCGAAGATGGAGAACTGGGCACCGCTGATGACAACATGGGCATACCTTACGTAACGGATGCGAGTGGTAACTACTTCTTCCAGGGCCTTCCCGCCGGTGATTATACCATCCAGATTCCAGCCTCCGCATTCGGTGCCGGACAACCCCTGGAAACGATCAACGTATCCTCCACGCCGACCGTAACGGTTGACGACGAAATGGACGGAGACGACAACGGTATTCAAACCGGTGGGTCCGGTACCCTGATTACTTCTCCTACGATTACCCTGGGCGAAGCCGACGGCGAACCCACGGGGGCGGACGAAGATTTCCTGGGCGGTGATGCCGACGATGCCGACGATGATAACGGCGACATGACCGTCGACTTCGGCGTCTTCGCTCCCGTCTCCGTAGGTGATACGACCTTTGTAGACCTGGACAACAACGGCCTGCAAGACCCCACCGACCCCGCACTGGCCGGTGTCTCCGTAACCCTCTTCACCGCTGCCGGAGTACAGGTAACGACGGACGTGAACGGCAATGCATTCCCCGGTGCCACCGGCGGAGTACTGATGACGAACAGTGCCGGATTCTACCAATTCGCCAACCTGCCGCCGGGTGATTACTACGTCGTCTTCGACATCAGCACCGCGCCCGGTGCCGGTTTCTACGAACTGACGCAGCAAAACGTGGGCGGCAACGCCAACGAAGCCGATGACTCCGATGCGGCCCCCAACGGCCAATCCGACAATACCGGCTTCCTGACTTCAGGTATTAATTATCCAGACCTGGACGCCGGAGTGATCTGTACCGTGGCGGTAACATCCGCCATGTCGGCCACGATTTGCGGTAGCAGGTCGCTGCTGCTGGCCGATCTGAACGCCACCATCACCCCGGACGACGTGACCGGATTCGGCGGGACCTGGACGACCAGCGGTAGCGGTACCTTTGATGATACCGGTACGACCAGCGGTGAGTTCGGCGTAGCCACCACTTACACCCCCAGCGCGGCCGATGCCGCGGCGGGCGAGATGACGCTCACGCTCACCACCGATAATCCCGATGGACGCGCCCTTCAACAATGCCGCTTGCGGTCCCGAAAGTGCCACGACTACGGTAACGGTGTTGCTGGTAGACTGCGGTACCTTCCCCTGGAACGGGCAGGATTGATGCGAAACGAAGATGTTTTATCTCCATAAAAAAGGTGCCGCCAACGCAAGTTGGCGGCACCTTTTTTGTATCGGTACGCGTAAGCGGGAGCAATCAGTTAAAACCGCCGCCCCAACCGCAGCGTCAATCGCTGATACTTGATCTTCCTGGTTGTAAAGCCTTCCCGCCACGGATGATCCCAGCGGTAGTCGACCCGCACGAAGCGGTAGCCGAGATCGAGGAAGAAATTCTGGTCGCGTTGCAGAAACACACCCACGCTGGGGTGGATCAGTGGGTGGATACCCTCGCGGCTCACGCCGCTCAGGCCGATGCCGGGGCTGCCGGCGGGGCCGGCATCCAGTTGCAGGAAGAGCGTTTTGCCCCGGTAGCGGCCCCGCAGCACCAGCGCGGCCAGGTCGCGGCCGGGGTTGGCAATATCCATCGTTCCGACAATGAGACCGGGGCCGAAATCGAAACGGCCCCGCCGCCAAGTCAGATGGTACTCGGCCGTAATGCCCAGGGGGCGGTGCCGCTCTTGCTCAAAGCCGCGAAAGTTGCCGAAACCACCGCTGAAGTGATCCACCTTGCGGCCGAAGAGCTGCGCCGCCGAAACCTCGTGCTGGAACGATCGCTCCTTCCACACCTCCGGGGCCGGTGCCGCCGTGCCATCCGCCGCCGACTGCCCCCGCACCGGCGCGGCCAGCGCAACCGAAACAAGCAATAGCAGTAAGGGACCGCAGACCGAGCGGCACCGGCCGGAGTGATAGGGAAATGAGACGGTCATCAATTACAGATTTCCAGGTGGCTCACTTTCGTCAGATCGCCCGCATCCAGGTAATCGTACTGGAAAATACCGGCACTACCCTTACCGAAAACGATCAGTTCGTTCCGGTTTTCCAGCGGGATCACATCCCAGGCGGGCACGCTGCGGTCCTGGTCCAGAATGCGGCCCAGCCGCCCGTCGCTGTTTAATTGGTAAACGATCATGCCCTGCTCATCCGCGCAAAGAAAGAGCATATCGTCGGCTACTCCCAGGCCGTGGCTCGACTCCATCGGCACCACCTGGATGGAGCGGGGCATCGCGTGGGTAGCTGATGTCGATCACCTCCAACTGGTCTCGTCCGCTGTTACCGCAGTCGCTGCCGGCCCAGATCGTCACGTAAGCCAGGTTACCGCGCACCACCACGGGGTCGCAGGCCCGCACGTGCTGAAAAGTAGAGAGGTATTCCGGGTTCAGCGGATCGGCGGCCCGCAGGATGTGCATCCCGGTTTCGGCCCCCACGAACAGCAGGTCGCCCTGCGGGAAAATCGTCTCGATGCCCCAGCCCAGGTTCACCTCACCGGCCCGCTCGGGCCGCGTGGGGTCCTGCAGGCCGAAGGCCGTCAGCTTCCGGTCGTCAACCGTGTAAAGCGTGCTGTTCGCTATGGTAAAGCGGGCCAAACTACCGCCCACGCCCACCACGTCGGGCTGAGTCGCGCCTGCATTAGCGGTATTGGTTACAAATGCATTGGCACTAAACAGCACATCGCCTTCCAGCCACCAGCCGCCGCCGCCGCCCCATACATTAGGAGGCACCTCATCGCAACTACGGGTCACGGTCTCGGCCCGCTTATCGTAGCGGATCACGTAATCACCGTTGCCATCCACCCCCGCAAACACAGAGCCGGTAGTAAACACGTCCCGCGTCCGTTGCAAAAACCGCGGCTCGCGCGGGTTATCCAGGCTAAAGGTCAGGATGTCCGTAAACTGGCTGATGTACAGCACGTTATTGCGCACCGCCAGCCCCCGCCCACCGGGCATGGTAATGAAACCGATCGGCGTCGGCGCGGCATTATCGCTGTTGTCGATCAGGTGCAGGCCCGCCCCGGCATCCACCACCAGCAGCAGGTCGCCGTAAACGTAGAAGCCGCTCGGTTCGCAGACCTCGCGCGCCTCGTCGCGCACAAAATTATCGGTCCGCCACTCCGCTTCGGTGATCGTCACCGCATCGTAGACGTAAAAAGTTTGCTCGTCCTCGCAGCGGTCTTCCAGACAGGAGCTGAGCGAGAACGCCAGCAGTAAGGTGAGTAAGGGAAAAAGTAAGCATCGTTGCATGGCAAAGGGTTGTTTGTTTCCCGGCCAGACGGGCATGGTGAAGAAAATCGTTGGCGGTAGGGGAAGTTTTTTTTGGGCGTGCCCCCGGCCGGAGCCGGGGTCGGGCTATCCGGCACTCTCTCCGGCGGCTACCG
>CAVPZP010000001.1:0-19881 GCA_963710215.1 Lewinellaceae bacterium | reverse complement strand
CTTTCGCCTCTGACATCGGAGTTATCGGCTTGCTGAACGATGAACTGGAGTTACTGGACACCTTCCGCCTCGCCCGGCTCGTTCACCCCGACGAGACGGCTTTCCATAATGATTTTGCTTCCGACGAGACCGGGGGAATTTTCACCATTACGACCAAGAAAATGGTCCGGCTACAAATAACCGATAACCAGATTTCGGTGGATTGGCAAGTACCGATGGATTTCGGTGGCAACAATATTCAGGGAGTGGGGACAACACCCACGTTGCTGGGAACCACCGACGACCGTTTGGTATGCGTGGTTAATAGTAAAACGCCGGCCGAAATGATCGCTTTTTGCGGGACGAAATCCCCGCTGACTGGAACGGCCTGCCTGGGCAAGACCCCCGCGTAGCCGCTATTGTGGCATTGCCGGGTTCAGGTCCACTCAGTTTTCTGTACACAGCGGTAGAAAATAGTCCTGTTGCCATGGTTACGGTATTGCTTGCGCTCAGTATAATGGCTTGCTGGGCCAGTCTTGTCAAACTAAAAAAGGGGTCTACAAACTCCAGTGGAATACGGTGGCTAATACGCTTGATTTGCAGTGGATCCGCTCGGATATCAACCTCATAACGTTCCCCTCGATAGCGTGGCCGACAACCTGCTCTATGGATCGGGCCGGGAGGCGGACTGTAATTATTATTACTACGGCCTAAACTGGGAGACGGGTGCGACCGTAAAAAGGTTCCGGCTCGGGAATCAGCCTTACCTGGATGATCCGGGAAATGCGAACATCGTATTGGAGGACGGTTCTATATTATTCAACAGCAAGGAGCGCCTGGTGCAGATTTATCCCGCCGGAATTGTGAGTGCCGTTACGAACGCTGACCTATTTGCCGGGCATGGCCCGACCATTTACCCTAATCCACTAAACGACCGTCTAAACATCCGGCGAGCCGCTCCTTTTGCGGGGGGGAACGGGCTGGTCGAGTTGAGTATGTTCGACTTAAGCGGCCGGTTGGTTCATCAATCGAGCCGCCGCAGTACATCAACTGATATTACGGTTGATCTGGCGCGGTTACCCGCCGGAATCTACTTGACTGCTATTCAACTGGACGGGCGGGAGTACCGGCAGTTGGTAATAAAGCATAACAAATAGAAAGTTTGCTTCAGCGGCTGGCTTATCGTTCAGGTTCGGGACCCAGGAAGTTTTAGCTCAACACTGCGTGAGGTGCCTGGACGGCGCCGCCGGCAGGCGGTGGCCCGCAGGGCCGAAGCGAACAGCGAGCCGGTAAGGGACCGACCCCGCCGGCAGGCGGGGCACGCCCCGAAAAGCACCCGCTACACCAGCTCCCCGAACAGGTCGTACTCCGAACTGTCGACGATGCGGGCCAGGACGAAATCGCCGATGCGCAGGTAATGGTCTTCGGCGGGGATGAGGACCTCGTTGTCCACCTCCGGCGAGTCGTGTTCGGAGCGGCCGACGTAGTATTCGCCCTCCTTGCGGTCGATGAGGATGCGGAGGGTTTTGCCCACGCGGGCGGCGTTTAGTTCGGCGCTGATCTCGCGCTGGAGGTCCATGAGGCGGTTGGCGCGGTCGGCCTTCACGTCGGCGGGCACGTCATCGGGCAGGTCGTGGGCGGAGGTGTCTTCCTCGCGGGAATACTCGGAAAACGCCCAGCCGCTCGAAGCGCATTTCGCGCACGAAATCGCACATTTCCTCGAATTCGGCCTCCGTCTCGCCGGGGAAACCGACGAGCATGGTGGTGCGGATGGCGATGCCGGGAACCACCGCGCGGGCGTGGCGGATCAGGTCCGTCGTCTCGGCGCGGGTCACCTGGCGGCGCATGCGGTGCAGCACGCCGTCGGCCCCGTGTTGGAGGGGGATGTCGAGGTAGTTGCAGACCTGCGGCAGGGCCGCCATGGCGTCGAACACCTCGCGCGGAAATTTGCTGGGGTAGGCGTAGTGCAGCCTGATCCACTCGATGCCGGGCACGGCGGCCAGGGCTTCGAGTAGCTCGTTGAGGGCGCGTTTTTTGTAAAGATCGAGGCCGTAATAGGTGAGTTCCTGCGCGATGAGCATCAGTTCCTTCACGCCGTTATTCGCCATGTGGCCGGCCTGTTTGACGAGCTGCTCGATGGGTCGCGAGACGTGCTTGCCGCGCATGAGGGGGATGGCGCAGAACGAGCAGGTGCGGTTGCAGCCCTCGTGATCTTCAGGTAGGCGTAGTGTTGGGCGTGGTGATGTCACGCTCGCCGATGAGATCGTGGCGGTAATCTGCGTTCAGTTTTTCCAGCAGGCCGGGCAGCTCCACAGTGCCGAAGTAGGCATCCACTTCGGGGTAATCCCCTTTTCGAGCTTGTCCTTGTAGCGTTGCGAGAGGCAGCCGGTACGTAGAATTTGTCCAGTTCGCCCCGCTTTTTGACCTCCGCGTAGCGCAGGATGGTGTTCACGGTATTCTCCCTTGGCCAGGTCGATAAAACCGCAGGTGTTGACGATCACGATGTTCGCGTCGGGGTCGTTGCTGTCGTGGACGGTTTGGTAGTCGTTGGCCCGCAACTGGGTGACGAGTCCCCTCGCTGTCCACCAAGTTTTTGGAGCAGCCGAGGGTCACGACGTTGACTTTATCGGTACGGAGCGTTTTGGTCTTCATGGTAGCAGGGGAAACGGGGCGCAAAGGTAAGAAGATATCAAGGGATGTGGAAGCGGAGCGTTGACGATGGCTTGCGGGTACTTTACCGACTAACGAGCAGGCGGGTTAAATGCCCGACGAGTGAGGGGGACTCCCGGAGTAACTTCCCGCCACCCTGTTTCTTTTCTGCATCAGTACATTATAGGAGTGGCAGCCGCGCGGCGGCTCCCGTCATTTACGTCCTGAAATAGATTACTTAAACTCCTTATTACATGCGTTACGCCTACTTCCTCGCCGTGCCTTTTTCCTGCGCCGCCTGCGGCGCCACCGCTCCGATGCCAATCTGAACGATTCGGCTGCCGCCGACCCCGAAGCCGCCGCGATACCCACCGTAAACCCGCCGCTGGCGGGGCTGGATGTTCCGTTGAGACTTTTATCGTCGGTGAGGCCGCCACGACGATTAAACTGGGACAACGGCGGCAGCATCGTCATCCCCAAGCGGGCCTTCGTGTACGGCGACGGCACCCCTTCGGTAGGCGAGGTGAAGATCAATTACCGCGAATTCGCACCCCCGCCGAAGTGATCCGAGCGGTATTCCGATGAGCGCCCTGAACGCCGAGGACAAGCCCGAAAATTTCCAGTCCGCCGGTACTGTTCGAAATCCGCGCCCTGGATGCGGCGGGCACCGAGTTGCAACTGGCCGATACCAGGCAGATCGAAGTTAAAACGCACAGCAACGTGCCCGGTGCCTACGATACCTGGTTCCTGGACGAGGCCGCCAACCGCTGGGAGCGCACCGGTTCGGCAACCAATTGACGCCCCTGCCTCAATCGGTTTCCTCCACGACCGACGCAGCCGCCCCCGTGCCCCCGGCCAAGCGCAACAACAGCCGCCCCGCCATCAACTTCCCCGTGGATTACACCGATTTCCCCGAGCTGGCGGACTATGTGGACGTCGTCTGGGAATACGCCGGTACCCCGGAACAAGACCGACCCCGATAAGAACGAGTGGATTTCCGGACCGACCGGACGGACGTAAACTTGCAGCCGGGCACGCAGGCCGGTACCTATCAACTGGGACCTCAACCAGCAGGGCCACGACCGCAAAACTTCACCACGCCCGTGCGCGCCATCCCGTCCGAAGAAGACTACGCTACGGCAATGGCCGCCTTTGAAGAACAGAACCGGACCTACCGACTCGCCGCGCCCAGCAAAACCGTTCCCTGGCTACGGCCGGCCTGCGCAGTCTGCCTATCCTTACGCTGGGTATTCACAACTGCGACATCTTCAATCCCTGGGAGGAAAACATTGCGCTGCCGGCCGATTTTCGCATCAAGGAAGGCGACGAGCCTACCGGCAACAAACCGGCCACCATCTACCTGGTTACTTCCAACGGCATATGGGCGCCGTTTTCCGCAGAATCAGTGGCGCAACTTTGCCTTCGACGGCAAGGCGCAAAACCGGATCGTCGCCCTCTACGGTGAGAAGCGCGCCGCCCTGCTTTCCGCGTCGGAGTTCGCCAGTTTGCAGGAAGAAGTCATTAATAAAGCGGGCGGGGAACAATCCTTTACCTTCAATCTGTCGCCGCAGGCGGAGCCACTGGCTTCGGTGGCGGACCTGGATGTGCTGCTGGGGCTGGACTGAGAGCGTAAAAGCGTGAGGGGCCTGGAAGGGGCGGCCCTGGAATAGCCGAAAAGGTTGGAACTATCGAACCGGGCCACCGCCCGTAGGGCCGAGCAGACCTGCGAGCCTGTAGGCTGACCGGCCGGGGTAGCCGGCCGGGCACGCCCCCTAACTGCTAACTAACCACCGATGCGCACCCTCTTCCGTCCGGTCGTCCCTCCGTTCGCCGCGGCGCAACCCACCGGCCCGGTGCTGGACCCGGTAAAAAAAGACCACCGCTGGGGCTACATGGACATGGAAGGCCGCCTGGTGATCCCGTACCGCTACGACCTGATCGGGGAGGTGCTCGAGATCGAGGGCTTACAGGAAAACTCGCGTGGCCTGCGGTTGGTGCAGATCGGTGAGGGCGTGGGCTTAATGGACAACTACCGAAACGAGTTGCTGCCCCCCATCTACGAAGGCGTATTCCCCTTGACCGAAAGCCTTTTCGCCGTCAAAAGCGGCGGGCTGTTCTACCTGCGGCGGGAGGGAGAAAACCGGCCGGTGAGCGAAGAGGAACCGGCTACCCGTCACTGCGCTACCTGGGCCGGACCGGCGGCGGGCAGATTTACCTCGAATTTCGGAGAGCCGGCCGGCGGGGCGTTGTCGATCAGGACGGCCGCGAGGTGGTGCCCGCCCGCTACGCACGGCGGCGCGCCTGGCCGAACGCACCGGGCTACTTCGGAGTGGCGGAAACAAAAACAATCGCCTGCGTTGGGGCATCCATCAGGCCGGGGCGGCGAAACCGCTCTTTGCCCCGGTTCATACCCGCGTGGAAGCAGTACACCCCGATCTGTTCCTGCTCTACGAACAAACCGGTACCCACCCCGCGCCGCGGACCGCAACGACCAACCCCACTTCGGCACGGACAGCCTAATGAGAATCGACTACCTAAATCAACACTCGGTAGTAGTGGTCAACTACCTGAACCCTGGCGCGGAGATCGTCCGCGAGGGCCGGCACCGGGCTTACTCGCCACCCGCCACGCGTGGTACGAGGGCGCGGGCCGCCGGTTCGAGCGCGTGGACAGCGCCGACGTAAGCGGACGAGCCGCCCAGACCTGCCTGATCGACAGCACGGGCACGGATGTCTGGACCACCCCCTTCATCAATATCCGACCTTACCCGTGGCCCAACCTTTACCTCGTCACCAACTTCGGCCGCCATGGGCTGGTAGACCCCCGCTTTCCCGAACGCGGGACGGCCGTCATCTATGATTCCATCGGCCCGCCGCGCGAAGGACTGGCACCGGTCTACCGCCGCTCGCCGCTGAATAGATCGGACCTGCTGGCGGGTCTGCTCAACGAGCGGCTGGAGAAGTCGTGGCCCCAGAATAGACGCGCCACCACTACACCACACAAGGTTACCGTACAACGCAGCCTTCAATTACAGCAGGTGCTGGATTCGCTGGCACTAGCGTTGATTGATAGTGCCCAGGCCCGCCCGCCCGGCTCCCCGTTTCATCAGAAATAGAGAACGGCAGCGGTGGGGCGGCAGCAGCACCGAAACCCGCCTGCTAACACTGGACGATAGCCTGCGGGTGGCGGAAGTCGCCTCCTTCGGCAACGTGCGCAGCCTGCGGGTGCGCGGCGAGTACCGGGGCGAATACCGCGATGCCGAAGAACTGTCTTATCAGGGTGGTGACCTGATCGACTTCCAGCAGTGGATAGACGGTAACCGGGGCATTCCCGTGCCGCGCAATGCCACCCTGCGCCTCGATTATGCCGGGAGGAACCGCTACGGCGGAGACTTAACTTACCTGTGGTCCCTCACCGGCGATTGGAAAGACGAACGGCTGCTCCAACCCGCCCTGAACGTAAATAGCGTTAGCCCGTGCCCCACCACCATCTTCCACGGCGAGGGTTCGATTCACAGCGGTTTGAGCCGCCTGCTAGTCGCGGAGTAGTCTCCACCCGGCCTACCTGTACCGCCATGACCTGGGGCGGCTGGAAGAAATGCCGGACCTGGTGGGTGCCCGCCTGCACGACCGCGAGCGGCGTTCTCAGGTGATGGCCGTACTGGCCGCCGACGGCCGTTTCCGGCTGGTGGACACATCGGGAAGCCTGGCCCGGTCCGCCGACACGATTTTCAGTTGTACCTACCTCGGGAGTTCATCGGCGGTGAGGCCCGCTTCTGACGGGCGGCGAACTGGTAGCCATCGAAACGGCCGAGGAACGCCGCCGGGAAGTCATCTCCGGCCACGAACTGGCGCGACGCTTCAACGTGTTTCCGGCCGCGAACTCGGTGCCGCCCCGCCCAGCCTGACGGTCCGCGCTACCTGCCGGGAGATTCCACGCGCTGGGGCATAATAAGCACGAGCGGCCGCGTTTTGGTGCCACCCACCTACGACTATCTGGACGATGGGATCGGGGGGTCAGTTTGTCGCGGTCCGGCGGGGTAATTACGGCGTCATTACTCCCCGGGACTCAGTGATCGTCCCGTTACAATACCCTTACGTCAGCCACTACCGGGGCTACTGGGCGGGTGAACGTGGCGGCCGACGGCCCGATCTACTACGACCGGCGCGGCTATGAACTGATCGGCAGTGACTACACGGAGCGCGGTGCCTCTGCAATGACCGCGGCCCCGTCCGCGACCGCTTGGGTCGCTGGGGCTACGCGGACGGCGACGGCCGCCCGGCCATCCCTTGTCGCTACGCGGTCGCGCGTGATTTTGGTCGGGGCTGGCGGCCGTGGCCGTGGATTCCAGTCACTGGCAACTGATCGACGCGGCTGGCAACACCGTCGCCGATCTGGCCGGTGCGGGGGTGCGCGACGCGGGCATCGTTATTAAAGGACGGTGCTGGTTTGCAACGCCTCCGGCGGCTACGGCTACCTGGACGGGGCGGGTAGGGTAGTGGTGGAACCCGCTTTCCAGCGCACCTTCGACTTCTCGGGCGGCCGCGCCCGCGCCGTAGCGGACCAGACCACGGGCCTGATCGACACGGCCGGAAACTGGGTGCTGCCCCCCGGCGAATTTCTGCGGATCGAGATTTCGACCCCGTTTCCGGATCGGCTACGGCCCAGCCGAAATCCCGCCGGGCAAGATACTGCTCAACCGTGACGGCCGCGAGGTGACACCCTCTACACCGCCCTGCGCCCCGCCGGCGAGGGTTACTTCGCGTTTAAGGACGGTCTCCGCTACGGCCTGCTGGATACTACCGGTGCCATATTATTGCGGGATCGCTACGCAGTGATCGGTCCGGTGAGCGAGGGAGTCGTGCAAGTCGAAGAACGCGCCGACGGCCGTTGGTCGCTGATCGACCTGCGGGCGGGCGGCAAGCCCTTCCTGCCCGGAAACCTTCGACCGCGTGGATCGATTTTGCGAGGGGATCTGCTGGTTCAGGAACGCGGCGATGAACCCGAAACCCGTTACCTCGTCGATCGCAACGGCCGCCGCCTGCCCGGAGGCGGCCCTCACCTGCTGCTCGTGGGCGGCGGCGGCTTCGCCGCCGCTCGACCCGACGGACCGCGACTTCCAGTATTATACCGACCCGGAGGGTAACGAGGCCTTCCCCGGCCGCCGCTTCAACGGCAAGATCGGCCCCTTCGAGCAGGGCATTGCCATAGCGGAGCACCGGGGCCGACGCGGCCTGTTCAACGATCAGGGAATGCTGGTTGTGCCCGGCAAAACGTGCTACTGGAACCCGTCGGCGACGGCACCTACCGTGCCGGGCCGCCCGCCTTCGGCATCTACAACCGCCGGGGAGAACTCGTCATCCCACCCGAGTACGATCGCATCGTCCTCCTCACCGGCAACATCTTCCGCGTGGAACGCGGCGAAGCCGTCGGCTACCGCGATCAGGACGGGGAGTGGGTATGGGAACTGGGGAGATAGAGGGGCATGAACCTAACTCCACCACCAGATCATCCTGCTCCACCAGTGTCTTCGCCGGCAGGTGCAGCTTCACCACCTCGCCGCCGCGCGGCGCGGTGACGGTGCTCTCCATCTTCATCGCCTCGATGATGAACAGCGGATCGCCCTCGGCCACGGTATCGCCCTCCTGGACCAGGATGCGGCTGAGGTTTCCCTGGAGGGGCGAACCCACCTCGCGCTCGCCGCTCGCTTTGCGGTGAACACGCACGTTACTGGTCAGGCTCGCATCGCGGACGGTGACCGAGCGGGTCTGCCCGTTAAGGCTGAAGAAAGCCAGGCGGTTGCCCTGCTCGTCGCCGACGGTGACGTTGAGGAACTTGATAGCGATCGTTTTGCCCGGGCCGATGGTGACCAATATCTCCTCGTTCGGCTTCAGGCCGTAGAAAAAGGCCGGGTGGGAATGTTACGAACCTCGCCGTACTTCTCATTAAATTCATGGTATTCCTCGTAGACCTTGGGGTAAAGCAGGTAACTCAGCAGGTCGCGCAGTCCCTTTTCGGCCCCGAATTTCTCCTGGAAAGCGGCTAGTTCGGCATCGAAATCCACGGACTCCAGGTGGGCGTTGGGGCGGTCGGTATAGGCGGGTCGCCCTTGAGGACCAGGCGCTGAATGTCGGCGGGGAAACCACCGGCGGGCTGGCCCAGATCGCCGCGCATCAGGCTCTTCACGCTGTCGGGGAAATCCAGCTTGTCGCCGCGCTCGCGTACGTCCTCGGCCGTCAGTTTATTGGCGGTCATGAACATCGCCATGTCGCCCACTACCTTCGACGAGGGGATCACCTTGATCAGGTTGCCGAACAACTCGTTGGCCGCCTCGTAATTCTTGCGGATCAGCGGGAAATTGCTCCTCCAGCCCAGCCCCCGCGCCTGGGGCGCAAGTTGGAAACCGCCCGCCGGGGAATCACCGGTGTAGATGGCCGCCGTACTCGACCGGGTTCGGTCTCAAGGGGTAGTAGTAGGTGCGTACCGTTTCCCAGTAATCGGCGTAGGCATTCAATTTTTCCAGGTCGAAGGGGTTCTCGCGGGGGTGTCCCTGGAGCATGGCCACCGTGGAGTTAAAACTGGGCTGCGAGGTCAGGCCCGAGAGCGAGGAGATCGCCACGTCGATAGCGTCGACGCCCGCCTCCACGGCCCGCAGGTAGGTGGCCACGGATGCCGCTGGTATCGTGGGTGTGCAGGTGAATGGGCAGGCTGACGGTGTCCTTCAACATCCCGATCAGTTCGGTGGCGGCACGGGCTTTCAGTAGTCCGGCCATGTCCTTCACGGCCAGGATGTGCGCTCCCGCGCCCTCCAGGCGCTGGGCCAGTTCACGGTAGTAATCCAGGGTGTACTTGGTTTCGGCCGGGTCGCTCAGGTCACCGGAATAGCAGAGGCAGGCTTCGGCCAGGCTACCGGTGCGTTCGCGTACGGCGCGGATGCTGACCTCCATGTTATCCACCCAGTTCAGCGAGTCGAAGATGCGGAACAGGTCGATGCCCTCCTCGGCCGCCCGCTCGATGAAAGCCACGATCAGGTTATCCGGATAGGCCTTGTAACCCACGCCGTTGCTGCCGCGCAGCAACATCTGGAACAGCGTATTCGGGATGGCGGCCCGCAGCTTTTCCAGCCGTTTCCAGGGGTCTTCCTTCAAAAACCGCAGGGCCACGTCGAAGGTCGCGCCGCCCCATACTTCCATGCTCAGCAGTTCGCCGGCTTCGGCCTTGGCGAAGCTTTCGGCCACGCGTAGCATATCGTAAGTACGCATCCGGGTGGCCAATAGGCTCTGGTGCGCGTCGCGGAAGGTGGTGTCGGTGTAGTGGATCTTGGTTTCGGCCTTCAGCCAGGCGGCGAAGCCCTCGGGACCCAGTTCGCGCAGCCGGTCGCGGGTGCCGGTGGGGTAGGGGGCGTAGGCATCGAAAGCCGGCACTTTGGGCACCAGGAACTCGCGGCCCACTTCGGGTTTCTTCACGTCCGGGTTGCCGTTCACCACCGTTTCGCCCAGGTAGCGCAGCAGGCGGGTGCCGCGGTCGCGGAAGTTGCGCTGCTTCAGCAGCTCCGGGTGGTTGGGGATGAATTTTACCGTGGCCTCGCCGCGCTGAAATTCCTTGTTTTCCAGTACGTTCAGCAAGAAACCGATGTTGGTGCTCACGCCCCGTACCCGGAACTCGCGCAGTGCGCGGTGCAGCCGCCGCGAGGCCCCCGGCAGGGTATTACCCCAGGCCGTCACCTTCACCAGCATGCTATCGAAAAAGGACTGATGACCGCCCCCGCAAAGGCCGATCCCGCGTCCAGCCGGATGCCCATGCCCGAAGCCGACCGGTAGGCGATCAGCGTGCCGTAATCGGGCCGGAAGCCATTACTGGGGTTTTCCGTGGTCACGCGGCACTGCACGGCGCAGCCGTTGATCTTGATGTCGTCCTGGTCCTTAATAAAGATGATCGGGTGCTCCAGCCGGTAGCCCATGCTCACCAGAAATTGCAGCCGCACGATGTCCACGCCCGTAATTTCCTCGGTCACGGTATGCTCCACCTGGATGCGGGGGTTCACCTCGATGAAGTAGATCGAGTTGTCCTCGTCCACCAGGAACTCCACCGTCCCGGCGCACGAATAGCCCACCTCGCGGCAGAGCAGCAGGGCGTAGTCGTACATTTTCTGCTTGGTGGCCTCGTCCAGCGTCACGCAGGGGGCCACTTCCACCACTTTCTGGAAGCGGCGCTGCACGGAGCAGTCCCGCTCGTACAGGTGCACCAGGTTACCGTGGCGGTCGCCGACGATCTGCACCTCGATGTGCTTGGGGTTTTCGATAAATTTTTCCAGAAAGACCGTCCCGTCCCCGAAAGCGGTAGTGGCCTCCGATTTAGCCTCCTCGAATTCTACGGCCAGGTCTCGCGGGTCGCGCACCACGCGCATCCCCCGCCCGCCGCCGCCCGAGGCGGCCTTGATGATCACCGGGTAGCCGATCCGCTCGGCTTCGGACAGGGCCACGGCCGCGCTGGTCAGGTCCTCCCGGTTCCCCTCGATCAGCGGCACGTTCACGCGCCGCGCCAGGGCTTTGGCGGTCACCTTATCGCCCAGTTGGTCCATCGCCTCCGGGCTGGGCCCCACGAATTCGATGTCCGCGTCGCGGCAGGCGCGCGCAAAATCGGTGTTCTCCGACAGGAAGCCGTAGCCGGGGTGAATGGCATCCACCCGCTGCTGCTTGGCGAGCTTGATGATGGCCGGAATATCCAGGTACGGCTTTAGCGGCTTGTCGTCCGGCCCGATCTGATAGCTCTCATCGGCCTTGTACCGGTGCAGGCTGTAGCGGTCCTCATAGGTGTACATCGCCACCGTCCGGATGCCCAGCTCACTGGCGGCGCGCAGCACGCGAATGGCGATCTCCCCCCGGTTAGCAACGAGGATACGATCAAAGCGGCGGACGTGGGATGGGGTCATTGGTGGCGTGGTTTAGCGGACGAAGGTGCGGCATTTATCGGGTTGCCGCAATCTTACTTTTTGGCCTAAACCGGTTTACGAGGTACTAGTGCGCGGGGCGGTTCATGTTTTTGGGCACCCCGGCCGCCCTGGCGGGCGTCCGGCCGGGCCGTCCACCACTCCGCTTCGCTCCGGCCCTGCGGGCTGCCTCCCTGCCGGTCGGCCTGGTTCCCACCCCTGGTGCGGGCAGATGCGAGACCTCCGGCGCTCGTGAAAGAGTGAATTCCCCACGTCCAGTCGGGGATAGCAAGCTAGTGGATTCCGGATCGCATAGCTTCAAGGGTGCTGCCGCAGCATCAACATACGTCTACTATACGTTCACCTTCCCGAAAAACTCCAACCCAGTCAAAAAAAATTGATTAAAATATCACGCTACCTATTGCAAAAAGTCATATGTTTGTACTGTCTTCTTCGGAAGCTGTCTTATCACATGAAAGAAAAATACGACCGAGTAGCGGGAATAGCCTGTTGCTATCTTGCAGACCTATAGGGAGTTGTGCGCATTTTTTTGCGTGAACCTGTAAATCTCTCGTCTGGCGACGTGCGCTTTAAATTCACCGCGCACCATCGTCGGGGTTGTCCTTGCCGAGCCATTTATAGCTCCGGCGCGTACTCTTTTTTTATGTGATACGATTGCTTGCCTGCAATCACTTACCGCCTCGATCCGGCGGCATATCACATGAAACTATGAGTTTATTTACACGCTTTTTTTTGGTATTTTTGAGTCTGCTGTCGCTACTGACGCAGCCCCTCGCCGCAGGTCACGCGGATTACCCTCATTTTCCCGTTTTGTTACCTTCCGCCGCCGCGGAAGCCTACGCCCGCGCCTATTCGGTGCGGCCCGCTTACGTATTATCGGAGCCGGATGGACTTTTACGGATGAGCGACACGCAGTCGGCCGGGGCACCGCCGGCCCCCTGCGCCGGTAACCCCGGTGACTTGGGTGGCACGGTTTTCCAGGATTTCGATAATGACGGGACGAACGACGCCGCTGAAACCGGTCAGGCGGGCGTGGTGGTTACGGTTTTTGACTGTAATGGCGGCACGGCGGGCAGCGCGACCACGGATGCCAACGGCGAGTGGACGGTAACCGGCCTGACCCAGGGGGATACTTACCGCGTGGAGTTCAGCCTGCCGGCTGACGGCAGCCTGGATAATTTGCAGCCCGGTTTTGCCGGAACGGATAATGCGACGGACGTGCAGTTCGTGGTGCCGGGGAGTGGGAACTGTACGGTGGATTGGGGGGTGGTGAACCTAATGCTAAACTGTGCTGAAGCTAATTTGCAACTCGGTACCGGATGCTACCTGAGTGGCGACCCTAACCACCCCGATGTCGTCAACGAGCCGGCCATTATTTCCACTTCCGCTCAAGAGGGTAATTTGGTCACGGATGGAAGTACGTTGACCATTATAAATCCTTCGGCTAATCCCTCGCAGTTCCGATTCAGAAACTCGTCTAACGGCACTCAGAGTTTTGACCTAACCGGTGAGATGGTTTTGGTCATGGACGGCAGCGGAAACGTCAACGACGGTTGTACCGCCATATCGAACGCCGCGCAGGTAAACGGAAACATCGCACTGGCCACTTTTCAGTCGGGAAATTGTGCTACTTCGGTAATGACGAATATGGCCATCAGCGCCGGGGCTACCGCCTTGGTTATTATCAGAGACGACCCCATGGACCCGGATAATCCGACTAACCCCGCCGGTGCCGCCGGCATTCCGGTAATCGGCGTGTCTTTCAATACCGGCCAGGAGTTGTTGGCCGTAGTAAATGGAACGAACAGCGTGCGCCTGAGTAGTAAAAGCGTACGGAGCCTTGCCACCATCGGGCAGGTAGGTGCCACCTGGGGGCTGAGCGAAAGCCGAACGGGAGGAGTGCTGTACGCCTCTTCCTTACTTAAGCGGCATGCCGGCTTCGGTCCCGGTGGTATCGGTGCCGTGTATCAAATCGACCTGCGAAGCGGAACCACCTCCACCCTCTACGATTTCGGCACCCTGGCCGGCTCTGGTAGTTACGCCAGCAACAGTTCGCGCGGACTGGTTAACGCAGCTCCCGGTACCCCGACTTACGACACCGACGCATTTGGGTTCGCAGCTAAGGCGGGACTGGGAGACATCGATATTTCCAGCGATGAAAGCACATTGTGGGTGATGAATCTTGCTAATCGGCGATTGTATTCCATTAGTACCGACAACCCGGCTGCCGGCAGCGCGGTGGCCATGCCGGTTATTCCCAGTATCGGTTGTTCCGGGGGTACCGCTCGGCCGTGGGGCCTCAAAGTCCACGATGCCGGTGACGGCGAAAAAATTTACGTCGGATTGATCTGTGACGGAGCAACGAGTCAGAATATCAACAACGTGACGGCTAACGTAATGGTGTACGACCCGGCAACTACGTCCTGGTCCGGGCCGGTGCTGACCGCACCGTTGAACTACACCAAGCAACCATTGTCGGCGGTTGGTTCGGGGCAGGATGGTAACTGGCGTCCCTGGACGGACAGCTACTCGACTATGACCAGCAATGGTTATTCGCAATCAAATTGCGGCGTAGGTGGTGACGGTTACCCCCAGCCCATACTAGCGGACATCGAATTTGACCTGAACGGCGATATGATTCTCGGCTTCCTGGACCGGGGCGGCTTGCAGATCGGTAACGTGAACTACCAGCCCCAGGCACCGTACGGCCCCGGTGGGACGAACACTATCTGCTACATTGCTTCAGGAGATGTTTTACGGGCGGGTAAACAGTCCAATTCCTCCTGGATACTGGAAGATGACGGCGTTACGAGCGGCATAGGTGGTACCCGTACCAGCAACGTGCCGGCGATGATCGAAGACATAATCGTTCCCCAGCCCTCGGGACCTACGGGAAGTAACGGACGGGAGTTCTACTGGGGTGATGCCTACGTGGAATGCTCGACCTGCGGAAACGTGCAGCACTGGGAAACTTCCCTGGGCGGGATGACCGTCCTGCCTGCTTCCGGCAACCTGATTATATCGGCATTCGATGCCAGCGGAAACGGGCGAAACGCTGCCGGATTCAGTATGCTTAGTAATATTAACGGGGAGCAACTGGGCGGCTTGGATGTGTACACCGCCGGTACGGCCAATACCTTCTCCAAAGGGGTAGGCCTGGGAGACGTGGAGGCATTCTGCGACCCTATCCCCATCCAAATCGGCAACTACGTCTGGTTCGATACCGACGGAGACGGCGTGCAGGACCCCTGCGAAAACGGCATCGACGGCGTATCCGTATCATTATTTGATAAGGCAACTACCACATTTACGGCCGTGACTACTACGGCCAATGGCGGGCAGTACTTTTTTGACAATATAGCGGATGAAACCGAATACGCTATCGTATTCGGCTACGATCATACGCTCACGGCTACGGACGGCTTGTTCTCACCCGGGACCGGTCAGTTTTCGGTCGGCGGACAGATGTACAACCTGACTACTACTGACGCCGCGCCCTCCATTGCCGGGCCGGATGCCAATGACCGGAACGACTCCGACGCGAGCCTGATGACGATGGCGGGCCTGACGGGCTACCCGATGATTTCCTACACGACGGACGGTGCGAGTAACCATACGCTGGACGTGGGCCTGGCCCCTTCCTGTATGCTGGCGATCGGTACGGTTACTCCCGGCGCGTGCGTACCCACTACCAGCCAGTATACGCTGGATGTGGAGTTGACCTATTCCGACGCCCCGGCCGGGGAGATGATCACCATTACGGCCGGCGGCATGAGCCAAAACTTTACACCCACCATGACTGCGGGTACGGACGTATTCACCCTGGTCGGCCTGAGTAGCGACGGAACAACGGGCATCGACGTGACGGCCTCTTTTGCGACTACGACGACCTGCATGGACCTGGCCGCTGCGGCCTACAATGCGCCGATGAGCTGTATGCTGCCCCCCTCACCGGCCTGCGCCGGCAACTCCGGCGACATCGGCGGCGTGGTCTTCCAGGATTTTGAGAACGACGGAGCCAAGGCGGGGAATCCCGGTCAGTCGGGCGTAGTGGTGAGCGTGTATGACTGTGCCGGTAATGAGGTAGCGGGCAGTCCCGTGGCCACTAATGCCGGTGGTGGGTGGACGATCACCGGCCTGGACCAGACGGCCGAGTACCGCGTGGAGTTCAGCCTGCCGCCCGCGCTGGACTATTTACAGCCGGGTTTTGCCGGAACCGATAACGCGACGGAGGTGCGGTTCGTGATGCCGGGAAGCGGGAACTGTACGGTGGATTACGGGGTGGTAGATCCTGTCACTTATTGCCCCGCATACGTAAATTCAGAGACTCCGATAGGTGAGTTGTTTTACGGACAGCGGCTTCTTGGTCCGGGAATCGGCGTCATTACCTGTGGTACGATCGACAATTTGCCAATGAGCGAACGGTACGTAGTCGGGTTACTTGATTTTCGGAACATTGCCGTTACCGCTAGCCGGCCGGAAATAAATCCGGGGGTGTTCCACCATCCGGATTGGACGGTCGATGTGCTCGGTAACGTCTTCGGTACGGACTTTGATGCAACAGGAAATATGTACGTGACGGCTTCCAGCCATTACTCGAATATTTTTGGCTACGATCTTGGCGGAACTACACCGCAAAACCTCGCCGTAGCGATAATTAATTACGGTAATTTGGGCGGCGGTCCACAGGATTTGGGAGCGGCAGGTACGGTTTACCAACTAGATGCCAAGACGGGAGAACCTAGCGTTTTCGTACAACTGCCGCAGCAACAGTTCACTTTCACCCACTTCTCCTGTGAAGACGAAACGGACCCATCCCTGACCCGTACAACGGGTCCTGGGTTGGGAAACATCGTCTACGACGCTGCGCACGATCAATTCTTTGTTTCCAACTTTGAGGACGGGGCTATCTATCGGATCAGTGCTACGGGTGCCATCTTAAGTGTATTCGATCCTCAAACACTTGCCAATTTCGCTTCCGACAACGGTTCCCCCGGTTGGGCAGCGGATGCCAAGCCATACGGGATGGCCGTAAATCCTGCCGGAAACCGGTTGTTCTTCGGCACCCACGAGCTTAATACTACCCCCGGCGTTTACTCCATTGATCTAACGGCTAGTGGAGACTTTACGAATACGGAAGTTTTTCATAAGACTATCTTACCAGATGGAGACATTGGCTTCCTGTTTGCCATCGAACCCGGCTGGGTAGCCGTTTCCGACCTAGAGTTTAATCCAGACGGATCCCTGGTGGCAGCCCTGCGCACGGGCTGCGCGGGTGCCTACCCCACTTCACACAACCACGGTGCCACCTATTATATCATTACGGATAATAATGCCAACGGTATATTCTCTGAAGCGGCCAGCCAGATCAGGATTCGCTACCGTAATGATGAAACGAGTAACGACGATGGATACGGTGGTATAGGCATTTGGGACCGCCATGATGGCACGTATCAGTACGTAGTTTCCAGTTCCGATATGCGCACGGAGGAAGGCCCCCACGGCTTGTTGGTGTTCCCCCATGACTTCACCAATAATGGTAACGGAACTACCCAATACTTTCTCCGGCCCACGGCGGCTGTGCCGTATATCCCCTCTTTTAACATCAACGACTTTAAAGGGATCGGTGGTGACGTAGCACTTTCAAGTTCCTGCCCGCCACTACCCATCCAGATCGGTAACTACGTTTGGGCCGAAGAAGGAACCCCCGACGGAATCCAGCAAGCCTGTGAGAAGGGCCTCGACGGCGTCACCATCAAACTCTACGACGACGCCGGCACCCTGGTGGGCGTAGACGTGACCGCCGACGGCGGCCAGTACTACTTCGACCCCTCGAACGTGGACGTCACCGGCGTAAACCCCGACGGTACGGCCATGACCGGTTTCACCGGCCTGACGGAAGGCGAAAAGTACTTCATCGTCATCATGGGCGATGCTTACGACGATACCACCGATGAACTGACCGTCGGTACCCTCACGTACGCGCTCACCGGAAACGATACCGGCGAAGGAAGCAATCCCGATCTGAATGATTCCGATGCTACGGAGATGACCGTTCCCGGCGGGGTGGGGGATATGCCGGTGATCATGTTCGTCGCGGAGGAAACCGATCATACCTTCGATGTCGGCCTGGTCCCACTCTGCGTTCCACCAACCGATCTTCGCCTGGTGATCATTCCCGGTGCCTGTACCAATGATGCCGTCGACGACGGCCGCATCGTGCTCATGCGTTACACGAACGCGGACCGCTTCGGGGTCAGTTCCATCGGCGCTGCCATGTACAACGGACCCGACTACGCGGCTGCCGCTCCGATCTCCGGCACGGAAATCAACCTGGAAACGGGCATTCCCAACGCCGGCGGCATCTTCGTTGTCCGTATTTTCAACGAGAACAACGGTTGTTTCATCGATACGACCATTACCGTACCCGAAACGGCCTGCCTGGTCGATCCGATGGGGTATCTGTACTGCGAGGAAACCGGTGAGTTGATTACCGGCGGCACCGTTGAGATAACGACCATGAACGACGCTACCTTCATCGTCACCCGCGACGGTTCCAACGGTCAGTATCAGTTCTTTTCCGACGGCACGCCCGACGTGTTTACCATTACCTACACCCCTCCGGCCGGCTACGCCCTGAGTACCACCCGATTGCCCGCAACGGGTGCGGGGGCGATGGGCGCGCTCGACCCAATGGGCGGATCGGCGGATAACCCGACCAGTCAAAGTCCGCTCCGCGTGGGATCGACGACCACCGACATGGTCATTCTGGATGACTTTTCCGAAGCCGCCAATCCGTATTACTTCAAAATCGCCTTCGAGCGCGGAGACCCCGAAGTGCTGGACAACAACATCCCGCTATCGGGCTGTTCGGTCAGTTTGGGCAGCACCGTATTTAAGGATGCCGACAACAACGGTCTCCAGGAAGGTACCGAAGCCGGGATCCCGAACGTGCCGGTCATACTCTGCCTGGAAGGTGGCGACGGTAGTAACGATGGAACCGATGACACTGATCTGGTAACCGGTGCCGACGGTATCCTCGGAACGGCCGACGACGGTTTCGGTCCTGACGGGATCGACGACGGCGGTGGTAACGACGACGGCCAACCCGGCCGCTTTACCGATGCTAACGGCGACTACTTCTTCGGCGGCCTCTCCTCCGGCGACTACTTCGTCAAGGTGCCCGTAGCCGCATTTGCCGCCGGAGCGGCACTGGAGAACTGTCGCATCTCTTCCAATACCAGTAGTGGTACCTTCGCCGGCGAAGTCGATCCTGACGGTAACCTCGACGGGGACGACAACGGCGTGCAGGCCGGCGGAGTCGGTACTGAGGTCCGCACGGGCGTCATTACGCTATCCGCTAACGTAGAACCGACGGATGGTGTGAACGAAGGTAGCCAGGGCAACGATCAGGACAATACCGTCGGTAACACGGACGACGATAACGGCAACATGACGCTCGACCTCAGCTTCTTTGCCCCCGTCAGCCTCGGCGATACCGTATTCGTGGACGTGGACCGGAACAGCCTGCAAACGGTGGGTGACTTGCCGCTGGCCGGCGTATCGGTTACCCTCTTCACGGCCGCCGGAACACCCGTAACGACCGACGTGAACGGCGATCCGTTACCCGGTGCCACCCCCGGAACCGTATTGACGAATGCCGCCGGTTTCTATGAGTTCACCAACCTGCCGCCGGGCGATTACTACGTCGTCTTCGACTTCAGCACCGCCCCCGGAGCCGGCTTCTACGATCCCGTCACTCAGAACGTGGATGGTAACGCGAGTGAGGACGATGACTCCGACGCCGCCCCGAACGGCCGGTCGGACAATACCGGCTTCCTTACGTCGGGCACCAATTACCCCGATCTTGATGCGGGCGTGTTCTGTAACGTGGAGGTAGAAGCCGGGATGGTGGTGACTATTTGCGGTAGCAAATTCGTGCTGCTCTCCGATCTCAATCCGAGCATTTCGCCCACTGACGTTACCGGCTTCGGCGGAACCTGGACGACCAGCGGCAGCGGTACTTTCGACGATACCGGGACCATGATGGGTGACTTCGGCACGGCTACTACCTACACCCCCAGCGCGGCCGACGCCCTGGCGGGCGAGGTGACGCTCACGCTGACCTCGGATAACCCGATGGATTTCGGTAGCACCGCCTGCGGGCCGGTGAGCGACGAGGTGATCATCACCATCCTGAAAGTAGACTGCGGGACCTTCCCCTGGGATGGGCAGGATTAATTTTTTTGAATGAGTTTTTATATTCCCATGAAGATGGTGCCGTCGACGAGAGTCGGCGGCAC